>NZ_JCAFSD010000007.1:0-200302 GCF_059368915.1 Stenotrophomonas sp. YJH_SMC_105-26 | reverse complement strand
CAGCCGAGCATGGGCTCGGCTCTACAAGGGCGTCGCGCCATGCGTGGATGCCACCTGTGCGATCTACACCATTCCGCCGTTGGCGCGCAGCACCTGGCCGTTGATCCATCCGCCATCGGCACCTGCCAGGAACCCCACCGCGCCGGCGATGTCCTCCGGCATGCCCAGCCGCTCCAGGGGGTTCATCTTCGCCAGCCGCTCGATCAGCTCGGGCGATTTTCCATCCAGGAACAAATCGGTGGCGGTCGGTCCGGGCGCCACGGCGTTCACGGTGATGTTGCGCCCGCGCAGCTCCTTGCTGAGGATTGCGCCCATCGTCTCCACCGCCGCCTTGCTGGCCGCATACACGCTGTAGTTCTCCAGCCGGATGCCGACCACGCTGGTGGACAGGGTGATCAGCCGGCCACCGTCGCGCACCCGTCGCGCGCTTTCGCGCAGCACGTTGAAGGCGCCCCTGAGGTTGATGCCGATCACCCGCTCGAACAGGGCGTCGTCGGTATCGGCCAGTGGTGCCAGCTGCAGCACCCCGGCGCTGTGGACCACCACGTCGATGCCGCCGAAACGGGCTTCGATGGCGTCGAAGAGCTGGCGCACCGCATGCGGATCGGACACATCGGCCTGCAGCGCGATGGCCTGCGCGCCGGCGGCGTTCAGTTCGGCCGCCAAGGCTTCGGCGTCGTCGCGGCGGCCCGCATAGTTGATCGCGACCGCGTGGCCATCGGCGGCGAGCCGACGCGAGATGGCGGCACCGATGCCACGGGATCCGCCGGTGACCAGGGCGACAGAGCGGGCGGGGGAGAGGGTCATGGTGACTTCCACGGGGACACGCCGAAGTGGCGCAGCGCCATCTTCGCGAAATCGCGCTTTCGGATAATCCTGCATAATCCGCCAACATCATCCGGATAGCCGAACAATGGACCGCTTCACGGCCATGCGCGCCTTCGTCCGTATCGTCGAGCGCCGCAGCTTCACCCGGGCCTCCGAGGACCTGGGCCTGCCGCGGGCCACGGTGACCGACGCGATCAAGGCGCTGGAACAGCGGCTGGGCGTGCGCCTGCTGCACCGGACCACGCGGCTGGTGGTGCCGACGCTGGAAGGCGAGGCCTTCTATGGCCGTTGTCTGCGCCTGATCGCCGACATGGACGACGCCGAGGCCGCCTTCCGTGACGCGCCGCCGCGCGGCCCCTTGCGCATTGAGGTGCATGGCACGCTGGGCCGGCACCTGCTGTTTCCCCACCTGCCGGAGTTCCTGCAGCGCTACCCGGAGATCGAACTGGAGGTCAGCGAAGGCGACCGCTATGTCGATCTGCTGCGCGAAGGCGTGGATGCGGCGCTGCGGGTGGGCACGCTGGCCGACAGCGATCTGGCGGCGCGCCGGTTGGCGATGCTGCGCGAAGTCACGGTGGCCGCGCCGGGCTACCTGCAGGCCAAGGGCGTGCCAGGCAGCATCGAGTCCCTGCTGGGCGGCCATGAAATGGTGGGCTATCGCTCCAGCGCCACCGGCCAGCTGATTCCGCTGGAGTTCCAGCAGGGCGGGCAGGTGCGCTACGTGCCGCTGCCGGTGCGGGTGCGTGTGTCCGGTGCGGATGCGTTCCTCGGCGCCGCGCTGGCGGGCCTGGGCATCATCCAGGCTCCGCGCTACCGGATGGACCCGTATATCGCGCGCGGGCAGCTGGTGGAGCTGTTGCCGGACGCGCCGCCGACCCCAAGCCCGTTGAGCCTGGTCTACCCGCGCAACCGCACGCCGTCCCCACGCTTGCGGGTGTTCATCGACTGGGTGGCCGGGGTGTTCGAGCAGACCGGAGGTGCCGGCCAGCGGCCGGCACTACCGGAGCGGCACGCGAAGCTGTCCGACCGCACGCGGTAGTGCCGGCCGCTGGCCGACAGGTGCAATGCGCTTCATGCACCGGGGGTGCCGGCCAGCGGCCGGCACTACCGGGCTGCGGCGCCCGGCAGCACCAGCTCGAACACGGTGCCGGTGTCATCGGACGCAACACTCACGCTGCCGCCATGCGCCTGTGCAATCGCGCGGGTGATCGCCAAGCCCAGCCCCGCACCTTCGTGTCGGCCACGCTCGCCGCGGTAGAAACGATCGAACAGGCGCGGCAGCGCTTCGGCGGAAATCGGCGTGCCGACGTTGTGCACGCTGACCCTGCACACGCCATCGGCCTCGGCCAGCCGTACCCGCACCTCGCTGCCGGCAGCGGCGTGCTTCAACGCGTTGGACAGCAGGTTGGCAATCGCCCGGTGCAGCATCAAGCGGTTGCCTTCCACGCTCGCCACACCTTCGCGGCGCAGGGTCAACTGCCGGTCCTCGGCCAGCAGCTCGTAGAACTCGAGCAGCGAATCCACCACCCCATCCAGCGCCACCGGCTCGCGCGAAGGCAGCGCGCCCGGTGCTTCGGCCTGCGCCAGGTACAGCAGGTCGCCCACGGTCTGTGCCAGCTGCTGCAGTTCTTCGGCACACGACGCCAGCGTCTCGCGGTAGGCCTCGTTGCTGCGCGGGTGCGCCAGCACCACCTGCACCTGGGTGAGCATATTGGTGATGGGCGTGCGCAGCTCGTGGGCGAGATCACCGGAGAATTCGGTCAGCCGCGCGAAGTCCTGCTGCAGGCGTGCCAGCATGCCGTTGAGGGTCTGCGCCAGCTGCTCCAGTTCGGCCGGTGCACTGCGCGCGCTCAGGCGGCGCTGCAGCCGGCCAGCGGTGATCTGCCTTGCCTCATCGGCCAGCGTGCGCAGCGGCCGCAGCGTGCGCCGCACCACGTAGCCGCCGAGCAGGCTGCTGGCCACCGCGGCGCCGATGATGGCGATTGCCAGCAAGTGGCGGAAGCGCTCCAGGAAGTCGGCGTGACGGTTGTCATCAATGGCCAGCAGGGTCAGCAGCTGGCTGCCGTCGGCCAGCGTCTGGCGCAGGTGCAGGGCATGCATGCAGCGACCATCGGTGAGGATCCAGTCGTGCCGCCGTGGCGCGGCGTCGATGGGCTGGCTGCGTGCATGCTCGCGCAGCAGTGCCGGCGCAGTGGAGAACAGTACGGTTCCGCTCCCATCAACAATGTGGAAGGCGATATCCGGATGATGGCCGAGCGCCTCTGCCAACCGCGGTCCGCGCGCGGCGGCAGGCCCATTGTCAGCGAGGTCGCGGATCAACGCGACCTTGTTTTCCAGTTCGATGAAGTCCTGGGCAACAAGATCATGGCGGGCGCTGACATAGATCGCCACGCCCAATGCGGCCAGCACCAGCGTGGCCACGATGGCGAACAGCAGTGTCAGCCGTACCGCGATGGAACGACGCAGGCTCATCCGCTGTGCACGGCACCGTCGTCCGGCGCCTCCAGCACATAGCCCATGCCGCGCACGGTGACGATCAGCTTGGCATCGAAGTCATCGTCGATCTTCGCGCGCAGGCGGCGGATCGCCACGTCGATCACGTTGGTGTCGCTGTCGAAGTTCATGTCCCACACCTGCGAGGCGATCAGCGAGCGTGGCAGCACTTCGCCCTGGCGACGCGCCAGCAGCTCCAGCAGGGTGTATTCCTTCTGGCTGAGGGCGATGCGCTGGCCGCCGCGTTCGACCCGGCGGCGCAGGGTATCCACCACCAGGTCGGCGATGATGATGCGCTCGGCCTGCGGCTGTGCCTGGCCGCGACGCAGCAGGGTGCGTACCCGCGCCAGCAGCTCGGCGAAGGCGAACGGCTTGGCCAGGTAGTCATCGGCGCCCAGTTCCAGGCCCTGCACGCGGTCGGCGATGCTGCTGCGCGCGGTCAGGAACAGCACCGGTGTCTGCCACCCTCCGGCGCGCAACCGCGACAGCACGTTCCAGCCATCCAGGCCGGGCAGCATCACATCGAGAATGATCAGTTGGTACTCGCCGCTGCCGGCCAGGTGCAGCCCGTCGACGCCGTTGCAGGCGAGATCGACCACGTAGCCGGCCTCGATCAGGCCCTGGCGCAGGTAGTTGCCGGTCTTGGGTTCGTCTTCGACGATCAGCAGTTTCATGATGCGCCCATCATCGCAGCTTGCACGTGGGCTGGCTGCGCAGGCTCACGCCAACGGGTCCAGAGTACCAAGCACCGCCACGCAGGCCAGCACCAGCACGGCCAGCACCGACTCGCAGGCCAGGCTGTGGCGCAGGGAACGCAGCGGCCGCGGTTGCCAGCCGTCGCGGATGGAGGTGGCCAAGGCCGGTACCAATCGCCAGCGATGCAGCGCCGCCAACCCCAGCATGCCGACCACCAGGGCCAGCTTGAGCAGCAGCCAGCGCCCATGCGCGGTACCGGTCAGGGTCTGCACGGAACCGCCGAGATCGACATAGGTATAGGTGCCGGTCATTGCCAGCAGGGCGACGATGACCGTGCCCGGCAGGGCGAAGCTGTGCGCGGCCCGCCACAACTCGTAGGTGCGCTCGCGCAGGCGCAGGCCCTGTGGACGCAGCGCCAACTGCAGGATGGCGGCGATCGCGCCGACCCAGGCACCGGCGGCCAGCAGGTGCACGATGCCGGCCAGCAGCCGCAAGGTGCCGCCGAACCCATCGCCCGCAGCGGCGTGGCCGTTCCAGGACAAGCTGGCCAACGCCGTGGCAGACAAAGCGAGCAGGGCCACGCGGCGCAGGCCCGGCAGCGGCGTGGCGAATGCCAGCAGGGGCAGCATCGCCAGCACCGCCACGGTACGCAGCAGGCCGGCTTTACCCACCGGCGTACCGGTGAGGAACCAGTGCGCCGTTGCAGGGTCGATGTCGGCCGGTGCGATGCCGAGCACACCGGTCAAGCGGGTGATGGCATCGGTGACCACCACGGCCAACGCGATCAGGGCGAGCGCCAGCGAGACGCCGCGCGGCAGCCCCGGACGGACGAACAGCATCCGCCCGAACAGCAGCATCAGCACCAGGTACAGTGCCAGCCGCAGCGCATACGGCGAGAGCTCGGCCACGATGGCAGCCCTATTTCACGGTGAAACGGTACGTGCCAGTGATCGGGTGGCTGTCCTGGCCCACCGCGCGCCACTGCAGTGCGTAGCTGCCTGCCGGCAAGGGCTTGGCGAAGCGTGCGCGCAGGGTGTGGCCATCTTCGGAGAGCTCCTGCGCAGTGGTGGGCATGGCCATCTTCATGCGGCCATGGTCCATGCTCAGTTCGATGCGGGTGGCACGCGGCATCACCTTCTCGCTGAACTGCAGCTCGATCTGGCTGGCCGGCGCCACGGTCGCGTCGGCGGCCGGCGTCGAGCGCACCAGGCTGGGATGGGCCAGGGCCAGCGGCGCAACCGCGAGGCCGGAGACGAGGACAACAAGGGCGGTGGAGCGGAGCAGGGGACGGGCCATGCGTGGGACACCTGTGGAAGACATGGCCCACAGGGTGGAGGGCAGCGCCTTTCGCTGCCCTGACCCCTGCATTACCGATCTGTAATGTTCCGTCCGCCGGCCGCTGGCCGGCATCACAGCGCTGCCAGCGGCCCTTGCATGCGATGGAAACTGCCATCGGTGGCGGTGAACCAGGCCAGCGAATGCCCGCCCGCGAAGTCATCGACATGCACGACCGTAGCGCCATCGGCTTCCTGCCACGAAATGGCATAGACCCCGTCGCTGATCCGCTGCCACTCACAGGCGGCTTCGCCCTGCGCACCGGCATAGGCGCCGGAGACGATGGCGTACTGCACGTGGCGGCCATCGGCGCTGTAGACATTGTCGGCGGCCAGGCCGTCATAGCTGACGCGGAAGCGGCGGCCGGCGAACAACGGCAAGGCGGGGGCAGTGTTCATCGGATCGCCACCGGGTTGATGTTGACCTGGGTCGAACCGACGTACAGCGGCTGGCCGAGTACGAACAGGAATTCCCAGGCCTTGTCGCGCACCAGCGCACGGCTGTCGATCAGCTCCAGGTTGTAGATGCCACGCTTGGCCAGCATGTACTGGTTGATCGGGAACTCCTCGGCACCGTTCGGGTTCGGGTAGACCTCCGAGGCCCAGGTGTCGCCACCGAAGGCGACGATGCCCTGGTCGGCCAGCCACTTCGCCGCCTCCATGCCGATACCCGGTTCCACTTCCAGGAACTGTTTGTCGTCCTTGCCGATCAGTTCCAGCCAGCCGGTGTTGAACAGCACCACGTCGCCCTTGCGCAGGCGCAGCCCCTGCTTCTTCAGCACGGCCTGGATGTCGGCCACGGTGAACTCGGTGCCGCCGGGCACGATCGCCTTGCCGTAGTACGTGGTCATGTCCAGCACGACGCCACGGGTGACCATCGGCGGCACCTTCTCGACGCCGAGCTTGCGCACCCCGTCCACGGTGACGAAGTCGGCGGCCTTGTTGCCGTTGTAGTAGACGTTGTCGATGCCGATATGGCCGATGCCGTTGAGCTGGGTGCCAACGCCGGTCCAGGCGTTCACCAGTTCATCGTTGAAGGTGAACTTGTTGGGGCCCAGCGACTTGCCAGCCTGCTGGCCGACCTGCACGTTGTACAGGCGGAAGCTGCGGTGGCGGAACGCGGGCAGGTTCTTGTCCACCGGCACCGCCAGCGGATAGGTCTTGCCGGTCCTGACCAGCGAGACCGCGTGCTTGACCACGTCGGCGGTCAGCAGGTTGGCCGCGCCGATCTCGTCGTTGGCGCCGTAGGCAGAGGGGTACCAGTCCTCGGCAGTGGCCTGGAAGGACAGCGGCAGGGTAGCCAGCGCTAGCGCGGCCAGGGTCTTCATCTTCATGGCAAAGCTCCGGTAACTGTCAGGCCGTCGCGGGGGCGGCAAGCGGGGCATGCGGCGCAGCGGCGCTGGCATGGGCCGGGAAGTGCGGCAGCACGTACTCGGCGATTTCGTGGAAGGTTTCGGCCAACGGCCGTTCGTTGCGGCGGAACTGCAGGCCGATGTGGTCGACACCGGCCGCCTGCATGGCGTGCAGTTCGGCCAGCAGGGCGTTGCGGCCGCCGCGCAGGCCGAAGCGCCAGCGCTGCAGAGGAGCATCGGCATCGGCCACCAGGTCCAGGTGGATGAAGCTGACATAGGGCTTGTTGCCGGCCACGGCGCGCCAGGCCGCCACGCGTTGTACATGGTCCTGCGGCGTGCCCGGGTAGGCCAGGCAGCCATCCATGTGCTGGCCGATCCACGCCGGTTGCTGCTGGGCCAGGCCTGCCACGAACAGCGGCAGGGCCGGGCCATCCGCGGGCAGCACGTCCAGGCCCTGCGGCAGGTGCGCGGCGGCGCCTTCGCGCAGCAGTGCGATCTGCTCGCGGAAGCGGCTGCCACGGCTGTCGAAGTCGCGGCCGAACAGCGGGTACTCCACCGGGCGGTCGCCACTGGCCACGCCCAGCAGCAGGCGGTCACCGCTCAGCCGCTGCACGCTGCGTGCCGACTTCAGGGTCAGCAACGGCTCGCGGATCGGCAGCACCACCGCGCCGGTACCCAGCAGGATGTGCTCGGTGATGCCGGCCAGGTAGCCGAGGTAACTGAACACCTCGAACACCTGTGCGGCATCGCCGAAGGCCGGGTCGTACACGGGCACGTCGCGTACCCACAGCGCACGGAAGCCAAGGCGGTCGGCCAGCCGTGCCAGCTCCGCATGGCGCTGCAGGTCCGGTTCGCCGGGCAGGCGTCGCGCGGCGCGTCGTGCCTGTTCGCCCAGCGGCGTCCAGTCATTGTCCAGCGGTGCTTCGATGCCGATGCTGAAACCACCGGCCTGCAGCCGCGTCAACGCACTGCCCATGGCGAGGCTCCTCAGTCCCAGGCCGGGGCCAGGCCGGGCGGATCGACTTCGCGGCCGTTGCGGTCAAGCGCGGCGATCGCGGCCATGTCATCGGCATCCAGGTGCAGGTCCTGGGCAAGCAGGTTGCTGGCCAGGTTCTCGCGCTTGGTCGAGGACGGGATGACCGAGTAACCCCGCTGCAGCGCCCACGCCAGCGCGACCTGGGCGACGGTGGCCTGGTGCTTGTCGGCGATGGCGGCCAGCACCGGGTCCTTCAGCACCTTGCCGTAGGCCAGGGTCATGTAGGAGGTGACGGTGATGCCTTGTTCCTGCAGGAAGGCAGTCAGTGCCGGGTTCTGCAGGTAGGGGCTCAGTTCGATCTGGTTGGTGGCGATCTCGCCGGCGCCGACCACCTCGATGGCCTGCCGGGTCAGTTCGATGTTGAAGTTGGACACACCGATCTGACGGGTCAGGCCCAGCGATTTGGCTTCGGCCAGCGCGGTCATGTACTCGCGCAGTTCAACGCCATTGCCCGGCGCCGGCCAGTGGATCAGCAGCAGGTCGACGTACCCGGTGCGCAGCTTGGCCAGGCTGTCGCGCAGGCTCGGGATCAGCTTGTCGGCGGCGTAGTTGTCCACCCAGATCTTGGTTGTCAGGAACAGCTCGTCGCGCGGGACGCCGGATTCGGCGATGGCCTGGCCGACCTCGGCTTCGTTGCCGTAGATCTGCGCGGTATCGATCGCACGGTAGCCGACGTCGAGGGCGTTGCGCACCGAATCGATGACGGTCTGGCCGGTCAGGCGGAAGGTGCCGACGCCAAAGGAAGGAACGCTCATGATGGACTCCAGGGACTTCGTTGAGAGCCGGTGGGCTCGGGACAGGGCGAAGTGTGGGCGCTTTACATTTGTTGATTAAGCCGTGTATACGGGAAACGCTTTTGCGCCGAGGTAAAAAATGAAAACCACCCTGGATGAGCTGAAGGCCTTCGTGGCCGTGGTCGACAGCGGTTCGATCACTGCCGCGGCCGAAGAGCTGGAGCTGACCATCTCCGCCACCAGCCGCACCCTGGCGCGGCTGGAGGACAAGCTGCAGACCACGCTGCTGCGGCGGACCACGCGGCGGCTGGAGCTGACCGAGGAGGGAGCCGCATTCCTGGAGTACGCGCGCACGATCCTGGCCACGGTGGACGAGGCCGAGGAACAGATGGCCGCGCGGCGGCTGCAGCCGGTCGGGCGCCTGCGCGTAGACGCCGCCACGCCGTTCATGCTGCACGTCATCGTGCCGTTGCTGGAGGGCTTCCGCGAGCGCTACCCGCAGGTGGAGCTGGAGCTGAATTCCAATGAAGGCATCACCGACCTGATCGAGAAGCGCACCGACGTAGCGTTCCGCATTGGCGTGCTGCGCGATTCCACCCTGCATGCGCGGCCCATCGGCCACAGCCGCATCCGCGTGGTGGCCAGCCCCGAGTACCTGCGCCGGCGTGGCACGCCCACGCGGGTGGAGCAGCTGCGCGAGCACGACCTGCTTGGCTTCACCCAGCCCAGTTCGTTGAACGAATGGCCGCTGCAGGATGCCGATGGCGGCCCTTTCGTGATTGAGCCGGCGATTGCTTCATCCAGTGGCGAGACACTGCGGCAGATGGCGGTGACCGGGCTGGGCATCGCCTGCCTGTCCGACTTCCTGACCCGCCAGGACCGGCGTGACGGCCGCCTGGTGCAGTTGTTCGCCAAGCAGACGCAGGAGGTGCGCCAGCCGATCAACGCGGTGTACTACCGCAACACCGCGCTGGCCGCGCGCATCACCTGTTTCGTCGACCACGTGACGCAGACGCTCGGCCAGCGTCCGTTTGACGAATAAGGCGGCGTAGAGCCGGCCGCTGGCCGGCTGACGGGTCCCTGAGGCTGCCGGCCAGCGGCCGGCACTACCAGCTGCGTATCCCCTGATGCATGGCCCATGCATGGAGGGGTAGAGCCGGCCGCTGGCCGGCTGCCGGGTCTCTGGGGCTGCCGGCCAGCGGCCGGCACTACCAGCTGTGTATCACCTGATGCGTGGCCCATGCATGGAGGGGGTAGAGCCGGCCGCTGGCCGGCTGCCGGGATCCCGCAGCTGCCGGCCAGCGGCCGGCACTACCGGCGGTTGTGCAGCGCGCGCCGGTTGCCGATGTGCGCGCATGCCAGCAGCACGCCACCACCAGCTGTCGCCACGCCATGCCAGAGCAGTGACTCCTTCAGCGGCAGGTATAGCGAGGCCGACAACAGCAGGAGGGCGCCGACGCAGGCCAGCCTTGCAGGTCGCCAGCGCCCATGCCGGTGAACCCCGGCCAAGGTGCTCGCCAAGGCCAGCGACGAGGCCAGCAGCGCAAACACCCATTCCCAGCGCGACATCATCAGCAGCACCGTCATCGCGCCATGGCCGGGGTGCTGGAACGAGCGCAGCGCCATCATCGCTGCCGGCACGAAGGCCAACAGCAGGGGCAGGGCGATGCAATGGGCGGCGCAGGCCAGGGACAGCCAGGCCCCGGCTAGATCGAAGCGGGGGTGCCAGCGTGCCGAAGCTGGCGGCTGGGCCAGGGCCCTTGCAGGCGTCGTGGGGATGTGGTCCATAATGTTACATAGTAACAATTGGAGCCTCTCCCATGAAGCGTTCTGCTGCTCTTTTCCTGCTGCTGGCTGCCAGCGCTGCACAGGCCCATGATGTCCGCCAGCTCGGTGCGCACGTACACGGCCAGGCCACCGTTGATCTTGCGCTTGACCAGCAGACGCTGGAATTCGCCCTGCAGGCGCCCGGCATCGGCATCCTTGATTTCGAGCGGCCGCCGGCCAATGCAACCGAGCAGGCCGCGCTGGCGCGTGCGACTGCGCTGCTGCAGGGCGGCAGCTGGGTCACCTTGCCCACCGCCGCGGGCTGCCGCCTTATCGCGAACGATGCCAGGGCCGAGGGCTTCGGTGCGATGGCTGCCGCGCCGCCGCCCGGTCAGCATCGCCACGCAGGGTTCAGCGCAACCCTGCGGTACCAGTGCACCAAGCCTGCCGGGTTGCGGGCCATCGTCGTGCGCCTGCCCGCAGTATTCCCGGGCCTGCACGAAGTGATCGTCAACAGCACCACCGCCCATGGCCAGAACCGCAGCGTGTTGACCGCGGACAATCTGCGCGTGGTGCTGGCACCGTGAGCATGCGACCGCTGATCGTGCTGGATGGCGTGCAGTTCGGCTATGGCCGGCGGCTGGTGCTGGACGTGCCGCGGCTATGGATCGAGCAGGGCAGCAGCGTGCTGCTGCGCGGAATCAGTGGCGGTGGCAAGAGCACGCTGCTGGGCCTGCTGGCGGGCGTGCTGCTGCCCGGCAACGGCCGCATCCAGGTCGCCGGCCACGCGCTGCAGGCGATGCGTGGTGCCGCGCGGGATCGCTTCCGCGCCGACCACCTGGGCGTGATCTTCCAGCAGTTCAACCTGCTGCCGTTTCTCAGCGTGCGCGACAACATCGCACTGGGCCTGCGCTTCTCGCGCCTGCGCAGTGCGCGCATCAGCGGGCCGTTGAATGCCGAGATCGCGCGACTGCTGCAGGCCCTGCAGCTGGACCCCGGGCTGATGCAGCGCCGCGCCGGCACGCTCAGCGTCGGCCAGCAACAACGCGTGGCGGCGGCACGCGCGCTGATCGGCCGCCCGGCGTTGCTGCTGGCTGATGAGCCGACCTCGGCGCTCGACCGCGACGCGGCGACCGCGTTCCTGAAGCTGATGTCGGCGCAATGCGAGGCGGCCGGCACCACGGTGCTGGTGGTCAGCCATGACGACAGCCTGCAGTCGTTGTTCGACCGCACGATCGCCTTGTCCGAGATCAACCAGGCAGGTGCCGACCATGCTTGAGCTTGCCTGGGCCAGCCTGCGCAGCCGCGCGTTGAGCGTGGGCCTGACCGTGCTGGTCATCTCCCTCAGCGTGGTGCTGTTGCTGGGTGTCGAGCGTGTGCGCACGCAGGCGCACGAAGGCTTCGCCAGCACGGTGTCGGGTACGGACCTGATTGTCGGTGCGCGTTCGGGGCCGGTGAACCTGCTGCTGTACGCGGTGTTCCATATCGGTGACCCGACCAACAACGTGTCCTGGCAGTCCTACCAGGCGCTGTCCGCAATGCCGCAGGTGAAGTGGGCGGTGCCGCTGTCGCTGGGCGATTCCTGGCGCGGCTGCCGGGTAGTGGGTACCACTGGCGGCTACTTTGAACACTATCGTTATGGTCCCGGTCACGCGCTTGCTTTTGCACAGGGGCGGCCCTTTGATGATCTGTATGATGCGGTGATCGGTGCGGAGGTGGCACGCGCGCAGAAGGTCGGCCTCGGCGACGAGATCGTGCTGGCGCACGGCACCGGCGCGGTCACGCTGGCCACGCATGCCGACAAGCCGTTCCGGGTCTCCGGCATCCTGCAGCGCACCGGCACGCCGGTGGATTCGTCGCTGCTGGTCTCGCTGCCGGCGATCGAGGCCATCCACGTCGACTGGCGCTCGGGTGTGCAGCTGCGCAGCCAGAGCGCCAGTGCCGAGCAGGCGCGCCACCTCGATCTGACCCCGACCAGCATCACCGCTTTCATGCTCGGCCTTAACTCGCGCATCGCCACCTTTTCGGTGCAGCGCAGGATCAACGAGTATCCCGAAGAGGCGATGCTGGCGATCCTGCCCGGGGTGACGCTGCAGCAGCTGTGGCAGTCGCTGGGCACGGCCGAGCGCGCCCTGCAGCTGATCAGCGCGTTGGTGGTGTTGCTGGGCATGGTCTCGCTGGTGGCGTTGCTGGTCTCGACGCTGCAGCAGCGGCGGCGCGAGATGGCGATCCTGCGTGCGACCGGCGCGCGGCCGGGTTACATCGCCGGCCTGCTGGTAGTGGAAGCGGTGGCGACCAGTGCCGTGGCCTGCGTGCTGGCGTTGGCGCTGCTGGTGGCCGCCAGCATGGCCGGACGCGGCTGGGCCCTGGCCACCTTCGGCCTGTCCATCACCCATGTCTGGCCGGATGGCCGCGAGCTGGCCTGGGTGGCGGGTGTGTTGGCGATCAGCGCGGTGGCCGGGCTGGTGCCGGCGTTGCTGGCCTACCGGCGCACCTTGGCCGATGGCCTGTCGCCGGGAGGCTGAGCATGCGCTGGATGCTGTCATTGCCGATGGTACTGGCGCTGGCAGCCTGCGAGCGGCCGGTGGATACCGGTGTGCAGGCGTTGCCACCTCCGCCGGTTGTCGACCACGCTGGCGCTGCGGATGCGGCGGAGCAGGAACTGGACTGGTTGCAGATGATGCCCAAGGACGAGCTGGCCGCGCTGGAGCGCGGAGAGGGCCCGGAGGTGGAGCACAACGGCAACCGGCGCATGCCGCAATTCGGCACGTTCCGTACCGTGGATACGGTGCTGCAGCGTCCGGTGCGCCTGCCCGGCTACGTGGTGCCGCTGGCCACTGCGCAGGACGGGCGCCTGACCGAATTCCTGTTCGTGCCGTACTACGGCGCCTGCATCCACGTACCACCGCCGCCACCGAACCAGATCGTGCACGTGGTGCTGCCGCGCCCGATCGCCATGCCGGACATGTACTCGCCGTTCTTCCTGGCCGGCACCCTGCGTGACGAGCGGCTGGATGATGATCTGGCCGGTTCCGCCTACACCATGCGCGATGCCCAGCTGAGGCCCTATGAACCGTAGCGCTGTGTTGCTGCTTGGATGCGTCTGGTTGGCAGGCTGCACGTCACCGGGCGGTGATGCCGTGGTGGTCACGCCGCGCGACAAGCCGTTGCCCTCCGCCGCGCCCGAAACGCCTATCGACCGCTGGGACGCGCTGCGGCCGGACGAAGTGACCTACCAGCGCCCGCCCCCGCAGATCGGCTTGTCACGCAATGGCATGGACGGGGTGGGCGGCCTGATCGACGACACCGGCTCGGGCACGCCACCGGGGCAGGAAATCGACCATTCCAGCCCGGATCGCGCCAAGCAGTTCGGCTCTTCGCGCGTGGTCGACGCTGTCGACGGTCGCGCGGTGGATCTGGATGGCTACGTGGTACCGCTGGGCACCAATGATGCCGGCCTGGTCGATGAGCTGCTGTTCGTGCCGTTCTACGGTGCGTGCATCCACGTGCCGCCGCCGCCACCGAACCAGATCATCCATGTGACCCTGGCCACGCCGATCGCGCTGGGCGATCTTTGGGACCCGTACCGGTTGGCCGGCCGCCTGCAGGTGAAGCGCTTCGATGCGGACATTGCCAGCGCGTCCTACGATGCCGCAGCGGCCACGCTGACGGCGATCCACGACTGATGCGCATGCGCTGGATCCTGGCTGCCGGGGTGCTGGTGAGCGCAGTCGTGCTGCTGGTGTGGTGGCAGCGGCAGCGTGCACCCACCGCGCCGCCGTTGGTCGCGTTTCCAGCACCGGCGTCCGACGCCAGCCAGCGCATCGAACAGCGTTTGGGTGACGACCACGCGTTCCGCAACGACGTGCTGTTCCTGCTTGCGGCAACAGTGCGCGACCGCTGCCAGCCAGCGCAGGCGGGGCTGCTGGCGCGCATGGCCAATCGTGCGTCGCTGCCGGTGCTGGCGGCGGTGAGTGCGGTGACCCAGCAGGATCCATCGCTGGACCGGCCGATCTACCAGTACATCCAGCACCGCGCCGACGCGACGCAGTGCGGCCAGCCGCTGCAGATGCCGTTGGCCGGTGGGCGCAGCATGGCGTTGGACATCGAACAGTACGCGCGCACCTTCCCGGACAGCTACTTCGACCCGCAGCGCAGCAGTGAACCCCGGGACTTTGGTGGACGGTCGTTGCAGCAGCGCGCTGGCAACGCCTGCAACAGCGTGGTGTATTCGGTGCTGCCGCTGGGTGGCACCGACTGGCGGTGCAGCAGCCTGCGCGCGAATGCCCGCGCGCGGGTGCGCGGCCTGTGCGAGGACGAGCTGCGGCGCCAGCACGGGGCAACGGGCGGGGAGCTGGACATGGCCGTGGGGCAGGGCATGCAGGCGGCGGTGGTAGCGGCGATTGCTGCGCTGCCGGAAGACTGCCGGTGATGATCCCGGACACCAGCCAAGACCGGGCATGAGGGGCACGGCAACATGAACATTGCCCGGACCGCAATCTGAGCCGCTGTCGCCGCCTTCATAACTATACAGGACATCCTGTATAGTTATCGCCGTAATCCACCCCCACCAGGTTCTCCCATGGCTTCGTCCCAGCCCTTGGCCGGTGCTCCGGCCCTGTCGCGTGCCCGTCGCTGGGCACTGTTGTTCACCGTCGCCGCCGGCCTGCTGCTGGTCACGCTCGACAACTCCGTGCTCTACACCGCCCTGCCCACGCTGACCGAAGAACTCTCGGCCAGTGCCGGCCAGGCGCTGTGGATCATCAACGCCTATCCGCTTGTGATGGCCGGCCTGCTGCTGGGTGCGGGCACGCTGGGCGACCGCATCGGCCACCGCCGCATGTTCCTGATCGGCCTGGTGGTGTTCGGCGTGGCATCGTTGGCAGCGGCGTTCGCCGACACCGCAGGGCTGCTGATTGCCGCGCGCGCCTTCCTGGCGGTCGGCGCGGCCGCGATGATGCCGGCCACGCTGGCGCTGATCGGCCTGAGCTTCCACGAAGCGCGCGAACGCAACATCGCCATCGCGATCTGGGGTTCGGTGGCGATCGTCGGTGCAGCGCTTGGCCCGATCATCGGTGGCTGGCTGCTGCAGCATTTCTGGTGGGGCTCGGTGTTCCTGATCAACGTGCCGGTGGTCGTGGTCGCGTTCGTGGCCACGCTGCTGCTGGCACCGGAAGGCCAGCGCGACACCTCGCGACCGTGGGACCTGGTTTCGTCGCTGCTGGCTCTGGCTGCACTGTCCGGCCTGGTGCTGGCGATCAAGTCGCTGATCGCTACGCCGCCGTCGTATGCGCTGGGTGCAGGCGCGCTGCTGCTGGCCGCCATCAGTGGTGCGGCGTTCGCGCGCCGCCAGCAGCAGCTGCCGTACCCGCTGCTGGACTTTGCAATCTTCCGCAATCCGGCGTTCCTGGCCGGCACGTTGTCGGCGGTGTTCACCCTGTTTGCGATGGCCGGCCTGCAGCTGGTCACCACCCAGCGCTTCCAGCTGGTGGCGGGCTTTTCGCCGCTGCAGGCGGGCCTGCTGGTGTCGGTGGCCGCGCTGGGCAGCCTGCCCAGTGCGCTGCTGGGCGGCAGCATCCTGCACCGGGTGGGCCTGCGCCCGCTGATCTGTGGCGGCCTGGCCACAGGTGCGCTGGGTGTAGGCGTGGTGGCATTCGGCTTCCCGCACGGCCTCGGCTGGGTGGTCGCCGGCATGGCGATCACCGGCTTCGGCATGGGTTCGGCCATCTCGGTGGCGTCCACCGCCATCCTCAACAACGTACCGGCGCACCGTGCGGGCATGGCCTCGTCGGTGGAAGAGGTGTCCTACGAGTTCGGTGGCCTGCTGGCGGTGGCGATGCTGGGCAGCTTGAGCGCGGCGGTGTATGGCGCATTCCTGCCGGTCTCGGCCGACATGCCCGCGCTTGCACGGGAAGGCTTCACCCAGGCGCTGCACGTGGCACGTGAAAGCGGGCAGGGCGAGTGGTTCGCACTGGCCACGGCCGCGTATGACCGCGGCTACCAGATCGTGCTGCTGGTGATCACGGTGGTGCTGGCGCTGGGCGCTTCGATCATCGCGCGCCTGCTGCGCGGGCGCGTCGGCAGCCGCGTGGGTGCGGCCGATCGCGTAAAATGACGCGATGAGAACCAGCAAGCGCGACCGCATCCTCGACGCCGCCGTCAACGTGATCAATCGTGATGGCGTGCGCGCAGTGACCTTCGAGTCGGTGGCGGCCGAGGCCAAGCTGACCCGCGGCGGCCTGCTGTACCACTTCCCCTCGCGCGAGGCGCTGCTGCGCGGCATCGACGAGCACCTGGTGCAGGCCTGGGAGACGTCGATGGAAACGCTGCTGGGCAAGCGTGCAGACGAAGCCTCGGCGCTGGAGCGTTACCAGACCTTCGTGCGCGTCTCGGCGCAGAGCGCTACCCGTGCCGAGCTGATGTTCATGCTCGAATCGGCCGACCCGGACGCCGATGAGCGCCCGTGGGGGCCGGCGGTACGGCGTTGGGCGCCGTTGCCGCCGTCGACCGGGCAGAGCGACCCGGCCGCGCTCGACAATTTCGTGGCACGGCTGGCCGCCGACGGCCTGTGGATCTACGAGGCGATGTACGAGGGGCAGCTGGATGAAAGCGTGCGCGCCCAGGTGGCCGAACGGATCGCCGGGCTGCTGGCGAAGCCCGATGGAACGTCCAGTTGAGCGGGCAGCCGGCGCGCCGACATCGCCCGTGGTAGAGCCGACCGCCGGTCGGCTGCTCTTCGGTCAGATCACGAAAATGCCGCATCGGTAGAGTCGACTGTTGGTCGACTGCCCTTCGGTCGGACAACGAAAATCCCGCGCGTCGCGCGATGGTCGACCAGCGGTCGACTCTACCCCTCATCCATTTACCCAGCCTGCGCGGCGCCCGCGGCCAGCCACGCCCTCGGCGAAGCCCCCAGCCGCTTGCGGAACGCCTTCGACAACGATGCGGTATCGGCAAACCCCACCTCGATCGCCACCTGCTTGACCGCCACGCCGGCCCGCAGCTGCGCGCAGGCCAGGCTCAGCCGCCAGTCCAGCAGGTAGCTTGCTGGCGTTGCCTGCATCACGTCCTTGAACACGGCCGCGAACGCGCTGCGCGACATGCCGGCGGTCGCGGCCATGCGCGGCAGCGTCCATTCGTCCTGCGGTGCCTGGTGCATCGCCACCAGCGTGCGTGCCAGCCGCGCATCGGACAGCCCCCGCATCAACCCGTGGCTGACGCCGGCTGCATCCGGGTGGTCGACCACCCAGCGCAGGATCTGGATCAGCACCACCTCGAACAGGCGGTTGGTCAGCAGCCGTGACCCGCAGCGCTGGCGATCGGCTTCGGCGAACAGCAGCTGCAGGGTGTCATCCAGTTCGGTGATCGCGGCCAGCGGCACCACCATCACCGGTGGCAGCGACTGCACGATCGGATTGCGCGCGCCACCATCGAAATCCAGCGTGGCACAGGTGAAATCCGGGCCGTCCAGCGGAGCGTTGAAGAACACATGGTGCAGCGGCTGCGGATACAGCAGGAGGCTGGGTGTATCGATCTTCAACCGGGGCAGCGCGCTATCGCCCCCAGGATGACGGACTTCCATCTCACCCTGGCGCAGGATGTGCAGGAACGCACGACCGGGCTGCGGCTCGAAGACATGCTGCCCGCACAGCGGGCCACTGTGGAACAGCGCCGCCTGCACCCGGAAGCGTTCCAGCAGCGAGGAGAGTCGATCTGGCGCAGGGGTGGCGGTGCGCATGCTCATGGACGTATGGACAACATATGTGGCGAATTGAGGATGTTGCGTCCAGGGAGTCTACCTAGGATGAGCGGGTCGTCCAATCCCGGGCGCTTTCCCAAGGAGATCCACCATGTCCCGTGTCCCCCTGATCGATGCCGCCAACACCACCGCCGACCGCCAGGCCCTGCTGGGCCAGGTCCACTCTGCCTTCGGCGCCACCCCGGCCATGTTCCGCGCCGTGGCCAACTCGCCGGCTGCCCTGCAGAGCATGTGGGGTTCGTTCGGCGCGCTGGGCGGCGGTCGCCTGTCGCCGCTGCTGGGCGAGCAGATCGCCGTGGCCATCGCCAACCGCAACGCCTGCGAGTACTGCCTGGCCGCGCACACGGCATTGGGCCGCAAGGCCGGCGCCAGCGGTGAGCAGATGGCTGCCGCGCAGATCGGCCAGTCCAGCGACCCGGCCACTGCGGCGGCGCTCGACTTCGCGTTGAAGGTGGTCGAGCAGCGTGCGCAGATCGCCGACGGCGACGTGCAGGCGCTGCGCGCGGCCGGCTTCGATGATGAGCAGGTCGTCGAGATCCTCGCGCATGTGGCGCTCAACCTGTTCACCAACTACGTCAACGTGGCGTTCGACGTGCCGGTGGACTTCCCGAAGGTCGCGCTGCGCTGAGGCGTACCGGGCCGGGGGACGCAGTGCTCCCGGCCATCCTCAGCGGGCGTGGCCGTCGTGCGCCTGCAGCCGCTCCGGATGGGTATACACATTGAACCCGCTTGCCCGCGCGAACCCGACCAGGCACAGGCCGGCGCTGCGGGCCAGATCGATCGCCAGCGCGGTCGGCGCGGACACTGCCGCCAGCACGCTGGCGCCGGCGCGCACTGCCTTGCTCACCATCTCGTAGCTGGCCCGGCTGGAAATCACCAGCAGGCCGCCTTCGATGGCGTGTTCGTTGTGGTGCAGGGCGCCGATCAGCTTGTCCAGTGCATTGTGGCGGCCGACGTCCTCGCGTACCCAGCCGATGCGCCCACTGGCGTCGGCCCAGGCCGCGGCATGGATCGAGCCGCTTGCCGCATTCATCGGCTGGTGCTGCGCCAGGCTGGCCAACGCCCGCTGCAGGGCGGTGGCGGAATAGCTGCGGCGTTCGCGGATCTGCGGCAGTGGGCGCAGCACTTCTTCCAGCTGGCGCGTGCCGCACAGGCCACAGCCACCACGGCCGGGCAGCAGGCGTCCCTTGTCGGGGTCGAGGTTTGCGCCGGGCGCAGCCTCGTCCACGGTCATCTGCAGCTCGATGCCTTCCAGCTGTGGGTGGATATCGATCGACAGCAGCTGCGAGGGCGCGCTGATCAGGCCTTCGCTGAGCGAAAATCCGAGTGCGAAGTCCTCCAGATCACAGGGTGTGGCCATCATCACGGCAAAGGCGGCATCGTTGTAGCGCAGCGCCACCGGCACTTCCTCGGCCACCACGTCGACCTGCTGCTGTTGCGTGCCGCCGCGCCAGCGCTGCAACGGGCGTTGGGCGGTGCCGGCAGGCGGGGTGTGCGGCGGGATCGAATCAGGCATGCAGCGCGTCCGGACAAGGGAGAAACGCGGGCGGGCCACCGCCTGCGGTTTCGAGGATAGCGCAGTGGTCGCGCGCAGACGCGGCTGTAACCGTTGCCATGGCAGGTTGTGCTGAAATCAGCCTGTGCCCTCTGGCGAAGCGCCGTGGGCCGTGCTTGACTGTGCGGCTGGTCGTGCCACTGAATGCACCGCCGGACCGCGTTGTGCCGTTCGTTGTTGCGTTCCTACTGCCAGGTTCCCGAACATGTCCGAGCAGAAACCGCCGCGTTACAAGCCCTACAACCAGCCCGCCGGAGGCTGGGGTGCCGCCGGCGCCACGGCCAAGGTGCTGCTGCAGCAGAGTGTGATCGGCAAGGGATCGAAGGCATTGCTGGCGATGAACCAGCCCGGTGGCTTCAAGTGCCCCAGCTGCGCGTTCCCCGATGCCGACGAACGCAAGAAGCTGGAGTTCTGCGAGAACGGCGCGAAGGCACTGGCCTGGGAAGCCACCCAGTTCCGCGCCGGCCGCGAACTGTTCGCCCGGTACACCGTGACCGAACTGATGGCGCAGACCGACTACTGGCTGGAGATGCAGGGCCGGCTGACCGAGCCGATGCGCTACGACGCAGCCACCGACCACTACGTGCCGTGCAGCTGGGACGATGCCTTCGCGCTGATCGGCCGCCACCTGCAGGCGCTGGACAGCCCGCACCAGGCCGAGTTCTACACCTCCGGCCGCACGCCCAATGAAGCCGCGTTCCTGTATTCGATCTTCGTGCGCGAGTTCGGCACCAATAATTTCCCGGACTGCTCGAACATGTGCCACGAGCCGACCAGCCGTGGCCTGCCGCCGGCCATCGGGGTGGGCAAGGGCACCATCGTGCTGCAGGATTTCGAGCATGCCGAGGCGATCTTCGTGATCGGCCAGAACACCGGTACCAATTCACCGCGGATGATGAGCAACCTGGTCGAGGCGCGTAAACGCGGCATCCCGATCGTGGCGGTCAATCCGATGCCCGAGCGTGCGCTGATCCGCTTCGCCGAGCCGCAGGACGTGGTGCAGATGGCCACGTTCGGTTCGACCGAGATCACCAGCGAGTTCGTGCATATTCGCATCGGCGGCGACCTGGCCCTAATCAAGGGCATGATGAAGGTGATGTTCGAGCGTGAGGCACAGGGCGAGCGCGTGCTCGACCATGATTTCCTGTCGGAACACACGGTGGGCCTGGAGGCGCTGCGCGAAGACGTGATGGCGCAGGACTGGGACCAGATCGTGCAGGTGTCCGGCATTTCGCAGGCGCAGATCCGCCGCTGTGCGGAGATCTACATCCGTTCCAAGGCCACCGTGATCTGCTACGGCATGGGGCTGACCCAGCACCAGTACGGCTCGCGCCTGCTGCAGCAGGTCGCCAACCTGCTGTTGCTGCGTGGCAACTTCGGCAAGCCCGGCGCCGGCATCGGACCGATCCGTGGGCATTCCAATGTGCAGGGCGACCGCACCGTCGGCATCGACGAGAAGCCCAAGCCGGCCTATCTGGACCGCGTGCAGCAGGTGTTCGGCTTCGACCCGCCGCGCGAGCATGGCCACCACGTGGTCGAATCCATCGAGGCGATGCTGGACGGCAGCGCCAAGGTGTTCATCGGCCTGGGTGGCAACTTCATCCATGCCGTGCCCGATACCCCGCGTGCGTATGAGGCAATGCGTGGCCTGGAGCTCACCGTGGGCATTGCCACCAAGCTCAACCGCGGGCACCTGGTCCATGGCCGCGATGCACTGATCCTGCCGGTGGTGGCGCGCTCGGAACGCATCGTTACGCCGGCCGGCGAGCAGTTCGTCACCATCGAAGACGCGATGTCGAATGTCACCGCGTCGCGCGGGGTACTGGAGCCGGTCAGTGCCGAGGTGTTGCCCGAGGTAGAGATCGTCTGCCGGATGGCACTGGCCACGCTGCCGGACAGCAGGGTTGACTGGGCCGGCTGCATGCACGACTACGCGCCCATCCGCGAGCTGATTGCCGCGGTGTATCCAGAGATCTACACCGGCTTCAACGAGCGCATCCAGCAGCCACACGGTTTCCATCTGGACATTCCGCCGCGCCGCCGGGTGTGGCCCACGCCCAATGGCAAGGCCAACATCCTGGTGATGCCCGGCCTGGACGTGGACGATCCGGTGCACGATCCGGACATGCTGCGGTTGGCCACGGTACGCTCGCATGATCAGTACAACACCACCATCTACAGCTACAACGATCGCTATCGCGGCGTGTACAACGATCGCATGGTGCTGTTCATGAACATCGAGGACCGGCTGGCGCGCGGGCTGGAGAAGGAGGCGCTGGTCAGCCTGGAGACGATCAGCGGCGATGGCGTGCAGCGCCGCATCGAGGGCCTGACGGTGCTGGACTACCCGATGCCGCGCGGCGCGCTGGCCGGTTACTACCCGGAACTGAACCCGTTGCTGCCGCTGGACTACTACGACCGGATCAGCGGCACACCCGCAGCGAAGTCGATCCCGGTGCGGATGCGGGCGATGGCGGCGGCGATTGCGTGACGCGCATCGGCTATCATCGGTGGGTGAACCTGCCTGGCCTGCTGCTGCGATGGATGCTGCTTGTCGCCCTGGTGCTGAATGCACCGGCGCTGGCGCTTGCCTCGTCTTCGTACGGCGGGTCGGCCAACCAGGATCACTGCGCTGCACCGCACGCGGCCGCGCTGGCCGCAGCCGGCTGCTGCGATGATGCGGCTCCGTCGGCTTGCCAGAGTGGTGAATGCGAATGCCCGCCGGCCTGCCTTGGCATGCTGGCCACGTTGAGCGGAACGCCCGCCTCGCCGTGGCGCGAGGCGCCTGTAGCTGCCCGTTCCCAGCAACGCGCATCGCCCCCGATGCCGGACCCGTTGCGTCCCCCCATCGTGTGATGTCCTGCAGGCGCTCGAGCGCCTGCCATGACTGTTCGACTCTTTCTCGCCTCTGCCTGCGCCTTCGATGCGCGGGCGGCGGGCCGCGTTGCCCGCCTCAGCAAAGGAATCACTCAATGAACCGTTCTCTCTCCCTCGGCCTGCTGCTGGGCACCGTGCTGGCCACCACCGCCTGTGCACGTGCCGCCGAAGAATCCGCCGCCGCACCGGTCGCCAGCAAGGCACCGGTGGCACCGATCCAGGCCAGCCCGGCCAAGGTCGATCCGGCCCTGCCGGTGGCCATCGTGCACAAGACCGCCAGCTGTGGCTGCTGCGGTATCTGGGTCGACCACCTGAAGGCCGCGGGCTTCCAGGTGGACGTGCGCGATACCGATGACATGAATCCGATCAAGGTCCGCCTGGGCGTGCCGGTCGGCAAGGCCTCCTGCCATACCGCCGAGATCGGCGGTTATGTGGTCGAAGGCCACATCCCGGCCGAGGACATCAAGCGCCTGCTGGCCGAACGCCCGGCCGCACGCGGGCTGGTGCTGCCCGGCATGCCGGCCGGTTCGCCGGGCATGGAAATGCCGGATGGTTACGTGCAGCCGTACACCGTCGAGCTGGTGCGGACCGACGGCAGAACCGAGCCGTTTGCCCAGCACGGGCAGGGTGGCTGATGGAAGGCGGGTGCCGGTCGTCCTGACCGGCACCCTTCGACGCGTCTTGTGTAGGGCTGAGCCTATGCTCGGCTGTGTTTGGCCGGCAAGCCGAGCATGGGCTCGGCTCTACAGGATCAGCGTGCCGTGGCTGTTTCCTTGGCCAGCTGTGCGTCGAACTTCTTCTCGGCCGCATCCGCGTAGGCCTTGCAGGTCAGGGCGTTGGCTCCGGCCTCTGCACCCGCGGCATAGTTCCAGTTGCTGGCGCCCGGATGCGGCGTCAGCAGCAGGTCGCAGGGCAGGCCGCGCACCGTAGCGAAGCTGCGCCGGTAGTCCTCGACCAGGCGGGGATAACGGGCGTTGCCCTGCAGCTGGTAGCCCGGCGCACTCAGGCTGTCGGCGTAGGCGATGCGCACCGGCTGGCCATCGCGGGTATCGGTCCAGGTCCAGGCGGTGCTGCCTGGGGTGTGCCCCGGCATGAAGTGCGCGGTGAACGCGATGCCGCCTACGGTGACCCCTTCGCCATCCATGATGATGCGGTCGGCGCTGGCCGGCGGAAAGGTGATGCTGTCGCCAAAGTGCAGGTCGTTGCTGCCACCGCGCGCCAGCAGCACGGCCGATTCGGCGTTGGCCGCTACGCTGGCGCCGGTACGGCGCTTCAGCTCCGCCACTGGCCCGGCATGGTCGGCGTGTGCGTGGCTGAGCAGGATCAGCCGTAGATCCTGTGCTGCCACCCCGCGTGCCTTCATGTTGTCCAGCAGGTGACCGGCCATCTGCGGCATGCCGCCGTCGAGCAGTACCGCACCGTCTGCGGTCTGCACCAGCAGCGCGGTCAGGTCCTCGGTGCCGATCTGCCAGGTGTGGTCGGCAATCTGCAGCGGTGCCATCGGCTGCAGCCACGAGGCGTCCACGGTGTAGGCCTGCAGCTGCGGCAGCGGTGCGTCGGCGGCAGTCACATCAAAGGCAAGTGTGGCAGTCAGGGCAAGGGTCGTCAGGCAAAGGCGCATGGCGGAGAGGTGTCTGGGCAGGGTCGGATGAAACTACCACGCGGGCCGGGCGGACCGTTTCGCGAATAATTCATGGCTGCGATAAGGTGCGCCGCAGCCTGCCCAGGGATTGTTCGCTGGCCATGGATTGTGAATCCACCTCCACGGGCTGGAGCGCAGAATCGGCCGGGCCTAGCCTGCTACCAGGCTCAAGGAGGTGGACCATGCACGTGCTCATGGTGATGCTGGGTGGCGTACTGCTGCTGGGGGTATTCGTGCTGTTTGGCCATCTCTGGAGCACGGGCACCTCGCAGCTGCCCACGGCACTGATCGCCTTCATCGCCACCTGGCTGCTGGTGGCCGTGGCCAACATGTGGGTAGGGGTCAGCAAGGCCGGCTACGCGGTACGCGAGGAGCTGCCGATCCTGTTGCTGGTATTCGCCGTGCCGGCGCTACTTGCCGGTTTCCTGTACTGGCGCCTGGCGCGCTGAAGGAGTTCCATGAGTACCCGACTGCGCCTGCCCGCGCTGCGCCACCGCGATGGCCATCATGCCCGCGTGACCTACGAAGAACTGTTCTTCGACCTGGTCTACGTGTTCGCGGTCACCCAGCTCAGCCACCATCTGCTGCACCACCTGGATCTGGCCGGCGTGCTGCAGACCCTGGTGCTGTGGTTCGCGGTCTGGCTCGGCTGGCAGTACGCGTGCTGGGTCAGCAACTGGTTCGACCCGGAGGCGCCGCGCATCCGGGGCCTGATGTTCGCCACCATGCTGCTGGCGTTGTTGATGTCCTCGTCCATTCCCGAGGCGTTCGCCGATCGTGCGTGGATCTTCGCCGGGGCGTACGCCACGATGCAGGTCGGACGCACCGCGTTCGTGCTGCTGGAAGTCGGCCGCAACCATACGTTGGCGCCGAATTTCCGCCGCATGCTGGCCTGGGTCAGCGTGTCGGCCTGCTTCTGGCTGGCCGGCGCGGCGGCCGAGGGCCACCTGCGGCTGGCACTGTGGGCGATGGCGGCGGCCTGCGAATACATCTCGCCGATGTTCGGCTTCGCGTTCCCGGGCATGGGCCGGTCGCACACCCGCGACTGGACCATCGAGGGCGGTCACCTGGCCGAACGCTGCCAGCTGTTCGTCATCGTCGCACTGGGCGAGACGTTGCTGGCCACCGGGGGCGTGCTAAGCGACGTCGAGCACTGGAGCCTGCAGGTGATCTCGGCGGTGCTGGCCACCTTCGCTGGCACGATTGCCATGTGGTGGCTGTACTTCGGCATCTCCAGCCGCGATGCCACAGAGGCCATCACCCACGCCGAAGACCCGGGCCGGATGGGCGCCAATTTCCATTACGTGCATGCCCTGCTGATCGCCGGCATCATCGCCACCGCGGTGGGCAACGATCTGGTCATGGACCATCCGGCGGCGGCCGTCACCACGGTGTACGCCACGGTGATGGTGGCGGGCCCGCTGATCTATCTGCTGGGCAGTGCCCTGTACAAGCACGTGGTCTATGGGCGCGCGCCGCCCTCGCACCTGCTGGGCGCCGCCGCACTACTGATGCTGGGCCTGGTGTTGCCCTGGATGCACCTGCTGGCCGCCGGATGGCTGACCAGCCTGGTGCTGCTGGGCGTGGGGTTGCTGGATGCGCGGCTGAAGCGGCGCACCCGGCCGTTGCCGGGCTAGAACCCGCCGCCGGTCTTGAAGTCACCGCCGCCGCTGATACCACCGCCGCTGTGGAAGCTGCTGCCGCTGGAACTGGAGCTGGAGCTGGAGCTGGAGCTCGAACTGGAGCTCGAACCCGAGCCGGAACTGCTGGAACCGCCCGAAAGCAGGTCGAACAGGCCGCCAGAGGAGCGGGTGGTGCTTCGGCTGCTGGTGGTGCTGAAGAAGGATGCGGCGACGGTGGCCGGCGCGGCGGCCCGGTAGCTCGGCGCCTCGTAGGCCTGGCGCTCGATGTCTGCTGCCGCCTGGTAGCTCCTCCGCGCCGCCTGCAGGCTGTCCAGGCGCTTTTTCAGCACGGCCATTTCGCGGGTGTGCTCGCCTACCATCCCATCGATCTCGCCCAGGCGCAGGCGACTGCGATGGATGCGCTCGAGCACGGCATCGTCCTCGCCGGAGGCGGTGGCGGCCACGCGCCGGTACAGGTCGTCCATGCTCTTGGCCGACAGCGTGCGCGCCAGCGCGGTGAGCAGGGCGCTGCCTTCGGCATCGGTCCAACTGCGGAAGCCGTCGATCTGTGCCTGCTTGGCATCCACGGTCTGACGATGCAGCTGCTCGGCCAGCAGCGCCTGCGCTACTGCGCCCTGTGCCGTCTGCAGCTGCTGGCGCAGCGGGTCGCCACCGGCGCGGGCGAGGGCGGCATCGCGGGCCTGCTGTACCGGTTGGCGGGCCGCCTCCACGTCGTCGCGGGCGCGTCGGGCATGTTCCTGCAGATAGGGCGGAAGCTCGACCAGCGTGGCGTACTCGCGACGGGCACGGTCAAAGCCGCACAGTTCGGCCAGCCAGCCGTCGACGGTGCGCACCAGTGGCCAGCCGCGGTAGGCCGTGCTGCCGTAGCTGCGCCGGTGCAGGTACATGAAGATCGGGTCGGCCTGATAGGCGCCGGCCTTGGCGTCATGCTCCGATTGGGCAGAGGAAGCCATGCGCTCGACCGTGTCGGCACGCGCCACGGCCAGCTGCAGGTCGTCCTGCAGCGCCCTGTAGGTAGGTTCCGCTTCCAGCGTGGTGTCCACCTGGTCCTGCAGGGCCTGCCAGCGTCCGCCGGCGGCGTCGCGTGCGGCAACGGCCTCCTGCGACCGCTGCTGCAACGACTGCTCGATGTCCAGCAGCGCCTGCAGTTCGTCGTCCAGCACCGCCGCTTTGCGGTCACGGCGCTGCAGATCGGCGCTGGACTGCTGCAGCAGGTCCCGGGCCAGCATCGGCGGCGCATCGTTTGCGGCCTCGGCCTGCAGGCGCGCCAGGGCGTTGAAGTCGTCGCGGACCCGCCCGTGCAGCGCTTCCTGTTCCTTGATCAGCTCCCGGCACTGGTCGCCACGCGCGGCCAGTTGTGCCTGCACCTGGCCGATATCGGTCTCGACATCGGCAATCGCGTCGTTCAGGTCTCTCATGTCAGTTCCTTACCCATCACCATTGGGTGATGTAGCCACCGGTGGCGGGCATGCGGAACCGCGGCGACAGGCTGCCGCGCGGCTTGCTGCCGATCTGGTCGTCTTCGATGATGCCGTTGTCCTGCTTGTCGGCGGCAACCCGGTTGTAGGTGGCCTCGGGCACGCGTACGGCAAACACCGAGACCCGTTCCTCCTTGCCGGTTTCCTCGTTGCGGATCGGCAGTTCGGCAGCATTGCCGGCCTCGTCCAGCGCTTCGGTCACCAGATAGTAGTTGCGGCCACCATTGGCCTTCTCGTTGTAGCGCCAGACGCCGGTGCGTTCATCGTCACGGTTGACGATGCGGTAGACCAGGGTCTGCGACAGCAGCCCCACCAGCTGGCTGACCTCGTCCAGGGCCGGCCCGGCTTCGGCCAGCGTCTCGACCCGGATCAGGCGGGCGGCCTGCTCCAGCGCACGTTCGAAGCGCTTGCGGTCTTCGCCGGCGACACCGGTGGCGAGGCCGTCGGCCTTGAGGTGGGCCAACCGCTCGTTGAGCGCGGCCAGCGTGTCGGCGCTGCCGATCAGCTCCTTCAGGGTCGCTACCGCCTGGCCGGCCGCGGCGATGTCGCCCGCGCGCAGTGCCACGTCGCCGCCGGTGTAGGCGCGTGCGCGCGCCTGCTCTGCATCCGGCGCGAGGCGTGCCGCCTTTGCGGCGGCGTTGGTGGTATCCAGCAGCTCGCTGGCCTCGATCGCCTGGCCGAGAATGTTCACCCGCTCGGTCAGCGGCGGCAGGGTTTCCCTGGCATTCGCCAGCAGCTGCGCGGCGGCCTGCCGATGCTGCTCAACCTGCGCGGCCGCCTGCTCGCCGGTGGCACTGCCACCACTGCTGAGCCGGGTGAGCTTGTCCTTGCGCACAAGGGTCGGCTGTGCGGCCAGTGCGGCGGGAACCCCGGCGAAGCGCCGCTGTGCTTCGGCCAGCGCGGCCTGTGCGCCTTCGGCCAGTGGCTGCAGGCGCCCACCGCTGGCCGTGGCACGTGGCAGCAGCCCCTGCAGGGCCTGTTCCTGTGCCGCCAGCAGGGCGCGCGCTGCAGCAGCCTCCTGTTGCTGCGCGGCCACCTTGTCGTTCAGCACCTGCACGTTCTTCTGCACGTTGCTCTCGTGCACGAACGCTCCGAAGCTGCGCGCCATGACCAGCAGCATGCCGAGCACCAGCAGCAGGAAGGCCGCCAGCAGCGCCCACTTCAACAGGCGGGCCCGATCGATCCAGCGCCGCGCCAGCCACGCCTTCCAGCCACGCGGCGCGGTGTAGAGGTAGCGCTGCTCGCGCTGGGCCTGGATGCCGGCCTCGAGGATCTCGTCGGAGACCTCGATACCCTGCGAGCGGTACAGCTCAAGCAGGCGCTGCTTCAGCGTCGCCTTGTCGTGGCCGCTGTCGGCCAGCGCCTTCATTTCGGCATTGCGGTAGCGCAGCTGGTCGACCACATCCATGGTCAGCAGCGCAGCCTGCAGCTCGGCAGGGGCCATCGTCGCACTCACCTCAGCGCGGCTCCGGGCTCGGCGGCGCCTGCAGCAGGGCGGCGAAGCGCTGCTTGCCCTGTTCGACATACTCGGCGATCTCGGCCGAGTCGCGGGTCGCCTGGCCGCGCAGCTGCTCGATCTCCTGCAGCGAGGTCTCCTGGAAGCGCACCACCGCATCGACCAGCTTGCGCACCGAATCGACGCCGATGGTGGCGCCGTAGCCGGCCTTCAGGCCCTCGTGCAGCACGTCATCGCCGATGTTGGCCACCGCTTCCAGGCTCTTGGAGGTGCCCTCGGTCATCGCATTGAGCGCCTGCGTGGACTCGTGCAGGCCCATCTGCGTGGTGAAGGCCAGGTTCAAGGCGGTGAAGCTGGTTTCATTGGTGGAGAAGAACACCACCGAGCGCTCGTTGACGCGGCGCTTGATCTCGTGCGACTGGTGCACGCGCAGCATGATCGCCTCGGAGGTGGCGTAATTCACCTGCAGGTTCTCGGCCAGGTCCTTGGCCAGCTGGTAGCGCGACTCCTCGGCCTGGTTGTTGCGCAGGGCCTCATCGCGGGCCATGACCAGGCGGCCGGTGTCGGCGGCATCGGCGGCCGGATCGGCCGACTCCACGCGCTGCTGCGCCTGCTTCAGCGCCTCGCGGGCATCGGCCAGCGCCTGCTCCTGCAGCTTCAACAGCTCATGGGCCTGGATCTCGGCATCCTTGATCGACAGGCGGAAGTCGCCGTACATCTCCAGCACGCGCGACTCGCGCTGCAGCTGCTCGGCCGAATCGCGGCTGACTTCCAGGAATGTGCGGCGGATCTTCTCGAACCGGCTCGGGATGTCGCCGCGGGTGACCTTCATCCACAGGTTCTGCAGGCGCTCGCCCATGTCGATCCTGCCGTCGCGCACCTGCTCGACCATGGTGCTGGCATCGTCACGAATGCTGTCGAAGGCGCGGATGATCTCGGTATAGCGGTCGGACACCTTGGCCGAGCTGATTTCGTCACGCATCACGGCGTTGAAATGACCGGACTGCTGCAGCACGCGGGCAATGGCCACCACGCGGCCCTGGTCAAGGGTGGACAGCTGCGAGACCAGCGCGATGGCCGGTGCGTTGTTGTCCTGGGGAGCGGCCAGGCCCAGGCTGCGCAGCGTGGCCATGGCGCGGTCGAGGTACTTGATCGGCGCGGTAGCGGCCGGCGTGGCAAGGAGGGCGTTCTCGGACATTTCGACGGCTCCGGTCAGGGCAGGCAATGAGGAACCTGCCGCGCGGAACGGGCAGGTTGCTGCGAAACGAAGGGGAAGGGGAGCGGCAGCCGTGCGGCGCACGACAGGCGGGCCCGGTCAAGGGCCGACGGCCCGGTATGGGCGAGGGTGGTGTCCTGTTCAAGCATGGCGCATTCCCTGCAGATCGCCCCCCTGGCGATTCCGTCCCATTGTAGCGGCGGTGATGGGCAGGTGAAGCCCCACCGATGGCAGGGTGGAGTAGCGTTGGCGCACGCTCATCGGTTGCGGCAAGCGAGGGCTTCGTGCAGAACGTACCGCAATGGTTGCTCTGGGCGGGACTGTCCGCCGTGTTCGCAGCGCTGACTGCGCTGTTCGCCAAGGTCGGCGTCAAGGGCGTCGACCCGGACCTGGCCATGGCCATCCGTACCCTGGTGGTGGCGGCGGTGATCCTGCCGCTGGTGATGGTCACCGGCAAATGGTCCAATCCATTGCTGCTGCCGGGGCGCACCCAGCTGTTCCTGGTGCTGTCGGCGCTGGCCACCGGTGCGTCGTGGCTGTTCTACTTCCGCGCACTACAGAGCGGTGAGCTGGCCAAGGTGGCCGTGGTGGACAAGTTCAGCGTGGTGCTGGTGATCGTGCTGGCCTATCTTCTGCTGGGCGAGCGGCCCAGCCTGCGGGAGTGGAGCGGCATCGGCCTGGTGCTGGCCGGGGTGATCGTGCTGGCCACGAAGAAGTAGCAGCGTTGAACCGACCAGAGGGGAGAGCAGGATGCAGGGCGAAGCACACGGTACGTTTGAAGTGGATCTGCGGCCGATCGGTGGCAATGACGGCCCGATTGCGGTGATGTCGATCAACAAGACCTTCGCCGGCGACCTGCACGGCAGCAGCGTCGGCCAGATGCTGGCCTTCCGCACGCCGGTGCAGGGCTCGGCCGGCTACGTGGCGATGGAGCGGGTAACGGCCACGCTGGCCGGGCGCCAGGGTGGGTTCACCCTGCAGCACAACGGGTTGATGACCCGTGGCACGCCGCAGCTGAGCGTGGTGGTGGTGCCCGATTCGGGCAGTGAAGGACTGCTCGGCCTGAGCGGCACGCTGGAGATCACCATCAGCGAGGGCCGCCATGACTACCGGCTGGTCTACAGCCTGCCGGAAGAACCCTAGCGGAGTTCCGCTGCCATCGCCGCTAGCCTGGCGACGGTGTTGAGGTTGCGCGCCGTGCCCTGTGCCGAGCCGGGAATGCGCAGGCGCGAGTCGGCCATGCCGGCGCCGTAGTGGATGAAGATCTCGCGCGTGCCGAGTGCAAGCTGTTCGTCGCGCCGGCCGGTCACGCCATCAAGCGGGTCGGCAGGCAGGCTGCCGTCGAGGAACAGGGCGACCGCACGGTTGCCGGCGGCCTGCGGAAACGGATTGCGTGCCACCACGCCTGCGATCTCGCTGGCCGAGCGCACCAGTACGCCTACCGGCTTGCCGGCATATTCCTGGAGCCGCTGGCCGAGGGCCTGGCGCACGCCCGCCTCGTCGAGCGAGCTGCGCAACACCACGTTGCCGCTGGCGATGTACGTGCGGACATCGGCGAAGCCTGCGTCCTCGCACATCGCCACCAGTTCGCGCATCGGCAGCCTGCCGGTGCCGCCGACGTTGACCGCGCGCAGCAAGGCGACGTGGACGTTCATGGCGTCCCCGCCTGCAGGCGGTCGTACATGCGCACCAGGTCGACCAGGGTGCGCGCGCCCATCTTGCGCATCACCTGCGCGCGGCGCACCTTCACCGTGATCTCGCTGACGCCGAGGTCGCCGGCAATCTGCTTGTTGAGGCGGCCACGCACCACGCCATCGACTACCTCGCGCTCACCCGCGTTGAGCGTGCTCCAGCGCTGCTGCAGGGCATCGAGCGCCTCGCCCTCGCGGCGGCGCTGGCGGTCGATCTCGATGCCCTTGTGGATCGCATCCAGCAGTTCCTGGTCGCGAAAGGGCTTGGTCAGGAATTCGATGGCACCGTCCTTGATCGCGTTGACACCCATCGCGATGTCGCCGTGGCCGGTGATGAACACCACGGGGAGCTGCAGGCCATGGCTGCCCATCGTGCGATGGAATTCAAGACCGCTCTGGCCGGGCATGCGCACGTCCAGCACCAGGCAGGCCGGCGCGTCTTCCAGGTCGTGTTCGAGGAAGGCCTGGGTGGAGGCGAAGGCCCGCACCTGCAGGCCCATCGAGGCCAGCAGGTCTTCCAGCGCCGCGCGCACCGACGGATCGTCGTCGACCACATAGACAATGGGCCCCGGATCGGCGATGGGTGCAGTGGGCTTACGCATGGTGGACATCCGTGGCGACGGGCAGGTCGAAGACGAAGCAGGCACCGCCGCCTGCCGGTCGTTCGGCGCGGATCTGGCCGTCGTTGGCCTCGATCATCGAGCGGCTCAGGCTGAGGCCCAGCCCCAACCCGTGCGACTTGGTGGTCCAGAACGCGTCGAACACGCGCTCGGGATGGTCGGCGGGCAGGCCGACGCCACGATCGCGTACGCTGAGGCTGACCCGTTGGCCCTCACGCCGGGTCAGCAGCGACAGACGCCGGTCGCCTGCGGGTACGGCTTCCATTGCATCCACCGCATTGAGGATCAGGTTGCCGATCACCTGCTGCACCTGTACGCGATCGGCCTGCACCGGCGGCAGGTCGGCGTCCAGCAGCAGGGCCACGGCCACGCCATGCTGGTCCAGTTCGCTGCGCGACAACGCCAGCATTTCCTCTACCGCCTGGTTCAGGTCGAAGGCGCGCCGTTCCGGTGCCGCGCCCTGGGTCAGGCCGCGGATGCGGGCGATCACGTCACCGGCGCGGTGCGCGTCTGCCAGGATGCGGGCTACGGTCTGCCGGGCCTTGTCCACGTTCGGCGGGTCCTGCGCCAGCCAGCGTTGGCAGGCTTCGGCGCTGCTGGCGATGGCCGCCAGCGGCTGGTTCACTTCGTGGGCGATGGAGGTGGTCAGCTCGCCTACGGTGGAGGCGCGCGCTACCCGCAGCAGACGGCCCTGTGCTTCCTGCACGGCGGCCTTGGCCGCTTCCATGTTCAGGGCGAGGTAGGTGGTGATGCCGATCACCAGCATGCCGATCACCGAATTGACCAGGCCGATGCGGTAGGTGCCGAAGCGGGTGAGGAAGAAGCTCAGCCCGGTCAGTCCGATGCAGGCGATGGCAAGGGTGATCAGTCCGCGCGCGCCCAGCACGCGCGATGCCGCGAGGATGACCGCTGCGTAGAAGCAGGCAGCAGCAACCGCGTAGTCGGTGATGGTGTCGATCAGGAAGATCGCGGCCATCACGACGATCAGGGCCAGCAGCACCAGCGGGCGGCGGGGCGACAGCGATGGCATCGGGACGGCTCCCTGGCGTGGGGTGAAAGGATAGCAAAGCCGCCATCGGCAGATGCCGATCCTGGTCGGCAGGCTCTTTTGCTGTGGGTGCCGACCGTTGGTCGGCACAAGCCAGAACGATGCCTGGTAGTGCCGGCCGCTGGCCGGCAACTGCACGGTGTTGCCGGAGCTCATGAGGTTGCCGGCCAGCGGCCGGCACTACCGCAGGGATGGACACGGTCTCTGAAGGTTCTCTGCCGACCAAGGTCGGCACCTACCAAAGCGGTGCACGGTGTTGCCGGCCAGCGGCCGGCACTACTCCTCCAGGCTGGCGTTCCAGAATCCCTGCAGCACACCGGGCGTGGTCGCCAGCGTCGCAAGTACGGCGTCCAGTTCGCCGGCATCCACCGTGGTGGCATACAACACCGCCTCGATCTCCACATCGCGCTCGCCGAACGGGCGCTGGTCCACCGCGCGCACCGGGTACTGCGCCTGCTCAAGCAGCAGCAACAGCTGGTCCAGCACCTCGGCCTGCTGTTCGCGCTGGCAGACCACGTTGATCGCATAGGTCGCCTCGCTGAACGCTTCCGGCAGCGGCTGCCGCTGGATGCGGTTCACCACCGGCCGCAGCAGGGTATTGGCGGCCAGCACGAACACCGCTGCGAGCACTGCTTCGGGCAGCAGCTTGATACCTGCACATGCTCCCACCGCCGCCGATCCCCACAGGGTGGCGGCGGTGTTCAGGCCGGACACCTGCGCGCCGTCCTTCATGATCGCGCCGGCGCCGAGGAACCCGACGCCGGAGATCACATAGGCCACCACATGCAGCGGCGAGGGTGGTCCGCCGTACAGGTCATGGAAGCGCACCGCCAGATCGACGAACACTGCCGCACCCACCGCCACCAGCGTATTGGTACGCAGGCCGGCGGTGCGTTGGCGCAGCTGCCGCTCCAGGCCGATGACCGTGCCCAGCACGAATGCCACCGACAGGCTGATCAGCGAGCTGAGCGTGGCGCCGGCGTTGAACGCCGGCAGGTTGGGATTGATGTCCATTGCGTTTCTCCCTGGACAAGCGGCGGGTGCTTACTGCCAGCCGTAACGACGGATGTAGAACTTCTTCAGCGCGGTGGTCAGCACCGCATAGCCGAACAGGATCGCCACCAGGAACGGCCAGTAGCCGGCCGGCAGCGCCTGCAGCTTGAAGTAGCCGGCCAGCGGGCTCATCGGCAGGGCCACGCCGATGGCCATGATCAGGCCGGTCATCAGCAGCAGTGGCGGCGCGGCGATGCTCTGCAGGAACGGCACCTTCGGCGTGCGGATCATGTGCACGATCAGGGTCTGGGTCAGCAGGCCGACCACGAACCAGCCGGACTGGAACAGGCCCTGGTCGGCCGGCGTGCGTGCATCGAACACGTACCACATCAGCGCGAAACAGCTCAGGTCGAAGAGCGAGCTGATCGGCCCGAAGAACACCATGAAGCGGCCGATGTCCGCCGGGTTCCACTTCAGCGGCTTACGTACCAGTTCCTCATCCACGTTGTCGAACGGAATGGCGATCTGCGAGATGTCATACAGCAGGTTCTGCACCAGCAGCTGCAGCGGCAGCATCGGCAGGAACGGCAGGAAGGCCGAGGCCACCAGCACCGAGAACACATTGCCGAAGTTGGAGCTGGCGGTCATGCGGATGTACTTCAGCATGTTGTTGAACGTGCGCCGGCCCTGGATGACGCCTTCCTCCAGCACCATCAGGTTCTTTTCCAGCAGGATGATGTCGGCCGCCTCCTTGGCGATGTCCACCGCGCTGTCCACGCTGATGCCGATATCGGCTGCGCGCAGCGCTGGCGCATCGTTGATGCCGTCACCGAGGAAGCCGACCACCTTGCCCTGCGCCCGCAGCTCGCGTACCAGCCGCTCCTTGTGCAGCGGCGTCAGCCGGGCAAACACGCGATGGTGGTGCAGCGCCCGCGACAGCGCGCCGTCGTCCATGCGCTCGATCTGCGGGCCGGTCAGGATGGTGTCCGCGTCCAGCCCCACCTGTGCGCAGACACGGGCGGTCACCAGTTCGTTGTCGCCAGTGAAGACCTTGACCTCGACACCGTGTGCGGCCAGCGCCTGCAGCGCCTGCGCAGCCGACTCCTTCGGCGGGTCCAGGAAGGCCACGTAGCCGACCAGCGTCAAACCGCACTCGTCCGCTTGCGAGTAGGCGCTCTGACTGGCCGCGGTCTCCTTCATCGCCACCGCCACCACGCGCAGGCCCTGTTCGTTCAGTTCCTCGGTGGTCTGCCGCACCCGCGCCAGGCGGCGCTCGTCCAGTGGCATGTCCTGGCCGTTCTCGCGCACGGTGCTGCACACCGCCAGCATCTCTTCCACCGCGCCCTTGCAGATCAGCTCATGGTGGTCCTCGCGCTCGGATACCACCACCGACATGCGGCGGCGCTCGAAGTCGAACGGGATCTCATCCACCTTGTGGTAGTCCTGCGACAGCCGCAGCGAACTCTGCAGCTCCACGTGCTCCAGCACCGCGCGGTCCAGCAGGTTGATCAGCCCGGTCTGGAAGTGGCTGTTGAGGTAAGCGAACTTCAGCACGTCTTCCGAATCGTGACCGAACACATCGGTGTGGCGCTCCAGCGCGATCCTGTCCTGGGTGAGCGTGCCGGTCTTGTCGGTGCACAGCACTTCCATCGCGCCGAAGTTCTGGATCGCATCCAGGCGCTTGACGATCACCTTGCGCCGCGACAGCAGCACCGCACCCTTGGCCAGGGTGGAGGTGACGATCATCGGCAGCATCTCCGGCGTCAAGCCCACCGCCACCGACAGCGCGAACAGGAACGCCTCGGTCCAGTCACCCTTGGTCCAGCCGTTGATCAGCAGCACGAACGGCACCATCACCAGCGCGAAGCGGATCAGCAGCCAGCTGACACTGTTGACGCCGGCCTGGAACGCGGTGGGCGCACGGTCGGTGGCGGTGCTGCGCTGGGCCAGCGTGCCGAAGTAGGTGCGGTTGCCGGTGGCCAGCACCACGGCGGTGGCGGTGCCTGACACCACGTTGGTGCCCATGAACAGCAGGTTGTGCTGCTCCAGCAGGCCAGCCAGGCCGTCGCCGGGGTGCGCGAACTTTTCCACCGGCAGCGACTCGCCGGTCATTGCGGCCTGCGCCACGAACAGGTCCTTGGCGGTCAGTACGCGGCAATCGGCCGGAATCATGTCGCCGGCCGACAGCACGATGTGGTCACCGGGCACCAGCTCACGGATCGGCAGGTCCAGCAGGCGAGCCGGACGACGGCTGTGCAGGTGCGCGCCGAAGTACTGGTCGGCCACATCGGCGGCCTCGGTGCCCGGATTGCGGCGCAGCACGCGCGCGGTGTTGCCGACCAGCGCCTTCAGCCGCTCGGCGGCACGGTTGGAGCGGCCTTCCTGCACGAAGCGGATCAGCGTGGACAGCAGCACCATCGCACCAATCACGATCGTGGCCTTGATGTCCTCGGTCAGCCAGGACACCGCCGCCAGTACGGTCAGCAGCAGGTTGAACGGATTGCGGTAGCACTGCCACAGGTGCCGCCACCACGGCAGCGGCTTTTCGTGATCCACCTCGTTGGGGCCGAGCGTGGCCAGCCGCTCCTCGGCTTCATGCGGGCTCAGGCCATCGGCATGCGACTCCAGCGTTGCAAGCAGCTCGGCTTCTTCCTGCTGGGCAAGGGTGACCAGACCGGTGGTAAGCGCGAACGGCGCCGCTTCGGCGCTGCCCGGGCCAAAGCCGGCTTCGGGCATCGCACGACGGCGGAACAGGTTGCCTGCGCGACGGCTGCGCAGGAAGGCGTTGAACCAGGCGTTGAGCAGGCTCATGGGACGCTCCTCGAATGTCAGAGCCGGCCGCAGCCGGAACACGAACGGAATGGGTGAGACAGATCAGGCGTGGCGCATCGCCAGCACCGCCGGCGACCACGGCTGCATGTGCAGGCGCTGGCTGCCGCCGATGCATAGCGGCTTCATCGCATCGCGCAGCGGGTAGGGCAGATGGCGCAGCACGGTGATCCGCTCGCTGATCGGCAGCAGCGACAGCGCGTCGGCCACCACGCGCGGCGAACCGAGCGACAGCGAACGGGCGAACATGACCGGGCCGTGCTGCAGCAGCTGGCTGCGCAGGGCGGCAACATCGCGCTCGCCAATCAGGCGGCGCAGGGTGATGTAGAGGATCTTGTAGGACATGGGGGTGATCTCCAGGCAGGCGGCACCTGGCGGTCCCCCGTCACTCAGGCAGGCAGGGACCGGCGGGCAGGCGCCAGGAACAGGCAACAAGCGGGCATCCGGGGCGCGGTGCGCCCGGCAGGGTCGGGGTCCATCTGCGTCTCCATGAGGGGAGGGGGCCGGCCAGGGTTGCCCTGGCCAGTGGCGCTATTGTCCGCCCCTGAATGGGGTAGTCCTAGAGGCCCGTGGGTTAGCCCGGCTATACCTTGGTATAGCCGGGCGTATGCGGTGCCGATCGAGGGTTCAGTGGTGGGTCAATGCGCGCCGCTGGTCTGCTTGCAGACGTCGTACTCGCCACGGGTCAACGTCTTGTCACGGTCGGTATCGCAGGCATGCAGGCGCTCGGCCCAGTCGGGTGCCACGGCATCCACTTCGGCCAGCGTGACGATGCCGTCCTTGTCCTTGTCCAGCGACTCATACGGCGGTATCAGCTTCACTTCGGTGACGTCCTCGGCGGCGGTGGCCTTGCTCGCCTCCTGGGTTCTGGAACAGGCGCCCAGCAGCAGGCCGATGGTGATGAGGAGGACAGCAGAAACGCAGCGAATACCGGTCATGACAGGCTCCAGAAGTGGGGGCGCGGGCCATGGGTCTGGATGGCCACGGCCGGATATTCGGCCCGGGTCCGTAAGCGAACTGCGAAGAACCGGCGGGGTCGCCATGCAGCGGTGGGCGCCCGTTCACCCGCTCTGCCCATGCGTGCGCCAGCCGCCGATGCTGTTCCAGGGCGTGCCGTCGCGATGTGCAACGGGCCAGACCGCCGCGGCCGAGTGCGCGGACAGGATTTCCGGGTTGACCTGGGCGGAGCCACTTTGCGAGGTCGGAAATATCTGACCTTTTTGCAAGTTGTTGCATGGCCTGATTGTAAAGATGCCGTGAAACTAATCGCTCGCCTCTCCCCGCGGGTTCGTCATGCAACGCGCACTCCTTCTCCTCCTGCTGGCCCTGTTCGCCAGCAGTGCCCAAGCCACGACACCACAGATCAATGTGGGCCTCCTGTTCGATCATCTTGCGCCAGCGCACAGCAACCTGCTCAAGCGCATACGCAATACCGGTGGTGTGACCGCATACGTGCGCGTTGAGGTCACCGAGATGCACTTCGATGCAGACGGCAAGGTTGTCGAAACGCCAGTGGACACCGTGGCGCTGGTACGCAATGCACCTGGCGCGCACGGGGTGATCGCCAGCCCCAGCCGCCTGATCATTGCCGCCAATGGCCAACAGGCGACGCGCCTGGTCTATCGCGGTGACCGCGATGAGGAGCGCTACTACCGACTGCGCTTCATTCCGGTGGTGCCGAGCGCCGAGGAGTTTTCGCTCAGTGATGCGCAGGTGCAGGAGATCACCGGGCTGACTTCGGCAGTTCGCGTGTTCACCGGCTACGGCACCATCCTGTTCGTGGCACCGCGGAACACGCGCTATGACACCCGTGTGCAGGACGGTCACGTGCACAACGGTGGCAACGCCACGGTGGTGCTGGACAACCTGCGGTACTGCGAGCGAAGCAGTCCGGATGCCTGCACGCCCGGCATCATCGTCCATGTCCGGCCCGGGCGAACCTATGCGCTGCAGGCCGACGACAGCCGGTTCGCCCGCTACGACCTGAGGGAGGGCGACGACCGCCGCAGCATCGACCCGCGCCGCTGATCGTCCGCCCATCTCCCCTTTCTGCAACGTCCCCACCGGGTTCGCCAGGCGCCCGGCGGGGAGGCTGTGTCTTCGTCCTGGCGTCGTATCCCATCGTATCCATCCACCGATCCCGGAGCATTTCCATGTCCCTGAAGAAGTACGCCCTGGCTGCAGCCGCTGCAGCCCTCATCGCACCGGCTGTCAGCCTGGCAGCCACCGAATCCAAGTCGATCACCGTCAACGTGACCGCCGACGTCCCGAACACCGCTGGCCTGCAGGTGTCCACGCCTGACGGCTGGGAAGGCCTGCCGCAGAACCTGCCGTGGGACACCGCGCGCGAAACGCTGGGCGAACTGACCGGGCGCGTCATCAACATCAAGTCGCCGGCTGCCATCACCGCCTACCTGACGTCGCCGGCACAGATGGCGTCGGCCGCAGACGTCGTGGACCTGGTGGTGAAGCTGGACAACGTGGAGGTTCCGGCAACCGCCGCCGCCAAGATCACCGTTGCCAACGCGGCCCAGGCCGCCGCGGGCAAGTCGCTGGCCTTCGCCATTGCGCCGACTGCGCCGACGGGCGGCTACAAGCAGGGCAGCTACGGCGGCCAGTTCCACATGATCTTCGAAAGCGACATCACCCCCTGAGTCCTTTCAGGCGCCCCGTCGCATCCAATGATGCGGCGGGGACGCCGGAACAGCGCCCATGCTCTCGTCCTCCAACCACCGTCGATTCCGACTGGCCCGGCTCGCGACCGCGATCGGTGCCGTGGTCCTTGCCACCTCAGCGCATGCGGCCGGCCTCGCGCCGGGCGAGCTGCCCAGCCTGCTGCAGCAGCGCGAACGCATGCCGGCCGAATTCCGCGAGCACCTGTTTGGCAACCCGCTCACCGTGCGCGTGGAGCTGGACGGCCAGTATCTGGGTGACGCCGAGGTTCTGCTGCACGAAGACAACCGGGTGCAGGTGATCGGCTTTGGTGACAGCCACGAAAGCCGGCTGGCACAGACCGAGCGTGCCCGTTGGGGCGAGCAGCTCGCTGAACCGATGGCGCTGGGCGTATGCAGGCAGCAGTGCCGGGGCATGGCAGCGCTGCACTACAGTCTGTCCAACTCGCTGCTGAGCGTGCTGACGCCTGCCGGCGCGCAGAAGGAGGGGCGCCACATCGCCTTGCCGGACGCGGGCAGCCGGGGGTTGATCGTGCGCAACAGTCTTGCCGTGCACGGCGGCCAGGAACAGCAGGCCACCGTACGCTACAGCGCCGAACTGCGCGGCAGTGCCGGCCACTGGAGCACGGTTGGCAGCTACCAGTACTACGCCCAGCCCGGCAGCAGCGAGCACTACCTCAGTGCCCTGTATGCCCAGCGCGAACTGGGCGATCACTTCGTTCGCGCCGGCTACTTCCTGCCCACCTTCGAGGGCATTGTGCGCCAGCCCCGAGCACCGGGTACGCAGAACGATACGGCGCTGGGCCTGATGTTCGGATCCTCGGACGTACTGCTGGCCGATACGCGAAGCCCCAGCGTCTATCCCGTCTATGTCACCGCCAGCGGCGAAGGCGTGGTGGAGATCTACCGCGACGGGAACCTGCTGTCCACGCAGGCCGTCAAGCCCGGCATCCAGGAAATCGATACGCGCCGACTACCCGGCGGCATCTACGATGTGGAACTGCGGGTGGTCCAGGACGGCCGCGAAGCGTCCCGCGAAAGCGCCTCCATCCACAAGCCCAGCCGCTGGCAGGATCCCAGCCGGCGGTGGCGCTACAGCGCGTTCGCAGGGCAGCAGCGCGGGTTGCTGGCCAGCGCCGGAAGCGCCCGCGAGGGCGGCGCCGCGGCCGGTGCCGTGGTCAATTACCTGTTGCACTCCCGTGCGGTGGCCGGGGCCACCGTGCAGCGGATCGGCGCGCGGCATTCGGCGGGTGTGTCGATGGACTGGCAGGCCAGTGACCGCTTCAGCACGTACACCAATGTCTACACCTCCAGCGACGCCGGGCGCGGCGTGGACCTGCAGGGCCTGTACCGCTATCGTGCCGGCTCGGTGGTGGCCAACCATGCGCGCGGTTGGGTGGAACAGCGCGAGCGCGTCGTGGCGGATGCCGGCAGCGCACCACGCTGGGAGACCCGCGGCGGCTGGCAGGACACAACGGCCGTCTCGATCACGCATCGTTTCGGGCACCGTGATACCGCCAGCGTGCGCGTGGCCCGCAGTTCGGGCTTCACGCGCGGGACCGGCATCGATGTCTCTTACGGGCGCCGGGAGACGGTGTTCGGCAAGCACGATGTCAACTGGCGCGTTTCCGCCTATGACCGCCCTGGCGCCCGCTACACAGGCTACCGGCGGCAACGCGGCATCGACCTGACGGTCAGTGTCTCGCTGGGCAGCGATCGACGCAGCTACAGCGGCAGCCTGGGCAGCCGCACCGGCGATGCCGGTCGCCGCGATACCTATGTGACCGCCTCCTCCACACAGCGCGTGGACGGCGCCGTACTGCAGAGCGTGAATGGCACGGTCACCGCCGAACGGGGCGGGCTGGGCGCAGGCGCGGGTGCCTCGCTGCAGAGCGCGTTTGTGGAGGGTGACATGCAGGTCTACCGCGGCGCGGCGTCGGGCCGCATCAGCGGCACCGCCAACCTCGACAGCACCGTGGTCATTGGCGGTGGGCGCGCCGCCGTGCTGGGGCAGGGGCGCGGCAGAAGCGCCGACACCGGGCTGATTGTCGATGTCCGCAGCGATTATCCCGATCTTGCCCTGCGTGCGGACGACAGCCACGGCGGCGGCGTTGCGCTGCGCCCGGGCCGCAACTTCGTTCCGGTGGCCGCGTATCGCGCAGGCCACGTGCAGTTCGACTTCCAGGGGCGGCATGCGCCGTCGGCAACGCTGCAGCCCTCGGTCGTCAGCTATCACCTCAACAAGGGGGGCGTGATGCATGCCACGCTGGACGTGCTGCGCACCTTCACCGTCATGGGCCAGGTACTGGATGCAGACGGCAACGGTGTGCGCGGCGTGCAGGTGATCAACCACGCCGGCCGCGGCGTCAGCCAGGAGGATGGCTTCTTTACCCTGGAACTGAGCGCCCGTGCCCCGGTGGTGGAGTTGCGTTACCCCAACATGGTCAGCTGCACGCTGACGATGGAGGAGGGGCGCTACCCCAGGGAAGGGGATGTGTTGATGGTGGGGGCGACGGGATGCCCGCCGTCGATCGCGAGAACCGAGGAACATGCGAAATGAGAATCCGCTCGCTGATGGCGGCGCTGCGAGGCGCGGCGCTGGTCGCGCTTGGGATGGGGTCAGCAACGCAGGCGCCTGCGGCAGAAGTGCTGGTCACGGCAGAGTTTGCCCCGTCAGCCCTGGACCCGGGCCGGATGGTCTTCCGTAATACAACGCCGCGCGGCACCTACTGCTCGTGGCGCCCAGAGTTCTGCACTGACGATGGTGCCTACTCTGTCGATGTTCCGCTGCAGTGGAGCAAGACCTACGTGCACAATGGTGACGTTCGTCAGCGCTTCTATCTTGGATTGCCCGCTGCTCGGTCGGTCATGCTACGGAACACCACCACGGGTTCTGAAGCTGAAGTACGAATCGCGATAGCCACCGTCAGCGGTCATATGACGCCTGGGGGTGGAACCAATCCCGTATACACACGATCAGTACGCGGAGGCTGTCGCTACGTTTATACGGCTGGCGTCGGATCATTTGTCAGGTTCGGATGGATCGTCAGCAATCCAGAGACGCCGGTGCCGTGCAACTCGCAAGGAGATGCAGCACTTCCACACCCGGCCGATTATGCGATGTCTTGGTTCGGCTTGGGTCTTCTCATAACTGCACCTTCGCCCCTGTCCCTGAGCGATGGTATCTATGAAGGTGCGTTGACCTACACTGCAGGAGGCGCGGGCAGCGACATCGACTTTGGCGATGATGTCACCACCGAGCCGATCACGTTGAAGTTCCGCTTCACGGTATCCCACCAGTTCCAGGTACGTTTCCCCAGCGACAATCCGCAGGTGCACCTGGCGCCGGAGGACGGTTGGGCGCAGTGGACCGATCAGGGCCGTGCCCCGGCACGCCTCTTTCAGGAGCTGCCATTCCATCTGACCAGCTCGATGGACTTCAGCATGAAGCTGCGCTGTGAGCACGACGCAGGCACTCGCTGCGGCATTCGCAACCACGCGCTTGGGGAGGTTGTACCGGTGGATGTGGACGTCACCCTGCCCGGCATGCGCAATCTGCGCGATGGGCGCCCGGCGCAGGATACACCGCTGTCGCCCGACGACGCACAGGCGCCGCGCTTCACACCGGATGGCTATCTGATGCAGCGGCGGTCGACCTTGCGGTTCACCGCAGGACGGGACGCCGTAACAGAGATGCTGAAGGCGCCAGGCTTGCATTGGGAAGGCAACATGACCGTGGTGTTTGACGCCAACCCGTAGTCGCACGCAGGAGTGTGTTGCGGGGGTGCCGGCCAGCGGCCGGCACTACCCCAGGCGTTCAGAACCGGTCGGCAAAGGCATCCGTCGCCCGCACCAGCGCATCGACCGTGGCCGGCTCGTTGGCGCTGTGGCCGGAGGTCACCATCTCCAGGCGCGCTTCCGGCCAGGCCTTCGCCAGGTCCCACGCGCTGCGCGGCGGGCAGATGATGTCGTAGCGCCCCTGCACGATCACGCCGGGCAGGTGGCGGATGCGATCGATGTTGCGCAGCAGCTGGTCCGGCTCCAGGAAGATGCCGTTGCGGAAGTAGTGCGCTTCGATGCGGGCCTTCGCCAGGGTATCCAGCGGATCATCGGTGGATTCGGCATCCACGTCGTGCTGCAGGGTGGCCGCATTGTCTTCCCAGCCCAACCAGGCCTGCGCGGCTTCGATACGGGTTGCTTGATCCGGGCCATCCATGCGCGCCCAGTAGGCCGCGATCATGTCGTCACGCTCGGCTGCCGGGATATAAGCCTCGTAGCGGTCCCAGCGCTCCGGGAAGATCCAGCGCGCACCGCCATCGGCCTCGGCGAACCAGCGGTTCTCGATCTCACGACCGAGGAACACGCCACGCACGATCAGGCCGGTGGCGCGTTCCGGATGCGCCTGCGCGTAGGCCAGCGACAGCGTGGAGCCCCACGAGCCGCCATAGACCAGCCAGCGCTCGATGCCCAGGTGCTCACGCACCTTTTCGATGTCCGCCACCAGGTCCTGCGTGGTGTTGTCGCGCAGCTCGCCGAACGGCGTGGAACGGCCGCTGCCGCGCTGGTCGATCAGCACGATGCGGTAGCGCGCCGGGTCGAAGAAGCGCCGATGGGTCGGCGAGATACCGGCGCCCGGGCCACCGTGCAGGTACACCACCGGAATGCCCTCCGGCGTGCCGCACTCTTCGATATGCAGCGCGTGCAGATCGCTCACCGGCAGGGTGAATTCGCGGTAGGGCTCGATGGCCGGGTACAGGGTGCGCATGGCAGGTATCTCACAAGCAGGGGCGGCCAGCATAGCGCCGCCATCTACGGCTTGCAGTGGCGGGCTCCTGCGCGGCGCTGGAAATGCGCTGGCCGATGCGCATAAGCTTCCGCGATGCAAGCGACCACGACCGCGACGTCCACGTTCAACCTCAGCCTTGGCAGCGGCGCGCGCGAGCTGTTGAAGTGGATCGCGCTGCTGGCCATGACCGGCGACCACATGGCCAAGGTGGTCTTCGGGGGCTACGTGCCGGTGGTCAGCGAACTGGGGCGTATCGCCTTCCCGCTGTTCGCGCTGGTGATGGCCTGCAACCTGGCCCAGCCGGGCGCCGACCTGCGCAAATCGATCCGCCGGCTGGCGCTATGGGGGCTGATCGCGCAGCCGTTGCACGCCTTCGCGTTCGGTTCCTGGCTGCCGCTCAACATCCTGCTCACCTTCACCTTGGCGGCGGTGGCCGTGCATGCGCTTGCGAACAATCGGCCTGTGCTGCTGTTGCTGGCTGCGGGTGTGCTGCCGATGTTCGTGGACTACCAGTGGGCCGGCGTTGGCGCCGTGTTGCTGGCCTGGATCGCGTTCCGGCATCGGGCGTGGTGGCCGCTGCTGGTCGCGCTTGCGGCGGCGTGCTGGGCCAACCACAACGGCTGGGCACTGCTGGCCGTTCCGGTGGTCGTGCTGGCCACGCGGGTGCCGTGGCAACTGCCGCGCTGGCGCTGGATGTTCTATGGGTACTACGTGGGACATCTGGCGGTGCTGGCGTTGATTGCCCATCTGCTTGTGTAATGTCGGAACTGGTGTGTCGCGCGTCTTGAAAGCCGGATGCGGTCAAGGAACGCGTGGTGCCGATGCGGGTGGAGAACGCCGCCGTTGGCATGGCGCAAGTTGTTGAATCTTCGGCTCGATTGTCGATATGCGACAATGCTGCCACTGCGTGAACGTTGCTGTCTTGGCACTTGGGTTGTTGGCGCCTGCCACCCCGTTGTGCACATGATGGGGTGCCACCGAAAAAGGGTGGCCGGGGCCTGGAAACCCCGTTGAGTAAGTGCTGTTTACGCTTGCCAGCCGGCGTCGCCTTGCGCGGCGTCGGCTGGCATTCCGTTCGCGTTCCATGGCGGGCGGTGCGTGGAGGTGGGCGCAAGCCCACCGCCCGGGTATAGCACTGACTCACGGGATTTCCAGCCACGCACCGTCCGCCGCCTTGATTGTTAAGGGTGGTGGTCCCGCATGCCTTGCACGGAGACCTGCCATGAACGCATCGGAGTTCCCCCATCAGCACGCCCCGGCCAATGCCGATGAAGGCCACGACATCCCGCCCGATCCCAACAACCTGACGGCCCTGCTGCATCGCATCGGGTTGGGCGCGGCTGCCGACGGCCAGCCCTGGCCCGAGCGCCATCAGCTGCCGGGCCGGTGCCTGGCGTTGGCCGACGCCGACGGTGCACTGGCCGGGCTGCGTATCGTGCAGGAGATCCTGCTGGCGGCCGAACGCGCCCGCCAGAATGGCGCCCCGGAACAGTACGTGGGCGATCGCGTAATGGAAGGGCTGAAGCTGGCGGCATTGGCGTTGACCAGCCACGCCATCTATCGCCTGCATCCGGAATGACACGTAGATCCACGCCATGCGTGGATGCCGTTCGCGGATTGCCCGACGTCCTGTAGAGCCGAGCCTATGCTCGGCTCAGCGGACGAAACGGAGCCGAGCATGGCTCGGCTCTACAGGGGTTCCACGCCAGCTTAGAAATCCATCGTTGCCGACACCAGCACCGTCCTCGGTGCACCCAGCGCCAGACTCGACAACAACGGCATGCCCCAATACGACTTGTTGGTCACGTTGTTCACGCTGGCCCGCAGCGCAAGCGATCGACGCGCCACGGTGGTGCTGTAGCGCGCCCCCACGTCGAACAACGTACGCCCCGGCACCGACAGGCGGTTGTCCGCACTGATGTACTGCTTCGACATCGCCGTGGCATTGCCGGTCAGGGTCAGGCCCTGCAAGGTCGGCACATCCCATTCCACGCCCAGCTTGGCCTGCCGCTGCGCCACGGCGGTGGCGATGCGTCCTTCATTCACGCCACCGGCCGTGCGGGCCAGCTTCGGCTGCACATAGGCCGCTCCACCGAGCAGGCGCATGCCGTCCATTGGTGCGCCGAAGAAGCCCCATTCCACGCCCCGGTTACGTTGCTCGCCGCCAAACGAGAAGATATTCGTGACCGGGTCGGTGTAGCTGTTCGGTCGCTTGATCTCGTACACGCTGAAGGTGTGCGCGAAGCTGCCCAGGTCCAGCTTCAGGCCCAGCTCCTTCTGCCTGGTGCGGAACGGTGCGAACACATCGCCGGCATTGGCGGCGGTTATCGGCGCGGTGGCGCCCTGGCTGAGGCCTTCGATGTAGTTGGTGTAGAGGGAGATCGTGTCGGTGGCTTTCACCAGCAGGGCCGCTGCCGGCGTGGTGGCGCTCTCGTCGTAGCGCGAGGTGCGTGCACCCGTGGACACGTTGAAGGTCTCGCTGACCACCTGCTGGCGGCGCACGCCCAGCGTCAGCTGCACGCGGTCATCGGCGAAGGCGAGGGTGTCGGCGAAGCCGAGGCTGTCCAGCTTCAGCTCGGTATGCGAGATGTGCGGCGCGATGAACGGCGCCGCCGGGCCCCACACTGGGTTGTACACATTGGTGGTCCAGTCCCAGCCGGGTACGCTGCGCCGGCCGTAGTCGTTCTGGGTGTGCTGGTAGTGGGTCACGTTGGCGGCCCACTGGTGGCCGACGTTCCCGGTCTGGAACGAACCGCGCAGGCCGGCATCTGCGGACTGCTTCTTGATGTCGAAGGCGAGCTGGCCGATCACCGTGGTGAAGTCGCCGGCTGGATTGAGGATCTGCGCGCTGATCGAACCGTTGTAGCGGTAGTCGGTCCTGCTGGTGCCGTACGCGAGGTAGGCCATCAGGCTATCGTTGACATCCAGTTCTCCGCGCACCATCGCGCCCTTGTCCTGGCTGTCCACGTAGGCCCAATCCGGGTTGATCAGCGTATCGCCGCGTGGCGGGCGCGGAATGGCCACGCCCGGTGCCAGGCCGACGCCACGTGCCGGGCCGTCAACGCGGTCGTCGGCGCTGTACAGATCGGCCGACAGCCGCATACATTCGCCGCGCCAGTCCAGTGCCAGCGAACCGAGCTGTACCTTCTTGCGCTGCTTGCCGACGGCGCCGTCACCATCACGGTAGGCACCGTTGAAGCGGATGCCGAACTGCCTGTCGGCGCCGAGGCGACGGCCCATATCCACGTGGGTGCCGAACTGCGCATCGGAGGCGAAGTTGGCACTGACCCGCAGCAGCGGTTGCTCGCTTGCGCGCTTGGGCACCAGGTTGACGCTGCCACCGACCGAGCCGCCCGGCGGCATGCCGTTGAGCAGCGCAGACGGTCCCTTCAGCACCTCGATGCGCTCGAACATTTCCGGCGAGGTGCGGTAGTAGGGCGCCATGCCGCTGAGGCCATTGAAGGTGGTGTCGCTGGTGTTGGAGGCAAAGCCGCGGATCGCGTAGTTCTCACTCCAGGCACCGGTGACGCCGTTGCTGAACACCGTGGGGTCGGTGGCGGCAATGACGTCGGTCAGGTCCTTGGCCTGGCGATCGCGGATGAAGGACTCGGTGTAGCTGACCGTATTGAACGGCGTGTCCATGAAATCCTTGTCGCCGAGCAGGCCGACGCGGCTGCCGGCAGCCACTTGCCCGCCCGCATAGTCTGCAGTGACCCGGCGTTGTTCCTGCACCTGCACCGACGGAAGGGTGGACGGCGCGGCGTCGGCCAGCGCGGCGAACGAGGCCAGCAGCCCCAGCGCGAGGGCGGACACCCGGTAGCGCCGGACCATGCCCGGCGAATACATCAGGCCGGAGGATGCGGCGGCAGCGCGATGCTGTGCAGAAGTGAAGTTGAAAACGGTCATGCCAGAGTCCTGTGAATCGCAGGCGCGAGCGCGCCTGGCGCGCTGCCGACGGCAAGCACGGGGAAAGGGCGCAGCGCAGGGTTGTTGGCTGGGTGGGGACCTGGCGGGAGGTGAGCCATGGGCTCGGTTACGGGTGCGCGGCGGACGCGTTCCGAATTAGTTGAGTAAAGTAAACTAAATCAATCGAAGCGGACAAGAGGGTCCCTTTGCTGGCACCCTCAGCAGGGTATGGACGCGCACCGTAAGAGCAGGCACCGTATGAGCACGCACCCCGATCCAACGGCGCCGACCCGTGGCCGCCCGCCCACCATCACCCCGGAGCGTCTGGCCGACATCGGCATCCGCCTGGGCCTGCCCAACCTGACCATGGCCAACGTGGCCGCCGAACTGGCGGTGACCCAGGCAGCGCTGTACAAGCGCGTGGCCAACCTGGAGGCGTTGAAGCGCCTGGTGGCGGAGGCGGTGTTCCAGCGCTGGCAGATTCCGCGCGCGTCGGTCGACGCACCGGGTGGGCTGGAGGCCTATCTGATGGGGTTCGTGGAGTCGCTGTGCGAAGTGGTGAAGGCGCATCCCGGGCTACCGCCCTACCTGCTGCGGCGCACGGTGGCGACCGCGCCGATGCTGGAAAAGATCGCCTCGCACCAGGCGCACGTGGCCGAGGTGTTCGGCCTGCCGGTGGACAAGGCGCGCTGGCTGCTGGCCACGATCGCGTTCTACTGCATCGCCGGTGCCGACACCATCTACGCGATTGCGGATGACGAAGAAGGGCAGGTGATCACCGAGTTCAAGCAGGGCATGCGGGCCCTGGTGATCGGTTCGCTGGAGGTATCGCGGCTTCGGTAGATGCACGCCATGCGTGGATGATCGCGGCCGTTCACCATGACGCCAGCCAGGCGTGGCCTGGCTCTACTGGACGGATCGCGTAGTGTCGAGAATACAATGCGGCCATGCCTGCCACGCCCACTCTTGATGACCTTCGCCGCTACGCGGTGGCGCGCACCCTGTTCAAGCCGACCACGCTGCTGACCGCGATCCGGCGGTTGGGCTTCGTGCAGGCCGACCCGATCCGCGCACCCGCTCGCGCGCAGGACCTGACCCTGCGCCACCGGGTGAAGGACTACCGCGCGGGCGATCTTGAGCGCCGCTACACGCGTCTGCCGGTGGAAGAGGATTGCCTGGTGAACTACGGCTTCCTGCCGCGCGAGCATCTGGCGCTGATGCACCCACGGGTTTCCAAGCGCGAGTGGGATGCCGAGACCCATCGCCGTGCGGCCGACGTGCTGGCCTTTGTGCGCGAGCGTGGCAGCGTGCACCCGCGCGAGGTCGACCAGGCCTTTGCGCATGGGCGGGTGACCAACTACTGGGGCGGCACCAGCAACGCCAGCACGCATCTGCTGGATGGCATGCACTACCGCGGCCTGCTGCGGGTGCAACGGCGCGACAGCGGTACGCGCATCTATGCGGTGGCCGATCATGCCGAGCCCGACTCCAGCGAACAGGCGCAGATCGAACGTGCCGCCGCCCTGATCGACCTGGTGGTGCGCAAGTACGCGCCGCTGCCCTCGGCCAGCCTGACCTATCTGGTGCGCCTGCTGGGCTATGGCGCGCCGCACCTGGCCGAGCAGACCCGCAAGGCATTGGCGCTGGCCAAGCAGCAGTTGGCCAGCTGCACGCTGGAGGGCACCACCTGGTACTGGCCGGCGGACGAGAATCCGCGCTCGCGCCGCCATGCACCGGATGAGCAGGTGCGTCTGCTGGCGCCGTTCGACCCGGTGGTGTGGGACCGCCGCCGCTTCGAGCTGTTGTGGGATTGGGTGTACAAGTTCGAGGCCTACACGCCTGCACCGAAACGCCAGTACGGCTACTACGCACTGCCGGTGTTGTGGCATGAGCAGGTGGTGGGCTGGGCCAACTTGAGTGTGCGCGAGGGTGAGTTGGTGTCGAGCGTGGGCTATGCCGGCAAGTCGCTGGCCCGCGACAAGGTATTTCGTGGCGCGCTGGACGACGAGCTGCAGCGCATGGCGGAGTTCCTGTAGCGCCAAGCGGCGCATGGGTATCTATCGATCCCGGTAGCCGCCAACCTTGGTTGGCGCTGGCTTCCGTCGGTGCCCACCAAGGTGGGCAGCTACCAGAGCAACTCCGCTCAGGCCTGGTAGCGGCCAACCTGGGTTGGCGCTGGCTTCCGTCGGTGCCCACCAAGGTGGGCAGCTACCAGAGCAACACCGCTCAGGCCCGGTAGCCGCCCACCTTGGTTGGCGCGGGCTTCCATCGGTGCCCACCAAGGTGGGCAGCTACCAGAGCAGCACCGCTCAGGTTTGGTAGCCGCCAACCGTGGTTGGCGCTGGCTTCCATCGGTGCCCACCAAGGTGGGCAACTACCAGAGCAACGCTGCTCAGGCCCGGCAGCCGCCAACCTTGGTTGGCGCTCTTCCATCGGTGCCCACCAAGGTGGGCGACTACCAGAGCAACACCGCTCAGGCCCGGTAGCCGCCAACCTTGGTTGGCGCTGGCTCCCGTCGGTGCGCGCCAAGGTGGGCAGCTACCAGAGCAACACTGCTCAGGCCCGGTAGCCGCCAATCTTGGTTGGCGCTGCTCTCGTCGGTGCCCACCAAGGTGGGCAGCGACCGGTCAAGCGGCGCCCTTGTGCTCCGCATCGTCCATGCCGGGGCTGACGCGGCGGCCGATATCCTTCAGCCGCGCAAGCTGATCCACCATTGACGGCGCATCGTCCAGGCTGCCGACGAAGGTCCACAGGTAGGTCATCACCGCGTAGACGTGGCCCGGTGTAACGCCTTCACTGGTGGCAAGGCGACCGATGGTCAGCGCGAACAATGCCGCGGCAGCCAGGCCGATCACCACATAGGCGCCGGCCTCGCGGTCGGACAGCAGGATGCGCAGGCGCGACAGCGTGGTGTAGTGGCGGCGCAGCACCGAGGGGCTGACCCGGTCGACCAGCCGGATTTCGTGTTCCAGGCGGTTGTTCAGTCGGCCGTGCAACTGCTCGTTGCGGCGTGCGAACGAGGGCAGCACCAGCAGGGCGCCGAGCAGGGTGGCCAGGCCAGCGGCACCGACCATCGGCTCGATCGCCAGCAGCATGGCCACTGCACCGAACATCGATGCCAGCGCGGTGGCGATGATCGGCACGTGCTTTTCAAAGAAGTCGACGAACTCGCGGGCCAGCACCACGCGTGCCGCCGAAGTGGACGTCGCCTGGCCCAACCGGCGCTGCGCCTGCACCACGCTCACTGCCAGATCGGCATAGATGCGGGTGAAGGTGCGCGTATCCACCGCCCGACGGGCGGCACCCACCAGCCAGAACAGCAGTACCACGCCGGCATAGGAGATGGCATGGCCGATGTTGCCGCTGATGATCGCGTCTACCGCGAAGCCGGCGAACAACGGATGGGCCAGCAGCAGGGTGTTCTCCAGCGCCACCAGCGAGAACGTGCCGGTCAGCTGCCAGGGGTAGGTGCGCAGGATGGCCTTGAGCGTTGCGGCCGCATTCTGCTGGCCGATGCTGCCGGCGGCGGCCGCCGGATCGTGGGGGAGTTCCATGGGATGCCTGGGGGGTTCGGGGACAGGGCAGGGGACGGATGCCTGCCATCTGCCGGGTCGCGCCCAGTATCTGCAGCCCTTTGGAGCGGGCATGGAGGGATGATGGAGATTGCGTGGAGAAATCGGCGGCGTTCAGCCACGCGCGTGGTGCCCACCAAGGTGGGCCGCTACCAGGGCAGCGTCTACCGCCTCAACGGCGCACGTGCACCGGCCAGCGGATCTCGAACGAACTGCCGCCACGCTCGGTAGCTCGGCACTGCGCCGTTCCGTGATGTGCCACGGCAATCGCACGCACGACCGCCAGGCCGAGACCTGAGCCCCCACTCTGCCGTGAGCGCGACACATCGGTGCGCTGGAAGGCTTCGAAAATGCTGTCGCGCAGGTCGTCCGGCACGCCGGGGCCACCATCTTCCACGGCCACCGCGCAGTGCCCCTCAGCGAGGGTGACGCGCACCCGCAGCGGGCAGGGGATGGCATGGCGACGGGCGTTCTCCAGCAATGCCAGCACCGCCTGGCGGATGCGGGCCGGATCGCAGTCCGCCAGCGACGGCCGCGCGTCCAGGCTCACCGAGAAGCCACTTTCGGTCAGCGCCTCGGACATCGCCTCCACCACCGCCGCCACCTGCACGCTGACGTCGCTGCGTTGCAGGCGCAGATCCAGGTGGCCACTCTCGGCCAGGCTGACCACGCGCAGGTCCTCGATGATGCGGGTCAGTCCCTCCAGCTGGGTGAGCATGCTGTTGAACTGCTCGGGGCCCGGCTCGAATACACCTTCGGCGATGCCTTGCAGGCGGCCACGCAGGATGGTCATCGGCGTGCGCAGTTCGTGTGCGATGGCCGCGTTCCAGAACACGCGGTTCTCGGACATCCGGCTGAGCCGCTCGGCCATGGAATTGAAGTCGTTGACCAGCGTGGCGGCCTCGGCCATCGAGGTGTCGCCGCCGCGCGCGCGCGCCTCCAGGTCACCGCTGGCCACGCGACGCAGGCTTGCGGCCACCGAATTCAACGGGGTGATGATGCGCCGGGTCAGGCGAGACGCGATCAGGGTGGCCAACGCCACCACCACGGTGGCGGTCAGGCCGATCCACAGCCACTCCAGCCCGGAGGGCATCATGGACTTCGGCTCGTCATACCAGCGCGGATAGAACACCTCCAGCAGGTAGTAGAACAGGTAGAAGCCGCTGATCGACAGCACCGTCGAACACAGCGAGGCCACGGTGATCGACAGGCTGATCTGGCGGCCGATGCTCTTGCCTTTCGCAGTCATCATTCAGTCCAGGAAGCGGTAGCCGACGCCACGGATGGTGGCGGGAATGCCGATCACGCCGACATCCTCGATCTTGCGCCGCAGCTTGCTGACATGGCTGTCGACGGTGCGCTCCTGCGCATCGCCCTCGGGCAGGCAGGCGTGCAGCAGGTCTACCCGCGCATGCACCTGGCGCGGCGCGCGCGCCATGTGCACCAACAGCCGGAATTCGGTGAGGGTGAAGTTCAGTGCGTGCACCTGTTCGCCGTTGCGGACCGTCACTTCGTGGCTGCGCAGGTCGATCTCGAACGGGCCCTGGCGGATCAGCCCGGTGGGTTCTTCGGCCACGCTGCGGGCACTGCGGCGCAGCACGGCCTGGATGCGTGCAACGATCTCAGCGGGATTGAATGGTTTGGCCACGTAGTCGTCAGCGCCCACGCGCAGGCCGGTCAGCTTGTCCACGTCCTGGTCGAGCGCGGTGAGCATGATCACCGGCGTGTTGCCGCGACGCCGCAGTTCGCTCAGCACCTGCCAGCCATCCAGCTTGGGCATCTGCACATCCAGCAGCACCAGGTCCGGGCGCAGCTGGCGGTGGCTGGCAAGCGCCGCCTCGCCGTCGGCGGCGCGTGCGCTGCGCAGGCCCGAACGGGCCAGGTAGGCACCGAGGATGTCGGCGATCTCGCTCTCATCTTCGGCAATCAGCACCAAGGGGGGCTGTCGGTTACGGGGTTCGTATTTCATGGCGTATGGCGGGTTCGAGGCCAGGGCGGGCAGGGGCCGGATCAGGGGCAGGGTCATCGTCGGCGTTCCCTGGCCTGCGCCTCTTCGTTGGCCGCCCAGGCCAGCGTGGCCAGCACCAGCGTGCGCTGCAGGCTGGGGTCCACCGAACCCGCGCCGCGCAGCTGCTGCAGCGTCAGGGTAGACACCGCGGCAGGCAGCGCGTTCCAGCGCGAGGCCATGGGGGTGGCGTTCACCCGGGCCTGCAGCCGCGAGGCCATGCCCACGATGGCGCGCAGGCGCACTGCCAGCAGGGCGGCGACCACGGCGGTGGCGGGCGCAAGCAGCAGATGCAGGTTGACGTTGGCGGCCGGAGGTGTTGCCGACCAGAATGCCAGGCCGATCAAGGCCAGCGATGCGAGCGACCCGGGGCGGCGGGTGCGTCCGGGCCCATCACTGCGGAACCCCAGCAGGGCGGCGGCCCCGAAGCCGGCCAGCAACGGCAGTCGCGGATACGGTGCGACCCACATCCATGTGCTGGTCGATGCCAGCACCAGTGCGATCAACCACGGCGAAGGCGCACACCACGCCAGGTAGGCACGGCGCACATCGAGGGGTGGCAGGTCCGGGTAGGAAAGGGGCACGGCAGGCTGGCAGTCGGCGAGGCCGACGAGGCTAGCGACCGTTGATGGAGACTCGGTCGAGATTGTGTCGAGATTGCGTGGAGCCGCGCCATGGATTCAGCCGCCGACGCGGTGCCTGAACGGCGGTCGCGTCTCCATTCAATCTCCACAGCCGCTCCAAGAAGCATCCACCTGGGGCTTCCAGACTGCGGCCCTGGCGGTCGCACCGGGCGACTGCACGCACCCCCGGAAGCTTCGATGAACAACCGCAGGACCTGGATCATTGCCGCAACGCTGGCCGTTCTTGCCGGCGGCGGTTGCTGGTGGGCGTTTGCCGATGGCGAGGATGCCGCGTTGATCACCGCACCGGCAAGGGTCGCCGGTCTGGAAAAGACCGTGCAGGCGGTCGGCCGGGTCAATCCGAAAGAACTGGTGGCCGTGGGCGCGCAGGTCTCCGGGCAGGTCACGCGCCTGCATGTGGTGCTGGGCCAGCACGTGCAGGCCGGCGACCTGATTGCCGAAGTGGATTCACAACCGCAGCGCATTGCCCTGCGCAGTGCCGAAGCCGCCGCCAACGCGCTGCGTGCGCAACATGCGGCCAGCCAGGCGCGCTACCGCCAGGCCCTTCGCACGTACGATCGCCAATCGCAGCTGGTGGCGTCGCGGCTGGTCTCGCAGGAAGGCTTCGAAGCGGCACGTGTGGCGCGCGATGCGGCGCGCGCGGATGCCGCTGCGTTGCAGGCGCAGATCGACCAGGCGGTGACCCAGGTGGAAACCGCCCGCATCAACCTGGGCTACACCCGTATCGTGTCGCCGTCCGAGGGCTACATCGTGGCCATCGTCACCAAGGCGGGACAGACGCTGAACTCGATGCAGACCACGCCGACCATCGTGATGCTGGCACAGATGGACACGATGACGGTGCGTGCCGAGATCGCCGAGGCTGACGTGGAACTGATCGCACCCGGCCAACCGTTGTGGTTCTCGACGCTGGGACCGAGCGGGCGCCGCTATGAATCGCACCTGCAGCAGCTTGAGCCAGCGCCGTCGTCGATTGCCGACGCGTCCAGCGGCAACAGCGGCGGATCGGCGCAGACGCCGAAAGCGGTGTACTACGCGGGGCTGTTCGACGTGGCCAATCCGGGCTTGATGCTGAAGCCTTCAATGACGGTGAAAGTGACGATCCAGCTGGCACGCGTGGCCAATGCACTGCAGGTGCCGCTGACCGCCCTGGGCGAGTCCGACGACAAGAACGGCAACGGCGCAACCGTGCGGGTAGTCGATGCGAAAGGCCGCGTCCACGAGCGCGCTGTGACTACCGGCCTGCGCACCGCCACCGCCGTGCAGATCCTCTCTGGCCTGGAAGCGGGCGAGAACGTGGTGGTCGGCCAGGCGCCCAGCGGTGGCGATGCCGAACCCACCAGCCTGCTGGGGATGTGAGCATGGCCGACGCACTGCTGGAATTGAAGGGCGTATCGCGCGCCTATCGCTCGGCCGCCGGCGAGGTGGTGGTGCTGAAGGAGGTCTCGTTGCGCATCGATGCCGGCGAGTTCATCGCCATCATCGGCCCCTCGGGTTCGGGCAAGTCCACGCTGATGAACATCCTGGGCTGCCTGGATCGGCCGACCGAAGGCAGCTACCGCGTGGAGGGGGCTGCGACCGAGCAGATGTCGCCTGACCAGCTGGCGCGCCTGCGCCGCGAGCACTTCGGCTTCATCTTCCAGCGCTACAACCTGATGGAGAACCTCAGTGCCACCGAGAACGTGGCCTTGCCCGCCGTCTATGCCGGGGTGGAGGCCGATGCGCGCACCACGCGTGCCCGCCTGCTGCTGGAAACGCTCGGCCTGGGCGAGCGGACCGCGAACCGGCCCAGCCAGTTGTCCGGCGGCCAGCAGCAGCGCGTCTCCATCGCACGCTCGCTGATGAACGGCGGCGCGATCGTGCTGGCCGATGAGCCGACCGGCGCGCTGGATCATGCCAGTGGCAGGCAGGTGATGGCGGAGCTCAAGCGCCTGCATGCGCAGGGCCATACCGTGATCCTGGTCACCCACGATGCGGCGATTGCTGCCCACGCGTCACGGGTGATCGAGATCGCCGATGGGCGTGTGGTGGCGGATTGCCAGGAGCGCGGCCCTTCGGTGCGGCGGCGTGCGGACGAACCGGGGCGCACACCCACGGCGGCTACCGAGCGGCGCGCCCGCATCGATGCCGTGCGCGAGGCGACGCGCATGGCAGTGCGCTCGATGCTGGCCCATCGCCTGCGCACCCTGCTGACCATGCTCGGCATCATCATCGGCGTGGCCGCAGTGGTGACCGTGGTTGCGCTGGGCAAAGGCGCGCAGGCGCAGGTCGAGGCGCAGATAAACGCGCTGGGCGCCAGCACGCTGGAGATCTTCCCGGGCGCCGATTTCGGTGACCCGCGCTCGGCGGAGATCGAAACGCTGGTGGTAGGCGATGCCGATCACCTGGCCGCCCTGAGTTACGTGGACAGTGTCAGCCCCAACCTCAGCGGTTCGGTAGCAGCACTGCAGGGCGGCCGACGAGCCAATACGCAGGTGCTGGGCGCCGGTGCCGATCTGCCGCGCGTGCGCGGGCTGCGCCTGAGGGCCGGCCGGTTTTTCACCGATGCCGAGGTGGAGGCGCATCGGGCAGTGGGCGTGGTCGACCAGAAGGCAGCGAAGGCACTGTTCGCTGGCAACCCTATCGGCAGCACGGTGCTGCTGGGCGGCATGCCGGTCGAGGTGATCGGCGTGGTGGGTGCCAATGCATTCGCCGGTGGGGCCACGCCAACCGTCTACGTTCCCTATACGTCGGCTGCCTCCCGGCTGCTGGGCAGCCAGCGCCTGGAGAGCATCACCGTGCGCGTACGCGACAACGTACCCACCAATGCCGCCGAGGCCTCGCTGGGCGCCGAGCTGGAGCGCCTGCATGGTCGTCGCGATTTCTTCATCTACAACTCGGACCAGATCCGCAAGGCGGTGATGAAATCCAGCCAGACCATGGCGGCGCTGGTTTCGGCGATTGCGGCGGTGGCGCTGGTGGTCGGTGGCGTGGGCGTGATGAACATCATGCTGGTGTCGGTGAAGGAGCGCGTGCGCGAAATCGGTGTGCGGCTGGCAGTGGGGGCCCGGCAGGGCGACATCCTGCGCCAGTTCCTGATCGAGGCCGTGCTGATCTGCCTGTCCGGTGGCGTGCTGGGCGTACTGCTGGCCTTCGCCGTAGGGGCGCTGTCCAGCCTGCTGTCGCTGGGGGTGCCGTTCCTGTTCACGCCAGGGCCGGTGCTCGCCGCGCTGGCATGTTCGTCGGCAATCGGGCTGGGTTTCGGCTACTTCCCGGCCCGCAATGCCGCGCAGCTGGACCCGATCCAGGCATTGGCGGCGGAGTAGGGTCGCCCGCTGTGGCACCTGTTGAGCCGAGCCCACGCTCGGCTGCGCTCCGTTCGGCCGCGACGCACCCTGCGCTGCGCGCAGCGAGCCGAGCATGGGCTCGGCTCTACAGCTGCTCAGCGTACCTTGCCCTTTGTCGGCAGGCTGCCCGGCAGCTGCGAATAGCCGCTGTCACCCCAGTGCCGGGTGATGCGCTGGAAGAACAACGAGTTCGGCACGCGCAGCAGGCAACCGCGCGCGCCTTCGCCACGGTCACTCAGCGTGGTGTAGATCAGGTTGATGTCCACCACCTGGCCGCACAGGCCCGGCTTGTCCACGCTTTCCAGCACTTCGATCGTGTCGTTGATGCGGAACGGGCGCGTAGCCACGATCAGGAACGAACAGAACAGGTTGGACAACACGCTCCATGCGGCGAAGAACGCCACCGCACCGACCGCCATGAACCCGGTCAGCGCGGTCCACAGCACCGATCGCGAAACGCCAAGTCGCTCCAGTATCAGCAGCGCAGCCGCCAGATACAGCAGCAAAGCACCGCCGCGGCGCAGGCCCACATGAAGCTCTGGAGCCAGCCTGCCGCGCTGCCGGGCCTGCACGAGCAGCCACGCCAGTGCACGCACCATCAGCCAGGCCACCCCGAGAATGACCAGCACCTCGGCCACCGGTACCACCACCAGCAGCCAATCCGCGATCCAGGCAGGCAGTCCGGCCATGGGCGGTCACAACGTTGCCGCGCCGCCGGAGATGGTCAGCAAGGCACCGGAGGTATAACTGGCGCTGTCCGAAGCCAGCATCACGTAGGCCGAGGCCAGTTCCGCGGGCTGCCCGGGTCGGCCGAACGGCGTCTGCGAGCCGAATTGCTCGACCTCTTCGGCGGCCATGCCTGCCGGAATGAACGGCGTCCAGATCGGGCCGGGCAGCACGGCGTTGACGCGTATCTGATGCTCGGCCAGCAGGCCCGCCAGCCCCAGCGTCAGGTTGGCGACGGCGCCCTTGGTCGCAGAGTACGGAAGGATGTTCGGGGTCGGTCGCTTGGAATTGACCGATGCGGTGTTGATGATCGCGCCGCCACCGCGGAGGTGTGGCACGCACAACCGCGTCAGATTGAACACGGCATGGACATTGGTATCGAACGTCCGCTTCCAGTCATCCAGGGTGATGTCGTCGAAGTGCTCGTAGTAGCGCTGGTAGGCCGCGTTGTTGACCAGGATGTCGAGACCGTCCAGCTCGCTGGCCACGCGGTCTACCAGCGAGCGCGCCTGCGCTGGGTCGCTGATGTCACAGGGCACCAGCACGGCCTTGCGCCCGGCCTGTTCGATCTGCTGCTGCACATGGCGGGCGTCGTCCTGCTCGCCATCAAGAAAGGCGATGGCGACGTCGGCGCCCTCGCGCGCGAAAGCGATGGCCACCGCTGCGCCGATGCCGCTGTCACCGCCGGTGATCAGTGCCTTCTTGCCCTGCAGCAGGCCATGGCCGCGGTAGCTGTCCTCGCCGTGGTCCGGCCGCGGCTGCATCTGCGCGGTCTTGCCGGGGAAGGATTGCTGCTGCGCCGGGAAGGGCGGACGTGGGTAGTCGGGCAGGGCCATCGTCACTCTCCGAAAGGGAACCTGGCGGCAGTCTCGCTCGGAGCGGGTAAACGGCCGGAGGGCGCGGTGTCGTGGCAGCGTGGACGACTGCGCACGGTGCTTCACAAGGGATGGGCGATCGTGGTCATGATGCTGTTGGCCGGCTGCCGCGAATCCAGCCGCGTGTGCTGCACGATGATCGGCTGGTCGGATTCGATGAGGGTGGCGAAGCCGGTGCCGCGTGGTACCGGCGCCGGATCCTGCAGGTCGTTGAAGCGCAGGTGGCAGGTGCGTCGTGCTGGCACGGTGATCCGGTAGGGACCGACAGGATCGCGGTCCTCGAAGTAGAGGGTCAGCGTGACATGCGCGTCCTCGTTGCCCGCATTGAGGACGCAGCAGGTTTCGTGACTCTGCATCTCCGGCGACGGGCCGTTGCTCCAGGCTGGAATGTAGCCTTCGGCGATAGCCCAGCGTCGATGCCCGATGCAGGAAGTGTTCGTTTCCATGACGCCGTTTTAGCTGGAGGGGTGTTGCCATCGTGTCCAGTCCCCGCACGGAATCCGTGATGACCATCGGCTACCACGCATCGCATGAGCAGTTCCCGCCCGCCACCTTGCTGGGCCTGGCGCTGCGCGCCGAACAGACGGGATTCGAGGCTTTGATGTGCTCGGACCATTTCCACCCGTGGACGACCGCGCAAGGGCAGTCCGGCCACAGCTGGGTATGGGCCGGCGCGCTGGCGGTGCAGAGCGCATTGACCCTGGGCATGGTGACCTGCCCGATGCTGCGCCAGCACCCGGCATTGGTGGCACAGGCAGCGGCGACGCTGGAGCAGTTGGCGCCGGGCCGGATCTGGCTGGCGCTGGGTACCGGCGAGGCCCTGAACGAGCGCATCACCGGCCAGCCGTGGCCAGCCAAGCGCGAGCGGCAGAAGGCATTACGCGATGCGGCCGAGGTGATGCGGCGGCTGTGGGGCGGCGAGCAGGTCGACCACGACGGTGGCTTCCGGGTGCGCCAGGCACGGCTCTACAGTCGCCCGGCGCTTCCCCTGCCGCTGCTGGGGGCGGCCGTCACCGAGGAAACCGCACGCTGGATGGGGGGCTGGGCCGATGGCCTGATCACCATCAGCCAGCCACTGGCGCAGTTGCGGCGTGTGGTGGCGGCGTTCGAGGACGGCGGCGGCAGGGGCAAGCCGATGTACCTGCAGGCCAAGCTCTCCTACGCGCGCGCCGAACAGGCGGCGCTGGAAGGCGCGATGGAGCAGTGGAGCGCCAACGTGCTGCCGCCGGAACTGGCCGAAGGCCTGGACCAGCCCGAACAGTTCGAAGCACAGGCCCGATCGGTCAGCGCCGAGGTGGTGCGCGAGCACGTGCATGTCTCGGCAGACCTGGGCCAGCATCGGGCCTGGCTGCAGGAGCTGCAGTCCCTGGGGTTCGATCGCATCTACCTGCACAACGTGAACCGCGAGCAGGAACGCTTCATCGACGACTTCGCCGAACACGTACTGCCTGCGCTGCGCACTCAGGCACCCTCGGCAGCCAGCCACGTATAGCCATGGCCCTGCAGGTAGCAGCGACGACCCTGCAGTTTGGCGCCGTGGACCACCAGCGTGTGCAGCGGGCCGTGCAGGGGTACGTCCACCTCAACCGGGTTGTCGCCGAAGTTGATCAGTGCCAGTGCCTGATGGGGTGCCTCACCGAAGCGGAGCATCAGCAGCGCGGGTGAGGGTGGGTCGAGCGTGTGTGGCCCCTGCTGCAGCACGGGATGGGCATTGCGTTGCTGCAGCAGCTCGCGCACCCGCAGCAGCAGTGAGCCCGGCGTCGCGCGTTGCGCCTCGACATTCACCGTGCGGTAACCGTAGGGGCCGTCCGCCGGTGGCGCGCGCCAGGCATGCCGCGATTGGTCGGTGAACCCAGCCCCTGGGCTACCGTGCCAGTGCATCGGCATGCGCACGGCATTGCGTTCGGGCAGCTCCAGGCAATCACCGAGGCCGATCTCTTCGCCATAGCGGATCACCGGCACCTGGCCCAGCGACAGCAGCGCCGCCCAGGCCATTGCCTGCCATGCGATGTCGCCGTCCAGCATCGGTGCCAGCCGGCGGCGGACGCCACGGCCATAGATGCGCATGCCACGCTCAGGAGCGAAGCGTTCCATCACCGCTTCGCGCTCATCCGGCTCCAGCTGCTCCAGGTCCAGTTCATCATTGTTGCGCAGCCAGGCAATGCGTGTGTCAGGCGGCGCGTGCGGGCCGTATTCGGCCATGACCCGGGCCACTTCGCTGGCATCGCCGCGTGCCAGTGCCAGGAAGAAGTGATTGTTGAGGTGGAAATCCAGCAGGTGCGAAAGCCGCCGCCCGTGGCACAGGAAGTCACCGTAGCGGGACGCGCGGACATCCGCTTCGCCGATCAGTGGCAGCCCTGGTTGCTGCGCGTCTGCCGTGGCGCGCATCGCCTCCAGCAGCCACAGCCCGTCGTCGCGCGGGTCCGCGTGGCGGGCGCGCTCGACCATGTACGGGACCGCGTCGACGCGGAAGCCGGCCACGCCGCGCTGCAGCCAGAACGTCATTACCTGCAGCAGTTCCTCGCGTACCGGCGCATGGGCCAGGTCGAGGTCCGGCTCGTGCCGGTAGAACATGTGCCGGTTGAACGCGCCGGCCTCGGCATCCCATGTCCAGACAGAGGCCTCGATCGGCGGGAACATCGGCTGCAGGCCGTCGTCAGGCATGTGGTCGCTCCACAGGTACCAGCGGCGCCAGGCCGGGTCACCCTGCTGCGCGGCGACGAACCACGGGTGCGCGCTGGCGGTGTGCTGCATCACCAGTTCGACGATGATGCCGATGCCACGTGCGTCGGCGGCATCGACCAGGCGCTGGAACGCGGCCTGGTCGCCCAGGCGCGGATCGATACGGTAGTGATCGGTGACATCGTAGCCACCATCGCGGCCGGCGTTGCAGTAGAACGGCAGCAGCCAGACATGGCTGATGCCAAGCCACTGCAGGTAGTCCAGCTTTTCCGTGATGCCATCCAGCGTGCCCCAGCCGCGGCCGTCGCTGTCGCGGAACAGGTAGGGGTCGATCTGGTAGATGGCGCGCAGCGGACGCACCGCCATGGGCTTCTCCGGCACTGTTCACGGATGACCAGCCTGCTGTCGCGCGTGGCAGCGGTTCGTGAAACGAATGGCACCGCATCATGACGTGGCATCCACGGCCCGTGCATGCCCGGGCGCGCAGAGTGAATGCTCATTCCCGGCACCGAGGAGGCTTCCTGCATGGCCCGACGCAAGACGCTTCGTATTGCCACGTTCAACGTCAACGGCATCGGCACGCGCCTGCCACAGCTGCTGGACTGGCTGCACAGGGAATCGCCGGACGTGGTTGCCCTGCAGGAACTGAAGGCGACCGACGCCGCGTTTCCGGCTGCGTCATTGGAGGAGGCTGGGTACGGTGCGCTCTGGCAAGGTGAGGCGCGCTGGAACGGCGTGGCGTTGCTGGCTCGCGGGACCACGCCGGTCGAGAGCCGCCGCCGATTGCCCGGCGAGCCCAGCGACACGCAGAGCCGCTACCTGGAGGCGGCGGTGCACGGGGTCATCGTGGGTGCCCTCTACCTGCCCAACGGCAACCCGCAGCCCGGGCCCAGGTTCGACTACAAGCTGCGCTGGATGGAGCGCCTGATCCGGCATGCGCGCAGCCTGGTCGAACTGCCGCACCCGGCGCTGCTGCTGGGTGATTTCAACGTGATTCCCACCGAAGCCGACGTCTACGACCCCAAGGCCTGGCGCCGCGACGCGCTGTTCCAGCCCGAGGTTCGCGATGCCTTCGAGCGGCTGCTCGCGCAGGGCTGGACCGATGCGCTGCGGAAGGTGCACGGCGACGCCACGATCTACACCTTCTGGGACTATTTCCGCCAACATGCCGAGCGCGACCGTGGGCTGCGCATCGATCATCTGCTGTTGAATCCCGTACTGGCGGAGCGACTGAAGGACGCTGGCGTCGACCGTTGGGTGCGTCTGCAGGAGAAGGCCAGCGACCACGCGCCGACGTGGGTGACGGTGCGGGCGGCGTGATCAACGCGCGGCAGGGCCTTCGCGCCGCTCGCGGCGCACGCGCGCGCGGGTCCGGTAGAGGCGGCTGTCGGCCTTCTGGATGGTGTCGGCCACGGGCTCACCGGCTGTGTTGATGGCTGCACCCATCGAGAAAGCGCTGGGCGACAGCGCAGCGTGGTCCTGGTACCAGTGCTCCAGTTCGCTCAACCGGCCATCCGCGGGCGCGACCAGTACCACCATGAATTCGTCGCCGCCCAGCCGCACCACCGTCTCCTCCTTGCCCAGCGGCGAGCGCAGGAAGGTGGCGAACTCGACCAGGACGGCATCGCCGCGGCGGTGGCCCTGGGTGTCGTTGATGTGCTTGAAGTGGTCCAGATCGAACATCACGCAGGCCCAGCGCTCATCAATCAGTTCATCCAGGCGGTGCAGGTAACGCCGGTTGTAGCACTGCGTGAGCGGATCCTTGAAGGACATTTCGCGCAGCTGCTGCTCCTGCATCCTCAGCGCGGTGACGTCCTGTGCATGCCCCAGCACGTAGGGCGGGCTGGCCTCGCTGTCGAGCACGTTGTGGTACGCCCAGTAGTGGCGCGTACCGTCGGCGGCAATCAGCTCGATCACGCCAGCGTCGGTGTGGTTCGCCTGGATCCGAGCGAGGTAGGCCTTGAAGCCCTCGCGTTTTTCCGGTGGCATCAGGTCGCACAGGCTGCGCCCGACCATCTGGCTTTCCTCGAAGCCCAGCGACTGCACTGCCGCGGGATTCACCGAGGTCAATGTCCCGTCCAGCGTGTGGGTGCAGATCAGGCCCAGGCTGTAGTGGAACAGTCGCCGGTAGCGGGTCTCGCTCGCTTCCAGCGCGTCGAGCGCGGCTCGCTCGTCCGTGATGTCCTGGATCGCCCCGACCAGGCGTGGATGGCCGTCGACCTGTTGCCGGCTGCCGACCACCCGGGTCCAGATCGCGCGCCCGTCGGCGGTGGTCATTGGCAGCTGCACCTCCCAGGACGTGCCTTCGTCGATGCAACGCTGCACTGCCGCGCGGATGATGTTGCGGCTGTCTTCGCGATAGAACGACAGCGCGGTGTCGAGCGTCGGTTCAAAGTTGCTGCGCACGCCGTGCAGCTGCTTGGTCTCGCGGGTCCAGCGCACTTCGTTGGTGACCAGGTCCATCTCCCAGCCGCCCACCCGGGCGGCGCGGTTGGTCCGCTCCAGGAAGTCTTCGCTGCGTTTCAGCTCGCGATGCAGCGCTTTCGCCTGGCCAACCTGCGCCATCAGGGTACTGCGCTGTTCCAGCACCTGGGTGGTGACCCGCGCCAGATGCACCATCAGTTCGCGCTGGGAGGGGGACAGCACGCCGGGCATCGGGTCGAGCAGGCACAGCGTGCCAATGCGTGCACCATGGGCCGAGCCCAGCGGGATGCCGGCGTAATGCCGGATGCGCGGCCCGGCGGTCACCAGGGGATTGGTCGAGAAGCGAGGATCCTGGCGCGCGTCGGGTATCTCGAACAGCTCGTCGTGGCGGATCGCATGCGTGCAGAAGGAGATCTCGCGGGCCGTTCCGGTGACGCCCTCCAGCCCGATATTGGCCTTGAACCACTGCCGGTCTTCGGCCACCACGGTGATCAGCCCCATGGTCATGCCGGTCGCGGCGCGGGCGGCGGCGACGATGGCATCGAACACCGGCTCAGGGGGCGTATCCAGCAGGTGCAGTCGTTCGATTTCGAGCAGACGTTCGGCTTCGTCCATGGCGCTTTTCAGGGCTGGGTGGCGAGGGCGGTTGCGGCGGCTGGCTGGCGCTACGCTAGTGCGCACGGCGTTATGTATCGCCATGGCGGAGTGATGCCGATGTGAGGTGGCCGCGCCCGCTCAGTGTTGCTGGAGCGATGCCTGCAGGGCGGTGGCCAGTGCGGCATCGCCGGATACCAGGTCCTGCCAGCGTAGCGTGATGCCCTTGCGTCGCCCCTTTTCGACCAGCTTGAAGCCTTCGGGGTCCACGGTGAGGGTATGGGGCCGGCCATCGATGTCCAGTTCGCGTCGCAGAGGTTTGTCGAGCGGGGTCATCATCGTTTCCTCGCAGGGGCGGGAGTACGCCGTGGCTGAATCGATACGTGACGATTGTCACGGATGTGCCAGCGCCAAGGGAAATCGACCGCGCGGGTGATGCCGATGCGTGGACCAATTGCCGGGTCGGACGGAGGCGGGGTCCCATCGCTTGCGATCACGATGCCATGGCTGCCAGTCACCAGGTCGGCGCCGTCGAAACTGCGGTCCAGCCCGGATGCCTGCGAGAGCTTGCCGGGGCCGCTGGCCAGATCGTGATCCCGGCGCGCGGCGGGGCGCAGCTCGTGCATGCGCTCAAGGCCCGCCAGCGGCTCGATGGCCCGCAGCAGCACCGCCACGCCTTCACCGACCTCTCCGCAGACCACGTTGCTGCCCCAGTGCATGCCGTAGGTGAAATAGACATACAGGTGGCCGGCCTCACCGAACATGCTGGCCGTGCGCGGCGTCTGCCCGCGATAGGAGTGCGCCGCCGGATCGACGCTGCCTGCGTACGCTTCGACTTCAACGATGCGACCCGTTCGGCCATCGTCACGGACCAGAAGTTTGTTGAGCAGCTCGGGCGCAACCTCGACGGGCGGGCGCCGGTAGAAGCTGCGCGGGAGGATCTGGAGAGAGGCGGGCAACCAATCCGGCACGGTAGAGGCAGGCTCGGGCAGATGTTGGTGGCACTGTGGCATTGGACTGGTGAAACGGGCGCAGACGCAGCGTCATTCCGGCGCGGACGGTGCCGCCAGCGTGGCGCGCCGGGCGGCGTAGACCTCGGGCGTCTGCGGCTTGATGAACAGTGCCACCAGCTCCGGATACTCGCGCTTTACCGCCGTTTCGATGCGGGTGATGCAGGCTTCAATCTGTGGGGTCTGCCGATCGTCCTCGAACTCGGCGCTGAGCATGGCCACGACCTGTTCCGGTCCCATCTGCATGGTGGTCACGCCGTTCGCGCGACGCAGGTCCGGATCGGTTTCGGCCACCGCCATGATCCGCTCGGCCACCGCAGGGTGGGCAGGCTCTCCAACCAGCAGGCCCTTGGTTTCACGGGCCAGGAGGAAGGCGGTTGCGGCCAGCACGCCGGCGATGCACAGCGACGCCACACCATCAAGCACCGGCATATCCAGCACCTGCGCGGCCACCAGGCCGATCAACGCGAAGCCCAGCCCAAGCAACGCAGCGCTGTCTTCCAGCAGTACGGTGAAGGTGGACGGATCCTTGCTGCGGCGGAAGGCTTCGAAGTAGCCAAGTCTGCCTTTGGTACGCCGGAACTCGCGCAGCGCCACCCACCAGGAGGCCCCCTCGAACAGGATGGATATGCCCAGCACGCTGTAGCTCAACGCGTGGTTGGTGGCCGGCTCCGGCCGGCGGATGTGCTGGATGCCCTCGTACGCCGAGACGCCGGCGCCAGCGGCGAACACCAGCAGGGCGACGATGAAGCTCCAGAAGTACAGCTCGCGGCCATAGCCGAATGGATGTACCGGGTCTGGCGCCTTGCCGGCACGGCGCAGCCCGTACAGCAGCAGGAGTTCATTCAATGTGTCGACCAGCGAATGCACGCCCTCGCTGAGCATGGCCGAGCTGCCGGAGATGCCGGCAGCGATGAACTTTGCGATGGCAATGGCCAGGTTGCCCGCGAGGGCGGCATAGATGACCAGACGGGAACCGGTGGGAGCGGACATTTCGGCGGCGGGGCGGGGCGGACGCCTGATCTTCCCGATCAGCGCGTGCCCATTGCGTGCACGGCGCGATCAGTGCCCCTTGGGATTGAGGTACAAACGCGCCCCATCCGATTCACGGTAGCCCGTCCAGCGCCCACCGCCTGACGCGCGGAAGCGCCCGAACACGGTGTTGCTGGTGTCGGTGAGCAGCAGCTGGTTGCCCGACAGTACCCAACGGTTGGCCGAGAAGAAGCCATCCGGGCAGCCGGCGGGCACGTAGGCACTGTAGCCGCCGAACCACTCGATGTTCTTCAGCTCGATGGAGCAGGTGTTGCCGTTCTCCTGGCCCAGCGTCCAGCTGCCGAACAGATCGCTGTCGCGCACATCGCGGCCGCCACGGTGGCGGTCGCGGCCCCAGTCGTCGTTGTCGTCGTGGAAACCGAAGCCCACGTCGATCTCTTTGCTTTCGCTGCGTGACCCGGACTGCGAGCTGCCGCTGGTGGTGGTCTGGGTGGTCACCGCGCCACTGCTCTGGGTCCGGGTACTGCTGGATTGCGTGGTCTGGTCGGTGTGGGTGGTCTGTTCGCCGAAGCCGAACGAGGCATCCTGGGCCAGGGCGGGCAGGGCCAGGCAGCACAACGCGGACAGGCAGGTACGGGCGAGCACGGCAGCCATTGCAGCATCCTCGGAAGGGTGGACCGCGCGAGTATCGAACCGGTGGGGCGGGAGGCGGTGTGAGGGTGTGCGCTGGGGCAGCCCAGCGAAGGGTAGTGCCGGCCGCTGGCCGGCTCCCTCTTGGCGCCCGGGAACCGAAGGAATGCCGGCCAGCGGCCGGCACTACCCGCAGCCAGGCAGGGCCTGGCGCTAAGGGTCGGGCTTTACCCGCACCACCCGTTTCCGGTACTCATACACATTGTCACCGCGGATACGCTTTTCCTCGGTACCGGTAACCCGGCCTACCTGCTGGTCCGAGCCGGTGACCGGCTTGGCCTCGATGGCGGTCTCGTGCTCGAAGGAGTGCGATTTGTCGGTGTTGCGGTAATAGCGGTACAGCGCCCAGTACAGCGCGGTTGCGCCGGCCGGACCTGCCGCCAACAGCCAGAGGCCACTGTCGTCGCTCATGTCGATGCCACCAGGAAGGCAATTGCGAGGGCTTCAATGACGGTGCCGGTGGCCAGTGCCGCCAGCAGCATCTTCCATTGCTGCACGGGCACACTGCCCATGGTTTCGCCGGTTCGGCCGTTCACCGCGATGTAGTGCAGCATGCCGCCGTTCTTGCCGGGCTGGTGGTACGAATACAACCACACCGGCAGGTACATCGACACCCAGCGGGTGCCGTGCACTTCCAGCTGTTCCTGCTCCCAGCGCACGCCACGATTGTAGCGCTTCACCGAACCTTCCACCTGTGCGCGGGCGATCGACAGCAGCTGGTCTTCCAGCCGCGGCCGCAGCTTTTCCACATCCAGGTTGCGCTTTTCGGAGGTGAAGCCGGCCAGGTACGAGGCGTTCCATTTCACGGCGTTCTTGGTGTCGAACGGCAGGATGGTGTTGATGATGTTGTTCGTATTGGCGCGGGTATCGAGATTCCCGCGCTCGGCCGAGGATTCCAGTGGCAGGTCATCGACCGTGAAGTCGACCTGGCGCTCGACCTGGTAGACGTCTGCGTCGTACAGGGTGCGCTTGTTCTTCTCGCTGCCCACGGTGTACTGCCGGGTCTGGATCTCACCCTTGCCGGCCACGGCCGCGCTGACATTGCTGTCGACGATCATGTAGGGCAGGAACACGCCCACCACGTTTTCCGGGGTGAACTGGTCCTTGAATGCCTTCAGCGCGAACATGCGGCGCTTGTCGACGAACTGGCGGATGCGCGCGACCGCATCGTCCTTCCTGATATGGAAGGGCAGCACTGCATCGGGCACCGCGCCATTGGCGATCTGCTCGTTGACGCCGAACACATGGCGGCACCAGTGGCAGCGCGCCGTCATCGTACTCTCGGTATTGACCGTGACTTCAGCGCCGCACCCGGTGCATTTGAACGTCATCAGTGCCGAGGTGTCGGCGTCGATGTCACGTGCGCCAGAGGCAATGACCGTACCGCGCAGCTGGTCGATGGCCTCGCCCAGGCCGAACTCTTCCTCGACGCGTGCGCCATGCCATTCGTGACGGCAGTACAGGCAGACCAGGATGTCGGTGCCGGCCTTGGGCCGGATGTCGGTGGCACCGCACTTCGGGCAGCGGTTGAGGCCGTCCTTCAGCTCGCTGGCCGACGTATCGATGGCCACCGGGTCGGGCGCTTCCACTTCATCACGGATGGCCTGTGGCAGTTTCGAGGTGTCCAGCGGGAAGCTGCCGGGCAGGGGAGGGACGTCCTGCGGCGAACCGGGCCCATCCAACGACGCCGCCGGCAAGGGCGGCGGCGTCGCGGGCGCGGATCCGGGCAGCGGCGGCGGGCCGTTTCGGGGATCGGACATGTTCGTTGTGCGTCCTGCTGTTACAGGCCCAGTGCCTTGGCCTTCAGGGCGTCATAGTCGCCCTGGGTGATCAGGCCCAGATCCAGCATTTCCTTGGCCTTCTTCAGCTTGGCCACCGGGTCGTCGGCAGCCGGGGCGACCGGCTGCTGCATGCCGCCGACACCGAACATGCCCGAGGCCATGCCGACACCGACCAGGCCAGCCGCTCCGCCGTTCTCGCCGGCCGACTGGATGCCCTGGGCGACGCTGGCCTGCAGGTTGGAATTGCCGCGCGAACCCGACAGGGCATCTGCGCGCTGCACGGTCTTCAGCAGTTCGCGGGTGTTGGCGTCGTACTCGATCGAGACGATGGCGGTCTTGACGATGGCCAGACCGCGGTCGGACTTCCACTGGTAGCCCTGCTCGACGGCGGCAGACAGGCTCTGTGCAAAGCCCAGCGAATCCTGCTGCAGCTTGGTGATGCGGTTGCCCTTGCCCGGGTCGTTCGTGTACAGGCTGAAGGCCGGGGCCAGCGAACCGACCACTTCATTGAACAGTTGGCTGGCGGCGGCGTTGTCCAGGTCGGTGAAGTCGAACACCTGGCCAGGTTGCAGGTAGCTGGCCGGCACGAAGTTCTTCACGAACAGGATCGGGTCGACGATCTTCAGCGTGTAGGAGCCGCGCGTGACCGCACCCACCTGGGTGTTGAGGAAGCCGTCGTCCCAGTAGATTTCCGACTGGGTACCGAAGCGGTTGTCCGGCAGTTCCTTCAGCGACACGAAATACGCCGCCTGCTGCGAACCCGGCTGGCCGCCGAACTTGAAGCGCTCCCAGCTCTGCTTGATGAACGTGCTGACCAGGCCGTCGCCGGCGAAGATCGACTGCGAGTTCAGATCATCCGAACGCCACTCGTAGCCACCCGGTTCGGCGACGAACGCGGTGATCGCGCCGTCCTGGAACAGCAGCAGGCCGTAGCCCTCCGGCACGATGATCTTCGAGCCGTTGGTGATGATGTTGGACGAGCCGCTGGTATTGGAGCCGCGGCCGGCATTGGTGCCGCGCGGTACCGCCGCGAACAGGGCCGCCGTCGAGGGCAGGCCCGTGGGCACGGTGTAGAAGTCCTTCCACTGGTCGGCCAGCACACCACCCACCGCACCCTTCACCGCCTGTACCAGACCCATGTCCAACTCCCTGTGATTCGAGGGCAGGCACCATGCCTGCCGAGCTGGACTGACTATAGAGGAGCGGGATGGGCCGCCGCCACCGCCGCGCGCGCCTGCCATTCATCATGGCGCGACGGCGACGGCAGGCTTTCAGGCCATGCCGCGCGCGATCAGGGCATAGCCGATCATCAGTGCCAGGCACAGTGGCAGGGTGACGAAGGAGGCGATCATCCAGCGCAGCGCCTTGCGCGAAGCCTCGGTGGCCGCGCCGATCTGGCCGCTGGCGACCAATGACGTGCTGCGGTTGGCGTAGACGGTGGCGACGATGCCGAACGGCCAGAAGCCGGCGATGATGCTCAGGATGGCCCACATCAGGTAGTTCCTGGGGGGCACGGGTGGCGGGGTGCGGTCCATGCGGTCGATCTCCTTGATCGTGCTGCGGTCGGGAGCGCGAGTGTGCCGACAGGCCAGGTGCAGCGGAAGGCATGCCACCCGTGCGTGGTGCGCAATCTTCTGCTGGTCGATGGGTCATTGATCGGGGGCGGCGCCGCGGCAGGCAGGCGCGGTGGCCTGCGGGCCTGGGCGAGCAGGCGGTGCAGCCGTCACGGCGGCGCAATACGTGCCCGTCCCTGGTTCGCTCAGACGCGTTGATCATCAGGGTGGATGGAATCCCGGCGCCTTGCCTTCACCTGCTTTCCGGTGCGCCGCGCACGGAAACGCGGGCGACAAATATCCGGCGCGGATATTCACGTCATTATCATGCTTATTTTCTGGAAACTCGTTTCCCATAATCCAGGGACGCGATGGCCGGAACACAGGGAGCGCCGCGTCACAGGCAGTGCCGCCCTGTGGCGCACGACCCCGGCCTGGACGACGTCCGCCTTGCCGACCTCCAGCAGCGATGGCAGTTCCCGGCACTGCGGGAGCGGGCAGCGTGCACGGCACCAGCGGTGCGACCAGCGGGTACGGCATGCGGCGTGGACGTCGCAGCATCCCGCGATGATGCCGGAGGGCCTGCATCGCGAGATCGCCCGTTGCAGATGCATCGGGTCGCCATTCCAAAGGGGAGTTTCGATGCACAGGCAAGTCAGTGAGATGCTGCAGCGCGCTTATCGGCCCTATCCGTCATTGCCCGAACTGCTGGGCGCGTTCGTGAAGGAGCTGTCCCAGCACAAGGTGATGCGGGGTGGCCAAGTGCGGTTGCGTGGTGCGGTGGCAGGGGCAGCTGCGGGGTTGCCAGCTGCGTCCGGGCAAGAGGTTTCCTTGCAGCGGGTTCCCATCCGCTATGGCGGCGAGGTGCTGGGTGAGCTGCACCTGGAAGGCGAGAAGGGCCGGCTGGATGGTAGTGCCCTGGCGCTGGGGGAGCAGTTTGCCCAGCGTTGCGCGCATCTGATCAAGCGCTACGAAGCCAAGGCCTGGGCCGAACAGGCATTGAGCCGGCCGCTGTTGCTGGTCGGCGCCGGCGAGGCGCTGAAGCAGATGGATGAATTCGTGGAGCGCGCGGCGGCCAGCCCGTTGCCGGTCCTGCTGCGCGGCGAGTTTGGTACCGAGAAGATGGAGCTGGCCGCCGCCCTGCACAGTGGCGGCCCTTCCCGGCAGGGCCCGTTTGTCGAAGTGAACTGTGTTCACCCGCTGGGCGAAGCCAGCGACTGGTTCGCGCGCGCACAGGGCGGGACGCTGTACTTCCACGAAGTCGACGAACTGCCGGTGCCGCTGCAGGGGCAGCTGTCACATCGCATGCGTGGGCTGCCTGCCGCTCAAGCTGGCGCGCTGGCGGCCGGCCCGATACGGGTGATCGCGTCGACCAGCGCGGACCTGGAACAACGGGTGAGAGAGAAGCAGTTCTCGCGCGCCCTGCTGGCCGGGCTGGAGTTCCTGACCGTGGATATTCCGCCGCTGCGCGAACGGGTGGAGGACATCGGCGCGCTGGCGGCGCGTTCGCTGGAGCTGCATGGATTCAATCCCCGCGTGCTGGGCGACGATGTGCTGGAAGCCCTGTGCGCGCACGACTGGCCCGGCAATCTGCTGGAAATGGAGCGGGTGGTGGTCCGGCTGGCGGTGATGACCGGTGGCCGATGCATCCGTCGTGAGGATCTCGCACGCCACGCGCCGGATCTGGCTGCAGGCCACGTTGCCAGCGATGCCGGGCGCGCCCCGCAACGGCTGCCCGCGGTTGAGCAGACCGTCGGTCCTGCGCCCGCGCAGCCGGATACGCCGCGGGCAGCGCATGAAGGCCTGCACGACGGCCTGAAACGCGCCCTGGCCTACCTGAAGGACCATGCCGCAGAGCCGCTCACGCTGGGCGACCTTGCCCGTCAGGCCCATGTGAGCCAGTCACACCTGGGATTCCTGTTCCGCAGCGAGCTGGGCACGACGTTCAAGCTGCTGCTGCAGCAACTGCGCATCGAGCACGCCAAGCAGCTGCTGCGGGATGGGCAGCGCCTGCGCATTACCGATGTCGCACTGCAGGTCGGCTTCGGTGACCTGAGCCACTTCGAAAAGAGCTTCCGGCGCGCGGTAGGGGTCAGCCCGCGCAGCTACCGGCGAAGCCCGCACCAGTAAAAGCACTGCCCCGGTGCAGGCGCGAGCCTGCCCGGGGCGTTGGGATGGCAGATGCGGCGTCAGCGCGCGTTGGCTTCGGCAGCGCGCTGCACGGCCTGTTCGGCGGCTTCGTCCGCGCGTCGCGCGGCCTCGGCGGCGGCCTCGGCCGCGCGTTGCGAAACCTTCATCGCGGCGCGGATGCCTTCTTCACTGGCAGCCATTGCGGCGTCCGCCAGTTCCTGGGCGATCTCCATCGGGGTTCTGCCCGCCGGATGGGCGGGAGTGGGCTTGCCGGGAAGCGGGGTCGGGAAGGTCATCGTCGGTGCTCCTGCTGGGGATGAGGGGGGAACACCGTCACTGCGCTCCCCCAGGATGTGGCGCAATGCCGCCTGGGCATCGGCCAGGATCTTCTGCGCCTGTTGCCGGGCCGCCAGGCGTCCGGCAGCAACGGCCGCGCCGGCTGCCGAAGCAAAGGCCTCTGTTGCTGCCTGCACGCCATCGCCATCTGGCGCCGGAGCCGGGTTCACACTGCATCCTTCTGATAATCCACCCGCGCTTCATCGCCCAGGTGGCGGCGGGTTCGGCGGTAATCCTGCAGGGTGATCACATTGTCCTCCACCTGTATCAGCGCCTTCGCTCTGGAACCATCGATCGCGAACTGCACGCTGGCACCGTCCTGGCCCAGCCGGCCACGGGAAACCGGATGTTCGTTGAGGAATTCCTGCGCATCGCGCAGCTGCCACCGCGCGGCCTCGCGCAACCGGCTGTCATCCTGCAGCAGTTCGGGTTCGTCGTCGAAGCAGGCCGCCATCTGCTGGGCGGCCAGCGAGATGCGGGCATAGCCGATCTGCCGGTGCGCGGCCAGGCTTGCGTCGATCGCCTCGCGCACCTGCTCTGGCGACGGCAACTGTGGCAGCTGCGGCCCGTCCAGGAAGCCGAACAGGATCGGCAGCACCTGCTGCAACGCACGGGTGGCACGCGTCAGCCGATGTTCGCGGCTGCCACCTCCTGTGCTCACCCGCTGGTAGAAGCGGAAGTAGTCGGCAAACTCGATGGGCCTGCGCGCGTGCAGCAGCGCGAAGCCGGCAGCGTCGGCCAGGTCGTCGCGCCCTGCGGCGGACATGCCCACCTCACCGGCCAGCTGGTGGAGCGCCACCGATTCGCGAAAGTCCAGCTGCTGCAGCAGGGGTGCGTCGGCCGCGCCGATCGAAGCCAGGAACGCGCGCGAGGCGCCGAGCTCGGCGTTGGTCAGCAGCCGATGTTTTTCCAGCACTCGCTGTGCCTCGTTGTGCGACAGGCGTGTCTCGTCATCAAACTCCATGTTGCGCAGGGCGCCGAGGTCGCTGGCACCAAGGCTGAGCAGCTTGACCGGGCCGACCTGCAATCCGAGGCGGGGCAACCATGTCATGCGCGAACCGTGCAGGCCCTGTTGCACCCCATCGAGCATCGTGCCCTCGTCGGAGAAGGCGTAGCGGTGCTCATGCGATTCCATGGCCCACTTCAACCAGTGCTCGCCGCCGTCGATGAACTGAAGGACATGCCTGCAGGATTGACTGATCAGGTTGGCCTGGGGGATGGAACGACCGGCAATGAAAATGCTCATGCGTGGATCTCCTGGCGGCCTCACTGGGCCGGAAATTCCTTGAGGACGGTCGCAGCGGCATTGCCGACGCGGTTGAAGTCGGCGGTGGCCCCCTGCATCATGTTCTGCGCCTGCGTGAGCACCCTTGCATACTTTTCGTCCCCCGTCGCTAGGTACTGGGCCATGGCCACGCCGGCCGCGGTGGTCGCGATGGTTGAGACATTGCGCAGGGCGTCGGCGGCATCCTGTACGGCGATCGCCGCAGACTGGGCCACCGACTGGTAGGCCTTGCCGGCACCACTGGTCGTCACGACGGTCGCTGACATGGTGGCCGTCTGCACCTGGTTGATCACATCGATGATCTGGGCGTTGACGTTGCTCGGGTCCATACGGGCTCCTTGATGGGCGGGTGGGGCCGCAGGCGGCCTGCAGTCTGTCAGGCCCCGGCGTCAGCGTCGTCTGCCGGGGAAGGGGAAGGGGAAGAGGAGTCTGGCGCGGGATCCTGGGCGGGACCTGCGTCCGGATCCGGACCGGACGCGGGGTCGGGCGCAGGACCGGGCGCGGGCGCTGCCGCATTGCCTGCAAGCGTTTGGAGTGCATGCAGGCTGCTGGTAGCGGCCGCAGCGTCGGCAGTGGCACCGTGGGTCTGTGCCTGCAGGACGCTGATGGCGGTCTTTCCTTCTGCGGTGGCCGCGGCGATCACCGCCGCAGGCGAAGGGGGCGCCGGCACCGGGCCGGGCAGGGGGATGACCTGCGGTGGTGGCGGCGGAGGGGGTTCCGGAGCGGGTGGCGGCACCGGCCAGGGAGCGTTGATCATCTTCGCGCAGGTGGCGGTGACCGCTGCGTTGCTGACCATGCCTGCACCCTGCTGGCGCGCGACGGCGTTGTGCATGGCGGTGCCCAGCGTCTCCAGCATCACCATGTCCAGCATGCTGAAGGACTGCGCCGGACCCTGGGCCACCAGCAACGTCGAGGCGGCGCTGACGCTGTCGACGATCTGGCTGTTGACGGTGTTCTCACTGCTCATGACGGAACGGCTCCCTTCTGGATGATCAGGGCCAGGACCTGGGCCAGGCTTGCGCCGGCGGTCACTTGGCCGCGTTGCTGGTTGGCCACCGCGTTCTGCATTGCCAGGCCGAGGCTGTCGGCCATCGCCAGGTAGGTGGCGGACATCGCGAACGAGGGGGCAAGGGTGATCGCCACACCGGATCCGGCGCTGGTGGTTGCCAGCAGGTAGCCGGTGGCGGGCGATGCGGCCATCGATCAGGGGCCCGACGTGACGCCGCCCTGGGCGGGGGCGCGGTGGTTGGCGTCACGCCGGGCCGACACGTCAGCGCAGGCCCAGGATTTCGCGGGTGGCCACGCCGTTGGAGGCGGTGTCGATCGCATACAGCGTGGACACTCCCTGGGTGGTCGACGCCTGCATGGTCACGTAGGACTGCTGCTGGTTGTTGGTGGCGTTGTGCGCGGCGTTGGACAGCGCCTGGCTGGTGGCCACGAACAGGTTGCCCATTGCGATGGCCGGCGCATCGCCAAGCACCTTGGTGTTGACCTGCGAGACCGAATCGGTGATCTGGCTGTTGACGGCGGTGGGAAATGCCATGGTGGAAGCTCCTAGGGTGGACAGCACTACAGGAACGGAGATTGCCGGCACTCAATGGAATCAGCCGAGAATCTTCCGGGTGGCGGCGCCGGTGGCGCCGGTATCGACGGCGTAGAGCAGCGCGACGCCCATCGTGGTCGCGGCCTGCGCCGTGACATACATCTGCTGCTGGGCGAGCGTCGCGTTGTGGGCGGCATTGGCCAGCGCCTGCGCGGTGGCCTGGTACAGCGTGCCCATTGCCGTGGCAGGCGCCACGCCCAGCACCTGCAGGTTGGCCTGGCTGACCGAGTCGGTGATCTGGTCGTTGACGGCCGTGGGAAATGCCATGGCTCAGCTCCTTGCCTGCCGGCGCATCACGCGCCGAGGATCTGCTTGGTGGCCACGCCGGTGGTGGCGGTGTCGATCGAGTACAGCGTGGCCACGCCCATGGTGGTGGCCGCCTGCGCCGTCACATAGGACTGCTGCTGCGCATTGGTGGCGTTGTGGGCGGCGTTGGCCAGCGCCTGCGCAGTGGCCTGGTACAGATTGCCCATGGCCACGGCGGGCGCGTCGCCCAGCACCTTGGTGTTGGCCTGGGTGACCGAATCGGTGATCTGGTCGTTTACAGCGGTCGGGAATGCCATGTCGATCTCCTTGAGGTTGGCGGGTCAGCGATGGAACGACAGGTCAGGAGCCCAGGCCGCGGACGCGGGTGCTGAGGATTTCCTTGCTCGCTACCGCCGTGGTGGCGGTATCGATCGAGTACAGAGTGGCCACGCCCATGGTGGTGGCCGACTGCGCGGTGACGTAGGACTGCTGCTGCGCGTTGGTGGCGTTGTGGGCGGCATTGGCCAGCGCCTGTGCGGTGGCCTGGTACAGATTGCCCACTGCCACGGCGGGCGCGTCGCCCAGCACCTTGGTGTTGGCCTGGGTGACCGAGTCGGTGATCTGATCGTTTACCGCGGTTGGAAATGCCATGTCCTGCTCCTGCGAAAGGGTGGAAGTGCGTGGTATCCAGTGTCACGGTGCGTTGCCTGCAGCGGCCTGGGCTTCACCGTGGGGCCAGAGTAGGAAATGGCGTCGCCGCCGGATTGGCGGAATCGACGGAGAATGCGGCGGGATCACCGTGAAGGTGCGGCGTGAATACGGCGGAACTGATGATCATCGCCGTCGTCGCCAGCGCTGGCGCGTTGCCCTGGAGCACACACAGGGCCTGCGCGTGGGCAGCGCGATCCGGCGGCGAGGGGCTGTGGGCCACGGCGTCGCCGGATCGGGCGGGTCAGAGCATGTAAGGGATCTTGAACGCCAGCGTGAAGTCCGGTGCATCCGGGGTCAGCCCGATGCCCAGCAGGGTCACCAGCGTGGTGTGCTGGTTGAGCGCATACGTCACACCCAGATTCAGTGACGCCGCGTTGGCGTCGCTGCCAATCACTTTCATCCACTTTCCGCCCTGGAAACGGGTGGAAGCGCGGGCGCTGATGCGGTCGCTGAAGGACAGGCTGAGACTGGTGCGCTCGTTGAACGCAAAGGCCACGCCGGCGCCGAAGTAGACCGAGCCGCCGAGCTTCACGTCACCTGGGTTGACCGTGTCGGGGTTGCTGTCGATGTCACTGAAACCACGCGGGAACGAATGCACGTAGCCGAGGTTGGCGAACAGGATCGCCGGATCGGCTGTCTTGACCATCGACACCCCGACGTTGGCCTGCCACACGCCATTGCCGGTTGGTTGTTCCTTGGGCACGGCGAAGCGGATGTAGTCATCGTCATCGCGCTCGATCACTTTCCAGTCCAGGCCGTAAGGTGCACGCCCGGTGGGCGCGGTCACTCCGGCGGTGAGTACGGCTTCCGGGCGCCAGCCGCGCTCGCCGAACAAGCGGTAATTCGCACTCAGGCCGATATCGCCCAGGCCGTTGCCATTGGTTTCTTCCTGCGCGATCGCGGCCGCCGCACCGCCGGCACCGCCCTTCTGGTAGACGGTGCGCCGCGCCAGGTATGGCACGTCCAGGTTGAGCGTCACGTTCGGGCTGACGCCCCAGCGCGCGGCCAGATTGTAGGTGAGCGAATCGGACTCGACGTTCTCGATGGCGATGTTGCCGAGGAAGATCGCATCCAGCGCCAGGAAGCCATTGAGGGTGAGCTGCTTGCGGTCGTAGCGGGCGTAGGTGAGGCTGTTCTCGACGGTGAAGCGGCGCGAGAACAGCGCCGACTGCTGCTGTTTCACATCATCCACGCTGCGCCGCGATTCCTGCTTTGCCTGCTGCGCCTCGGCGGCACTGCTGGCATAGCCTTCGCTGCCCGGTGACGTCTGCAGGGTCGAGCCATGCTCGACGGGCGCAGTCGTAGACGGGGCCATCGGGCCAACCTTCCCACTCAGGCGCGCCTGCATCGCCTGCACCTGCATGTCCAGTTCGCGCAGCCGCCGCACTTCCTGCGCGTAGTTGGATTTGAGCTGCTCCAGCTGGTTGGCCAGCGCCTGCACGTCGGCGCCATCATCCGCCGCGGGTGGCGCGGCGAAGGCGGTGCCCGCCAGCGCCGCCAGCGCCAACGGGGTGATCCTCATCAGGGTGTGCATGTTCGTGTCCTGCGTTGTGGAGCGCTTCCCCCAACGCCGTGCCGTGGTACTACCGGCCCGGCCCCATGCCGCGGTTCATCGCAATCGCCTGGGCCACGTTCTGGCTCAACGGCAGGTTGCCGCCCGCGGTATCCCGCACCAGCTCCAGCCGCAGCTGGTTGCTGGCGATCTGGCCGTCACCGGCCAGGGCGATGCCCTGGCCGACGCTGCCGTTGCGTATCCATTGCTGGACCAGGCCCTGGCCATCTACCTGCAACAGCAGGCGTGCCTGGTTGCCGTCGAGCACCGCAGAGGCCGAGACGCCTGCGGCGTGTGCACTGATCGAATGGGCACCGTCATCCGGCAGGGCCGGCACCGCGCCATTGCGTACCACCAGCGTGGTCGCATTGCGGGCGACGTTGCCATCGCCGGCCACCTGCACGCTTTGCACCACGCCGCTGGCGTTGGCCTGGCCGCTGCTGTCGATGTGGCGACCCTGCGTGTCCGGCAGCGGCGCATCTGCGGCGGTGACGTGCACGCTGGGCTGGAAGCTCAGTTTCGGGCTGCCCCCGCCGCGGAAGTCCATGCCCAGGGTCAACGCACCCTGCAACACGCTTCCGTTGCTGGCCTGCCACTGCGAGACCATCGTCACCCCGAACCAGGCGACAGTATTGCCGCCCACGGTGTAACGGCCCCGCATCAGGTTCAGTTCGGGATCCGGGATTTCCTTCAGGCCGCGCCCGGGCGCCGCGTCCGCCGCCTGCAGGGGCAGGGCGGGGCAGGCCAGCAGCAGGACCATCAACAGGCGGTGACGGAACATGGCGGAACCTCCTTCAGAACAGGTCGGCGTGGCTGAAGCCGAAGTCGACCAGTTCGGCATCGGTGATCGGCCCCTGTCGCGCGTAGAGCGCGCGGGCACTGGGCCGTTCGCTGGGTTGCAGCAGAACCGTGTTGCGATCGAAATCGCTGCCGATCACCACGAAGACGGCACGCGATGGCCACGCAGCGAGGAATTCAGGCAGCGCCAGGCTGCGGTTGCCGAGGATGGGATCAGCCACCTCGACCACACCGTCGCGCACCTGCTTGAGCACCACGAAGTGGCGGAAGCCGCGCACGTCCATCAGCACAAGACCGGGAACGCGAAGCGTGCGCAGGCGTGTTTCATCGATACGATAGCCGCGCCCGCGCATGCCCAGCGATTCCACGTAGCGCTTGATGTCGAGCAGCGAGAAACCACGCTCGGCCACCAGTGCTGGATCGGACACCCCCATCATTCCTTCGATCACCGTCGCTTCGTCGGTCTGCAGGTGATAGGCATGGCGCAGGATGGTTGCCAGTGCGGCCGCCCCGCAGCTGTAATCGGTGTGCTGGCGCACCACGTTGCGGTAGCGCCGTTCCTGCATGCTTTCCACCTTCTGCTGCAGCAGTGCGCCATTGGGTAGCACGCTGGCGAAGCCGACGTCGCCCGCCCGCGCCGATGCACCGCCCAGCAACAGCAGGCAGGCCAGCAGGCATATCGAGAGACGGTGGCCGATCATCACGTTCTCCAGCAGCAGGAGGGAGCCCCTGCCCCAAGGGGGAGGAGGAACAGGGGCTCCCGGGAACCCGGCCATTGGCGGACGGCCGGGGTGGTGCACTTACTCGCCGTTGCCGCCACCACCGCCGGTGCTGGGCTGGGCTACGGCCAGGGCCAGGCTGTTGGCCTGCAGGTTGCCGGTGCCCGCCGCCACGTTCACGCCGATGTTGCCGGAGGCGCCGGAGAAGGCACTGCCGGACAAGGCCGACGTGTTGGTGGCGTTGACGTTCACCCAGCGCGTGGTGCTGACCGTGCCGCTCAGGCTGGCGTACAGATCGGCCACGCCCAGTTCGACGAACTGGCTGGTGCCGCTTTCACGCGTATCGAAGCCCAGGCCGCCCACCCCCGGCCGGTTGGGGTTCATCGTGGCGTTCTGGATCTCGTTGTCCAGGTCGATGTGGCCGGTACTGTTGCCACCCGGGTGCGGCAGTGCGCCGTTCCACGTATCCAGGTAATAGTTGGCCATCTGGTAGGCATTGCCGGTGCCGCGGTAGGTGCCGGCGCCATAGCCCCACGTCAGGCCGCTGACGCCGCCATGCAGGCCGACCTGCACGGTATCGGTGTAGGACTGCACGAAGCCGGCATTGCTGACCGTGTTGCCGGTGGAGACCTGGTTGGAGCTGATGCTCGACTGCGCCACCGCCGTGGTTGCGACCGAGGCCGCGAGCGCGTTCTTCTGCTCGTTGTTGTTGCCCGAGGCGATGTTGACGCCGATGTTGCCTGACGCACCGCCGAAGGCATTGCCACCGAGACCTGCGGCATTGGTGACGCCGGAGTTCATGGTCGCGTTGCCGAAGCCGGCCTGGTTGACGAACACCTCGGCGTCGGCCATGCCGAAGCTGAAGGACGCATCGGCAGCGGACAATGACGCGGCATTGTCCTGGGCGTTGTTGTCCCCCGATACCACGTTGAAGCCGAGGTTGCCGGAGGCGCCGGCACCCACGCTGTCACCGATGGACGCACTGTTGGTGACCAGGCTGTTGCTGGTGGCGTTGTTGCTGATCGACTGGCGGTTGTCGATCACCGCAATGGCCGCCGAGTCGAGGTCGATGTCGCCGGTGATGGTGGGGTCGCCGGAGAAATTGACGTCGGTGCTGAGGCGCAGGTCCTTCTCCAGGTTCACGTCGACGCCGTGGTTGTTCTTTTCCTTGCGCTCGTCGGCCTGGATGGTGCTGTGCTTCTGAACATTGACGTTGACGGTGCGGTTGCGTACGTCGTTGTCGGTGTGGTTGTGGGTGTCGTTGCGGGTTTCGCTGACGGTGTGGTTGTGGTTGATGTTCGCGTTGGCGTTCTGGTTGTCCCAGCCATTGGCCGCAGCGGCGGTCGAGGCAGTGGCAATCGCCATGGCGAGCATGGTCCGTTTGACGGTCGCTTTCATGGTGCCCTCTCTCTCATCGGGTGGTGCATCGGTTGGGTGGTTGTCACGGGCGGTCCTGCACGACCAGGCCCAGCACATTGGCCGTGTCGTTGCCGCTGCCCGCGATCTGATTGAGTTGCAGGACCCCGTCGAATCCCCGCAGCGCGGTGCTGGTGACACCGGCGCTGCGGGTGCCGGTCGCGACGCCGCGACCGGCGTCGTCCCGCCCCCCTGCCAACGCGGAACCTTCGGCGGCCAAGGCCGTATCGTCGGATTCGCGTATGCCCTGTCTGGCCAGCGTCGCGCTGACGACGTTGAGCGTCGTGTTGGCGATGCCGCTGGCCTGGTTGATGGATGCGATGCCGCTGGCACCGGCCAGCGCGTTGCCGTCGATGACGGCGGTGGCGTGCGCCGGTGCGCTCAGCACGCGGTTGCCGGCCCGCAGTTGCCGGTTGCCGATCAACACGTCGGCGCGTTCGCCGGTGGCGATGCCATGCAGGTTGGCCTGCAGGTTGAGGTCACCGGCCGCCTGGTTCAACGCGATGGCGCCGTTTGCACCCGCCAGGGCGTGACCGTCGATGCGGGCCACGTCGAGGTAGGCGAGCATGCCGCTGTAGTCGTCGGCCTGCGCCATCAACGGCGTGGCAAACAGGACCAGCAGCAGCCAACGTGCCCGCTTCACTTGCCACCTGCCGGGGCCGGGCCCTGCAACGGGAACTGGGCGAGCGCGCCGCGCACGGTATCGCCGATGCCGCGGGGGCTGTTCCCGACCGCGCCCAGTGGGCCACCCAGTGCGCCACCGAGGCTGCTGCCGAGCATGCCGTCACTGCTGCGTCCCAGCGTGCCGCCCAGGGCCTGCTGGGCGACCCGTTCGACGGTGGTGCCCGTGGGGGGCGCGGTCGCAGCCGTGTGCCCCGCCCCCATGCCGGCATAGTCCTCATCGCTCAGCTCGTCCATCGCGTTTGCCGGGGTACCCGCACCGAGCGCCGTCGCAATCTCGCGCTGCGGTTTCGGGTCGGCGATCAGCGCCATGCCCGGGGGCGCCATGCGATAAGCCGGCCGCGCGGCCACATCCCGCAACAGGACGATTTCGCCCGGTTGTGCCTTCACGCCCTGGCGGGCACCGGAGGCAGAGGCGCCCGCGGCGCCCGACAGCAGGGCCACGGCCAGCATTGCCAGCAGGCCGCGAATGGGGGTGATGCCGTCCATGCCGATCTCCCGTGATGGGTGCGGCGGAACCACGCATCAACCGTGCCAACCCTGAAAGGCTTGGCAGCCAGGGGGGTGGGCACTGGCGGGTGTGGAGCGTTGCTGCCGCGTCGTTACAGCAGCGTGGGAAAAATGTTGGGATTGCGCAGCGCCAAGCGCCGCAGGGCAAGGCGGGCGCCCGACTGTCGCACGGGTGTTACAGGTGCCGCCGCGGACTGTAACGATGCCGCTTCAGCCAGTGCTTTCTTGACGCGCCGCTCATTGCGCCGCCATTTAGCGCAGCGCTAGGATCCGCGCAACAAAGGCCGCCGCGGTGGCCGTAGAGGTCCCGGCGGAGGGGCGGCACGCCGGTGATTGCCTGACAGTCCGCCGACGGTGTCCGGATGCTGGGGGAAGCATGGCAGCGGTCCCGGAGGCTTCTGCGTCACGATGCGTGCTCTGGTTCGGCGAGCCGCTGGCGAACGAGCGCAGCGCGCTGGCGGCCGCAGGCTGGTACGTGCGTCGCATCCATCCCGACCCGGCGATGGCCATCGGCCTGCGCGGGCGCGACCGGCTGCTCGCCGTGCTGGATCTTCGCCATCTGGATGCGCCAGCCCAGCAATTGCTGGCGCCGTGGATCGAACAGCACGCGCATCTGACCTGGCTGGCGGTGCTGCCGCCTGGCGCAGGGCCCACGCCTGCCGCGTGGCTGCCCTTGTTGCAGCGTTGCATCTCGCGGTTCACGCTTCCTTTCGGCCTGCAGGACCTGGTGGCGGCGATGCGCCAGCAGTTCGACGCGGAGGATACGTCTGCTGACGAAGTGTGCGGCGGGCAGGGGCCGCGCGCATTGATCGGCGAGAGTCCTGCGCTGCATGCGGTGCGCACCGTACTGCACAAGTTCGCGCCGGTCGATCTGCCGGTGCTGGTCACCGGCGAGACCGGCACCGGCAAGGAGTTGGCGGCACATGCACTGCACGCGTTGTCCGGCCGTGCGGGCAAGCCGTTCATCGCGGTCAACTGCGGTGCCATCCCTGCGAACCTGGTGCAGTCGGAGCTGTTCGGCCACGAGCGTGGCTCGTTCACCGGTGCTGACAAGCGCCAGATCGGCGTATTCGAGGCCGCATCCGGCGGCACCGTGTTCCTTGACGAGGTGGGCGACCTGCCGGCCGAAGCGCAGACCAGCCTGTTGCGCGTGCTGCAGGAAGGTACGTTCGAGCGCGTGGGCAGCAGCCAGCCGCTGCGGGCGGACGTGCGGGTGCTCGCGGCCACCCACGTCGAACTGGAGCACGCGGTGGCGCAGGGGCGGTTCCGCAGCGATCTCTACTATCGCCTCAACGTGCTGCGCCTGCTGATGCCACCGCTGCGCGAGCGCGGCGCTGATGTGCAGCTGCTGGCGGAGCATTTCCTGCGCTGCTTCCGCCTGCGCCACAGCGTGCGTGCACGTGGCTTTGCACCCGCTGCGCTGCAGGCGATGCGGCGTTTCGAATGGCCCGGCAACGTGCGCGAACTGCTGAACCGGGTGCAGCGGGCGGCGATCATGGCCGAAGGCGAGCTGATCAGCGAGCGTGACCTCGAACTGGGAGGGCCCGTGCATGCGCCGCCGGGGGCGATGCTGCACGATGCCCGCGGCCAGGCCGAACGTGATGTGCTGCTGCAGACGCTGCGGCAGACCGGCTACAACGTCTCCGAGTGCGCGCGGCAGATGCAGATCTCGCGGGTGACCGTGTATCGGCTGTGCCGCAAGCATCGGCTGGAGCTGCCGGCGCAGCGCTGATCAGCCGGCCGGCACGTGCTTGAACAGGCGCAATGGCGTGCCTGGAAGACGCTCGATCACGCCCTTGGCCTCCAGGTCCAGCTGCACGGCTTTCAGCCACCAACCGGCCGTGGCGCCTTGCGGAAACAGCGATGCGGGCAGGTGCGGCAAGAGCGCCTGCTTCGCCTGCGCCACCGTCATCCCGGGAGGTTGCCTGGGCAAGGCACGCAGCAGGGCCGCGCGCATGGCCATGTACTTGGCGCGATCCACGCGCTGGATGTGCCCGGGCGTGGTGATGCTCTCGATCTCGATCCGCTCGGGCTCAGGCATGGCTGTCTCCCGTGATCTCGATGCGTGGGCTGCGGAAGCCCATGGAGATCCACGCCTTCAACAGCCGGGCATGGAACCGCAGCGAGTGGGTCTTCAGGTTGGGCACATCGCCGGGAAGGACAGACGCGTCGGGAAGATCGTTGACCATCGTCCGCATGTCCACGGCGGGGCGTATCGCGTCCGGCCACAACAGCCCATACAGGCTCAGCCAATGGCCACCGCTGAACTCCAGGAAGAGCGGCGTATTGCAGCAGCCCGCCACGACGCGGCGGCTGCCGGCCGTGCTGGACAACCGCCACGCGTGCAGCCGGGAATGCCCGGCATCGATGCGGACGCGATCCTTGCGCTGCATTACGAAATGCGTCTGGCCCTGAGGCCCCAGCACCTGCGGTGCGCCGGGCAGGGCCTGCATCCGGGCGCCGGCCCTGCGGCAGCTGTCGCAGCAGCATTCGACGCTGGCGATGGGGCTGCCGGTGGTGGTCAGGCGGACCTGGCCGCAGGCGCAGGCAAGGGACTGTTGGGAAGGCATCTGCATTTTCTCCTGGGGTACTCAACCTCTCGACGAACGGGCGCGTGGGAAATCGACACCCACTGCCTTCAGGGCGGCATCATCCGGTAGCGGACGCGGTACAGGTCCAGTCCCTCACCACCGGCGCGTCGCGCCGAGTAGGTCAGCGTGTCGCGGCGCGAGCCATCCAGCATCGCGCCGTAGCTGTCGCCGCTGGGCGCGTTCACGGGCGATGGCAAAGCATGGCCTGCGTCATAGCGGCCTCCACGTTCGTAGGCAATGAACTGGCGCACCGGTGCACTGCCGAAGTCCTGGGCGCGGGCAAATACCACCGTTCGGCCGTCGCCCAGGAAGGTGGAATCGAACTCCTGCGCTGCGGTATTGAGGTCTCCCGCCAGCGGCCGTGCCGGCTGCGCGACGCCGCCGATCATCGCCGCGCTGTAGAGGTCATGGCCGCCAGCACCGCCCGCACCATCGCTGGAGAACAACAGCGTACGACCGTCGGGCGAGAGCATCGGCGCGAACTCATCGGCCGCGCTGTTCACTGCGGGGCCAAGATTGACTGGCTCCCCGAATCGACCGTCGCTCCCCATGCTGACCCGATACAGATCGTCACCGCCCTGGCCGCCTGCGCGGTCCGAGCAGAAATACACGACGCGCCCATCTGCGGAAAATGCGGGATCGAAGTCGCGCCCCGGCGTGTTGAACGGCACTGGCGTGGCCGGCCGCCAGCGGTCACCTTCGCGGTGCGAGATCCAGATGTCGTAGCCCGCAGGCCCCCCCGGCCGGTTGCGGCTGAACCACAGGGCGGTATTGCCGTCCGGACTCAGGGTCAGCCGGATCTCGTCATGCTGTGTGGAGGCAATGCCGGGGGCGAAGCGCTCGGCGGGACCGATGATCCGCAGCACCACGGGCGGGGAGGGCACGGGCAATGCCGATGCCAGCAGCATCACGGCCAGCAGCGCCTTCATGCCTGTCGCTCGAAGTCGCTGACCCAGTTGGTTTCCCAACTGCGTCCACCATCGGCGGAGGCCGCCTGTTCCCAGCGCGCCGAACGCGGGGTGATGCGTGACCAGATCACCCGCGTCTGGATCGCCCGTCCCTCGTGCTGGTCCTCGCCGAAGAAGCGGCCGACACCGGCCTCGAATCCCCCACGCAGTGGCTCGCCGATCCGGGTCGGCGCGCGGCCATCCAGCCACCAGCTGAGCCAGTGCCGCTCGGCCGCATTCCAGGCGCGGATGCCCATGCCGCGCAGCGGTGCTCCACGCACGTCCATCAGGTTGTCGCCCACGTTGCCGAATCCGCCCAGTACCGGCCAGTTGTGCAGGGTGCCGTTGAACGCGTCCCACGCATCGCTGCCTGCCAGCCGAGCGCGCAGGCGGCGATGGCGCACGTTCCAATGGCCCACCAGGAAATCAAAATCGCCCGGTGCATCCGGCAGCTTCGGAAGCGGAGTGGGGATCGCAGCAGTGCGCCGGAACCAGTTGCGCCAGTTCACTTCCCAGTGGGCACCGGCATCGTCGGAGAACGCCTGCTCCCACCACGGCTCATCGCCGTGGATGTCATGCCAGCGGAACCAGACCTCGATGGGGTGTCCCTTGAAGTCATCGCGACCACGGAAGCTGCCGCCATCGCCTGCGAAGGCGCCGCGCACGGGCGCTTCGATATGGGCAGGGGTGCGCCCATCGATCCACCAGATCGACCAGGTGGAAGACACCGGATCGAAGGCACGCACGCCGAGGCCCCTGTAGGGGCCCGAAGGCAGTGCCATGACGTTGTCATCGATGGTGCCGAGCCCGCCCAGGGTGAGCCAGACCGCGCTGGCGCCGGTGAAGGCGTCCCAGCGGGTATCGCCCACAAGGCGCTCCTTCAGGCGTTGGTGCCGGACCTGCCAGTTGCCCTGCAACCATTTCCAGTCTGCGCTGGGGCTGGCCGGGGCCCACCCGGAGGGCAGGGCGGTGGACGCTGCCGTGGCGGCCAGGGTGGCCAGGAACTGCCGTCGATCCATGTGCGTGATCCCTTGCCGGAGGTGCCTCCATCGTTGCGCGTGCGAGGGGGATTGACCACGCGGAAATCGGGGCTCAGGCTAAGCCACACTTATGGTGACCCAACGCCAGCTGCCATCGCTTGTCGCCATCCGCGCCTTCGAGGCGGCGGCACGGCTGGGCAGCTTCGCCCGCGCCGCCGAGGAGCTCGACACCAGTGCGGCATCGGTGAGTTACCACGTGCGCCGGCTGGAGGCCCAGACCGGGACCTGCCTGTTCCTGCGCCACGCCCAGCATGTGGAATTGACCGCCGCCGGTGCGAGCGTCGCAGTGGAGGCCACCCGGGCCTTCGACGCGCTGCGCGCCAGTTTCATGCGCGCCGCTGACATGGATGCGGCACGACTGCGCCTGTCCGTTCTACCGACGCTGGGCACCAGCTGGTTGACGCCGCGCCTGGGCAGTTTCCGCGCGCGCCATCCAAGCATCGTGCTGGAACTGGACCTGTCGGCAGAGCCGCAGGACCTGGCCGCCGGGCGTTTCGATGCCGCCATCCGCAACGGGCATGGTGCGTGGCCCGGGCTGCAGGCCACGCCCCTGTTCCCCAGCATTTTCACTCCGCTGTGCGCGCCAGCGCTGCTGCCGGCGGCAGACGGGCTCGGTCGGCGGGCGTTGGAGGTTCCACTGCTCGGCAGGCCTGACTGGTGGGCGCTGTGGTTTTCCGCACATGGTGCTGTTCCGCCACCGGACCCGGAGAGCTTCGTCACCCCCTTTGCGATGGAGCATCTGGATGTCGGTGCTGCCATTGCCGGGCAGGGCATCGCCATCGGCTCGCCGATCCTGTTCCAGGCCGAACTGGACAGTGGGCGCCTGGTGCAGGCACATCCCGGTGTGGCCAGCGACGGGCGCGGTTTCTGGTTCGTGGCACCGACGGCGCGCAGCCGCAGCACCAAGGTCATCGCATTCGGTGACTGGCTGGGCGAGCAGGCCGCGCAGGCCAGGCGTGCGTCGCGACATCATCTGGCACACGCGGTGACGCCATGAACCAGAGCCCGGAACTGTTGCGGCGCCTGCTGCGTGCCAAGGACCGGATGGACCACGCCAGTCACGAGGACTGGCCGGTGGCCCGCCTGGCCGAGGTCAGTGCGGTATCGCCTGCGCATTTCGCGCGTTCGTTCAAGCAGGCATTCGGCCTGCCGCCGCACCGCTACCTGCTCAGCCGCCGCATCGAACGGGCCGTGGCGATGCTGCGTGACACCGAGCTGCCGGTCACCGAGATCGCCGCGCAGACCGGCTGGAGCAGCCTGGGTACCTTCGGGCGCATCTTCCGTGACATCACCGGCGACAGCCCGGGCAATGTGCGCCAGCGCGAGCGCGCCGGCGAGGCGACGCCGGCCAGCGTGCCGGAATGCCACGCACGTGCCGCGCAGCGACCGGACCTGAACATCGCAGTTTTGGAGAAGCGCCGCCGCGAGGCGGTTGCTAACGTGGATCCCACCTGAGGGAGGTCCCATGACAAACACTGTGAACACGGTCGGCCTGTATGTGCGCGACCAGGATGAGGCGCTCGCGTTCTACGTCGGCACGCTCGGCTTCGAAGTGCATACCGACGTGCGCAATGGCAGCTACCGCTGGCTGACGGTGCGCAGCCCCGGCCAGGACGGATTCCAGCTGGGCCTGTTCGTGCCCGGTCCGCCCACCCACGATGCGGCCACCGCGCAGGCGCTGCAGCAGTTGGTGGCCAAGGGCGCAATGCCGCCGCTGGTGCTCGCAGTGGAAGACTGCCACGCGCGCTACGCGGAATGGCTGGCGCAGGGCGTGGAGTTCACCCAGGCGCCGGTCGAACGCTACGGCGCCATCGATGCGGGGTTCCGCGACCCGTCCGGCAATGGCTGGAAGATGATCGAAGCGCGCTCCGAAGCGAGGCGCCGTCAATGAGCCGCGGTGGCTGGGCGCGGCCCGTACATCGCTGGACCTCGATCGTCTTCACCCTGGCGGTGATCGCCAACTTCGTCGTTCGCGGGCTGGGGCAGGGCGAGCCTGCAGCGTGGATCACCTATTCGCCGTTGCCGCCACTGTTCCTGCAGCTGTTCACCGGCCTGTACCTGTTCGTGCTGCATTACGCCGGGAAACGCCGCGGCGCCGCACTGGGCGCTGCGGGCTGAGGCCGCCTCAGGCGGCTGCGTCGGCGGCGTAGGCCGCCAGCACTGCCGGCAGCTGCTCCATGCGCTGGAAGATCACCTTCGCGCCCGCAGCGCGCAGGGCCTCCGGCGTGCTGTGGTGCGGGCCGCCCTCGCTGAAACCAAACACGGTCGCACCTGCCGCGACGCCGGCGGTGGCGCCGGTCACGGTGTCTTCGATCACCGCGCAGCGCTTCGGGTCCACGCCCAGCGCTGCGGCGGCGGCCAGATAGACATCCGGGTGAGGCTTGGTGTTCGGCATGTCCTGGCCACTGAACACATGGGCACCGAAGGCATCAAGGATGCCGACCTTGCCCAGCTGCAGCTTCACCTTGAACAGGTCGGCACCGGAGGCGCAGGCAATCCGCCCGCCGGTGGCCGCGGCAATCGCACGCACGGCCTCGGGCGCCCCCTGGATCGCCTCTAGGTCCTGCTCCAGCGCACGGTTGCGCTGCTGGCGGAATTCCTCCAGCCATTGCTCGGTGAACGGCTTGCCAGTGCGCTCTGCGATCAGCCCGGCCAGATGAGCCACGGACTGGCCGAGGAAGACCTCGCCCGCCTGCGCCGGGGTCAGCGGCCAGCCGCGTGCGGTCAGCATTTCCGAGAGCACACGGGCCACCAGCGGCTCGGAATCGACCAGTACGCCGTCGCAGTCGAACAGCACGGCATCGAAGGGGAAACGGGACATCTACTACTCCGGGAACAGCCAAAGGGGCGACGTGCCCGCCATTTTCCCATAGCGGGTCGGGCGGGGCACGCGGGCCACAGGAACGCTAGACTGCCAGGTCAGCCCGCCCAGCGCCTGCACGGGAATACGCCTTGAACCGATTGCGATCATTCTTCAGTGCGTACCCCATCCAGTTCGCGATGGCCGCCAAGCTTTACGTGCTCTGCCTGTATCTGCCCGTAGCCCTCCGCCTGGTCGAATTCGGGCCCCGTCTGGGCCCGCCCGAGGCCTCACGTGAAATCGGCTACGCGCTGGCGGAGCTCGGTTTCAGGCTGAGTCTCTTCGCCGGAGCGGCGGTACTGGTGTCGATGCTGCTGTTCGGGCGTCGCGGCGCGCTGCGGATCCGCCACCCGGTGATCGCTTCGATCGCCTTTTTCGGGTTGCTCGTCGTGCTGGATCGCGCCATGCGCATTCCACTGGCGCAGGCGCAGTTTCCCGTCTACAGCGTCGCCGCCATCAGTCTGGGCATGCTTGCACATGCACTGCTCCTCACGCTGCTGGCCTTGGTGCCGGCGCTGCTGATGCAGCGGCGCATCCCTGCCGAGGGCGGGCACCATCACCTCATCAGTGCCAGCATCGCCGGCGCGGTGACGCTGGTGGCCGGCAGCTGCCTGCTTCCCATCCTGGTGGCGCAGCTGCCGGTGGGATTCTCGCCCGGCGAGTTCATCATGCCCGTTGCCGACGGCGCCGCGCAGCTGCAGATTGCGAGCCTGATCCTGCTGGTGGCCTGCGCGCTGGCCACGTTTGCCGGCCTATGGGCCGGCGCGCCGTCGCCGGAACCCGCATCGACGGCGCGCACGATGGTGGTGTCGCTGATCCTGCTTGCCACGGCGCTGCTGATCATCCTGGCCAGCATGGCTTATCTTCTGCGAGCGCTGTCCGCTGGGGCGCCGACGACAGGTCGCGGGCTTGTCGTTGCCACCGTCGTCGGCGCCGCAGTGCAGTTCCTGCTGGCCAGAGTGCTGGCGTCACGATGGCTGCGCGCACAGGCATCGTGACGTTCCTCTGCCCACCGATCAGCCCAGGTCACACCCGGCCGGCTGCGGCCAGGTGGTGGCCGGCAGCATGTTTTTCAGCGAGGCCGGCGCGTTGATCGCCACGTAGCTGGCGCCCAGCAGTTCCTCCAGATCCGCAATCGTCACCAGGTAATTGTCCAGGCTGCCCAGGTTGGCCTCGTTGGGGATGATCCAGCTGATCGCCTTGGCGGTTCCGGTGTTCGGGTCGCGGGTGATGATCGTCTTCCAGAAGAACTCCGGCGTCGGAATGCCATGGCTGGCCAGGAAATAATCGTTGGCGGCATCGCCGTAGACCACGCCACCGTAGACGTCCACCGGCGCGATGTCGCGGTAGCACTCGGCCACGTTCTCGGCCTTCACCCAGATGCCCTGGTTGAAGCTGGACACCTGCGGCACGATGTTGGTCATGTAGTTGGCGCGACGGATGTAGGTCGCGTCGTGATCCATGTGGTTGGACGTGACCAGATGGCCACGGTCATAGCCGGATTTGATGCTGGCGTAGGACGCGGTGCTGGTCTGGCCCAGGCAACCGGCCGGCAGGTCCGGGTCCTTGTAGAAGCTGGACGGCCGTGCGGCCGAACCGGTATCGGCGGTGAGCGTGTACTCGTAGCGGGTGGCACTGTGGATGCTGCAGTCGTAGGTGAGCACGAAGCCGCCCTTGTTGAGGGTGACTACCTGGGCCTGGGCTGCGCCGGCAAAGGCGCTGAGGACGAAGGCAAAGACGAAGCTTGCAAGGCGCATTGCGATTCTCCAGCAAAGAGTTCAGGACGCAGCTGCCCGCCACGACCAGGCCCGGCCTGTGTCATGTGAAGGCGTTGCGGATACGGGTGATGCGGAGTGCAGTAGAGCGAGGCCGCGATGAGGAGGGCCCGGAAGGCCGCGCGGTGTCGCAAGCGTCACAAGCTGTCGTCTTTTGGTCAACGACGAGAACGCGAAGCTGTGACCGGGTGCAAGCACTGGTGATGTGTCAGATCACGCGGTCCGTGGCTGACATGCGTACGTGCTAAGCACCCTGCAGGTGTGAAGTGCATGCTGGACCGCGCATCCTCCGTGGCCCGGTTCCGCACCGATTGGCTCTACAAGGAAGCCTCTTGCCCAGCATCCGGCGCCAGGTAGGCGGCCCTGCTTTGCTCGCTCGAGTCCGCAATGACTGCCTCGCTGAAACCACTTCGGCTCAAGTACAGGCGATTCCACCGATCCAGGGCATCGCCGTCACGCGCCCAACAGGCGTAGCGTGTAATGGTCTCCAGATTGTCGATGGTCGGGTAGCGCTGTGCGATTTCGTCCAGCCCCTGGCGCATCAGCGGCCAATCGGGTGTCGCCGCGCGGAAGTGATCGGCCGAATACGCGGTGGCTGACCAGTACAGCCGTGCGTAGCGCATGGCCCGCTTTTTCTTCGGGATACTGGCCATCGAGCGCCGTGCGAAGGCTTCCATCTTCCGTGCGCTGCCGCCCCAGGCCGGCGTGAAGTGCTGCAGGGCAATGAAGTGCAGCGGCTCGTAGTCGGGGAAGGCCTTCGCTGCACGGTCGACGAGCGTCAGTAGTTCTTCGTCATCCGCGCCCTCGCGCAGCGCGATCAGCACGCTCATCTCGTGCCAGAACGGGTCGCCGCCGGCAACGCCCTCATGCGATTGCAGGTAGGCCTGCGAAGCCGCGTTGTACTCATGGAACTGAGCCCAGTCTTCGGCATTGACGGTGTTGGCGTAACCATTTCCGCGGTAGCTCCAGGCCAGGTTGAGCGGAATCCGTGCAGTCATCAGGTGGGCTGCCGGCGACTTTGGCGCATGCTGAACCCAGCGCGCCGCCCAGGCCGACCAGCGGTTCCAGGCCTCCACCTCCTGCCGCGCCGTGCCGATTGCACGCGACATGCAGAGGTAGAAACGGCCCAGCCGGGATTCGCCGGCGGCGTTGAGCTCGCCCGTGCGGAGGCGCGCGGCCATCGCGTCCAGTGCCGGAAAGTCGTCGTTGGACATCAACTGCGCGATTTCGCTGCAGTCATCCGTGACGTCGGGGTCCCGGGCCGCCACGGCTGAAGGGGCGAACAGACTGGCCACGCTCAAGAGCGTGCCGACGAAGAGCGTCCTGCGCATCGGGGGGGCATCCTTGCATTGATGGGAGCCTGCGGAGGACCGCAGTGCCGCGAAGCATACCAAGGTGCGCTTTGCGCCATGCTGCGTCGCAAGGTGCCAGCCACCATTCGCACTGGTACGGTCCGACCCGTTGCACCACCACCGACGGGGAGAGACGACGATGCGCAAGCTTTTGCTGCTGTTGATCCTGCTGACCGGCCTGGCGCCCACCGCCTGGGCCGCCACGGTCAAGACCACCCATCGCACCATTCCCAGCTGGGATGGCACGCCTCTCGGGGCCTTCGTCATCGAACCGCAGGATGCCGGCAGCGGGCGCTATCCGCTGCTGGTCATGCCCAGCAGCTGGGCGGTGCCCAGCGTGGAGTACGTGGGCGTGGCACAGTCGTTGGCGCAGCGCGGCTATGTGGTCATCAGCTACAGCTCGCGCGGCTTCTGGGAGTCAGGTGGCAGCATCGACATCGCCGGGCCCGCCACGGTCGAGGATGTCAGCGCGCTGATCGACTGGGCGCTGGACAACACCCGCGCCGATCCGGCCAGGATCGGGGTCTCGGGCATCTCCTATGGCGCCGGCACCAGCCTGCTGGCGGCGGCGCGCGATCCCCGCATCAAGGCCGTTGCCGCACTCAGTGGCTGGGCCGACCTGCAGGCGTCGCTGTACAGCCATGACACACCCAGCGCCCAGGGCATCGCCCTGCTGGTGGCGGCGGGCCTGGCGACCGGCCGCCCCGGCGCGGAGCTGGCCACCATCAACCGCAATGTGCTGGTCGGCAATTACCAGGGGGCGGTGGACTCGCTGCTGCCGGTGGCCGCACAGCGCAGCCCGGCCAGCGGCCTTGAAGAGATCAACGCCAACCAGCCGGCGGTATTCCTCGCCAATGCCTTCAATGACAGCCTGTTCCCGCCGGGCCAGCTGGTCGATTTCTTCAACCGCCTGAAGGGGCCCAAGCAGCTGCAGTTGCGCCACGGCGACCATGCCCTCAACGAGGCCTTCGGTGCGTTCGGCATTCCCAATGAGGTCTATGCCGCCGTGGGCGACTGGTTCGACCACTACCTGAAGGGCGTGGACAATGGCATCGATCGCCAGGCAGCGGTGCAGCTGAAGTCGCAGAAGGGCAGCTGGAGCCGCTATCCGGACTGGCAGGCCACCAATGCGGGCGCCGTCAGCTACGGCCTGACCGCACCCTCCGGTTTGCTGCTGCCCACCGGCGGCCTGGCGGAGAACGGTGGCGCTACCGGCTGGAGCTACCGCATCGGCAGCGGGCTGCTGACGGCTGCCAATTCCGGCGTGGTGATGGCCTCCGGTGCACTGCAGATGATCAACCTGCCGCCCGGCGCCTATGTACCGTTCGTCGGCCGCAACGCCGCCGGCGTCTGGCAGGGCCCGATCTACTGGAGCGCACGTCGCCTGGATGGCGCACCGGAAGTGCGGGTGACGGTGACGCCCAGCCGCGCCAATACCACGCTGTATGCCTACCTGTATGCCGAAGACGTGCTGGGCAACGGCCAGCTGGTCAGCCACAAGCCCTACACCCTGCGCGGGGCCACGCCCGGCCAGCCGAAGACAATCGATCTCCGCCTGGAAGCCAGCAGCTGGAACCTCCCGGCCGGCAGCCGCCTGACCCTGGTGGTCGATACCGTGGACCTGCGCTATGCAGGCATCAGCCAGCTGGGCGGTGCGGTGACCTTCAGCTCACCGGCCAACGCGCCTTCGGTGCTGAAGGTGCCCCTGCATTGACGTGGCGCCGCGCCCGTTGCGGCGGGCGCGGCACGACAGACCTGAAAGCTGCCAGCCTGGAACGCAATCCAGTAGAGAGGTGAATCGATGGCGCTCGCATCGTTGCTGGTCGGTGCGGTACTGGCAGCAGGCACCCAAGGCTCTGCCACAGATTGGCCGAGCACGCTGTTGATGGATCTGGAGGCTGCTGACGCGGCCCTGCGCGTCAGCCATCCCGGGGTGGTTGACCCGCACAATCCCGGCTTCGTCGCCCAGATGGACGGCGCCCTCAGTGTCTACATGGATATCAGGCCTCAGCCATTGCCCAGTGGGCTGAGCCGGATTTCGGTGCCCATGAAGGTCTACCGCGGTCGCGGGCGCGGTTCGAACGAGCCCTACGTGCCGGATCGCCGCTACGCGGGGGACATGCGGGACACGCAGGCGCTGGAGGCATGGATCCTGGAGGGCAGGGACTGATCGGACCTGATCGGAACCCGCCGCCCGCGCTGCGCTGATGGAGGATCATTCCCCCTGTGGCAACAGCACCCGGATCATCTCGTGCTGCCTGGACAGATTCGCCCGTTGCACGAAACCCTGGACGATCGAGGCTGCCACCTTGCGCTGGTTGTCCATGTCCAGCAACGGTGCGATGGCCTGCCCGGAACCGTCGGGGCTGTCCCGGAACGGGCAACCGACCGGGCCAGCCGTGGTGAATGTCAGGATCGCCTTGGCCACGCGCGCCGACGGCGAACGCGGCGCATCGAAGATCACCAGCGTTCGCTCGTAACTGATACCCGTCGCACGTACGGTCGAGTGCAGGGAATCCTCGATGGTCATGTGCGCGCCAAGATCCTGGGCAAGCGCATTCAAGCAGTTGGCCGCCGTCGCCCTGCGCAGCGTTGCAGGGTCGGTGCGGATGATCATCGCGCAGTCGACGTCGGAGATCGGTACCTGGGTGACATCCAGGTAGGGGTTCTGTGCCAGCGTCCCGATCAACGCCAGATCGTCGCTGTAGCCACAGGATGCGGCAGATGTCTGCAGGCGTTGCAGCAGCGTTGCGACCCGCTGCGCGACCCACTGCCGCCCCTGCCGCAGGCGATGCGTGTGGGTGGCCGACAGGGCGCCGTGATCGAATCCCGAAGATGACGCCTGCATGCGCATTTTGACCTCACGCATGCAGGCATCGACCTGCTGCATGCAGTCCCTGTCATCGGCGAACACCGGCGCCGCCGAGATGCCATCGATCACCCTGCCGAACGTCGCCAGGTCGCCCTGCTGGTCGCGGTACCAGTCGTGGATGCGCTGCACATTGCGGCGACGCTTCTCCAGCTTGTCCGCACCCGGCCAGCCGGGATAGGCGGCGATCTCGCACAGCATGGTCAGGCCTTCCCACAGGTGGTACTCCATGCTGGGCAGGGGCAGCCGCCAGCGCTCTTCCGCGCCGGCATCCTCGGCAATCACCAGATGGTTGCGGATGATGTCCGACCACACTGTCACGGCCTCCACGGTATCGCGGCGCGGCGTGGTCACATCGATCAGTTCCATCAGGATCGGCCGCGGCGTCACCGGGTCGTCGCCGGCAGGCGCCTTCGGATCCTTCACCCATCGCGCGTGCCAGGTGTAGCCCATGCGGTACAGCACGAACGGCTTGATGCCGTCGTTGAGGATGATGCCGGGTGGCGGCGGAGGGGCAGGTGGCGGCTGCACGGGCAGTGGCGGCTGCGGCGGGGGCAGCACGGACGGGCTTGTCACCGGCGCGGGCGTGCCGATGCCCTTCAATGGCTCGCTGGTGAACAGATGCAGGCCCGCGCGGTCACGCTGGTAGACCTTCCGGAACGTCTGCTGAGTGTCACAGATCACCAGGCACTGCTGGCCGGGCGGCACATGGATGTCCACCGGTGCAAGATCCACCACTTGGCCGGCCAGCGGATTCTGGTTGGGTGGGAAGACGCTGATCTCCAATGCGATATTGAGGCCGGCGCCGAGCATCACCTCGATCACGATGTCCTCCACGCCGCCGTGCAGGGCGTCCTGGGCCGGGATCGGAATCCAGGGATTGATCACCACCTGCGTATCCCAGTCGGACCGGCCGAAATCGAACAGCGTCGGTGGCGGCTGGGCCGGGCGTTCAAGCAGTGCGTCCAGTGCGTTGCCGCCCTTGACGTAGAAGAACATCAGCGGCTCGTCAGGCTTCAGGCTGTAGTCGCGCCGTACCTTGCTGGACAGGCTGCGCAGCTGGTCCTTGATGTCCGACAGGGCCTTGACCACGACCGAGCGGACGTCGGGATACGCCTGCGCGTTGTTGATCTGCGCGGTGAGCTGCTTGCTGATGTGGCGCCGGGCCTCGCGCTCGGGCGTGCTCTCTTTCATGGAGGGGCCTCGCTGGGGTTGCAGGGGATCACACGGGTTCGCGCTGGAGGCTCAGGCGGGTGACAGCAGAGCGGCGATCTCCCGGTACCAGTCGATCTCCTGGCTACCGGGCCTGGCGCTGGCCAGGGCCTCGTCAACCTCCAGTGTTCCTTCGCCCGGAACCTCCACACGTGCCCCGAGGACATTGCGCAGATTGGCCACCGGCACCCGTCCGATGCTCGCCACCTCCCAGTCGGTCACCAGGCAGGACTGGGGGCGCACAGGGCTGCTGGCACTGGCCTGGACGTTGTTCTCGGCCTCCTGCGCCATCCGCAGGAGCTCCTCGGCCGTGGTGCGGAAGCGAACCAGGGAGAAGCTGCCTCCCCCATCCGGAAACAGCCGGGCACGCAGATCGCATGCGGCGCGTCCCTGCCCAAGCCAGATGCCAAGCTCCTCCTCGAACTCGCGGCGCGCGGCGCGCTCCTTGCGTTCGTTGTTCAGGCGGCCGCCGCCGGGCAGGGCCCATTGCCCCGCCTGGTTCACCAGCGCCGGGGGCAGGCCATCCGACCACGCTCCGACTTCCGCCACCAGGCGTTGTGCCAGTATCAACGCAGCGGCCCAGTTCGGCGCACCCCGGGTGGGCGGCGGCAACGCGATGGAGAGCTCCCGCAAGGTCGTACGCGCAGCGCTGAACGGGGGAGGGGTTCTTGCGTCCTCGCGGAACAGGCTCTGCAGAGCGGCCAGCGTCTCCATGGCGATGTCATCGGTTTGCGGATGCGCGCGTTCGGCGCTTTCAAGCGCCCGGTCCAGTGCGTCCATGGTGCGGGGCAGCGTGCGTTCGCCGCGGTAGGCGACTGACCCAGCGGCGCGCCAGGCGCCGGAAAGCAGCTTCTTCACCAGATCCCAGTCCTGCTCTGTGCCACCACCGGACGCGTTGCGGATGGCCAGCACAGCGGCCATCGCCTCGGCAGAAAGTACGACAACGGAATTGCTGCCCCACCAGCTGTTGAGCACCCGTTTGCGGACGACCAGATAGTGGGCTCCATCCCAGACTGCGACGTAGACCTGGTTCATGGTGCACCCCTCCGTTCAACCTGCGTGGAGGGGGCTGGGCGCATTGCCGCTGTGCCAGCGATAGTCCGGGAAAGGCGTGCCATGTCTCGCTCCTGTGGGCTCGAAAAGTGGGGGTTTGGCGGCGTTGCCATCGGGGCGCAGGCCGTGCGTCGCCGCGAATCCACTGTAGGAGCGAGGGGCGAGGGAGGATCGGCGCCAGCCACGATGTATGCGGCGGAACCGACGGAACAGGAGCGCGGGTGCATTGATTTCCCCGCATTGGCGCAGAGCCCGTGGCCGCCCAGGGATCAGCGACTGCCGGCGCCTGCCTCCGGGGCGTGCAGCACGCGCAGCTTCTTCTTGTTGATCTTGCCGACGCTGATCACCTGGCTGTTCCTGAAGCACTACCTGCGTTGAGTGGCAGCCGCTGCAGCGTCAAGCCTGGCGGTCGAGACACCATGCTAGCCTTCCCCTTGGCAGAGGAGTGCCTGACAGGGGGAAGGCATGGACACACGACGCCGCGTTTGCAGCGTATTGACTGCATCCGGCATGCTCGCACTGGCACTGTCCGCCAATGCGCTCGCGCATCCGGGCGGGCTCGACAAGCAGGGGTGCCACACCAACCGGAAAACGGGTGAGTATCACTGTCATCGAGGCGCTCCAGCGGCACCTCGATACGTCGACACTCCGCGCAGCAGTTTCGCCCCCGCGCCCGCGCGCGGTTCCCGGGTGTTTGCCAACTGCGCGGAGGCCCGCGCCGCCGGGGCGGCGCCGGTACGGCGTGGTGATCCGGGCTATGGCCCGCACCTCGATCGCGACAATGATGGCGTGGGCTGCGAACCCTATCGGGGCCGCAGGTAGGGCATGGCCCGCCTGGCTTCAACTCCCGTTTCCCCGCGTTCGTCGGCCATCGCCGGGGATTGGTCGCACGATCTCCCCGTATGGCAGGGCCATGCCCTAGGCTGTTGGGATTGAACTGCTGGGATGCAAGCAACCATGAACCGCTGGATTTTCCTGGTATTGGCCACGCTCCCGTTCGCCGCCGGCGCCGTGGTCATCCGCGATGATGTTGACGATGCCAGGTACCAGATCGACGCATCGGTGTTCCCGGCACTGGCAGACATGCCGGGCGAGGGGCACGGCGTCCTGATCGCGCCGCGCTGGGTGCTTACCGCCGCGCATGCCGCGCCGATGGAAGGGAGGGGCGCCACCATCACCATCAATGGGAACGGCTACGGCGTCGAGCGTGTCTTCCTGCACCCCGGCTACCGGAGGATGCCCGAGGCGCTGGGCAAGGAAGCGATGGCAACCGGGAGCGCGTCGAAAATCCACGCGTTCCTGGCAGCATCGGATGACATTGCACTGATCAGACTTGCCGCACCGGTGGGCGATGTGCCGCCGGTCGCACTCTACCGTGGCGCCGACGAGGTCACGCAGGTTGCCGCCCTGATAGGGAGAGGCGCCACCGGCAATGGTGCGACTGGCCTGGTGCCCGGCGGGCCGCATCGTACGACGCTGCGGCGGGCCTGCAACGCGATCACAGGCGGCAACACGCGCTATCTCTGGTACCGGTTTGATCCGCCTCCGCAGGGCCTTCCCCTTGAAGGCGTGCTCGGCAACGGCGACAGCGGCGGCCCGCTGGTGATCGAGAAAGATGGGGCCTGGCAGCTGGTGGGCCTCGGTTCCTGGATCACCGCCGTACCCGAGCATGCGCTGGAAGCGGGTTTCTATGGGCAGGTGGTCTACAACGTGCGTGTGTCCCGCTACATCGACTGGATCGAAAGCATCATCGAGCGTGACGCGTCACTTTAATTCTTGTTCCCGTAGCCCGGCGGTGCGGAGCAGGCGTAGCGGAAGCAAGCGCGCCTTAACGATTCATGGTCTCGAACAAGCGCACGGTGCGGATCTCAGCCGGTGCGACGGGCGCTCGTATCCTTCCCGGCATGAGTCCTCCCTTCGATCTTCCAGAGTTCATGACGGTCACCCGGCCCTCCGGCTGGGTACGGAGCGGCGAGCGCTGGGACCTGTGGTGGAACGGGCGCTCGGTGGCCAACATCGTGCCGCATGCCGAACTTGGCTTCCGGGTCTACCTGGATGCACGCAGGATGTCCCAGACCAAGGTGGTGGCCGCCACGAATGTGCGGCAGGCCAAGCGCTACGCCGAGCGCTGGTGTGCTGCGCGGCTCTGCCCACAGCTGCGGCTGCGCGAGGCAGTGGCACGCCTGGTGGACGTAGCGCCGGAAACATGCGCTGCGCCGTTGCCCGCGCTTTCGCGGGAACAACGGCAGCAGGCCCGCCGCCTGGCCGAGGCCGGGGCGGGGGAGGTGGTACGGATCAAGCAGGCACTGGCGCCGCGACAGCCCGCGATGAAGACCCGACCGGAAGTGCAGGGGCGGGGTGGAGCCTGGTCGATACCCGGCCAGGCTCCGTCAAACCGACATTCGAACAACAATTCCTCCCCAGCCAGGGTTATGCCGAGAGTTCTTCGCGAACGATCCTCGCTCCCGCGCTGAGTGCGCGCAGCTTGCCCCTGGCCACGTCGCGCGCCAGTGGCGCCATGCCACAGTTGGTGCTCGGGTAGAGCTTGTCGGCGTCCACGAACTGCAGCGCCCTGCGCAGGGTGTTGGCCACGTCCTCCGGGGTTTCCACCGTGGTGGAGGCCACGTCGATGGCACCGACCATCACCTTCTTGCCGCGCACCAGCTCGATCAGGTCGATCGGCACATGGGAGTTGTGGCATTCCAGCGAGATGATGTCGAGGCTGGAGGTCTGCAGCTTCGGGAACGACTCCTCGTACTGGCGCCATTCCGAACCCAGCGTCTGCTTCCAGTCGGTGTTGGCCTTGATGCCGTAGCCGTAGCAGATGTGCACCGCCGTCTCGCACTTCAGCCCTTCGATCGCACGCTCCAGGGCGGCCACGCCCCAGTCGTTCACCTCGTCGAAGAACACATTGAAGGCCGGCTCATCGAACTGGATGATGTCAACGCCGGCGGCCTCCAGTTCCTTCGCTTCCTCATTGAGGATCTTCGCGAACTCCCAGGCCAGCTTTTCGCGGCTCCTGTAGTGCGCGTCGTACAGCGTGTCGATCATCGTCATCGGGCCCGGCAGCGCCCACTTGATCGGCTGCGTGGTCTGGCGGCGCAGGAACTTCGCATCCTCCACGAACACCGGCTTCGGGCGGCTCACCGCGCCAACCACGGTCGGCACGCTGGCGTCGTAGCGGTTGCGGATGCGCACGGTTTCGCGCTTCTCGAAGTCGACGCCGCTGAGATGCTCGATGAAGGTGGTGACGAAATGCTGCCGGGTCTGCTCGCCGTCGCTGACGATATCAATGCCGGCGTGCTGCTGTTCCTGCAGGGACAGGCGAAGGGCGTCCTGCTTGCCTTCAAGCAGCGCTTCGTCCTGCAGCTTCCAGGGTGACCAGAGTGTTTCGGGCTCTGCCAGCCAGGAGGGTTTGGGCAGGCTGCCTGCGGTGGAGGTGGGGAGCAGCGTCTTCGTCGGCATTGTGTCGTGTGTCCTGGGGCGGTTGGTAAATCGATGGATCAGCGGGCGGCCCACTGCTCAAGCACGGCGCGGTACGGCTTGATGAAGTGCTCTTCGGTGAACCTGCCCTGCTTGACCGCCAGCTGGCTGCGCTCTTCGCGGTCGTAGACGATGCGGGTGGAGGAGTAGTCCTGGTGCTTCAGGCTGGGCTGGTAGACCTTGCCGGCCACGGAATTGGCGTTGTAGATCTCCGGGCGGTAGATCTTCTGGAAGGCTTCCATGGTGCTGATGGTGCCGATCAGTTCCAGGTTCGAGTAATCGCCCAGCAGGTCGCCCTGGAAGTAGAACGCCAGCGGCGCGACGCTGCCCGGTGGCATGAAATAGCGCACCTGCAGGCCCATCTTGTCGAAGTACTGGTCGGTGGGGGAGAACTCACCCTGGCGGTATTCCACGCCCAGGATCGGGTGATGGTTCTCGGTGCGGTGGTAGGTCCTGCTGCTGGAAACACTGATGCAGATCACCGGCCCCTTGCTGAAGTTGGCGCGGTAGGCGTCCGAGCGCAGGAAGTGCTGGAACAGCTTGCCGTGCAGGTCGCCAAAGCCCTCCGGAATGCCGAAGGTGTCCTTGCCCTCGTTGCTGGCCGGCAGCACGACGCTGAAGTCGTAGTCGCGCACGTAGGACGAGAAGTTGTTGCCAACGATGCCCTCGCTACGCACGCCGGTCTGCGTATCGACGATGGTCGGCCGCAGCACTTCGATCAACGGGAACGGATCGCTGCCGTCGGCGCCGTCGATGTGCATCTCCACGGTGATGATGTCCAGCTCGACCGCATAGCGGTCCGCATTCGGGTTGTCCCAATGTGCCAGGTCGTTGAAGCGGTTGTTGATCATGCTGATCGTGTTGCGCAGGTTCTCCCGCCGCGACGCGCCACGGGCCAGGTTGGCGAAGTTGGTGGTGATGCGCGTGCCCTCGGCCGGCTGGTAATCCTCGTTGAAGGGGATGTGCGTGATGCTGAAGGTGAAGGTATCGGTCGTCATGGCGGCGTTCCGGGTTGCGGGGTGACATCCAGATGCAGGTCGGCGGCGTCTGGCATTCAAAGCGTTGCGGTGGCCTCTGCGGTAGCGGGAGGCGCGGCGCGATGGGACAGCGCCAGCAGGGGCATCGCCCGCTGCACGGCCAGTCGCGCACGCTGGATCAGTGCGTCGTTGTTCACGCGGCCCTCGGCGAAATCGCGGTCGGTGGCGTAGACGCCCAGGGGCAGGGTGCGGGCCTGGAAGAAGCTGAAGAGCGGGCGCAGCTGGTGGTCGATCACAAGGGCATGGCGCTCGCTGCCGCCGGTGGCGGCCAGCAGGATCGGGGTATCGACCAGCGCATCCTGGTCGATGAAGTCGAAGAAGTGCTTGAACAGGCCGGTGTAGGAGCCGCGGTAGACCGGCGTGGCCACCACCAGGACGTCGGCCTGTTCAACCGCAACCAGCTGCCGCTCCACGGCCTCGGGCAGCTGCGAGCGCCACAGCGCACCGGCCAGCTGCGGTGCCAGCTCACCGAGTTCGATCAGCTGCTGTTCGCTGTGGATGTCTTCGCCGATCAGGTCCAGCAGATGCTCGGCCAGGGCGGCGGCCCTGGAGGGGCGTTGCAGTCCGCCGGAAACGGCGACGATACGGAGGGGGCGGGTCATCTGTTCGCTATCAGCGGGGGAGGGGAGCGCCTTCGGGCATCTGCAGGTGCGCAGCCCCGCAGGCCGGCTGGGTCAGCAGGCTGGCAGGCAACCGAAGGCATGACCCGATCCTAGCCATGCCCTTCCATGACGTAAAATGGTATTACTTCACCAATCCATGAATGAGATTCATCGTCATGTTGGAACGGATCCACCTCAGCATCGTGCAGCAGGTCGAACAGCAGGGCTCGCTCACCGCGGCCGCCGGCGTGCTCAACCTGACCCAGTCGGCGCTCAGCCACAGCATGAAAAAGCTGGAGCAGCAGCTGGGCACCGATGTCTGGCTGCGCGAGGGCCGCAGCCTGCGCCTGACCCAGGCCGGGCAGTACCTGCTGGCGGTCGCCAACCGGGTACTGCCGCAGTTGGACCTGGCCGAGGAGCGGTTGGGCCAGTTCGCGCAGGGCGAGCGCGGCGCGCTGCGCATCGGCATGGAATGCCATCCGTGCTACCAGTGGCTGCTGAAGATCGTCTCTCCCTACCTGGCGGCGTGGCCGGACGTGGATGTGGACGTCAAGCAGAAGTTCCAGTTCGGTGGCATCGGCGCATTGTTCGGTTACGAGATCGACCTGCTGGTCACGCCCGATCCACTGCTGAAGCCGGGCCTGAAGTTCATCCCCGTGTTCGATTACGAGCAGGTGCTGGTGGTGGCCAGCAACCACGCCCTGGCCAAGGTGGACCACGTAAAGCCGCGCCAGCTCGGCCAGGAAGTGCTGATCAGCTACCCGGTGCCGTTCGAGCGCCTGGACATCTACAACCAGTTCCTGCTGCCGGCCGGCATCACCCCGCGGCGCCACAAGGCCATCGAAACCACCGACATCTTGATGCAGATGGTGGCCAGCGGCCGCGGCGTGGCTGCCATGCCGCGCTGGCTGGTGGAGGAGTACGCCACGCGCATGGACGTGGTGCCCGTACGGCTGGGCGCCAAGGGCATCCCCAAGCAGATCTACCTGGGTGCGCGCGAGGCCGATACCGGTATCGACTACCTGCAGGCCTTCATCGAACTGGCCCGCAACAGCTCGCCGCTTGCCGGCAATGCACGCGAGGCGCGCTGATGCCGGCCGGTACCTCAGCGCACGCGGAAGCCTTCATCAACGCTTTTTCACTGGAAGTCAGCGCGAAGGCCATGCCTGCGCTGCGCGCCGAGGCGGATCGGATCCCGCGCGGTACGGTCATCTCCATTCCCTGGCTGGCCAGCGAGGATGACGACGCCCGTCTGGCCGCCGTGCGCACCGTGCGCGCGCTCGGATTCGAGCCGATGCCGCATCTCTCTGCCCGCCGCATCCGGTCAGCCGCATCGCTTGCGCGCTTCCTGGAGCGTGCGGCCGGCGACGCCGGGGTCGCGCGTTGCCTGCTGATCGCGGGCGACCTGGCCACGCCCGCTGGGCCGTTTGCCGACAGTGCTTCGATCATCCAGACCGGTCTTCTGGAGCGCTCCGGGATCAAGGTCGTTGGTATCGGCGGACACCCGGAAGGGCATCCGGTAATGAGCAGTGACGAACGCTGGCAGGCGCTTGAGCGTAAATGCCAGAGCATCGAAGCGCGCGGCATGGCCCCCTTGATCGTCACCCAGTTCGCCTTCGATGCCGATGCCGTGCTGGCCTGGCTGGATGCACTGCGCGCGCGTGGCATCAGCGTCCCGGTGCTGGTCGGCGTGCCGGGCCCGGCCAGCGTCTCTCGCCTGCTGCGCTACGCCGCGATGTGCGGCGTGGGCGCCAGTGCATCGATGCTGGCCCGGTATGGCATCTCGATCGGCCGGCTGCTCGGCACGGCAGGGCCGGAGGTGTTCGTCGATTGCCTGGTGAAGGGGCTGACCCGCGCCCATGGCCAGGTCAGCCCGCATTTCTTCCCGTTCGGCGGTATTGCGCCGTCGCTGGAGTGGGTGGCGCAGTACCGGCGGCGCATTTCCGGCACCGATGGTTGAATCGCCTCAGCCCGGCAGGTCGCACTTCATCTTTCCGTCCACGTAGTAGGGCTTGGGCACGCTCGGGTTCGGGTTGGTCTTCTCGAAGACCACCTCGAACGAGGCGGTGTCGGGCGAGCCCTTGCGCTCGGTACACGCGTCCTGCAGCTTCTTCTTGACCGCAGTGATGCCGGCATCGCGGTTGGCACCCTCGGCACTGTTGGTCAGATTCACGGTCTCTGCCGAGGCCAGCGGGCTCAGCACAAGCAGGCCGCCGGTCAGTATCAGGGTGTGCAGCTTCGTCATGGTTCGTACCTGGCAGGTCTCCAATGAGGCCCCCAGCATAGGGCAGGGCCGTCAACAGCATGTGCCCGGCCTGGCCCGCCCCAGCCGGGTCAGGCCAGGGCGTGCTCGCCACGGCGTAACCGGCGATGGCTGACAGCTGTCACTGGCTGCAACCCGGGCGGAAGCGAATAGTGAGCGCCAAGGCGAGGACACCTCGCCACCACTCAGCCACCACTCACCAGGGGGACCGCTCATGAACATGCTCCAGCAACTCGCCTCGCAGACGCCGATCTGGGTCTGGCTGCTGCTGGCCTTCCTGGTCACCCGTGGCATTGCCGCCATGAAGCCGGCCCAGACCTCGCTGCAGAAGCTGGCGATCGTGCCCGGCCTGTTTGCCGTCTGGGGTGCGTGGTCGATCAGCCATCGTTTCGGCGCGTCGCTGATCGCCTGGAGCGAGTGGCTGGCCGGCATCGCCACGGGGGCCGCGCTTGCCTGGCTGCTGTTGAGTCGATTGAAGCTGACGCTGGACCGCAGCACCGGCAAGCTCTGGCGCAGCGCGGACTTCAGCCTGCTGCCGCTGCTGCTGGTCACCTTCCTGGTGAAGTACGGCTTCGAGGTCGCATTTGCGGTGTCGCCGACGCTGACCGCCAGTGCCGGCTTCAGCGCCGCCTACCTGCTGCTGACCGGCGGGTTCACTGGCGTCTTCGTGGGCAAGTACTGTCGCTACCTGGCCTCGCTGCGGATGGATGCGGCGGGGAAGGGACTGGAAACCGCAGGTTGATTGACCTGGTAGTGCCGGTCGCTGGAGGCTCCGCAGGTCATCGGCAATCGAGTTTGGCGTTACCATCGGAGCGGCTGCACCTCCCGTGAGAGCCCGGGATGGATGGAACCATCTGAGCAGGAATCGATAGTGGAAGCGATATATCCGGTCGGCGTTGCAGGGGGAATGCGGATCATCTGGTTTGCCTGGGTATCAGGTGACCATGATCGGGTGATGTCCAGCAATGGAAGGCCTGTCTGCGATAGCAGCAAGGAAGGGCTGGAGGGTCAGGTTGCCGCGCGCGGCCGAGTCCTGGACTGGGAAGGAGAGTCCGTCATTGACCTCGACTCGCTGATCTCGTCTGTAGATTCAGGGCGGGAGGTCGACCCCGGGGAGGTCGTGGATGCATGGAATTTCATGACGGACCTCTCCAGGGTGATCGACAACGCCCCCAATCAGCTGTTTCATGCCGAGTTGATGAAGACCTATGACATCTTCTTTTCGCAGTGCGAGGTCGCTCAATCGCTTGGTCTGAGATCGATTTCCATTGCAAGGCGCGATCTGGATCGAGCCCTTGTTGTCCTGCGCGACGGAAGGCGAATGGTGCAGGGCATCCAGTTGAACATTGAAAGTCCTATGCCGTCGCCAACCGTCGGGCGCACGCATGAGATCCATTGATCTGTGGACAATGAAACGGAACGCCAGGAAGGCTGGGTTGCGGGTGGTTGGCAACTTTCTGATTGTTTCGTACACGCGCGATGTGATCTCCGGGTTTGCCATGGACCCAGCGCCGTCCTCCATCTATGTATGGACCTTCGCACTTCCGGTCTATGACGGCCTGCCACACCTGCATATGTCTCTCGGCCAGAGGGTCGCTTGCCCGGAAGATCCAAAGGACTTTTTCCGCGGCACGCACGAGGCTCACCTCGCAATGCTCGAAGGGGTGAGAACAGCTGCGGACCTTCTGATGTATGTTGAAGAGGCCGGTTTCGAGGGCGATTACTGCCAATGGGTGAAGTACCTGTCCACCATTCGCCTGGGCGATTTCCCGGCCGCAGACGCTGCACTGAAGAATCTGCTCGCACTGCCGGTGTCCAGCGCGATCCGCGGAAGACTGGACAGGATGCTGGAGGCAATCGGGCGAGGTGGCGAATCAGGCGCGCGGCAGCTTCTGCAGGAATGGTCGATGCAGACGGCCCGATTGATGGGTGGCAGCAGCACATTCGCCTGGAGTCAGGACAGCACAAGCGCGTGAACCGTGCGGTTGCTCACGCCTCCCCACGCCACTGGCTCATCAGCATCTGAAGGAATCGCTCTGCGGTGGGCGAGAGCAGGGCACCCCGTCGGCGGACGATGCCGATCGTGCGCGACACCACCGGGTTGCCGATCGCGCGCGTCACCAGGGTGGGGTGATCCCCGTCCGGCGTGGCCATCTTCGGTAGCACCGACACGCCGATGCCGGCCTCGACCATGCCCAGTGACGTCGACAGGTGCGTCACCTCGTAGTGCCAGCTCAACTTGAGGTTCTCGCGCGCCAGCGCGCCGTCCAGCAGCGTGCGGTTACCGCTGGTGCGATGCACGGTGATCAGCTGGTGCTCGGCCAGATCAGCCCATTCCACTTTGCGCTTGCGGGCCAGCGGATGATCGCGCCGGCAGGCGAGGACGAAGGGGTCCTCGGCCAGCACGTCGAAGTCGAGATTCGGATCGTTGGCGCCCATGAAGTTGATGCCGAACTCGACTTCACCACGTTCCACTGCCTGCAGACCCTCCGTGGCCGGGATATCCAGAATGCGGAAGCGCACGTTCGGGTGTGCTTCGTGGAAACGCGCCATCACGCTGGGCAGGAAGTAGAACGCCGCCGTCGGCAGGCACGCGATGGTCACGGTGGCGCCGCGGGTGTCTTCGCGGCCGCGCAGCGAGAACAGCGAGCCATCGAATTCCTCCAGCATGCGGCGCACCAGTGGCAGCAGGTTCTCGCCGACAGCGGTGGTACTGACGCTGCGCGTGGTGCGCTCCAGCAGCGGCGAACCCACGGCCTGCTCCAGCTTCTGTATCCGTCGGCTGAGCGCCGGCTGGGAGACGTGCAGGATTTCAGCGGCGCGATGGAAGCTGCGTGTCTCCGATACCAGCAGGAACGCGCGTAGATCCAGGATTTCGCAATTGATGCTCATTGGGTATCAATCATCCAAAAATCAGCAATTCACAGATCAATTAGGGTCATGCCAGTATCGAATCACAGAGGGGTCATTCATCCCCTATACGCATCAATCTAGCACACGTATGTCCAACGATCTGCACAGCATTCCCTGCGTGCTCATGCGCGGCGGCACCTCCAAGGGCCCGTTCTTCCTGGCCAGCGACCTGCCGGCGGACACCGCCGAACGGGATCGCCTGCTGCTGGAAGTGATGGGCTCGGGCCATCCGTTGCAGATCGACGGCATCGGCGGTGGCAACGCACTGACCAGCAAGGTGGCGATCATCGACCGCTCGAGCCGGGCGGACGCCGACGTGGACTACCTGTTCGCCCAGGTCCGGGTGGAGCAGCAGGTGGTGGATACCTCGCCCAACTGCGGCAACATGCTGGCGGCCGTCGGCCCGTATGCCATCGAGCGTGGGCTGGTGCAGGCGCAGGATCCGCAGACCGAGGTGCGCATCCACAACGTCAATACCGGCAAGCTGATCATCGCCACGGTGGAAACGCCGGGCGGCACTGTGGCCTACCGCGGTGATACGCGCATTGCCGGCGCGCCGGGCTCAGCCGCGCCGGTCAGGCTGTCCTTCCTTGATGGGGCAGGCGCCCGCACCGGCAAGCTGCTGCCCAGCGGGCATGCGCAGGAAACCATCAATGGCGTGCCGGCCAGCCTGGTGGACTGCGCCATGCCGATGATGCTGGTGCGTGCCGAAGACCTGGGCGTGCGCGGTGATGCCTCGCCCGCCGAACTGAACGCGGACGCGGCGTTCATGCGCCGGCTGGAAGCGCTGCGCATCGAAGCGGGCGCCCGCATGGGCATCGCCGACGCCGGCAACAAGGTCATTCCCAAGCCGGTGCTGCTGTCGGCGCCGCAACAGGGCGGCGATCTGCAGGTGCGCTATTTCATGCCGCACCAATGCCACACCGCACTGGCCATTACCGGTGCGGTCGGCCTGGCCACCGCCGCCGTCACGCCGGGCACGCTGGCCCACACTTTGGTCGGATGCCGGTCCGTTCCCGGCAGCATTACCCTCGAACATCCGAGTGGGGCCCTGGAGGTGGGCCTCAGTCGCGGCTCGGGCGATTCGCCGGTGATTGCCAGCGTGGTCCGCACCGCACGCCGCTTGTTCGAGGGGCGCGTGTACGCGACTTCGCCCGCGCCCGCCACGGCCAGTGCCACCCAAGCCCGCCAATGGACGTCAGCGGCATGATCTGAACCCGGACGGGCCTGCGTAGACGCGCATGCCCGCCATTACAACGTAGATGCTTCACTCCTGGGAGGGATGATGTACAAGCAGTTCTTCTTGGCCGCGCTGTGCGCGGCCGGTCTGGCCGCGGCCGGATGCAGCAACAGCGGGCGCAGCGAAGGCGCATCCGCCGGCGGTGGCGACAATGCACCGGTACGCATCAGCGTCGGCTCCTACAACCTCAACAACCTGCCGTTCTTCATCGCCGACGCCAAGGGGTACTTCAAGGACGTCGGCCTGCAGGTGAAGACCGAGAACTTCGCCCAGGGCGGCTCCAAGGTATTGCAGGCGCTGGTGGCCAATTCCACCGACGTGGCCGTCGGCTTCTACGACCACACCATCCAGATGCAGGCCAAGGGCAAGGACGTGGTGGCCTTCGTACTGCTCTCGCGCAACTCCGGCCTGGTGATGGCCGGCCGCGAGGATGCCACCTTCGATCCGGCGCGCCCGGAGACCATCAAGGGCCAGAAGGTCGGGATCACCGCGCCGGGCTCCTCGTCCGACTTCTTCGTCCGTCACTTCCTCGCCCAGCACGATATTCCGGCCGACAGCATCTCGTTGATCGGCGTCGGCTCGGGCGCCGCAGCGGTGGCCGCGCTGGAGCAGGGCAAGATCGACCTGCTCGTCAACTATGATCCTGCCGCCACCCTGATCACCGAGCGCAAGGTCGGCAGGATCATCGTCGACGCGCGCAGCGACGACGGCGCCCGCCAGGTCTATGGCGGCCTGTACCCGACCTCGGTGATGTACGCCAACCAGAGCTTCCTGGACACGCGACCCGAAGCGGCCGAGAAGATCGCCCGCGCCGAGCAGATGGCCTTGAAGTTCATCGCCGACAACAGTGCTGAAGACATCGTGGCCGCGCTGCCGGACAGCTACGTCTCCGGTGACCGCGCCACCTATGCCCGCGCGGTGGAGAACGCGCGCGCGATCTTCACCCGGGACGGTCACTTCACGCCTGCCGATCTGGAAACACCGCTGAAGGTGCTGCGTGAGTTCAACACGGATGTCGCCAAGGCCGATATCGATCTGTCCCGGACCTATACCAATGCCTTCGTCGAGCGTGCCAACGCTGCGGCGCCGGCTGCCCAACCGTAAGCGGAGGTAAACCATGGCCCTCAATGCCACCGTGCGCCAGTTCAATGGCGCGCCGCAGCTGGAGCCTGCACAGACCATGGTCGCCATCAACAAGGTGACCATGTCCTTCGGCGAATTCACCGCCGTACGCGATGTCGACATCCAGGTGGGTGACGGCGAGTTCCTTGCCATCGTCGGACCCACCGGCTGCGGCAAGAGCACCATCCTCAATTCCGTGGCGGGCCTGCTGAAGCCGTCGTCGGGCCAGGTCAGCATCGATGGCCGTGCCGTCAGCGGCGTGCAGGAGTCGGTCGGCTACCTGTTCCAGCAGGACGCGCTGCTGCCGTGGAAGACCGCGTACCAGAATGTTGAACTCGGCCTGCGCTTCCGTGGTGTGCCCGAGGCCGAACGCAAGGCCAAGGCCGACGCGTGGCTGGCCAAGGTCGGCCTGGCCGGCTTCGAGCATCGCTACCCGCACCAGCTGTCCGGTGGCCAGCGCAAGGGTGTGCAGATGGCCCAGGCGTTGATCGTCGAGCCAAAGGTGATCCTGATGGATGAGCCGCTCTCGGCGCTGGACATCCATACCCGCCACCTCATGCAGAACGAGCTGCTGAGGTTGTGGCAGGAAGACCGGCGCTCGGTGATCCTGATCACCCACGATCTGGAAGAAGCGATCGCCCTGGGCGACCGCGTGGTGGTGCTGTCCTCCGGCCCGGCCAGCCGCGTGGTGCGCAGTTTCGATGTGGATCTGGAACGGCCGAGGAACGTGGCCGAAATCAAGCTGGATGACCGTTTCACCGACCTGTACCGCGACATCTGGGCCTGCCTGCGCGGCGAAGTGGAGAAGAGCTATGCACGCCAAGACTGACAAGTTCATCCAGCTCGCGCTGGTGGTCGCCGTGTTCGGTGGCTGGGAAGGCGGCATCGCGCTGGGCGTGATCGATCCGTTCTTCTTCCCATCGCCAACCGCCATCGTGCAGCAGGCCTGGACCTGGCTGTCCGATACGTCGTTCTATCAGCATGTCTACATCACGCTGACCGAAACCGCGCTGGGCTACATCATCGGCACCGGCCTGGGTGTGGCCGGCGGCGTCTGGCTCGGCCTGAGCCGCCGCTCGGCACGCATCCTCGATCCCTTCATCAAGGGCTTCAACGCGATTCCGCGCGTGGTGCTGGCGCCGATTTTCGTGCTGTGGCTGGGCCTGGGGCTGTGGTCGAAGGTGGCGCTGGCGGTCACGCTGGTGTTCTTCACCACGTTCTTCAATGCCATGCAGGGCGTGCGCGAGGTGAATCCGGTGGTGCTGGCCAATGCCCGCATCCTGGGGGCGAGCCGCAGTGACCTGCTGCGCCATGTCTACTTCCCCGCAGCGGCGAGCTGGATCCTGTCTTCGCTGCGTACTTCGGTCGGCTTTGCCGTGGTCGGTGCGATCATCGGCGAATACCTCGGCGCCTCGGCGGGGCTGGGCTACCTGATCGCGCAGGCAGAAGGCAACTTCAACGCTGTGGGCGTGTTCGCCGGCATCATCATCCTGGCCGCCTTCGTGCTGGTCATCGACGCGCTGCTGGACGTGGTCGAGAACAAGCTGATCACCTGGCGTCCCAACGCCCAGGCACAGGCCACCAGCTGACCCGGACGGGCTGAGCCCGCCTGCCGCGCCGCCGGGCCGATCCGGCGGCGCGCGCTTCCTTCCCCGATCTTCCCCCGCACCACCGCAACGGGCCAGCGCCAGGCCAGGGGGCCGGCTGGCCGGAGAGAGCCCATGAACCATTCCAACGTGCTGCCGCTGGCAGCGCTGTCGGTCGCGCTCGGCCTGCTGTTGGCCAGTGGCCATGCCGACGCACAGTCCACGTCGTCGCTGCCCGCGCCGCTGAGCCAGGCCGAGCTGTCACGCCTGGTGCAGCAGCAGGCACTGCAGATCCAGCAACTGGAAGCACGCCTCCGCGCCGTCGAGGGCGGGCAGGGCAGTGCGAGGGCACCGTCAACGCCGCCCGCGCCTGCGCTGGAAACGCGGGTGGCCGCACTGGAAACCAGCCAGTCCAGGCTGCCGAAGGTCTCCTGGGCCAAGGGTGCACCGGAGTTCAGCAGTGCCGACGGCACGACGGTGTTCCGCCCCCGTGGCCGCCTGTTCGTCGATGCCTCGAGCACCGACGGTTCGGCGGTCGCCGACCGCAACGTTTCGGGTACCGAGATCCGTTCGGTGCGCCTGGGGGCCGAGGGGCGCTACGGCACCCTGGGCTGGGTCGTCGAGGGCGACTTCGCCGACAACGCGGTGGCGTGGAAGTCGGTCTACGCCACGCTGGACCACACGCTGTTCGGCCTGCCGGCCGATCTCACGATCGGCAACCGCTTGAACGATCGCGGTATCGATGGCTCAAGCAGCACGTCCAACACGCCGTTCCAGGAACGCAACGTGGTCGGCACGCTGCTGCTGCCGCAGCGCGGCCTGTTTGGTATCGGGCTCACCGAGCGGGTGTATGGAAGGGGCTGGCATGCCAGCCTGTCGGTGGCCGGCAACGACCTCAACAACGCCGGCACCGACAACGACAGCCAGACCTGGGCCACCCGCGTCCACTGGAATCCGCTGGACACCGCCGACGCCACGGTGCATCTGGGCGCATGGGCCTTCCACGAGAAGATTCCCGCCGGGGCCAGCGGCGTGGTGCGCAGTTCGGCCATCGCGGGGCATTTCAACGATCTGGTCAGGATCACACCGGGCACGCTGGTGGGCGCCGAGCGCAGCACCGCCTACGGCGCGGAACTGGCCGGCTTCTTCGGCCCGGCGTGGGCAACCGGCGAGTGGGGTACGCGAAGCCTGCGCGGGGCCGATGCCAGCGGGCGCTATGATCGCGACCACGAAGCGTGGGCGATCTCGGCCGGCTGGTTCCTGGCGGGCGCGCTGCCGTCCTACTCGGGCAAGGCCGGCACGTGGGGCAAGGTGAAGGTGGCCGATCCGGTGACGCGCGGCGGCAGCGGTGCGTGGGAGCTGAAGGGCCGCTATGAGGACGTGGACTATGCCGAACTGCCCAGTGGTGGTACCGCTCACGCGTGGACACTGGGCGCGAACTGGTACCTCAACGATTTCAGCCGGGTGATGTTCGAAGCCGTGCGTTGGCAGACCCGCCACCGCAGCGGCAGTGCTGCGGGCAGGGATGAAGGCACCACCTTCAATACCCGTCTGCAGCTGGTCTTCTAGGGCCGGGCCGCCGCCTGCATTCTGGTCACAGCAGCAACAACGCAGCGATGAGTGCAGGCGGCATCACCAGCGCGCCGACGCGCAGGAAGCCGAGCGCGCTGACATGCTCGCCCTCGCGGCGCAGCGCCACCAGCCACAGCATCGTGGCCAGCGAGCCGGTCACCGACAGGTTCGGGCCCAGGTCCACGCCGATCAGCAGTACGGCACGGGTCTGTGCGGGCAGTTCAGCCATCTGGCCCAGCGAACCGGCGGCCAGGCCGACCGGCAGGTTGTTGGCTACGTTGCTCAGCAGTGCAGAGGCGCCACCGGCCAGCCAGCTGGCCTGGTGGGGAGAAGCCTGCGCCATGGCCTGCAGCGCGCTTGCCGCAGTCTGGATGACGCCGGTCTGCGCCACCGCCTCCACCAGCACGAACAGACCGGCCACCAGCGGCAGCACGCCCCAGGCGACATGCCGCAGCAGCGGCAGCGGGCTATGGCGCTGGCGTATCACCACGACCGCCACGCTCAGCGCGCCGGCGCAGAACGTGGCCAGGCCCAGCGGTCCGTTCAGCGCGGACGTCACCAGCAGTACGCTGCCGGTGAACAGCACGCCCAATGCACTCAGTCGGCCACCCTCGGTCAGCGGGCGATGTTCCGGTGCGGCGACCAGCGGCTGCGCGATTTCGCGCCGGTGTACCCAGCGCAGCACCAGGTAGGTGGCACCGATCGCCGCCGCCGACGGCAGCGCGAACTGCGCCAGCCACTGCAGCAGTGGCGGCATGTGCTGGCCGTACACCACCAGGTTGGCCGGGTTGGAGATGGGCAGCACGAAGCTGGCCGCATTGGCAATGAAGGCGCAGACGAACAGGTAGGGCAGGGGATTGGCGCGCGCCGCCTTGCAGGCCGCGTAGACCGCCGGTGTCAGCACCACGGCCGTTGCATCGTTGGACAGGAACACCGTCACCAGCGTGCCGACCAGGAACACCAGGTCGAACAGGCGTCGCCCCGATCCGCCCGCATGCCGCACCGCGTACAACGCCAGCCAATCGAACAGGCCTTCGCGCCGCGCCAGTTCGGCCAGCACCATCATGCCGACCAGGAACAGGTAGACGTCGCGGCCTTCGGCTACCGCGCCCCATGCGGTCTGCAGCGATACCGCGCCCAGCAGCGGCAACAGGGCGGCAGCGCCCAGCGCCCACACATACTCGGGGATGCGGAAGGGACGGAACAGCAGGCCGATGGTGGCAACGGCGACCGCTGCCCAGATCACGAGGGGGGAATGGGGGGCAAGCATGGAGTGGGGGCTTCAGCGGCACCGGCAGCGACCCCGGCGCAGGTGCTCCTGGCGCACGCGATCAGCGGATGGGCGGCCGCTGCAATCATCGCAGGTTCCGGGATCGCCGCATCATACCGTGCGCACTGGCATGGCGACTGCTGGGGGGCCGGGCGGGTTAGTGACGAACCCGGCGTCCAGTGCGGATGGGCAATCAAGCGCGGCATGACTTCAGGCACTGCGGTGTGACTACATGTGTAGTCACACTGCACGCACACTCACTGGAAGAGAACGCAATGCCAACGTCCTGCTGGTTGTCCTGCGCCCTGGCCCTCGTGATCGGCATCGCGGGGCCCACCCATGCGACGCCGCCTGCCGACGCCCTCGCCACGATCGAGCGCAACGCGCGTGCTTCGCATACCGATGCGGTGCTCGTGATGCACGACCGGGACACGCTGCTTGAGCTGAAGCCCGCCCCAGCGCAGGAATCCGTGCACCTGATGTCGGCAACCAAGTCCGTCGTCGCGCTGGGCATTGCGTTGCTGCTGGACGAAGGAAAGCTGGCTTCGATCGACGTACCGGTCAGCCAGATCTATCCGGAATGGAAACAGGGCAGGAAGAGCCGCATCACCGTGCGCATGCTGCTGGACCACACCTCGGGCCTGCAGAACGTGGCCAACGCGGGCGCCGAACTGGAAGGGGCCCCGGACCTGGTCAAACTGGCACTGGCAGCCGAGCTGAGTGACGACCCGGGCGCCGTGTTTTCCTACAACAACAAGGCCACCAACCTGCTGCCCGGCATTGTCGAGCGCCTGGCGGGCGAGCCGCTGGATGCCTACCTGGATGCGCGCCTGTTCAAGCCGCTGGGCATTGCCCACCACGCCTGGATGAAGGATGAGGCAGGCACTCCGCTGGGAATGGCGGGCCTGTCCCTGCGTGCCGCCGATCTTGCCGCCATCGGGCAACTGTTGCTGGATGGAGGCGTGGCGCCGGATGGCAAACGACTGTTGAGTGAACGGTCAGTGGCATTGATCACTGCTGAAAGTGCCCGTTCGCCTGACGTGGGCCTGTTGTGGTGGCGGATACCAGCGTGGGAACGCTATCAGCTCAAACCCCGGCTGGATGACCTGCTGGCCGGGCACGGCGTTGACGATGACGTGCGCCGCGCCGTGCAGGCCAGCGCGGGGCGCACGTTCGACAGCCGGGGGCAGTTGATCGCATTCCTCACCGAACGGTTGGGTGCGGACGGGCCGCAGCGTTACGCCAGCCAGATCGCCGCGCGCGGCCTGAAGCTCGCCGATCTCTACGACATCACACGGGGACCGGTCGTCGGCTTTGCCGCCAACGGCTACCTGGGCCAATACCTGATGATCGTTCCGGAACAACGCGTCGTCGCAGTGCGCCTGATCCATCGGCGCGAGAGCCACCGCGCCCCACAGGACGACTACGCGTCCTTCTTCGCCGATGTCCTGCAATTGGCGCGGGCACTGCAGTAGGTGCTGCCGTCATCATGTCCACGCGCTCTGAACAACTTCCTGGAGCCTTCTTCACTGTCGTGCCGCCTAAGGTGGGATGACCCCTTGGCCGCCGGGATACTGAAGCATGTTTGATTACCAGGACTGGACCTTCCACGCCAATGGGCGCACGGTGGTGGCGCGCGTGGCGCTGGACGGCGACGGGGGCGGCACCATCAACCGATACCAGCTGATGCCCGGGCCGGCGCAGTCGGGGCTGTGCATCAAGGTCGCCTCCCAGGACGAGGCCGCGCAGAAACTGGAGGCCGAAGTGATGAAGCTGCTGGGACCGGAGTGGTAGCCCCTGCGTAGCGCCACGGTGAGCGGCTCATCTGCTCCGTCCACGATCACGGCGTTGGCGGCGAAAACGGCGGAGCCGGACGGAACGAGTACGGCGAGCCGACTGCGGCGGCGATGCGCTGGAGAGCGTTCACGGTGCGTTCCTTTCTGGATGACCCGCAGGCGCGGGCATCTTTCCTGCGGCGGGTGAGCGGTGACCGGATGCAGCGGCAGCCCGGTCATCGGTAGCGGGGTGATTCCAGCGCCGCTACGCGCGCTGCCGATTTGCTGCGCTGCATGGTGACAAGCGCGAACCCGGGTGATTACTCTCCGCTGCAACGCGATGGTAGCGCTACCAGTCGGACGGGGATCCAGGGTCCAGGGGCTGCCTTCTTTGCCGCGTGTTTGTCCTGGCAGGCTTGAAAAGCAAGTGTAAGTCGCGGCGTGCTCCAGCAGCCGTGCTGTTCGGTTTGGAATGCGGGCCACGCCCGTGCGTGCCCCTGGGAGGGGGCGGTACATCCATTCGATCGTATGTCAGAGGGGACTTTCATGAGCACTTGCAGTTTCCGTGGCACCCCGGGCCCGAGGTCCGGTTCATGAGCCGCGCGTTGGCGAAGTTCCGGTCCCGGGCCATGTTCACCTTCGTGGGTGGCGCCCTGGTCATCAATCCTGCGTTTGCGCAGGACGCAGCACCGGCGACCGGGCAGCAGCCGCAGAGCCAGTCGCAGCCGACCCAGCTCGATGCAGTGCAGGTCACGGGCATACGCAACAGCCTGAGCCAGGCCATGGACATCAAGCGCGACTCGGCGGGCGTGGTCGACGCGATCAGCGCCGAGGACATCGGCAAGTTCCCCGATACCAATCTTGCCGAGTCGTTGCAGCGCATCACCGGCATCTCCATCGAGCGCCGTGACGGCGAGGGCGCGCAGGTGACCGCGCGTGGCTTTGGTCCGCAGTTCAACATGGTCACGCTCAATGGTCGCCAGATGCCCGGCGCCGATGCATTCGGTGCCTCCGGGCAGGTGGCCATCGGCGGTGTCGACGGCGGCACTCGCGCCTTCAATTTCGCGCAGCTGGCCGCCGAGGCCATCAATGGCATCGAGGTCTACAAGACCAGCCAGGCACAGGTGCCCAGCGGTGGCATCGGCGCGACGATCAACATCCTGACCTCGCGCCCGCTCGACCACGCCGGCATCGTGGCCAATGCCGGGGCAAAGCTGGTCTCCGACCAGAGCCAGCCGTTCGACAACGACCTGACGCCGGAGCTGTCGGGCATCTTCAGTTACAGCAATCCGGAAAAGACCTTTGGCGTCAGCCTCAGCGCGAGCCAGCAGAAGCGCAAGGGCGGCTCGGTGCAGGCCACGGAGAACTACTGGAACGTGCAGCCCTGGACGGGGTCGATGCCGGGCAACCCGACCGTGGTGAACGCCCCGGCCGTCGGCCAGCTCTATGCGCGGCCCAACGACCTGCGCTACGCGTTCTCCGAATTCGAGCGCGAGCGAGTCAATGGGCAGGCCGTGCTGCAGTTCGCACCGACGGACAGCCTGACCCTGACGATGGATTACACCTACTCGACCAACGAGATCACCGAGAATCGTGGCGAGCAGGGCATGTGGCTGCAGAACAGCAACTACACCAATGTCCAGTTCGACACCTCCGGTGCGGTCGCCACCCCGGTCTACATCCGCGAGATCGCCGGCACCAAGGACTTCGGGCTGGAACAGCAGCGCAGCATGCAGGAGTACAAGCTGGGCTCGCTGGGCTTCAACGCGGTCTGGAATGTCAGCGACCGTTTCAAGCTCAGCTTCGATGCGCACAATTCGAAGAATGAAAGCCGCCCCAATGACCCACTGACCGGCGGCGGCTCCATCTTCATGAGCATTGCCGGCACCAACAACTGCACCCGTGGCCCGCATTGCGGTGGCTCCTGGGTACAGGAGTTGAACTTCAACAATGGCCTGCCGGTCGGCACCCAGGTCTGGTATCCCAGTACTGCCGATGCGATCGCCGGGACCAATGGCGTGGTCAACCCGGGCTTCCAGGAAGGCGAGATCGGCACCCAGGTGCTGCGCGTCAACGCGCAGACCCAGATCAGCAAGATCAAGCAGGCGCGTGTCGACGGCGAATGGAACTTCGACCACGGCCGCTTCCAGTTCGGCGTGGATACGAACAAGTCCACCACCCACCGCATCCAGGCCGCCGAGGCCTATTCGACACTGGGCGACTGGGGCGTGGCCAACGTGGACCGGGATACCGCCGCCGGCCTGATGGACCTGCTGCAGCCGGTCAGCATCGTCGGCCTGTTCGATGACTACAGTGCCAACAGCTGGCCGGCCTGGCGCGGCAATGCCGGGCAGCTCGCGCAATGGGCGTCGCGCGAGTACGGCGTCGGCCTGGGCGTGGATCCGCAACGCGCAGCCGACAACTTCGTGGAAGAGAAGACCAAGGCGGCGTACTTCCAGGTGGAGCTGGACGGGGAGCTGGGCGGCATGCGCACCAATACCCGCCTGGGCGTGCGCTATGAAACCACCGACGTGGTGTCGACCTCGGTCATTGCCGTTCCCGAGTCCATCGAGTGGCAGGCCAACAACGATTTCCGCATCGTGCTGTCCGACGAGCAGCAGCCCTTCACCGAGAAGGCCAGGTACAGCTACATCCTGCCCAACCTTGATTTCAGCATCGACCTCACCGAGGAACTGAAGGGCCGCGTTTCGTTCGGCAAGAGCATTGCCCGAGCGCCGTACGGCAACCTGTATGCAGGGCCCGGTGCCCAGCAGCCGTTCGGCTCGGTGCTGATCGATCCCTCGTCGCGCGCCAGCGGCAATTCGCAGAACCCGAGCTTGAAGCCGCTGGAATCGGACAACCTCGACCTGGGGCTGGAGTGGTACTTCGCCGACGCCAGCTATGTGTCATTGACCTACTGGAACAAGTCGGTCAGCAACTTCATCGGCAACACGGTCGTCCAGGAAAGCCTGTACGGCCTCACCGACCCGACCTCCGGGCCGGATGCGCGGGCGGCGTTGGACTTCCTGACCAGCGGCGCCTGCGTGGCCCAGGTCGGGCCGGCCAATGCGGCCGCCTGCTCAGCCAACGACACCTCGCTGTTCACCGCACTGGCGCTGCTGCGCAACAATCCAGCTGGCCTGGGCGCCTACAACGGCACCGATGCGCAGGTACTGGCCACCGAAGCGGCCTACGATCTGTATGGGCAGGCCAACGACCCGCTGTACCAGTTCAACGTCAATCGCCCGATCAACCAGAACAAGTCCAAGCTGCATGGCTGGGAACTGGGCGGCCAGTACTTCTTCGGTGACACCGGCTTCGGCGTGCTGGCCAACTACACCGTGGTCAAAGGTGATGTCGGCTACAACAATGGCGGCGATCCGGGTATCGACCAGTTCTCGCTCACCGGCCTGAGCGACACTGCCAACGCCATGCTGATGTACGAGAAGTACGGGTGGTCGGTGCGCCTGGCATGGAACTGGCGCGACCAGTACCTGATCCTGGCCAACCAGGGTTCCAGCCGCAATCCGTACTACGTGGAGCCGTACGAGCAGTGGGATCTCAGCGTCAACTACGCGCTGGATGACCACTGGTCCTTCAGCCTGGAGGCGATCAACCTGACCGGCGAGGATGTGCGGTGGCGCTCGCGCACCTCGCAGATGATCGTCAAGCTGGCAGACCAGAGCCCGCGCTACATGCTGGGCGTCCGTTACAAGTTCTGAGCCTGGTTGCCGATGCGCCCGGCACGGTACCGCTGCCCGCCAGCGGTGCCGTGCCGGGACGGTGTCGCCGCACCTGCCGCGCCTGCGCTACCCTGCTGGCCAGCCACCCCGCACTGGACTGGATACCTCGATGGCCCGCTATGAAATGCTCAACAACATCGCGCATCGGGACCTGAAGGTCGCCATCGGATTCGGGCCGCAGTTCGGCGATGCGGTGGGCATGGTGCCGGCCTATCCCAGCGAGTTCGCCGAACTGCAGCGCGAATATCCGATCTTCCTGCGCCGGGAGGCCGGGACCGGGGCGTGGCAGTCGGTGGCCCTGCTGGGTTTCGAGCAGCACGAGAACCTGTACCTGCAGGACGGACGCTGGAATGCCTCCTACCTGCCCGGCGCGGCCGCAAAAGGGCCGTTCCTGATCGGCTTCCAGGAGCACTACGTGGACGGCCTGCTCACCCAGGACGCGGTGATGCACGTCGACCTGGACCATCCGCGTGTCACCTCCGGCGCCGGTGAGCCGGTGTTCCTGCCGCAGGGTGGAAACACGCCTTACCTGGACCACATCGCCGGCGTGCTGCGCGGCATCCACGAGGGCAGTGCCTTTGCGGCCAGTATGTTCACAATGCTCGACGACTGTGGGCTCATCCAGCCGGTCACGCTTGATGTGCAGCTCGCGCCGCATCACCGCGTGGGCGTGAGCGGATTGCACGGCATCGACCGCGAGCGACTGGCGGCGCTGGACAGTTCACGCCTGGCGGCGTTGAACCGCGCCGGTTACCTGGAAGGTGCGTACCTGATGCTTGCGTCGCTGCATAACATGCGCCGCCTGATCGCCGAGAAGCAGCGCCGTCTCCGCGTCCAGGACGGCACCGCGCAGGCGGTCAGGAACTGACCGGTGCAAGCCCGCCTGCCGATACGGAGCCTGGAAGGCATCGATCCTGCTGCCTTGCCATTGGCCGCCCTGGTGGAGGCCGGTGAGCCGGTCGTACTGCGCGGCATCGCCAGCGGTTGGCCACTGGTCCAGGCCGGACTGGGTGGCGTGCGTGACGCGATGGCGTACCTGTGCAGCGTCGATGCGGGTGCGCCCATCCAGTACTCGTTCGGCGGCGCCGAGATCGTGGGCCGCCCGTTCTACAGCGCGGACTTCACCCGGCTGAATTTCGAAGTGCGGCGTGGCGTGCTCGCCCAGGTGCTGGAAGAGATCGCCGCGGCGCTGCATGCGCCGCGGCCGCCAACCTATTACGTCGCCTCGCTGCCGATCACGCGGGCACTGCTGCCGGCATTCGCGCAGGCCAACGACGCCGGGCTGGCGAAGCAGGGCATCGATGCCGCCGCCAGCATCTGGATCGGCAACCGGGTGACGGCCTCGTGCCATTTCGACACACCCGACAACCTCGCCTGCTGTGCGGTGGGGCAGCGCGAGTTCACGCTGTTCCCGCCCGCCCAGGTCGACAACCTGTATCCGGGCCCGCTCGATCCCACGCCGGGCGGACAGGTGGTCAGCGTGGTGGACTTCGAGCGCCCCGACTTCGATCGGCATCCACGCTTCCGCGAGGCGCTGGCGCATGCACGCGGGGCGGTACTTGGGCCCGGCGATGCGATCTTCATTCCCAGCATGTGGTGGCACCATGTACGCAGCCTGGAACCGTTCAACGTGCTGGTGAACTACTGGTGGCGAAGCTCGCCGGCCTGGCTGGGGTCGCCGCTGGCGGCGCTGCAGCACGCGATGTGGTCCGTGCGCGACCTGCCAGCGCGTGAGAAGCAGGCCTGGGAAGGGCTCTTCCGTTACTACGTATTCGGCCCCGGCGAGCGCGCCGGTCAGCACCTGCCTGAGACGGCGCGCGGGGATCTGGCACCGTTCGACGAGCAGCGCGCCCGCCGCATGCGCGCGATGCTGCTGGGCAGGCTCAACCGTTGAGAGAGGGCACCGTGTTGGATACCCAGAGCACGCCTGCAGGGCGCATCCGCAAGGTGGTCATTGCCGGTGGCGGTACGGCGGGATGGCTGGCCGGCTGCGCGCTGGCGCATCAGTTCCGTGACCAGCTGCAGATCACGCTGGTCGAGTCCGAGCAGATCGGCACGGTCGGCGTCGGTGAGTCCACCGTGCCGCCGATCCGCACCTTCCATCGCTTCCTGCAGATTGACGAGCAGGAGTTCCTGCGCGCGGTGGCCGGCACCTTCAAGCTGTCGATCTCGTTCGAGAACTGGCGCCTGCCGGGGGATCGCTTCTTCCATCCGTTCGGCACCATCGGCCACGGCACCTGGGCGGCACCCTTCCATCACTTCTGGCTGGACAGCCTGCGCCGCGGCATGCCCTCGGAGCTGGGCGACTTCAGCCTGGAGAGCATCGCATCGCATGGCGACCGCTTCTCGCTGCACACCCAGCCGCAGGCCAGCTATGCGTATCATTTCGATGCCAGCCTGTATGCGCGGTTCCTGCGCCGCAGGGCCGAGGCCCACGGCCTGCGCCGGATCGAAGGCAGGATCGCCCAGGTCAGGCAGCACGCGCACGACGGTTCGGTGCAGGCGCTGGTACTGGACGACGGCCAGGTGATCGAGGGCGACCTGTTCATCGACTGCACCGGCTTCCGTGGCCTGCTGATCGAGCAGACGCTGGGCACCGGCTACGAGGACTGGCACGAATGGCTGCCGTGCGACCGCGCCGTGGCGGTGCAGACCGAAGCGGTGGCGCCGCCGGTGCCCTATACCCGGGCGATCGCCCACGAAGCGGGGTGGCGCTGGCACATCGCGCTGCAGCACCGCGTTGGCTGCGGGCTGGTGTATGACAGCCGCCACCTGTCCGATGACGAGGCCGCAGCGAAGCTGCTGCGCGATGCCGGGGCTCCACCTTTGCGCGATCCATGGAAGGTGCCGTTCCGCAGCGGGCGCCGGCTGAAGGCCTGGAACAGGAACGTGGTGTCGCTCGGGCTGGCCAGCGGCTTCATCGAACCGCTGGAGTCGACCAGCATCCATCTGACGATCAGCGCGGTAGTGCGCCTGATCCAGCTGTTCCCGTTCGACGGCATCAGTGCGTCGCTGGTGAAGCTGTACAACGATGTCAGCTGCCAGGAAATGGAGCACGTGCGCGACTTCATCATCCTGCACTACCACGCAACCCAGCGCACCGAACCGATGTGGAAGGCGTGTCGCGAAATGCGCGTGCCCGAATCGCTGCAGCAGCGGCTGAGCGCGTGGCGCGAGCGTGCACATGCGTGGCAGGACCCCGGCGAGGTTTTCCGCGTGGAATCCTGGACCAGCGTGCTGCTCGGGCAGGGCATCGCGCCCGGTCCCGCCCACCCGCTGGCGCGGGCCGTGAGCGACGCCGATCTGCGCACCCTGTTGAAGGGCATCCAGCAGCCCGTGCAGCAGGCTGCCGCGCAGATGCCGGCGCAGGCGGAGTTCATCGCGCAGTACTGCAGGTCCGGCGTGGACGTGTGGCGTTCGACGGCAGCAAGCGCGTAACAGGGTTTTGCGTTGCAGCACGCTTTTTCCGCTGCAGCTGGTTACAGTGCGGCAACACCGCTGGCGATGACGCGCGCGGTGGCAACGAGGGGGCCGGACACCACGCCCCCTTTTTGAGTCCACGGAATGTTAGCGCTACCTTTTTTGATCGGAGGCGGTTTCGATGGGTCTGGTTGCAGGGATCGATGCAGGGACGCAGAGCCTGAAGGTGCTGGTCTATGACCCGCGGACGCAGGTGGTGGTGGCCTCGGCCAGCGTGCCGCTCGCGCTGGACAGCGGTGCCGACGGCAGCCGTGAACAGGCGCCTGCCGACTGGGTGTCGGCCCTGCGCGACTGCTTTGCCAGGATCGACCCCTCGCTGCGCGCTCGCATCGTCGCACTGGCGGTATCGGGGCAGCAGCATGGGTTCGTGCCGGTTGATGATGCCGGCGAGGTACTGGCGCCGGCCAAGCTGTGGTGCGACACCAGCACCTCGGCCGAATGCATCCAGATCATGGACGCCGTGGGCGGGTTCCAACGGACCATCGCGCTGGCGGGCAACCCGATCCTGGCCGGCTACGCAGCGTCCAAGCTGCCCTGGACCCGGATCCACCGTGCCGACGCCTATGCGCGGCTGGCGACCATCCTGCTGCCACACGACTACCTGAATTTCGTGTTGACCGGGCAGCGGTTCTGCGAGCTTGGCGATGCGTCCGGAACCGGCTGGCTGGACGTGCGCACACGCACCTGGTCGCAGGAACTGCTGCGCGCCACCGATCCTGATCGTGATCTTGCCGCCTGCCTGCCGCCGATCGCAGCACCCGATGCCCTGTTTGATATCGCGCCGAGGGCCGCGGCCGCGCTCGGGCTTGCAGCGGCGGTGAAGGTGGCCGTTGGCGGCGGCGACAACATGATGGCGGCGATCGGCACCGGCTGCGTCACGGAAGGTCGGCTGGCGATGAGCCTGGGAACCTCCGGAACGCTGTTTGCGTATTCCGGCTCGCCAATGATCGATCCGGACGGCGCGTGGGCGGCGTTCTGCTCGTCCACCGGTGGCTGGCTGCCGCTGATCTGCACCATGAACTGCACCGTAGCCACCGAACGCGTGGCCAGCGCCTTCGGTTTCAGCACCCGCGACGGCGATGCGCACCTCCACGCGACGCCGCCGGGCGCAGGGGGGGTGGTGATGCTGCCGTTCCTCAATGGCGAACGTACCCCCGACCTGCCGCTCGGCAAGGGCGTGCTGGCAGGCCTGGACATCGCCAATTTCACCCCGGCGCACCTCTACCGCGCCGCCATGGAGGGCGCGACCTACAGCCTGAAGTACGGCTACGACGCCTTCGTCCGCGCGGGCATGCAGTTCGATCGCATCGTGCTCACCGGCGGCGGCAGCAACAGCGCGGCCTGGCGTCAGCTGGTGGCTGATGTGTTCGGCCTGCCGGTGGACGTCCCGGTGCAGGCCGAAGGCGCGGCGTTTGGTGCGGCACTGCAGGCGCTGTGGGCGCTCGCCCGGGCGCAGGGAGACGCCACCTCGATCAGCGACATCACCGCGCGCCACGTCACCGTCGATCCGGCGCTGTCCGCACGGCCGGATCCGGCCCGCAGCGCTGCCTATGCACGGGCCTACGCACGCTTCCTCAGCCATCTTGATGCCATCACGCCGCTGCAGCGCGGCTGATGGCTCCTCCACGACACCTCGTACAACGACAGGAGCACGCACCATGAGCACGCAGCCCTTCATCGGCGCCAAGGAGTACTTCCCCGGCGTCGGCCGCATTCCGTTCGAGGGCAAGGGCTCGGACAATCCGCTTGCCTTCAAGGTCTACGATGCAAACCGGGTCATCGGTGGCAAGACCATGCAGGAGCATCTGCGCTTCGCCGTGTGCTACTGGCACACCTTCTGCAATGCCGGGCACGATCCGTTCGGCCCGGGTACCCGGCAGTTCCCGTGGGAGGCAGCCTCGCCACTGGCCACGGCCGAAGCGAAGGTGGACGCGGCGTTCGAGTTCTTCACCAAGCTGGGCGTGCCGTACTGGTGCTTCCACGATATCGACCTGGCGCCGGATGCCGACGACATCGGCCAGTACCAGAAGAACCTCTCGCACATGGTGGCCCTGGCCAAGGCGCGCCAGGAAGCCACCGGCGTCAAGCTGCTGTGGGGCACGGCCAACCTGTTCTCGCACCCGCGTTACATGAACGGCGCATCGACCAACCCCGACTTCGCGGTGGTCGCGCGCGCAGCGGTGCAGGTCAAGGCCGCGCTGGAGGCCACGGTCGAACTCGGCGGCGAGCACTACGTGTTCTGGGGCGGACGCGAAGGTTATGCGTCGCTGGCCAATACCCAGATGAAGCGCGAGATCGAACATTTCGCGCGCTTCCTCACCATGGCCCGCGACTACGGCCGCAGCATCGGCCTGAAGGGCAACTTCCTGATCGAGCCCAAGCCGATGGAGCCGATGAAGCACCAGTATGACTTCGACAGTGCCACGGTGGTGGGGTTCCTGAAGGAGCATGGGCTGGACAAGGACTTCAAGCTCAACATCGAAGCCAACCACGCCACGTTGTCCGGGCACACCTTCGAGCACGACCTGCAGGTTGCGTCCGACCATGGCCTGCTCGGCAGCATTGATGCCAATCGCGGCAACGCGCAGAACGGCTGGGACACCGACCAGTTCCCCAGCGATCTGTACGACACGGTGGGTGCGATGCTGGTCGTGCTGCGTCAGGGCGGGCTGGAGGGCGGGTTGAACTTCGATGCCAAAGTGCGCCGTGAGTCGACCGACCTTGAGGATCTGTTCATTGCCCATATCGGCGGCATGGATGCGTTCGCACGCGGGCTGGAGGTTGCCCATGCACTGCTGACCGAGTCGCCCTGGGAGCAATGGCGCAAGGAGCGCTACGCGAGTTTCGACAGCGGCGCCGGCCAGGAGTTCGAGCGTGGCACGCTCAGCCTGCCGGACCTGGCGGGCCTGGCCGCCCGCCTCGGCGAACCGCACCAGGCCAGCGGCAAGCAGGAGCGTTACGAAAACCTGCTCAACCAGTACCTGCTGCGCTGAGCGCGGCAACGGTGCACTCGAGGGGACGGGAATGAACCAGGCAGCAGGCAGCGGTGAGAACACCCGGCTGATCGTACTGATCAGCGTGGTAGCGACGATTGGCGGTTTTCTGTTCGGCTTCGACAGCGGCGTGATCAACGGCACCCAGGACGGCCTGCACCAGGCGTTCCGGTCCGGTGAATGGATGCAGGGGTTCGAGATCGCGTCGATGCTGCTGGGCTGTGCGGTGGGCGCGTTCAGTGCCGGCCGCCTGGCCGACCGCCTCGGCCGTCGCAACGTGCTGATCCTGTCGGCGGTGATGTTCCTGCTGTCGGCACTCGGTGCCGGGGCGGCGGCCTCGTCGGGCTGGTTCATTGCGGCGCGGGTGGTGGGTGGGTTCGCGGTAGGCGCGGCGAGCGTGATCTCGCCGGCCTACATTGCCGAGGTCGCTCCGGCCCGCTATCGCGGCCGCCTGGCCACGGTGCAGCAGATCGCGATCATCACCGGGCTCACCGCTGCCTTCCTGTCCAACTACCTGCTGGCGGCCGCAGCGGGCGCGTCGACCGAGCCGCTGTGGGCCGGGCAGGCTGCCTGGCGCTGGATGTTCTGGATGCAGGCCGCGCCATCGCTGGTGTTCCTGCTGCTGTTGCTGACCATTCCTGAGAGCCCGCGCTACCTGGTGGTGAAGCGGCGCAAGGACGACGCGCTGCGCGTGCTCACCCGGCTGCTCGGCAACGACAAGGCCCGCGCCACGCTCGAAGAGATCGATGCCTCGCTGTCCAACGACCACCATCGCCCGCGCCTGTCCGATCTGAAGAGCCGGGCGACCGGGCGGATCCGCCCGATTGTGTGGGTCGGCGTCGGACTGGCCTGCTTCCAGCAGCTGGTCGGCATCAACGTGGTGTTCTACTACGGCGCCGTGCTGTGGCAGGCGGTCGGCTTTTCCGAAAACGACGCGCTGCTGATCAACGTGCTGTCCGGCGCGCTGAGCATCGGCGCCTGCGTGGTCACGGTGCTGCTGATCGACCGGATCGGCCGCAAGCCCCTGCTTTGGTTCGGCTCGGCCGGGATGTCGCTGTCGCTTGCACTGGTGGTGGTCGCGTTTGCAAGTGGTTCACTGGCCGACGGGCATCTGCAGCTACCCGGGCGCATGGGCACGCTGGCGCTGGTGGCGGCCAATGCCTATGTCGTGTTCTTCAACCTGTCGTGGGGGCCGGTGATGTGGGTGATGCTGGGCGAGATGTTCCCGAACCAGATCCGCGGTTCGGCACTGGCGGTCGCCGGCGCAGCGCAATGGACCTCCAACTTCGTGGTCACGGTGACGTTCCCGATGCTGCTGGCCGCGGCAGGGCTGGCGGCCACCTACGGCATCTACCTGGTGGCGGCGATCATCTCGGTGATTTTCGTGGTCCGGCATGTGCACGAGACCAAGGGCAAGGAACTGGAGCAGATGGAAGGATGAGCGCCATGACATCGCAGACCTCCTTATCCCGCAGCGGCGTGCTGGTCGCCGTGCTGACGCTGGCGTTGCTGGGCTGCCACGGCCAGGACCGGCCCGCCGCCACTGCGGGAGCCGCCAGCGACCCGTGGCCGCAGGTCACCTGGCCACTGGCCGCGGATCCTGCGCTGGAGAAGCGGATCACGGACCTGATGGCAGGCATGACGGTGGAGGAAAAGGTCGGCCAGCTCGTGCAGGGCGACATTGCCAGCCTCACCCCCGAGGACGTGCGGCGCTACCGCCTTGGTTCGATCCTGGCCGGTGGCAATTCCGACCCCGGTGGCCGCTACGATGCGTCGCCAGCCGAGTGGCTGGCGCTGGCAGACGCCTTCTACGACGCCTCCATGGACACGTCGAAAGGCGGCAAGGCCATTCCGCTGCTGTTCGGCATCGATGCCGTGCATGGGCAGAGCAACATCGTTGGCGCCACGTTGTTCCCGCACAACATCGGGCTGGGCGCCACGCGCAATCCGGAGCTGCTGCGGCAGATCGGTGGCATCACCGCGCTGGAAACCCGCGTCACCGGCATGGAGTGGACGTTCGCACCGACCGTTGCGGTACCCCAGGATGATCGCTGGGGCCGCAGCTACGAGGGCTACTCGGAATCGCCCGAGGTGGTGGCCAGCTATGCCGGCGCCATGGTGGAGGGATTGCAGGGCAGGGTGGGAACACCGGAGTTCCTCGATGGCCGCCATGTGATCGCCTCGGTGAAGCACTTTCTCGGTGATGGCGGCACCACCGACGGCAAGGACCAGGGCGACACCCGCATCAGTGAGCCGGACCTGGTACGCATCCACGCCGCCGGATACCCGCCGGCCATCGCCGCCGGCGCGCAGACCGCGATGGCATCGTTCAACAGCGTCAACGGTGAAAAGATGCACGGGCACCGGCACTACCTCACCGATGTGCTCAAGGGACGCATGAACTTCGGTGGCTTCGTGGTGGGCGACTGGAATGGTCATGGCCAGGTCAAGGGCTGCACCACCACGGACTGCCCGGCCACGATCAACGCGGGCCTGGACATGGCGATGGCCTCGGACAGCTGGAAAGGCTTCTACGAGACGACGCTGGCTGCGGTGAAGGACGGCCGGATAACGCCGCAGCGCCTGGACGATGCGGTGCGCCGGATACTGCGGGTCAAGTTCCGCCTGGGGTTGTTCGAGGCCGGCAGGCCGTCCACGCGGGCCGTTGGCGGCCAGTTCGCACTGATCGGCGCGCCGGCACATCGCGCGGTGGCCCGGCAGGCCGTGCGCGAATCGCTGGTCCTGCTGAAGAACCAGAACGGCGTCCTGCCGCTGTCGCCGAAGCAGCGGATCCTCGTGGCCGGCGACGGCGCCAACGATGTCGGCAAGCAGGCCGGTGGCTGGACGCTCAACTGGCAGGGCACCGGCACCACGCGCAAGGACTTCCGCAATGCGGACTCCATCTACGAGGGCATCGCGCGCCAGGCCAGGGCGGCCGGTGGTGAAGCCGTGCTTGCCGTTGACGGTCGCTATGCAGTGAAACCCGACGTGGCGGTGGTGGTGTTTGGCGAAGACCCCTATGCCGAGTTCCAGGGGGACCGCCCCACCTTGGCCTACAAGCCGGGCAACGAAACGGATCTGGCGCTGCTCAAGCGGCTCAAGGCCGATGGCATACCGGTCGTCGCGGTCTTCCTGAGCGGGCGGCCGCTCTGGGTGAACCGGGAAATCAATGCCGCCGATGCCTTCGTGGCCGCGTGGCTGCCGGGCTCGGAAGGCGCCGGCATTGCCGATGTACTGCTGCGCGGAAGCGATGGCCGGGTGCAGCACGATTTCAAGGGCAAGCTCAGTTTCAGCTGGCCGCGCACCGCCACCCAGTACGCCAACAACGTCGGCCAGAAGGACTACGATCCGTTGTTTGCGTTCGGCTTCGGCCTGACCTACGCCGACAACGGCGACCTGGCCGCGCTGCCGGAGGCATCGGGCGTGACCGGCAACGAGGGCGCGACCGGCGTGTTCTTCGCGCGCGGTGATGCAGGCCCCGGCATGGCGCTGCGCCTTGAGCAGGCCGCAGGCCAGGGCCTGACCGTGACCCGCGTGCCGGACGCATTGCCCGATGATCGGCTGAAGATCACCGGCGTGGATCATCTGGTGCAGGAGGATGGGCGACGCCTGGCCTGGTCGGGCAAGGGCGAGGCCGTTGCTGCACTGCAGTCGCACACGGCGCTGGACCTGCAGCGCGAATCCAACGGTGACCTGATGCTGCTGACCACGCTGCGCGTGGACGCTGCGCCGGAGGGTGAGGCGTGGCTGTCGGTCGGTTGCGGCGTGGGCTGCTCGGCACGCATCGCCATCGGGCCGTCGCTGGCGGCGCTTCCACAAGGCCAGTGGAAGCGCGTTGGCGTGCCGCTGAAGTGCCTGGCCAAGGCGGGTGCAAAGCTGGACGCGATCGACCGACCGTGGTCGGTGGTGACGGCCGATGCGATGACGATCTCCGTGTCACGCGTCGCGCTGGGCGCACTGAACGAAGCCGAGGTCGCCCTTGGATGCGGCGCATGATTGCTGCCGGCCTGACCGGCACCCTGCCGCCTACTGCGCAGGCGCAGGCATGAGGGCGGGGCCTTCGCTACCGGCGCGTAGGCGGTGCGGCTACCGAACCGCGTGCGATCAGCCGATGCGGCATCACATGTTCGCGCAGCACCGTTGCGTCCCCCGCAGGACGGCGGATGGTGCGCAGCAGGATGTCGATGGCCGCGTTGGCCATCGAGGCGATGGGCTGGTGGATCGTGGTCAGTTCCGGCCACACGGTGGTGGCGGCCGAGGTGTCATCGAAACCCACCACCGACAGGTCGCGTGGCACTTCCAGCCCGCGCCGATGCGCCACGGAGATGGCGGCGGCGCCCATGTCGTCGTTGCTGGCGAAAATCGCGGTCGGTGGCCGGCGCTGGGACAGCAGCTTCTCGGCCGCGGCCAGGCCGGACCGGTAGGTGTAGTCACCGTGCTGGACCAGGCCGGGCTCCACCGCCAGCCCGGCCTCGCGCAGGGCGGTGACGAAGCCGTCGTAGCGGAGCGCACTTGCGCTCAGGTCATCGCGCCCACGGATGAAACCGATGCGGGTGTGTCCCTGCCGGAGCAGGTGATCGGTCATTTCCCTGCCCGCACTGAAATCATCGATGCGGACGCAGGACAGGGCCTCGCTCAGGCGACCCGATGCGATGGCCACCACCGGAATGCCAGCCTTGACCAGTTCGCTTACGGCGGCCTGCGATTCGCACAGCGGCGGCGGCAGGATCACCCCGTCGACGCGTCCGGCGAGCGCACGCGCCGCCCTGCGTTCGGATTCGGCATCCAGGTTGTCCCAGTAGTCGATGACCAGCTGGATGGCGGAACTGGAGGCGACGCGCAGCAGGCCCACCAGCAGTTCGCGCAGGTAGGCGCCGCTGGGGTTGGTGTAGATCAGCGCAATGCGCGTGTGCTGTGCAGCGGCCAGCGAACTGGCGGCAAGATTGGGCGTATAGCCCAGCTCACGCACGGCGCGCAGCACGCGCTCGCGGGTGACGTCGCGCACCTTGCCCTGGTTGATTACCCGCGACACGGTCATCGGCGAAACGCCGGCAAGGGCCGCAACCTCGTCGATCGTCACGCCTGCGGTTCTGCGGCGAACCGATTTCTTCGGCTTGTCCAATGCACGATCCCTTTGTTCTTGGTGGCGCTGCCGTGCGGGTGCGAAGGACGATGATGCGCTGCCCCGGGCCCGGACGTAGTCTACAAAGGCGCATGTTAACGCCGTTGTTGCGCGCTGTCGGCACGCACCTGTGGGCCCTCCTCGTGCTGCTGGCCTGTGTTGGCGGGGCACGGGCGGAGGATGGCTATGCGCTGTGGATGCGCTACCAGCCGGTTGCCGCAACGGTCGCTGCCGATTACCGGCGGCAACTGGCCGAAGTGGTGGCCCCGGATCGCACGCCAATGCAGCGCGCCACCCGCGACGAGCTTGCGCGCAGCCTCCCTGGATTGCTGGGAGCGGCGCCGCCAATGCGAACGGCAATCAGTACCGAGCGTGCCCTGGTGCTGGGCACGCCGCAATCTTCGACACTCGTCGCCGCGTACGGCAACGAGATCGCCACGTTGGGCAACGAGGGGTTCCTGATCCGGCGGGTCCGGATCGAGGCGCGCGACGTGCTGCTTGTGGCGGCACGCCAGGATGTCGGCGTGCTGTATGGCATGTTCCATCTGCTGCGGTTGATGCAGCGTGGCACCCCACTGCAGGCGCTGGATGTGCGTGAGTCGCCGCAGGTCGCACTGCGTGTGCTCAACCATTGGGACAACCTGGATCGTTACGTCGAGCGTGGCTATGCAGGCAGCTCGCTGTGGGACTGGCAGACGTTGCCGCAGTGGCGTGAGCCGCGCTACACCGACTACGCCCGTGCCAACGCCTCGCTCGGCATCAACGGCACCGTCCTCAACAACGTCAATGCCAGTGCGCTGAGCCTGTCGCCGGCCTATCTGGCCAAGGCCGCCGCGCTGGCCGACCTGTTCCGGCCCTATGGCATCCGGGTCTACCTGAGCGCGCGCTTCAGTGCGCCGATCGAGCTTGGCGGCCTGGCAACGGCTGATCCGCTGGATCCGGCTGTGCGGCGCTGGTGGCGCGACAAGGTCGATGAGATCCATGCGCGCATTCCGGATTTTGGCGGTTTCCTGGTCAAGGCGAACTCGGAGGGGCAACCCGGCCCGCAGGATTACGGTCGTTCCCATGCCGACGGCGCCAACCTGCTGGCCGAGGCACTGGCGCCCTACAACGGCGTAGTGATGTGGCGCGCCTTCGTGTACTCGCACCAGGTTCCCGAAGATCGCGCCAAGCAGGCGTACAGCGAGTTTGTCGGGCTGGACGGTGCCTTCCGCCCCAACGTGATCGTGCAGGTGAAGAACGGTCCCATCGACTTCCAGCCGCGCGAGCCGTTCCATCCGCTGTTCGGCGCCATGCCACGCACGCCGCTGATGATGGAACTGCAGATCACCAAGGAGTACCTGGGTTTTGCGACGCACCTGGTGTACCTGGGAACGCTTTACGAAGAAGTGCTGCAGGCCGACACCCATGCACGTGGCGAGGGCTCCACGGTCGCCCGCGTGGTCGACGGCTCGTTGGAAGGTCATGCACTGACCGGCATCGCCGGCGTTGCGAACATTGGCGTAGACCGCACCTGGAGCGGCTCGCATTTCGACCAGGCCAACTGGTACGCGTTCGGGCGACTGGCATGGAATCCGCAGCAGTCCGCGCGCGGCATTGCCGAGGACTGGGCCGCGCTGACCTTCTCGCCCGACCCGCAGGTGACCGGCCCGATCGTGCGGATGATGATGGACTCGCGCGAGGCGGCAGTGGACTACATGACGCCGCTTGGGTTGCATCACCTCATGGCACGCGGCCATCACTACGGTCCCGGCCCCTGGGTGGACGGCGGCCCGCGTGCGGACTGGACGTCGGTCTACTACCACCGTGCAGACCGCAACGGCATCGGTTTTGACCGCAGCGCAAGCGGAAGCAACGCCGTGGGGCAGTACTTCCCGCCGGTTGCCGGGGTTTATGGCGATCCGGCGCGGGTGCCCGAGTCGCTGCTGCTGTGGTTCCATCACGTGCCGTGGGACCGCCGCATGCGCTCGGGCAGGACGCTGTGGGACGAACTGGTCGGGCGCTATTCGCGGGGTGTGCGCCAGGTGCAGTCGATGCAGGCGACCTGGGCGGGCCTGCGCGATCGGATCGATCCGCAGCGGCACCAGCAGGTGGCGGCGTTCCTGCAGATCCAGCGCGAGGAAGCGCAGTGGTGGCGCGATGCCAGTGTGGCGTACTTCCAGTCAGTCAGCGGCCGACCGCTGCCGGCGGGAGAACGGCCACCGCCACAGCCGTTGTCGTACTACCAGGCGTTGCAGTTTCCTTTCGCACCCGGAGATGGGCGATGAACCGGTTCGGATGGTCCGCGCGCGCGGCGGCGTTGATGGTGCTGGCGTGGCTTGCCGCACCGGTGGCGGCCGGCGAAACGACGGGTTTGCTGCACCCGCTGTTCCAGGACCATGCGGTCCTGCAGCGCGACCGGCCGATCACCGTCTGGGGCCAGGCAAGCCCTGGGCAGGCGGTATCGGCCACCTTCGCGGGCCAGGCGGTGGCCACACAGGCCGATAGGGCAGGCCGCTGGCAGGCCATGTTCCCCGCCATCGCCGCAGGCGGCCCGTACACCCTCGAGGCAACCGCCGGGACCCGGCGTGAGACGGCGCGGGATCTTCTGGTCGGCGACGTCTGGTTGTGCGCGGGGCAGTCGAACATGGAGCTGCCGGTCTGGCGCTCGCTCAACGCAGCCAGCGAGATCGCCTCGGCCACGCTGCCACGGATCCGGCTGTTCAGCGTGCCGAAGGACGCGGCCGTGCAGGCGCAGGAGAGCTTCAAGGGTGACCCTGGATGGACGCGGGCAACGCCCGATTCGGTGCGCGGTTTCTCTGCAGCCTGCTTCTATTTCGCCCGCGAACTGCAGCGCACGGTTGCCGTACCGATGGGGCTGATCCAGGCAGCGTGGGGCGGCTCGCGGATCGAGGCCTGGACCAGTACCGATGCCCTGCGCGGGCAAGGTGGCATGGACGAGGCCCTCGATATTCTCGCGCGCTCTGCCCGTGATCCGCTGGAGGCACGCGCAGCCTGGGGCCGCCACTGGCAGCACTGGTGGGAGACGCGCGAAGGGGCGCTGCCGGGCGACGCACCTTGGCGCGCGGATACCGATGACCGCGCATGGTCGCACGCACCGGCCACACTGGGCGCATGGGAGCGGTGGAACGAGCCCGCGCTTGCCGATTACAACGGCATGGTCTGGTATCGCACGCAGGTGGTGCTGAGCGCTGAACAGGCTGCACGCGGCGCGACCCTGGAGCTGGCATCGGCCGACGAGGTGGACGTGACCTGGGTGAACGGGGTCGCCGTCGGCAGCCAGTACGGCGCCGGCCAGCGGCGCTATCCGTTGCCGAGTGGCCTGTTGAAGGCGGGATCCAACAGCATTGCGGTCAACGTGCTGGACACCTACGGCGAAGGCGGCCTGGCCGGCCCCTCAACGGCATACGGCCTGCAGTTCGACAACGGCGAGCGCGTGGCACTGCAGGGCCTCTGGAAATACCGGGTGGCGGCGGGCCAGCAGGCGCCGCCTTTCGCGCCATGGCAGGCCGCCACCGGGCTGTCGACGCTGTACAACGGGATGATCGCACCGCTCGGGGGCTTCGGGCTGCGCGGCATGCTCTGGTATCAAGGTGAATCGAACACCAGCGATGGTGCGGCGTATGCGATGCGGTTGCGTGCGCTGCGCGAGGACTGGCGGCGGCAGTTCGGTGCGCGCACGCCACTGCTGCTGGTGCAGCTGGCCGGCTACGGCCAGCCGCCGGTTGTGCCCGCCGCCAGCGGTTGGGCGCAGGTGCGTGAGGCGCAGCGGCGCGTCGCCGCCGAGGATGCGCGGAGCGGGCTCGCCATTGCCATCGACATCGGCGACGCCTACGACATCCATCCGCCGAACAAGCAGGAGCTCGGGCGCCGCCTGGCGCGCGTGGCGCGCCACGTGGTGTACGGCAAGCAGGACGTGGCGCCGTCGGGTCCGCGAGCGGTAACGGCCGTGCGGACGCCCGCTGGCGTGGCCATTGCGTTCGAGGATGTCGAAGGCGTGCTCACCGCGACCGGCGCGCTGCGTCCGATTGGTTTTGAACTGTGCGGGACCAGGGGTGATACCCGCCACTGCGACTACGGCGACGCCGAACTGGATGGGCGCCGGATCCTGCTGCGCGGCCCGCTGTCGACGCACGCAACGCATGTCCGCTATTGCTGGGCCGATGGCCCGGTGTGCACGCTACGCGACCGCAGCGGGGCACCGGCAGGCCCGTTCGAACTTCCCATTGCCGAAGCCGAGACGCGACGATGATGACGTTGTCCAAGCAGTCCCCTCCGGTCCGCGACAGGGCCGGCCTGAGGTCGATGGCGCGCCACCTGCTGGCGGCGGCACTCCTGCTGTCGGCCGCAACCAGCCCGGCCAGCGCGCCGCCGGACGCACCGCCGGTGTACTTCGACTGGTTCGAATACCGCGGCAACGACGCGGCCTTCGACACGCCGCTGCCGGCCGGCCACTACCGCAATCCGGTGCTGGCCGGCTTCCATGCCGATCCCAGCATCGTGAGCGCGAACGGCCGGTTCTACCTGGTCAATTCCAGCTTCACCTATTTCCCGGGCATTCCGGTGTTCGAGAGTGCCGACCTGGTTCACTGGAAGCAGATCGGCAACGTGATCGACCGCGCCACGCAGCTGGATTTCGACGGACTGAGCGTCTCGCGCGGCATCTTCGCGCCCACCATCGAATACCACGATGGGGTCTTCTACGTGGTGACCACGGCCACCGACAGTGGCGGCAACTTCATTGCCACCGCGCGCGACCCGGCCGGTCCGTGGTCCGATCCGCACTGGCTGCCCGGCATCGATGGCATCGATCCATCACTGTTCTTCGATGACGACGGCAAGGTGTACCTGGTCAACAACGATGCACCGCCCGGCCCGCCGCGCTACGACGGGCACCGCGCCATCTGGATGCAGCAGATCGATCTGGCTGCCTTCAAGCCGGTCGGGCCGCGCCGGGTGCTGGTCGACGCGGGCGTGGAGCCGGCGAAGAACCCGATCTGGATCGAAGGACCCCACATCTACAAGCGCCAGGGCTGGTATTACCTGTCCGATGCCGAAGGCGGCACCGGGCCGCAGCACTCCCAGGTGGTGCTGCGCAGCCGCACCGTGTGGGGCCCGTATGACCCCTACGCGGGCAATCCGATCCTGACCCAGCGCGAGCTGCCCGACGACCGACCGCTACCGATCACCAATGCCGGCCATGCCGACCTGGTCGAAGGCCCGGACGGTTCGTGGTGGGCGGTGTTCCTGGCCAGCCGCAACTATCAGACGCGGCACTACAACACCGGGCGCGAGACCTATCTGCTGCCGGTGCGCTGGCAGGACGGCTGGCCACGGATCCTGCCGGCCGACCAGCCCATCCCCTACGTGGTCAAGGCGCCGTCGTGGATGCAGGGCGAGGCATCCCAGGCCCCCTCGACCGGCAACTTCGTCGAGCGCGACAACTTCGATGGACCGAGGCTCGATCGCCAGTGGCTGCGCGTGCGGGTGCCCAAGCACGCCTGGGCCGACCTGGCCACGCGCCCGGGAATGCTGGCCGTGCACCCGCTTGCCGAGGATCTGGACACGCTGCGCAATCCCGCGTTCCTTGGCCGACGCCAGCAGCACCTGCGCTTCGAGGCGAGCGCCGCGATGAGCCGGCCGGGGCCTGGCGTGGCGGCCGGCCTGGCGGCGTTCCAGAGCGAGGCGTACTGGTACTTCCTTGGCGTTCGCAGCCTTCCGGACGAGCGACTTTCGCTCTTCCTGGAAGTTCGTGATGGCGGTGGCAGTACGCGCATCGTGGCGACCCGCGAGGTGCGGGCACCGGACGCGTTGCGCCTGAAGATCGACGGCAACGAGGGCGACTACGCGTTCTCGTTCGATACCGGCGACGGGCAGGGCTGGCAACTGCTTGCAGGCAAGGTGGATGGCACCGTTCTGAGCACGGACCGGGCGGGCGGCTTCGTAGGCGCACTGCTGGGTCCCTTCGCGCGCGATGAGCGCACCGGGAGAAGCAAATGAGGCTGTCGCTGTCGTCCAACGCCCGTCGCCGCACGTTGCGCCGCGGGCTCACTGTGTTCGTTCTGACCTGCATCGCGGCGGCCGCATCCGCAGCCGCGCCGCGGCCCTGGCTGGACGTTTCGGCCAGCTTCGAGCAACGGGCTGCCTCACTCGTCGCGCAGATGACGCTGGAAGAGAAAGCCGCGCAGATGCAGAACGCCGCGCCGGCAATCGAGCGCCTGGGTGTGCCCGCCTACGACTGGTGGAATGAGGGACTGCATGGCGTGGCACGGGCAGGGCAGGCCACGGTCTTTCCGCAGGCGATCGGCCTGGCCGCGACCTTCGATGTGCCGTTGATGGGGCAGGTGGCCACGACGATCAGCGATGAGGCCCGCGCAAAGCACCACCAGTTCCTCCGCGAAGGCGCGCACGGCCGTTACCAGGGGCTGACCTTCTGGTCGCCGAACGTCAACGTCTTCCGCGATCCGCGCTGGGGCCGCGGACAGGAAACCTATGGCGAGGACCCGTACCTCACCGCGCGCATGGGCGTGGCCTTCGTACGTGGCCTGCAGGGCGACGACCCCGTCTACCGCAAGCTGGACGCCACCGCCAAGCATCTGGCCGTGCACAGCGGGCCGGAGGCCGACCGCCATCACTTCGATGCACGGCCCAGCCGGCGCGACCTGTATGACACCTACCTGCCGGCGTTCGAGGCGCTGGTCAAGGAGGGCGACGTCGATGCTGTGATGGGCGCCTACAACCGCGTGTACGGCGAGTCCGCCAGTGCCAGCCGTTTCCTGCTGCGCGATGTGCTGCGACGCGACTGGGGCTTCAAGGGCTACGTGGTCTCGGACTGCTGGGCCATCGTCGACATCTGGAAGCACCACCATATCGTGACCACGCGCGAAGCCGCTGCGGCGCTGGCGGTCAGGAATGGCACCGAGCTGGAATGCGGCCAGGAGTACGCCACGCTTCCGTCGGCCGTGCGTCAGGGTCTGATCAGCGAAGCGGAGATCGACGATGCGGTGACCCGTCTGTTCACCGCACGGATGCGCCTGGGCATGTTCGACCCGCCGGAGCGGGTGCGCTGGGCGCGCATTCCGGCCTCGGTGAACCAGGCCCCGGCCCATGATGCGCTGGCGCTCAAGGCCGCGCAGGCGTCGCTGGTGCTGCTGAAGAACGACGGCATCCTGCCGCTGTCACGCGACATCAAGCGCATTGCCGTGGTCGGACCCACTGCCGACGACACCATGGCGCTGCTCGGCAACTACTTCGGCACACCGGCCGCGCCGGTCACGATCCTGCAGGGCATACGCGAGGCGGCCAAGGGCGTCGAGGTTCGCTATGCCCGCGGCGTGGACCTGGTGGAGGGCCGCGACGATCCCGGTGCCACGCCGTTGATCGAGCCGACCTTCCTGCGGCCTTCCGCGGACTCGCCCGAGCGTGGCCTGCGTGGCGAGTACTTCCGCACGCCCGACCTGTCCGGTACGCCGGCCCTGGTGCGTACCGACGCGCAGATCGGCTTCCGCTGGGACCGCGGCTCGCCGACCGACAACCTGCTGGCACGCGGCGAAGCGGCACCGGGGCAGGGGATCCCGAACGACCGCTTCAGCATCCGCTGGAGCGGCCAACTGCTGCCACCCGTGTCCGGCCGCTACCGGCTGGAGGTGGCCGGCGATGATGGCTACCGCCTGTACCTGGACGGGAAGCGCGTGATCGATCACTGGGTGAACACAGATCGCCTGCATGCCGAGGGCATCGAACTGGAGCTGCAGGCCGGGCGTGCCTACGCGCTGACGCTGGAGTACTACGACGACGAGCGCGATGCCGGCGTGCGCCTGGGCTGGCGCATGCCCGGCGCCAAGGCGCCGTTCGATGAAGCGCTCGATGCCGCACGCGAAGCCGATGTGGTGGTGTTCGTCGGTGGCCTTACCGGCGATGTCGAAGGCGAGGAAATGACGGTCAACTATCCAGGCTTTGCCGGTGGCGACCGTACCGACCTGCGGTTGCCCGCGCCGCAGCGCACCCTGCTGGAGGCCCTGCACGCTACCGGCAAGCCGGTGGTGATGGTGCTCACCGGCGGCTCGGCCATTGCCGTGGACTGGGCGCAGTCGCATCTGCCGGCGATCCTGATGAGCTGGTACCCCGGGCAGCGCGGCGGCACCGCCGTCGGCCAGGCGCTGTTCGGCGACGTCAATCCCGCCGGCCGGTTGCCAGTGACGTTCTACAAGGCCAGCGAAGCGTTGCCGGCATTCGACGACTACGCCATGGAGGGCCGCACCTATCGCTACTTCCGCGGCACGCCACTTTATCCGTTCGGTCACGGCCTGTCGTATACGCGGTTCGACTATGGAACGCTCCGCCTCGATGCAGCCAGGCTCCGGGCCGATGGCCGCCTGGGCGTTGCGGTCGATGTGACCAACGCAGGCACGCGCAGCGGTGACGAAGTGGTGCAGCTGTACGTGCGGCGCGAGCACGCTGGCAGCGGCGATGCCGTGCAGGAGCTGCGTGGCTTCCAGCGGATCCATCTGGCCCCGGGCGAACACCGCACGGTGACGTTCACCCTGGAGGCAGCGCAGGCCCTGCGCCACTATGACGAAGCGCGCGCCGCGTATGAGGTGCGGCCCGGTGCCTACGAGGTCAGGGTGGGGGCGTCCAGTGCCGATGCACGCGCGCAGGGCAGGTTCACGGTGGTGTCCGCGCATGACTGATCGCTCTCGCCGGCATCGATTTCCCTCCGCCCAGATCCCTTTTCCAGGACGTCCGCTGCATGGCAAGCACTGAACACGCGCTATCGGTACGCGAGAAGCTCGGCTACAGCCTGGGCGATCTCGCCGCCAACCTGATCTTCCAGACCCTGATCACCTACCTGGCCTTCTTCTACACCGACGTCTACCGCCTGCCGGCCGCGACCGCGGCCACGATCATCTTCGTGGTGGGCCTGCTGGGTGCGTTCGTGTTCACGCCGTTGATCGGCATCGCGGCTGACCGGACGACCACCCGTTGGGGCCGCTTCCGGCCGTGGATCCTGTGGACGGCCATTCCTTTTGGCGTACTGTCCCTGCTGGCGTTCAGCACGCCGGACCTGGGCGAGCGCGGAAAGGTGATCTATGCACTGGCCACCTACGCGCTGCTGGCGTGCGTGTACGCAGCGAACAACCTGCCGTACTCGGCGCTGAGCGGCGTGCTGACCGGCAGCATGGCCCAGCGCAACAGCCTTTCGGCCTACCGCTTCGTGGCCGTGATGATCGCGCAGTTCATCATCCAGGTGCTGCTGATGCCGCTGGTGCTGATCCTGGGTGACGGCGACCGGGTGCGCGGCTTCGAGCAGGTCATGACCGCATTCGCCATCATCGGCACGGCGTTCTTCCTGATCACGTTCGCCACCACCCGCGAACGCATCGTGCCGACGCGTGAACAGACCGGCGGCATAGTGCAGGACCTGTCGGACCTGCTGCACAACCGCCCGTGGCAGGTGATGCTGGCCCTGACCGTGCTGGTGTTCATCAACCTGGCATTGAAAGGCGGTACCTACATCTACTACTTCCAGTACTACATGAGTGAAGCGGCGCTGGCCGGCTTCCTTGAAAACTCGGGGTTCAACGGCCTGGTCAGCGCGTTGAATGCTGCGCTGGCCAGCGCCGGCTTCGCGGCGTTCACCTGGCCGAAGGACGCGGCCACCTCGGCGTTCAGCCTGTTCAACGCGTGCGGCATCCTCTGCATGATCCTGGGTATCGGCGCATCGCGACGGTTGGCGGACCGCTTCGGCAAGCGCGACGTCTTCGGTGGCGCCCTGTTTGTCTCGACCCTGTTCCTGCTTGCCTTCTACCTGTTTCCACCCACGGCGGTGGCGGTGGCGTTCGGCGCCTTCATGCTGCATGGCTTCTGCTACGGCATCACCATCCCGTTGCTGTGGGCGATGATCGCCGACGTCGCGGACTACTCGGAGTGGAAGAACCATCGGCGGGCAACCGCGATCATCTTCTCGGCGATGCTGTGCGGGCTGAAGATCGGCCTCAGCGTGGGCGGCGCGCTGGTCGCCGCGATCCTCGCCCACTACGGCTACCAGGCCGGCCTGGCGCAGCAGCCTGAGGCCGTGGTGCAGGGCATCCGCCTGACCGTAAGCGTCTACTGCTCCCTTCCTTTCCTGCTCGCCGTGGCGCTGCTGGTCTTCTACAGGATCGACAAGCGCACCGAAACCCGCATCGAGCAGGACCTCCACCTGCGTCGCCGTTCCGCCGACGCCTCCGTGTAACTCCAAGATGACGACCATGATCGACCTCTCTGCCGGCGAAGACGGCCAGGCCAGCGAAGCCCGTCTTGCGCAGCTCACCGCGCACGCCATTTCGCAACCGCTGGTGACCCACATCTATACCGCCGACCCTTCGGCGCATGTGTTCGAGGGGCGCCTGTACATCTATCCGTCGCACGACATCGACGGCGGCCAGCCATTCGACGACGAAGGTGGCCACTTCGGCATGCAGGATTATCATGTGCTGAAGATGGATACGCCCGACGGCACGGCCGTCGATTGCGGCATGGCGTTGCATGTGCGCGACGTTCCCTGGGCCCGGAAACAGATGTGGGCCCCCGATGCCGCCTGCCGTGATGGCCGCTACTACCTCTACTTCCCGGCCAAGGATGCCGAGGGCCGGTTCCGCATCGGCGTGGCGATCGGTGCGCGGCCGGAGGGCCCGTTCGTGCCCCAGCCGGAGCCGATCAAGGGTGCGTACTCGATCGACCCGGCCGTGTTCGAAGACGAGGATGGCAGCCACTACCTGTACTTCGGCGGCATATGGGGCGGGCAGCTGCAGAAATATCGTGACAACCAGTACAGCGAGGCCCACGAGGAGCCCGAGGGCAGCGCACCGGCGCTGGGCCCGCGCGTGGGCCGCCTGGATGCCGGCATGACCGAGCTGGCCGAACCCACCCGCGAAGTGCAGATCCTGGATGAGCATGGCCAGCCGCTGCGCGCGGACGACCATGCGCGCCGCTTCTTCGAAGGTCCGTGGCTGCACAGGTACCAGGGTCGCTACTACCTGTCGTACTCCACTGGCAACACCCACCAGCTGTGCTACGCCGTCGGCGACAGCCCGTATGGACCGTTCACCTACGCTGGCGTGATCCTCACCCCCGTGGTCGGTTGGACCACCCACCACTCCATCTGCCAGTTCGAAGGACAGTGGTACCTGTTCTATCACGATGCACTGATGTCCGGCGGCATCACCCACCTGCGCTCGGCCAAGTGCACGCCGCTGCACATGGAGCCGGACGGAAGCATCCGCACGATCAACCCGTATGGGGCCTGAGCGGATGCTGCCGGTGGATGATGCGCTGGCTCCGCTGCCAGCCGGCGAGCTGCACTGGCTGAGGTGCGGCGAACTGGAGGTTGCGTTCGCCGCAGGGGCGGGCGGGCGCGTGGCGCACCTGCGCTACCAGGGCGTGGAATGGCTGGTGGATGCGCAGCAGGCAGGCCCGGCGGCGATCGCGTGGGGCTGCTACCCGATGGTGCCGTGGGCCGGGCGCATCCGCCGTGGACAGTTCCATTTTGACGGCAGGCCGCATCGGCTGCCGCTCAACTTCGACGGGCACGCCATCCATGGGGTGGGTTTCTCGCGACCCTGGCGGATCGACCGCTTGGACGCGGCGGCAGCCCGGTTGTCGCTGGAGCTGCCGAGCGACGGCTACTGGCCTTTCGGTGGCGCTGCCGTGCTGGACCTGCAGTTGCAGGCTCACAGCCTGCAGATGAACCTCGCGGTCCAGGCCGGCGGCCAGGCGATGCCGGCGGTGCTGGGCTGGCACCCCTGGTTCCGGAAGCCGGAACGACTGCTTTTTAGTCCTCGCTCGATGTATCCGCGGGACAGGGAAGGTATTGCCACGCTGCCCCGCGTGGAGCCCACCACCGGCCCCTGGGATGACTGCTTCATCGCCGACGGTGACGTCACGCTGATACGCGAAGGCCAGCACCTGCGGCTGAGGTCGGACCACGACCACTGGGTGGTCTACGATGGTACGCCGCACGCCACCTGTGTCGAGCCGCAGAGCGGCCCGCCAGATGGCTACACCCTGGCACCGCACCGGCTGGAGCCCGGCCAGCGCCTCGCGTTGACATTCGAACTGGCGTGGGCGGCGGACAGCACCTGAAACCCCGGCCAGGGCCGACGATCACCCGGGTGCCGGGCGGTCGGTACGCCGCCTGGACCGGCCGTGGACCCGGTGCCTGACACGGGCCGCGCCCCAGGACCACCTGACATTTCCTACAGGTTCCAGTCGATCCGCATGCCCGCGATCAGCGCATCCGGCAGGTCGTGCTGGCGTGCGGGCTCATTGAACTGGTCGGGGTGCACGATGTAGTGCAGGTTCGGTGCAACACGAAGCTGCGGGGTGAGCTGGATGCCGTAGCTCAGCTCCATCATCACCTGGCTCCCGTGCGGGGTGCCGCTGCCACCGGCTGCGGCGCGGGCGAGGTGCAGGTCTTCCAGCGCGATGCTGCTGTACTTCTGCTGGGTCACGACGAAAGCGATGCTGTCCTGCGGCCGCCGGGCGAACGTGCCTTTCTGCACCAGCCCGGCCTGCAGGAAATGATCCTCGATCAACTGGCCGGAGGTGCCCTTGAGCGCCGCACCGAAAAGGGTCAGGCCGCGGCCGGCACCATCACTGGTGAGTTGCTGCTCGAAGCGGGCGAACGCACCGGAGCGACCGTGACGCGTCGCGTACTCCTGGCCACTGAGCAGCGCGGGAATGCCGTTGGCATCGCGCAGCGGATCGCGATAGGTCGAGTTGTCCTGCCAGCCACCGAGTTCGTAGCGGGCTTTCAATCGTGCCGAAGCAGGGCTGCGCCAGCCGATCGTGTAGGGCACGATCCAGCCGGTGGCCTGGTTCGTATTCCACTTCAGGCCATGCTGGCCATCCTCGGCCTGGCTGGGATCAACCTGGTAGGCGCCGACGCGGACATAGACATCGGGCGTCACCCAGGCCGTGGCATCGGCCATCCAGCTCGACACCGGCCACCAGGTGAAACTGCTGGTGCGGAATACGTAGGTCGGGTTGCCACAGGCCGAGTTGCCCTGGAAGTACTGGCACAGGTCCGAACCCAGGTGGTGGATGTTGGCGACGCTGCGCCCTGCTTCCAGCACCAACCGGTCGTTGAACAACTTCTGTTCGAGGGTCAGGTTGGCCAGGCGCGTGCCCTGGCCGCCGTAGATTTCCTGCACCGAGGTGCTGTTGCCTGTACTGCTGTTGGCGAGATTGGTGCCATGGCGGTTGATGCCGTAGGCCTTGACCGTCGCACCTCGCCAGCCAAACGCCGCGTCCAGGTCCACGTCGGCACCGAACATCAGCTGGCCGGCATAGGCCGTGCCGCTGCGCTTGCCACCGTCGAGCGTGGCGGCCGCTTCGCCGGTGTAGGCGAGCTTCGGAGCGAAGACGTCGCTCGCGTCGGCGGCTGCGGCCAGTGATGGCAGGGCCAGCAGGATCACTGTCGGCAGCAGGCGGCGGGAAGGGGAGGTCATGGGCGGGTTCCTTTTACAGGGTGGGAGCCGTGACCGGCTTCTTGAGCACGCGCAGCGCGACCGCGGTGACGGCCACGCCGGCCAGGAGTGCCAGCAGGTAGATGCCAAGATGGGTGACTGCGTTCGGGATCGGCAGCACGAACACGCCGCCATGCGGCACCTTCAGTTCGACGCCTGCGGCCATCGAGATCGCACCGGCCACGGCAGAACCAAGGATCAGCGCCGGAATGGTGCGCAGCGGATCACGCGCGGCATAGGGGATCGCGCCTTCGGTCACGAAACTGAGGCCAAGCACGCCAGCGGCACCGGCCGTGCCACGCTCCTCGGCAGTGAAGCGGTTGCTGAACAGCCATGTCGCCAGTGCGATACCCAGCGGCGGCGTCATGCCGCCGATCATCGTCGCCGCCATCGGCGTGTAGACCTGGCTGGAAATCAATGCGGTGGAGAAGGCGTAGGACGCCTTGTTGACGGGTCCGCCCATGTCCACCGCCATCATGCCGCCCAGCAGCAGGCCAAGCAGGATCGCGCTGCTGCCTTGCATGCCGCGCAGCCAGTCGGTCAGCCACGCCAGCAGCCCGGCGACCGGCGTACCGATCACGTACATCATCAACAGGCCGACCAGCAGTGTGCCCAGCACTGGCAGGATCAGCACCGGCTTGAGGCCTTCCAGGCTGCGCGGCAGGCGCAGCGCACGGTTGATCCAGTGCACGCCATAACCGGCGATGAAACCGGCCAGGATGCCGCCGATGAAGCCAGCGTCCATGTTCACTGCTACCAGTCCGCCGATCATGCCGGGGGCAATGCCGGGCCGGTCGGCGATGGAGTAGGCGATGTAACCGGCCAGTGCCGGCACCATCAACATGAAGCCGGACTTGGCGCCGATCTGGAACAGCGACCACGCCAGCGTGCCCTTGTGCGCGTCATCGAAGGCATAGATGCCGCCGAGTGCGAACGCCAGTGCGATCAGCAGGCCACCGGCAGTGACGAACGGCAGCATGAACGACACGCCGGTCATCAGGTGCTTGTAGGGGCCGGTGACCCTGGCCTTCTCGGTGGTGCGACCTGAAGCCACCGTGCCGGTCTGCACGCCAGCCTCGGCCAGCGCCTTGCGGATCAGGTTCTGGCCGTCATTGATCGCCGGCTTGGTGCCGCTCTTGAACAGGCGTTTGCCAGCAAAGCGCGACAGATCGACTTCGCGGTCGGCGGCGATCAGCACCAGGTCGGCGGCAGCGATTTCGCCGTCGCTCAACGCATCCTGCGCGCCGACCGAGCCCTGGGTTTCCACCCGGATCGCGTGGCCCAGTGCCTTGGCCGCCTGCTGCAGGCCTTCGGCCGCCATGAACGTGTGGGCGATGCCGGTCGGGCAGGAGGTGACGGCGACGATGCGCTTGCCCGTGTCATCCCTGGAAGGGGGTGCCGATGCTGCGGCGAGCTGCGCCAGCACGGCGAGCGGGTCGTCCAGCACTTCACCCAGGCCGGCGCGCACGATCTGGGCATTGCCGAAGCGGGCGCTGTCCGCCTCGCCGTCACCCACCAGCAGCAGCTGCGTTGCGGCGGCAGCCTGCGCGTCGGGCAATGCCCCGGTCACGCCCTGATCGCTGCGGATTTCGATCGCCAATTCGACCCTTTGCTGGCGTGCGGCGCGGCGCAGCGCTTCGGCGGCAAGAACGGCCTCGATGCTGCGTTCGCCAGCGGCGATGACTACGGTGGAAGCTTGCATGGCAACTCCTGGAATTCTTCGGGTTCGTCCTTGCAGCAGGGGCCATCGGTGGCCCAAGGCCAGCCGCAGCCCCCTCTGCAGGGGTTTCAATCCAACCGCTCGATCAGTACATCGCCGGTCCACGCGCGCACCTGCGCCGGGTCCAGCCGTCGCGCGTCGCCACTCTCCAGCCGGCTCATCGAGAACGCCGTGGCCAGTCGCGCACAACCGGCCAGGTCGGGGGAGGGCTCCAACAAGGCGGCGGCGATGCCGGCGACCATGGCGTCGCCGGCACCGACCGTACTGCCCTGCGCCAGTCGCGCCGGTCGTGCGACCAGGGCGCCGCTGCGATCAATGAACAGCGCGCCGTCGGCGCCCATCGAGATCGCTACGAGTGCAACTCCGCGTTCGACCAAGGCCCGGCCCGCGGCGCGCAGGGCGCTGCGATCCAGCAGCGGCGTGCCGGCCCAGGCCTCCAGTTCATGGCGGTTGGGCTTGACCGCGTAGGGCAGTGCACCCTGTGCACCACTCAACGCCGCGGCAAGCGCGTCGCCACTGGTATCCAGCAGTACGCGCGCGCCGGCGGCGCGCACCTGCGCCTGCAGTCGGGCCCATGCATCGGCTTGCAGCCCGGACGGAAGGCTGCCGGACAGCACCACCGGCAGCTGCGGCTGGAGCAGTGCGTCGAGTCGGCGCGATACCGCGTCCAGATCGGCGTCGCACAGTGACAGGCCGGGCAGGTTGATGTCGGTGGTCTCGCCGTTGGCATCTTCCACCAGCTTGATGTTGGTGCGGGTACGGCCCGGAATGCGCAGACACGCGTCTGCGATGCCCCGATCGGAAAACAGTGCGCTGAACACGCCGTCGTTGCCATCGCCGAGCACACCCAGCGCAGTGGTCGGCACGCCCCAGTCTGCCAGGCAGGCGGCCACGTTGATGCCTTTGCCGCCGGCGTCGTCGCGGGAACTGCGGGCGCGATGCACGTGACCCGGTTGCAGGTTCGCCAGCCGCACGGTCTGGTCGATTGCCGGGTTCAGGGTAATGGTGACGGCGCGGGAACTCATGCGCGCGCTCCATCGAGGGCACGCACCTGCTCGGCGGTTTCGCAGTCCAGCGCCGTCGCAGCCAGCGTTCGCAGATCGGCCAGCGCGCTGCCACGCAGGCGTGCTTTCACGGCCGGGATGTCGTTCGGGGTCATCGACAGTTCGTCCACGCCCAGGCCGGCCAACAGCAGTGCGCCGAACGGATCGCCGGCCAGCCCGCCACAGACGCCCACCCAGCGCCCATGCAGTCGTGCGCCTTCCACCGTGGCGCGGATCGCGCGCAGCACGGCCGGATGCAGGCTGTCGGCCTCGGCGGCCAGTTCCGGATTCTGGCGGTCGATCGCCAGCACGTACTGGGTCAGGTCGTTGGTACCGATCGAGAAGAAGTCGGCGTGGCGGGCCAGCACATCGCTCTGCGCCGCAGCGGCCGGCACTTCGATCATGATGCCGATCGGTACCCCGGGCGCCTGCAGTGCTGCGCGCTGGCGCTCGCAGATGGCGCGCAGTGCGACCAGCTCGCTCACCGAGGTGATCATCGGGAACATGATGGACAGGCGCGCGCCGTCTTTCGCCGCGCGGTACAGCGCACGCAGCTGCGGTTCCAGCAGGTCCGGCCGGCGCAGCAGCAGGCGCGCGCCGCGCACGCCCAGGAACGGGTTTTCTTCATGCGGCAGCTCCAGGTGCGCCACCTGCTTGTCGCCACCGATATCGAGCGCACGCACGATCAGTGGGCGGCCGCCGAGTGCCTTGGCCATCGCCACATACGTGGTGTACTGCTCATCCTCGCTGGGCGTACTGCCACGTTCAAGGAACAGGAATTCGGTGCGCATCAGGCCGACGCCTTCCGCGCCTTGCTCCAGTGCCAGCGGCACCTGCTCGGGCAGGTTGACGTTGGCGCCGATGTCGATGCGGTGGCCGTCCGGCGTCTGTGCCGGCTGCGCGCGTTGCGCCGCTTCACGCTCGCGGATCTGCTGCTGTTCGGCGATCCACGCGCGCGCCGAGGCGAGGTCGGCCTCGGACGGAGACAGGTAGAGCCGCCCGCTGCTGCCGTCGATGATCGCCTCGCGACCGGCGCTGATCGCGAGCAGCTCGCCCCCCCCGGCGACCAGGGCCGGCAGGCCGAGGGTGCGCGAGAGGATCGCGGTGTGCGAGGTCGGCCCGCCCTGCGCGGTGGCCAGGCCAATCACGCGGGTAGTGTCGAGGTTGGCCGTGTCGGACGGCGACAGGTCCGCCGCGATCAGGATGCACGGGTGCGCGGGCAGGTCGGCCAGGCCGCCACCGGCGGCCGACGGATCAAGCTGCGCCAGCACTCGGCGGCCAACGTCACGCAGGTCGGCGGCGCGCCCGGCCAGCACCGGGTTGCCCAGCGCGGCCAGGCCCGAGGCGATGTGTTCGATGGCCTGGTGCCAGGACCATGCGACGCCATGGCCTTCGACCATCAGCTGGCAGGTACGGGTAATCAGGTCGGTGTCGTCCAACAGCGCGGCATGGGCCTTGAAGATGGCGGCGTCCGAGGCGCCAAGCCGGCGCTGGGTGTCATCCTGCAGCGCGGCCAACTGCTGGCGGGTACGTGCGAGCGCGTCCTGCAGACGCGCCCCGCCTTCGCCGAGCGGGGCCGGGCGATCGGCGACCTCGGCCTGCGTGCTGGCCAATACATGCACCGGGCCGATTGCCAGCCCAGGGCTGGCACCGATGCCGACGATGGCAGCCTGTGCCTCGGGCGGATTCCAGCCTGCCACCGGCGTGGCCTTGCGTTGTGCTGCGCGTTCGGCGTCGGCCTTTTCCTGTGCCACCAGGTCCTCCATGACCCTGCGCAGCGCGGTCAGCAGGGCAGGGGCATCCGCCCCCTCGGCAGATACGCTGACGGCATCGCCATGACGCAGGCCAAGTTGCAGCAGCGCGACCAGACTCTTGGCGTCCGCTGCCTGGTCGCCGGCACGCACCTGGGCGCGGGCCGCAAAGCGGCGCGCCGTCTCTGCCCAGCGCGTGGCCGGGCGCGCGTGCAGGCCGCTGGGGTAGGCAATGGTCCAGTCAAAGCGCTCGGCCAGATCGGTGGCCGGTACCTGGGCGGTCGTGATCGCAATGTCGCCGGTCAGCGCGTTGACGATCTCACCCGCATCGGTGGTCGCAAACAGGCGCTGCAGCGTTGCCTCATCCTGGATCAGCCGGGTCAGGCGGCGCAGCAGGGTAATGTGGGTATCGGACTGGGCAGCGATGCCAACCACCAGACGGGTGACCTGCCCCGGATTCCATTCCACGCCTTCCGGCAACTGCAGCACGGCAATGCCATCGCGGCGCACCAGATGGCGGTCCTCGCCAAGCCCGTGCGGGATTGCCACGCCATGGCCGAGGAAGGTGTTGGCCAGCGCTTCGCGCCGTCCCATGCTGGCCTTGTACCCCGGCGCCACGCAGCCGGCCGCGACCAGCATCTGCGCGACCTGGGCGATCGCATCGGTCTTGTCCTGCGCCCGCGCGTCCAGGCGGATCAGTTCCCGGCTGACGGGGGAGGGGAAGGTCTGGGGCGACAAAGGGCGGCTCCGGCAAAAGGATGGCTGGGCATATTGGGAACGTTCCCACCGCCTATTTCAATGTGCACTGCACAAAATGCCAATAGCTCTTTGGCGTTAGCATTGTCCTGAACAGCCGCCGGGCCATGGCAGGCGCACTTTTCCGGGAACGTTTCCAATGAGTATCAGCATCAATGACGTCGCGCGTGTAGCGGGGGTATCCAAGTCCACCGTGTCGCGGGTGCTCGGGGGCGGCCCGGTCAGCGAAGAGGTTCGCGGCCGGGTCGAGGTGGCGATCCGCCAGACCGGCTATCGGCCGAACCTGCAGGCAAGGCGGCTGCGCTCCCGGCACACCGGCATCATCGGGTTGATCGTTGCGGATATCCGCAACCCGTTCTTCACTGCGCTTATCCGTGCGGTGGAGGAGGTCGCCTATCGCGAAGGCCTGCGCGTCACGCTCTGCAACACCGACGAAGACCCCGAGCGCGAGGCGCTGTACCTGCAGTTGATGCACGAGGAGCGCATCAGTGGACTGATCTTTGCGCCCACACGGACCACGGTGGGGCGGCTGGAACGGCTCACACTGGACTTCCCGACGGTACTGGTGGACCGCGCCGCGGCCAGCGGGTCGATCGACAGCGTGGTGCTGGACAATCCCGCGGCGATGGGCGCCCTGGTCGAGCATCTTGTCGAGCGTGGCTATCGCCGCATCGGCGGCCTGTTCGGCAGCACCAGCACCACGGCGGCCGAGCGCCGCGACGGTTATCTTGCTGCGATGCGCACGCACGGATTGGAGCCGGATTACCGTGAAGTCGAGCCAACGGCCGAGGCCGCCATCGCAACGGTCGACCAATGGCTGGCCGGCCCTTCGCGTCCCGACGCGCTGGTCACCAGCAACAGCCTGCTGCTCATGGGTGCATTGAAGGCGGCACGCGGCGCCGGTCTCGCCATTCCAGGAGAGCTGGCGCTGGCAGGGTTCGACAACGAGCGCTGGACCGAGCTGGTCGAACCTGGCATTACCGCGGTCGAGCAGCCGGTTGAAGACATGGGGCGCGCTGCGATGTCGCTGTTGCTGGAACGCCTGCGCATGCCGGAGCTGCCCGTGCGCAGGCTGGTGATGACGGGAAGGTGCGTGGTGAGAGGGTCGACGGCTGGGCGATAGTCCGGCACCGGCCTGCGGCAGCCGCCAGATGTTGGCGGGTCATGCGTTGTCTGCTACAAGCCAACTGTACGCAGACACAGTGGAGGATCGCCTTGTCAGAGCCCTATTCAGCACTGCTCCGCCTGAAGATTTCCCACCACGATCTTTCCAGATGGCTGGCAGCGCCCGTGCCTTCATCATCCCGTTGGTCCGACTGGCGAGGCATCTCCGGGCAGTGGCGCATGGAAAACGGTCAATACCTTGCCTCGTGCAGCGACGAGGCGTTGGACCACCTGCTCGCGGATTGCCAGGCGCTGTTGGCCCGCTACCCCGACAATCGCGCCGCATTGAAGGCTTTCCTTGCCTCTGCACAGGCCGGGAATATCCAGATTGCCGCCTATGACCGCACTGCTACGCACTTTGTCGCAGGATCGCTGACGTATTCGGAGAGCCTTTACGATCTCATCGCGTTTCTTGCCGTGGCACGAGGCGCCGCCGACTTCCTGAAGGGGGGCGACGAAGGCGTGGCACTGATCCACGACTATCTCTGGGCCGAGGAAGGTGAGCAGGAGACGGTTGCTGCGATTGGGCTGGCCGGCCCCGGGGAATCCGGATTCCTGTCATCCGCAGACCTGGATGCCGCCACCGAGCCCTTCGAAACATTGGTGGAGGCCATGCTGGAAGCCGAGGACGACCCGGAGTTTCGTCCGCGCAACCAGCTTGATCGGCTTTGACCTCTGCCGCGTGGCATCCATGAAAGCAACAGCCAGGGCCCCGAAATGAAAGGACATCACACTCCCAACGCGCGCCACCGCATGCCTCGGCTCCTCGCACTTGGCCTCTGTGCGCTGGCTGGGTCCGCCGTGGCCGGAACAACGCAGCCGGCACGGACCTGGCTTGTCAGCGGCACGGAACTCATCACCCTCCTGCAGGGGAAAGGCGATGACGGGTTCTGCGACGGTGAACAGTGCCGGAGCCTGTCCAGCGCTCGCGCCAGCGGCTATATCCTGGGCGTCGCCGATGCCAGCCGCGGACAGTGGTGCGGGCAGGGCCAGATCCTTCCGCATGAACTGGTCGACCATGTGTCTTCCCATCTCCGGCAACTGCCCCGCGAGCGATTGCAGCAGGATGCGTCGCCACTGGTTGTCGAAGGGCTGCGCACGGCGTTTCCCTGTGGTCGCGGCACACCACGTGGCAACAGTGCCGAGCCCGGCAATGACCAATGAAGCACGCCGCGCCCGCTTGGCGACGATGCGGACGTCCTACACCCTCGCGACACGGTGCATTCACGGCCACCGACATTGGCGCTCGCCACACTGCATGTTCCTTCCACAGCACGACGTGCCCCATGGCTACCTGTGATGTCTGCGGCAACAACTACGACAAGAGCTTTACCCTGCAGCAGGGCGGGCGCAGCGGCACGTTCGATTCGTTCGAGTGCGCGATCCACGCATTCGCACCCCGCTGCGCACACTGCAAATGCGCGGTCATTGGGCATGGCGTTGAAGGAAATGGCCAGATCTTCTGCTGTGCACATTGCGCCGGTCATGCCGGCGTACAGGGGATAGCCGACCGGGCCTGAGCTGCCTTCAGCGCCCTCCTGCTTCCTGCCCAGAGACAAGCGAAGAAAGCCGCGCGATCCGGGCTGCACCCGAATCAGCCAGCAGCGCCAGTGCGCGCCGCTTCCGGGATGGCAGCCCCGCCACGACCTCCGGTGCCAGCACGACGTCGAACTCTCTGGCGTTGGCATCCAGCGCGGTGGCCAGAACGCACGAATCGGCCGTCATGCCACTCAGGCACAGGCGGCGCACGCCCAATTTGGCCAGCAGAATCGGCAAGGGACTGGCCAGGAACGCCGAGTGCTTGGGCTTGAGCACGAAGTAATGACCGGACAAGGGCGAGAGAAGGCTGGCAATTCGTCCCGCCGGACCGCCGTCCTGCCGGCACTGTTCCACCTGCTGGCGGAAATCGCGCTTCCAATCCGAGAAATTGTCATTGGCGTAGATGACCGGCCACCCGCGTTCGTCGAAGTGATCCCTCAGGCGCCGGATCTGCCGGGCGGCCCGCTCTGCCGCGGGCGCCAGCTCCTGCGCGCCCGGGAAATCGAAACGGCTGAACATGTCGATGATCAGCAAGGCCCTCGACGGATCATCTGCCATGGTTCAATCTCCTGTCTGGGTATGCGGCGCCTCGACCGGCTTGGATTGCGGCGAATCTTTCTGGCGCAGGAAGATCGTCAGCACCACCAGAGACAGCACGGCCAAGAATTCGCTTTGCCAGTTCTGCATGGATTCGAACCAGAATGTGCTGCTGGCGAGATGCTCCACAAAGCCTGGCGGCGGCAATCCCTTCAACTGCTGTTCGGCCTCCTCGGCGCGCCAGCTTCCCAATGCATGCAGCGTAAAGCTGAACAGGAACAACAGCCCGAACGCAATCGCCAGCGAATGACCGTAAAGAACCTTCCACAGGCCACCGCGCCTGACTGGCCAGGGCGTGCGGCCGGGTTCGATGCGATTCTGTTCCTGCGCAGGGTCCAGCGGCCGCGATTCGGCCGAACCGCGCTGGCGCAGGCTGACCGTCAGCAGAACGTACATCCCCATCTGCAGGAACTCGCTCTCCCAGTTCTCGAACGTAGCGCTGACGAAGTGCCCGGTAGCCAGGTAGTGCCAGAAATCGATCGGCATGCGTCCGTGCTCGACCAGTTCCTGGTTGTGCACGTGATGCCCCGCAACTGCCTGCCCCACAATGAACGCCAACGTGAGCGCAAGCAGCACCAGTGAGAGACCGTTGCGTTTCCACATGCAAGACCTCGTTCAGGCTGTTCCAAAGATCGTCCATGAAGCTTGCGTGGGCAAAGGGCCATGCCTCGTGATTGCTGCGCATCCGGAATGTGAGGCGGACTCAACGCTTCCCCGTCGGATCGGGATCAGGGCGCTCGTAGTCCTCCGGTACCGCCTTGGGGCCATCGCCGTCGTCGGGCATGTCGTGCTCCTTCCATCTGGCTCGATCGTTGCGCCGTTTGTCCGGCGTGTGCGCCTTTGACTGATCGTCCACATCCGTCGTTGGATTGAAGGGCAGTTTGTCGTTCATGGGCAGCTCCTGCGGCGAGAGAGTGAAGCCTGCGCCGCGCCGGGTTAACGCCACGACGCTGCAGAATGAACGCCGCGCACACCGGGATGTCACTGCAGCCGGATGGCGGCCTTGCGATGCTGAAGGCCCGAGCTCCTGGAGCAGCACGATGCAGGCATTGACCTATCACGGCCGCAGGGATGTGCGCGTCGAGACTGTGCCCGACCCGGTACTGGCGGCGGATGACGATCTGATACTGCGGGTGACCGCCACCGCCATCTGCGGTTCAGACCTGCACCTCTACCGCGGCAAGATTCCTGATCTGCACGATGGCGATGTACTGGGCCACGAATTCATGGGCGTGGTGGAAGAGGTCGGCAGCGGCGTGACCCAGGTGAAGCCGGGCGATCGCGTGGTGATTCCCTTCGTGATCGCCTGTGGCGAGTGTTTCCACTGCAGGCTGGCCGAATATGCCGCATGCGAGACCACCAATCCTGGCAAGGGCGCGGCGCTGAACCAGAAAGGGCTGCTGCCTCCAGCTGCTTTGTTCGGATACAGCCATCTGTATGGCGGCGTAGCCGGTGGCCAAGCCGAATTCGTACGCGTGCCGAAGGCCAACGTGGGCCCGTTGCGCATTCCGGAAGGCGTGGCCGATGAGCAGGTGCTGTTCCTGTCTGACATTCTCCCGACCGGCTATCAGGCCGCGCTGAACGCGGGTGTGAAGCCCGGCTCGACGGTGGCCATCTTCGGCGCCGGTCCGGTTGGGCTGATGAGCGCGGCCTGTTGCCGACTGCTGGGAGCAGAGACCATCTTCATGGTCGACCACCTCCGTTACCGCCTGGACTATGCACGCCGTGCTTACGGCGTGACCCCCATCGACTTCAAGGAGATCGAAGACCCGGCCGATTACATCCTTGCCCAGACCAGTGGGCGGGGCGTAGACGCCTGCATCGAGGCCGTAGGCTTCGAGGCCGAGGGCAGTGCGCTGGAGTCAGCGTTGACCGCTGTAAAGCTGGAAGGCAGCAGTGGCGTGGCGATACGGCAATGCATCGCGGCAACGCGCCGTGGCGGCGTGGTCAGCATTCCAGGCGTCTATGCCGGCTTCATCCATGGTTTTCTGCTGGGTGATGCGTTCGACAAAGGACTGACATTCAAGATGGGCCAGACCCATGTGCAGGGGCTGATGCCGGAACTTCTCGACGCAATCATGGAAGGAAAGCTGGATCCGGGTGACATCATCTCGCACCGGATGCGCCTGGCCGACGCTGCGCAGGGCTACGCGATATTCGATGCCAAGGATGACGACTGCCGCAAGATCGTGCTGACACCCTGAGCATGCTGCCATGAGCGCGATTGCCGCCGGTGTCTACGCACTGTGGCTGGCTGCCGGCTGGCTGGACTTCCATTTTCACCGGCGGACCGACCTTCCACACACCTCTGCGATGCGCGAAAGCCTGTTGCATGGGGTGCAGTTGCTGCTGATCGGCAGCGGGGTGCTCGCATGGCTCCTGCTGGAAAACACGCTGTCGCTCGTCACGTTTCTGGCACTTCTGGTCCTCGCGCACGCAATCGCCGGCTACTTCGACACCGTCAGCGCGGACGGCAGGCGACGCATCAGCCCGGCAGAGCAGCATGCGCACAGCGTGCTCGATGCCGCGCCGTGGGTCCTGCTGGGCTGGGTGGGCTGGCAGGTCCACCCCCGGTGGTCGCTCGAAGTGAAGCCTGCAGCACCGGGCCTCTGGTGGCTGGTCCTGCTGCCGGCGCTGGGCGTGGTCGTGCTGCCATGGTTGTGGGAGCTGCGGCAGTGCCTGCGCGCACGGCGGCAGCGCCGGCAAGCGAGCGCGTGAGGATGATCGTGCAGAGAATTCATGCGCCGGCTACGCCTCCCAGACAGTGATGCGACCGCTTGCGGCCTACGTTCGACATGTCTCTTCATTTCAGGCCCCTTCATGCAGCATGTGACGTCGCCATCCCCGCTGGAGGGCCGCGCTCGCGAGGTAGTGGTCCAGCGGCCCGACCTGCCATTGCCCGGAAGCGGCCGCACGCTGCGGCGGTGGCAGGCGCTGGCGGCATGGGGGGCGGAAGACCTGTGCCTGGCCAAAGTGCTTGAGGCGCACTACGACGCCCAGGCGATCATCGCCGAACTGAACGCGCCCGAACTGGCTGAAGGCCAGCTACTGGCGGTCTGGGCCGCGGAAGGTCCAGCCAACACACTCCGCTTCGATGCCCACGGCCAGCTCCATGGTGACAAGCCCTGGTGTTCCGGCAGCGCGTGGGTGGATGCGGCATTGGTAACCGTCCGCAACGCGCAGGGCGTGTGGCTGTGCCAGGTCGCGGCGAAACACTGGCGCACGCTTGCAGATGAGCCCTGGCCGGCCGTTGGCATGGCCGGCGTTCCGTCCACCACGGTGCGATTCGACGGCGCACCGATGGCGCTTCTGGGAACGCGCGATGAGTACCTGCAGCGACCGGGTTTCTGGCACGGCGGTGCGGGCATCGCGGCAGTCTGGTTCGGCGCGGCGGCCGCCTTGGCCGAGCGCATGCGGCTAGCCTGCACCGAGGGGAATCGCGCGCGATTACTGGGTGAAGTGGACCTCGCCTTGGGCCCGGCGGCGGCGCTGCTTCGCGAAGTGGCGGCACGCATCGACGCCGCGCCGGAATCGGCGCATCGCGAAGAGGTCGTGCGCCTGCGCTGCGTGGTCGAGCGCGCGGCGACGCGTGTCCTGGATCTGGCGGGGCGCGCACTGGGCCCGGCGCCGATGTGCCTGGAGGATGCCCACGCCCGTCGCTGCGCGGACCTGACCGTGTTCCTTCGGCAGAACCACGCAGATCGCGATTGGGAATGGCTGGGCGGCCAGCGGGCGAGCCAGGAGGCGACATGGGCGCTGTAGCCAGGACACCCCTGCAGGGGGAAGGAACGCAGGAGCAGGCATGGCTGCGCTGCGATTGGCTGTGGCAGCGGCCGGCAACATCGGCCAATGCCCTGTGCGCCGGCCATGATCGCGTCGTGGTGGTCGCACCCCATCCAGACGACGAGATCCTCGGCTGTGGTGGACTGCTCCGTCACGCTGCGGAGCAGGGCATGGAGGTACGCGTCGTCGCCGTGACCGATGGCGAAGCGTGCTATCCGGACGAGCACTGGTGGACGCCAGAACGCCTGCGCTCGGCGCGACGCGCCGAGCTTGCCGCAGCGCTTGGCGAACTCGGTATCCGGCCTGGATCCGCGTTTCATCTCGGCATCGCCGACGGCGCGGTCAGTGCGCACGAACAGGGTCTGGAAGATTGGCTGCAGCAGCACCTCCAGCCGAGCGACCTGGTCCTGGCACCCTGGCGCTTTGATGGGCATCCCGATCATGAAGCCGCAGGGCGTGCTGCCTGCAGGGCGGTGCGGGCAGTGGGCTGCCGACGCCTGGAGTACCCGGTGTGGGGCTGGCACTGGCTTGACCCCGCCTGCGCACATATGGCGTGGGAGGTTCCCAGGCTGATCGACATTTCAGCAGTGGCTGCCGCAAAACGAAACGCCATCGCGCACTTCCGGACCCAGACCGGCGAGGTGCCGGAATTGAACAGCCCGCCGGTGCTGCCCGCACATGTACTGACCCGATTCTTCCGGAACTACGAGGTATTCCTGGCATGAGCGCGCAACCATACTTCGATGAACTGCATGAGCAGGAGGATCCCTTCGGCTATCGCAGCCGGTGGTATGAAGAACGCAAGCGTGCGCTGCTGCTGGCCAGCCTGAGCCAGCGCCAGTTCACTCGGGGCTGGGAGCTGGGATGCTCCAACGGCGTGCTGACCGAGGCCTTGGCCGCCCGCTGCGAGCGCCTGCTGGCCACCGACATCAGCCCACGCGCAGCGTTCCGGGCCCGCCGCAATCTGGCCCACCTGCCGCATGTGCAGGTCCATTGCGCCAGCCATCCCGAGCAATGGCCGCCGGGCCGCTTCGACCTGATCGTCTGCGGGGAAATGGGCTACTACTTGGGTGCAGCAGCGCTGCACGAGCTGCGCGCCGGCATCGATTCGGCCCTTCGCGACGACGGACTGCTGGTCGCCTGCCATTGGTTGCCTTCGTTCCATGGGCGCGCAAGTCGCACCGACGTCGTGCATCGGTGCCTTGGCCAAGGCCTGCACGAAGCCTTCCACTATCGTGATGCGGACTTCGTGCTGCAGGGCTGGACGCGCAGCGCACTATCGCTGGCCCGCAACGAGGACCTGCGATGATCGGCATCCTGGTTCCGGCCCATGACGAGGCAGCCAGCGTGGAGCGCTGCCTGCAATCGATCCGAAGGGCAGCCCTGCATCCCGAGCTGCACGGCGAAGCAGTGCAGGTGGTGGTTGCACTGGACAGCTGCTCGGATGCCACCGCGTCCATCTGCCAGCAGCAGCGGGTCGATACGGTGCGCCTGGAAGCACGCTGCGTCGGCGTTGCCAGGGCAGCGGCCGCCGCTGAGCTGCTCGGACGCGGTGCGAGATGGCTGGCGAGCACCGATGCCGACAGCGAGGTACCTCCCGAATGGCTGGTTGCCCAGCTTGAGGGCCGGTGCGACGCCTTCTGCGGACTGGTGGACATAGCAACCACCTCCAGGACGGAGAAGCGCCTGCGACGCGCGTTCCAGAAACGGCAGCAGTGGGGCGACGATCATGGGCGCATCCACGGTGCCAATTTCGGCGTCTCCGCCCAGGCCTATCTGGCGGCAGGGGGATTTGCTCCCCTGCGCTGTGGAGAGGATGTTGCACTGGTGAGGAGGCTGCAATGCCTCGGCGCTGACGTAAGGTGGGCCGGCGCTCCCATCGTCATGACCAGTGCCCGCCTGGTGGGACGCGCGACCGGAGGGTTCTCGGCCTACCTGGCCGGAATGGAGGGTGCGCGCCCCGCCACGGCGGCAGATCGGCGGATGGCGGTACCTGGAAGCGCCTCGGAAACCACGCTGAATTGGGCATGATGTGATGTTTTCCCGGCTGGCGTTTACGGTTTCGCCACGATGCCCGTCCTAGAGTGAAGCGCTGGAAGAGCAGGAGTGGCACCATGCCGAATCGAGCCATCGCCTACGTCAGCGAGGCCGTCAGTGGATTCTCGCCGGAACGTCTGAAAGCGCTGATGGACGATGCCGCGCGCTTCAATCGGGGCGCAGGGGTGACCGGGGTGCTGCTGTTCGACGGCGAACGCTTCCTGCAGTACATGGAGGGCCCTGCCGATGGACTGGATGTGGCCTTCTCCCGTGTCACCGGCGCCAGCAGTCACATCCACCTGATCGAACTTGCGCGGGGGCGTGTCGGCCAGCGGCGGCTGCCGTTCTGGCCCATGCGTTGCCTGTCCGTCACTGCAGATGAGCTGCGCGAGATCGCCTGTGCCGACTGGACCAGCTTCATCCAGCGGGCAGCGACCGGACAGGCCGATGCCACGGCGATGGACAAGCTGCTGCTGATTGTCGAGCCCTACGCAAAGGCCGCCTGAGCCGGAAACCTGTTACTGCAGTGTGCCGCAGGGGAGAGGATGGAGCGAGGCAGGTTGTGAACCGCCTCATTTGGCTCTACGGCAAGGGCAGCATCATGGAAGGGCAGGACACTTCCTGCGTCAGAAGGAATCAACGTGCCCCTCCGCGCAATCGCTTACGCAAGTGAGGCGATACCGGGGCTTTCCATGGACCCTGTGGACGACCTCGCCAGGGCCGCTGCCCGCTTCAACTTCGAAGCAGGCGTGACGGGTGTGCTTCTTTACGATGGGCACCGCTTCCTCCAGTACATCGAGGGACCGGAAGACAGCATCAACGTGGTGTACAGCCGTATCCTCGGTGCCCGCAGCCATTGCGAACTGCTTGAGCTGGGCCGGGGCAGGGTGTCCGGCCGGTTCTTTCCCTATTGGTCGATGCGGCTGCTCTGGACCGACCCTGCCGACATCCGCAGCGTCGCTCGTGGCAACTGGAGCGGGCTCTCCCGCGGTGGTGCGCTGCGCCAGCTGGGGCAGGTGGTAGCCCCACACCTGGCGTAATCCCGGCGTCTGCCGCTCAATGCGTGGCAGGGGGCGCGCAGGCGTCTCCCACGACCTGCTGGACGGCTTCCTGCAACTGGTCGATGTGGAACGGCTTGGCCACGAAGGTTGCGCGGCGGTGGCGCAGCGGCACCAGCTGGTCATAGACCGCAGAGACGAACAGGTAGGGAATGCCGAGTTCCGCCAGTCGATCGGCCACCGGGAACACCACGCCATCGCGGAGCTCCACATCCAGAACCGCGCCATCGAAACGTTGCGTATCCAGCAGCCCCAGCGCATCGAACACGCTGTAGGCGTGGGTCACCCGGCCGCCGCCGTCTTCCAGCGCCTGTTCCATCAGTGCAGCCAGGTCGAGCTGGTCTTCAACCAGCAGCAGGTTGCACCTGCGCTGGTCCATTTCCGATTGCATGCGCGCATGCCTGTGTTGCCTTGGGAACTGCAGTGTGTGCTGTATTGCATCAACGGCGCGCGTGGGCCGTGTCAGCCCAGCGCGAAGCCGCCCCGCGCAGGTGCTCCATGCCGTCGATGCGGCGTGGAAGGCGGTGCGCCTTTTTTGACGGCGCGTTGGCGGCGGCCATGGATACTGCCGCCGTCCCCCAGCACTGGAGCCATGACCATGCCTCGATCCGCCACCGACCCCACCGCCCCCTGCGCATTGCGCGTGGAGTGCATGTCCCTGGATTGCGGCGGCGCTGCGATCGTCGTGGAGCTGGATCGCACCCCCGAACGGGCATGGATGAAGTCGCTCAAGCGCGCCCTGCAGGAGGATGACGTGCTGGAGGGTGCCCAGGCCAAGTTCGATGGCCGCTTTGTCTATGTCGTGGGCGTGGAAGGGGGCGCGCACCGTGCGCAGCACCGGGTGATCCAGGCGTTGAAGGCGTCCGCAGGCGCGCGCGCACCCGCAGCAAGCCCCCGTCGCGACGCCGGCAGCGCTGTAGTGTCCGGCGCGATGCCCGCCTGAGTTCGCGGCAGGCGTTGCCACGCAACAGCGGATGTTATGACCGCATCAGCGCCAGGTGCAGCGCGCACGCCCGCCGGCTCACGCCGGCCGACGGGGCAGTGATTGCTGCCTCGCCACCATGGTCTCCGGAGGCATGTCGCCCCACTACCGGAGACCATGATGGCAGACCAGAACACCGTCCGCAGCGAGCGCCTGCTGAAATGGCTGCAGGATGCCTACGCCATGGAGCAGGAGGCGGAGACCATGATGAAGGCCATGGCTTCGCGCATCCAGAACTATCCCCATCTTGCCGCACGCATCGGCCAGCACGTACTGGAGACGCAGCAGCAGGCCGCCTCCCTGCGCGAGTGCATTGAAGCGCTCGGCGGAAGCGTGCCCACCGCCAAGGGGCTGTTCGCGAGCATGACCGCAGCGATCCACGCTGCCGGCAACACCCTGATGGAGGACGAGGTCGTCAAGAGCATCGGCATCTCCTTTGGCTTCGAGAACACCGAGATCGCCACCTACCGGGCGCTGGTGATCGCGGCCGAGCGGGCCGCTGCGCCGGATATCGCGGCCGTGTGCGGCCAGATCCTGCAGGAAGAGATCGCCATGGCGCGCTGGCTGGAAGAGCACCAGGACAGCCTGGTCGGCGCCTTCCTCAACCGTGACGAAACGCCTGGCGCCCAAGCCAAGCGTTGATCCCGGTCCCGCCTGCCATACACAGGAGACAGTCCCATGTTCTTCCACCACAGGAAGCTGATGTACACCGTGCGCGTGCGCGAATCCAACCCGCAGCTTGCCAGCCTCATGCTGGAACAGTTTGGCGGCCCCCAAGGCGAACTGGCGGCTGCAATGCGTTACTTCACCCAGGGACTCGGTGAATGCGATCCGGGCCGCAAGGACCTGCTGATGGACATTGCCACCGAAGAGATCAGCCACCTGGAGATCATCGGCACCATCATCGCCATGCTCAACCGCGGCCCGAAGGCCATCCAGTCCGAGGGTCTTGCCGAAGCCGAGGACATGCGGCTGCTGGGCCAGAACAGCACCAGCCATACCGAACAGATCCTGTATGGGGGCGGCCCGGCGCTGGTCAATTCCAGCGGGGTGCCGTGGACGGCGGCCTACGTCGATTCGATCGGGGAGCCCACCGCCGACCTGCGCTCGAACATCGCCGCCGAAGCCCGCGCCAAGCTGGTCTACGAACGACTGATCACGGTGACCGATGATCCAGGCATCAAGGACGCACTGCGCTTCCTGATGACGCGCGAAATCGCCCACCAGAAGTCCTTCGAAAAGGCATTGCACAGCATCCAGCCCAACTTCCCACCGGGCAAGCAGCCGGGTGACCCCGCCTTTACCGACCTGTACATGGACATGTCGCAGGGCGACGGCGCCGATGACCTGCTGGGCAGCTGGAACAGCGGCGAGCTGTGGGAGCGGGTCAGCGACCGCGAGGCCCAGGCCGCTGTGGACGGCGGTGACGGCAGCGCCACGGTGGGCCTGGACCCACGCGAGCAGGCGGCGGTGCAGGCCATGACCCTGCGAACGCTTTCCGATCCCGAAGCACGGCCGACAACCGGTGCCGAACTGGGCGCCGGGCCGGGCGCCGGTGCGCTCGACCTGCCGCCACGGGAGCCTTGACGCGGGACAGGCCGGGGCGGGCCTCCGCCCCACGTTTCGCGTGAAAAAAAGTGGGCGGACACGCTGTCCGCCCACATGGGGTGCAACCGGTCAGTCTCGATCAACGCTGCTGGCCACCGCGGTTGTTGTTGCCGCCACGTTCCTGCTGTTGCTGCCGACCGCCCTGGTTGCCACCCTGGTTGCCGCCGCCATGGCTGTTCTGGCCGCCTTCGCGGCCGATGTCGGCCATGTGCTGGCGATCCTGGCTCACCGCTTCGCCGCCCTTGCGACCGGCTTCGCGCGCTTCTTCAGAGCTGAATTCATGGGCGTTGCCCGACTCATGCGCGGCGCGGCCGCCCTTGGCGGCGATCTCGCGCTGCTTGTCTTCGTCCATCGAAGCGAAGCCGCGGTTGCTGCTGCCCTGGTTCTGGTTCTGGTTGGCCATGGAAAGTCTCCTTGGAGTGAGCCGCCCGATTGGCGGCAGCGACCATCTTCCAGATCCGCCGCTAGACGGCGGTGGCACCACCGCCAACGTGATGTCATGCGCAGGCACGCGCTTCCTCATGCATTCTCCACGAAAGCAAATCCATCGGCGGGGGACACGGCATGCCGGTCGTGGTGCTCGAGCCGGGTGTCAACGCAGCGCGGCGTTGGCACGTACAGGTTCAACGCCGCCTCCACGCCGGTGTCACCGCGCGTTTGATCCGCACCGCTAAGGTAGAGCCATCTGCAACAACCCGGTGCTGTCATGCCTCTTCGTGCCATTGCATATGTAAGTGAAGCCACCCGAAACCTGACTGCAGAACGGCTGCAGCAGCTTGTCGCGGACGCGATGCTGTTCAACGAGTCGGTTGATGTGACCGGCGTCCTCCTGTTCGACGGCACGCGCTTCCTGCAATATCTCGAAGGCCCGGAGTCCGGTGTCAGCGCGGCGTACACCCGCATCCTGGCGGCCGGCAGCCACAACGGTCTGGTCGAACTCAACCGGGGCAGGGTGGGGCGGCGGCAGTTCCCGCACTGGCGCATGCACAGCGTGCGCGTGGATGAGCTGGCGCTGGGAAAGATCGCGATCTCCGACTGGACCGGCTTCGTGCGCAGCGCCTCCGCGCTCGCTCCTGGCACCAGTGCGCTTGATCGACTGCAATCGGTGGCGCAGGCGCCGCCAGGCGCCGGCGATGGCCGGTTGCTGGAGCCGGACGGACCGGTAGCACGATGAGCGCATGCGCCGCCCCGGGCACGCCAGGACATGTACGGATCGGCTGCGCAGGCTGGTCGCTGTCGCGCGCGGCGCAGGCGGCGTTCGGCGCAGGCGACAGCGTACTGCAGCGCTATGCCACCCGCCTGCCGATGGTCGAGATCAATTCCTCGTTCTACCGCCCCCACCAGGCGGCGACCTACGCCCGGTGGGCGGCGAGCGTGCCCGCGGGTTTCCGCTTCGCGGTGAAACTGCCGCGCGTGATCAGCCATGAACGCCGGCTGCGCGACGCGATGCAGCCGCTGGCGCTGTTCCTTGATGGCGTGATCGCGCTGGGGGACAGGCTGGGGCCGCTGCTGCTCCAGCTGCCGCCCAGCCTGGCGTATGAGCCGGCAACCGTAAAGGCATTCCTGCACGGACTGCGCGCACGCACCTCGGTTGATGTCGCCTGCGAACCGCGCCACCCCAGTTGGTTCACTGCAGACGTCGATACGCTGCTGAGCGACCATGGCATCGCACGGGTCGCGGCTGACCCGGCCCGGGTACCGGCAGCAGCTGTCCCGGGCGGTGACCGCACGTGGAGCTACTGGCGCTGGCACGGGCAGCCGCAGATCTATCGCAGCCCCTACAGCGAACAGGCGCTGGCGGGGCTGGCCCAGCACCTGCAGCGTGAAGCCGCTGCGCAGCGCCGCGCCTGGTGCGTACTGGACAACACCGCGCTGGGCCACGCGACCGGCAACGCCCTGCACCTGCAGGCACTGCTGCAGGAGGACGCGCATGCCTGAGGGCCCGTCCATTGTCCTGCTGCGCGAAGCCGCCAGCCGCTTCAAGGGTCACGTCGTGCGCGGCGTCTCCGGCAACAGCCGCATCGACCTGTCACCGCTGCAGGGACGCAGGGTCAAGGCGGTTCGCAGCTGGGGCAAGCACTTCCTGCTGGAGTTCAGCCACCACACGCTGCGCATCCATCTGATGATGTTCGGCAGCTGGCGCATCGACGAACGGAAGCCAGCTCCTGCACGGGTGTCGCTGGCATTCGACAACGGGGAACTGAATTTCTACGCGTGTTCCGTCCGACTGATCGACCAGCCGTTGGACGACGTCTACGACTGGCGGGCGGACGTGATGAACGACGCCTGGGATCCAAAACTGGCCCGGCGCAAGCTGAGGGCACTGCCGGACACCCTGGTCTGTGATGCGCTTCTGGACCAGACGATCTTCGCGGGCGTCGGCAATATCATCAAGAATGAGGTGCTGTTCCGCATCCGCGTGCATCCGGCCACGCGACTGGGCGACCTGCCACCGCGCAAGCTCACCGCCCTGATCAACCAGGCCCGTGCCTACAGCTTCGACTTCCTGGAATGGAAACGGCGCTTCGAATTGAAGAAGCACTGGCAGGTGCATACGCGAAAGGTGTGCCCGCTCTGCGGTGGCCCCATCAGCAAGCTGTACATGGGTACGACGCGGCGACGCACGTTCTTCTGCCCAAACGATCAGGTGCTCTACCCACCCTGAGGCCGCCTTCCATGGCGGCCGAGGGGCATGCGATTCGACTCAGGCGGCCTGCGCGGCCTTGGCATTGCCGCCGCCCTTGGCCAGCAGGGTCAGCTTCTCATCGGTTGCCTTTTCTTCCTCCAGCGTCTCCAGCAGCAACGGCAGGGCATCCTTGTAGCCCAGCTGCTTGGCCAGCGCGGCGATGGTGCCGTAGGAGGCAATTTCGTAATGCTCGACCTTCTGCGCGCCACCGATCAGGGCAGCGTCGCGCACCGGCCCCTTGTCGATGCTGTCGATCACCTCCTTGCTTTCCTCGACCAGGCCTTCCATCGCCGCGCACTTGATGCGCTTCAGGCGGATGCCGAGCACCTCGACCACCTGGTCGATGCGTTCGATCTGCCCCTGGGTTTCTTCCAGGTGCGTTTCGAACGCTGCGGCCAGATCCGGATTCTCGGCCGCACGGGCCAGGCGCGGAAGCGCCTTGGTCAGCTGCTTCTCGGCGCTGTAGATGTCCGAGAGCTCGTGGATGAACAGATCTTCCGCCGTCTTGATAGCCATGCTGGGCTCCGCTGTGAATGGAGTGCTCAGAGTAGGTCCCGTCCGGTTGCGATCAGGCGGGGAAGGAGTGAAGGTGGCATGTGAATTCCCACGCGGACCCTGCGCGCTGCCTTCACGAAGCAGCGTCTTTCGCGCATCGGCAGGACGCCGTGCCGGCGGCCTTCGCCATGGCTTCACAGTGGCATCGCTCCGTGCCCATGGAATGGCCGGTACGGTCAGTTCACCCCCGATCACGCTGGAGACTCCCATGAGCGATGACAAGAACAACGCCGGCAGCCCGGACCGGGACCGCATCAACGTCAATGAGGATTACGAACTGCGGTACTGGACCACGACGCTGGGCGTGTCCGCCGACGAACTTCGCGCGGCCGTCGCGGCAGTCGGGCCCACGGCGGTTGCTGTCCGGAAGCACCTGGGCAAATAGCGCGGAGCTGGCCATGTCCCTGGTCGAGTATCGCCGCAAGCGTCGTTTTGACCAGACCAAGGAGCCCGAGCCGGGCAAGGCGCTGCCGAAAGGCCAGCGCGCCATTTTCGTGGTGCAGCTGCATCATGCCAGCCGCAGGCACTATGACTTCCGCCTGCAGGTTGGCGATGCGCTGAAGAGCTGGGCCGTGCCCAAAGGCCCCAGTTACGACCCGAAGGTCAAGCGCATGGCGGTGGAAGTGGAAGACCACCCGGTGGACTACGCGGCGTTCGAGGGTGATATTCCCAAGGGCCAGTACGGCGGCGGCCATGTCGCCCAGTTTGACCACGGTGTATGGGCCACGCAGGGCGATCCGGAAGCCCAGCTCGCCAAGGGCCATCTGCGCTTCGAGCTGTTCGGTACCAAGTTGAAAGGCGGCTGGCATCTGGTCCGGTCGGGAAAGCCCGCGCGCCAGCCACAGTGGCTGCTGTTCAAGGACGACGACGAATTTGCCAGCGATATCGAGGCAGACGATCTGCTGGGGGACGTCGCTGAAGCGCCACCGGAGGATCTGAAGCGAGCCGGCGCTGGCAAGGCCGCGAAGAAGCGGCTGACGGCGGTACCTGCCAGACGCGCCCGGCGAAAGAACTGGGCGAAGAAGGCCCTGACGCTCAGCAAGGCGAAAAGGGCGGCAGCGCCGTCCGGGCCGTTTGAGCCGCAGTTGGCCAAGCTGGGCGAAGCGCCGCCCCAGGGCGGGCAGTGGGTGCATGAGATCAAATGGGACGGGTACCGCATCCTTGCTACGGTGGTTGAGGGCAACGTGCAGCTGTGGTCACGGAACGCGCTGGAATGGACCGCCAAACTTCCCGAAATACGTGATGCGATCGCGGCCCTGGGCCTGACTTCGGCGGCACTGGACGGCGAGCTGATCGCCGGCGCCGGCACCAAGGAAGACTTCAACCTGCTGCAGGCCACGCTTTCCGGCGAGAAGCAAGGCGTCCTGACGTATGCGCTGTTCGATCTGCTGCATCTTGATGGCGTGGATGTCGCCGATGCGCCCCTGCTGGAGCGCAAGGCCCTGCTGCAATCGGTGCTGGAGGGGCAGGGCAGCCCATTGGCATTCAGTTCGCATGTACAGGGGGATGGCGACCAGGCCTACCGACTGGCCGGTGAGCGGCACTTCGAAGGCATCATCTCCAAGCGCGCCGATCGCAGCTACCACAGCGGCCGCAGCGAGGACTGGCGCAAGACGAAGCAGCTGGCCAGCGACGAGTTCGCGGTGGTGGGCTACACCGCACCCAAAGGCAGCCGCACCGGCTTTGGTTCGCTGCTGCTGGCCCGGCCAGACGCAACGCATGGCTGGCTCTACGCAGGGCGCGTCGGGTCCGGGTTCTCGGATGAACTGATTGGCGACATCAGCAAGCGCATCAAGGGCGGCGGCGGCCGCAAGCCAACCGCGTACGTGCCCACGCAGGACACCGATCTGCGCGCTGCGACCTGGTTCGAACCGCGTTTCGTGGTGGAGGTCTTCTACCGCGGAATCGGTGGGCAGCAACTGTTGCGCCAGGCGTCGCTGAAGGCGGTGCGGGCGGACAAGGATATCGCCGACCTCGCCGATTCCGATCGCGCCGGAGCGGCCCCGGCCGCAGCGCGGTCGCAAGCGCCCGCGCTGCGTGGGCGCCGGGTGGAAAGGGCGCCGGCAACGGATCGCGCGCCCCCCGTGCTGTCGTCCCCAGGCAAGATCCTGTTTCCCGGCGACGGCTACACCAAGCAGGACGTGTGGGATTACTACGCAGCAGTGATGGAGCACCTCCTGCCCGAGGTGGTGGATCGTCCGCTGTCGATCATCCGCTGCCCCAGTGGCACCGCAAAGCCCTGCTTCTTCCAGAAACACCACACGGCCGGGCTGGCGCTGGTCGATCCGGTAAGGCTGAAGGAGGAAAGCGGCATCAACGCCCATTACCTGGTGGTGCGGGACGCAGCCAGCCTGCTGGAACTGGTGCAGTTCAACGCGTTGGAGTTCCACCCTTGGGGCAGCCACGCCGAGGCGCCCGACAGGGCCGACCGGGTGGTGTTCGATCTGGATCCCGGACCGGATGTGCCCTTTGCCGACGTCAAGAAAGCGGCAACCGACATCCGGAAACTGCTGGCGCAGCTGGAACTGGAATCGTTCCTGCGAGTCTCCGGCGGCAAGGGCCTGCACGTGGTCGTGCCGCTCAACCCAGGGTGCGATTGGGACCTGACCAAGCGTTTTGCGAAGGGTTTCGCCGATGCATTGGCACAGTCCGAACCGCAGCGGTTCCTGGCAACCGCCACCAAGAGCCTGCGCAACAAGCGGATCTTCGTCGACTATCTGCGCAATGGGCGCGGTGCAACGGCGGTCGCGTCCTATTCGTTGCGCGCCCGGCCGGGCGCACCGGTGGCACTGCCGATCGCCTGGGGTGATCTGGCGAAACTCAAGCGCGCCGACGCCTTCACGATCAAGGACGTGCCCGCAAAGCTCAGACGTCGCCGCAAGGACCCTTGGGCCGGCATCGCGGAAGTGAAGCAGAATCTCGCCCGATGGGCCCGGGCAGACCCGTAGGCCAGGCCCGTGCTGCGTACCGTCTGTCAGCCCGAACCCAACTGATTCGCAGAATACACAGGGCCGGAACATATCGTCGGCGCGGTTGGCCTATGCTTGCGGTACGGAATCTGGGGGGATTCGCTACAGGAGCAGCCAATGCCGATCAGGGCAGTCGCATACATAAGTGAGGCGGGTCCGGCCGTTGCGGGTGACCCGTTGGGCCTGCGCAGCGGGAAGCTGGACGACCTGGTCGATGATGCCGCGCGCTTCAACCGGAATGCCGGCGTTACCGGCGTACTGCTGTTCGATGGCGCCCGCTTCCTGCAGTACATGGAAGGACCCGAAGATGGCTTGAATGTGGCGTACTCGCGGGTACTCGGTGCTACAAGCCACACGGGACTGATCGAACTGCAGCGCGGCAGGGTAGGCAACCGGCGTCTCCCGTTCTGGCCGATGCGCTGGCTGCCGACGCAACCCGAGCAGTTGAAGAGTCTTGCCCGCGCGGACTGGTCAGGGTTCGCCCAGCGGACCGGTGACGATGCGCCAACCGAGACGGCCATGGATGTCTTGGCCAGGTTGGTGGAACCCTATGCCGTCGCGGCGTGATCGATCGGCCTAGCGGCCCCCATAGCGCGCCGCCCAGGGGATCTCGCCGCTGCACGAATCGAGGTGCCCGGTGCGCATCACGCAGTACAGGCGGGCATCCGGGTCCGCACTGGCAGCGATGTAGTCCAGCGCCTCGGCGAGCATGCGGATGAACTGCGGCTCGGGATAGAACGCCGCCCAGGTGGGCAGCATTTCCTCCAGTTGCGCGATCATCAGGTCGATTTCCAGATGCGTGCTCACTGCCTGGCCCTCCATGCAGCCACGTTAGCAACCACGCTGCAAGCAGAGGGTCGCGGTTCGCACAGGCGACGCTGGCATCGTGTCCATGCGGCACTCACCCCGTCTTGATCCTTACCGCGGCAGTGCCACGCACGTGAGCATTTCCTGCACGGGCACGCCACCGTCGTTTCACCCGGCAGGGCGTATCAGGGAAGGCTCTCCGATGAACCTGCAAGGATCCTTTTCATGGCCGACCCGTCCCCGCGCGCCAGCTTATGGTCAGCTGATTCCGATCCGCACGGCTTCCGCCCGCTCGCCGGGACCACGCGCGCGGACGTGCTCGTGGTCGGTGCAGGCATGACCGGCCTGTTGACCGCCGCCCGCTTGGCCGACAGCGGCCTGGATGTGGTGGTGGTGGATGCCGGCCCCATCGGCGGGCGCAACACGGTGATGTCAACCGGCAATCTTTACGCTCCCGTGTCCCGGATGGCAGACCTGATCGCGCGTTGGGGCGGTGACACGGCACGTCGTGTCGTGCAGTGGCGGCAACACGCGCTGCGTTCCATCGAAACACTGGTCCACCGCTACGATCTGCACTGCGGCTTCGAGCGCGTGGCCATGCAGTACGGCGTGCAGGAACGTTCGCGCGAGGCCACGGCGCAGTTCGAACGCGAGCTTCAGGCCTACCAACGCGTTGGCCTGCATTGCGAGCACCGCCAATCCGGGCTGCCGTTCACCTTGGGCAACGCTTTCCGCGTTCCCGACCAGGCGCAGTTGCATCCGGCGGCGTTCTGCAGGGAACTGGCCCGTCATCTGGTGGGCCGCGTGCGCATCCACGACTGGACCCGGATCACCCGCATCGAGGCTTCAGCCGGAGTGGCGACGGCCCCTGGTGCCCGCATTCATGCCAGGCACTTTGTGCTGGCCACCCACTCGCCAGCAGGATTCAACCTGGTGCAGGCCGAAATGGAGGTGTACCGCGAATACGGCGTAGCGGTACCGGTGGCCAATCCGCCAGCGGCAGGCATTCACTGGATCGCCGACCGGCACCGCTCGCTGCGCGGGGTGCATGGCGCTGATGGCCGCGACTGGCTGGTGCTGGTCGGGGAGACACATCGCACTGGCGAAACCCCGGCGATGGATCCGGCCCAGCATCTGGTCGCCGACGCGCGTCGCAACTTCAGCGTGCAGGGCGAGCCGCTGTGCTGGTCCGCGCAGCAGTTCCGGGCCGCGGATCAGCTGCCCTACATCGGCAGCAGCGCGCACGACAATGTATGGGTCGCTACCGGCTATGGGCCGGACGGATTGACCTGGGCGGGCGTGGCCGCGCGCGCGATCACGGAGGGAATCACGGGAACGACCAGCGAGATCGAGCAGCTGCTCAGCCCCATGCGCTTTACTCCGCTGCGCTCGGCTGCAGGCTGGGCCCGCACCAACGCCACGGTTGCGCGGCACATGGTGGGCGATCGCCTTGGAACCGCGTCGTCGCGCGCTCCCAGCGAGCTGGGCCGCGGGTGCGGTGCGCTGCTGGACGTGGGCGGAGAGCGCACCGCGATCTACCGCGATGATGATGGCCAGCTGCACGCAATGTCGGCGCTGTGCCCGCACCTCAAGTGCGTCGTCCAATGGAATGGCCATGAACGCACATGGGACTGCCCGTGCCACGGCAGCCGCTTTTCCGCCACCGGGGCCCTGCTGGAGGGCCCCGCCAGGCAGGGCCTCACACCGGCGGCGCTGTAGGCCGCCGCCGCAGCGGTGACCTCAGGCTTCGGCGGTTGCATCCGCTTCGCAGGGCATGCAGCGCTCCTTCTTGGACTTGATGTCTGCAGCGGTCTTCGCCAGTGCCTCGTAGCGCTGGCGTATCTCTTCAAGATGGGCCGGCTCCATCGATTCCAGGTTCAGCAGCTCCTGGTTGGCGTCCTTGCTGACCCGGATCAGCTCGTCCAGCTTGATGTGCAGCGCAGCGGTGTCAGCGTTCTGGGTATGCTGGATCAGGAATACCATCAGGAACGTCACGATGGTGGTGCCCGTGTTGACCACCAGCTGCCAGGTGTCATTGAAGTGGAAGGCCGGCCCGCTGGCGGCCCAGGCGATGATCACCCCCAGTGCCGCGACGAACGCCCCAAGACTGCCGGACAACCGCGCCGTGGCCGCCGCGACGCGCGCAAAGCCGCGCCGGATCACTGCTCACCTCCGCCGGCCTCCTCATCCGTCCGGCGGTCTGGCAGTTTGACCCGCTCACCCAGACGCGCGGCCTGCTCGTCGGGCGTCGGGGCTGCGACGAAGGGCGAGATCGGGTCACTGGCCGGGAACGTCTCCTGCAACGCCTCGTCATGATTGCGATGGTTATGCAGCTTGGCCTGAAGCGGGCTGACCGGGTCGGTGCGCTGTGCTTCCGGGTCCGGGTGGGGCAGGTCTTTCTGATCGCGTTGCATGGTGAATCTCCAGGTTGGGTCCCACTGCCGTAGTGGCGGGCCCAGCATAGGAGCCGCACTGTGAGCGGCTGCATCAAGGGTGCGGCAACGTGGCGTCAAGCCTTCAGCCAATGCAGGTTAACAATCAGCCGTATAGCGCGGTTGGCGTCGGCCACCTGGTGTTCCGACGCTGCACGCAATCAACATCCCCTCACTCCATTCACCCTGCAGCAGCGACAATAGCCGCCCGTGTGCGCATGCATGTATTCCACTCATTGGCAGCAGGATCGCGAAGATGTCCAACACCCCCTTTGGCGAGTCGTCATGCGCTGCCGCAGCCAGCGGCTGCATCGAGGTCCGCGGCGCACGCGAGCACAACCTGAAGAACGTCGACGTCTCCATTCCGCGCAATGCGCTGGTGGTGTTCTCCGGGGTATCGGGTTCGGGCAAATCCTCGCTGGCGTTCGGCACGGTCTTCGCCGAGGCCCAGCGGCGCTACTTTGAATCTGTCGCACCGTATGCGCGCCGCCTGATCGACCAGGCGGGCGTGCCCGACGTGGATGCCATCGACGGCCTGCCGCCGGCGGTGGCCCTGCAGCAGCAGCGCGGTGCCAGCAACGCACGTTCATCGGTGGGCAGCGTGACCACGCTGTCCAGCCTGGTACGCATGATGTATTCGCGTGCAGGCGCGTACCCGGCCCACCAGCCCATGCTGTACGCCGAGGACTTCTCGCCCAATACGCCGCAGGGGGCCTGCAGCACCTGCCATGGGCTGGGCCACGTCTACGAAGTGACCGAAGCGCTGATGGTGCCGGACCCGTCGCTGAGCATCCGCGAGCGCGCCATCGCCTCCTGGCCGCCGGCCTGGCATGGCCAGAACCTGCGCGACATCCTGGTCACCCTGGGCTACGACATCGACGTGCCGTGGAAGAAGCTGCCGAAGAAGGACCGGGAGTGGATCCTGTTCACCGAGGACACGCCGACCGTGCCCGTCTATGCCGGCTTCACGCCTGCCGAGACGCGTGCCGCACTCAAGCGCAAGCTGGAGCCCAGTTACATGGGCACCTACACCGGCGCCCGCCGCTACGTGCTGCACACCTTCGCCAACACCCAGAGCGCGCTGATGCGCAAGCGTGTCTCGCGCTACATGGAAGGCAAGCTGTGCCCCGCCTGCAAGGGCAAGCGACTGACGCCCGAAGCACTTTCGGTCACCTTTGCCGGTGTGGACATCGGTGAGTTCATGCGGCTGCCGCTGGATCAACTGGCCGGGCTGCTCGAGCCCATCGCGCAGGGTGACTTCAGTGCACACAGCCACGGCGCACGCACCCGCAGGAGTGCGACGCCCCGCGATCGCGCCAAGCGGGCAGCCACTGGCCGTGCGACCCACGAGGGCGCGCCCGATGTGCGGCTGACCTCGGCCCTGTCGGAGGAAAAACGCCTGGCCGCGCAGCGACTGGCGGGTGGGGTCATGGCGCGGGTACGGCAGCTGCGCGAGCTGGGCCTGGGGTATCTCTCGCTGGATCGTGCCACGCCCACCCTGTCGGCCGGCGAACTGCAGCGCCTGCGGCTGGCCACACAGCTCAGCTCGTTGCTGTTTGGTGTGCTGTACGTGCTCGATGAGCCGTCGGCCGGCCTGCATCCGGCCGACAGCCAGGCGCTGTACGACGCGCTGGACCGGCTGCGCGATGGCGGCAACTCGGTGTTCGTCGTTGAACACGATCTGGACCTGATGCGACGTGCACAGTGGCTGGTGGACGTGGGACCGCAAGCGGGCGAGCACGGCGGGCGCGTTCTCTACAGTGGCGAGCCCGACGGCCTGCGCCGCATCGAGGACTCGCGCACCGCGCGGTACCTGTTCGACCAGGTGCCTGCGCCTGCCAGCCGGCAACGCAGCGCCGACCGCTGGCTGGAGCTGAAGGGCATCCACCGCCACAACCTGCAGGGCGTGGACGCGCAGCTGCCGCTGGGAGTGCTGACCGCAGTGACCGGCATTTCCGGATCGGGCAAGTCCAGCCTGATGGCGCAGGCGCTGCCCGAGCTGATGCTGCTGCACCTGGGGCACGAGCCCGTGGACGACAGCGCCGACAGCACGCCCGAGGACGGGCCAACCGTGATCGAAGCGACGCGGGGCCAGCTTGCCGGAGCCGTGGACGCCATCCAGCGCGTGGTGCAGGTGGACCAGAAACCGATCGGCCGCACGCCACGCTCCAACCTGGCCACCTATACCGGCCTGTTCGATCACGTGCGCAAGCTGTTCGCCGCGACCCCCGACGCGCGACGCCGCCGCTTTGACGCCGGCCGCTTTTCGTTCAACGTGGCCAAGGGCCGGTGCGAGACCTGCGAAGGCGAGGGTTTCGTCAGCGTGGAACTGCTGTTCATGCCCAGTGTCTATGCGCCATGCCCCGCCTGCCATGGCGCCCGCTACAACGAGGCCACGCTGAAGGTGTTGTGGAACGGCCGCAACATTGCCGAAGTCCTGCAGATGACGGTCGACCAGGCACAGGCATTCTTCGCCGGTGAGGAAGCCATCGCGCGGCCGCTGCAGCTGCTGCAGGAGATCGGCCTGGGCTATCTCAGGCTCGGTCAGCCGGCCACGGAGCTTTCAGGGGGCGAGGCGCAGCGCATCAAGCTGGCGACCGAGCTGCAGCGCAGCCAACGCGGCCGCACGCTCTATGTGCTGGACGAACCCACCACCGGCCTGCATGCGTTGGACGCAGACAGGCTGCTGGTGCAGTTGCAGCGGCTGGTGGACGCGGGAAACACCGTGGTGATGATCGAGCACGACATGCGGTCTGTCGCACAGGCCGACTGGGTGATTGACGTCGGCCCGGGCGCAGGCGGCGCAGGTGGAACCATCGTGGCGAAGGGTACGCCACGCCAGGTGGCCCGCGCCAAGGGCAGCAGGACGGCGCCGTTCCTTGCCAGGGAACTGGCGCTGTAGCGACGTCATCCCCGGCTATCGCACTCCACCACGCCGGGCATCTGCAAGCCGTTCGCCGATCAGGCGCCGCTCACATAGCGCGGCGCCGGCTGCGCACGCGAAAGGCCCGGTGCCATTGCCTTGCGTGCCTGCTCGAAGGCGTCCCACTCAGCGATGTCCGGAAGCGCGGGAATGGTCACAAGTTCACCCTGCGCCAGCCCGGCCAGGGACGCGTCCACCATGTCTTCGGCGCTCATCACGATGCCCTGTGGCAGGTGCTCCACCGGCAGGCCGGAAAGGTGCCAGAAGTCGGTTGCGGTGGCGCCCGGCAGGACGACCTGGACACGCACGCCCTTGTCGGCCAGCTCATGGTGGAGCGACTGCGAGAACGCCAGCACGAACGCCTTGCTTCCCGCGTAGACCCCGTTGAGCAGCTCCGGTGCCAGCGCGACGATGGAGGCGATGTTGATGATCGTGCCCCGGCCACGTGCCACAAACACCGGCGCTGCAGCATAGACCAGGCGCATCGCGGCGTTCACGTTGAGCGTGATCATGCGCTCCATCTCGCCGATGTCCGACTGCAGCAGGGGCGCCGTAGCGCCGATACCGGCATTGTTGACCAGCACCTGGATATCCGCTCGGCCTTGAATGACCTTTTCAACTTCGGCACGCCCGTCGGAGGTGGTCAGATCCGCGGCGACGATGTCCACCGTGCGGCCGGTGCTGCGGGCCAGCGCTTCGGCCAGTTGGCGCAGGCGGTCGGCGCGTCGCGCGACCAGGATCAGGTCATGGCCGGCGTGGGCCAGGCGATCAGCATAGATCGCCCCGATGCCGGACGATGCGCCAGTGATGAGTGCGGTGCCGTGATGGGTAGGGTCGTTCACAGAGGTCAGTCCGAACCGGCGAACGTCGCCGGGGTCAGGGGAAATCTAGGTCGGCTTGTAAGTGTCGTAAATGTCGTATATACCTCGTTTACGGCCACCCCTGAAAAACCGTCATGCCCAGTGTTGGATTTGTCCTGCCCGCCGGATTCCAGACCATGGCGATCGCCGCGGCGTCCGCCTTCGAACTGGCCAATGCCACCGAAGGCGAGCGCCTTTACGATCTGCACATGCTGTCCGAACAGGGCGGGCTGGTGCCCAGCTCGCTTGGCATGGCCATGCAGACAGCGCCGCTTGCGCAGCAGCCGCTGGATACCATGATCGTGGCCGGCCTGCTGGAGCCAGCCCCGTCCAGCGGCGCGCTGATCGATCCGATCCGTCATGCGGCCGCACGCACGCGCAGGACCGCGTCGGTGTGCACCGGCGCGTTCCTTCTCGGCGAAGCGGGGTTGCTGGACGGGCGCCGCGCCACTACGCACTGGTTCCACGCACGTGCGCTCAGGCAGCGCTTTCCCGCCGCGCAGGTGGAGGAAGACCGCATCTTCATCACCGATGGCCCGATCTGGACCTCCGCCGGCATGAGCGCGGGGCTGGACCTGGCGCTTGGCATGATCGAGCAGGACTTCGGTGCGGATCTGTGCAGGGCGGTGGCCCGGAAGCTGGTGATCTACCATCGGCGCGGAGGCGGGCAGTCCCAGCATTCGGTGCTGCTCGAGCTGGATGCCCGGTCTGATCGCATCCAGAACGCGCTGACCTTTGCACGCCGCAATCTGCGCGCCACCTTGTCGGTTGAAGAACTGGCGCAGGCCGCGCATCTGAGCACCCGCCAGTTCAGTCGCGCGTTCCGCGAGGAAACCGGACAATCCCCCGCCAAGGCAGTGGAGGGCCTGCGGGTGGAGGCCGCTCGCGTGTTGATCGAGCAGAGCCGCTACACGATGGATGAAGTGGCGACTGAAACGGGCTTCGGTGATACCGAACGCATGCGACGTGCCTTCCTGCGCGCCTTCGGCCAGCCGCCGCAATCGCTGCGGCGCAACGCACGGGGCGGGGCGGACTGAGTGTTCATGGCTGGATTCATGGGATGATGCACCACTGCGCCCGACTGCCACTACATGCACACACTGACCGATCCCCACCTGCTGAATGACATCGCTGAGATCGGCCGTATTGAAGCAGTGCCGCGCATCCTTGAAACCGTCGCCCATATCACAGGCTCAAGATTCACCGCGATTGCCCGGGTGACAGAAACCACGTGGACCGCCTGCGCCACCCTGGACACCCTGGGGTTCGGGCTCGTTCCGGGCGGGCAGCTGGTCCTCGAAACCACCCTCTGTGACGAGATCAGGCAGTCATCGACCTCCGTGGTGTTCGCGCACGCCAGTGCACATCCGCTGTATTCCAAACACCATACGCCCAGGATCTATGGGCTGGAGAGTTACGCCTCCGTGCCGATCCATCGGCCGGATGGCAGTTTCTTCGGCACCCTGTGTGCCATTGATTCGTCGCCGGGCAACTTCGATGAGGCGCATGTCCAACGATCCATGGAGCTGCTTGCCGACCTCGTTGGCAACTACCTCGACAAAGAGGATCAGCTGCTGGAGGCAGAGACAGCCCTTTCAACGGCACAGCGTGTTTCCGATCTGCGCGATCAGTTCATCGCGGTGCTGGGCCATGACCTCCGCAGCCCGCTGCAGGCCATCAGCGTGGCCGCCGATTCACTGGAACTTGAGGCAACTTCCGAGCGCCAGCAGCGGATGCTCGCGCACATCGCCGCCGGCGTCACCCGGATGGATGGCCTCATCGGTGATGTGCTTGATTTCGCCAGGGGGCGGCTGGGAGGAGGCATTCCGGTCTCGCTCCAGGAAAGCCACACCTTGCAGGCGGCGCTTGAACAGGTTGCAGAAGAAGTGGCGATCGCTACCGGTCGGCAGGACATCAACGTCCAGATGCGGATCGAAGGTGGCGTGGTCTGCGACACCGGCAGGCTGTCGCAGCTGCTGGCCAACCTGCTGACCAACGCAGCCCAGCACGGCGAGCGCTCCGCCCCAGTCACGCTGAGGGTTCATGCCGCATCCCATCGCCTCACGCTGGATGTGCATAACGCCGGCTGCATTGCGCCTGAGCGGCTGGGGACGATTTTCAGCCCGTTTTCGCGTGAGCAGGGCGAGCTGCCCAAGCCAGGGCTTGGCCTGGGCATCTACATTGCATCGGAAATTGCCAAGTCCCACGGCGGCACACTGGACGTGCAGTCGAGTGAGAGCGACGGCACCGTGTTCACATTCCAGATGCCGACCGCGGCGCGTCCATGAAGGTGGGCGCCAGGCAACAGAAGGGCTCCGGCACCGCGCCGGAGCCCTGGCCACTCACTTTTCCTGCAGGAACGTCAGCAGGTCCTGGTTGACCTTGTCCTTGTGGGTGTCGGTCAGGCCATGCGGCGCACCCGGGTAGACAATCAGCCTGGCGCCCTTGATCAGTTTCGCTGACTGGCGGCCAGAGATATCGATCGGCACGATCTGGTCGTCGTCACCGTGGATCACCAGGGTGGGGACATCGAACTTCTTCAGGTCGGCGCGGAAATCGGTGGCCGAGAACGCGGCGATCGAATCGTAGGTGTTCTTGTGGCCGCCCTGCATGCCCTGCGCCCACCACGCATCGATCAGCCCCTGCGACACCTTCGCACCGGGGCGGTTGAAGCCATAGAACGGGCCCGACGGAATGTCCCGGTACAGCTGCGCGCGGTTATCCATCTGTGCCTTGCGGATGCCATCGAACACTTCGATCGGCAGGCCGTTGGGGTTGTCGGCGGTCTTCAGCATGAACGGCGGCACCGAGCTGATCAGCACGGCCTTCTTGACCCGGCCGGTGCCATGCCGGCCGATGTAGCGCGCCACTTCGCCACCACCGGTGGAGAAGCCCACCAGGGTCACATCGTGCAGGTCCAGTGTGTTGATCACCGTGGCCAGGTCATCGGCGTAGTGATCCATGTCGTTGCCGTCCCACGGCTGGCTGGAGCGCCCGTGGCCGCGACGGTCATGCGCGATGACGCGGTAGCCATGGTTGGCCAGGAAGATCATCTGCGACTCCCAGCTGTCCGAATTCAACGGCCAGCCATGGCTGAAGGTCACGACCGGGCCGTCCTTCGGGCCCCAGTCCTTGTAGTACAGCTGCACGCCGTCGGCGGTGGTGATGTAGCTGGCAGTGCGCGCGATGGCGGTGACCGGAGCCGGCTTGGCTGGTTCGGCGGCCTGCGCGGACAGGCCGGCCTGGACCGAGAGGGCGAGGGCGGCAACGGCCAGGGTACGGGCGAAGGTGTTCATGCGGAAACTCTCATGGGTGGGTGGTGAGACGTACTTTGCGCCTGCAATCAGGCGTCCGGGTGATGAAGTGTCCGGATTTCTTGATAGATCGTCTTGCACGGATGTGCGCGTACGAATCGATCGCGATCGCCTGTTGACAAGGTAGAACGCCCGTTCTACCTTGCAGCCATGAGCAAGCTCACCACCGACACCCAACAGAAGATCCTGGCCACGGCCGAGGCGCTGATCTACCAGAACGGGATCCACGCCACCGGCATGGACCTTCTGGTGAAGACCTCGGGCGTGGCGCGGAAGAGCATCTACCGCCACTTCGAGAACAAGGACGACGTGGCCGCCGCTGCATTGAAGGCGCGCGACGTGCGCTGGCTCGCCTGGTTCCGGCAGGAGTGTGAGAAGGCGGATACCCCGGAAGCACGCATCCTCGGCATGTTCACCGTGCTCAAGAACTGGTTCCAGTCCGAGGGCTATCGCGGGTGTGCGTTCATCAATACCGCAGGGGAGGTCGGCGACCCTGCCGATCCGATCCGGGAAATCGCGCGGAATCACAAGCAGAAGCTGCTCGATTACACGCGGGAACTTACCGAACAACTGGATGTGGAGCAGCCGGCGGACCTGGCCCGTCAGCTGCTGATCCTGATGGAAGGCGCCATCACCCTGTCGCGCGTGATGGGTGATTACGGCGCCGCAGACACCGCGAAGGACGTTGCAAAGCTGTTGTTGGAACAGGCCAAGCGTTAGCGCCTGGGTACGCCAGATCCTTTGAAGCAACCCGTATATCCATTTCTATTGGAGGTCTCCCCGTGTCCGCAGAACAGCCCCGTCCGCCGCTTCCTCCGTTCACCCTTGAATCGGCCATGCAGAAGGTGCGTCTTGCCGAGGATGGCTGGAATTCCCGCGATGCCGACAAGGTGTCGCTTGCCTATTCGCTCGACACCCAGTGGCGTAACCGTGCCGAATTCACCAATGGCCGGGAGGAAGCCCGGCAGTTCCTGGCACGCAAATGGAACAAGGAACTTGAGTACCGCCTGATCAAGGAGCTCTGGGCCTTTACCGAAAACCGCATTGCGGTCCGCTACGCGTACGAATGGCACGACGACTCCGGCAACTGGTTCCGTTCCTATGGCAACGAAAACTGGGAATTCGGAGAGGATGGCCTGATGCAGCGCCGCTTCTCCTGCATCAACGACCTGCCGATCAAGGAAAGCGACCGCAAGTTCCATTGGCCGTTGGGGCGTCGCCCGGACGATCATCCGGGGTTGTCGGAACTGGGTATGTGATTCCCGCTGAGGCGCCTTCCGAAGCGCGCTCAGGTACGATGGGGCGGCCGGCATCTGCGCCGGCCGGGGCAGGGGCGCAATGGACATGCAGGCAAGGGGCGGCGTCGATCCGCCGGCAACGACGGATTCGCAGGAACTGACATTCCACTGGCTCTATCAGCGGGTGCAGGGGCTGGTTGAGCACAGCATCTACCCGAAGGCGGGCAGGGTGGAGACGTGGGCGTTCCGCATCGGCATGGGTGCGGCGATCGTCGGCATTCTCACAGGCCAGCTTCCGGATCGATGGCTGCCTGTTGGCGTAGTGCTCCAGGTGGTTGTTGCCTGCCTGGCAATCGAAATTGGAGGGTTCATTGTCGGGGGCGTCCTGGCCGCCCGCAGGGGCATTCGCCAGTTCAGTCAGCCTCGGCTCTCGCACGCGCGGGAGATGGATGGCGATTTCGCGCACTGGCAAGCGGTGGTGACCGAGCTTCGCGGATTCCCGCGCGTCCAGCGCGAGCGGCGCCTCAAGTACGTCAGTCACCTGCGCACAAACATGATTGAGCGCATGGGCATGATGTATGGCGGGCTGCAGCGGCTTGGACCATTCCCGCTGTTGATTGCCCTCTACCTGCAGTTCCGCGGATGGAAATGGGGCGACTGGGCGGGCGCTTTCGATGTTGGATTGCTAGGCGCACTGCTTATCTTCGCCATGGTGCTGCTGTACCTGCTGGGCTGGATGCTGATCGGCCTTCGCACCAGGCTGGATACCTACGTGGCATTGTTGGAGGGCTCTATCCACGAGCCCGAACCCTCGAAGCCAGCGCCGTGAGGGATAAACAGAACTGTGAGCCATCCAGTGAAGCATACGCATGGTTCAAGAGTGCCGCGCTGAAGAGTAAAAGTCGCGGTTGCCTGCATTGGTCGGATCGTACATGTCGCCGACTTCACAGGCCTGTACCCCGCAGATGGGCATAGTGCCCCTTGGGTAGTGTGAGCGCGTCCATCCAGCCACGGGATTTTCCCGAACGCCAGGAGGTCACTGTGCCAAGTTGTGATGAAGGAATGAAGTTGACGCGTCGCCAGGTGATCGCCGGCGGCGTCACGACCGTGGCAATGTCCGCCGCACCGGGGGCGTCATCGCTCGCCGCCGAACTGGCGACGCCCCCGCCGCCCAGGCCGCCGGTCATCAGCACGGTGGCGTTGACCGTCAACGGCAAGCGGCGGGAGCTTGAGCTCGACACGCGGACTACGCTGCTCGATGCCCTGCGCGAACACCTGAAGCTGACCGGGACCAAGAAGGGCTGCGATCACGGTCAATGCGGTGCCTGTACCGTGCTGGTCAACGGTGAGCGCATCAATGCCTGCCTCAGCCTGGCGGTGCAGCACCAGGGCGATGCCATCACCACCATCGAAGGCCTCGGAACCCCCGATGACCTGCATCCGCTGCAGGCCGCCTTCATCAAGCATGACGGCTACCAGTGCGGGTACTGCACGCCGGGGCAGATCTGCTCGGCGGTGGCGGTACTGGACGAGATCAAGCGGGGTGTCCCCAGTCATGTGCAGGCAGACGTCAGCGCACGGCCCCGGGCCACCAACATGGAGATGCGCGAACGCATGAGCGGCAACCTCTGCCGCTGCGGAGCCTATTCCAATATTGCCGAGGCGATGGAAGAGGTTGCAGGCGTGACCCCTGCAGGGAGGCGCGCATGAGGGCCTTCAGTTACGAACGCGCGAAATCCCCGGCCGAGGCCGCCAAGGCCGTCGCCGGTATCGAGGGCGCGAAGTTCCTGGCCGGAGGGACCAACCTGCTCGACCTGATGAAGCTGGAGGTCGAGACGCCAGCGCACCTGGTCGATGTGCAGGACATCGGCCTGGACAGGATCGAACCCACCGACGAGGGCGGCCTGCGCATCGGCACGCTGGTCACCAATACCGCGCTGGCCTCGCATGAGCGCGTGCGCCGCGACTACGCGGTGCTGACCCGCGCGATCGTGGCAGGCGCCTCCGGGCAGCTGCGCAACAAAGCCACCACCGGCGGCAACCTGCTGCAGCGCACGCGCTGCCCGTATTTCTACGATCCCCATCTGCCCTGCAACAAGCGCCTGCCCGGATCAGGGTGCGGCGCACTCGAGGGGTTTTCCCGTCAGATGGGCGTGATCGGCACCTCGGACAGCTGCATCGCGACCTATCCGGGCGACATGGCGGTGGCCCTGCGGGTGCTGGACGCCTCGATCCAGACCGTCACGGGTGACGGCAGTACGCGCAGCATCCCGATTGCCGATTTCCATCGTTCCCCCGGCGACAGGCCGCAGCAGGACAACGTGCTGCAGCGCGGTGAGCTGATCACCCACGTCACGCTGCCGGAGCCGCTGGGCGGTCGGCACGTGTACCACAAGGTACGTGACCGCGCGTCCTATGCGTTCGCACTGGTGTCGGTCGCCGCGGTCGTGCAGCGAGACGGTTCGGCGCGGTTCGCCTTCGGTGGAGTTGCGCCGAAGCCGTGGCGCGTCGAGGCAGCCGAACCGCTGCTGCGCGACGGCGTAAAGGCCGCGGCCCGGCAGGTGTTCGCCGGCGCCCGTCCGACGCGGGAGAATGCGTTCAAGATCGCTCTCGCCGAGCGCACCCTCGCAGCCGTGCTGGTGGAAGGAGAGCGCTGATGCCCCTTGAATTCAACGCCCCCGCCGGCGACAACCTGTTCGACAAGGCCAAGGTCGTCGGCAAACCGACGCCGCGCATCGACGGTCCGCGCAAGACCACCGGCACCGCCCCCTATGCCTACGAGCGCCACGACGTGGCGCCGAACCAGGCCTACGGCTACATCGTCGGTGCGGGCATCGGCAAAGGGCGCATCATTTCGATGGATGCCTCCCGCGCGCGTGCCGCGCCCGGCGTACTGGCGGTCATCACCGCACCGGAGACCAAGCCGGTCGGCAAATCGAACTGGAACAATGCGCCGCTGTTCGGTGGACCCGAAGTGGCCCACTACCACCAGGCCATCGCCTGCGTGGTGGCAGAGACCTTCGAGCAAGCCCGCGCCGCCGCGGCGCTGATCCGCACCCGCTACGAGCGCAGCAAGGGCCGCTTCGATTTCCCGGCCCTGGCACCGACCGCGCCGCTGGCAAAGGGGCGTGACGGCAAGCCCGACCGGCAGGCGCTGGGCGATTTCGACACCGCCTACGCGAGCGCCGCGGTCAAGCTCGACGAGACTTATCACACCTCCGACGAAAGTCATTCGATGATGGAGCCGCACGCCACCATCGCCGCCTGGGAGGGTGACACGCTCACGCTGTGGACGGCGAACCAGATGATCGACTGGGCCAGGCAGGGCATGGCGGCGATCCTCGGCATCGACCCTGCCAAGGTGCGCGTGGACTCGCCCTATATCGGCGGCGGCTTCGGCGGCAAGCTGTTCATCCGTGCCGACGCGGTGCTGGCCGCATTGGCGGCCAAGCAGGTCGGGCGACCGGTGAAGATCGCGCTGCAACGCCCGTTGATGCCCAACAACACCACGCACCGGCACGCCACCCTCCAGCGCGTGCGGATCGGCTGCGGAAAGGATGGCCGGATCTCCGCCATCGCCCATGAGAACTGGTCGGGCAACATCAACGGCGAGGATGGCGAAAACGGTACCCTGCAGACGCCCAAGCTCTATGCGGGCGCCAACCGCCTGGTGGCCAACTACATCGCCACGCTCGACATGCCCGAAGGCAATGCGATGCGCGCACCGGGTGAAGCACCGGGCCACATGGCGCTGGAAGTGGCGATGGACGAAATGGCCGAGAAGCTGGGCCTCGATCCGATCGCGTTCCGCATCCTCAACGAGCCCGAGGTCGTGCCCGGCGATCCGTCCAAGAAGTTCTCCGACCGCAACCTGGTGCGCTGCCTGCGCGAAGGCGCGGAGCGCTTCAACTGGAACAAGCGCAACGCCAGGCCGGCGCAGGTCAGGGAAGGGCACTGGCTGGTCGGCATGGGCGTGTCCGCGGGCTATCGCGGCGCACCGACAATGAAGTCGGCGGCGCGGGTCCGGCTTGACGGCCAGGGCGGGGTGATTGTCGAGACCGACATGACCGACATCGGCACCGGCTCCTACACGATCATCGCGCAGACGGCAGCCGAGACCATGGGCGTGCCGCTGGACCAGGTCCAGGTCACCCTCGGTGACTCCCGTCATCCCGCCTCCGCCGGTTCCGGCGGCCAGTGGGGCGCGGCAAGCTCCACCGCGGGCGTGTACGCGGCGTGCGTCAGCCTGCGCCGCAAGGTGGGCGAGAAACTCGGCTTCGACGGCGACACCGCAAACTTCGCCAATGGCCGCATCCAGGCGGATGGGCGGACCATCACGCTGGCGGAGGCGGGAACCCTGTCGGCGGAGGACGGCATTGCCTTCGGCGACTTCAAACAAGGCTACGACGTCGGCACGTATGCAGGGCATTTCTGCGAGGTCGCCGTGCATGCCTACACTGGAGAGACGCGCATTCGCCGCATGCTTGCCGTATGCGATGGCGGCCGGATCCTCAATCCGCTGTCAGCACGCAGCCAGGTCATCGGCGGGATGGTGATGGGTGCGGGCGCGACCCTGATGGAGGAGCTGGTGGTCGACAAACGGCTTGGTTTGTTCATCAACCACGACCTGGCCGGCTACGAGGTTCCCGTGCACGCCGACATTCCGTACCAGGAAGTGGTCTTCCTCGACACGCTGGATCCGGTGATCTCGCCGATGAAGGCCAAGGGTGTGGGTGAACTGGGCATCTGCGGGGTTGGCGCCGCGATCGCCAATGCGATCTACAACGCAACCGGCGTGCGCGTGCGCAGCTATCCCATCACCCTGGACAAGCTGTTGCCCGGCTTGCCCGACATAGGCTGACGTTGCGCATGGACCGACCCGTAGCCTCGCCCACTCTGGAGGTCTCCGCCGCAGGCGGAGGGGAGCCCGGCGATCTTGCCGAGGACCTGTCCGCAGCGCCGGGCTTCCTCGCCGAAGGCAGCCCGCGCGGCGTACTCGAGACGGCCTTGACGCGCGTGCGCGCGGGGGAGCACGCCGTGCTCGCGCTGGTGCTGGAAACCGATGGCTCCACCTACGCCGGTGCCGGCGACATGGTGCTGTTCTGCAACGGCAGCCAGGTCGGCTGGCTGAGCGGCGGATGCCTGGAGCCCGAGCTCGCGCGACGCGCGGAGCAGGTGAGCGCGGCAGGGCGGGTCGACTGGATCGAGATCGACACCCGCAGTGACGACGACCTGTTGAGCGGGTCCGCGCTCGGCTGCCGCGGCCGGCTTCGGGTTGCGCTGCTGCCGTTGCGTGCCATGGCCGGCATCGACGACGTTATCGAGGCTTGGTTGCGCGAGGGCGTGTCACTCCAGCGCGACCTTCGCACGTCGGGGCAGGTCGTTTTCCGTGCCGGCCATCGCGAGCAGGCGTGGCCGCTGCATCCGATGGAGGGTACACAGCCCTTTGGCGAGGGCGCGTGGCGTTTGCCGTTGCCCCGGCTTCCGCGGGCCCTGGTGTTGGGGGGCGGTCCCGAAACGCCCTTCCTGGTTCCGCTGCTGCGCGGCCTGGGGTGGCGGGTCAGCGTGGCCGAACGGCGAGCGCGCTGGGCCCCAGCCGGGCAGTGCGCGGATACGCATCTTCAGACCAGCCCGGCCGAGGCCCTTCATGGCGACCAGTGCGACGCGGTACTGGTGATGCATCACGATTTCGAACTGGACCGGGAGGCGCTGGTGGCCCTGGCTGATACCAACGTCGCGTTCATTGGACTGCTGGGTCCGCGGCGAAGGCGCGAGGACCTGTTCAAGCTGCTGACACCGGATCAGCGCCACCGCCTTTCCCCGAGACTTCGATCACCGGTCGGCCTGAACATCGGCGGCCGAGGGCCAGAGGCGATTTCGCTCAGCATCGCCGCGCAGCTGCAGCAATGGCGAGGCGCGCACGGCAGGTGACTGACGCGCATGCGATCGTCGTGCTTGCTGCCGGCGGGAGCACCCGACTTGGCCAGCCCAAGCAGCTTCTGACCCGGCAGGGCGAGACCCTGGTACACCGCGTAGTGCGGCTAGCGCTGGAGCTCGCGCCAGCGCAAGTCCTGGTCGTGGTGGGCGCGAACGCACAGGCCGTGACATCCAGCGTTGCCGGGCTGGATGCCACTCCGGTAACCAATCACCACTGGGAGCGTGGCCTGGCGAGCAGTCTGCAGGTTGCCGGCGCACACCTGCTGCCCACGGTGACCGCGGTGATGATCGTGGCATGCGACCAGCCCGCAATCGAGCGCTCCCATCTGCAGGCGCTGCTTTCCGGTGCCCGCGCCGCAGCGTCAACGTGCGCGGGCACCCGCCACGGAAATGCGCTTGGCGTTCCCGCAGTCGTGCCGCGCGCCTGGTTCACCCCTGTCGGTGCATCCGGTGACCGCGGCTTCGGAGCGCGCCTGCGGCAACTTCCTGTCGATACAGTGCATGTCCTACAGGCACCGGAACTCGGCCTGGATATCGATACGCCAGAAGATCTCGCGCGTGCGCGCGATGCGGGCTGGATCGATGCCGGGAGGTGACCTGCATGATCACTGGGCCAATGCCTGTCGCGCAGGTGACTAGTGCGGGCCACATCGCGCGCCCTCAGGCACCTCGCCCCCGAACATCTGCAGCACCCGATCCGACAGAACAGGTTCCGGCACGTCAGCCAGCACCTGCTCCAGATAGCCCACCGGCTCCAGCTGCCATTGAAGCAACGTACCAAGCTGCACAACGGCGGGCGCCCGCTGCTCCGCGTCCAGTGAGACCTGCAACAGCAGATGGTGCGAGCGCCCCTCCAGCCACAGCGCGCGTATGCCCCGGCAATGAACCTGGAACTCGGCATCTCGGCGCCGCTCGACGAACTGGAAGCCCTGTCGTGGCCGAGAGTCCACGAACTGCATCGCCTGGCGGCGCAGTTGTGAGAATCGATCGTCGTTGATGTTTTGGAACGCGACAGGCGAGGGCACTAGCGTCGCCGGCCACTGCGCCTGTGCCGCAACCACCACCACAAGACAGAGCGCGGTGGCCGCCCAGCGCCACCACGCCACTCACCCCTCCGGATGCAGGCGCGTACTGGCGTGTGCGGCGAGGCCGAGTCCGGCCATGATCAGGCCCTCCATGACGCGAGGGCCGACATACTGCTCCAGCTCGCCGTTCTCGCGGGCGCGCTGCGCGGCCAGCAGGATCTCCAGCACCACCCGAAGGCCTGCCAGAGAGCAATCGGTATCTGCCAGGGCGATGCGTCGGCCGGGCATCTGATGGCGTTCCGGCCACGGCTGGCCATCGGAGGCGGCGCCCGAGCCGATGCTGTGCAGCAGGGCGATGAGGGTGTTCGGGTCCAGCGCAGGGCCATTCGCAGGCGTGTCGCGAATCGGGTGCGGGGCAGGGGAGTGGGGCTGGGTCATGGCTGGGCTCCTTGCGTGCATGCAGAAGCCGCCACCGATAAAGGTGGCGGACGGTGCGAGGTTCGAAACCCGGTGTTCGCTAAACCGGCAGGCACAAGGCCTCCACGCACCGCCCGCCATAGCCGGCCGACGGATTGCCAGCCGGCACCACACAGGGTGATGCCGGCTGGCAAGCGTTTACTTCAGCGAACTACCGGGGTTTCGAATCCCGGCCACCTGTTTCCGGTGGCACGGAGAGGAATACGCCCGGCTGTGCGCGATGCCAATGCAGTAAGGCCGATGCCGTCACCACATTCAACATTTTCAGAATCGTTGCATATGGCGCAACGGGGCTGGAGCCTTGTGCTGCAAGGTTGTTGTCGGTGTCGGCGGTGCACACCTTACGAGTGTCGGCATCCGCCCGGCGAGGCTATGAGCGAGGCGGATGCGACAGGATCGCCAAAGGCCGCCAGGCGTCAGTAGCCCTTCAACGCAACCTTGGTTCGCTCCAACCACACGGCATTGTGGCTGCGCGCGTGCCGCGACCAGTGCTGGGCATCATCGATGATGCTGGCGAACAGGCTGCGGGCCTGCTCGCGGTCGTCGGGCTGCGGCTGTGCCATCAGCCACTCGGCGTACAGGCAGCGAGCGGCCGCATCGTTTCCGCATTCCACGGCCCGCTCGAACGCGGCGCGGGCTCCGGGTGCTTGGGCGGCAGCCAGTGCCTGCGCGTAAAGCAGCGTCTGTTCCGGCTTGCGGCGTACATCCAGATGGCGGGCGAACAGTCCGTCCAGCGTCTCCACCGCAAGCGCGGGTTGCCCGGAATCGAGGCGGGCACGGGCAAGGCCGGTCAGGATGTAGGGATCGTCGCCCAGCGGCGAGCTGGCCGCTTGCTCGAGCAGGGTGCTGGCTTCCTCCGCCTGGCCGGCATCCAGCAGCGTCATGCCAAGGCGAACCCGGTTCTGCACGGTGGGCGTGCGCGCCAGTTCGGCGCGGGCATTGCGCAGGTCCTGGCCCGGGTCCATGAGCTGCTTGGCGGAACGGACGACCTGCCGGGCGCCGCGCGAATGGCGGACTTCCGGGAAGTAGATCGCCAGGAAGTAGACGACGCTGCCGAGCAGCGGGAACGAGAAGAGCAGGATGAGCCAGTAGAGGCTCTGGCCCGAGCGGATGGCGTGTACCGCGAAGTAGATGGCGGCCAGTACGTGGAGTCCGATTCCGATGTAGGGCATGTGTGCCGCCTCGTCCTTGTGAGGGTTGGCACTATAGGGGGCGAAGGGCGGCGTGAAAACGGGTAATCACCCGAATGACCCTCACATGACCATAACGTATGACCGCCCGGAGCAAATTAGACTCGGCCGCACTCACTGGCTGCTGATGTGGCGGTGACCGACGCCGGAAGGATGCCGCGTTGATGCGGGTTCGGCCGCTTTAATGGATTGCCGGGAGACCACAGGATGGGTCGAATTGCATGGATGGGTGTCTTCGCTTGCTTGGCCGCAGGACCGGCATGGGCTGAAGTTCCCCCCGAATGTGTGGAGCTGTACCAGGAGGCGGGCGCGAGCCCCGGGTCACAATCGTGCCGGGATGATGCGTCAAACGCCCAGTTTGGTCTCGGGACCTACCACTGCGAAAACCCGCGGATCATCGACGAGTACTGCGGCGGCGTGGTGCTGCCGCCTTGGGATCCTGGCAAGAACAACCAGTGCGACGTGACCACCGGCGCCACGCAGGTGGGTAATCCGATCAATGCGCTGCTGGGCATCAAGGTTCAGACCGAGACAGATGTGTCGGACGCGTCTGGCCACCTATCGTTGCAACGTCATTACAACAGCCTGTCCATCGACAGCAATCCCGGCATCGAGCTGGGGCCGCGCTGGCGTCACAGCTTCCAGATTTCGCTGGCCACTGCCGACGAGGGGGCAGTACTGGTGCGCCGGCTGAACCTGCCCAGCGGCGACAGCTATCGCTTTGTCGGCCAAGACCAGGATGTCTGGCTACCCGACGCGGACGTGCGTGAGCGCTTGAAGGTGGTCAAACAGAATGGCACGCAAACCGGATGGGAGGTCGCCGGTGACGACGATACCCGCTACCAGTTCAACCTCGATGGCAAGTTGGTACGGATAAGCTACGTTGACGGCGATGTGTTGAGCTTGCGCTACACCTCGAGCGGGGCGTTAAGGGACGTCACCGACAGGCGAGGGCGCCGCTTGAGCATGAGTTATTCCTCCGGTCGCCTCAGCACGGTGACGCGCCCAGATGGGCGCACCGTCAAGTACGTCTACACCCAGCAGAACCTCAGCCGGGTGCGGTATGACACCACGGAAGGAGCAAGCGCGACGTTCTCCACCGTCGGCTATGCCTACACCGACAGCGACGACCCGCTGCTGTTGACAGGAATCGTGGATGAAACCGGCCAGGCCTTTGCGAATTGGGAGTACGACACCCAGGGTCGCGCCGTTGCAAGCTGGCATGGCGGCTTGGACAGCCCGATTGATCGGGTGTCGGTGTCCTATGGTTCACAACAATCACAGGTCACCAATGCGCTGGGCAACACCACCACCTATGCCTATACCCTTGCCCTGGGTCGCGCCAAGCAAACGTCGATTGACCAGCTATGCAGTCAGTGCGGCGGCTCGCAGATCAGCCAGCGCAGCTACGACGCAAATGGCTATCCCGACGTCCTCACGGACTTCAACGGGGTTACTACCGACGAGGACTATGATGCCCGGGGCCTGCTGACCCAGCAGATCAGCGCCTCCAACGACACCCAAGGCTACAGGCGCACCATACAGACTGACTGGCACCCCCAGTTCCGGGTACCGATCGAGCGCCGCATCTACGATGCAGCGGACGTACCGGTCTCACGCTGGACCTGGGCATACAACGCACGCGGGCAAGCAGTAGGCGCAACGTCGCACGATCCGGCTTCCAGCTTGGCTCGGACCACCACCACGACCTACTGCGAGCAGGCCGACGTCAACGCGGGGAACTGCCCATTCGTAGGCCTGTTGACTTCGATCAAAGGTCCCCGCAGCGATGTTGCGGAGCTTACGACCTATCAGTATTACGCCTCCGATGACGCGGCCTGTGCCGGTACCCCGACCACTTGCCCGCACCGGAAGGGGGATCTGTGGAAGGTCAGCAATGCACTGGGGCACATCACCGAGTACTTGGCCTACGACGGTGCAGGCCGAGTACTCTCGATGCGAGACGCCAACGGCGTAGTCACCGATTACGGTTATCACCCACGTGGCTGGCTCTCCACCCGCATCGTTCGTGGACCTGATGACTCGAGCCCGGCCGATGATCAGATCACACGCTTTGACTATTGGCCCAACGGCCTGGTCAAGCAGGCGACCCAGCCAGACGGCGCCTTTGTTGTGTTCACCTATGATGCGGCCAAGCGGCTGACAAGCATTGCCGACAATGCCGGCAACACGCGGCAGTACACCCTCGACAATGCGGGCAATCGGGTGACAGAGGACACGCTGGATGCCAGCGGCGCACTCACACACACACTTTCGCGCATCTACGACCAGCTCGGCCAGCTGACAACACTGGCCACCTCCAGCGGTGACCCCACCGACATTGGCTACGATGCCAATGGCAACGCCACCCAGGTTACCGATGCCCTCGGGCGGAGAACCCAGCTCGGATACGATCCGCTCAATCGCCTGGCCAGCACATTGCAGGATGTCGATGGCGTGGCGGCGGAGATCCGCAGCCAGTACAACGCGCTGGATCAGGTCACCCAGGTCACCGACCCGAAGGGCCTGCATACCACGTACGCCTATAACGGGTTCGGCGATCTGACTGGACAGGTCAGCCCAGACAGTGGCGCTAGCAGCTTTACCGTGGATGCGGCAGGCAACCGCAAGACGGCCACCGATGCTCGTAGCGTCACCGCCACCTATCACTACGATGCACTCAACCGCCTGATCGGCGTCGCCTACCCGGACCCCAATCTCGACGTGGGCTACAACTACGACGTCGCACCAGCGGTCTGTGCTGCCGACGAGCGCTTTGCCAAGGGACGCCTGGGGCAGGTGCTGCACGCCAATGGCAGCACCCAGTACTGCCACGACCGCTTCGGCCAAGTCACCCGCAAGGTGCAGACGCTCAATGGGGTGGCCAGTACCCTGCGCTATGCCTACAGCAAGGCGGGTCGCCTGACGGCGCTGACCTACCCCGACGGTAGCGTGGCCGACTACGTGCGAGATACCCAGGGGCGCATCAGCCAGATCGGCCTGAGCCGACCCGGCCAGGCGCGCCAGATCGTGGTGAACAACGTGACCTATGCGGCCCTCGGCCCGGCGACTGGCTGGACCTATGGCAATGGTCGCCAGCTACAACGCCCATTGGATCTGGATTACCGCCCGCAGGCGGTACATGACCCGGCCGCGGGCGGCCTGTCGCTGGGCTATGGCTACGATCCCGTCGGTTCAATCACCGAATTGAAGAACGGCGCAGGCTCGACGGTGCTGGCCCAGTACGCCTACGACACGCTGGGTCGCCTGACCCAGACCCAGGACGGTACGACCGGTACACCGATTGAAACCTATACCTACGACGCCACCGGCAATCGCACCGCGCTGACCACCTCGGCAGGCATCGCCAGCTATACCTATCCAGCAACCAGCCACCGGCTGACGGCCGTGGATGGCGAGGTACGCAGCCATGACGCGGCGGGCAACACCACCGGCATCGGCGGCAAGACCTTCACCTACAACGATGCCAACCGCATGAACGCGGTGAAGCAGGGCGATGCTGTACTGGAAAGCTACGCCTACAACCATCGCGGTGAACGCGTACTGCGTACCCCGGCCGGTGGCGCTGCGCAGATCACGTTGTACGACGAGGCGGGGCAGTGGCTGGGCAACTACTCGGCCACGGGTCAGGCGCAGCAGCAGGCGATCTGGCTGGACAACTATCCGGTGGCGCTGATCAATGTGCCGGCTACCGGCGTGCCAGAGCTGGCCTACGTGCAACCGGATCATCTGGGCACACCGCGCGTGGTGATCGATCCGGTGCGCGATGTGGCGATCTGGGAGTGGAGCAACAAGAGCGAGGTATTTGGCAACCAGATTCCGAGTGCCGACCCGGATAGTGATGGTGTGGCGTTCGAGCTGGCGCTGCGCTTCCCGGGCCAGCAGGCGACGGCTGCAAGTGGGCTGTTCTATAACTACCAGCGGGAATACGACCCGGCTGTGGGGCGGTATTCGCAGAGTGATCCGATTGGGTTGATGGGGGGGATTAGCACTTATGGCTATTCGGCCGCCCGGCCAACGGATCGAATTGACGAACTCGGTTTGAAGGCCTCATGTAAATGCACGAAGGAAGGAGCAAAGATCACTGTAAAGCTCAAGTTCAAGGGGGAGGCGGCTTCAGATAGTGCTCGCATTACATCACTCCTCTCCAGCGTTGAAAGAAGTTGGTCAGCCCCAGGATTCGATGTAAAAACTAAAATAGGGGGGATTGGCGCGACTGAAGTTAACCTATTGCCCGGCAAGGGGCGATCCAATAGGATAAACTGGTATACTGGCGAAGACACATGGGTCGCAAGCCACGAAGTTGGTCACATCATGAAACTGGGAGATAGATACATAGAAGATCGACCAGGTCACACCACTCCCCAACCGGGCTGGGAGGGCACGGTGATGGCAGAGCACCTCGGCGAGGTGACGCCCGCCGATCGCCAGGGAGTGCTGAACGCCCTAGGATGCAACTGCGACTGTGGAGGCTGATATCATGCGTTCGATCCTTAAGTTGCTTGCCATGTCGATAGGCCTGTTTATTTCTTTCTCGGCCTGCACGACGGATTTTTCTGGGCGAGACCTAGATCCAATAGTATCCGACCTTGTCAAAAGATTGGCAGGGACGCAGAAGCAGCGCCAGGCCGCTGTTGATCAGATCGAGTTACTGGGGGGAGGTGCAATCCCTTATCTTGTTGGGCATCTTGAAGATAATCGACCGCTCGCCTCCCCAGGCCTCGTAATGACGAATAGAGATCCTTCTGGATTTGAAAGTCGCCGCGAATACACCCCGGAGACTGTTCACGATGTAATTTCAGCAATACTCAATGAGGCTACTGGCCAGAGTTTTGTATTTGTATATAACGGCGGCACAGCAATAGAGCGGAAGAATAACGCATCTCAGTGGGTGCTTTGGTGTCAAAAATCCTTTCCAGATATGCGAGATATTTGCGCAAAAAACGAGCCACTCCCGAAAAATCCGAGCCAGGGCAAAGTCGAGACTTCGCCTCGCAAGGGCTCCGTGGATCGCAAGGAATCAGGCCTCGACATTCACTAGCGGGTTGCTCGATGGAAGGGATGCACGGGTCGTAGCCCATGCAGTCGCGACAAGGGGTTTTTTATCGAGGGGGGGGGGCACACAGCCACCTCACAACTGGGATGCGGATAGTCGAGCCGATATCGACGCAGGTGCAATCGAAGCGATGCATGAGACGCTGGGCAACCGGCCTACAGGCTGCGGCTGCGGGGGATAGAATGATGACCTGGACGCTGCTTGCCTTCTACGCTGTTCTCGCGGTGCTTACGTATTTCGCAATGACCGGCAGAACTCCTACCAGACGGCTGTTATCCGCGATTGGAATAGCTGCCGTTCAGATTGCTGCGCTTGTGTGGATTCAGATCATTGCCAGAGCGCTGGGGTCGCAGTCCACTCATGGATCTTATTCCATCGGAGTCGGTGAAATCTATCTCGCCATACGCCCCATTCTCTTGTTCAACGTGGCAGTTTGCATTGCGCTTGTTCTGATATTTTTGACTGCACTATCGGGAAAAAAGGCAGCTGGCAAGTAGGTTCCCGCGCTTCAACTTGCGAGGGCAGGCTTGTCTTTGGAACAGACAGTGGCGGCGAGAAATGCTCTGAAGTCCTACTATCGTGGTCGCCACTGGATACTCTTTTGCCGAAGATCAGTAACAGGTTCGGCTATCCCGTAGCACAGGAAATACTGGCAAAGAATGGGGGCGACGCTGCCCGGGCCATTGCGCGATCTGGGAGCACAAGTCTTCCGTGGACGCTCGGCTTGGTTGGTACTGGTCTCGGCCTTCGCCGCGATCTGCTGGTTCAACGGCAACCTGTGGGCGCTGGCAGCGATTCCGGTCGCATTGGGCATGTCTCGGGTGGCTTGGCCGGTGCCGCGTGGCCGGTGGGCCTTCTACGGCTACTAAGTTGGGCATCTGGCGTGTCTTGGGCTGGTGGCGCTTATACTGCCGCCGTGAGCGCCAGCCATTTCCTTGGCGCTCAAGCATCAGGGGGATGCCATGTTCACAAGGATTGCAGCTGGATTGCTGCTGTGTGCACTCGCCGCGCCTGCGGTCGCCCAGCAGATTTACAAATGCGTCACCAAGGCCGGGACCGAATACCAGTCAGCGCCGTGCGCCAACGGCGAGGCGGCCAAGACGTGGGCCGTGGAGGTCGCGCCTCGATCTGAGGGCGTCATTGAGAATGAGCGCCGCCTGGACGCAATTCGACAGCAGAATTCAGCGTCTATCGCGCCCCGACCTGCACCAACGCAGCCTGTCTATCGGATCGGCGGTGGTGGCGCACGCCTCCACAACATTTCTCAGTACAGGGACCCGGAAGCATGCGAAGCCGCCAAGGCCGAGCGAGAGCGTGTTTTCCGCATGTACGGTTCTAACCGGCCTTACATGGTCGGCCGCCGCATGGATGACATGGTTTGGTCGGCCTGCAAGTAGGCCGCTTGCATATATCACTGGCCTCGCCAGATCCTATCCAGAAGACAAATTGACGCCATGCCAATATCCATCGACGCCAGGCTAAAGGTGCGCTTGATCGAGTTGCTCGCCGATCAATTGCGTCATTCCTTCGTGTGGTATGACAGTTACATTTTTGATGCGGGTGGGTTGAACCCCGGGGAAATGGAGGCAAGCTTCCCGATAAAGGGAAACTTGCGGATGAGCTCCGCCTCTTCATCGGAGACGACGCGTTCACTACCTTCGTACAGGGCGAGTTAAATAGGCACTTTAACGGCGGGGGCTATAACCGGGACGCGGACATCAAGCCTCTCACGTCGTATCCCGGATATGAGGATACAGTCGGCTTGGCCACCGCCTTGGTTGAGAGCTTCTGCTCCCTTCCATGGAAGTATCAAGTGTGTATGCGTCTACCAGAAGGATTTGGCGATCTCCTTAAGATGCACCCTGACGGGTTCGAACTGTCAGATCGTCATCGAATTCTGCTAGGGTCTGCCCTCACTAACCCTTACCCCAGCCACCCCAATCGACTACTTGATCTGGCTTCGGGAAAGCCTCTTCCCGGAGATTGGGATGACGCAGGCGCATATCTTGTCGTCGATGTTGAGGGTTACTTCAGAGTCCTCAGAACCGAGCCAGTGATGTCCGCTCGGGATGACATCTTTTCTTTCATAGGCCTCGCTCTCGCCTTCGGCCTATTTGGAAGTGGCAGAGCGGGGGAGCTCGGTGCGCCACGAAGATCACATCAGCTGATCATCTATCGGTTGTCGCACGAAGACATGGATGGACAGGGCTTCGTAGCCCTTGACGAGCACCTGCAGTCCGGCATTCGAAACCTATCAGTACTGGCGGACCCAGCAGAGGATGGCATGCACTTAGCCTACGCGCTGGAGCGCATCGGCTCCGTTTTTCGATCTGCAAATGGAAAGAGTCTTCGTCTGTCAGCGCGATGGCTGTTCGACAGTCACTGCGGCAGGGACGAGCTACTTAGCTATGTCCAGGCGACCGTCGCCATTGAAATTCTTCTGGGCGATGAGGATGCCGATCCGGACGTAGGCCTCACAACGCTGATGGCTAATCGTTGCGCATACCTAGTGGCGACCACTGCCAAGGCGCGGGCGCACATTCTTAGGGCCTTCAGGGATATCTACAAGGTGCGATCCAAAATTGTTCATCGAGGCAAGAGTCGCCTCAACTCGAAGGAGGTCATGCTATTCAATTACCTTACGGCTCTCGTCCGCTCCGTAATCGACAAGGAACAGCGCTTACTTGAGCGCGGCGAGCGATGATGGTGGGTCACAGGCTTTCTCGGGGGTGTAGGGGCGTAGCCCCTACGGAAGCGCCTCACACGCGCTGGCGAGGCGTCGGCCCCGGCATCGGCAGGACTACTGATGGTGGTTCGGCGTCAGGGCCAGCCATCGCCATCGCCGACCGCTGTTTGCGCTGGCTCACAACGTCCCGCAGGTTGACGACAGTGGCAGGATGATGGCGAATACCGGCATCGCGATTACGCCCATTTCTGGAACTGTCGATCGATGGCACCGAGCGTGCAGCTTCCATCATCCGGCGCCATTCCTGCGCTTGGCAGGCGGTGAGTGACAGCCAGGCCAGATCTTCGGGAAGCAGCTCGCGGCCTTCGGGCGTGATCAGACGATCACCGAGGAAAGAAAAACCGGCCCAAGGGCCGGTCAAGTCGATACGGTGGTGCGGGTCGAACTCAATCATGCCGCGATCTCATCCTCGGCCGGGGACTGAGCGCGCAGGCAAGAGCCGAGCCAGAGGCCCAGCCATTGCCATGCGGAGGACACGAACGCCGCCACAGCCCGATACATCATTTCGCAATCTTGGTAGGTATGTTTAGTGTTGCATCAGTAACGGACTAAATTTAAAAGCGTTTTTGCCGATATAGCACATTAATCTGTTGCGCCTTTTGCATCGAGCCTTGTGTTGCGCGACTCAGGCTCCTAAGCGCAACAGGCCAACTCGTGGTCCGCAACACCCAGAACAGTCGCTGCAAGGCTTCTGACTAGTGGCCAGTCCCCCTCGCCGCTTGTCCCCTCTTTGAGCTTCAAAGCTTGCGGCTTCATGGGTCAACGCATTTTTTTATCGGTGGGGCTGAAAGAGGTCGCCATTACCGTCTCCATGAACCAGCTCGACGTGGAGACCTTGCCTCCCGACAATGATCGAAAGCTGCGGTCGCTTGTCTTTTCTCCCCGTAGCCAGTCGGCGCCATTCCGAGCGGTCCAATCCGGACGGGGTCGGGTAGTCCTCCGGGTGGGTGTGCCATTCGCCCAGATATCGTACCGTGCCACGTGAGGCGCGCCAGCGATCAAGGGCAAGCTTGGCATGACCGAATGGGGAGCGGTGAAAAAAGGTGCGCAGCCTGAGGTCCCAGATAGTTGGGGCTGTGGCCTGTTCAATGATCAGATGCTCGCCATGAACTGTCCCAAGAAGTAGCCCGCCTGACTCGGGAGCTTGATCGCCGTCTTGCACGTAGCGGGCAAACACATCCAAAGTGGCCGGCGAGAGATGAATGAGCTCGCCCAAGCCCGCCAGGTCATCGCCGACTGGCGACGCGACTACAACCAGGTGCGACCACACAGCAGCTGCGGTCGAATCCCGCCTGCCCAGTTCGCTGCCAACCACCGAGCACAACAAGCCGACAACGCAGTAACCTT
>NZ_JCAFSD010000006.1:0-284515 GCF_059368915.1 Stenotrophomonas sp. YJH_SMC_105-26 | reverse complement strand
GCGGGAGTGTCCGCGGCATGGATGCCGCGGCCAAGCCCCCATGGGTGAGGGCGCTTTGCTTGCGAAGCACTGCTTCGCAAGCGCCCGAACGCACAGCCGCCAGCGGCTGGGCCGGCCTGGGGGTTTACGGCGTCTCCCGCAACCGGACCCACCCCGCCATCCCGCAGGAAATCAGCTGTTGCTGTTGAAGTTGCCGGCCAGCGGCCGGCACTACTGGGGGTGCAGGGCGCAGCCCTGCAAAACAACCCCTACTCCTGCGGGTCGCGGATGATGTGGATGTCGGTCGGGGTCGACAGCGGAATGTTCCGCTCGGCCAGGATCTGCAGCAGGCTGAAGTACAGATCGCTGCGGGTTGCATACACCTGTCGCGGGCTGGCCACGTACGCGAAACTGTTGATGGTGATCTGGCCACCGGCAATGCTGTCGATGTAGACCGTCGGCGCCGGCTGCTTCAGCACGTTGGTGTGCGCGGTGTACGCATCCAGCAGCGCCTGCCGCAGGTTGCCGACATCAGTGCTGGGCGGCACCGCGAACTGGATCTGGATGCGGCCCTGGTTGTTGCCCATCGTCATGTTGCGCACGGTCTTGGTGACCAGCTCGGAGTTGGGCACGATCAGCGTCGACTTGTCGCCCACCTGGATCTCGGTCGATCGCAGGCTGATGCGGCGGATGTCGCCCTCCTGGTCACCCAGCTTCACCCAGTCGCCGATCTTCACCGGGCGCTCGGCCAGCAGGATCAGGCCGGAGACGAAATTCTGGGTGATCACCTGCAGGCCGAAGCCAATACCCACCGACAGTGCGCTGACCAGCAGGGCCAGCTTGCTCAGCTGCAGCCCCATCGCCGACAGCGCCCAGATCACCGCGATGATGATGCCCACGTAACGGGCAACGGTGCTCACCGAATTGCGCGCGCCCAGGTCCAGCTCGGTCTTGGGCAGGTAGGTGTCGGTCAGCCAGCGCTGCACCAGCTGGGTGATCGCCAGGCCGGCCAGCAGCGCCAGTACCGCCAACACGATCCCCGCCGGTGCCAGCTTGGTGCCACCGATATCGAATCCGGTCGTGAACAGTGAAGTGAAGCGCTCCACCACCGCGCCGATGTTGCCGAACGGTGCCACCAGCGCCAGCAGCGCGATCAGTACGACGATGGTACGCAGCGCTGCCGACAGCAGCACGCCCGCCTGTTCCAGCCGCGATACGCTCAGGCCGGTGCTGAGCAGGATGGTCTGGCCGACCTTGCTGTCGGCGTTGAGCATCCACGTGCTCAGGTCATCGACGAACTTGAACAGCAACGTCGCGGCCAACACCACGATGCTGCCGCCGATCAATTGCTGGTTCACGAACTTGGCGAAATTCAGGTAGCCCAGCAATGTGGCAATGATGGCGGCCACCACCGCGATGTTACCCGCTACCCGGGCCAGTACCAGCCAGCTGCTGCGGCGCACCGGCGTGGCTGCACCCACGCCATCGGCCTGCGCTTCCAGCTTGGCCTCGGCCTCGGCGGTCTGCCGGCGATGCAGGCGCGCCAGGGTCACCAGCATGGCCATGATCAGGCCGAGGTAAGTCAGCGCAATCAGTCCGTCCAGCGCCACCGTGGTGACGTCGCTGGTGCGCGTGGCCTGGTCCAGGGCCACCAGCACCGTGCTCAGCCAGGCCAGCGCCGCCGCGCCCCAGGCGTATTTGCGCAGCTTCAGCGCGGCGGTGTCGTCCAGGTTCAACAGCCGCCATGACGGGCGCTTGGGCACCAGCAGGCAGGCGCTGAGTGCGGCGATGAAGGCCGCGCGGAACGTTGCGGTCTCCAGGCCGTCGGCCACCACCTGCAGGCGCGGCGCGATTCCATCGATGGCATCCAGCGCCGCCATCAGCACCACCACGGCATAGCCGGGCAGCAGCGTACCGACCAGCAGCAGCCACATGGCCAGGCCGGACCGGCGCAGTCGACCATCGGGCGCACGTTCGGACGCAGCAAAACGGCGCCCCAGCCTGCGCAGCCACAGCCGCAGTGGGAACATCATCACCAGCGCGGCCAGCAGGCCCAGCAACGGCGTGCCCCAGCCATGGGCGCGGATACCGGCGACCAGCGCATCGCGGCCCTGCCCGGCCAATGGCGCAACCCGCGCGATATCGATCGGCAGACGTTCGGCCACCTTGCTCCACAGCGCGGGCGACAACGGCGAGGCCACCTTCTGGCCCAGTTCTTCCGTGCGTTGCGCGGCTCGCTGCTGCTCGATGTCCGCCGCCAGCTGCTGCGCACGCACGGCACTGGCCTTGGCCTGCACCACCGAAGCGGCCAGGCCGTCACGCTGTTTGGTGAGGGTGCGCCGTTGCGCCGCCAGCTCCGGCGGCTCAGCGGCCCCTTCTGCCGGCGTTCCCAGCTGCGCCAGCTGTTCGTTGAGTCGGTCCAGCTGCGGCTGCAGCGCCTTTTCCAGCGCCTCGGCATCGCGCCGTACCTGCGAGGCATTCTCGGACAGCATCGCCAGCGTCTCGGTGGCTTCTGCATCGCCACGCTTGCGCTCCACATCCTTCAGGCTGGAATCGATATCCGCCAGCTGCTGCTTCGGCGTGGGGTCCTCATCCTGCGCCAGCACCGGCGCGGACAGCAGGAAGGCGGTGCACAGCAGCAGGACCCACCAGGGCCCCCGTGCACGGATCGATCGCAGGAAAGAAGACACGCAGCCACACCGGTTCGCGCGGACCACCGCGCCTGCGCGCGACTATACGGCAGAGCCGGTCAAGGCCGGATGGGCGGCCCCGCCAGCGTCGCGCATCAGTACTTCAGGCGAAGCTCTTCCACCGTCGGCTGCTGCAGCGCATACCAGTCCTGGAACTCTTCCTCGGTGATCTCATCGGGCGCGTACACCGCCACCGGGTGCCAGTCGTGGTCGGTCGGCAGCGGCTGGCGCGGGCCGGCGCGCAGGCTGTAACTCACACCTTCGTAGTCGACCAGTTCGTCGACCTGCGGCCACTGTTCGCGCGCGAACGCAGATTCACTCTTCAACAGGATCACCTGGTACATCGGCACCTCCACCTCGGTTGGATCAGGAAAACACGGCGCTGGCGGCAGGATACCCCCAGGCCGGTGACAACGGGCGCTCCGCCGGGGCGACGGAACGTTCTGGACACGGCCATCGCCCCGGCTTCACCCGCCCATGGCAAGGCCATCGGCATCGTGGAGGCCCACCCCTGCCACGACCGCCGATGACCGAGCACCCGCCGCTGAAAACCGTCGCCGACCTCAAGCTGCCGCGCTACCTGGGCACCTGGTACGAGATCGCACGCCTGCCGATGCGCCACGAGCCGGAAGGCTGCACCGACGTATCGGCGCACTACACCCTGCTCGACAACGGCAACGTCGGCGTCACCAACCGCTGCCGCATGGACGGCGAGATCGAAGAGGCCACCGGCGAGGCCTGCGCTGTCGACAACGACAGCGCGCGGCTGGAGGTCAGCTTCCTGCCCAAGGGCCTGCGCTGGCTGCCGTTCGCCAAGGGCGACTACTGGGTGATCCAGATCGCCCCGGACTACAGCGTGTCGCTGGTCGGCAGCCCGGATCGCAAGTACCTGTGGCTGCTGGCGCGCGAGCCGCGCCTGGACGCGACCGTGCAGGACCATTATCTGGCGGCGGCCCGCCTGCAGGGCTTCGATCTGTCCGAACTGATCCAGACGCCACATACCGGCAAACCCACAGCCTGAGCCCCACGCACGCATGGACCTGAAAAGCGGTTACCCGTGGTGGGCCGTACGCAACGGACTGATCCAGGCGTTCCCCCCGCTGGAGAAGGATCTGCGCTGCGATGTGCTGGTGGTCGGTGGCGGCATCACCGGCGCGCTGATTGCCGACGAGCTGTCCCACCATGGCCATGACGTGGCCGTGATCGAGCAGCGTGACATCGGCTGGGGCAGCACGGCGGCCAGCACCGCGCTGCTGCAGTACGAGATCGATACCCATCTGCTCGAACTGGCCGAACGCTACGGGCAAGACGCCGCAGCACGGGCGTACCGGGCCTGCGCGGAGGCAATCCCGGCACTGGGCGAAGTGGCACGCGGGTTGAAGGACGTGGATTTCCAGCGCATGGACAGCCTGTACCTGGCCAGCCGCCATCGCGACGTGCCGCGCCTGATGGCCGAAGGTGAGGCGCGGCGCAGCATCGGCCTGGATGCCCGCTGGCTGGACCGCGAAGCGCTTCGCGAGCGTTTCGACGTGGATGCCGGCGGCGCCCTGCTGACCCGCCAGGCGGCGCGGGTCGATCCCTACTGTCTCACCTACGGCCTGCTCAAACGAGTGCGCCGCCGCGGCGGCCATGTGCACGACCGCACCGTGCTGCACACGCTCAAGCCTGGCGCGCAGGGCGTAACCGCGATGACCGAGGCCGGCGCCACGGTCCGTGCCCGCCACGTGGTCCTGGCCATGGGCTATGCCAACCAGACGTGGCTGGAACAGCGGGTTGCGCGCAACCGCAGCAGCTATGCCTTCATCACCGATCCCATCGAAGCGGACGTGCTCGGCAGGCTGCGCAACACGATGGTGTGGGAAAGCGCCCGCCCGTACCTGTACCTGCGCGCCACCGGCGACCGCCGCCTGCTGGTGGGTGGGCTGGACGACGCCATCGATATCCCCACCCGGCGCGACCGGCGCGTTGATGGCAAGGCCGGCAAGCTGATGAAGCAGCTGCGGCACTGGTTCCCGCGACTGGATCCGATACCCGCCTTTTCCTGGGCCGGCACCTTCGCCGAAACCGCCGACGGCCTGCCCTTCTTCGGCCCGCACGCGCAGTGGGGACCGCGGGTCCATTTCGCCATGGCCTACGGCGGCAACGGCATCACTTATTCGATGATCGGCGCCCAGCTGCTGCGGGCCCGGATCGAGCGGCGCAGGCATGCGCTGGAATCGCTGTTCGGGTTCGAACGGTTGTAGCGTGCAGCCAGGCATGACCTGGCTCTACCGCAAGCGGGCGCCGACAGGCATCATTCAAGCAACCCCTGCTAGCGTCGGCCTGTACCGCCGCGTGTTGCGTGGCCACCTGTCCGCTGGAGCGCCGTCATGATCCGCCCCCTGACCCTGCTGCTGTGCCTGGCCCTGCCGGGAACCGTGCTGGCCCAGTCCGCCGCTGGCGCCACTGCGCCGCAGGCTGCCGGCCTGGACTTGACGCTGCCGCAGGCGCCGATGCGCTACCTCAACGACCCGGCCCTGCAGCAGGACCCGCCCGGCACCTATTACGGTGACAAGAGCGGCCCGCGCGTGCACGACGATGCGAAGATCGCCGACGTGACCGACGACAAGGTCAAGGTGTCCGGCAGCTTCACCACCGGCATCGGCTATTCGAAGAACGGCGGCAACAGCCACTACAACGCGGCCACGCTGAACCTGAGCAAGAACTACACCACCGATGAAGGCAAGACCCATGGGGTCAACCTCAACATCCACGTGAGTGAGGGCAAGGGCCCGGGCTTCTTCGGCCCGTATGGCGGCTATTACGGCCGCGGGCCGGGCTGGGATTACCCGCCGCCGTACGGCTGGTAAGCCAGCCCCTGTAGAGCCGAGCCCATGCTCGGCTACGGTTGGCCGCAAAGCCGAGCATGGGCTCGGCTCTACAGAGGCCAACGTCAATCCAGCCAGCCATCGCGCTCGCTGTGCAGGATGCGGCCGTCATAGCCGCTCAGGCGCACCTCTACCTTCTGGTTGCGGGCATTGCGGGCTTCCAGCGACCAGGTCGCACCATCGCGTTCCAGCGAATGGATGTCGCGCAGGCCATGCGACTGCGCCCGTGCCAGCACCTGCTCGGTAGTCAGCAGCGCGCGGCCGCTGTGCTCATCGAAGATCTCGCCGGTCTTCGGGTCCACGTAGACCTCGCTGAAGCGGCCATCGGCGCGGCTCACGTCAGCCTCCCACAGGCCATCATCGCGTTCGATCTCGTGGATCTGAGTGTAGCCGGCCTTGCGCAGGGTCTGTTCAACCTGGGCCATGCCCAGCGGCGCGGCCTGTACGGCCGGCGCGACGGCAAGCAGGGCAACAGTGGCGAGGGTGAGCGACTTCAACATGGGGGTTCTCCTGTTCGTGGCCGGACCATCCCGGCAACGCCACGATGCATGGCCCGGTTAACAGCGCCTTAGCCGTGGCTGTTAGCCGGCTGTTAGTCATCCCCGCCACACTCGCACCTGTACCCCTCTCTCTTTCCTTACCCGCATGCTCGCCACCCTGCCCCTGCTGCTGGCCCTGGCCAACGCCCCGACCGCCGCCGCGCCCCTGCAGGACCCGGCGCAGCAGGTCGCCCGTCGCGCCGTGCAGCAGGGCCGCTACGTGCCGCTGGAGAGCGTGGTGCGCGATGCGCTCAAGCGCTACTCGGGCCAGCTGCTGGAAGTGGAGCTGGACGACGGCGTCTACGAAGTGGAGATCCTGCGCGGCGACGGCGTGGTGGTGGAGCTGGACTATGATGCGCGCAGCGGAAAGCTGCTGAAGACGGAGCTCGACGACTGATGCGCATCCTGTTGGCCGAAGACGATGCCGCACTGGCACAGCGCCTGGTGCCCCTGCTGGAACAGGCCGGCTATGTGGTGGCGGTGGTCGCTGACGGCCGCGAGGCCGAAGAAATCGGCCAGATCGAAGACCTGCAGGCCGCCATCGTCGACCTCGGCCTGCCCGGGCTGGATGGACTGAGCGTGATCGAGCGCTGGCGCGGCAACGGCCGGGGGTTTCCGGTGCTGGTGCTGACCGCGCGCGGGCGCTGGCACGACAAGCTGGCCGGCTTCGATGCCGGTGCCGACGATTACCTCACCAAACCCTTCCAGGCCGATGAGCTGGTGCTGCGCCTGCGCGCCCTGATCCGCCGCAGCCATGGCCACGCCAGCCCGCGCCTGCACTGCGGCCCGCTGCAGCTGGACGTCAACGCCGGCCGCTTCGAGCTGGATGGACAGGCGCTGCCACTGAGTCCGCAGGAATTCCGCCTGCTCAGCTACTTCATCCACCACAGCGGACAGGTGATCAGCCGCGACCGGCTGGGCGAACAGGTGTTCGACGGCGGCCACGACCCGGACTCCAACGCACTGGACGTGCTGCTCGGACGCGTGCGCCGCAAGCTCGGCATCGACCTGATCCAGACCGTGCGCGGCCAGGGCTGGCGGCTGGCCGAGCCATGAACCGGCAACCGTCGCTGCGGCGGCGCCTGCTGCTGGCCGGCGGCGTCGGGCTGCTGCTGGTCTCGCTGCTGGCCAGCGCTCTGCTGGGCGAGCTGTTCAAGCGCAGCGCGCGCGACCGCCTCGACCACGAACTGCAGCAGGACATGCTGACCCTGCTGTCACAGGCCGAAGTGGACCCGGACGGGCAGTTGCGCCTGCGCCAGGAACCTAATGATGCGCGCTTCCAGCGCGTGTTTTCCGGTGCCTATTGGCAGATCGCCGGTGCCGATGGCCGCGTGCTGCTGCAGTCGCGCTCGCTGTGGGATGAAACCCTGCCGGCGAAGGCCGCCGGGCCGGCCACGCGCAATCTGCCCGGGCCGCTGCAACAATTCCTGCGTGCACGCGTGCAGCAGGTGCGCCTGCCACGCGCCAGCGAACCGTTCGTGGCCGTGGTCGCCACCGACCGCAGCGCGCTGGATGCCGATGTTGCCGCGTTCCGCAAGCGCACCGCCATCGCACTGGGCGTGCTGGTCGCGGCGTGGCTGGCGGTGCTGGCCAGCCAGGTGAATTTCGGCCTGCGCCCGCTGCATCGCCTCGGTGCGCAGCTGGAACGGGTACGTCGCGGCGATGCGCAGCGCATCGACACACAGGAACTGGGCGCGGAAGTCGCACCACTGGGTGAGGAACTCAACGCGCTGCTGGACCACCAGCAACGCATGGTCGCGCGCGCGCGCACCAGTGCACAGGATCTGGCGCACGCGCTGAAGACTCCACTGAGCGTATTGGCCACCGAGGCCGACTGCGACGGTACGCACTGGCGTGCCACCGTGCGCGAGCAGAGTGCGCGCATGCAGGCCAGTGTCGACCGTTACCTGGCTGCAGGACTGGCTGCCGACCATCGCCAGCGCACCGACGTGGCGGCCGTCGCACAGGCGATGTGCCGGCTGATGGCACGCGTGCATGGCGAACGTGGCATCACGTTCACGGCAGCAGGCATCGATCCGGCGCTGCAGTTCGCCGGCGCCAGTGCGGATCTGGAAGAGATGCTGGGCAACCTGCTGGACAATGCCGGGCGCTGGGCGCAACAGCAGGTCACTGTCGAAGCGGAAACCAGCGAAGGGCAGCTACGCATCGAAGTGCGCGACGATGGCCCCGGCCTGGCCGCAGACGCGCTGGAACGGGTCACCCAGCGTGGTGTGCGGCTGGACGAGCGCGAAGGCAGCAGCGGGTTGGGCCTGGCGATCGTAGGCGATATCGCCGCCAGCTATGGCGGGCGGTTGCAGCTGGAGAATGCGCAGCCGGGCCCGCGTGCGACGTTGTGGTTGCCGGTGGCGTGAAGCACCGCTGCGCTCGCCGGGCGCCGCCCGGCGCTACCGGTTCAGCCGCCCCCCCCGGTAGGTGTCGACCTTGGTCGACACGCATCAAAAGCGCCGACCAAGGTCGGCATCCACCAAAGCAGTCCGTCAGTTCCGTCCGCCACCGTGCACCCGGTAGGTGTCGACCTTGGTCGACACGCACCAAGCATCAACGGTGATGCATCCACCAGCAATCAATCGCGTCCAGCACGATGTGGATGATCAAACCGATGCCGAACAACCGCGTTTTCTTCGGCACGCACAGCCCGGCATAGACCGCGATGGCCGGTGCGGTGTGCAGCGGGTGGAACCCGATGCTGCAGCGGTTCGGTGCATAGATCGGGTCGGCCAGCAGATGGTCCAGGTCGATGATCCAGCCCAGCAGCATCAGCAGCCACGCCGAGGCAAAGCGCTTGCGCCAGAACAGCCATGCCAGCAACGCTGGCACGGCGGCATGCAGGAACAGGTGGAAGATCGCGCGCGCGCTCATCGGCAACGGTGGCGCCGGGCAAACCCGGCGCCGTCCATCACACCAGCGGTTCGTCGGACAGGTAGGTGTAACCGGTCAGGCCGGCTTCCAGCGCGTCCGACAGTTCCTGCGCGCGTTCCGGCGACAGCTGCGCTGCAGCCACGCGCTGCGCATAGGTCGCACGCAGTTCGTCCAGGCGGTAACCCACGTAATCCAGCATCACGTCGGTGGTGTCGCCGCGGCGCTGCTGGGTGATGGCGTAGCCATCGGCATCGGCCAGCACTTCCACCGCGTCGGTATCGCCGAACAGGTTGTGGATGTCGCCCAGGATTTCCTGGTAGGCGCCGACCATGAAGAAGCCGATGCGATAGCTCTCGCCCGGCCTCATCTTGTGCAGCGGCAGCGAGCTGTCCAGGCTCTCGTTCTCGACATAGGTTTCCACCATGCCATCCGAGTCGCAGGTCATGTCGGCGATGATGCCGCGGCGGTCCGGGGTTTCATCCAGGCGCTCGATCGGCACGATCGGGAACACCTGGTCGATCGCCCACACGTCCGGGATCGATTCGAACACGCTGAAGTTGACGAAGTACTTGTCGACCAGGCGCTCGTTCAGTTCGTCCAGCACCGGGCGATGGCTCTTCTCGTCGTAGCTCAGGCGCGCACGCACGCCATGGGCGATGGCGTAGAACAGGTCGTCGATGCGCGCACGCTGCGGCAGGTCGATCTGGCCCAGCGCGTAGCTGGCCAGGCCTTCGGCATGGAAATGCTGCGCTTCCTGGAACAGTTCCACCGCCGGGCGCACGTCCAGTTCGTCGTGGATCTCGCGCAGGTGGCGGATCGCCGCCGGCTCGTCGTCGTGCTGGTCCGGCACGCGGCCTTCCTGTGCCTCTTCCACTTCCGACACGTTGGCGATCAGCACCGCGTGGTGCGCGGTCATTGCGCGGCCGCACTCGGTGACGATGCGCGGCGGGGTCAGGCCGAACTCTTCGCAGGCATTGGCCAGCGGCTGCACGATGTTGCTGGCGTAGGAATGCAGGCCGTAGTTGATCGAGCAGAAGCTGCGCGAACGGGTGCCTTCGTAATCCACGCCCAGGCCACCACCCACGTCGACGTGGGTGATCTTCGCGCCCAGGCGCGACAGCTCCACGAAGTAGCGGGTGGCTTCGCGCATGCCGTTGGCGATGTCGCGCACGTTGGAGATCTGCGAGCCCATGTGGAAGTGCAGCAGGTTCAGGCAGTCGGCGTACTCGGTGTCACGCAGCGACTTCCACAGGTCCAGCAGCTGGCGCGGCGACAGGCCGAACTTGGCCTTGTCGCCACCGCTGTTCTGCCACTTGCCGGCGCCCAGCGAGGCCAGGCGCATGCGCACGCCCAGGCCCGGCTTCACGTCCAGCGCCTTGGACTCTTCCAGCACCAGCTTCAGCTCGGACGGCTTCTCGATGACGATGAAGGTCTGCAGGCCCAGCTTGCGGCCGATCAGGGCCAGGCGGATGTACTCGCGGTCCTTGTACCCGTTGCAGACAATCAGGCCACCCGGGCGGGACAGCGCCAGCACGGCCATCAGTTCGGGCTTGCTGCCCGCTTCCAGGCCGAAGCCTTCGCCGTGGTGGCTGGCCAGGGTGCCGGCCACGCCGCGGGTCTGGTTGACCTTGATCGGGTACACGGCGGTGTAACCGCCGCTGTACTCCCAGTCCTGCTGGGCCTGGGCGAAGGCCGCCTGCAGCTTGCCCAGGCGCTGGCCGAGGATGTCCGGGAAGCGCACCAGCAGCGGCAGCTTGGCACCGGCCGCGCGCGCAGCGTCCACCACCTTGGGCAGCGATACCACCGGGCCGTCCGCCCCGGTCGGTCTCACCACCATGTGCCCGGCCTGATCCACGTCGAAGTAACCGTCCGCCCAATGCGGGATCGAGTAGGTCTTGCGGGCTTGGTCGAGGGACCAATCGGTCATTTCAGTCGGCCTTGTTGGCAATAAAAGGGGGGGCATGATAACGCCTATATGCCCACAGGTTCGTTATCATGCGCGCCCGCGCCCGTGACAGGTTCCAACCTGAACGGGCCGATCCGTCCGGATGTGGCATCTGTGCCACGCGGCCCCGCCCGCCAGCCCGGCTCCACCCCTCCGAACAGGACTGTTTTCCAATGACTGACAGCAACAACTGGTACATCGAACACTTCGAGCGCACCGGCTCGGCCATCGGCTACCGCATCACCGGCAAGCTGGACGAGGTGCAGTCGCCGTTCCAGAAGATCGAGATCTTCCAGACCACCGACTGGGGCAACCTGATGACCATCGACGGGGCCATCATGCTGACCAGCAAGGACAACTTCTTCTACCACGAGATGATCAGCCACCCGGTGCTGTTCACCCATGCCGCACCCAAGCGCGTGGTGATCATCGGTGGCGGCGACTGCGGCACCCTGCGCGAAGTGCTCAAGCACAGCGGCGTGGAGAGCGTGACCCAGTGCGACATCGACGAGCAGGTCACCGTGATGGCGCGCAAGCACTTCCCGGAACTGTGCGACTCCAACGATGACGCCCGCGCCGAGCTGCTGTTCGACGACGGCGTGGCCTACATGGCCAACTGCCCGGCCGGCAGCGTGGACGTGGTGATCGTCGATTCGACCGACCCGGTCGGCCCCGGCGAAGGCCTGTTCAACAAGGCCTTCTACGAGAGCTGCTTCAAGGCCCTGAAGGACGACGGCATCCTGGTGCAGCAGTCCGAATCGCCGCTGATGCAGCTGGACTTGATCAACGAAATGCGCACCGAGATGGGCAAGGCCGGCTTCGGTTCGTTCAAGACCCTGCCGTTCCCGCAGCCGTGCTACCCCACCGGCTGGTGGAGCGTGACCATGGCGCGCAAGGGCGACAGCAGCTTCGACTTCCGCCAGGCCGACTCGGCCGCCAAGACCTTCAACACCCTGTACTACACCGCCGCGCTGCACACCGGCGTGCTGGTGACCCCGCCGTTCGTACAGGCGGCATTGAAGGGTTGATCCAAACAAAAACCCGCGCTGGCGACAGCGCGGGTTTTCTGCCTTCTGTAGAGCCGAGCCCACGCTCGGCTGCTCTTCGGACAGGTTGCGGTAAACCCAGCCGAGCATGGGCTCGGCTCTACAGTCAAAGCGCCCAGATGCCCGCGATCACCGCCACCACCAGGCCCCACTTGATCAGCTGGTAGGCCACCACGCTGCGCTCGCGCAGCGCCTTGGCCTTCAGGCGCACCTTGTAGACACTGCCGAACGCCTTGTTGACGCCACCGGTCGGGTCACCCGGCAGGTTCGGCGATGCACCACCGGCCAGCAGCGTGGCCGCCACCGCGCGGTTGAACAGGCCCGGCAGGCCGAAGCGCAGCGGGCGGGCGATGTCGCAGAACAGGATCACCCGGTCCTGCTGCGTCTCGTTGTGCGCATGGTGGATGTAGGTCTCGTCGAACATCATCCACTCGCCGTCGCGCCAGCTCTTCTTGATGCCGTCCACTTCGATGTAGCAGGCATCGTCGTTGGGCGTGCTCAGGCCCAGGTGCAGGCGCAGCGAGCCAGCGAACGGGTCGCGGTGCGGGCGCAGCTCACTGCCCGGTGGCAGCTGCGCGAACATCGCCGCACGCACGTCCGGGATCGACTCGATCAGCGCCGTGGTCTTCGGGCACAGCGTCTTCGCCGACGGGTGCGACGGGCCGTACCACTTCAGGTAGAAGCGCTTCCAGCCACGACGGAAGAACGAATTGAAGCCGGCATCGTTGAACGTGCTGGAGGCAGCGATCTTCTGCGCGTCGCGCAGCGCCAGCGCCTCGTCGCGGATCATCTGCCAGTTCTGGCGCAGCGGCTCCAGCTGCGGGAACTCTTTGCCCGGGTCCAGGAACGGCGTGGTCGGCACCTTCGAGAACATGTACATGACCACGTTGATCGGGGCCATGAAACTGGAGTGGTCCAGCAGCTGGCGCGACCAGCGCGCGCGGACCTTGCCACGGAAGTGGATGTACAGCACGCAGGCCACGAACAGCGCTGCAATGACGATTTTGATGATCAAAGCACTTTCCTCCAGCCGCGGCCGGAACGGGAAACGGGGCGATGCACGGCCAGGCGGCCAGCACCGGTTCGGAACGCGGCAGGGGACGGGGACGTGCCGGAGGGGGGCGGCCGCCGATGTCGCGGGTTAACAGCTTATGGTCGGCAGGGCGTGCGCTGGGGTCAAGCTGGACGTGCGTGGCGTTCAGCGCGCCGCCGATGAATGGGCTGGAAGCGCGCCCAACTCATTGATTCAGCGGGGCAAACCTTATAAGTGAGACGGAATTGTCCGATTCTGCGTGACGAACTGTTCCAGCCACGACCCCGACATTTCTCCGACAAATCGTGGAATAGCGAACTGGCGAGTACTAAAATTAACGAAAACTTAGTAACTCCCTGTAACACCGGTTCGCTTGACGCTTTGCGCCACCCACCGGGTCGTCCGAGACCCCGACATGCATCTTCCTGCTCTTCCCCCCTCCTCCTGCGGCAATGATGCCGCCTCCCCGCTGCTGCTCAAGCGCGGCGAACGTTTCCTGGCCCCCGACGTCTACCGCACCTGCCTGGACGGGCGCGAGGCGGTCATCAAGGACTACTCCCGCTACCGCGGCACTCCCGTTTCGCTGATCGCGCGACTGATGGTGCGCCGCGAGGCCCGCATGCTGCAGCGCCTCGGCGGCTGGAAGCATGCCCCCCGCGCTGCTCGGCACCCTCGGTGGCCTGGCACTGGGTATGGAGTTCATCCCGGGCCAGACCCTGAGCACCGCGCAGGCCGTGGGCAATGAAGTGTTCGAGCAGCTGCAACACGCGCTCAGCCGTCTGCACGCCGCCGGCATCACCCACAACGACCTGCATGGCACCAACGTGGTGGTCAGTGGCGGCGTGCCGGTGCTACTGGATTTCACCTCCGCCTGGCGCGTACCCCGCTGGCTGCGCCGCGGCCCGCTGAGCCGGCAGATGCGCCGCAGCGACATGAAGAACCTGCTGAAGATCCGCCAGCGCGTGACCGGCCAGGCGCCGAGCGCCGCGCAGGCCGCATTGGTGGCCGACCCGGGCTGGGTCGCCGCCGTGCGCCAGGGCTGGAAGCGGTTCTACAAGTGGGCCAGCGGCGGTAGGGGTCGAGCTCGCTCGACCGCTTTACCGCTCTTTGTAGAGCCGAGCCCGCGCTCGGCTGCTGTTCCTGCATCGCGCGAAATGCAGCCGAGCATGGGCTCGGCTCTACAACATCCCGCCGAGCGGGTTACAACGCGTCCGCGTCCAACTCGCCGGTACGGATACGCACCACGCTGCCCAGGTCGTACACGAACACCTTGCCGTCCCCAATCTTGCCGGTGCCGGCGGCCTTCACGATGGCCTCAACCACCGCCTCCACCTGGTCATCGGTCACCGCCACTTCCAGCTTCACCTTCGGCAGGAAATCGACCACATACTCCGCGCCACGGTACAGCTCGGTGTGGCCCTTCTGGCGACCAAAGCCCTTCACTTCCGTCACCGTGATCCCGGTGACCCCACGCTCGGCCAGCGCTTCGCGCACGTCGTCGAGCTTGAACGGCTTGATCACCGCCATGACCATCTTCATCGTCTATCTCCTGTCTTCCGGCGTGGAGGATAGCGCCTGAACGCGGCCCGTGCGAAGCCGCTGCGGCCTGTCCGGGCAGTGGGTGCCGGCAGTATCCTTGTGCCCGAATGGCCTGCCCGCGCCGGATGCACGGGCCCACCCCACGGAGCACCCCATGATCGACCTGAATCAAATCGATGACCTCGCCCGTCGCCTCAGCGACCTGGTGCCGCCGGGCCTGCGCGAATCGCGCGAGGAACTGCAGGCCACCTTCAAGAGCGCGTTGCAGGCCGGCCTGGCCAAGCTGGACCTGGTCACCCGCGAGGAGTTCGAAGTGCAGCGCGCCGTGCTGCTGAAGACCCGCCAGAAGCTGGACGCGCTGGAAACCGCCGTGCGCGAGCTGGAAGGGCGCGGCGCCGCAGAATGAAAAAAGGAGGCGCACTGCGCCTCCCGTTTACAGATTATTTCCCGGATGGGGCCTTGCAGCAAGGCCCACCGGGCGCCCTAGACTCGCCGGCCTGTCGATCCGGCAGCACAGAGAGGGGCAGCAGCAATGGCACAGGACACCGACTGGACACCCGTTTCGCATGACACCTGCGACCAGGTGGCTGGGCCGTTCTATCACGGCACCCGCGCTGACCTGGCCGTGGGCGACTTGCTGAGCGCGGGCTTCCGCTCCAACTATCGCGACAGCGTGGTGATGAACCACATCTACTTCACCACCATTGCCAAGGGCGCCGGGCTGGCTGCGGAGATGGCCCGCGGTGAGGGGCGGCCGCGCGTGTATGTGGTGGAGCCGACCGGGCCGTTTGAAGACGATCCGAACGTGACCAACAAGAAGTTTCCCGGCAACCCGACGCGATCGTATCGGAGTGCGCAGCCGTTGCGGGTGGTTGGGGAGGTTACGGAGTGGGAAGCCTACGACGCGGAGTTCGTTCGGCAGTTGAAGGCGTTTGTTGCTTCGGGGAGTGGGGAGATCATCAACTGATGGCCTGCTGGCGCTGGGCGTTGCGCACTTCTTCATCGGCTTCATAGATGTCCAGCCCGAGCTCAATGCCGCGCTCACCCAAGGCGAGCAGCGTGCGAGGCGAAAGCGAGACACCATCATTGCTGCTGCCCATGAAAAGGCCACAGAACAGATCAGGCCGGAAGCGTGCCAGAGCCTGCCATACGGCGAGATCGCCGGTGAGTTGATCGAGGATCTCGAAGATCTGCGCTTCCAGATCTTCAGGCTCACGACGCGCCGCATCAAGTTGCCAGCTTCCGGTTCTGGCGATACGCACGGTGCCTGATTGGTTGCCTCTGAGTTCCTGGCCCTTGTGATGCGATGCGGTTGGAGTCGCTCCGAGCAAGGCACTGACTTCTTCGGGCAGGAGGTCGTCGCCGAAGAATCGGAGGGTTACCAGGGAATGATCGAATGCTGCCATGGGAATCCAGCTGTCCTTTTCGGAACGTATTCCAGTGCGTAGGCCTCGTTGATGCCAGATTCCGGCCGGAACCGGACGACAGCAGCTTCGGAATAGGCCGAACCGGGGGAATCGGCTTGGGCTCAAACGGAGGGCTGGCCGGTCCCTACTTGAACATGTCCAAAAAGCCCAGCCGTAACAATCATCAAGCCCCATCCGGAAGGCGGACCTGCGCCGCGCATTCTGCCGCAACGGACGCAACCGATGTGCCCTTCAGTCGTGAAAGTGCCGCAAGCGTACGTCGTTCATACGCCTCCGCGACTCCCGGATCTGGCTCGATGAACGGCGATGTGCAGATGTCCTCGACCTTGAATCCCTGGGTGGTCAATGCCAAGACCCGCTCTGGCGTCTTGGGCAATGCACGGGCTACCGCGTAATTGATGGATAGGGAGGCGCCCGCATCTGAAAACGGCTTTAGCGCAGCCGCAACCTCAAGCCATGCAGGATCGCCTGACTCGATGCCAGCGGTGACCTGCCCAAACTCCCGCTCGTGCTGCCACAGGTCCCAAAGCACCTTGCGCCCCCCTTCGTTGGCAACGCGATTGAGCACGGCCTGTGCCGAAGGGCGATCCGCCGCGACTGCAGCTGGGCTGGCAATCGCAAGCACGAGTAGGAGCACTGTCATGTTTCTCATGGGACCTGACTCCCTGATGGATGGACCCTTGGATCCGGTCATACGACCTGCCCACAAAGCACCATGTGGCGTACTTTCCCCTGATACAGCGCGATCCTAGGGCGGCTGGGTTCGGCCATCAAGCCGGCGCATTGGCCAGATCCAGGCATAGGATCAGAAGCCCCGCGAAATCCACGTTCAAGACATTTGGGCCATGTCCGCTACGGGTCGCTGGCTGGTCAGTGATCCACAGGAAATACCCTGCGCGAGCCAATGTCCGCTCTCGGCCAGTGGTGGACATTCGCGAACGCCATGAGTTGAGCCGCGAAGTGCTTCAGATCGAAAGAACGCCCAGCATCGACCAGTAAGCCTCCTTCTCGTACGAGACACTCTTGCTGTGCCAGTGATTGCCGCCCCTTAGAGCTTCGTAGTGCCCGATCTCCGTGCTGGACAAAGGGCGCCAGCCAGATCCGCGGCGAAAGCCGCTTGCGACCTCGACGCCAAGGGGGAAACTGGAAAGAGCATTCTGCTGCGCTTGCGCCAGAGACTCGCCGTTGGCTCCGCCGGTGGATGTGGGGTTGGCAAGTTGCACTCCGTCATCCTCCCAGTTGCAGATCGGACATATGGCATGGGACCCGTAGACGTCTTCCAGGGTCAGGAAGCCACACGATGGACAAGGCAGATCGATCATTGAGAACCAAGAACCTCAGGTAGACGAATCACTGGACTGGCAGGTGTCGCGTAGGGCTGAAGGGGACGAACGTCCGCTTCGGATCGAGAGCGGCCTCTAGCATTCCGGGTCGCGTTGTCTGGCGCCGGCACGTTTGCATTCAGCCAAGAGCGGGCATCAATCGCAAGAGCCTTCTCTGGGCGCGGTTGCGCTACTTATAGCAGAAGGCGCGCACGACCTTCCCCCTCTTGCCACCCGTGGTGCCAGCATCAAGGAACAGATGGTTGAAGAGCACCCACGGCTTGAACAGCGAGCACACTGGCATGAATCCCGAGAAGATCACCTTGAGCTGGGGCCGGAGAATCGAGAAGTCCTTGTTCGGCCCTCTATGTTCCTGTCGCGCGCCCCCATCAATGCGCAGCCTGCGCCTTCAGCGCGCTTGAATCCCTGCGCAGCAGGTACAGCGCAACCAGGAACGGCCACAGCGAGTTGATCGACGAGAACAGGCGCTGTGTCAGCCCCCTGAATCCCTCCGGATCCGCCCCCACCACGTTCAACCAGAGATAGACAATCCCCGCGATGCTCACCACAGCGGTCACGGCGTACGCCCTTCGGTTGGCCGACCACGCGCTCAGTTCGATGTGCGACATCGCCGGTGCAATGATGTTGGCGATACCGATGGTGTAGAAGCCGTGCATCGGATGGCCCATGGGCCAGAGCCCGTTGGTCAGCATGGAGATGCCAAAGATCGCCCAGCAGATTGCGCCTACGGCAATCCGCCGGCCGGACTCCCGCCATATCCCGATGGCGAACGCCACGAAGCCCACGCCGGAGCCGAGGGCGGCGATCCTGCCGCAGATGCTTGCAAGCGTGGGCGCCTGCAGCAGCTCGCTGGCGTGCTGCGCAAGCGGGTTGTAGCCCGGCGCGAGCACGGCGGCAACGCTGGTCCAGAACAGGAACCACGGAAGCGGGAGCAGACCCGCAGACAGAAGAAGTCGATTGCGGCGTAACACGTGCAGTGATCCTTGTAGCGGCCTGCGCCAGTGGGTGGAGTCCGTTCAAACGCCGCAGAACCTTCCTGCTGCGGGCAGGACAGTTCCTGGTGACTACAGCGGTAGTCAGATTCTGCGTGACGGCCCACGGGGTCAATAGGCAGAAAGTCACTCACGCATGGAGGCGAGTTACGCGGCATCCATCAGCGACCGTCGGACCAATGCTGTCGCATTTGCCGCGCCCTACATCTCTGACGGAAGGTTCTGACGACTCCGTTCCAGAAGTGCCGCTGCGCCTAGCACGCCAAGGCTCTCGCCGCTTCAGGTGCTATGCGACAATGCCAAAAGCGTCTCGGGTTTTGGCGGCATTGACCCCTACCCGTTGGCATTCCGAACAACTGCAGGTAATCGTTACCGCGCCACCGTGCATCGGTGGTCGGGACTCGAAAGCCCGTTTTGTTGGGAAGTAGTTTGCGCTTGCCAGCCGGCACCATCGCGCGTGGTGCCCGCTGGCAATCCGTCTGCCGGCTATGGCGGGCGGGGCGTGGGGGTCTTGTACCCGCCGGTTCCCAACATCCGGTTTTCGAGCCACGCTCTGCCCGCCACCTTTATCGGTGGCGGCGTCCGCCTGCATGCACGGAGCCCGCCATGTCTACACCGCACTCCCCGCCCCCGCCGCCCATCCAGCAAGTGCCCTCGGCCGCGCCAGCCTTGGATCCCAACAGCCTCATCGCCATCCTGCACGCCATCGGCGCGGGCCCTGCGGCCGATGGCCAGCCCTGGCCCGAGCAGCACCCTCTACGCAGCCGGCAGATGCAGTTGTCCGACGCCGACTGCGCCCTCACCGGCCAGCGCGTCGTGCAGGAGATCCTGCTGGCGGCCGAGCGCACGCGCCAGAACGGCGAGCCGGAGCAGTACGTCGGCGACCGGGTAATGGAGGGGCTGGTGATGGCCGATCTGGCGCTGACCGCCTTCATCCACGAGCGGATGCGACCCAAGGACTGAGCGCGCTTATGGCGCGGACCTTTCTGCCTGTGTGCGGGGTGACGAATGAAGATGCATGGCCTGGCCGCTGTAGCGGTGTGCATCGCGGTGATCGGCGCGATGTGGGTGGAGTGGCCCGAGCCCACGGGCGATCAGGTCTGGGCCTACCAGAAGCTGCAGCCAGCCGATTACCGCCTGCTGCACAGTGATGCACTCGGCTTCGTGACCGCGAAGGCCTACGAGGGTTTTGAACTGCACGCGCGCTATGCCGGGGTGATGTCCTTCGAGATCCGCTGCAAGGGCGTGCTGGTGATGGAGGTGGAGAACGCGCCCTCGCGCGTGCTGATCCGCATGCCTGCCGATGCCCGCTGGCGGGCACCGGATATCGAACGGCTGCGCATCAGCTTCGAGCGTTGGCTGGATCTGCACCAGAGCCAGGGGCGATTGCTGGTGGAAAGCGCGGGGCCTTCGTGGGTTGAGGCACGGTTTGGGCGCTTCAATGGGTTGGTGCTGGATGAGCAGCGGTGTCTGCTTGGGGCGCCAGCCAACCGCCAGGCCGCTTCCACCAATTACCTCAGCGCTGAAGTGCCCTCGTAGGCTGACGCTCACGGTTGCGCTGTGCCTGCACCGCATGCGGCACAGCAACTGGTCAGGGGCCAAACCCCAGCGCCATCGCAACCACTTTCCCATCCCGAACGTAGAAGCAAATGCTCGATCCACCTTCCGAGAACCCACAGGTGCGCTCGACATCGAAGCCCCCCAGCGTTGCCTGCTCTGTCTTCCCCTGGCCATATCTGCGTGCTGTGCCGATGGCCTCGGACGCCGGATCACCCATCGCAACGCCTTTCAGCTTCATGCCGCGCAGGCTCTCGGTTCTACCTGCAGTGGGTTGCGCCGCGCTGATCGATGAAACGCGGATCTCATCAATGGTTCGGAACTGCGGAGCCACGTCAGGGTTGGAGGTGATCAGCACCTCCAATCGGGTAGTGGGATCCAGGTATCTACGCCGTATCAGCCCTGCCGCGTCCACGACCATCTCGCCATCACCATAGCGGCGCAGGAAATCCCTCTCGCTGTAGACATGCGGGACGAAACTTCCATCGCGGAAGGCTTTCGATACAAAGTCCACGCGTGTATTCCCTGCGGGGAAGCCTGCTGCTGCAGGCAACATACCCAGCGCAATCCAGATGAGTCTGCGTGTCTTCATGACAACTTCGTCCATCCATCTGAAAGAATGATCACAGAGCATTCTTGACTCATGTGCGGATAGCCCACTCGTTCCAGAGGCGTATCACCATTCCGGATGATAGCGGTCCTTGTACTCGTCTTGAATCAGTCCTTGGTTCACATAGCGCCCCTGACTGGTCCTCAGCACGTCCCGCGCGAACCTCAAGGCGCCGTCAACCGAATCAAACGTCCACTCGGTACCAAAGGGATGATCAGGATCCACCGCCTCGAACTCGTACACATCGATGAAGCCAGGCGCTCCATTGTCAAATACTTCGCAAAGACGAACCCTCCAGGCGTTCAGATTGGCCTGCTCAATGGAGACAAAGCGAATCACACGCTGATCCAACTCATATCGATCGGGGAGCAGCTGCTCGACATCCCGGCCCGCCGAAAGATTGCCTGTTACATCCAGATCACAAAGATAGCGCTGCAATGGATCCCTCATTCCGTTGAGAAAACTGACCAGCAAGTGAGCATCGGTGACTTCCGGAGCGACTAGGACGCCTCGCCCGAGGCATAGTGCCATGCACCCGACGATTGGCCGTTGTAACGGCTATCGATGTCCTCCAGCCATACCTTCAGATCCATCAGAAACCTTGCATGGTCGAAGTCCTTGAACTTCACCCTGCCCAGTTGCTCCGCCAACTGCTCAAGCAATTCGCGGGAGACATACCGCATTTTCTCCTTCATCGAGAGCGGAACGATGGTCGGCAGGTCAAGCATCACATCGGTATAGAACTCCGCCTTCTTTCGTCGAAACTGCACTCTTCGCTTGAAATCCAGCTCGGGATCTCGACACACGAAAAGCAATGCCACAGAAGCCACTTCGTTCCCGTAGCTCCTGGACTCGAATGTGGCGGAGCGCTCTACGTAATGACTTTTTATCCTGCCAACATGCGACTCCCAGTCGCAGTCCGCCACGAAGTTCAGTTTCATCAGTCCCACGCTCCATGTTAGTGCTGCGCGCGCATCCCGCACCTATTCGAGCAGGTCGTGTAGATCGATGCCAGACGGATTCGCCAGGCGCTTCTCGCGACCCACATGGTGAAGCTCGAGGGTGCCTTTCTCTGAATCGATGACACGGGTGCCATCAAGCACCGCCAGAAACCCGAAGACCGCCGAACGGGCAGCTTCACCGGCAACGGCTCGCAACATGTCGGCTTCTACAGCGGACAAGCTGTTGAACCATTCGGACCGTGCCAACAGGTCTGGGGCCACCCGACGGCCCGGTGGATACGCCAGGTTCGAGATCGTACTACCCACGGATGATTCAAGCACATAGCGCTGGATAGCGGATACAAATTCGTCAGCTTTCATGCCACTCCCCCGGCTTTGAAAATGAGCCAGAACACATTCGCCTGTCCGGACCTGCTGCCTCTTGTCCCCGCTCAGCCCGCCTCTCGCAGGCAGTGCGGCACAGCATGAACTCAATCCCGTCCAGACGAGTTCAGATCAAGCGGAATACCCTCCGCAACACAGATTTTCCGCAACGCGGCCTCCAGCTTGCTGCCGTTTTCCAACGTTTTCAGTGTCACTGCAATCCCACCAGTGATCCCAAGCTTCCTCTGTGCACTTTCGGAGAGAGACAGCTCAAGCTCCATGCGCCGCAGAGAGATATGCACCAGACCGCCATAGCAAGGCTCAAGACCTCCGCCGACCTCGATATGGGCGTGCGCCATGCCCAACTCTTCGTCCTGGTCGTCATACGCCTTCGCGTTCTGCAATACCACGTAACGAGACGGATTCGTCGAGCTGTCGGCCAAGCCAACTACGATGCAGTAGTCATCTTCCTCCATGGAAACGACTTCGGCCTTGAATCTGTACATTTCCCGGGTACTCCTGACATGTGGAAAACTCAATGTCTACTCCGCCGCTGTCCTGGTGCCGCTCTCAGCACGCAGGGTCGTATCGTTGTCACCCTTCCAGCCCACCTGGGTGCCACTCGCCCCGCCTGCGAGCCCATCCGTACTTTTGTCTGTTCCCCCGCCGCTCGATCATCAAGGGCGGCGCCAACGTCAGGGGCGGTCTGTACTGACGGAAACCGAGCCGTCTTCCAGCAGGTGGACGCTTACATATGCGTCTGGCGGAGGTATCCGATCGATCGACGCCCCTGCGGGGAGAATGTCCCAACTTGTGATCGGGCCGCAGACTGTCCTATGCACCAAACGGCTGCTATCCAACCCTCGCTTGGCAAGCTCGGCCACAACTACTTCAGGCGGCTGGCGCTCGAAGCCCTTGTAGGCGGTGCACGTCTCTCCCGTCTGGCCAATGGGATACGTTGAACTCTCCACCTCATCCCGGCACCCCGGCAGGCCCATGGCGAGCGAGAGGGCCATCAGTACTCGAATGCACTGCATTTCAGCTCGCTCCTTTCCTTCACTGCCCTGTAGTACGCCTTGTCTGACGCAAGACCTGCGAGACCGCCATCCCAGAGCCGCGCTGCACAGATCATTTGCCCTCGATGCGCACGCTGCGCCCTTTGCAGGCAGAAATACCCCGAGACGCATTGCCGGCAAACCCCGATAGTCCCACGCAGATTACCTGCCGCATCATCAGGCGTCTTTCTGCAGGAATCCACACATGAGCCTGGCGCTGGTCCACAGCCGTGCCCGCGCCGGGGTCGATGCCCCGCTGGTGCGGGTGGAAGTGCACCTCTCTGGCGGCCTGCCCGCCACCCAGATTGTCGGCCTGGCCGAGACCAGCGTGCGCGAATCCCGCGAGCGCGTGCGTGCCGCGCTGCTCTGTGCACGCTTCGACTTTCCGCAGCGGCGCATCACGCTCAACCTCGCGCCTGCCGACCTGCCCAAGGAAGGTGGGCGCTACGACCTGGCCATCGCGCTGTGCATTCTTGCCGCGAGTGGCCAGGTCGATCCGCAGTCGCTGCTGCAATACGAGTTCCTGGGCGAGCTGGGGCTGACCGGCGAACTGCGGCCGGTGGCCGGAGCGCTGCCTGCTGCGATTGCGGCGGCTGATGCCGGCCGCATCCTGGTGGTGCCGCCCGGCAATGCCGCCGAGGCGGCGCTGGCCGAGCACGCGGATGTGCGCGTGGCGCGCACGCTACTGGAGTGCTGTGCCGGTCTGGGCAATCCGCGCCTGCTGCCGTCCGTGGAGCGCGTGGACACGACACCGTTGCCCCTGCCCGATCTGGCCGACGTGCGGGGACAGGCGCACGCACGGCGCGCGTTGGAAGTGGCGGCCGCCGGTGGGCACCATCTGTTGTTGATCGGCAGCCCTGGCTGCGGCAAGACGCTGTTGGCTTCGCGCCTGCCCAGCCTGTTGCCGGATAACGAGGAAGCCGAGGCGTTGCAGCTGGCCGCGATTGCCTCGGTGAGTGGCGAAGGGCTGGACCCAAGCCGTTGGCGGCAGCGGCCCTTCCGGGCACCGCACCACAGTGCGAGCGCGGCGGCGCTTGTGGGTGGCGGCAATCCGCCCTGCCCTGGCGAAATCTCGTTGGCCCATCACGGCGCGCTGTTCCTGGATGAGCTTCCGGAGTGGAACCGCAGTGCGTTGGAGACCCTGCGAGAGCCGCTGGAATCCGGCCACATCCGCATCGCCCGCGCGGCACGCAGCGTGCAATATCCGGCGCGGTTCCAGCTGGTGGCGGCGATGAATCCCTGCCCCTGCGGCTGGGCCGGTGACCGCAGCAATCGCTGCCTGTGCAGCGACGAGCGTATCAACCGTTACCGTGCGCGGGTGTCTGGTCCGTTGCTGGACCGTATCGACCTGCATATCAGTGTGGCCCGTATGGACGCAGTGGAGTTGCGGGAGAGCACGCCGCTGGGGGAGCCCAGTGCGGCGGTACGTGCACGGGTGGAAGCCGCCCATGCCAAGCAGCAGGTGCGTGGCGGGCTCAACGCGCATCTGCCGCCGGCGGCACTGCGGGCCTGTACCCGACTGAGCGAGGCAGATCAGGACATGCTGGAACAGGCCATCGAGCGCCTGCAGCTGTCGGCGCGGGCGATGCACCGGATTCTGCGGGTGGCGCGCACGATTGCCGATCTGGCGGGTTGCGAAACGATCCAGACGGCGCATCTGGCCGAGGCCATTGGCTACCGGCAGCTGGACCGGGGGAAGGCGAGCACGTAATCGCAGCGGGCAGAATCAGGCCGCGTCATGCGGGCACACGTTCAAAAAGATCCGGCAGCCATTCCGGCTTGAACAGGGAAGCAGGCTGTTCTCTCATCTCTTCTACGCGCCACCATTTCCACGCCCTGATCGTGGCATTTTCCTCCTCCGTCCACCCGTCACGCTGGATGTCGGGCTGGTTGGGGCTGCGGACCAGAAAATATTCTTCCAGCCATCGCGCGGGCGTTGATCGGGCGACCGCGTAGACGGCATCGCGCTTTTCCAGCCGCACGCCTATCGGCAGATCCAATCCGGTCTCCTCCCTGAGCTCACGCCGTGCGGCGTCCGCATATCCCTCCCCGGGCAGAAGCTCCCCGCCCGGTGTAGCCCAGAAGGGAGCGTGGTGTTCATCGTGATACCGGAACAGCAACACCGCATCCTCAGCAACGATCACAAGGCGTGCAGATCGTCTGATTTCCATCGTTTCCCGTCCTTACCAGCCCGCCCCAGAATAGGCCAAAAGCAGGCGGACCAAGAGAAAGCCATCAACGCGTGTCGATTCCTGGCCAGTGATTCACTTTCCCGGGATGGGCGCCTGTCGCCGGACGGCAACGGACGCCATGCGGCGGCTGACAAGGCCGAAGAGGTCCTGCAGTTCGGCTGCGCGCTCGGGCGTGCTGTTGCTGCCGAAAAGCACACGCGCCAGCGCGGCTTCACGGGTGTCATGCGGGAACCGCAGGCGGTCCCGGTACACCTTCTGGCACACCAGCCAGGCCCGGCGCAGCCCACCGCCGGGCAGCGGGCGGACCACGCGTTCGTAGACCTGCCAGAACTGGTACTCGCCCTGCAGATCGATCGCCGGCGCCACGGACAGAGCCTGCCGGGGCCGTCCTGGGCCCCGGATGCCGAACAACGGGGTTCGCGGGTCGTGCTGTGCCATGCCAACAGGATGACCCAGCAACATTGTGGGAACCTTGCGTCGCCGCCAGAAAACCCCTGTTGTTTGCGCAAGGCGGGTTTCTAGGCGGGTTTTGGGGGTCAGAGCCCTTTGCTGCGCAAAGGGGTCTGACCCCGATCACGGGGTGGCTGCGGGGTCGGATCCCTTTGCGCAGCAAAGGGCTCTGACCCCACCCTCATCGCCTCAGAACGCCATCGAGGTACTGAACATCAGCTGCCGTGGCGCGCTGCGCTGCAGGGTCTGGTAATCCCCCGAGAACGACGAGCCGGCGATGGTGGCGGTGCCGATGTTGTGGCGGTTGAACAGGTTGCTCACGTCCAGCCGCAGCTCCAGGCCGGGCACCGCGCTGTCCGTACCGAAGCGGTAGGCGGCATAGGTATTGACCTGCCAGAAAGTCGGCACGCGGATGTCGTTCTCGTAGGTGAAGGGCTGGCGCAGGTAGGAGGTGCTGGTGGCGCCAAAACGCCAGTCACCGAAATGCGCTGACAGGTCGCTGACCAGTGAGATCTGCGGGTAGCCCGGCTGCGCGTTGCCCTTGATCGGGTACACCGTGTCACCCACCACGAAATCGCTGTCGTAGTACGAACGGGCCACGGCCACGCCCTGGTAGAACTGCAGGTGGTCGCTCAGGTCGGCGGTGATGCCAAGGTCAGCGCCGATCACGTGCATCTTCGGCATCAGCCGCACGGTGTTGATCTGCGCGAACTGGGTACCGATGGCGGCCGACAGCAAGCGGTTGCGGATGTCGTTGTAGAACACGTCGCCGGTGATCGTCAGCCGGTCGAAACGATGCGATGCGCCCACGGTGAGGTTCCAGTTCTTCTCCGGCCGCAGCGTGCCGGCCACGCGGTCGAACTCCTCCTGGTCGGTGATGGTCCACGCCGAGGCGGTGTAGCCGATGTTGCCGCGCTGGGCCACGCGGTAGCCGTTCATGGTATTGGCCAGGTCGATGAAGGCATCGGTGGATTCGGTCGGGCTCCAGAACAGCGAGACATGCGGCAGGAAGTTGCTCTTCGCGCGCAGCGTGCCGTTCACCGGCCGGTCCTTGGCGTCACCGAGGCCGCCGCCGCTGGTGCGGAAGTCCACGGCCTTGAAGCCGACACCCAGCTTCAGCGTGTCGTTCAGCACGATGTCGTCCTGCAGGTAGAGCTGGCGCGAGCGGGTCACCCAGCTCGATGCGTTGTCGGTCTTGAACGCGGGGCCGTACACATCGAACGGACCGGTGGCCTTCAGCGGCGGGCCCTCGCCCAGCAGCGGCTGCTGGTACCACTCGGTCTTGGCAGCGGCCTTGCTCTTCTCCTGCCAGAAACCGGCGGTGAAGGTGTGCGCGCCGGTCTCGAACTGCAGGTTGAGCATGCCGCCCAGCCGGTTGAGGCGCGGGGTCTGCACCTGTTCGGAGAACGGCGCGCCGTTGGGCGACGGCACGTTCGGGTCGGTCAGCGTGGCCTGGGTGTGGCTGTTGGCGTTGTACAGCTGCACGTTGCCGCTCAGCGCCGGACTGATCTGGAAGCGGTGGTTGATCGAGGACACGCGGTCACGCGTGCTCTGGCCGGTGTCGTAGGGAATAAGCCCGGACAGTTCACCACAGGTATAGGCGCCGCAGGATTTGTCTGCGTTCTCCGGCGAGGCCACGTAATACGCCCAGGCGTAGTCCGGGTAGAAGATGTCGGCCTTCCAGCCCAGCTTGCGGATCATGTCGAAGGAAATGTTGTTGTAACCCCAGACCTTGGCCTTGCTGTCGGACAGGAACACGGTGACATCGCCCCAGGCGACCTCCTGCTGCAGCTTCAGGTCGCCGCGCAGGAAGTTCTGCGTGCCCTCGCCCTGGTACTTGTCGGCGGACACGCGCTGCAGGTCGACCAGCACTTTCGGGCCATGCTCGCCGAGCTGGCCGGTCTGCCCGGATACGGTGGTAACCAGCGTGCTGTTGCTGCCCACGCCCTGCTTCACGCGCAGGCTGGGCGTGTCCTGCAGGTCGCGCAGCCGGTATTCCAGGCTGCCGCCGTTGACGCTGCTGGAGAACACGCTGACCGGTGCGCCGCCGGGGCTGACCGTGATCGCGCCGATGCCATCGGGCACGCCCACGTTCACCACGCTGGTGCCGGTGAGCGAGAGGAAGCCGTTGTCGTTCAGCGGCACGCCTTCGAAGGTGATGCCCATTTCGTTCATGCGGAAGCCGCGCACGAACAGGCTGGTGGCGGAGATATCCAGGCCCAGCCCATCGGTGGCGGTATAGCTCGCGCCCGGCACCTGCTTCAGCATGGCCAGGCCGTTGTTGCCGGTGACCATCGCGTCGAGGTCTTCGGCCTTGATGATGTAGCGGTTGGGACCGACCACTTGGGTCGGTGCCACGGCCGCGCCGCGCGGCGTGGCGATGACCTGCAGGGCGTTGAGCGTGGTGGGCGTGTCGAGCGCGGCGTCGTGCGTTTCTGCGGCGTAGGCAGGTGCAGTGGTGGCCGCGATGATGGCCAGGGCGAGGCGCGTCGTGGGTGGGGTGTTCATGGCAGTAGATCCAGGGTGCTGGGAGAGAGTCGCGCAGGCGCACGCCCAGCGCGTTGCAGCGCCGGTGTCGGCGCCCTGGCTGGCGATGCGATTGCGTTGAGGGGTGACGGCGCGGTGCGCGCCGGTCAGTGGCAGACGAAGACGATCATCTGCCGTGGGATTCGGTGGGGTGATTTCGACGTGCGGAATTCTTGCATCGCACTGCCGCATCCGCCATTGCGCGGTGGTACAGCGCGAATGGCGATGGGGATGGGTGGGTTATACGTGGGTATAGACCTTGGTCGGCGCTTGCCGATTGCGTGTGCCAACCAAGGTTGGCACCTACCGGGGCGAATGGGGCTTGGTAGAGGCCAACCCTGGTCGGCGCTGGCCGCCTGCGTGTGCCAACCAAGGTTGGCACCTGCCGGGGCGAATGGGGCCTGGTAGAGGCCGACCTTGGTCGGCGCTGGCCGCCTGCGTGTGCCAGCCAAGGTTGGCACCTGCCGGGGCGAATGGGGCCTGGTAGAGGCCGACCTTGCTCGGCGCTTGCCGATTGTGTGTGCCAACCAAGGTTGGCAGCTACCAGAGCATAGGGACGCGCGGTTACTGCAGGACGAAACGCTCGATCGCGCGCGCCACGCCTTCGTCGGCATTGCTGCTGGTCTCAAACCGCGCCACCGCCTTCACCGCATCGATGGCATTGCCCATGGCCACGCTGGTACCGGCGTACTGCAGCATGGTGAGGTCGTTCTCCTGGTCGCCGATGGCCATCACGTTGGCCCGCTCAATGCCCAGGTACTCGGCCAGCTTCTGAAGGCTTGGCCCCTTGCCCGCGCGGTGGTCGAACACTTCCAGGAAGAACGGTGCGCTCTTCAATACCGCGAAGCGCTTGGTCAGCGCGCTGGGCAGGCGCGCGATGGCAGCGTCCAGCACCTCGGGTTCGTCGATCATCATCAGCTTGATGAAGGACATCGATGGGTCCATGTCTTCCACGCGGCGATACGACAGCGGCATCCGCGAAAGATGTGAGTCGGCCACGGTGTAGTAGCTGATGTCCTGGTTGGGCGTGTACATGCGCTGGCTGTCCAGCGCCTGGAAGTGCACGCCCAGGTCGCGGGCGACCTGCTCGCAGAACAGGAAGTCGTCGAAGCTGAGCGGATACTCGACCACGGTTTCGCGCGTGCCGATGCGCTGCACCAGGCCGCCATTGCAGGCGATGCAGTAGTCGTCGTTGCCGGTGATGCCGAGCTCGTGCAGGTACGGCGCCAGGCCGGGAACCGGGCGGCCACTGGTCAGCACGATGTGCACGCCCAGTGCGCGCGCCTGCGCGATGGCCTTCCTGGCGCGGGGGGTGAGCTGGTGCGACGGGTCCAGCAGCGTGCCATCCATGTCGATGGCGACCAGTTCGATGGTCGATTGCCTGCGGCCCATGTCCATTGCGTTCAACTCGTGCGGGGCACGCCAGTTTACCCCCTCATGCCCGGTTCACCTCTTTGCCCACGTTGGCCGGGATACTGCAGGAGCCTGTGCGTCCCCCACCGCAGGACGGCCCGCTGACCGCCCTTCCCTGGAGAACCTTGCGACGCATGACCTACCGTGCCCCCGAAACCAACGACAGCGCCCCCCTGGCCCAGCAGATCGAGCAGATGATCGACGAGCTGCCCGGCGACCAGGTGAGCGTCGGCACCCTGCTCAGCGCGCTGGGCGATGAGGGCCTGCTGCTGATCGTGATCCTGCTCTCGGCCATCTTCATCATTCCGGTGTCGATTCCCGGGCTGAGCACGGTGTTTGGCGCCTCGATCCTGCTGATCGGCCTGAGCCGGGTGCGCAACCGCCCGCTGTGGGTGCCGCAGAAGCTGGCGCGCCCCGGGATCGCCACCGACAAGCTGAAGGCCAACCTGGGCCGTGCGCTGAAATGGGTGCACCGCATGGAGCGGCTGTCGCGGCCGATGCGGCTGGCGGTGATGGTGCGCTCGAAGAAGATGATGCGCCTGAACAACCTGATGCTGGTGTTCGCGACCCTGCTGCTGATGGCACCGGCCGGGCCGATTCCCTTCAGCAACACGCTGCCGGCGCTGGCGCTGATGTCGTTTGCGATTGGCTTCATCCAGCGCGATGGTGCGGCGGTGGCAGCCGGCTACGGCTTCGTGGTGGCCACGGTGGTGTACTTCGGCGTGCTGCTGGGCGGCGTGGGATTTGCCGCCGAATCGGTGTTCAGCGGGTTCCGCAGCAGTACCGCCGAACTGTAGAGCCGAGCCCATGCTCGGCTGCTGTTCGCTCGGTGCACGGAAACCCGCGCGCTGCGCGCTTAAGCCGAGCATGGGCTCGGCTCTACAAAGGCCGGATCCACAGCAGTCGAGCGTGGCTCGACGCTACACAGCTATTTCGCCGACACCCGCCACACCACGTCGCCCACGTCGTCGGCCACCAGCAGTGCGCCCTCGGCATCCATCGCCATGCCCACCGGCGCACCCATCAGGGTCTTCTCGTCCTTCGAGGTGAAGCCGCTGACCACGGTCTGCGGCCGCCCGGTCGGCTTGCCGTCCTTGAACGGTACGTAGACCACTTCGTAGCCACTCAGTGGCGAGCGGTCCCAGCTGCCGTGCTCGCCGATGAAGGCGCCGCCGTGGTACTGCGCCGGCAGTGCCTGGCCGGTGTAGAACAGCAGGCCCAGCGGTGCCACGTGCGAGCCGATGGCGTAGTCCGGCACGATCGCCTTGGCCACCAGGTCCGGCCGCTGCGGCTGCACGCGCTCGTCCACGTGCTGGCCGTAGTAGCTGTAGGGCCAGCCGTAGAAGCCATCTTCCTTCACCGAGGTGAGGTAATCCGGCACCAGGTCGGCACCGATCTCATCACGCTCGTTGGCCACGGCCCACAGCTGGCCAGTGCTCGGCTCCCAGTCCAGCCCGGTCGGGTTGCGGATGCCCGACGCGAAGATGCGGCTGCCACGGGTGGCTACGTCCACCTCCAGCACGACCGCGCGGCGGTATTCGACGGCCAGGCCATTTTCAGTAATGTTGCTGTTGGAGCCGACGCCCACGTACAGCTTGCTGCCATCGCGGCTGGCCAGCAGTTCCTTGGTCCAGTGGTGGTTGATGGTGCTGGGCAGGTCGGTGAACTCGCGGCCCTTGTCGGACATGCGGGTTTCGCCGGGCACGTAGTGGTACTGCATGATGTTGCCGGTGTTGGCCACATACAGCGTGTCACCGATCAGCTGGATGCCGAACGGCGAGTGCAGGCCTTCGATGTAGACGTGCTGGGTCCAGGTGTTCGTGCCTGGCGAGCGGCGCAGCAGGGTGACCCGGTTGCCGCCCTTGCCAGCCTTGCCCGAGCGCGCCTTCACCTTGCCGGCGATCCACTGCTTGGGTGTGGTGACCGGCTCTTCGCCGGGGCCATTGCCTTCCACCACCAGTACATCGCCGTTGGGCAGGGTCAGCAGCCGGCGCGGGTGCTGCAGGTTGGCGGCGATGCGCTCGATCTTCAGGCCTTCGGCCACCGTGGGGGCCTGGCCGTCGGCCCAGCCCACGCCCTTGGGCACCTGCATCGGCGGCATCAGGAAGTTGGCCGGCTTGGGCAGTGGCGGCTGCGGTCCCGACTGGTCGGCCGGATGGTATTCGGCCTTGCCGGCGCAGGCCGACAGGGTGACGGCCAGTGCCAGCGCGGCCACGGTGGGCAGGATGTGCTTAGCCATGACGACCTCCCTGCAGCACCGGCGGCTGCAATGACAACAGGATCAGGCCCAGGGCGATCAGGGCCACGGTCAGCGCCGACAGGATCGTGCCCGGCACAGCAACGGCATACGCATCGCGGCTGTGCACGAAGGCATTCCAGATGGCCAGCACCACCGCGACCAGGTTGAGGAAGAAGTCGATGCGGTCGATGCGGGTGGCCGTGCCGTTGCGGCGCCAGACCGCGAACAGGTTGATCAGGCGCGGCACGATGGCGATCAGCAGGCCGAACGTGATCAGCCAAGCGGCGGCCTTGCCCCACATCACCTCGGCGCTGTTGAGATAGATCGCGTCGAAGATCAGTGCACCGACGAAGAAGCCGAAGGGTATCGGGTTCAACAGGCTGAACAGCGTGGTGCCGAGGCCGCGATGGGCCTGGGCGAGCGGATTTACCATCATCGTGCTCCGTGCGGAAGGGTGCACGGACTGTAGTAGCACAGCGCGATGTGAGGGCGCGCGATGACGCCCCGGCGGGGCTGCCACACCCACCGGGCAGGCACCGCACTACGTGGGTTCGTCCTCGCGCACCTCGTGGAAGGGCAGCATCGTCTCGAAGCCGAATTCGTGTTCCATGCTGGTGCGGACCAGGCCGCCGATGGCGTAGTAGCTGGTATTGGCGTGTACATCGATGCCACAGGGACCATCCTCAGCCAGCAGGTGCAGTGTCTGCGCCCTACGCATCTTCACTCTTTCCTCCTGCAGCAGCGCGCGTCGGTGCCGCTTCATCAGCAAGCGCAACTGTTTGATCGTGGTGATATTGAATGTGGCGAGCGCCGGCAGCAGCTCGGCGATATCCGCATCGGTCCAGTAATCATGGCGACGGTGGTACATCGACAGCACCACCTTGCGGATGGCGGCAACCGAGAGCGGGGTCTGGTCTGCGCGCGCACGTGCACGCTGGCGTTCCTTCTTCATGTGTCTTCACCTGCATGTGGTTACCCGAGTTTCCCGCACCCGAAGCAAGCGCGCGAAGATGGCGTGAAGGCATTCGCGCGCCCTGTCATAACCTGACGTACTAAGTGTTTGTGACGCAATTTGCATATTCGTACATTGCGGATGTGAAGAGGTAGGGGGTTCTCCGTTGTGTCGCGTTTGGCTCGTTGCGATGGGGCAGTTCCGCCCCGCCGTCCTGCCATGCCGATTCACAACAGAAGGATTCGTGTATGAAGCGACACACGCAACGCTCCGCGCCACCGCGCTCCGCGCGCCTGGCCCTTGCCACTGCCCTGGTGCTGGGCAGCCTGGCCGCCACCGCGCAGGCCCAACAGGCCGATCCGCTGGCGAGTATCCAGTGGCACCTGCTCAACACCGGGCAGACCGTCCCGGCCGACACCCTGCCGGTGGCCGGCAACGACCTGAACGTGGATGGCCTGTTCCGCAACGGCATCCGTGGCCAGGGTGTCACCATCGCCATCGTCGATGATGGCCTGCAGATCGCGCATCCGGACCTGGCGGCCAACGTGGCGGCGGTGGCCGGCAAGAACTTCACCAACGGCTCGAACAACCCCACCCCGACCAACCCGGACGTCGACAACCACGGCACCATGGTCGGCGGCATTGCTGGCGCGGTGGGCGCCAACAACCTGGGCGTACGTGGTGTGGCGCCGGCGGCGACGCTGAAGGGCTTCAACCCGATTTCGCGCTCAGCCCTGGGCAACCAGCAGAGCAACATCGAGTACGCCTGGTGGGACGGCGCGGAGTCGGCCGACGTGCAGGTGTTCAACAACAGCTGGGGCGCCGGCCCGGGCAATCCGAACCTGCCGCTGGCGTACAGCGAAAACACGATTCGTTCGTATGAGCAGGCACTGTCTGGTACGCGCGGTGGCCGCGGCGGCATCTACGTGAAGTCGGCGGGCAACAACTTCAACAATGCCTCGATCAGCCAGACCCAGGATGTCTGCACCACCGACACCAAGAACCGCAACACCGGCTGCGTGCCGGCCGGACGCGATCCGCGCAACAACCTGTTCAACGTGATCACGGTAGGCGCGGTGCGTGCCGATGGCGTGCGCTCGTCGTATTCCTCCACCGGCTCGGCGCTGTGGGTGTCGGCCTTCGGCGGCGAATACGGCCTGCAGGCCCAGTACGCCCCCGGCCTGGTGGCACGCGCCTACGACCCGGCCATCGTCACCACCGACGTGACCGGGTGCGCGCAGGGCAGCAACAAGAACACCAACCGTCAGAACACGCTGGACAGCAACCTGTCGGCCATCGACAGCACCTGCAACTACACCGCCAAGATGAACGGCACCTCGGCGTCAGCGCCGATGGTCTCGGGCGTGGCGGCACTGGTGCTGGAAGCCAATCCGAACCTGTCCTATCGCGATGTGAAGTACATCCTGGCCACCACCGCCACCCGCAACCACCCGAACCAGCCGGCGGTGACGCTGGCCGACGGGCGCACGCTGGTGCCAGGCTGGACGGTGAATGCTGCCGGCCGTGCCTACAGCAACTGGTATGGCTTCGGCGTGGTCAACGCTGCACGCGCGGTGCAGGTGGCCGAGAACTTCCAGTCGCTCGGTGCGCTGGTCGACAGCGGCTGGCGCAACACCACGCGTACCGTGGCCATCGGCAACACCTCGGCCGCCGCTGCACGCCTGACCTTCCAGTTGGCCAACGGCGCGCGCAACATCGAAAGCGTGCAGCTGGGCTTCCGGGTCAACCACCGCAACACGCGCCAGCTGCAGTTCGTGCTGGTGTCACCCAGCGGTACCCGCAGCGTGGTGCAACCGGCGTTCACCGCGATCGGTTCGGGCACGGGTGGCGCGCAGAGCAACTTCACCAGCTGGGACCTGCTGTCCAGCAATGCCTTCCTGGATGAGAACGCCACGGGCACCTGGACGCTGGAAGTGACCGACATGGGGCAGGCCGCGACCGCTGCATCGCGTGGCAACCTCGAATTCTTCAAGATCCGCGTTCTGGGGCACTGATGATGAAGACCACCATTCTGTTGAGCACGCTCGCCTTCGCGGCGATGACCTTCCCTGCCTGGGCACAGAGCTCGGGGCAGACCCCTCCGGCCAGGACCCTGTCGACCGTGGATGCTCAGGAACTGAAGGCGTCCGCTACCGGCCGCTCGTTCGATGTGGGCGGCACGCGTTTCCAGCTGTCGCCCTCGGCAACGGTAAAGCAGGCCAGCGGCGGCCAGTTCACGATCACCCCGCAGGCGGCGGCGACCACCAGCGCGCGTACCAAGCGTTCGCTGGATGGCGCCGCGGCGGCGCCTGCTGATGCCGGTGCCGGCAAGTTCGCGGCGGCGGTCTCCCGTGACGGAGCGCCGGTGGTGGCGACCTCGCGGGTCAAGGTGTTCTTCACCGATGCAGCATCGGCCCAGCGCGCGGCTACGGCCACCGGTGGCACCGTGGTGAAGGTCTCCAAGGCGTCGGGCCAGGCGATCGTGGAGTACCCGTCGGTGAACGCGGCGCTGGATGCGAGCACCAGGCTGCTGTCCACCGCCGGTATCCGCGCCACCGAGCCGGACGTGGTGCAGTGGGAAGAGACCAAGTAAGGCGTTGAGCGGTGCCCCGGCCGGCTGGCTCTCCTGGCCGGCCGGGGATTGGTGTGGGGGTGTGCCGACCAACGGTCGACACCTGCCGGGGCCGTGCGCGTGTAGAGCCGAGCCGATGCTCGGCTGCTGTCTACGGGGTGCCGCAGGCGCGGTGCGCGCGGCGCCGAGCATGGGCTCGGCTCTACAGCTGTGCCAACCAAGGTTGGCATCTACCAGGAGCAGATTCGGACGTGCCAACCAAGGTTGGTACCCACCGGCGTTACCGCGCGGCCAGTGTGCCGCTGTGCTTGAGGTGGCAGCTGGCCAGCGCGTCGTTGCCGGCGGCCGGGTGGCCGGGCTCGAGCAGCAGGCGCTGCACGTCCGAGAACAGCTTTTCCACCGGCATGCCGTACGGCGCGAACAGGCGCAGGCGGCCCTGGCGGTCGAACACGTAGCCGCCGGCAATGTGGCTCATGGTGTAGGTATCCGGTACCTGACCGGGTTCCTTTTCGTAGAACGCCTTGAAGTCGCTGGCCATCGCGGCCAGCTGCGCTTCGTTGCCGACCAGCGCGATTGCCTTGGGATCGAACGCTTCCACATAGGTGCGTGCGACCTCCGGCGTGTCGCGGGCCGGGTCGACGCTGACGAACACGACCTGCAGCTGATCGGCATCCTTGCCCATCAGGTGCTTGACCTGGCTCAGCTCGACCATCGTGGTCGGGCACACGTCCGGGCAGCTGGTGAAACCGAAGAACAGATAGGTCACCTGCCCCTGCAGGTCCTTCGGGCCGCGCACGGTGCCGCGGCTGTCGGGCATCGACCACTGCTGGCCAAGTTCTTCGCAGGCGATGTCCTTCGCATAGAAGTCCATGCGCGACTGCGCGCTGCAGCCGGCCAGCAGGCCGAGCAGCAGGCCTGCGGCCAGGCGCAGGCCACGATGGGGGAACGCAATGCCTTTCACGGTTCGCCAGCTCAGTTGATCATCATGTGGTAGTGCATGCTCCAGATGATCCAGACCGACAACGCGACGACGATGAACAGGATCACCAGGGTGAACACGAAGCTGGCCAGGTTCCAGCCACCTTCGGACTTGCGGTCCATGTGCAGGAAATAGACCAGCTGCACCAGGATCTGCGCCACTGCGAAGCCGACCAGCAGGAACAGCGTGAGCGGCCGCGACAGCACCGGATTCATCACCAGTGCGAAGGGCACCACGGTCAGCAGCGCGCACAGCACGAAGCCGATCAGGTAGGACTTGGTGGAGCCGTGCGCATTGCCGGCGCGCGAGGTTTCGACGTGGGCCATGTCAGAAGGCTCCGATCAGGTAGACGAAGGTGAAGACGCAGATCCACACCAGGTCCAGGAAGTGCCAGAACAGGCTCAGGCACGACACGCGGGTGATGTTGGTCGGGGTCAGGCCACGGCGGTAGACCTGGTGCATGACCACCGCCATCCAGATCAGGCCGCTGGCCACGTGCAGGCCGTGGGTGGCGACCAGCGCGAAGAACGCCGACAGGTAGGCACTGGTGCTCGGGCCCGCGCCTTCGTGGATCAGGTGCGAGAACTCGTAGATCTCCATGCCGATGAACGAGGCACCGAGCACGAAAGTCACGCCCAGCCAGCGCAGCACCGCCGAGGCATCGTGGCGATGCATGGCCAGCACGGCCTGGCCGTAGGTGATGCTGGAGACCAGCAGCAGGAAGGTCTCGGCCATCACGAACGGCAGCGAGAACAGGTCCTTGCCGGTGGGGCCACCGGCGTAGGCGGTGCTGAGCACCGCGTACGAGGCGAACAGCGAACCGAACAGCACCAGGTCGGACATGAGGTAGACCCACATGCCGAACACCTTCATGCCGCCCTGTTCGTGGCCGTGGTCGTGCTCGTGGTGGTCCTCGTGCGCCTGCGTGTCGCTGGCCAGCTCGGGGCGGGTCAACAGGTTCATGCGCGTACCTCCTTCAGCTTGGCAAGGTTGGCCGCTTCGGTGCGCGCCACCTCTTCGGAACTGACGTAGTAATCCACGTCCTCGTCGTAGGACCGCACGATCAGGGTCACGATCATCGCGATGAAGCTGGCCGCGGCCATCCACCAGATGTGCCAGACCAGGGCGAAGCACAGCACCAGGATCCAGATGTTGAGGATCAGCGGCACGCCGGTGTTCTTCGGCATGTGGATGGGGGCGTACGTCTTCGGCGGCGGCGGCAGGCCGCGCTTCTTCGCTTCGTGGAAGGCATCCAGCTCATCGGCCTTGGGCACCACGGCGAAGTTGTAGAACGGCGGCGGCGACGGCGTGGCCCATTCCAGCGTGCGTGCGTTCCACGGGTCGCCGGTCAGGTCCAGGTTGCGCTTGCGGTCGCGCACGCTCACGTAGATCTGCACCAGCATCAGGATGATGCCCGCGAACACGAACAGTGCACCGATGAAGGCGGCGATCAGGTACGGCGTCCACGCCGGGTTGTCGTACTGGTTCATGCGGCGGGTCATGCCCATGAAGCCCAGCATGTACAGCGGCATGAAGGCCAGGTAGAAGCCGATCACCCAGCAGGCGAACGACCACTTGCCCAGGCGCTCGTTGAGGGTGAAGCCGAACACCTTCGGGAACCAGTAGGCGAAGCCGGCCAGGTAGCCGAACAGCGCGCCGCCGATGATGGTGTTATGGAAGTGGGCGACCAGGAACAGGCTGTTGTGCAGCAGGAAGTCCGCGCCCGGGATGGCCAGCAGCACGCCGGTCATGCCACCGATGGTGAAGGTGACCAGGAAGGCGATGGTCCACAGCATGGGCACGCTGAACTCGACGCGGCCGCCGTACATGGTGAACAGCCAGGTAAAGATCTTCACGCCGGTGGGGATGGCGATGATCATCGTCATGATGCCGAAGAAGGCATTGACGCTGGCACCCGAGCCCATGGTGAAGAAGTGGTGCAGCCAGACGATGAACGACAGGATGCCGATCGCCAGCGTGGCGCCCACCATCGACTTGTAGCCGAACAGCTTCTTGCGCGCGAACGTGGCGGTGACTTCAGAGAAGATGCCGAACGCCGGCAGCACCAGGATGTACACCTCCGGGTGGCCCCAGGCCCACACCAGGTTCACGTACATCATCGGGTTGCCACCCAACGTGTTGGTGTAGAAGTTGAAGTCCAGGTAGCGGTCCAGGGTGAGCGCACCCAGCGCCACGGTCAGGATCGGGAAGGCGGCGATGATGATCACGCTGGTGACCAGCACGGTCCAGGTGAACACCGGCATCTTCATCAGGGTCATGCCCGGCGCACGCATGCGCAGGATGGTGATGAACAGGTTGACGCCGGTCAGCAATGTGCCGATGCCCGAGGCCTGCAACGCCCAGATGTAGTAGTCCACGCCTACGCCCGGACTGAACTCGATGCCCGACAGCGGCGGATAGGCCACCCAGCCGGTCATGGCGAACTCGCCAACGCCCAGCGAGATCATCATCAGCGCGGCGCCAACCACGAAGATCCAGAAGCTGAAGGCGTTGAGGAACGGGAACGCCATGTCGCGTGCGCCGATCTGCAGCGGCACGATGATGTTCATCAGGCCGACCACGAACGGGGTGGCCACGAAGAAGATCATGATCACGCCATGCGCGGTGAAGATCTGGTCGTAGTGCTCCGGTGGCAGGAAGCCATCACTGCCTGGCCCGGCCGCGGCCAACTGCGCGCGCATCATCAGCGCGTCGGCGAAGCCACGCACCAGCATGACCAGCGCCACTACCACGTACATGATGCCGATCTTCTTGTGGTCCACGGTGGTGAACCAGTCGCGCCAGAGCACGCCCCATAGCTTGAAGTACGTCACCGCGCCAAGCAGCGCGAGGCCACCCAGCACCATGGCCGCCAGCGTGACCACGACGATCGGCTCGTGCAGCGGCACGGCCTCCCACGTCAATTTACCCAACATGTTCGTTACTCCTGGGAAACCTGGGCACCACCGGCAGCACCCGCCGGGGACGCAGCAGCGGTGTTCTCACCGACGCCGATGAACTGGTCGATGACCTTCTTGAACAGCAGCGGTTCGACGCTGGAGAAGTGCTGCACCGGCGCGTTCTTCGACGGTGCGGCCAGCGCCTTGAACTGGTTGAAGTCCAGCGCCTGTGGTGCGCTGCGTACCTCGGCCACCCAGCGCTCGAACTCCTCGTTGCTGCTGGCGGTGGCAATGAACTTCATGTTCGAGAAGCCATGCCCGCTGTAGTTGCCGGACATGCCACGGAACTGGCCGGGCTCGTTGGCGATCAGGTGCAGCTGCGTGCGCATGCCGGCCATCGCGTAGATCTGCCCACCCAGCTGCGGGATGAAGAAGGTATTCATCGTCGAGTTGGAGGTGATGTTGAACGCCAGCGGGCGGTTGGCCGGGAAGTTGAGCTGGTTGACCGTGGCGATGCCCAGGTCCGGATAGACGAACACCCATTTCCAGTCGGTGGCGATCACGTCCACGTGCAGCGGCTCACCGGCCACGTCCAGCGGCTTGTACGGGTCCAGTTCGTGGGTCGACTTCCACACGATCACGGCCAGGCCGGCAATGATCAGCAGCGGCACGCCCCAGACCACGATCTCCACCTTGGTGGAGTGCGACCAGTCCGGCGTGTATTTCGCCTTGGTGTTGCCGGCGCGGAAGCGCCAGGCGAATACGAAGGTCAGCACGATGGCCGGTATCACCACGATCAGCATCAGGCCGATGCAGATCAGGATCAGGTCGCGCTGGGCGAGCCCGACCATGCCCTTCGAATCCAGCAGCACCCAGTCACAGCCCGACAGGCCGACGCAGGCCAGGGCGACCAGCGCCAGGCGGATGCGGTTCCAGCAGATATTCATTGGAGGTCAACCCTGTTGAAGAAGCGCGCTTGACCGGCTCGCCTGCGCGCAGCGCCCGGGCGTGGAGCGGCTACACTGTGGGTACGAGGTCGCCTACAAGAGAGCGATCAACTCCAATCAAGCCCATACAATATACATCATTGTATGGACTTGTGCATCTGCACGTATGGAAAAACTGACCGATGACGCCACCTGCCGCCGGCCGCCGCCTGAAACACCCCAATCGCACCTGGGTTCGCCCCTTCCGCGAGGGCGCTGGCCCGCTGTACCTGCAGATCGCCCAGCAGGTGCGCGAGGCAGTGGATGACGGCGTGCTGCGTCCGGGCGACCGGCTGCCGCCGCAGCGCGACCTGGCCCAGCAGGTGGGCGTGGACCTGACCACGGTCACCCGGGCCTTTGCCGAGCTGCGCCAGGCTGGCCTGCTGGATGCGCAAGGCGCCGGCGGCACCTTCATCGCGCTGTCGGCCGGCAACCGCAGCACCTCGGTGGACCTGAGCATGAACATCCCGCCGCTGCTGGGCAGCGCGCCGTTCGCACAGGGCATGGAGGCCGGTTTCCAGCACGTGGGCCAGCAGCTGGGCCAGGGCGAACTGATGAGCTACCACGTCGGCGCCGGCACCCGCGAGGACCGCGCCGCCGCCGTGCAGTGGCTGTCACCGGTGCTGGGCACGGTGGGTGCCGACCAGGTGGTGATCTGCCCCGGCGCGCAGACCGCACTGTGCGCACTGATCCTGGCCCGCACCCAGCCGGGCGAGCTGATCGCCGCCGAGCAGCTGACCTACCCGGGCCTACTGGCCGCCGCGCGCGTGCTGCAGCGGGGTGTGGTGCCAGTGGCGATGGATGCCGAAGGCATGCTGCCCGAAGCGCTGGAAGAGGCCTGCCAGCTACGCCGCCCGCGCCTGCTGTACCTGGTACCGACCATCCAGAACCCGACCACGGCGACGATGTCGGCACAACGCCGGCAGGCCCTGCTGGCGGTTGCCAAGCGCCACGATCTGACCGTGATCGAAGACGATCCCTACTGGTTGCTGGCCGGGGACGCCGCACCGCCGCTGGCCGCCCACCGCGACGCCGGCTGCCCGGTGTATTACATCTCCACCCTGTCCAAGTGCCTGGCACCGGGCCTGCGCACCGCCTACCTGGTGGTGCCGGGCGGCGAACCGATGGAACCGGTGCTGGACGCCCTGCGTGCGATCGCGCTGATGCCGACCCAGTCAATGGTGGCGGTGGCGTCGCAGTGGATCCGCAGCGGCCAGGCCCAGGACATGGTGCAGCGCTTCCAGCAGGAGCTGCGCGAGCGCCAGGCGATTGCCGCGCAGTACCTGCCGTCCCGCGCGCGGGCGCACCCGGCCGGCCTGCACGTATGGCTGCCGCTACCGCCGCGGCTGGACCAGTACCGGCTGATCCAGGCCGCACAGGAACAGGGGCTGGGCATCGCCAGCTCGGACGCCTTCAGCGTGGAGGAACCGCCACCGGGCAACGCGATCCGCCTGTCGCTGGGCGGCGCAGTTGACCAGGATGCGCTGGCCGGGGCGCTGGCCAAACTGAACGAGATCCTGTCTGAGGCCCCCGAGGCCCGGCACAACGCCATCGTCTGAACCGGGCGCATGGCGCCGAATCCATACAAAATGATATTTTGTATGCAATGTATGGATGAAGGGACGCGTCGATGCGCGCCGAGAGACTGAAGTTCCACCTGGTAATGGCCGGCTGTGGTGGCTTTGTGGTGTTGATGCTGGCCGCGCTGGCCTGGGTCTGCCTGCAGCCGCAGACCGTGGATGTGCAGGCCGCCGAGCGCCACGCCATCGAGCAATGCGTGCAGCGCAGCGAGGATCCGTCGCGTAGCGAGATCCAGCGTCGCGCGCAGGCCGACTCCTGCCGCGAGATGCGCAAGCAGTACGTGCACAAGTTCGGCGGGGACGCGTCCTGATGGGCGCAGCCGCGCCGCGCCGCCGCTGGCTGCTGCCGACGATGATCGCCCTCGCCTGCCTGTTCATGGCCGGCGTGGCGGCTGCGCTGTGGCAGTACTTCGGCTACAGCGCGCAGTCGACGTTCACCGAACAGGCCATCGTCTTCGACGACTCGCAGCTGCGCCTGCCGTCCGATCTGGCCGGTGATACCGGCCGCATCCGCGTGGTGCACTTCTGGGACCCGGCGTGTGCCGTCTGCAACCGCGAAACCGGCGCACACCTGAGCTACCTGATCAGCATGTACCGCCGCGCCGGCATCGACTTCTATGCGATCCGCCGCCCCGGTACCCACGGCGAACTGCCTGAGCCGCTGCGCAACAAGGTGATCAACCTGCCGACCATCGACGGCATCGAACACATCCCGGCGAGCCCTGCCGTGGCGATCTGGGACCGGCAGGGCCACCTCGCCTATGCCGGCCCGTACAGCATCGGCATGGTCTGCAACTCGGCCAACAGCTTCGTCGAACCACTGCTGGACAGACTGGTGCGCGGCGAAACCGTGCGCCCGAAAGGACTGCTTGCCGTGGGCTGCTACTGCCCCTGGCAGGCCAAGCGCTGTGGACGCGCAATGACACCACTGACGCTGGCCGCTGTGGCCGCCACAAGCAATAACGGCGGTCACCTGTCCGAACCGACCGATGGTTATGGACAGGCTCCCGCCGTTGGAAGCAACGATACGCCCCGACATGCTCCGTACATGCCGCGACCGGATGTCGCAGCCCGCGAATGGGTGCAGGACGTGCTCGCGCACAACGGTCCGATCTACCTGCGCATCGTCAATTCGCTGGAGCGCACGGTGCGTCGCGGTGGGCTTGCACCAGGACAACGCCTGCCCTCGCAGCGTGCGTTGGCGCAGCAGCTCGGCGTCGACCTGACCACGGTAACGCGGGCGTTCGACGAAGCGCGCAAGCGCGGCCTGATCGAGGCACGCGGGCCACAAGGCAGTTTCATCGCACCACCCAAGGCCGGCTTCGACCAGGTGGTGGACCTGAGCATGAACGTGCCGCCGGTGCCCGATGCCGATGCGCTGGCCGAGACCCTGCGCCGCGGTGCCGCCGCCGTGCTTGCGCGCAGCAACGCGCCGAACCTGATGACCTACCACCTGGGCGGCGGCAATCCCACCGACCGCCACGCGGCAGCGCGCTGGCTGCAACCGATGCTGGGCGCGGTGGAGGATGCCAGCCTGTTGCTGACCGAAGGCGCGCAGGTGGCGCTTGCCGCGATCCTGGTCAGCCAGGGCCGCGACGATGATGCGATCCTCTGCGATGCGCTGGTCTATCCGGGCCTGCTGCAGGCCGCCGCCGCACTGGGCCGGCGGCTGCTGCCGGTGGACAGCGACGAACACGGCATGTGCCCCGATGCGCTGGCCCGGCTGGCACGCGAAAGCGGCGCGCGGTTGGTCTATCTCAACCCCACCTGCCAGAACCCGACCGCGCTGACCCTGCCGCTGCAGCGGCGCGAAGCGCTGGCGCGTGTTCTGGAGAGGGAAGGCCTGCTGGCGATCGAAGACGATCCTTACTGGCACCTCGCCGAGGATGCACCGACACCGCTGGCGGCGCTGGCACCGCGCCATGTGTTCTACGTGGCGACGCTGTCGAAGGTGATCAGCCCCGGCCTGCGCACTGCGTTCGTGCAGTGCCCAAGCGCTGCGCACGCCGAGTCGATGACGGCTGCATTGCGGGCGACGCGGTTGATGGGTCATCCGCTGGTCTCGGCGTTGGCCAGCCAGCTGCTGCTGGATGGTTCGGCGCAGTCACTGCTGGCCCAGGTGCGCACCGAGGCACGCGAGCGCATGCGCATGGCGCGCTACCTGCTGGCGCCTTCGCTGCTGCTGCGCGCCGAAGGCCTGCATGCCTGGTGCCGGGTACCAGCGCCATGGACTGACGCCACCCTGGTGCGTACCGCACAGCTGCAGGGGCTGGCGATCGCGCCCTCATCGGCGTTCTGCCCGCCGGGGGGGCAGCATCAGAACGGCGTGCGGCTGTCGCTGGGGCTGGCGGCCGATCGCCGGCAGCTGGAAAGTGCGCTGCGACGGATTGACCGGTTGTTGTTGTCGGACGCGTTGCCGGCGATCGAGCGGTAGCCCTGGAATGGGATGTGCCGACCAACGGTCGGCACCCACCCGACCGGTAGTGCCGGCCGCTGGCCGGCGGAAGACTCCTCAGCACGGTTGGAATGTGCCAACCAACAGTTGGCACCCACCCGACCGGTAGTGCCGGCCGCTGGCCGGCGGAAGATTCCCCGGCACGGTTGGAATGTGCCAACCAAGGTTGGCACCCACCCGATCGGTAGCGCCGGCCGCTGGCCGGCGGAAGATTCCCCGGTACGGTTGGAATGTGCCAACCAACAGTTGGCACCCACCCGACCGGTAGCGCCGGCCGCTGGCCGGCGGAAGATTCCCCGGCACGGTTGGAATGTGCCAACCAAGGTTGGCACCCACCAAAGCAGGGTCAGGCCAAGGCGGAGAGGGCCTTCACCAGCGCATCCATCTGCTGCGGCCGGGTGAACACCGACGGCGTCACCCGCACGCAGGCGCCGGAGTCCAAGCCGTCGCGATGGGTGGTGAACACGCGATGCTCATCCAACAGGCGCTTCTGCAGCGCGATGTTGTCAGCCACGCTGGTGCGCCCGCGCAGGCGGAAGCTGGCCAATGCACTCGCCAACGCCGGATCCGGCGAAGACAGTACTTCGATGTGCGCCATCTGCCGCGCCGGCAGCGTCCAGCGCTCGCGCAGGTAACGCAGGCGCGCCTGCTTGTTGTCCGCACCGATGCGCTGGTGCAGGGCAATCGCCTCCGGAAGTGCCAGGTAAGCGGCGAAGTTGACCGTGCCGGTATGTACGCGGCTGCCCACGCGGCCGTCGTCGGTCTCGCCCATGTACGGGTCGAGGTCCGCAACGCGGCCCCTGCGCACGTACATCGCGCCGACACCGACCGGTGCGCCGATCCACTTGTGCAGGTTGATGCCGACGAAATCGGCCTTGAGCTGCGGCACCGCGTAGTCGATCTGGCCGAACCCGTGCGCCGCATCGACGATCACGTCGATACCGCGTGCGCGTGCACGCTCGGCGATCTCGGCCACCGGCAGCACCAGCCCATGGCGATGGCTGACCTGGGTCAGCAGCACCAGCTTCAGGCGTGGCAGCCGCGCGAACGCGGCCTCGTAGGCCTGCAGGATCTGCGCATGGTCGGGCACCACCGGCAGCGTGATGCGCTCGACCTGCACGCCACGGCGCTGCTGCAGCCAACGCATCGCACCGATCATGCTGTCGTAGTCGATGTCGGCGTACAGCACCTGGTCGCCGGGCCGCAGGCGGTTGTAGCCACCGATCAGCGCCAGCATCGCTTCGGTGGCGCCACGGGTCAGTGCGATCTCGTCGGCGCCCACGCCCAGCAGTTCGGCCACCTGCCGCTGCACCGCCATGTACTGCGCCGGGAACTCATGACGGCCGTACCAGGCGTTACCACGGTTCACCTCGGCGGTGTGGCGCTGGTAGCTGGCCAGCGTCTCGCGGCCCATCGCGCCCCAGTAGCCGTTCTCCAGGTGGTTCACTTCATCGGTGATGTCGAAGTGGCTGGCCACGGCGGCCCAGTAGCCTTCATCGCGGGCCAGCGCGTCCGGCGCTACGGTCGTTGCGGGAATCTGCATGGGCGCAGCGTAACCCGCGGCAGCCATGGCGGGCAGTGAAGACAGCGCAGCTGCAGCCGGCAGCAGTGCACCGGCACGCAACAGGACGCGGCGGTTGCGGTCCATCAGAAGCTCAGCCGGTACTGTGCGTACAGGTTGGCACCGTCGGTGTCGTACGGCGCGTTGCGCGAGTAGACCAGGCCGCGACTGGCCTGGAAGGTGGCTTCGTCCGGATAGCGGTCGAACACGTTGTCGGCACCCACGCGCAGGCTGTGATGTTCGTTGATGCGATAGCCGACGGCCAGGTCGAGGAAGCTCATCGCACCGAAACGCTGGTAGATATCGCCCACCGCATTGCCGCTGGAATCGGTCCAGGCACCGTAGTAGCGCATGCGCGCCATCAGCGACCAGGCACCGATGTCCCAGCTGCCGGTCAGGCTGCCCTTGTGCTCGGGCAGGCGATCTTCGAACAGCACGCGCTGGGTCTCGTTGGTGGCCACCGAGGTGCTGCCGTTGTCCACGCGGGTGCGGTTGTAGTTGTAGGCCAGGGTCAGCGTCATGCGGCCCGCGCCGAGGTCGCGCAGGTAGTTGCCGACCACGTCCACGCCGGTGGTGGTGGTGTCGAAGTCGTTGGTGAAGTAGTTCACCGAGGTATAGCCCAGCGGATTGGGCGTACCGGCCGGAATGGCGAAACTGGCCGACTGGCTGAAGCGGTCGGTGAGCTTGATCTGGTAGACATCCACCGAGCCGGACAGGCCCAGGTCGGTGCGCCAGGTCAGGCCCAGCGATGCGGTACGCGATTCTTCCGGCTTCAACGGCCTGGCACCGAGCAGCTGCGCCAGCGGATCGTTCGGCGACAGGCGGCCGCTGGTGAAGATCTGCAGCGTGCGCGTATCCAACCCCTGGGTGGTGCTGGTGGTGTTGAGCTGCGCCGGCGTCGGCGCGCGGAAGCCGGTGGACACGGTGCCGCGCAGGGCGACGTCCGGGGTGATCGCGAAGCGCGCCGACAGTTTGCCGTCCAGTGTGCTGCCGAAGCTGGAGAAGTCCTCATAGCGGCTGGCTGCACCGATGCTCCAGCGCTCGCCCAGCGGCACTTCCATGTCCACGTAGGCGGCCTTGCTGCGCTGGCTCCACTGCCCGGCCTGGCTGGCCGAGAAGCCCGGCGCGCCATTGGAGTTGGCCTCCAGGCCCGCGGCCGCGCCCGGACCCACCGCGTACGAGGCCGGATCACCGGCGCGCACCTGGTAGGTTTCCTGGCGGAACTCGCCACCGAAGGCGACGTTGATCGGCTTGGACAGCGCAGCCACGTCCCATTCGTAGTTGAAGTCGGCGTTGGCGTTCTTCTCGGTCTGGGTGAGGCGGCCGAGATCGAAGTCGGTCGGGCTGGCCGGACCGAGCGAGGCATTGATCGAGTTCTTCAGGCGATAGTCGATGGCGTTGCGGCCATACGAGGCGCTGACATCCCAGCGCAGCTTCGGCGTGATCTCGCCGCGCAGGCCACCGACCAGCTGCAGGTCGTTCTGCACGTTGCCGTACTGCGGGCTGAAGCCGACCGGATACAGCGAGCGCAGGTTCCAGCCCGGGAAGATGGCGGTGGTGCGGTACGCGCCGGTGGTGGTGTCCGGGTTGCGCCAGTTGAAATCGCTGACGCCATCGCTGTGGCTGTACAGGCCAAAGGCATAGAGCTCCAGCGTATCGCTGGCGTTGGCCTTTACGTTGAAGCCGACGCGGCGGCTTTCCAGTTCCGGCTGGCCCCAGCGCTGCACCGGGTTGGGCACCTCCAGCTCCGGATGCGCGGCCTGGAAGGCGATGGCATCGGGGCGCTGGCGGGTGCGCGAGGTGGCGTCGGAGGTGGACGATTCGGCGAACAGCACCAGGCTGCCGTAGTCACCCAGCGACCAGCCAGTGCGCGCACTGAAATCGCGCGAAGCACCGTCGCCCTGCGCGTACTGCGAGTAGCCGGCGGTGATCTCGCTACCCGGCCCATCCTCCAGGATGATGTTGATGACGCCGGCGATGGCGTCCGAGCCGTACTGCGCCGACGCGCCATCACGCAGCACCTCGATGCGCTTGATCGCGCTGGTTGGAATCTGTGCCAGATCAGCGGCCTGTGCACCACGGTTGCCGAGCAGCGCGCTGCGGTGGAAGCGGCGGCCGTTCACCAGCACCAGGGTCTGGTCCGGCGACAGGCCACGCAGCGTCGCCGGACGCACGAACACCTGGCCGTCCGCCATCGGCAGGCGCTGCACCACGAACGACGGCACCAGCTGGGCCAGCACGTCCTTCAGGTCGGTGGATTCGACGGACCTGATGTCTTCCTTGCTGAACACATCCACCGGCGCCAGCGTTTCGAACTGGGTGCGGTTGGACGCGCGGGTACCCGTGACCAGCATCGCGTCGAGCTGGGTGGGCGCGGCGCGGCTGCCGCCGGCGGCATCGACCGCATCGGCCTCCGCTGCGATCGCGCCTCCTGCGCTGGCCATGGAAAGGGCAAGGAGGATGGAACGCGAAAGCTTCGAACGATGCACGGCAGGGCTCCGGGAGGACGCGACAGGGCCAGCACCTGTGCGCACACAACAGGCCTGGACAAGGCGCGCAGTCTCGGCGCGATGTGTGAAGGAGGCATGACGTCAGTACGACAGCTTGATGCGCCAACCAAGGTTGGCCCCTGCCAGGGCTCATCCGTAGATCCACGCCATGCATGGGTGGCAATGCAGACCCACGCCCCATCCCCGCACACAGCGGCTAGCCGTTGGCGTCGTCGCCAAAGCCGAATCGGGCCGGCCGTGCCGTTCGCAGCGGAACGAACATCATGGCAGCGAACACCACCAAGGCGGGGGTGGACATGATCCAGATGCCCCTGTTGCGAATCCCGATCCCCATGAAGTCGACCTGCAGATCGCCGATCCATTGCAGCTGCGTCAGTATCATCACCAGCCCGCCGATAGTCGCGCACGGCAACCCACCGTGACCGGCCCCCAACAACGTCGGTGTCAGAAACCCGCCCAGCAACGCGAAGCCGACACGGTACACCCAGGGGTTGCCGCGCCACCGTGGCGCGCCGAACAACATCAGCAGCATCAGCGCCAGGGTCAACAGACTGGGAAGTACCCAGAGGGCAAGCAGCATTTCGATCATCTCGATCATCGGCCGGGCTCCGCTGGCCTGGCATCCCCCGTCGTCGATCGCATCTCCCTGCCCCCCATCACGTCCATGAAGCACGCATTGTTGCCGGTACGCAGGCAGACGCAAAGCCCGGCAGCGCAAGAACTGCTAAACGCCGCGCCTGCCGATCCGCTACTGTGCCGGCATTGGATGCGGGGAACGGCAGGATGAGCGCGGCAGGCAAGGCGTTGTGGTACATCGAAACCCATGCGGACCAGCCATTGGCGCTGGCCGATATCGCCGCTGCGGCCGGCCTGTCGCCGTTTCATCTGTCACGCCTGTTCCAGGCCCGCACCGGCACCTCGGTGGTGCGCTACCTGCGCGGGCGCCGCCTGACCGCTGCCGCGCAGCGGTTGGCCAACGGCGCGGGCGACATCCTGCAGGTGGCGCTGGGGGCCGGCTACACCACCCATGCTGCCTTCACCCGTGCCTTCAGCGAACAGTTCGGGCAGACACCGGAACGGGTACGCGAACAGGGCACCGATGGGCTGACGCTGGTGCAGGCGATCCGCCTGGACGAGGCCCCGTCAGCCTGCATTGAAGCCCCCCGGCTGCTCGATACGCCCGCGTTCCAGCTGGCAGGCGTCGGCATGCGGCATACCCGCGACAGCAGCGGCGCGATTCCGGGCCAATGGGCCCAGCTCAACCGCGAGTGGCCGACGCCGGCACCGGTCAGCTTCGGCGTGTGCTGCAACAGTGATGACGATGGTGGCTTCGACTACATTGCGGCACTACCGGCAAGCACGGTGCCGAGCGTGCCTGCGCACTGGCGACGCGTGGACATCCCGGCGCGCCGCTACCTGGTGGCTTGGCACGGCGGACACATCTCGGCCATCCGCTCGACCTGGTTCTGGTTGCTGGATCATTATCTCCCTGCGTCCAACCTGAGCCTTGCCGATGCGCCGGACCTGGAGCGCTACGACACCCGGTTCGACGAGCACAGCGGCAACGGCGGCGTGGAGATCTGGCTGCCGGTGGAAGAACGTCCCCACTGACAAGGAGTTGAAGATGCGCATGACCGCTGCTGTGCTGGGAGGAATGCTGCTGGCGTTCGCGAGCGTCGGCGCCGCCCGCGAAAGCGGCGTCGCCGGCGAGCGCCACGGCACGACGACGCTGGCCAGCGCCGCCGTGCGCGACGCAGGGCACCGCGACGCGCTGCGCTACACGGTCTGGTATCCGGCACCGGCCGGCAGCCGCGAAAACGCGCTGACCATCGGTCCACCCGACGCGCCGCTGTTCGACGCCGGCCGGTCGGCCAAGGATGCGCCGGTCGCGGGTGATCGCCTGCCGACCCTGCTGCTCTCGCATGGCAACGGCGGCAGCGCGCGCATGATGGGTTGGCTGGGCACGGCGCTGGCGCGGGCCGGGTATCTGGTGATTGCGGTGGATCATCCAGGCAACAACGGCGTTGACACCATGACCCTGCCCGGCAGCCTTCTGAACTGGTTGCGCGCCGATGACCTGCGTGCCGCACTGGCGGCCGTGCAAGCTGATCCGGTGCTGGGCCCGCATGTCGATCCTGAGCGCCTGGGGGTCGCCGGCTTCTCGGCCGGTGGCTACACCGCGCTGCTGGCAGCCGGTGCGCGACCGGACCTGCAGCGATTGCGGGACTTCTGCACCGCACATCCGGATGACGGCGTCTGCCGGCCCCAACAGGAGGCGGCAACGCACACGATGGAGGCGCGCGTTGCCGCTGCGGCGTCGCCCGAGCTGTCGCCATGGATGTCCCACGCCAACGACGCACGCGCCATTCCCGGCGTGCGCGCGGTGTTCCTGCTGGCGCCGGCAATCGTGCAGGCCTTTGCGCCCGAGCAGCTCTCCTCGCTGAAACAGCCGGTGTCGATCGTGCTGGGCCAGGTGGACACGGTCGCGCCACCACAGACCAATGGCGAGGCTGCGCGTGCGGCGATTGCGGGCGCTGCACTGCAGGTGCTGCCCGGTGTCGGCCATTACGATTTCCTCGCCGCATGCACCCCGGCCGGACAACAGCGGCTGCAGGACCTGTGCAGCACATCGGTGCCGAAGGCGCAGACCCACGCGCAGGCAGCGGACGCGGCAATACGGTTCTTCAACCATTCGCTGCGCTAGTGGCCGCCGGGCATCGCCCGGCGCTACAGTGGGCGCGTCCACGGAGAATCGATCATGCGCCTGCTGCACCTCACTCTGCCGGTATCCGACGTCGCTTCCGTGGCCACATATTTCCACGATGTGCTGCAGCAGCGCGTGGTCAGCAACCATGTGCACGTCGGCTGGAGCACCCTCGAACTTCAGCCTGCGGCGGGGCGTCCGGTGGGTGGCGTGCATCTGGCCTTCAACGTGCCGGACAACCGCTTCAGCGAGGCAATGACGTGGTTGCGTGAGCGCACGCCGCTGCAGCGCAATCCGGCGGGGCTGGACTACTTCGCGCTGGAGAGCAGCTGGTAGTCGCAGTCGGTGTACTTCACCGGCCCGGACGGCCTGATCCTTGAACTGATCGGCCGCCGCCGCCTGCCGGCCAGCGCTCGCGAAGGCGTGTTCCATGGCAGCGAGCTGACCTGCCTGAGCGAAGTCGGCCTGCCCAGCCGCGATGTCGAGGCCGTACGCGAACTGTCCAACCAACGTTTCGGCCTGCAGCCGATCAGCCCGGCTTCGCCGCAGTTCGCACCGATGGGCGACGACGAGGGCCTGCTGATCGTGGTCGCGGCCGATCGACGGTGGTTTCCCGAGCAGAAGGACCTGCCCAATGCGCAGGGGCTGTTGCTGCAGGTGGGCGACGTGGCTGGCCCCGGTGTCGTGGAGGACGTTGTGCTCGGCTGGCGGGTACAGGCAGCCTGAACTACCAGCTGCCCGACGCACCACCTCCGCCGCTGCGGCCGCCGCCTCCGGACCAGCTGCTGGAGCTGCTCGCAGACGAACTTGACGACGGGCTGCTGGACGCACTGCGGTGGCCGACGGATGATCTGCGGCTGCCGCGTGCCTTCTCACCGGGCAGCATGGTGAAAATCCAGGCGAAGTACAGCACGACCGTGCCGGCACTCCACCCGATCGTCGCGGCAAGGCGTGCCACCGGGTCGGCGCGATCAATGGCCAGCAGTGCGAAGAGCACGTAGCCAGCGGTCAGCAGCAAGAGCACTGCGAACCTCACCCCGAAGCTGCTGCGGTCCTTGTGCCAGCGCGCGCGGCACGCCTGCACGAGGAAGAACAGCAGCATGGCTACGATGCCTGCCGCCAGGTCCAGCAACGTGTGCAGGGCCAGACTGGGCGGCAACTGGCCACGCAGCATCATCACCACCAAGAACCCCGAACTGACCCCGAGCATGCCGAGCAGCACCACGCGCACACCTCGGCTGCGGCGCCAGCACCAGCCAAGCAGGCTCGCCACCGGTACGCACAACGCCAATACGATGCAGACCGCTGCCAATGCCTGGCGTGGCGCCCACATAGCCGCCGACAGCAGACCCGCGGCTACCACAGCCGTCACCAGCAGCGGGCGACCCCAGGCCGGCAATCGCTTCGGGCGCGCCTGCGGCGTGGTGACCTCGCGTGGCGCTCCACGCTGGCGCTCGCGATGCCTGCGTGCGAGGTCGTCCGGCATCCTGGCCGCGGGCGCCGAGGGCGGTGAGCGCCACAGACCCGCAAGGAAGCCGGCCAGCAGCGTCAGTGCAACCACGGAGTCCGCGCTGCGCCAACCGGCCGGCAGCACGTCGCGCATCGATGGCGCTTCCCAGGCCGGCAGGTCCTCGCCATCGATCAGCGCGACCACGACCTTCGTTCCATCCAGCAGGCCCTGGTCAAGGTCGCCATCGCGGAAACGCGGCACGATCGCCTTGTCGATGATGCGGGCGGCATAGGCATCTGGAATCGCGCCCTCCAGACCGTAACCGGTCTGGATGCGTACACGGCGGTCCTGCACGGCCACGAGCAGCAGCACGCCATCGTCAACGCCTTCGCGGCCCAACTGCCACTGGTCGAACACCCGCTGCGCGTAGGCCTCGATGCCCTCGTCGCCAGCATGGTCGACCACCAGCACCTGCAGCTGCGCGCCGGTGCGCGCCTGCAACTTGAGGGCCTGCGTGCGCAGTATGTCGCGGGTATCCGCCGAAAGTGCGTTGGCGGCGTCCACCACCGGGTCATCCAGCGCAGGGACCGCAGCACCGGCCATCACCACCATCGGCAACAGGCACAACAGCATCAACAGCCATGCCGTGACCCGGGTGCACGTCATCCTGCGCAGCATCTTCACGTGCCCTGCCCTGCCTCGATCCGCGCATGCAGCGCCTGCAGCTGCGCGACCGTCTGGTTGAACACCTGCAGATCAGCATCAACCAGCGCCGGCCAATCGGGCGCGTGCCCCAGCAACTGCGCCACCTGCTCGGTCGGCGCACGATCAAAGCCTTCACCCAGCACCGCGAGATAGCGTTCACGGAACCCTGCCGGGTCGCGTTGATCCTGCACGAACAGCTGCACGGCCAGCAGCCCTGCATAGAGGTAGTTCACCAGATAGTTGGGGTCGTCATACATCAGGCGCTTGCCGATCCAGCCGTTGCACAGCTGCGGATAGCGCTCCGGGTCCTGACCGAAGCGCGCCAGCACCCGGCCGGTCAACGCGTCCAGGTCATCGGCGGTACCCAGCGTGTTGTCCGCCACGCCCTCGTAGATCGACTGCTCCAGCTGCGCCTCTTCGGAAGACGTGAACAGCTGCAGCACCATATCGTCCAGCAGTGACTTCAGGTAATAGGCCTTGGCCCGCGGGTCCTCTGCCTGCTGGTACAGCTGGTCGCGGAAGCGCAGTTCGTTGTAGATGGCAAAGGCCTCGGTCAGCCACTGGCTGCCATTGCGCTGCAGCGGCGAGGCATGGCCGCGCTGCATCCACTCACCGTGCATGGCATGACCGGCTTCATGGGCGATCTCGACATCGCTTTCCAGATCACCACGGCGCACGCCAACGAACAGCATTGCCGGCACGCCGGGAGCGCTTACCGAGAACGCGTCCTGGCTGCGGTCACCACGTTCGGTGGCCAGATCCATGCGCCGGTTGGCCGGATCGAGCAGCGCACGCAGCTCACTGACGTATGCCGGCCCCAGGTGCTGCATGGCATCGGCGGCATTGTCGCGCAGCTGCGCCAGCGTCAGTACCGGCGGCATATAGCCGGCATCGGGCAACGTGGTATCCCAGAGCTGCGGCGCATCGATGCCTGAACGCGCGGCGTGGCGCAGCAGCATGTCCTGGTAGGCGCGACGGTCCCGTGCATGGCGTTCGATCGCCTGCAGCGTAGCATCCACCGCCGATGCATCCAGGCCCATGCGCTGGTAGCCCCGCGCCGGTGCAGAACCATCGCCCTGCAGGCGCGCGGCGGCATCGTTCACCTGCACCAGGCCCAGAAGCACCGAGGCCATCGGCTCGCGGCGCGAGTGCAGGCCCTGCCAGTAACCCTTCCAGCCCGCTTCCCGCAACGCGCGGTCCTGCTGCTGGGCCAGTGCCTGCTTGTCGTGCCCGGTGTCCCAGTGCCGACCATCACGCTCGATCTGCGGGTACTCGGCACTGCGCAGGATCTGCCCACGCAGCCGTGCGAAACTGTCCAGCGCCGGATCGGCCAGGGCCTCCACGGCCTCATCCAGTGCGGTACTGGCCGGTGCTGCGGCGTCCTTCAGCGCACGCGCGCGCAGGAAGGCATACGGTGCTGCCCACGCCGCGTCTGCGGGCGCTTCGCGCAGCGCCGCGCGGCCGGTGTGGGCGATGCGGCTGCACAGCCCCATCACCTGGTCCAGCGCCTGCGTCGGGCGATGGTCACGGGCGTTGCGTGCGGCCTGCAGATGCAGATAGCTGTGATGGCGCAGGCACTGCGCCTGCAGTGCCTCGGCCTGATGGAAGCGTTGCGCAGGTGCAAGCGCGGAAGCCTGCTGCAGGGCCTCGACACGCTTGCCCAGCTCGCCGCGCGCGGCCTGTTCGGCTGCCGCACTGGCGAAGTAGGCGCTATCGTCGGCCGGCAGCGACTGCGCCTGGACGCCGGTGAAGGGTGCCATCGCCAGCATGACAGTCATGGTGGCGGTGATGGTGCACATCCTGCGAGCCTGCATCGGCGTCTCCCTGCCTGGATCAGGCTCCGAGCCTAGCAGCCCCCGCCCGGCCGCGCCTGTGCCGGGACAGGCATCAGATCGACTCATCCTCGCGCTTGACCAGCGTCCAGCAGGGCGACTGCGCGAAGGTGTAGGTCTGCTGGTCGCTGCTGTCCGGCGTGCGGATCTGTACCTGTCGTTGCCCATCGGCCAGCGTGCTGACCTGCATCTCGCGGCCCTGCCCGGCCAACGCGGCGGGATCGGGCATCACCGGCCACTCGACATCGGCCAGCGCCAGGCGGCTTTCCACCTTGCGCGGTTCCGGCTCGGCCTCGGCATCGATGTAGCTGTCCAGCAGCGGATCGGCGGTGGCCTTTTCCTGCAGCGCGATCTCGTTGCCGAAGTGCTTCAGGAACGCATCGAACTGCGAGTAGGGGCATTCACCGCTGGCAGGCACCGGTGCGGGCTGGACCGCTGCCGCCGTGGACGACGGCGCGGGATGTGCAGGCGCCACTTCCGTGGGCGTCACCTGGGGCTCGGGCGTGCAGGCAACCAGGGCCACGCCACAGGCAAGCATCAGCACGGCAGCGGAACGGTTTCGACGCATGGGCTCATCCTGAATCCGGTTGGGTCGTCCCATGCTACCGCGCGCCCTACAATTCCGGCACTCCGCCTGTCCGAGACTCTCCATGCGTCGCCTCCTGCTCATGATCGGCCTGCTGTTGCCCGCCCTGTGGCCAGCGCTGGCGATGGCCGTCGATGTCCACGAAGGCGATCTGCTGTTCGTCACCGCCGGCCGCAGCGGCCTCAGTGCGGCCATCGACGATGCCACCGGCAAGCAGGGCGCGCTCAGCTTCGATCATGTGGCCCTGGTCGCTGTGGCGCCAAACGGCTGGGAGGTACTGCATGCGGACGAGAAGGGATCGCGCCGGCAATCGCTGGTCGAGTTCCGCCAGGACGCCCGGGCCAAGCAGCGGCAGATCGTGGTCTATCGCCTGCGGGCACCGCAGCAGGCGGCGATCAAGGATGCGGTCGCCACCGCGCGCATGATGCTGGGCAAGCCGTACAACACGTCGTATGTGTTGAACGAGGACAGCTACTACTGTTCCGACTTCATCGAGCGTGCGTTCCGTGCGCACCATGTGTTCGCGCTGCAGCCGATGAACTTCCGCAATCCGCAGACCGGGCAGATCGCACAGCATTGGGTCGATCTGTACCGCGGCATGGGCATGGAAGTGCCGCAGGATCAGCCCGGCACCAATCCCAATGACATGTCGGCCGCGCCGGTGCTGCAACGCATCGGCGTGCTGGAATAAGCGAAGCCCCGCGCGCGGCGGGGCTTCGGGGGTTGCCCAGGGTGGGTACCGACGTCACTCTTCCTCGTCCTGCCCACCTTGCTGCTGATTGCGCTGGTTGCGCTGCTGCTGTTCCTGCTGCTGTTGCTGCTGCTGGTCGCGGCCACGGCCCTGCTGCTGATCCTGCTGGTTCTGCTGGCCCTGCTGCTTCTGGTTCGGGTTCTGGTTCTGCTGTGCCATGTCCGATCTCCAAAGCCACGCGCGGAATGCGGTGGACGGGGCCATCGTCTGCAGCGAAGAGTTAATCGCGCGTTGGCGGACGGCTACACCTGTGTGTACGCGCGTGAATGAACACGCGAAAGTCCTTGCGGCACAAGCCGCTAAAGGATTCATGCGGGTTCGGCATGTCCTTATGTGGTAATGACAGGAGCACGTATTCAGTGCTGTAGGGCGCACCGGAATGCGCGAGCGTTCGCTCAAGAATGGCTACCCGAAGCCGATAGGCTGCGGACGGGCTGCTATGGACGGCCCATCTTTCCAAGCATCAACAAGGAACGTCTAAATGAACGCCGTGGTTGCAGAAGCAAGTGACTCTCGCCTCCTCAAAGCGGTCGAGAGCATCGCGATCAGTCCCGCAGACGCGAAGGCCCTCGTCGCCCAGTACAGGCGCCAGATTCTCTCCCGGGATCCAACACGCGGCCAGCACGAGGTTGCAGGGTTGGTGGCCGACAAGATCATCAGCCGTTATTGCCGGATGTCAGCCACCACGGGGGGAGCGACTGCTCTGACCGGGGTCATCCCGGGAATTGGTACGGCTCTGGCAATGGTTGGCGGTGGTCTCGCCGATGCAAGCATCAGCATGAAACTGCAGGTCGACATGACCATGTGCTTGGCTGAGGCCTATGGATGGGACGTGAATGGCGAAGACGCCAGGCACCTGGCTTTTCTCATCGCCGCAGGAGGTTCTCTGGAGAAGCTCGGCGTCGAAGCGTCGACTCGGATCGCCTCAAATGCTGGCGTAAAGATGGTCCGTCAGTACTTGAAGGGCGCCGTGTTGCAAGCTCTCAAGGAACTCTTCAAGAAGATCGGCATCACCTTTACCCGCAAGGCGCTGGAAAAAGCCATTCCGTTCGGCATCGGAGTCGTCATCGGCTCAGGGGCCAACTATGCGTTGACCAAGTATGTTGGCAATACTGCGCGAAGCTGGTTCGAAGCGGATGCCGCACTGGGCAACAAGCCCAATGAAATCTGAGCAGCGCGCGTTCTGGCCATGCGGCTTTCAAAGTAGGAAGCCGCATGATCCGGGGATACTGGACTACGGCATCACCGGTGGCACATACGCCAGGGTCATGCCCAGCAGCCACAACAGGCCCAGCACCAGCGGGATGTGCACCAGCAATTGGATGAAGGTGAAGCCCACGATGTCGCGTGCCTTCAGGCCCAGCACGCCCAGCAGCGGCAGCATCCAGAACGGGTTGATCAGGTTGGGCAGGGCTTCGGCCGCGTTGTAGACCTGCACCGCCCAGCCCAGGTGCGCCTTCAGTTCGTTGGCGGCCTGCATCACGTACGGCGCCTCGATGATCCACTTGCCGCCACCGGACGGCACGAAGAAGCCCAGCACGGCCGAATAGACGCCCATCACCAGCGCGAACGAATCGGTGCTGGCCACGTGCACGAACAGGCTCGACAGCCGGTGCGCCAGGGTCTGCCCGTCACCGCCAGCGGCGTGGGTGAGGATCATCGCGATGCCGCCGTACAGCGGGAACTGGATCAGCACGCCGGTGGTACTCGGCACCGCCTTGGCCACCGCGTTGAGGAAGCTGCGCGGGCGCCAGTGCAGCAGCAGGCCCAACGAGATGAACAGGAAGTTGTAGGTATTGAGGTTGGCGATGGCGGTGATCACCGGCTTGTTGGCGAACTCGTTGAACAGCCAGCCGAACGCCAGCAGCGAGAGCAGCACGGTCAGCAGCGGGCTGTATTCCAGCCATTCGCCCGGGCGCGTGCGTCGCTGCAGCGGTTCCGGCTCGGCCTGTGCAGCACCGGGGAACTCCTCGGCGGTACGCGCACTACCCGCCGCGGGTGCCGTCAGCCAGGCGATCAGCAGCGAGACCAGGATCAGCACCGAGGTCAGCGCGATCGACTGCCACAGGAAGATGGTTTCGGTGAACGGCAGCACGCCGGTGATCTCCACCAGCCCCGGCGGCATGCTGGCCGGGTTGGCCTGCAGCTGTGCGGCCGAGGAACTGAGCCCCATTGCCCACACCGCACCCAGGCCGAGGTACGCCGAAGCACCGGCGGCGCGGTAGTCCATGCGCAGTTCGGTACGACGGGCCAGCGCACGCGCCAGCAGGCCACCGAACACCAGCGAGAACCCCCAGCTGAGCAGCGAGGCGAGCATGCTGACCAGGCCCACGTACACCACCGCACCGCGGCCGGTACGCGGCACCCGGGCCAGGAAGTCGATGAAGCGCGCGACCACCGGCGCGGTGGCCACGGCGTAGCCACCGATGACCACGAAGGCCATCTGCATGGTGAAGGGAATCAGGCTCCAGAAGCCGTCACCGAAGGCGCTCGCGGTGGCCTGCGGGGTCGAGCCGAAGCCCATCGCGGCCAGCGCGACGATGACCACGCCCAGCACCGCGAACACATACGCGTCGGGGAACCACTTTTCCGCCCAGGCGGCCGAACGCAGCGCTGCGCGCGCCATCCAGCCGTCCTGTACTGCTGCCGTAGAGGCCATCGCCTACCCTCCCAGGTTCGATGGATCGATTCTGGGCGGTGGGGTGCGGGCTGTCAGCCACCTATTGGTCGTAGGCGGCACAGAACGGTAGTGCCGGCCGCTGGCCGGCAACCTCGGGATCGCGCACGGGTGCAGCCGGCCAGCGGCCGGCTCTACCAGATCCAGGCATCACCGCAGGTGGTGGAAGGCGGTAGTGCCGGCAGCTGGCCGGCAATTTCCTAATCGGGATGGTCGTGCAGCCGGCCAGCGGCCGGCTCTACCAGGCCTTGGGATCAACGCAGCGCCAGGTCCACGGCGATGCCGGCAAACAGCGCGGCACCCACCCAGTTGTTGTGCAGGAACGCCTTGAAGCACGGGCCGCGTTCGCGGTTGCGGCAGATCCAGAACTCGTACACCACCAGCGCGGTGGCCACGGCCACGCCGGCCAGGTAGTACCCGCCCAGCCCGCCGCGCACGCCGACCAGCGCCATCGTGGCCAGGAACAGTGCGTACAGCACGCCCTGGATGACCAGGTCGAGATCACCGAACAGGATCGCGGTGGAGTGCGAGCCCATCTTCAGGTCGTCCTCGCGGTCGACCATGGCGTACCAGGTGTCGTAGGCGGTGGACCACAGGATGTTGCCGGCATACAGCAGCCAGCCCAGCATCGGCACCTCGCCCTGCACGGCGGCGAACGCCATCGGGATGCCCCAGCCGAACGACATGCCCAGGTAGACCTGCGGCAGATGGGTGTAGCGCTTCAGGTACGGATAGCTGGCAGCCAGGAACACGCCGATGAAGCTCAGGCCGATGGTCAGCCCGTTCAGGGTCAGCACCAGGCCGAACGCCACCAGCATCAGTACGGCGAACAGCGCCAGCGCGGCGCGGCCGCTGATCGCACCGGTGGCCAGCGGGCGCGCCTTGGTGCGCTCCACATGCGGGTCGAGCCAGCGGTCGGCGTAGTCGTTGATGACGCAACCGGCCGAGCGGGTCAGCCACACGCCGGCGGTGAACACGAATAGCGTCCACAGCGGCGGCAGGCCGCCCGCGGCCAGCCACAACGCCCACCAGGTGGGCCACAGCAGCAGCAGCGTGCCGATCGGGCGATCAGCGCGCATCAGACTCCAGTAATGCCGCCAACGCGGCGTCGCCGGCGACTGCGGCGAAGTGAGGGGGGTATCAGCCATGGCGATAGGATACTCCTGCCCCTCCGGCACGGCTTTGCCCGTGGGGGGAGATTTGTTCGGCGAAACTGGATAGAATGCCGGTCCCGCACCGCTTCATGGCGCTGCGATGCCCGCCCCGGCACCGGCCGACGGCGCGGCGGTTCTACAACGCGCCCGTAGCTCAGCCGGATAGAGTAGTGGCTTCCGAAGCCATTGGTCGGGGGTTCGAATCCCTCCGGGCGCGCCATCTTCCCCTGTGTTGCCTGCACGCCGCCAGCCCGCGCTGGACGTTGCCACGTGCTTCATCAACACTGCGCGCATGACGCCACCGGATCTGCTGAAGCTGGCCGCGGGTGCTGCGATTCTCGGCCTGGCCACCTTGTCCACCGGCGTGAGCGTCGGTCGCACATCGCGTGGGAACCCGCTGCTCACCGCATTCCTCGCCTGTTTCGCCGCCGCCAATCTGTTCGGATTGGTGCTGCTGGGTGGTCAGGCCTGGATCTCGCCCGACGCCGTGCGCTGGCTGCGGGTCATCGAAGTGCCTCTGGTCTATCTGCTCGGTCCACTGCTGTATGGCCATGCGCGTGCGCTGCTGACACCCGCGCAGGCCGCTGCAACACCCTTGCCGCTCGCGCATCTGCTGCCGGCTGGCCTCGCGTTCGCCATTTCCCTGTTGAACGCACTCGCGCCTTTCGAGGCCTCACCGCTGGGCGATGTGCTGTTCCAGCTCAGTTTCCACGGCTGGCTGCTGCAGGGTGCTCCCTACCTGCTGGCCGCGCTGTGGCTCTCGCTGCGTGTGCCGCCCGCCCCGCCCGGAGCCGCCATCCAACGCAGCGGACTGCGCGGGCTGGCGATCGTGATGGCGGGATGCTGGCTTGCCAGCGCAATGAACCGGTGGCCGCCGGACGCTGCTCCACTGCTGGCCAGCATCGGGCTCAGCCTGCTGACCACCATGGGCATGTACCTGCTGGCGTGCCGGGTCGTACGCCAGCAGCTGCGCGTACGTGCGAGCACTGCGGCACCCATCTTGGTGGACATGACCGCGTCCGCCGAGGATACGACCCACGCACGCTACGAACGCTCGGGCATCGACGCAGCACAATGCGCGGCCATCGCCAGCGCGCTGACCGCATTGATGCAGGACGAACGCCTGCATGAAGCGCCCGGGCTGGATCTTCAGACCCTCAGCCAGCGCAGCGGCTGGTCACCCAACCAGGTCTCGCAGGCGCTCAACCAAGGGGTGGGCCAGAGCTTCTCCGAGTTCGTGAACAGCTTCCGCGTCGCTGCCGCGAGGGCGTGCCTGTCCGATCCGTCCGACCTCCGCAGCGTGCTGGACATCGGCCTTGCCGCCGGCTTCGGCAGCAAGTCGACCTTCAACAGCGCGTTCAAGCGCGCCACCGGACAGACGCCGAGCGAGTACCGCCGCCTCACCGCGTCCAACTGAACGTCCAATCCTTCACGCCCGGTCGAATATCCCCGGTCCGGGCGCTGCCATCACCTCCTGACCCAACGAAGGAGGTGAGGCGATGCGTTTGCGATGGATGCTAGGTGGCCTGCTGTGGGTGCTGGCGGTTCCGGCACACGCCGCGGGGGTGGATGCTGCCGATGTGCTGGCCAAGGCCCGCGTAGCCAGTGGTGGCGAGCAGTGGCTGTCGGTACAGCGTCTGCAGGCGGTGGGCGAGCAGTCGGTGGGCGGCCTGCACGGGCGCTGGCAGCTCAACCAGGACCTGCGTGCCGGGCGCTATGCCGAACAGGCGCAACTGGGAGACTTCACCGTCGCGCAGGGCTTTGATGGGCAACTGTCCTGGCGGCGCGACTATGGCGGCGAGGTCGGCCTGCTGGATGGCACCGTGCCACGTCGGACCGCGCGCACGCAGTCGTGGCTGGCGACCCGTGCCTATTGGTCCAACGCCTATCCGACCACGCACTTTGCCGCGCCCCGCACCGAGGCTCTGGATGGCCGGCGCTATACCGTCCTGGCCACGAAGCCGAGGGGCGCCGACCCGATCGAGCTCTGGTTCGATACGGGCAGCGGCCTGCTCGGCCGCGTGGTCATTGCATCCGCTCGCACACCCACCGCCACCGCACTGGAGGACTACCGGGCGGTCGAAGGCCTGTTGCTGCCCCATCGCATCATCACCGACACCCTCGATGCCCGGGGCCGTGCTGATCCGCGACTGCGCAGCGATGTACAGGTGCAGCGCTACCAGGTGGATGGCCCGGTAACAGACACCGTGTATGCACCGCCAATGATGGCCCATGACAGCTATATCGAGGATGCCAGCGGCACCACCCGCATTCCGTTCGACCTGATCAACAACCATGTCTACATCGAGGCCGAAGTGGACGGACAGCCGGCGCGATTCCTGGTGGATACGGGCGCCATCAATCTGCTGACACCGACCGCCGCCAAGCGCCTGGGGCTGACCACCACGGGCCGCCTGAGCGTGCATGGTGCCGGCGACAACGCCAGCGACCTGGGCCTGGCACAGGCCCGCCACCTGCGCATCGGTGGCGCGCACCTTGCAAACCCGGTGTTCCACATCATCGACCTCGGCCAGCAGATCAACTCGATGGGCGTGCCGCATGATGGCTTCATCGGCTACGAGACCTTCCTGCGCTTCGTCACCACCTTCGACTATGGCGCGCGCGTGCTCGGCTTCACCCTGCCGGGCCACTACCAGCCGCCTGCCAACGCGGTGGTGCTGCCGTTCGAACAGGATGACCGCGCGCCGGTACTGAATGGCGAGCTTGACGGCATCCCGCTTCGCCTGTGGCTGGACACCGGCTCACGCAACTCGCTGAGCCTGAGCAGTCCGTTCGTGCGTACCCATGGTCTGTTGGAGAAATACCACGCCAGTGAGGAGGCGGTGCTTGGATGGGGCCTGGGTGGCGCGGGGCGGGCGCGACCTGCCCGGCTCGGTGTGCTGCGCATGGGCGATATCGAGGTCACTGGTCTGGTCGGTGATCTGTCCAGCACTGACAAGGGCGCGCTGGCCCTGGCCGACTACGGCGCGATCCTGGGTGGCGGCGTGCTGCGGCGCTTCTCGATGGGCATCGACTACGGTGCCAAGCGCCTCTATCTGGTACCCAATACCGAAAGCACGCAGGCCGATGCCTTCGATCGCAGCGGGCTGTGGCTGCAGGCTGAACACGATGCACTGCGTGTGGCCGATGTGGCGCCGTCCAGCGCCGGGGCACGCGCTGGGCTGCGCAGGGATGATCGCATTGTCATGGTTTCAGGCGAGCCGATTGCCACGCGGATGCTGGCGAACTGGCGTGCGCTGTTGCGTGAGCGTCCGGTTGGGACGCGCGTGGGCATCCGTTATCTGCGCGATGGCCGGCAGGTGGATACCGATCTGGTACTGGCGGACCGGGTGGCTGCGGGATGGCGTGCCGATTGAGTCAGCACTGGCGCTATCCCTGCGGAGCACCCGCCACTCACGTGGCGGATGCTCACGCACCACAAAGGCAGTTCCAACTATTTGTCTCTTAAGAAGTTCCTCGGCCGAGCACCAAGTCTGATGATTTTTCGCGCTGCACCAAGGTAGAAGTCACTGAATACAAATGAGAAGGCGGCAGCTGTATAGAAGACAAGTAGTGCCCCAGGAATGGGAATCGCGCGAACAAAGCTATCGCATTCGAGGTTGCGGGCGACCAGCAACCCAATCATGAACATCTCGGCCAGGAAAGCCATAGCGAATGCGAATCGCACTCGCCCAACCTCAACCGACAGAATTCCCCTCCCCGCCAGTTCGAACTTGGAATACACAAGCAGCACCAGCAATGCGAAAAAAAGAGCAAGCATGACTGCTGGAGAGTACCCAACGACTGGACAGCCCATATTCATCATGGACGCAATCAGCGCGCAGCAGATCGCCAACGCTCCAACTGCAGCTGCGCCCTTCATGCACCTTATGAAAATCAGTTCGCGGGACATTGGCATTTGCTGTAGTTTGACCTCAGATACCGAGCTGGTGCTGGCGGGCCGCGTGGCTGCGGGATGGCGTGCCGATTGAGATCGCGCAAACCGCTGTGGGGCACCCGCTGCGCATGCAGTGGGTGCCGCTGAGCGGGGGTGACCGAGAATCTCGCACAGCGGCGGCAACGTCAGGGAATGAATGACGCGGTGCGATGTTCGCAACCGGCTGCATCCCGTACCACGATGGAGTACTCCGTGTCCGCACTGGATTGGCCGGGCAGGAACACGCCATCACCATCGAACAAAACGCTCTGCTGTTCACCCTGCCCGATCGACAGCCCGATCGCTCCCGGTGTGATTTCCTCAAGGATCACGTTGTAAGGTCGCCAGGCATCCTCGCCTTTACGCCTCATCTCTGCGCGAGCGGTCCTTGAGTTCAACCTGCGTCTCTCATCCACCCACAGCTGAAGCGGCTGATCAGCGTTGTGGGTGATCTGGAAGCGCCCGTAGGTCAGTCCGTCGACTCTCTCGGTGCCGACGTAGGTGAAATGGGCCGGTGGACACTTCGTGGTGCGGTTCGGATGCGCCGCACAGGATGTCAGTGCAACCACGAGGCAAAAGGCAGTCAGGCGCTTCATGGGTTCGAGGCCTGATGTGGGTTGTTGTCGCGGCGGCAAGCGGCAGTGAGGGCAACCAGCACTGCGCCCCAGAGCGGCGTGAGCAGCACGACGCTCATCACCGTCAGCGAAACCGGTACCTGCCAGAGCAGCGATGGCCTGAATCCGCTGAATCTATAGGCTTCCAGTACAAGCACCACGACCTGGGCCAGAAGGCCCGCGAGCAGCCCTAGGCCTGCCCCCTTGGCAAGCCGCTTGATCGTCAGGCGGCCCGCGGCGGGAACTCGTGCGCCAATTCCCAGCAACAGAAGGCTGACGGCATACAGCCAGAAGAAAACCTGATGTGAGTCGAAGGCGTAAAGCGCCCTGCCCACAAAGTGCAGGAACAGCCAGAGTGCTCCACACGACACCGCGTAGGCCAGCCCGTACCGAAGAATCTGCCTGGCTTTCATCTTGTACCTCTCCGAGGGCGTGCAGACCGATCGCGTTCTTTTGTGGAGGAGTGCGGGAGCTCATGCACCTTGCCTCCCGCTTGGCGCCCTACTCGCGCAACGCATCGCGCAGCGCTCGAGAGTACCTGCCTGCCTCCAGCGTTCGCAGCTGGGCCAGTGGAATCCGATACCTCCTGAACAGTGCGGCCAGTTCTCTTGCAAGCCCCTGGAGCGGAGCGCGTCGAACAATATTGATGAGACCTTTTCCAAGGTATCCAAATTCATCTTCATACTAGACGCCGAATTCGAGTTTCTTAAGGCCAGGCTGGCACTGAGAAGAAGATTGCGACTGCCGGCCCACAGCGGGCATCTGCGCCCCCCCAACAGTGGAGGTCATACGGAGAATATCTGAAAATCACTATCTGCATATTTCCCGCGCCCTGCCGAGAACTGCCGCACTTGCCCGTCCGACTTCGAGCTTCCGTATCAATCCAGCACATTCAGGCCGATCCCCAGTTTTCGCTCCATAGATCACGGGCTCACCCTTCCTATCTACTCCGTCCAAATAGAGCACTGCGCAATCACCAGCGATCGTACCAATGCGCACCGCACGAACCTTCTCGATACTGGCGTCTGGACCGGCTGCACCCTCGCACATCCCACCGTAATACGCACTACTCAGTTCCGCGTAGATGGGTTTCAGCTGCAGCTCCCCTAAGCGGTCATTCTCGCATGCGCTCAGGGCGAGCACACAGACGGACGCGACAGACAAAGCGCGCAGGAAGAAGCCTTTGGCATCGAGAGAACTCTTGAGCAACCCCGATTTCCTTTGACTGTTTTCCATTACCTCCCCAGAACGATCTGCTCGAACGCATTGGTCGCGCTGCGCCGATCTCCCTTGCGGTTGCCGATCGCGCCATTGGTCGCACACCTGGCGTCATCCGCCAGGCAGTAGGCGGAGCTCGGCGCTTCAGCGCACTATAGCGCCGCCGAGCATCGAGCGAATACGTTGGCGGGTTTCTCCCGAAGACTCACGGCAACCACCCGTTGCTTCTGCTCACCGCAGCCCCCCATCACCCCGTACAGGATGAGAAGTCCCTTGTCGTTGACGTAGCCGATGAACTTGCCCCTACCTTCATCCGAAGCGGCCCTGACGAGATAGACGCTCTCCCCGGCCGCTGGCTTCAGGTCACTCAACGGCATTGGACCGATCTTCCCTTCAACCTCTGATGCCGATACCACGACCAGCGAATGCTCCAACATCCACTCCGCAATGGCTGCTTCACTATCAGGATCAAGTATGGAAATGCGGTCAAGCGGCAGAGTCGTTGAATTGCCAGGGAAAATCGCACCGGACGAAACATCTACCCAGTCCGACTTCCATTCCGTCTGTTGAAACTGGTGAATGCTGCAGCCCCCCAGCATTGGCAAGAGCAGCACCGCTGCACGCAAGATGTCAGCCTTCGGCATAGACATGAGAGCCCCAGAATGGGCCGGCCAAATGTCAATTACCATCTGCAACCCGTTCTGCAAAACGATCCAGGAACTGTACCTCGTGCCGAGATGGTATGTCATTTCTTGACTTCCCTATCACGGGCTGGCGCTTGGCGTGTCGCTACTCTGCTCCGGGTTTGCGGCAGCGTGCGTAGTCGAAGCACCCGGCCTGCGCGCATAGCTGTAATCGGGATCTTGGCAGGCGCGCACGATCGGACTTCGTGCGTGCCTGATCACGCCGGGGAACCAGCACAGCACCAGCACTACCAGACAGATCATTCCCAGCCGTGCCCCTTCACCCGCGACACCGGCCCCGACCAGCGGCAATGCCGCCACCAGGATGATGACCTGTGCGTACAGAAGATAGAACGTGTACGTGCCCAACCGCGGGTCTGAACGAAGCTCGACGTGACACCCCCGGCAGGACGTCTTCGCTTGACGCTTTCCAGCAGATCGCAGCGGAAAGCGCTGCCCGCTAGCGCCACAAAGTGGGCAGATGAAGGTCATCAGGCGCATCGGTAGAACCTCTTTTCAGAAGTTTCCATCACCAGGCTCCATCTGCGGTGTCGACCATACGCACCGCATCATCAAACCTCGGGTCCTGGCACATCATTTCCAGTGGTGTCCGATCAAGCTCATTCCCTGCGTGCGGGTCTGCACCACACCAGAGGAGATAAGCCGCTGCCGCGACGCTGCCATGTGCCACCGCACTTGCCAGCGGCGTCAGATCAAGATCACCACGCACATCGATGTTGGTCACGAAGGGCATCAATGCGCTGCGGAGGGCCACATCGTTGTAATAGGCCACCACATGCAGGGGCGTGTCCTCATAGGCCCTTGGGTCTCCGGACAAGTCAGCACCGCGTCGCCGAAGTCAGTGTCGACACCGAGCCGGGAAAGCAGTTCGCTGAGTACAGGATCGATGATGTTCATCGGGCTGCACGCACGGTAGAGCCCCATTGCGTTGGCCCGATGGTGATCCGTCCTGTAATCCATCTCTCTGTCAGATCCCTGTCGACCTACAAGCCAGGCGGTGCGTGCGTCTTGGAGCGATGCATTCGACAGATCAAGAATCATGATTTGACCGGGATCAACCGGCTTTCCCAAGTCCCCTCTACTAGAAGTGCAATTTCTGCGCCGACAGAGGCCTCAATGAAGACCAAGGTGTCGCCATCGACAATTTCCCGGGCAGCCACTGGGTCTAGACCAAGGAGAAAGCAACACCGCTGGAATTCAAAGGAATCATCCTTTCGATGGAAGACCTTGAGATCGAGTACGACATTCTGGCTAGAGAAGCCATCAATGCTCGCCTTCCTGACTCGGCCAAAGACCAAATCATAGGATCCCTGCACAGAGTCATCAAACAGAGAAACAGTCACTCCGGACACCGGATCAAGACGAATTCCGGTCATCTTGAAATCATGGATAGTGATACCCATCGGCTCATCTTCTTGGCCAATCACTTGACGGATCCATACGTCGCGCGTGAACTTCCAGGTGGAATCTATTGATTGGATTTTACGTTCTTAAGAACAATTGCCACAAACATGCCGCAGATCAGGAGCGAACCCAGCGCCAGAGGCAACATTACAAAATAATCGCCCCTCTCAAGGTGACCAATCGCATACACCTTCAATGCGAGATAGGACGATGACCTCAGAAAAATTAGCGAAAAAAACAGCAAACCGAGCCAATTCAGCATTCTATTGCGCATATGCATATCATCTCAATTATCTGCAATTGCACCCAGACCCACCCCAAACATCCTTCACCACCTTCATGGCATCCTTGTCAGTAGCTACGCGTTGCAGCAGTTCTGGTGTGACCTGAAGGCAACTGCTCAATGTGAAGCCGAATGACAACAGCTCTCCCGCATTCGCGCCAAATACCACAGCAATCCCCCGCCGCCTCGGTGTAGGTGGATTCTCTTCCCTTTCCATCCTGTGCGGTTTGTATCGCTGACACTCCATCGTACGCCGTTGCCACACCATTCACCATTACCAGAAATCCGGGGATTGCAACTTCGGGCTGCAGAGACAAAACACCGGCAATGGTGACTCCTGCGCCATTCACAGCTTCCAAGCCTCCAAAGGTGAGGCCTGCCACACCGAACGTTATGCTTAGGTAGTCAACGCACTCGTCGCAGGGACACATACCAAGTTGATCTACCAAAGACGACGGGACGCCACCTGCGTATCCGAAAGTGCTGATCTAGCTCCGGTATACCGGGGCCCGGCACATTGATCAACGCCACCGGGTAGTTGTCCAGCCAGATGGCCTGCCGTTGCGCTTGGCCCGTGCCCGAATAGTTCCCCAGCCACTACCCAGCCTCGTCGTACAACGTGATCTGTGCTGCGCCACTAGCCTGAGTACACAGTACGCGTCACCGCGGTGGTTGTAGCTGCCGGTGCTGGTGGTATTGCCCACTGCGTCATGGTTGCGCGCTTCGCCATCCACCGCAGTCACGATGGCCGGTTGCGGGACCGCTCCGAGGTGCCCTGCCATCACTGTGTCTTCCCAACCTGGCTGGGGTACGCCCTGGCCCACATCCAACTAGGTAATTCACGCAGTGGCAGCTCCTGTTTCGCCACAGTCTCCAACTTGATGATCTCAGTTTCGCCTCGTTTAGTTAACTCTAGTCCGCGCTCCTCGCGGTTTCCGGGCAGCATGACCTCGGGTTTACTGCTGCCCTTAGCTCCCGTATTCCATCCCGCACATATCCTATGTGACCCAGATGGCAAACCTTCAGCACGTAACGAGTCTTGTCCGGATAGACATATCCAACAACCGGAACCGGAGTAGTACTTGTACCAATTACGGCACCCCCCTCTGCCGAATCATAGACTTCGATCACGCCCTCCGGCACAACTTCCCTGCCCTTGCGATCGCAAGAGGTGATAGTGAAGACTGAGCAGATAAAAATAATAGGAATAAATTTCATCATCTTTGCCCGCGCTGAATGGTTGAGTCATCAGACATCCCAAAGCAGGTGGTTTATTGATTCCGGAAGATTCATTTTCGCGGGCTGAAGCTCCTTGCCAATCTCCCGCATGCACTTCCGCAACGGCCTCCCGCAGTTATGACTTATTGCACTGCACTCCCCCTGCGGCCTCGCGGGCCATGCCGATAGCGAAGCTGCCAGGCGTAGTCATAAGGCGTTCGAGCGTTACCCATGGCAGCCTAACCTGATGTGGCAGCACGTTGTACCCGCCGCCACACCTCATCCGACATCGAGTTCTTCCACGTCTGAGCGAGGAGATCCCGAAGAGACGGGTCGTGTTTTGCCAAGCGTTCAACCCTCTCGATCTCGGTTTCGCCGTGGGCAACCAGGTAGTCCTCCAAAGGTCCGGCAGCAAGATTGGAAAGTAGGTGCGCATCTACATCCATCCGCCTGACAGCCTCAATGAATTTCCAACCTTCGCCAGGATCTCGCTGGATGATGTCATCAACTTCATCCAGCCCGCCTGTGAGCGGATCCCGCTCAATCGCATCGATTGCGAGCCGATTAAAATTGACCCAAGCTTCAGCTATTTTTTCCACGCGCTCTTTATCAAACATTATGTATATCTCAAATTGGTTGAGCCATAGTCACCCATTGCCAAGCCTCATTGCTATAACCTGCACAGCGCTTTGCTGCAGAATCAGCAAGCAATCGCCTCAACCGCGCCTGCTTGTTTTGAAGTTGCTGCACATGCCCATCTATTGACATACGACCGGTAGCCGGAAGCCCACGCCCATCCTCTGCGCACCATGTGAGCCTGGGGACTTAGTGGGTAGCTGGACGTTGCTAGCCCTCAATCGGCAAGTGACCTCTCTCTCCCTATCGTTTACTACCGCATCGTTGAGCTGCTATGCGGGCCGCTCGCTCAAGTTCAGAGTCCGCGGCTCTCACCCCCTTCAACGCGGCACTCTTGAGCCATGCGTATGCCTCACTTGATGACGCGCAGTCCTTCTTGTCCTTCAACATGAAGAACACGTTGTACTGTGCAATCGGGTGCCCCAGTGCTGCGGCATAGACAAGCCACATGTGGGAGCTGCCAGCCGTGCCTCTGCCCTCAAAGTGGCGTGAGATTCGAAACGCTGCCTCAGCGTCGCCCGCGTCTGCGCGGCCAGTCAACGCAAGTAGCTGCTTATCATCAAGCTCAGCGCCACTATCCGTCGCGATCGAGCCGTCAAGCTCAACCACCGGCCTTTCCGGCTGAGGGGGCACCTGCGCATTTACATACCCTGCACCCACCAGATACAGGAGAAGACCAGTCTTCTTGAACATGCTCATTTGACCCCACCCTCTTTCATGAAATTCACCCACTCTCCAGGATTGCTTTTTATCCGTCTTGGGTCTGGGTCAGGCGACCCAGCGCGTCATAGGCGTACTTGGCCAGCGCCGTCGAGCCTGTGCCGTTCTTCAGCTCGGTGATCGAACCGACGGGATCATAGCCATAGCCCAGCGACAGGCCACCGGCGGCCGGGTCATGCACCGCCTGCGGGCAATAATCCAGATCCAGCGGACGCTGCAGCTGGCGGCCGTTGCCATATGTCCAGCCAGTGGCCGGACCGAAGGCCGCGTAGGTCACGTTGTTCCCCACGAACTGGCGCGCCTGGCCGGGCCGGGTCAGGCCGATCTGGCTGATGCGGCCCTGGGTATCGCGCACGTAGTCGGCCACGCTGCCACCCGGGTAGGTCAGCGCGGCCAGGCGGCCCGCCTTGCTGTAGGCATAGCGCAGCGTGCTGGCAACGCCGTTGACGGTCTGCACCTTGCGGGTGACCTGGCCGAAGCGGTCGTGGCAGTACTGGGTGCAGCCATTGGCGTGCAGCACCTGCCCCAGACGCCCCTTGGCGAAGCCGCTTGTCTGCGGCCCAGGCAGCGGGTGCTACGTCACAGCTATAGCCCATATCCGGAGGATTCGACAGGCAAGCGCATCGCAGCTGTGGAAGGCGATCACGACACGGGCGCGCTGGCCTAAAGCCCTCACACTCGCTCCCGCGACCGACGACCTCGCAAGATCTATGACTCCTTCGCTTGCCGGAGACGGAGCAGGCCGACAGACCCGATTTTCCACATGGCAAAAGCTATGCAAAGAGAGAAAGCGACAAACGCCAAGCCCGTAAATCCATAGTCTCGGCCTCCATCAGCAAGATCAATCAGCACAAAAGCAAGGATTACTATATTCACGGCAGCTGCAAGGCAAGCAACTAGCCTGAGTGCCCAGAAGAACATGATGTAGTAAGCCCGAAGGAATCGATTGTATTTATTCATCTCAAGGACACCCGCACCCATTTCCAGTCGGCGTAGCTATCTGCCCAGAAACTGTGTAACCAGATCCCGACATGACGCCAAACCCAACTCCAGGCAGCGGAGGAACAGAAAGGGATCCACCACCCACCTTATCTCTTCCCATATCGTCCAGTGAGAACAGGCGACGAAACCACGCCCAATTATCACCGTCCTTATTGCCCTTCATAAGATTATCTGAACCTTGAATGGAGCCGCCAATCGATGGCCCCCAACCGCCCGCCATTTCAGAGTATCGATAGACGCCCCAAGATTTCTTTGGCAGCGGCCCTGAGCTCTTCGAAGCATTGGCTGACGTCCCTGCGCCAAGATACGCCCCACCGCCCGCGGGTCGCTGACGCGGGTAGCGAGGATCACGCTACGAATCTGATCTTCGGAGGAGTACTCCTGCCCTGAGTGGATGTAGACCCAGTCGGTAGTAACGATCTTCTCGGGTCTGACCCGGTAGTCGTAGATGACCTTCTTTCCAAGGACGCGTTGGCGTTTGACATGCCAATCGAAGGGTTTGTCCTTTTCGTACTGGGAAAAGAGCGACTTGATGTCCTTCTGCACCGCCGCTTCGGTGGCTCGCGGCTGGCCCATCGACAGGTAGCTCTCCCACTTCTTCTGCACCTCCTGCGCCTGCGCAGCCCAAGGAGCCAAGCTCCCTAGCGCGATCATCGCCAGTGCGGCACACGAAATGGTCTTCAGTCGTTCCAACATCCCTGTTCTCCTTCCTGGACGAACACAGCTCCGGCGGGAACGAGAACGTGGGGCAGCTGTCTCACCACGTCATGCTTCGGATCGTCCCTGGTCCGGAATGCGGCCATGACCGCGCGGGGAACGTTATCTCCGATGTGGTTTACACATTCAAGTCAGAAACTGTGGAGTGGGTCGGATTTCAGAGTTTTCTGATAAAGCGAGCGACCGACCGAACAAGCAGCCGGGCGTGGGCTCGGCTCTACAAGACGAATGCTTCCAGAAACAGAAACACCGGGCAGTGCCCGGCGTCTCCGTCACAGCGTGGAAGGGTGTAAACCTCAATACTTCCCGTCGAACGCGAAGATCGGCTTGCGCGTCTTCCACGCACCAGCAGTAAAGTCCGGGAACTCCAGCGTCTGGAAGCCGTTGGCGATCGACTGCTCGCTCAACGGGGTAATCGCACTCCAGGTCACCGCGTCGTAGATGTCGATCGGCATCGGTGCCTTGGCCTTCAGCGCTTCCACAAATGCATGGATGACGAACCAGTCCATGCCACCATGGCCGGCACTGGCGGCAGTGTCGGCATTCTGTTTCCACAGCGGGTGCTCGTACTCGTCCTGGTACTTCTTGAACTCTTCCCACTGGTGCGGCGGGCTGCGGCCTTCGATGTGGATCGAATGGTTCACGTCCATCCACAGGCCCTTGGTGCCTTGCACACGGAAACCCATTGAATACGGGCGCGGCAGCGAGGTGTCGTGCTGCAGCAGGATGGTCTCGCCGTTCTCGCAGGCCAGCGTGGTGGTGACGATATCGCCGAGCTTGAACTTCACCTTGGTGCTGGGGTGGGTGGTGCCGCCACTCTTGGCCACGGTGTATTCGTGCAGGCCGCGTGCCTTGGTCGCGAAGGCGTTGATGTGGGTGAAGCGGTTGCCACGGTTGATGCCGGTGTACATCGCGCACGGGCCGATGCCGTGACTGGGATACAGCTCGCCGTTGCGCTCCACCGAATGCTCGGTGCGCCAGCGTGCTTCGCTCCAGCCCTTGGGACCGAACTCCACGCCGCTGTCGTAGGGCTGGTTGGGATCGCCGGAATTGAACTTCACGCCGCGCAGGTCGTGCTGGTAGCCGGCCTGCAGATGCACCAGTTCGCCGAACAGGCCCTGGCGCACCATCTGCAACGCCGCCATCACGTCGCGGCGGTAGCAGACGTTCTCCAGCAGCATGTACGGGGTACCGGTGCTCAGTTGCGTCTTCAGCACGTCCCAGTGGTCCTGCAGGGTGATGCCAGCCACCACTTCGCAGCCGACGGCCACACCGGCCTGCATCGCGGCAATCGCCATCGGTGCGTGGTATTCCCACGGCGTGGCGATGATCACGCCATCGATGCCCTTCTGTTCCAGAAGTCGCTTCCAGGCGTTGGTGTCGCGGTCCTGGCCATAGGTCTTCGGCGCGGGCTTGCCGGCCTTCGCCACCATCTCTGTGGCACGGCCGAGCATGATCGGCTCGATATCGCACAGGGCAACCACTTCGACGTCGTCGCGACGCGTCAGTTCCTTCAGCAGCACCAGCCCGCGCATGCCGGTGCCGATCATGGCCAGGCGCACCTTGCGCCCGCGTGCCCAGGCGGGGGTCTGCGGCAGCAGGCTGCTGGCGGCGACAGCGGCGCTGGCCGCGATGAATTCCCTACGCTTCATGGCAAACATCTCTCCTCTTGGCAGCGTGCCGGCCGCAGCCGGCACGCCAGGTCACGCAAACGGAATTACTTGAACCGGTAGCCGATGGTCACACTGTAACCACGGCCGAAGATGGTTGCGTAGTCACTGGAGTCACCCAGGAAGCTGTTCGGGTCGTAGAACGGCAGGCGGTTGAACAGGTTCTTGACGGTGAAGCTCAGGTTCCACGCATCATCCGGGCGCCAGGTGACGCTCATGTTGGCGGTCCACCACGACGGTGCACCATCGCACTTGCTCTTCTGCAGGGCCAGGTAGCCGCCGGTGCAGGTTTCCTTGTTGTTGCTCTCTTCGTCGATCTGGTCGGTGGCCCACTTGGTGCCGCCGACATAGTTGACGAACATGCTGGTGGTCACCTGCTTGTAGGTCCAGTCGGCATTGAGCGTGGCACGCAGGCGCGGGTTGTTGTAGTAGCCCACCACGTCGCCGTAGTACCAGCCGTTCTCGGCGTCCATGTAGAAGCGGTTGCGGTTGGCGATGGTGGCGGCCAGGCCGATGTTCAGGTTGCCCCAGTCACCCAGCGAGAAGCGGCTGCGCGCGTCGATGTCGAAGCCGTCGATCAGGGTCTTGCCGCGGTTCTTGTACTGGCCCACCACGCTGGCCACGTTGCCGGCGGAGTAGCCCGGCAGGTTCGCCGGGCAGCTCACACCGCTGGCCGGATCGGCGCACATTGCCGCCAGCTGGGCCAGGTTGGCACGGTCGCTGTCGGTGATCGGCGAGCGCGACATCGAGATGATGTCTTCCATGCGGCGATAGTCCGGCGCGACGATTTCGTTGTTGCGGTAGATGAACCAGTAGTCGGCCGACACCGACAGCCAGCTGGCCGGCTCGTAGACAAAGCCGAGGGTGGCGATCTTCGCCTTCTCCGGCTTCAGGTCCTTGTTCGGCTGGGTCATGCGCGCCACGGTGCGGCTGCAATCGACGTTCAGCAGGCTCTTGCCCAGATCGACATCGCCCGGCCGCTGCGACTTCAGCAGCAGGTTGGCGATGGCATTGGTCTCGCCGCAGCGCAGTTCGTCACGGAAGCCACCGAGCTGTGCGAACACGCCGCCATTGCCGGACTCGGCCAGGCTCGGCGCGCGGAAGCCGGTGGAGTAGGTGCCGCGCAGCATCAGCTGATCGAACGCCTGGTACTTGAAGCCGATCTTCGGCGCGATGTTGGCGCTGAAGTTCGGGTACTTGTCCACGCGCACCGCCGCATCCAGTTCCAGCTTGTCGGTGATCGGCGCCACGGTCTCGGCGAACAGCGCGTAGGTGTTGCGCTTGCCGTCGAACCACGAGCCGCCCTGCTGGGTGATCAGGCCATTGGCCGCATCGGCGTTGCCCGGGGTGTAGAAGGTCTCACGGCTGGCGTTGAAACCGAACGCGGCGCGCATCTCGCCGGCCGGCAGCTGGAACAGCGGTCCTTCGATCTTGCCGTCCAGGGTATGCAGGCGGGTCCACGACTGGATGTCGAAGGTCGGGAACGCTTCACGGATCAACGCGGCGTTGGCTTCGCTGATCTCGCCGAACTTGTACGCCGGGTGGTCGGAGATGATCACCCGACCGGTACCTGGATCGATCGTGTACGGGCCGAAGGCCTTCTCGAAGCCCTTGGTGTTGACGTTGATCGTCTGGTAGGTGGTGGAGTGGGTACCCGCGCTGGCGAAGGCGGTTTCCCAGTTCCAGTCACCCCGGTTGCCACGCGCACCGGCCAGCACGCGGTAGCTCTTGTCGGTATTGCGCTGGCCGAAATAGTTCGGGCCGGCATCCTGCAGCAGGTAGTTCAGGCCGACCACGCCGCCCATCATCGCCTTCAGCTGCGGACTGGCATGGTTGTATTCGTTGTTGGGGCCCAGGAACGGGTACAGGAACTGGTTGACGGTGTTGCCGGTATTGCGCGAGAACCAGCTGGTCGGGTTGCCGGTGGTGGTGCCGTAGGTGCGCGGCGTGCCACCGTTGGCGCGCAGGTCGATGTCGGTGTAGGTCGCCTCGGCGAAGATCTCGGTGCTGTCACCCACCAGGAAGGTGCCGTTGAGGTAGGCGGTGTTGCGCTCGGACTTGGCACCGGCATCGATCTCGTTGTTCATCCAGGTTTCCCAGACGCAACGCGGACCGGCCGCTTCACTGGTCAGCACGTTCCTGCAGCCCGGCGCAGCTTCCTGCACGCGGCGGCCGGTGACCGGATCGAAGGCGAAGTAAGTGCCCGGATTGAATTCACCCGGCTTGCTGCCCACGCCCAGGCGCAGGTTGTTGAGGTAGTTCGGATTGTTGACGTAGTACTGGTCGGGCCGCTTGTCGTAGAAATCGCTCAGCGGAATCGCGTCGCGACGGTACATGTTGACCGCGCCATAGATATTGAAGCGGTTCTCGGCCAGGTCACCGAAGCCGGCGGTGATGCTGGCCTGGCGCTCACCGTAGGAATCGATGCGCGAGGAGGTGTCGTTGGTGAAGCTGATCTCGGCACCCTGGAAGTTGCGCTTGGTGATCACGTTGATCACGCCGGCCACCGCGTCGGTACCGTACACGGCCGACGCGCCGTCGGTCAGCACTTCCATGCGCTCGATGGCCGCCGCCGGGATCGCATCGATGTTGACGAACTGGGTCTGGAAGCCGGCCGGCGCACCGTAGTACGACAGGCGGCGACCGTTCAGCAGCACCAGCGTGCCCTGTGCGCCGAGCCCGCGCAGGTTGGCCTGCGAGGCACCATCGGAACCGGTGAACAGCGAGCGCGCATCCTGCTGCGCCGGGCGTGCGGCCGGCAGGTTGTCGAGCACCTGCAGCAGCGTGCGCGCACCCATGTTCTGGATGTCCTGCTTGCTGATCACCTGCACCGGCGAGGCGGTTTCAACGTCGGTGCGGCGGATGTTGGAGCCGGTGACCTCGATGCGGGCCAGGTCGGTGGCGTTGTCCTTGCTCTCCTGGGCGAAGGCAGGAGCGGCAAGCGAGAACAGCGCGCCGGCAATCGCCAGCGTCAGCGGAGCGATCGGGCGGCAGGGGGGGCGGTGGTGGCGGGCGGGCAACATCGGGGTTCTCTCCTGGCAAGGGTGCGGCGCAACTGGGTGAGCGCGTGGGCGTTCGGCGGGCAAAACGCTCCCGGGCCACGGCCATGAGGGCCGTAGTCGGGATGGGGCGGGGGAGGAGCGGTGTTACGTGGGGGTCATGGGGCGACGATGCTGGCGGAGTCGCCCTCCTGGCCGATCAGTACGGCGTTGGCCCAGTTGGCACAGACCTGGGCGGGTTGGCTGCCCTGCGCACCCAGCGTGCGCAGGCTCAGGGTGGAAAGGCCACGGATGTCCAGCTCCGGCTTGACCACGCCGGGCGCCTTCACCAGGCCGCTGTCGTACAGCAGGCGGTTGTCGCCCCATACCTGGAACTGCAGGCCGCCGGCGTTGCGGCAGGCGTCGTCGATGCCGAGGTCGGCACGCAGCAGGTGCCAGCCGCCCTGCAGGCGCAGGTCGATGCGGCTGTTGGCGCCGACCCCCAGGCCACGGCGGAACTGCAGGCCGTTCATGCGCATGCCGGCGTCGCCACGGAAGGACTGGTCGGTACGCAGCTGGCTGGCCAGCGCGGCCGGCACCGGCAGCTCGGAGAGATAGCGCTGCCGGGCCGGTCGCTCCGGTTCCTGGTGTTCGAGAATGTGGAAGGTGGACAGGGCGATCGGGCCGACATCGCGCGGCTGCAGTGCATCGAACGCGCGGGCGCTGCCCTGTGCGGCGGTGACCATCGGGTCGGTGCTGCTGGCGCCGTCGCCTTCGGGGTTCTGCACGCTCAGCACGCGGAAGCGCAGCAGGCGGCCGGCGTGGGCCGGGAAGTCGATGCGCTGCACGCCTTCCTTCAACTGCAGGCGGCCACGGGCGATCGGCTCGCCCCACTCACCGTTGCTGTCGCCCAGGTAGACCTCATAGTCACGTACCTGCCCGTGCTTCCAGTTCTTGTCATTGCGTGGCGCGATGTCGATGCCATCGATCATCTTCCGCTCGCCGAAGCCGATCACCCACTCGTGGGCGCCGGTGCGCACGGCCTGGTTGCGCACGCTGCGGAACCAGGTGGCCGGATCGTCGTCGAAAGCATTTTCCAACGCATGGCCAGGCTCTTCGGCCGGGCGGTTGACCACCAGCAGGCTGTCGGCCGGCAGTTCGCGGCCCAGCACCGGTGCGGCCGGATAGGCATCATCGGTGGCTGCGGCAGCGACTGCGAAGTCCAGCTGCAGCTGCAGTGGCTGGCGGATATCCTGGGTGGCAGTGCGCACATGCACGGTGCCGCGGCGGTCCTTGGCATCGAAGTACCAGCCCTCGTTGGCGCTGTGGAAGGCGGCAGCATCGGCCAGCGCCGGCAGCGCGCGGCCACCGGCCTGCACCGCACGTGGTGCCTGCCGGCTGAGTACGCGCAGGCCGTAGCGGCGCTGCGCCAGCTGGCCGTTGTACTGGCCCTGCACGGCGTCGATCTGCACCTGCACCGGGCCACTGCCCTGCGCCGGCGCCTGCACGCGGATTACCTGCATGCTCGACTCGCCCTGCTGGTAGCGGCGCGTGTTGCCATCGTCTTCGTACAACGTGTACTGCGAGTCGCCCTGCGGGTACAGGTCGAAGGTCACTTCATCGAGCGGTTTTTCGCCATCGAACAGCATCGACGGGTACATCGGCAGGATCGCACCGGCACGCACGAACACCGGCAGCGTGGCCAGGTCCACCTGGCGGTCCAGCTGGCGGCCATCGGCGGCGGCCTGCACGCGACGGCCATCCCAGTAGTCGATCCAGCCGCCGGCCGGCAGGTGGATGTCGCGGCGCCAGCCACGGCTGGCGGCCTGGCTGCGGTACACCGGCGCCACCAGCAGGTCGCGGCCGAGCAGGAACTGGTACTTGTAGGTTTCATCCTGCGCATGCGGGTCGCGCGGGTTGTCCCACATCAGGCCACGCACCGGCGGTGCACCGGTCTGCGCGGCCTCGTGCACCAGCCCATACATGTATGGCGTCAGGCGCATCTTCAACTTCAGGTAGTCGCGGTTGATGCTGCGGTAGGGCTCGTCGTACCACCACGGGTGCTTGCGCGCGTTCGACGACCAGCCGCTCATGCCCATCAGCACCGGCGTGAACGCCTTCCACTGCAGGTCGCGGGTGAAGGTCTCGGCGCTTCCGCCGAAGATCGCATCCACATCGCCGCTGGCGTAGGCCATGCCGGACAGGCCCGAACCGACCAGGGTCGGCACGTGCCAGCGGATGTAATCCCAGCTGCTGCTCTGGTCGCCGGTCCATGCCACCGCGTAGCGCTGGATGCCGGCCCAGCCCATCACCGTCCACAGGAACGGGCGCGAATCGGAATTGTCGAGGATGCCGTTGAATGCCTGGCGGTTGGCGTCCATCGCGAACTGGTAGCCCTTGCCGGTCCAGGCCACGTCCAGCTTCTGCACGCGGCTGCCGGCCTTGCCCACTTCCCACGCGATCTTGTCGACGCCGTTCTCGGTCCACAGGCCGGTGCGGAAGCCGTAGCCGGCCAGCCCCTTCACCGTTTCCGGCAGCTGCTTGTAGCCGCAGCCGTAGCCATCGTTGGGCAGGATCCAGCCACCGGGCATGTCGTGGGCGCGGTACTGCTTGGCCACGCTGTCGATCACATCGGGCGTGGTGCCGGTCGGGCCGTCGCTCCAGCCTTCGGGCACGGTGCCGGGCTTCCTGCTGTTGTCGCCGTCGTTGTAGCAATCGGCATCGCCGTAGGACAGCGCCCAGCGCGCGACCATGTTGGGGCGGCCGGTCAGCTGGGTGTAGCGTTCGATCAGCTTGGGCAGGTCGGCGCCCACGAAGTAGTACGCATCGAAGCGGTCTTCGCGATGCAGCAACGTGGCCTGGTCGCTCTGGCGCAGGTCGTAGCTGCCATCGCTCCATGTATTGCGCAGCATGCCCCAGCCACGGCTGCTCAGCAGCATCGGCGCCGGGCTCGGCCGATCACCTTCTTCCCAGCCACCGGAATAGGACACCTCCAGCTCGCGGCCCTTGAACTGGTAACGGCCGTTCTGCTGGCCACCACCGAAGTAGCCCTCATCGGCCTGCGAGGACAGCACCTGCACGCTCTGCGTGGCATCCAGGTCCAGCGGTTGCAGTTCCTGCCACAGCGCGGTGGGCTGGCCATTGTCCAGCCGTTCCAGGCGCAGGCGCAGCGGCTGCCGCTGTACATGCAGTACCAGTGCCTCGGTACGCACGCGGATTTCCTGTGCGTCTTCTTCCAGCTGCGCCTGCACGCTCGCCTTGGGCTGCGGCAGCACGATCGGCGCGGCCTTGTCGCCGGCGCCGGTCAACGTGCCGTTGCGGCCGGCCTGCACGCGGATGATGTCGGTCGCCGGCAGTTCAATGCGGATGCGCGCGCCCTTGTCGGTCTGCAGGTCCCAGCCCTGCACGCCGTCGCGGCTGGCGCTGGCGCTGACCGTACGCAGGTTGCCGACCGGCTCGGCGCGGGCCGTCATGGACGCCAGCATCAAGGCCGGCACCAGGGCCAGCATCAGCGGCGAGCGACGAACGCAGTTTTCCACGCGGACTCCCAACCCGTTCACCGGGCGTTTCGAAAGCGATTGGGCCGACTCTAGGGCAGCGATTCGAAAGATGTCAACAAATTGAAAGGAAAAAGGAAGATATATTCCGTTGAAACGAAAGTTGTTGCGCCGCAATACTTTGTGTAAGCGCTTGCAGTTGCCTGTTAAGCATTGTGCGATACGGAATTCAGTGGGTCCTTTCGTTTTTCCCGGCATTGCGCACAGGGCAAAGCCACCCACCTTTTTTCTTTCTTTTTACTTTCGATGTTTGACATTTCGAAAGAAAACGCAGATGGTGCGCTGGCCCAACTGGAACCTCCGAATGGACGTCACCCTGCTTTCCGATGTGTCCGCCTGGCAGCGCCTTGGCGGAGCCGATACCGCTACCGAAATCGCCCAGCAGCCTGCGCTGTGGGACGCCCTCGCACAGGACCTGTCGCGTGCCCGCGACCGCCTGCAGGCCTTCCTCGGCGACAGCCTCAACGATTCCAACCAGCGCGTGCTGTTCACCGGCGCCGGCAGCTCCGGCTTCATCGCCGAAATGGTGGCCGACGCGATCAACGCGCAATGGCCTGCCGAGGTGCGCGTGGTGCACACCACCAGCCTGCTGACCCACCCGGCGCTGTACCTGCAGCGCGACCGTCCGACCCTGCTGGTCTCGTTCGGCCGCAGTGGCTCCAGCCCGGAGAGCGTGGCGGCGGTTGACCGCGTGCGCAGCGACGTGGATGACGCGCGCTTCCTCGACATCACCTGCAACGCCGATGGCGAGCTGGCCCGCAGTGGCGCCGGCCGTGCCGACACCTGCACCCTGCTGATGCCGTCGGCCAGCTGCGACCGCGCCTTCGCCATGACCAGCAGCCTGACCTGCATGCTGCTGGCCGCGCTGACCGTGTTCGATCGTTCGCCGTGGGATGCGCGCGTGACGCGCCTGAAGCAGATCGCCGCGCTGGCCCGCGAAGGCCTGGCGCAGTGGGATGCACCGGTGGCGACACTGGCGCAGCGCCCGTTCAACCGCATCATCTACCTCGGCAGCGGCCCGCTGGAAGCACTGGCACGCGAGTGCGCGCTGAAGGTGCTGGAGCTCACCGCTGGCCGCGTGCTGGCGCTGGCCAACACACCCCTGGGCTTCCGTCATGGCCCGAAGTCGACGCTGGATGGCAACACCCTGGTGGTGGTGCTGCGCAGCGTGCAGCCGCTGGCGCGCCGCTACGAACAGGACCTGCTGGAAGAACTGCGCCGCGACGGCGTGGCCGGCCAGGTGCTGGCGATCGGTCCGCATTCGGACATCGGCGCCGACGACGAATACACCCTCACCGTGCCGGCACTGGACGATCCGTGGCTGGCACCGGTGTGGCTGGGCTTTGCGCAGCTGTTCGCACTACAGCGCTCGGCCGCGCTGGGCCTGACCCCGGACAACCCGTTCCCGGACGGCACCGTCAACCGCGTCGTCAAGGGCGTCACCATCCACCATGGCTGAGCTGATCGCCCACGCCTGCTACGGCATCGACATCGGCGGCACCAAGATCGAGCTGGTGGCGTGCGATGTGGCGATGCAGGTTACCTGGCGCCGCCGCGTGGCCACCCCACAGGGTGACTACGACGGTTTCCTGCAGGCAGTCGTGGCGCTGGTCGCCGAGGCCGATGCCGCACTGGGCCGCAGTGATGCGGCGATCGGCATCGCCCTGCCCGGCGTGCGCGACCGCCGCAGCGGCCGCCAGCTCAGCGCGAACGTGCCTGCGTTGACCGGCCACAGCGTGGCCGCGGACCTGCAGGCGCGGCTGCAACGCCCGCTGCATTTCGGCAACGACCTGCAGTGTTTTGCCCTGTCTGAAGCACACGGCGGTGCCGCCGACGGCTACCCCAGCATGTTCGGCGCCATCCTCGGCACCGGTGCTGGCGGTGGTTTCTGCGTGCAGGGCCGCCTGCTGACCGGTTTCAACGGGCTGGCCGGCGAATGGGGCCACTGGAGCGTGCCCGGTCATCTGCTGCAGCGCCACGGCCTGCCGCTGATCGACTGCGCCTGCGGCCTGCAGGGCTGCGTGGAGCGTTATGTGTCCGGCAGTGGCGTGGCGATGATCGAGCGCCACCTTGGTGGCAGCGCCGCCGACGCCAGCGCGGTGATCGCCCTGGCCGAAGCCGGTGATGCCCGCGCGCGCAAGGCGCTGGACATCCATCGCGACCTGCTCGGCCACAGCCTGGCCGCGCTGGTGCTGGCGCTGGACCCGCACGTGATCGTGCTCGGCGGCGGCCTTTCGCAGTACGCGCCGCTGTACCAGCACCTGCCCGCCGCCATCGCCACCCACCTGTTCAAGGGTGTGCAGGTGCCACCGATCGTGCCGCCACGCTTCGGCGATGCCGGTGGCGCACGTGGTGCCGCCCTGCTCGCCTGCCAACCCTCGTTTTCCTGATGTCCGGAGCCTGACCATGTCCCCGTTGCAGACCCTGCTTGCTTCCCACCGCGCCGGTGCCAATGTCGGCCTGTACAGCGTCTGCTGCAGCAACGAGCAGGTGCTGCGCGCGGCCATGCACGTGGCACAGGCACATGGCACCGTGCTGCTGGTCGAGGCCACCTCCAACCAGGTCGACCAGTTCGGCGGCTACACCGGCATGACCCCGCCGCAGTACCGCGATTACGTCGGCGCCCTGGCCGATGAGGAAGGCTTCCCACGCGAACGGCTGATCCTGGGCGGCGACCATCTCGGCCCGAATGCCTGGCAGAGGCGCCCGGCGGCCGAAGCGATGACCCACGCGCGCGTGCTGATCGAAGCCTACGTCGCCGCCGGTTTCCACAAGATCCACCTCGACTGCAGCATGTCCTGCGCCGATGACCCGGTGCCGCTGCCCGATGCCATCGTCGCTGCACGTTCGGCCGAGCTTGCCGAGATCGCCGAACGCACCGCCGCCGAACACGGCCTGCCGCCGCCGGTCTACGTGATCGGTACCGAGGTGCCGATTCCCGGTGGCGAAGCCTCGCTGGCCGAAGGCCTGCAGGTGACCACGCCGGCTGCCGCCGCGCAGACCCTGGCCATCCACCAGCAGGCGTTCGACACGCCACAGCTGCGCGATGCGTGGCAGCGCGTGATCGCGATGGTGGTGCAGCCTGGCGTGGACTTCGACCACAGCAGCGTGCATGAGTACAACCGGGACGCCGCCCATGCGCTCGCCGACTTCCTCGAGCGGCAGCCGCGCATCGTGTTCGAAGCGCATTCCACCGACTACCAGCGCGAAAGCGGCCTGCATGCGCTGGTACGCGACCACTTCGCCATCCTCAAGGTCGGCCCGGCGGCCACCTTCGCCTACCGCGAGGCGCTGTTCGCGCTGGCCGCGATCGAGGCCGAACTGCTGCCGGCCGCACAGTGCTCGCGCCTGCCGCAGGTGCTGGACGAGGTGATGGTGGCGCAGCCGAAGTACTGGCAGTCCTACTACCAGGGCGATGCCGCCGCGCTGCGCCTGCTGCGCCGTTATTCCTTCAGCGACCGCTGCCGCTACTACTGGGGCGAGCCGGCGCTGGTACAGGCGGTGCAGACCCTGTTCGCCAACCTGGAGCAGCATGCGCCGCCGCTGGTGCTGCTCAGCCAGTACCTGCCGGAGCAGTACCGCGCCGTGCGCGAAGGCAGCCTGGCCAACACCCCCACCGCGCTGGTGCAGCACCGCATCGGCCTGTGCCTGGGTGAGTACGCCCGTGCCTGCAGCGCCAACCAGGCCGGACCCCGCACGCAGAACGCAGGTTCGGCTGCCGGCGTTCCTGCGAACGGCTAATCTCTACCTTTTCCCGCAAAACCGAGAATGGCCATGCGCAACACCCGCTCCCGCCGGCAACAGATCCTGCAGCTGCTGATCGAGCACGGCTCGGTGCAGGTGGCCGATCTGGTCGAGCGCTTCGGCGTGTCGGCGGTGACGATCCGTGCCGACCTGACCCACTTCGAATCGCAGGGCCTGGCCAACCGCACCCACGGCGGCGCGACCCTGGTGCGCACGCCGCCGCAGGAACAGGACATCCATGAGAAGGACGCGCTGAACCTGCCGCTGAAGGAATCGATCGGTGCGCGCGCTGCGCGCCTGGTGCAGCCGGGTGACAACATCATCATCGATTCCGGCTCGACCACGATGACGCTGGCCCGCCACCTGCGCGCGCATCGCGACGTGACGGTGATGACCAACGGCCTGAACATCGCCTGGGAACTGGCCAATGCCGCGGGCATCACCGTGCTGCTGACCGGTGGCCTGCTGCGCCAGCAGTCGCTGTCGCTGCAGGGCAGCCAGGCCGAAGCCAGCCTCAACTCGTACAGCTTCGACACCCTGTTCCTGGGCGTGGACGGCCTGGACCTGCAGTTCGGCCTGACTACCCACGACGAGGCCGAAGCCCGCCTCAACCACCGCATGGTCGAGCGTGCGCGCCGCATCGTGGTGCTGACCGATGCCTCCAAGTTCGGCCGCGTCAGCCTGCACCGCATCGCCCTGCTGGACCAGATCCACGCCATCATCACCGACGCCGGCATCGACGATGCAACCCGCGAAGGGCTGCAGCGGCTGGGCATCGAAGTGATCATCGCCGAGCCCACCGCATGACCGACACCCGCACCCTGCATGGCCGCATCCTCACCCCGCTGGGCTGGCGGCGCGGGCACGTCCACTTCGATTCACGCGTGCGCCGGCTGCAGGTGGACGACCACAGCGGCGCCGACGACCTGCAGCTGCCGGTGATCCTGCCCGGCTTCGTCGACCTGCATGTGCATGGCGCGGCCGGCGTGGACCTGATGCAGGGCGGCGACGTGGCACGCACCATCGCCCGCACCCATCTGCGCTTCGGCACCACCACGCTGCTGGCGACCACCATGACTGCCGGGCTGGACGAGATCGAGCACGCGCTGCACGGCGTCGCTGCGGCGATGGCGGCGCCCGATACCGACGCCGCCAGCATCGTCGGCGTGCATCTGGAAGGACCGTTCATCAGCCCGCAGCGGCTGGGCGCACAGCCCAATCGTACGATCGAGGCGACGGTGGCACTGGTGCAGCAGCTGCACGCGCTGGCGCCGATCCGGGTGATGACGCTGGCGCCGGAGATCGGCGAGCACACCGCGTTGATACCCGCGCTTTCGGCGATGGGCATCCGCGTGCAGCTGGGCCACAGCGCCGGCACCTACGAGGAGGGCGTGGCGGCGCTGCAGGCCGGTGCCTCCGGCTTCACCCATCTGTTCAACGGCATGACTGGCGTTGACCACTATCGCCCGGGCATTGCGGCGGCGGCGCTGGCGCATGCGCAGTACGCCGAGATCATCCCCGACCTGCAGCACATCCACCCCGGCGTTATCCGGCTGGCCGCGCGCGCGATCCCGCGCCTGTACGCGGTGACCGACGCGACTGCCGCCACCGGCATGCCCGACGGCGAGTACGCGCTGGGCGAGCAGCGCGTGCACAAGTGCGGCGGCTGCGTGCGCCTGGCGACGGGTTCGCTGGCCGGCAGCGCACTGACCATGGACCAGGCGCTGCGCAACCTGGTGCGCGTCGGCCTGGACCTGGCCGACGCCTCGCAGCGGGTTTCCACCTTCCCGGCCGACTATCTGGGCCTGGGCGATCGCGGCCGCATCGCGCCCGACGCCCGCGCCGACCTGGTGGTGCTGGACGCCGAACTGCGCCTGCAGCAGGTGGTCATTGGTGGGCGCGTGGTCGATCTGACCTGACGCAAGCGATGCGGCCCGGATGCCGCGCGGGCTCCCTGTAGAGCCGAGCCATGCTCGGCTCACCGCGCGAAGCGCGGCATGGGGAACCTCGATATCGGAACGGAAAGCAGCCGAGCATGGCTCGGCTCTACAGAATGCACTCTGCGACGAACCGCCGCCGGGCCTGGCCCGGCGCTACCACAGGAACTGCCGATGACTGCAAGCACCGCCCCGCGCTGGCCCGTACGCTACCTGCTCTTCATCGGCGGCCTCGGCGGCCTGCTGTACGGCATCGACATCGGCATCATCGCCGGTGCCCTGCCCTACCTGGAGGCAACGGCCAGCCACGCCTGGCAGCTCAGCAGCCAGCAACTCGGCTTCGTGGTGGCGGCGGTACTGCTGGGCAGCGTGCTGTCCTCGCTGTTCGCCGGCATGGTCGCCGACCTGATCGGTCGCCGCGGTGCGATGCTGCTGGCCGGCCTGCTGTTCACCGCGTCGATTCCGATCATGGCGCTGGCCTCGGGCTACACGCCGCTGCTGCTCGGGCGGCTGCTGCAGGGCATCAGTGGCGGCCTGATCGGCGTGGTGATCCCGCTGTACCTGGCCGAAGTGCTCAGCCCCGAGCGGCGTGGACGCGGTGCGGCGATGTTCCAGCTGCTGCTGACCATCGGCCTGGTGTTGGCGGCACTGATCGGGCTGTACCACGCACATGCGGTGGATGCCGCCGCCGAAGCCGTGCGCTCGCTGCCGCTGGCGCAGCAGGCGCAGGAACTGTTCACGGTGAAGGACCAGGCCTGGCGCACCATCTTCTGGAGCTGCCTGGCGCCAGGCCTGCTGTTCTGTGCCGGCATCTTCTGGCTGTCCGAATCGCCGCGCTGGCTGGTGCGCCGCGGCCGCGTCGATGATGCCCGCCGCAGCCTGCAGCGGGTGTTGCCTGCTGCCGACGTGGAACCCACCCTTGCACAGATCCAGGCGCCGGAATCGAGCAGCAGCGACGGCAAGCGCGACCCACTGCTCAGCCGCCGCTACGTGGTGCCGTTCGTGCTGGCCTGCGTGGTGCTGGCCTGCACCCAGGCCACCGGCATCAATTCGGTGCTGGCGTACGCGGTGAACATCCTCAACCAGGCCGGCCTGTCCGGCTCGGTGGCCAACGGCGCCGACGTGGCGATCAAGCTGCTCAACGCGGTGATGACCGTGGTCGCGCTGCTGCTGGTCGACCGCAAGGGCCGCAAGTTCCTGCTGATGCTCGGCAGCGGCGGCATCTGCGTGGCCCTGCTGGCTGCCGCCACGCTGTTCTTCCAGGCCGAGCGTGGCCGCGCCGACGTGCAGCCGCAACTGCAGGCGGCGGTCAGCGGCGACGGCCTGCGGCTGGTGCTGGACGACGCACAGTGGCAGCGCCTGGGCGGTGGCATAAACAGCGAAGGCCGGCCGATGCAGCTGACCGTGTCGTACGCCTACGGTGACTTCACCAATGTGCGCGCCCTGCGCAGCGACAGCCTGACCGACCGCGAGCTGCGCATCGAGCGTGCCGGGACCGTGCAGCCGGACAGTGTGATCGGCGCGTTCTTCCGCAAGCTGCATCTGAACCCGTTCGCCGACCCGGCCAAGGCCGCACAGGCACCGCTGCGCATCGAGCAGGCCCGCATCGGCCCGGTGCCGCCGCCGGCGCATGGCTGGGCGGTAGCCGCCTGCATCCTGGTGTTCGTCGCGTTCTTCGCGGTCGGCCCCGGCGTCTGCGTGTGGCTGGCACTGTCGGAACTGATGCCCAATCGCATCCGCTCCAACGGCATGAGCATCGCCCTGCTGATCAACCAGTTCGTGTCGACCACCATCGCCGCCATCTTCCTGCCCACGGTGGGCCACTACGGCTACGCCAGCATGTTCCTGTTCTGGGCGGCGTGCACGTTCGTGTTCTTCCTGGTAGCCGCGTTCTGGCTGCCGGAGACCAAGGGCAAGTCACTGGAGGAGATCGAGGCACGGTTCGCACGGTAGCGGTCGACCTTGGTCGACCTCCGCGCGTAGCGCGGTGGTGTTGGCGCGCCCGTCACTGACCGGTGATGTGCCTGGCCAGCGCCTGTGCCTCGGCAATGCTCGGCAGCCCGCTCAGCATCATCGATTCCCCGAAGGGGCCTTTCACCGTCGCCACCATCAGCACGCGGCCGTCCACGCTGATCGCCGCGCGCTGGCCCACCAGGGCCGAGGTGCCATCGTGGATGCGCTGATGCGCTTCTGGCCGATAGCGGATCTGCAGGCCTGGCTGCTTGGCATCGTCCAGCACGTAGCGCACATCGGCGATGTCCGCACTGCCGGCAATCGGCGGCTCGCGCAGGGCCAGGGTTTCACCTTGCCAGTGCGCCGGAGTGCCGTTGCCAGCCGCATCGACCGCGCTCAGGCGCACGTCCACGCCGGCGCGCGGCGCATGATCCTTGCCTGCCAGCGCACCGGGCGCGGCACCCGGCATGCATCCGGCCAGCACCAGCGCCGCGCCCAGCAGGAGCGGAAGCGCGCCCCTCATTTCAGCTTCCGCAGCTTGAACGCCACCAGCACCTGCAGCAGCCCGTACAGCAGGCTGCCAATGCCGATCCACAGCGTGGTCACCGCCACGCCTGCGTATGGATTGGCCGCGAACAGCAGCCCCAGCACCACCGCCAGCACGCCACTGAGGATCAGCAGCCACTCGCCCTGGATCTGCTTGCGCACGCGGATCGCGAAGACGATGCGATAGATGCCGGCTACCAGCAGCCACGCCGCCAGGAACAGCACCAGCACGCTGGCGGTGGCCAGCGGGTTGATCACCGCCAGGATGCCGAAGCCCAGCGAAGCGATGGCATACAGCGCCAGCCAGCCGCGCGAGGCGCCGCTGCCACCACTGATCAGTGCGAACAGGCTGATGACCCCTTCGATGATGGCCATCACGCCCAGCGTCCAGGCCAATGCCATGGCTGCGGACAGCGGCCAACCGATGGCGATGATGCCGAAGCCGAGCGCGACCAGGCCATACAGCAGCAGGATCCACCAGCTGCGGCCAACCGCTGACAACAAGGGAGACAAGGGGGAATTCATGGTCACTCCTTCGATCCGGAACCGGGTTCATCCTAGCCCGTTGCGATGAAGGGAGCGATCACGGCACCCGCGCGCACACCCATACCCGCACCTCTCTGGCGCCCACGCAGCGCAGGGTTTCGGCGATTTCCATCACCGTGCTGCCGGTGGTCATCACGTCGTCGACCACGGTCAGATGCGTGGGCACCGGCCCGTGGACATCGAACGCATCGAACAGGTTTTCCCTGCGCTGTTCGGCCGTGCGTTCGGACTGCGGTGCGGTGTGCCGCCGCCGGTACAGCCCCTGCCAGACCGGCAACGGCAGCAGCCGGCAGAGCTCGGCAGCCTGGTTGTAGCCGCGCTGGCGCAGGCGCCGGCGGTGCAGCGGCACCGGCACCAGCGGCGGGCAGGACCAGGGCGGTGGTGCGCGCTGCATCAACTGCGCCAGCAGGCGACCGGCCGCCAGGTCCTGATGGAACTTGTAGCGCAGCAGCAGCTGGTCCACCGGCGGCAGGTACAGCAGGCTGGCGTGCGTGGCCGTCTGCGGTGGTGCTTCCTCGCGGCAGCTGCCGCAGACGATCAGGGCCTCATCCGGCAACGGCAGTGCACACCGCAGGCAGGCGCGACCGGCCCAGGGCAGTCCGGCGAGGCAGGCGCGGCACAGATCGAGATCATCATGGCCCGGATCGCCGCAGACCAGGCAGCGCAGTGGCAGCAGGACACCCAGCAGTGCGCGGGAGACACGGGTTGCCGAATGCAGGAGATCAATACGCATTGCCCATGCTTCATCGCGCTGCCCATGTGCGGCCATCGGCGAAGCACCGATCGCAGTGTCGGGACTGCCCGCAACTGCAGAGGGTGCTGCCGATCAGGAAAGGCGTCCGCCCTGCCCAGGCCCGGTTGATGCAACGGCCGACGCCGTCAACACCTCCGCCAACCCACGATAGATCGGCACCCGGCATACCAGACCGGACACGCCCCGCGCGATCAGCACCGTGGCCAGGATCGGCAGGAGCAGATCGCCGCTGTCGGTCAGCTCCAGCGAGATCACCGCCGAGGTCAGCGGTGCCTGGGTGACGCCGGTCAGGTAGGCGCACATGCCCAGCAGCACGAACGCGCGCGGATCCACGCCCGGCATCAGCACCGCCAGGTTGTGGCCCAGCCCCGCGCCGACCGCCAACGCGGGCGAGAACAGGCCGCCGGGTATGCCGGCCACGTACGATGCCAGGTTGGCCAGCAGCTTCATCAACCCGAACTCGTGGCCGACCAACGGCTGCCCCTGCACCAGGCTGCGCGCCTGTTCGTAGCCGGTGCCGAACGCGCCGTCGCCGAACGTCAAAGCCAGTGCCACCACCGCCAGGCCGCAGCCTGCGGCCAGCAGCACCGGATGCCGCTGGCGCAGCTGGCCCAGCCAACGCGGGCGGCCCGCCGCACTGGCCAGCACCGCGCGCGCGAACAGGCCGCCCAGCAACCCGGCCACCACGCCGCACAGCAGGATCGCCAGCCAGCCCTGCCCCAGCGGCAGCCGCGCGCTCACATGGCCGAAGTAGGTGTAGTTGCCAAGCAGGCCCAGCGACACCACGCCACCGACGATCACCGCCGTCAGCAGGGTGCCGGAGAAGCGATGCTCGAAACGGCCGCTGAGCTCCTCGATGGCGAATACGATGCCGGCCAGCGGCGTGTTGAACGCCGCGGCAATGCCCGCTGCACCGCCGGCCAGCAGGAAGTGCGAGAGCTCGCGAGGATCCCTGAAGCCGAACCAGCGGCCGAACAGGTACATCAGGCTGGCACCCACATGCACCGTGGGACCTTCGCGTCCGACCGACGCGCCGCCGAGCAGTGACAACGAGGTCAGCAGCAGCTTGCCGGCTGAGACCGCAGGCGAAAGATTGGTCTTCCGGAATGGCTCATCGGGCTTGTCCAACGCAGCGATGACCTGCGGAATGCCGCTGCCCCGCGTGGGCTTCAGCACGCCACTGGTCAACCAGGCCAGCAGCGCGAAGATGCCCGGCGTGAGCAGTAGGGCCCACCACGGCGAGTGCGCGGTGATGCGCTGGAACAGATGGAAGGCCGCGTCGCTGGCCTTGGCGAACAGGATGGCCACCAGCGCTACGGCCACAGCGCCGCCCCAGAGCGCGGCGCGGCGGCGCCAGGCCTCGCTGAGAACCAGCGCGGTGATGCGGCCGCGGAGGCGATGGAGATCGGTCATGGGGCACAGTCTGCGCGCCAGCGCTTGCGTTGGGCAGCGGTTATTGTGGCTGCAGGCCTTGCAGGATGCGGTGAAACGCGCGAGTGCGGGTGCTCGCCGATAGCACCTGCCCTGTGCAGCTACCTATGCGTGCAGGCGCTCCCGCCACCGGCGCTTCTCCACCGCACGCACGTTGGGCTGCTGCCGCAGCCACTCCAGATACAGCTGCAGATGGGCCAGCTCGTCATCAGCCGGATCACCGGTGAACTCACGCACCGCGACCAGATTTCCGTAGTTTCTGGCGTACTTGCCGGGCGTGTCATCGATACCGATCATCTGCTCCAAACGGAAGCCGTGGCGCTTCAGCTTGCCCAGCCGCTTCTGCGAGGTGTAACCGCCGGTTTCCCAATCACGGGCCGTGCTGCACCGCGGCGCGGACCACAGGAACGCCAGCGGACGCCCCGGCATCAGCCGGTCCACCAGCGGTTCGGCGTACAGTTGCCCGGACGACGTCCACACACCCACCGTGAAATGGGCAAAGGCATAGTCGAGGAATGCCTGCAGATGGGGCCGCAGGTAGACGTGGTAGCCGACGAGGCGGAAATCCGCGGGTCGCTCCAGTTCACGCTCGCTGGCATGCACCAGCGTCTCATCCAGATCGAGTATCAGCAGCTTTCCGCCCTGCGGCATCGTGTCCGGTTCCATGCGCATCCTTCTTTCATTGCCTCGGCTGCCGCCATCTTCTGGATGGACTTCAGCATGTGTCCTTCCAGCAGGTAGATGTAAGCACAGTTCCAGCCAGGTCCTGGTGGGCGCAAGCCTACTGCCGGACGCGCACTTCGCAACAGCCCATCCGCGTGAGGTCGCCCTGCGCCTGCAACATGCCCCGTTCCACCAGCATGCGTACACGCCCTGCATAGAACACATCGGGAATTCCCGATCGGCACTTCGGCTGCAGCGACATGACCATGCCCACAATGTAGGCGATCTTTCGGAACTGCCCGTCGCAGAGGGAGAACAGCTGCTCGTCGATCGAGGCGATGTCCTCGCTGTTCAGCGCGGCGATGTTCTGCCGCGCCTGGTCAGTGAGATGGGCATCGTTGTCGGAGCGCTCGTCCGTATCGCGCAGGCAGCCATTGATGGCCAACAGGCGAACCAGCACATAGTGGCCGAAAGCCTCGAGTTCCTCCTTGGGCAACGTCGCCGGATCGAACTGCCCTGCCGGGTAGTCCTTGAAGGTCACGAAGACGTGGTTCTTCCACTGCCCTGGCGTGTCGGACTGGCGCAGATCATCCAGCACCACGCGCAGGCCGCCGTCGGGCAGTTCGGCAAGGCTGCACAGCACCGCGTCGCGGCGGATCGGGTAGGGCTGGTAGCTGTTCATGGCACGTGCTCGCGCGTCCGTATGCAGCAATGAAATTACACCGTAGCGCCCATTCATGGCGGTCCACCAATGTAAACCAGATGAGAAACAGCAAAGTTGACAGGACTCACCAACCCACCCACACTGCCGCCCTCGCTCCACTCGTACCCAAGGTCCCGCCATGGCTGCTGCCATCCGCCACGACTGGCAACACGACGAACTGCAGGCGCTGTTCGATCTGCCGTTCCCCGAGCTGCTGTTCCGCGCTGCCGCAGTCCATCGCGAGCACTTCGACCCAGCGCAGGTGCAGGTGTCCACGCTGTTGTCGGTGAAGACCGGCGGCTGCCCGGAAGACTGCGCGTACTGCCCGCAGGCACAGCGCTACAGCACCGGGGTGAACGCGCAGAAGCTGATGGACACCGACGCGGTGCTGGCCAAGGCACGCCAGGCCAAGGCTGCCGGCGCATCGCGCTTCTGCATGGGTGCCGCGTGGCGATCGCCGAAGGACCGCGACATCCCGAAGGTGGCGGCGATGATCGCCGGGGTGAAGGCGCTGGGCCTGGAAACCTGCGCCACGCTGGGCATGCTCAGTGGCGAGCAGGCGCGTGCGCTGAAGGATGCGGGCCTGGACTACTACAACCACAATCTCGACACCGCGCCGGACTACTACGATTCGATCATCCACACGCGCCAGTACCAGGACCGCCTGGACACGCTGGCGCACGTGCGCGATGCCGGTCTGAAAACCTGCTGCGGCGGCATTGTCGGCATGGGCGAGACGCGCGCGCAGCGCGTGGGCCTGCTGCTGGCGCTGGCCACGCTGCCGGCGCATCCCGATTCGGTGCCGATCAACAAGCTGGTGCAGGTGGCGGGCACGCCACTGCATGGCAGTGCCGAACTGGATCCGTTCGAGTTCGTGCGCATGATCGCGGTGGCACGCATCGCCATGCCGCGTTCGATGGTGCGGCTGTCGGCCGGTCGCGAGGCGATGAGCGACGAACTGCAGGCGCTGTGCTTCGTGGCCGGTGCCAACTCGATCTTCTACGGCGACAAGCTGCTGACCACCGGCAACCCGGAGAGCGAGCACGACCTGGCCCTGTTCGCGCGGCTGGGGTTGCAGCCGATGGCGGTGCAGGTGGATGCCGAGGGCCACGACCACGGCGGCACCGTGCACGCTGATATCAGCGCCGATGCGCCCGCCTGTGGCTGCGCTCACGCGGCCTGAGACGGGCCGCAAGCAGGCGCCGCGGCAACGCGCTACCCTAGCCGCCCCGTCGCCGCATTCAGCCGCCATGGCCCGCCCCGACCTGACCGCCCGCCTCCACGCCCAACGCGCCCTGCGCGATGCCCAAGGCCGTCGCCGCACGCGGCGCACGGTCAGCCGTCGTGATGGCGTCCGCCTGGAGGTGGACGGCCAGTGGCTGACCGGCTTCTGCAGCAACGATTACCTGGGCCTGGCCCAGCAGTTCAGCGTGGTCAACGCATTGCAGGATGCGGCCGCACGCGAAGGCTCCGGCGCGGGCGCCTCGCATCTGGTCTGCGGCCACCACGCTCTGCATGAGGCACTGGAGCGCGAAGTGGCGGAGTGGCTGGGCTACCCGCGCGCGCTGCTGTTCGGCAGTGGCTTCGCCGCCAACCTGGCCGTGCAGCAGGCGCTGCTGAGCGAAGAGAACGATGTGTGCGTGCAGGACAAGCTCAACCACGCCAGCCTGCTCGATGCGACGCGGCTGGCGGGTGCGCGCCTGCGCCGTTATCCGCACCTTGACGCCGAAGGCGCGATGCGCCAGCTCAAGCACGCGCCCGACGGCGCGGCGATGCTGGCCACCGACGGTGTGTTCAGCATGGATGGCGACATCGCACCGCTGCGTGCATTGTCGCTGGTGGCACGCCTGCAGCAGGCGCTGTTCTATGTGGACGATGCACACGGCGTGGGCGTGGTCGGTGATGGCCGTGGTGCCGTGGCCGCCGCCGGGCTGGGCGTGGACGATGTGCCGCTGCAGCTGGTCACGCTGGGCAAGGCACTGGGCGGTTCCGGCGCGCTGGTGCTGGGCCGCGACGACCTGGTCGAGCACCTGGCCGAAACCGCACGCCCGTACATCTACACTACTGCGATGCCGCCGGCGCTGGCCGCCGCAGCACTGGAAGCGGTGCGCCTGGCGCGCCGTGACAACTGGCGGCGCTCGAAACTGACCGATCTGATCGCGCTCTTCCGCGGCGAAGCCCGCCGCCATGGCCTGGACCTGATGGCCTCGGAAACGCCGATCCAGCCGCTGCTGTGTGGCGACGACCATCGCGCCGTGGCGATGTCCCAGGCGTTGGAACAGGCCGGTTGGCTGGTCGGCGCGATCCGCCCGCCCACGGTTCCCGAAGGCAAGGCGCGCCTGCGCGTCACGCTGTCCGCGCTGCACACCCCCGAGCAGGTGCGTGGCCTGGTCGAAGCCATTGCCAGCGCGCGCGATCGCGTCGACCTGGCCGCGCGTGAGGCCGCGCCACCGCCGCTGCCTGTCTTCGCCTGAGCCTGTTGCCGTTTCCCCATGCATATCGACGTCACCGGCCAGGGGCCGGACCTGGTACTGATCCATGGCTGGGCCCTGCAGGGCGGCGTGTTCGCGCCGTTGGTGCAACGCCTGGCCGATCACTTCACCCTGCATCTGGTTGATCTGCCGGGCCATGGCCACAGCCGCGAGGACACCACGCCGCTGCGCCTGCCGTTCGTGGTCAATGCCATTGCCGCGGCCACGCCGCCTGCGGTGTGGTGCGGCTGGTCGCTGGGCGGCCTGTTCGCGCTGCACGCCGCCGCGACACTGCCGAAGGTGCGCGGGCTGGCGATGATCGCGGCCACGCCGCGCTTCGTGCGTGGCGACGACTGGCCACATGCGGTGGAGCCGGCGGTGTTCGAGCAGTTCGGGCGCGAGTTGGCCACCGACTTCGGTGGCACCCTGGAACGCTTCCTGGCGCTGGATGTCATGGGCTCGGCACACGCCCGCGAGGAGCTGCGCACGCTGCGCCAGCGCCTGGTCGAGCGCGGTGCACCCACCGAACGCGCCCTGCTGGAAGGCCTGCGCCTGCTGGAAAGCACCGACCTGCGTGGCGCACTGCCGACGCTGGCCAAGCCCAGCCTGTGGATCGCCGGCCAGCGTGACCGGCTGGTGTCTCCGGCGGCAATGCAGGCCGCCGCGGCACTGGCCCCCGGTGCGCAGGCGCTGACCATCGCCCACGGCGGCCATGCGCCCTTCCTCGGCCATGCCGACGAGGTGGCCGCCGCCCTGCAACACTTCGTTGCCGGCCTGTCACCGGCCGATGGCGGACAATGAGCGCCTTCCTCATTCCGCAGGATTGATGCATGGATCTGGGTATCAACGGCCGCTGGGCACTGGTCTGCGGCGCAAGCAAGGGGCTGGGCCTGGGCTGCGCGCGTGCGCTGGTGCGCGAGGGCGTCAACGTAGTGATCGTGGCCCGTGGTGAGGCTGCGCTGCAGGCCGCCGCCGAAGCGCTGCGCGCCCTGCCCGGCGCCGCCGAAGTCCGCGTGGTCGCCGCCGACGTGACCACCGAGGCCGGTCGCTCCGCAGCGCCCGCCGCGTGCCCGCAGGTGGACATCCTGGTCACCAATGCCGGTGGCCCGCCGCCGGGCGACTTCCGCAGTTTCGAGCGCGACGACTGGATCGCCGCGCTGGACGCCAACATGCTGGCGCCGATCGCGCTGATCCGCGCCACCGTGGACGCGATGATCGCGCGTGGCTTCGGCCGCATCGTCAACATCACCTCGTCGGCGGTGAAGGCCCCGATCGACATCCTGGCGCTGTCCAACGGCGCGCGCAGCGGCCTGACCGGCTTCGTCGCCGGCCTGTCGCGCCGTACCGTGGCGCACAACGTCACCATCAACAACCTGCTGCCCGGCCAGTTCGACACCGACCGCCTGCGCGCCAACTTCGCCCACAGTGCGGGCAAGGACGGCAATGCTGCCGAAGTGGCCGAACGCCGCCGCCAGCAGATCCCGGCCGGCCGCTTCGGCACGGCGGATGAATTCGGCGCGGCCTGCGCCTTCCTGTGCAGCGCACAGGCCGGTTACCTCACCGGGCAGAACCTGCTGATCGACGGCGGCGCCTACCCCGGTACGTTCTAAGAGACTTTCGCAATGCCGTCCCACTTCGATGCCCGCCATGTCCGCCGCGCGTTCGCCCGCGCCGCCAACAGCTACGACGCCGCCGCCGCCCTGCAGCGCGAGGTGCAGGCGCGGCTGGTGGAATCGCTGGACTACCTGGAGGCACGCAAGCCCGAGGTAGTGCTGGACATCGGCGCGGGTACCGGCCACGCCAGTGCGCTGATGAAGAAGCGCTGGCCGAAGGCGCAGGTGATCGCGCTGGACGTGGCCCTGCCGATGCTGGACCAGGCCAAGCGCCAGGCCGGCTGGTGGAAGCCGTTCCAGCGCCTGTGCGGCGACGCCGCCGCGCTGCCACTGGCCGACAACAGCGTGGACGTGATCTTCAGCAACCTGTGCCTGCAGTGGGTGGACGACCTGCCGGCGGTGTTCGCCGGGTTCCGTCGCGTGCTCAAGCCCGGCGGCCTGCTGCTGTGCTCCACCTTCGGCCCGGACACGCTGGTCGAACTCAACGAAGCGTTCGCGGCCGCCGATGACCGCCCGCACGTGAGCCGCTTCGCGCAGATCGCCCAGTTCGGCGATGCGCTGATGATGGCCGGTTTCCGCGACCCGGTGCTGGACCGCGACCTGTTCACCCTGACCTACGACGACCTGCCCTCGTTGATGCGGGAGCTGCGCGCGATGGGCGCGACCAATGCGCGGGTGGACCGCCGCCACACGCTGACCGGGCGTGGCCGCTTCGCCGCGGCGGCAGCGGCGTATGAACCGATGCGACGCGCCGACGGCAAGCTGCCCAGCAGCTGGGAAGTGATCTATGCCCACGCCTGGGCACCGGACCCGGGCGCACCGATCCGCGAAGGCGGGCATGACGTGGCCTCGGTGCCGGTGTCGGCGATTCCGATCCGGCGCAAGCAGACCTGATCGCCCGGTCGTGCCGGCCGCTGGCCGGCAACCTCACGATTCCACGATGGACATTTGCCGGCCAGCGGCCGGCACTACCGCATGCCACACCGTGCGCGAATCGCCCGGGTAGGTGCCGACCTTGGTCGGCACCCACCTAATTCGGGCGATGTCGGCGATCCCGATCCGGCGCAAGCAGACCTGATCGTCTGGTAGTGCCGGCCGCTGGCCGGCAACCTCACGATTCCACGATGGACATCTGCCGGCCAGCGGCCGGCACTACCGCATGCCACACCGTGCGCGAATCGCTCTGTAGGTGCCGACCTTGGTCGGCACCCACCCAATCCTGGCGGTGTCGGCTATCCCGATCCGGCGCAGGCAGACCTGACCGGCTGGTAGTGCCGGCCGCTGGCCGGCAACCTCACGATTCCACGATGGGCGTCTGCCGGCCAGCGGCCGGCACTACCGTATGCCACATCGTGCGCGAATCGCCCGGGTAGGTGCCGACCTTGGTCGGCACCCACCTAATTCGGGCGGTGTCGGCGATCCCGATCTGGCGCAAGCAGACCTGATCGCCCGGTAGTGCCGGCCGCTGGCCGGCAACCTCACGATTCCACGATGGGCGTCTGCCGGCCAGCGGCCGGCACTACCGCATGGCACCCGCCCAAATCAGGTTTCCGCCCTCAGGTGTTGGCCGGCGAACTCAGCGGCGGCCGCACCAGGTCGCGGTGGAAGAAATAGATTTCCTGCACCAGGAAGCGCCAGCTGGTGTGGAAGCTGCGGAAGCGCGTGCTGGGCGTGGACGAGGCCAGCGCATCGATGCCCAGCGCCTTGCTCAGGCGCAGCGCGCGCGCCATGTGCAACGGGTCGCTGACGATGATCACCCGGTGCAGGTCGCGCTGGTCCATCAGCCGCTTGGCCTCGACCAGGTTCTGCACGGTGTTGCGCGAGGCCGTCTCGATCAGGATCGCATCGTCCGGCACGCCATGCTTGAGCGCATAGCGCCGCGCCACCTGCGATTCGGAAAAGCGCGCGCCGGTGCCACCGTAGCCGCCGGTGAAGATCAGCAGTGGCGCGTACCGGGCTTCATAGAGATCCAGGCCATGACGGATGCGTTCTTCAAAGACCGGCGACGGCTTGGCGTCATAGGCCGCCGCACCGAGCACGATGATGGCGTCGGCCTTGGCTGCCTGGTCGCGCTCCCCCACCCAGACGATCCAGGCGGTCACGCCCAGCAGCCAGACCACCAGCAGCACGAACAGCCGCCACAGCCAGCCCAGCAGGCCGGTGCGGGGCCGGTGCCGGTCGCGGCTCAAGGCGCCCCCCAACGCAGCGCGGGCAGGTCGACATTGCCACCGGACAGCACCAGGCCCACCCGCAGGCCGGCGAACCGCTGCGGCTGTGCCAGCACCGCGGCCAGCACGGTGGCCGAGGACGGCTCGACCACCTGCTTGAGCACCTCCCACAGCAGGCGCATCGCGACCATGATGGCGGCGTCGTCGACCACGATCACCTCGACGCCGGCCGCGCGCAGCAGCGCGAAGTTGGGGGCGCCGATCAGGGTACGCAGGCCGTCGCAGATGGTGTCAGGGGTGAACGCGCCCTGGCGCTCGCCTGCGGCCAGCGAGCGCGCGGTGTCGTCGGCACCGGCCGGTTCGGCCAGCACCAGCCGGGTCTGCGGGCTGGCGAACTGCAGGGCCCGGGCGGTACCGCTGGCCAAGCCGCCCCCTCCGACTGGGACTACCAGCACGTCGAACGGACCGTCGCTGTGCAGCAGCTCCAGGGCCGCGGTGCCCTGCCCGGCCATCACCGCCGGGTCCGCATAGGGATGGACCAGGGTCGCGCCGGTATCAGCCTGTACTTTGGCGCAGGCGGCCTCGCGGTCGGCGATGGTCGGCGGGCAGCGCCAGAGCGTGGCACCGTGGCGGGCGATGTTGGCCAGCTTGGCCGCCACCGCACCTTCGGGCACCACCACGTGGCAGGGAATGCCACGGGTGCGCGCGGCCAGGGCCAGGGCAGCGCCGTGGTTGCCGGACGAATGGGTGACCACGCCGGCACGGGCGCGATCGGCATCCAGCGACCACACCGCGTTGCAGGCCCCGCGGAACTTGAATGCGCCGCCGCGCTGCAGGTGCTCGGCCTTGAACGCCAGCTGCGCGCCGGCCAGCGCATCAAGCGTGCGCGAGCGCAGCACCGGGGTCACGCTGGCGTGCGGCGCGATCCGCGCAGCGGCAGCCAGGACATCGTCGGCACGGGGCAACAGTGAATCGCTCATGACGCAAGATTAACGTATGGCCCCACGCTGGCGACCCCGGCACAGGTCATGCCAGCATGAGGGCCTTCACCTCCATTCATCCTGGCCAGTGAAGTTAAGGGCCGATTCAACGCCTGCGCACGAAGCTGACTGCACAACCCGTCCTCTGGGGGGACCCACCATGAAAACGCGCCTGATGCTTGCCGGTGGCCTGTTGCTGGCCCTGACCGGCTGCACCACCTACGACTATGTCGGCGGTGGCCGCAGCGGCAGCTACTACCACGGTGCGCCGTCGGTGGAGTACCGCTACCCGGCCGGCTATCCCTACAACTACGGCTACCCTTACTACGGCGGCTATGGCGGCTACTACGGCGGCTATGGCAATCCGTACTACTCGCGCCCGATCTACCGCCCGCCGCACAACCACCGTCCGCCACCGCGCCCGCCCGGCAACGGTGGCGAGAACCGTCCGCCGCCGCCGCCGCGGCCGTCGTACAACGGCGGTTCGCCGTGGCGGAACATGGACTCGATGCGTCGCCCGCCGCAGTCGAACATCCAGCCGTCGGCGCCGCCGCCGGCCCGTCCGACCCCGGCGCCGAGCGCGCCGAGGATGAACGGTTCCCCTTGGCGCAACATGGATCGTGGGACGCAGCGCACAGTTGAGCGCTGAACCGTCTTGCATTTCACCCGGTCCAGGTTGCACTCTACGGAACCGGTGACGGCCCGCGTCACAAAGTGACAAAAAGCGAGACGGGCCGCCGCAAAAATCTCTACGTCGATATCCGACAGGAACATCTGGATCCCCCCTGTTCCGGCCCTGTCGGATGTCGGCACCTCTGAAGACAGACGGCCCCGCACTGCGGGGCCGTCTGTTTTGCCGGGTCGCCAACCGGAGAGAGCCCCAGCGTCGGTAGATCCACGCCATGCGTGGTCGGGCCTTTCCCGGCAATCCCGAAAAAACAGGGCCGGACAGTCCCCCGACTGCCGGCCCTCTGCTCCCCCACCGTGCGCCTGTACCGGCCCCTGTTCCAATTCCGGTCACGGGCGCCTGCGGCGCCAGCCACGGTGGGTGCTATTGGGTTATCTGCAATAATCCTGCCAACTTTAGGGCTGATTTCGACGCCGGCCGGCCGGCACCGACGCCGCGGCCCCGAATGGCGCTAAAATCGCCACCCCGGCGGCGCCCCGGCCGCGCCCGCCCCCAGCTGAACAGCCCCATGAACCCGTCCTTCCATCGTTACGACGTCATCGTCATCGGCGGTGGCCACGCCGGCACCGAAGCCGCGCTGGCCGCGGCCCGTACCGGCGTGCGCACCCTGCTGCTGACCCACAACATCGAAACGGTGGGCGCGATGAGCTGCAACCCGGCCATCGGAGGCATCGGCAAGGGCCACCTGGTCAAGGAAATCGACGCCCTGGGCGGTGCGATGGCGCATGCCGCCGACCGTGCCGGCATCCAGTGGCGCACCCTCAATGCCTCCAAGGGCCCGGCCGTGCGCGCCACCCGCTGCCAGGCCGACCGCAACCTGTACCGCATGGCGATCCGCGCCATCGTTGAAGGCCAGGCCAACCTGACCGTGTTCCAGGCGGCCGTCGATGACCTGGTCATCGAAGGCGACGCCGTGCGCGGGGTCATCACCCAGACCGGCCTGCGCTTCGATGCCGAGGCCGTGGTGCTGACCGCCGGCACCTTCCTGGCCGGCAAGATCCATGTCGGCCCGACCCAGTACGCCGCCGGCCGCATGGGCGACCCGCCGGCCACCACGCTGGCGGCGCGCCTGCGCGAGCGCCCGTTCCAGGTGGACCGCCTGAAGACCGGCACGCCACCGCGCATCGACGGCCGCTCGCTGGACTACAGCGTGATGGATGAGCAGCCCGGCGACTTGCCGCGCCCGGTGATGTCCTTCCTGGGTTCGGTGGACGAGCATCCGCAGCAGGTCAGCTGCTGGATCACCCACACCACCGAACAGACCCACCAGATCATCCGCGACGCGCTGCACCGCTCGCCGCTGTACAGCGGCCAGATCGAAGGCATCGGCCCGCGCTACTGCCCGTCCATCGAGGACAAGGTGGTGCGCTTCGCCGAGAAGGCCAGCCACCAGATCTTCGTCGAACCCGAAGGCCTGGGCATCGTCGAGATCTACCCCAACGGCATCTCCACCTCGCTGCCGTTCGACGTGCAGTTGGAGATGGTGCGCAGCATCCGCGGCTTCGGCAACGCGCACATCACCCGCCCCGGCTACGCGATCGAGTACGACTTCTTCGATCCACGCGGGTTGAAGGCTTCGCTGGAAACCAAGCTGGTCAACGGCCTGTTCTTCGCCGGCCAGATCAACGGCACCACCGGCTATGAAGAAGCCGCCGCGCAGGGCCTGCTGGCCGGCCTCAACGCCGCACGCCAGGTGCGTGGGCTGGACGGCTGGTGCCCGCGTCGCGACGAGGCCTACCTGGGCGTGCTGGTGGATGACCTGATCACCCACGGTACCAACGAGCCGTACCGCATGTTCACCAGCCGCGCCGAATACCGCCTGCAGCTGCGCGAGGACAACGCCGACCAGCGCCTGACCCCGGCCGGCCGCGAGATGGGCCTGGTGGATGACCAGCGCTGGAGCGCGTTCGAGACCAAGCAGGCCGCCGTCGCCGCCGAGCGCGCGCGCCTGGGCGCGCTGTGGGCGACCCCGGCCAATGCGCTGGGCCGCGAAGTGCAGGACACGCTGGGCGTGGCGGTCAGCCGCGAAACCAACGTGCTGGACCTGATCAAGCGCCCCGAGCTGGATTACGCGCAGCTGATGCAGGTGCCGTCGCTGGGCCCGGCCGTGGCCGACGCCAAGGTGGCCGAGCAGGTGGAGATCGGCGTGAAGTACGCCGGCTACCTGGACCGCCAGCGCGAGGAGATCGAGCGCCAGCAGCGGCATGAAGCCACGCCGATCGCTGAAGCCTTCGACTACGCCACGGTGCGCGGGCTGTCGGCCGAAGCCCTGCAGAAGCTGGAGCGCGTGCGCCCACAGACCATCGGCCAGGCGCAGCGCATCCCGGGCATGACCCCGGCGGCAATCTCGCTGCTGCTGGTGCACCTGGAGCGTGCACGCCGGGGCCGCGTGGCGTAGGCAGCACCGTCCGCTTCTGGTGGGTGCCGACTTGGGTCGGCACATGAATCTGCCTTGGTGGGTGCCGACCTTGGTCGGCACGAATCATCAGATCGCGACACTCCATGCTTCCGTGCCGACCAAGGTCGGCACCTACCAGAGCAGGGCGCGTTACCGTACGTCTGCGCCACCGCCCAGCACCTTGAACAGCGTCACCCGGTTTCCCGCTTCCTGCTGCTGCAGCGCGATCAGGTCCTGCTGCGCGGCAAACAGGCTGCGCTGCGCATCCAGCGCCTGCAGATAGCCGTCCAGCCCGGTGCGATAGCGCGCCTCGGCCAGCGTGTAGCTGCGCTGGCTGGCGGCGACCAGTGCCCGTTGTGCCTCCATCTGCGCGCCCAGGTGATCGCGCGTGGCCAGGGCATCGGCCACTTCACTGAAGGCCTGCTGGATCGCCTTCTCGTACTGAGCGATGCCGATGTCCTTGCCAATCTTCGAGGCATCCAGTGAGGCCTTCAACGCACCGGCGTGGAAGATCGGCGCCGTGATGCTGGGCGCGAACGACCAGCCGCGGGTGCCGGCCGAGAACAGCGTCGACAACGCGGTGGAGCTGTGGCCGTAGTTGGCAGTCAGCGTCAGCGTCGGGAAGAACGCGGCGCGCGCGGCGCCGATATCGGCGTTGGCCGCCTGCAACGCGTGTTCGGCGGACAGCACGTCCGGACGCTGCAGCAGCACGCTCGAGGGCAGGTTGGAAGGCAACGGCGCCAGCGCCACGGTGCCGTCCAGTGCCTGTGCGCTGGGCAGCAATGCCGCGTCCAGCGGAGCACCCACCAGTAACTGCAGCGCATCACGATCCTGCGCCTGCTGGGTCTGCAGCCTGGCCAGCGCAGCGCGCGCGGCGTCCACACTGGTCTGCACCTGCGACAGGTCCAGGCCCGAGGCCAGGCCTTGTGCATGGCGGGCCTCGGTGCGCTGCAGGGTCTGCTGCTGACTGTCCAGCGTCTGCCGGGTGAACGCCAGCGACTGCTCGTCGGCCGCCAGCGCCAGCCAGGCCGTGGCCACTTCGGCGACCAGGCTGGTGCGCGCCGCACGCTGGTTCTCGGCACTGGCCAGCCAGCTCTGCAGCGCCTCGTTCTTCAGGCTGCGGATGCGCCCGAACAGGTCCAGTTCCCAGCTGCTGAAGCCCACCTGCACGGCATCGGATTCGGTCACCTGGCTGACGCCGATCTCGCTGTTGGCATCACTCACCCGCGAACGGGTCACGCTGCCGCTGGCATCCACCGACGGCAGCAGCGCCGCGCGCTGGATGCGGTACTGCGCGCGTTCCTTCTCCACCTGCAGCACCGCCACGCGCAGGTCGCGGTTGTTCTGCAGTGCCAGCGCGATGACCTGCTGCAGGCGCGGCTCCAGGAACACCTCGCGCCAGGCCGGCATCGCCAGTGCTGGCCCGGTCTCGCCGGTGGCGGCATTGGCGAACTGTGCCGGCACCGGCGCCTCGGGGCGCTGGTAGTGCGGGGCCATGCTCACGCAGCCGCCCAGCACGGTGGTCATCGTTGCGGCCGCCAGGGCGCGCAGCAGCATCGGCTTCATGGGCGTGCCTCCGGGGCAGTGGCGTCGGCCGGCGCGCGGCCCGGGAACAGGCGGCGCACCAGCAGGTAGAACAACGGCACGAAGAACATGCCCAGCACCATCGAGGCGACCGTACCGCCGGCCACGCCGGTACCCAGCGAACGGCGCGCGGCCGAACCGGCGCCGGTGGCGAACACCAGCGGCAGCACACCCATCAGGAATGCCAGCGAGGTCATCACGATCGGGCGCAGCCGCAGGTAGACCGCCTGCAGGATCGCGTCGCGGGTGCGCCTGCCCTGCTGCTCGAGGATGCGCGCGAACTCGACGATCAGGATGCCGTTCTTCGCAGCCAGGCCAATCGTGGTCAGCAGGCCGACCTGGAAGTACACGTCGTTGTTGAGGCCACGCAGGTTCATCATCAGCACGGCGCCGAACACGCCCACCGGCACTGCCAGCATCACCGCGAACGGTACCGCCCAGCTTTCATACAGCGCGGCCAGGCACAGGAACACGAACAGCAGCGAGATGGCATACAGCATCGGCGCCTGGTTCCCCGACAGCTGTTCCTGGTAGGCCATGTCCGACCAGGCATGGCTGAAGCCTTCCGGCAGCGTGTCGGCCAGGCGTGCGATCTCGGCCATCGCCTCGCCGGAACTGACGCCCGGTGCCGGCTGGCCGGTGATCTCCATCGCCGAGACGCCGTTGTAGCGCTGCAGCGCGGCCGGCGCACTGGTCCAGTGCGCGCTGACCAGCGACGACAGCGGTACCATCTGCCCGGCCTGGTTGCGCACGCTCCAGCGCTCGATGTCCTGCGGCTGCATGCGGGCTTCGGCCCTGCCCTGGATGAACACCTTCTTGATGCGGCCCTTGTAGATGAAGTTGTTGACGAAGTCGCCACCCAGCGCGGCGTTCAAGGTGTCATTGATGTCCTGCGGATTCACGCCCATCGCCTGCGCCTTGGCGTCATCCACCTTCACCGCGTACACCGGCGCGTCTTCCAGGCTGGCGTAGCGCACGTTGACCAGCTTCGGATCCTTGGCAGCCTCCTTCAGCAGCGTGTTGCGCGCGGCCACGGCGGCGGCATGGCCGGCACCGCCTTCGTCCTGCAGTTCCAGGGTGAAGCCACCGGCATCGCCGAGGCCGAGGATGGCCGGTGGCGAGGTGATGAACACCTGCGCATCGGGCACGCTGGCCATGGCCGCAGTCAAGCGCGCGGCGATGGTATCGGCATCGTCCTTGCGGTCGTCCCAATCCTTGAGCCGGATGAAGGCCTGGCCGACGTTCTGGCCACTGCCGGTGACACTGAAACCGGCGGTGGCCTGGATTGACAGTACGCTGTCGTCCTTCACCGCGGCGGCGCTCAGGCGATCCATCACGGCACGGGTCTGCTCCAGGGTGGACCCGGCGGGCAGCTTCACCAGCGCGTTGAGCATGCCCTGGTCTTCATCGGGCAGGAACGCGCCCGGCAGGTGCCACAACAACAGGCCGGTGGCCACGCTCAGCACCAGGTAGAACAGTACGCCCAGCGTGCGCCGGCCGAGGAAGCGGTCGACGCGATGGCGCAGTCGGTTGGAGGTGCGCTCGAAGCGATGGTTGAACCAGATGAAGAACTTGCCCAGCAGGCCCGGCTCGCCAGCGTGGTCGCCATGCGGATGGCCGCCCTTGGGAATCTGGTGCAGGATGCTGCCGCACAGCGCCGGGGTGATGGTCATCGCCACCAGCACCGACAGGATCATCGCAGCGGCGATCGTCACCGAGAACTGGCGATAGATCACGCCGGTGACACCGCTGAAGAACGCCATCGGCAGGAACACCGCGGTCAGCACCAGCACGATGCCGACCAGCGCGCCGGTGATCTGGCCCATCGCCTTCAACGTGGCTGGCTTCGGTGCCAGCCCTTCGAAGGTCATCACCCGCTCCACGTTCTCCACCACCACGATGGCGTCGTCCACCAGCAGGCCGATGGCCAGCACCAGCGCGAACATGGTCAGCGTATTGATCGAATAGCCGAAGGCGGCCAGCACGCCGAAGGTGCCCAGCAGCACCACCGGCACCGCGATGGTCGGGACCAGCGTGGCCCGCCAGTTCTGCAGGAACAGGTACATCACCAGCACGACCAGTGCGATCGCCTCGATCAGGGTGATCACCACTTCCTTCAGCGAGATGGTCACGAACGGCGTGGTGGTGAACGCCACGTGGTAGGTGTAGCCATGCGGCCAGTACTTCTGCAGCTGTTGCAGTCGTGCCTCGACGGCCTTGGAGACGGCGATGGCGTTGGCACCGGCGTTGAGCTCGATGCCCAGCGAGGCCGACGGCTTGCCGTTGAACGTGCTGATGCTGTCATAGCTTTCCGGGCCCAGGCCGATCGTCGCCACGTCGCCCAGGTGCACCACGCTGCCACTGGCATCGGCCTTGAGCACCACCTGCGCGAACTGCTCGGGCGTGTGCAGGCGGCTGCGCGCGGTCACGGTCGCGTCCAGCTGCTGGCCCTTCAGCGCCGGCTGGCCACCGAGTTCACCGGCCGACACGTCGGTGTTCTGCGCCTGCAGTGCGGTCTCGATGTCCGACGGCATCAGCGCGTACTGGCGCATCTTTTCCGGGTCCAGCCAGATACGCATGGCGTATTCCTGGCCGATCGGCTGGATGTTGCCGACACCGCTGACGCGGCTGATCTGGTCGTCGATGCGCGCTTCCATGAAGTTGGCGACATCGAAGTTGTCCATGCTGCCGTCTTCGCTGGTGAACGACAGCACCTCGAAGATCGAACCGCTGGACTTGGTGATGGTCAGGCCGTTCTGCTGCACCGCCTGCGGCAGCGTCGCCATCGCGGCCTGCAGCTGATTCTGCACCTGCACCTGCGCGGTGTCCGGGTTGGTGCCGGTGGCGAACACCAGGTTGACCTGCGCCGAGCCATCGGAAGCACTGGTCGAGGTCATGTACATCAGGTGGTCCAGGCTCTGCTGGGACTGCTCGATGACCTGGGTGACCGCGTTTTCCACGGTCTGCGACGAGGCGCCGGTGTAGGTGGCGCGGATGGTGATGGTGGGCGGGGCGATCTGCGGGTAGCGGTCCACCGGCAGGATCAGGATCGCGAGCAGGCCGAGCAGGCTGACCGCGATGGCGATCACCCAGGCAAAGATCGGCCGGTCGATGAAGAAACGAACCATGCGCGGCAGGCCTCAGTGCGACTTTTCGTCGGTGTTGCCGTTCGGGTCGACCGCCGGCATCGCCGCCAGCTGCGCCGTGGTGGCCGCCACCGCCTTCACCTGCTGGCCCAGCGCTACCGCACTGCCGTTGCTGACGATCACCCGCTCGCCAGCCTTCAGGCCCTGCGTGATCTGCCACTGGTTGCCCACCACCTGGCCGGTGCTGACCCGCCGCTCGACCACGCGATCCTTTGCGTCGAGCAGGCGCAGCAGCGGCTCGCCACGTTCATTGCGCAGCACCGCCTTCTGCGGCACCAGCAGGGCACGCGCATCGGTGGCCATCGGCAACACCGCCTTCAGGTACATGCCCGGCAGCAGCAGGCCCTCCGGGTTCGGAATGACCGCGCGCAGCACCACGTTGCCGGTGCCTGGATCGACTGCGCTGCCGACGAACTCCAGCGTGCCCTCATGGGCATAGGTGCTGCCGTCCTCCAGCAGCACCTTCACCTGGGCCTTGCCATCGATGGCCTTCACCAGGCCGGCGTCGAGCTGCTTGCGCAGCGCCAGCATCTGCGTGCTGGACTGGGTCACATCCAGATAGACCGGGTCCAGCCGTTGAATGGTCGCCAGCGCCGCGTCCTGGCCGGCGGCGATCAGCGCGCCGGCGGTGACGCTGGAGGTACCGATGCGGCCGTCGATCGGTGCGGTCACCCGGGTGTAGTCGAGGTTGATGCGGGCGGCCTGCAATGCCGCGCGCGCGGCAATCACGTTGGCCTGGGCCTGCTTCAGTGCCGAGGTGGCATCGTCGGCGTCCTGCTTGCTGGCCGCGTCCATGCCCAGCAGCGTGTGGGTGCGCTCGGCCTTAGGCTGCGCCGACAGCACAGCGGCCTCGGCCTGCGCCAGCTGGCCACGCGCGGTATCGAAGGCGGCCTGGTACGGCGCCGGATCGACCTGGTACAGCAGCTGGCCGGCCTTGACCTGCTGGCCTTCGGTGAACAACCGCTGGCGGATCAGCCCACCGATCTGCGGCCGCACCTCGGACACCTCGAACGGCACCGCCCGGCCGGGCAGGGTCTGCTGCAGTGCCAGCGGTTGCGCGCGGGCGGTGATGACGCCGACTTCGGGGGTGGCCGGGGCCTCGGTCCTGCCCGCCGAGCAGGCCGCCAGGGCCAGCAGCAGGGGCAACATCAACGCACGGGGGGAGCGGAACAGCGGACGCAGGAGTGACATGGGGGGCGTGGGGGCCTTTCGTTGACCCGTGCACGCTGCCGTGAAAGTGTGCAGAGAATATGGAGATTGTGCGACCGGCTCAGCGGGCGCTTGCTTTCGGCGCCGCATGCGCCGCTAATGGCCCGGCGATGGCGAAGATTCGATTCAAATTCGGCCTGACCGCGAAGACCTTCCTCGCGATCTTCACCGCCTGCCTGCTGGTGCTGGCAGTGAACGGCATTGCCAGCCGCGTGGCGTTCCAGACCGGCTTCCTGGACTACCTCAACGACCAGGGCGACCTGCGCATGCAGCGCGTGATGCCACACCTGCAGCGCGAGTACCGCACGCACGGCGGCTGGGAGCATCTGCGCGGTGACAGTGACCGCTGGGCGCGGCTGCTGCGCCCGGACCTGGGCCATGGGCACGAGGGGCCCGTGCCGCCGCTGTCCGACCAGACCGGCGTTCCCTCGCGGCTGGGCCTGTTCGATGCGCAGCATCGGTTCGTGGCCGGCAACCCGGACGCGATCAGCGACGACGAGCCGCACAGTGTGCAGGTGGACGGACACACCGTCGGCTGGCTGGGCATGGTGCCGTTCCAGACCGTCATCGCTACCAACGACCTGAATTTCTACAACACCCAGATGCGCGCATGGTGGGTGATCGGCATCTCGCTGCTGCTGGTGACCGTAGTGCTGGCCTGGCTGGTGTCGCGCGCGCTGCGCCAGCGCCTGGCCAAGCTGGCCGCCGCCACCCACCGGCTCGCCGCCGGCGACTACGCCACCCGCATCGAGCGCACCAGCGATGACGAGCTGGATGCACTGGTCAACGACTTCAACCGGATGGCGCAGGCGCTGGACGACACCGAGCGCAACCGCCGCGCCTTCATTGCCGACATCTCGCACGAACTGCGCACGCCGCTGGCGGTGGTGCGCGCCGAACTGGAGGCCATCGAGGATGGTATCCGCCCGCTGGACCGCGCCAACCTGGGTGCCCTGCAGGGCGAGATCCGCCAGCTGGGCAAGCTGATCGACGACCTGCACGACCTGTCGATGACCCAGTCCGGCGGCCTGGCCTACCGCTTCGCCCCGCTGGACCTGGTGGCGCTGGTGCGTAGCGAGCTCAATGGCATGCGCGTGCGCTTCTCCACGGCGGGGCTGGCACTGGAAGAAGCGCTGCCCGCCACACCGCTGCAGGTGTCCGGTGACGAGCGCCGCCTGCAGCAGGTGCTGGCCAACCTGCTGGAAAATGCGCTGCGCTATACCCATGGCGGCGGCCGCGTGCGCGTGCAGGCTGCGCGCGTGCCCGCCGGCGTGCAGCTGATCGTGGAAGACACCGCGCCGGGCGTACCGGCCGACAAGTGTGCGCTGCTGTTCGAGCGCTTCTACCGGGTGGAGAGTTCGCGCAACCGCGCCAGCGGCGGCAGCGGGCTGGGCCTGGCCATCAGCCACAACATCATCCTCGCCCACCACGGCCATATCCACGCCGAGCCCTCGCCGCTGGGCGGGCTGCGCGTGGTCGTCACCCTGCCGGAGTCCGCATGAGCCTGTCCCCCGCCGCGTCCGCGAAGATCCTGATCGTCGAGGATGAGCCACGCCTGGCCTCGGTGCTGCGTGACTACCTGGCCGCCGCCGGCATGACCAGCGAATGGGTGGACGATGGCGGCCAGGTGATCGACGCATTCGCCCGCTACCAGCCCGACCTGGTGCTGCTGGACCTGATGCTGCCGCAACGCGATGGCGTGGACCTGTGCCGCGAACTGCGCGCCGGCAGCGACGTACCGGTGATCATGGTCACCGCGCGGGTGGAAGAGATCGACCGCCTGCTGGGCCTGGACATCGGTGCCGACGACTACATCTGCAAGCCGTTCAGTCCGCGCGAGGTGGTGGCGCGGGTGGTGGCAGTGCTGCGCCGTTACCGCCCGGACCCCGCTGCACGCGCCAACAGCGGCCTGCATATCGACGAACCGGCGGCACGCGCCACCTGGAACGGCAAGGGCCTGGACCTGACGCCGGTGGAATACCGCCTGCTGCGCACCCTGCTGGCCACGCCCGGCCGGATCTGGGCGCGCGATGAGCTGCTCGACCGCCTCTACCTGGACCACCGCGTGGTGGTCGACCGCACCGTCGACAGCCATGTGCGCAACCTGCGCCGCAAGCTGGCCGACGCCGGCATGGAAGGCGAACCGATCCGTTCGGTGTACGGCATGGGCTACAGCTACGAACCCTAGCCGGTAGTGCCGGCCGCTGGCCGGCAACCGCAGAATTCCAGGTGCGTCCATTGAGGTTGCCGGCCAGCGGCCGGCACTACCCGTGCGCAACTGCGCTACAGTCGAGCACGCTCGACATCAACGGATCACGACTGCATGGACGACATCCACCCGATCGCGCCGGGCAAGCGCGCCGCCATTCTTTCCAGCCTCGCCGACATCGAACGGCGACACGACGTGCGCGTTCTGCTGGCGTGCGAGTCCGGCAGCCGTGGCTGGGGCTTCTCTTCGCCGGACAGCGATTACGATGCACGCTTCATCTACGTGCATCGCCAGCCGTGGTATCTCACCGTCAACGAGAGCACCGGCCCCGGCGATGCGCAGCGGGATGTGATCGAACTGCCGATCGACGATGAGCTCGATGTCAGCGGCTGGGACCTGCGCAAGGCATTGCGCCTGGTTTCAAAATCCAATCCGACACTGATTGAATGGCTGCGCTCGCCGATCATCTACCAGCAGGATCACACCGCAGTGTCGCAGCTTTGGAAGGCAGCTGAGTCGTTCTATTCACCACTGGGCACGTGGTGGCACTACTTCAACATGGCGCGCTCGAACCATCGCGGTTACCTGCGTGGCGAAACGGTACGCACGAAGAAGTACCTGTACGTGCTGCGCCCACTGCTGGCCTGCCAGTGGATCGAGCACGAACAGCCCCCCCCGCCGATGGCCTTCGAGGACCTGCTGGACCGGCTGCTGCCGCACGGCCCGGTGCGTGAAGCCATCGATGCCCTGCTGGCCGTTAAACGCGCCAGTGCCGAGGTCAGTGCCGGACCACGCATCGCGGCGATCAGCGATTTCATCGATCGTGAACTGGCCATCCGGACTGCGCAGGCGCCGCAGCTGCCCGCTGGACACGGTGATGCGGCGTGGCTGGATGAGCTGTTCCGGCAGATGCTGGCCGAGCACGCGCCGATCTGAGCGGCTGCACCTGACTCGGGTAGTGCCGGCCGCTGGCCGGCAACCGCAGAATTCCAGGTACGCCCATGACGTTGCGGGCCAGCGGCCGGCACTACCACGCAGGTATCATCGCGGTGAACGCCCTGATTTCCGGAGACACCGATGAACCCGCTGCGCCCCTTCCGCGACAAGATGCCCGTCCTCGGCCAGCGCGTGTACATCGATCCGGCCTGCACCCTCATCGGTGACGTGGAACTGGCCGAGGACGTATCAGTGTGGCCGGGTACGATCATCCGCGGCGACGTCAATTACGTCCGCATCGGTGCGCGCACCAATGTGCAGGACGGCACCATCATCCACGTCAGCCACCACAGCCCGTACAACAAGGCCGGCTACCCGACCCTGATCGGCGAAGGCGTGACCGTCGGCCATGGCTGCATCATCCACGCCTGCACCATCGGTGATTACAGCCTGATCGGCATGGGCGCCTGCATCCTCGATGGCGCCCGTGTGGAACGCCATGGCTTCGTCGGTGCCGGAGCGGTGGTCGGCCCGGGCAAGGTGGTCGGTGAAGGTGAGCTCTGGGTGGGCAACCCGGCCCGCCCGGCGCGCACGCTGAGCGACAGGGAGATCGAGTCGCTGCACTATTCGGCCGACCACTACGTGCGGCTGAAGGACGAATACCTGGGCTGATCGGCCAACGCCGCCATGCGGCTCTGCTAAAGTCTGGGCCCGACCAGGACCTGTCGAGACCCCCATGCCTGTGGCTGCCTGCCGGAGAGGACTCCGCCGCCCACAACGAAGGCCATCGCACTGATGGCCGCACCGATGCTCGATACCTACCGCGAGGTGGTGACGCCGGAGGGTGTGCCGCTGCAGTTGCCGGCGGCCGGCCCGGTGCCACGGGCGATGGCCTGGCTGATCGATCTGGGCGTGCGCATCGCGGTGCTGGTGCTGATGTCGATTCCGCTGGCACTGCTGGATTCGTTCGGCTCCGGGCTCGGCCTGGTGCTGATGTTCCTGGTCTACTGGGCCTACCCGATCGTCTGCGAAGCGCGGTGGGGCCGCACCCTGGGCAAGCGCGCACTGGGCCTGCACGTGCTCGCGCGCGATGGCGCGCCGGTGGGCTGGATGGCCGCCATCACCCGCAACCTGCTGCGCACCGTGGACATGCTGCCGTTCGGCTATGCACTGGGCCTGATCAGCAGCCTGTTCGATTCCCACGGCCGCCGCCTCGGCGACCTGGTGGCCGGTACCGTGGTGGTGCATGCACCGGTGCTGTACCTGCCGCCTCCGCCCACCATCGACAGCGTGCTGGCCCCGCCGCAGCCGCTGCGACCGGAAGAACAGGCGGCGCTGATGGCCTTCGCCGAGCGCGCGCCGCGGCTGTCGGCGGCACGCCAGCAGGAACTGGCCGGCATTGCCGAGCCACTGACCGGCACCCACGGCCAGGTCGGCGTGCTGCGCCTGTATGCCATGGCCAACTGGCTGCTGGGGCGGCGATGAAGCAGGAACAGTTCGTCGCCCGCTACCAGCAGGAATGGCAGGACCTGGAACACTGGCTGCTGCTGCGCGCCGGTGCTTCGCGCCGCACGCGGCGCAAGGCCAGCGCGCTCGCGCTGGACGATACCGCCTTCCCGCAGCGCTACCGGCGCCTGTGCCAGCAGCTGGCGCTGGCCCGCGAGCGCGGCTACAGCCCGCAGCTGGTGCAGCGCCTGCAGCAGTTGATGCAGCAGGGCCACAGCGTGCTGTACCGCACGCCGCCGACGCGCTGGCGCGGTGCGCTGGAATTCCTGGTGGCCGACTTCCCGCTGCTGGTGCGCAGCCAGGCGCGCAGCATGTGGGTGGCGCTGGCGATGTTCGCGCTGCCGGCGCTGGCCTGCTTCGTGCTGGTGCAGGTCTATCCGGACCTGATCCACATGGTGATGGACAACCGCCAGATCGCCGAGATGGAGCGCATGTACGATCCGGCCGCCGAGCGCCTGGGACGCGACAGCGGCACCGACTGGATGATGTTCGGCCACTACATCCTCAACAACATCAGCATCGCCCTGCGTACCTTCGCCAGCGGCCTGCTGGCCGGCCTGGGCACGCTGCTGGTGCTGCTGTTCAACGGCGTGATCATCGGTTCGGTGGCGGGCCACCTGCAGCACATCGGCCATGGTGATCCGTTCTGGCGCTTCGTCGCAGGCCATGGTGCCTTCGAGCTGACCGCGATCGTGATCGCCGGCGGTGCCGGCCTGCAGCTGGGCATGAAACTGCTGGCACCCGGCCGGCGCAGCCGCCTGGATGCACTGGTCGAGGGCGGCCGCATCGGTGCGCGCCTGTGCCTGGGCGTGGCGTTCATGCTGCTGGTGGCCGCGTTCATCGAAGCCTTCTGGTCGTCGATTGCCGACGTGCCGGCGTGGGGCAAGTTCAGCGTGGCCGGCATGCTGTGGGCCGGCGTGCTGCTGTGGCTGTGGCGCGGCGGACGCGGAGGCGGCCATGCGCATTGACCACCTGGACGTGGTGCTGCGCGCGCGCAGCGGCTGGGAAGCAATGGAGCTGGGCAGTGCCCTGTCGCGCCGCCACGCACGCGCGGTATGGGGCAGCTGGCTGCTGGCCAGTGCGCCGCTGTTCGTGGTCTTCAACGCGCTGGGTTGGTGGCTGGATGCATTCGGCTGGGCGTGGCTGGCGATGTGGTGGTGCAAGCCGCTGTTCGAACGGGCGCCGCTGTACGTGCTGTCGCGTGGCATCTTCGGCGAGCCGGTCGGTACGCTGGCGGCCCTGCGCGCGCAACGCAGCTGGGGCAATGCAGGTTTCTGGGGCTACCTGGGCTGGCGCCGTTTCAGCGTGCTGCGCAGCCTGTGCCTGCCGGTGAACCTGCTGGAGGGCAATGCGCCGGCCCAGCGCGGTGCACGCCGCCGTGCCGTGGCCGCTGGTGCGGCGGGTGCCGCCGCCGTGCTGACCGTGGCCTGCATGGCGTTTGAAGCGGTGCTGGTGTCCGGTGCGATCGGCGCGGTGTTCATGTTCATGCCGCTGGAGCTGATGTCCGAATCATGGCGTGCCGCGTGGGACATGATCGGCCAGGACACACCCGCCTGGGCGCGGGCCGGCTTCAACCTGGCGTGCTGGCTGGCCTCGGTGCTGATCGGTCCGTTCTACGTCGGCGCCGGCTTCGGCCTGTACTTGAACCGGCGCACGCAGATGGAAGCGTGGGACGTTGAGATCGCCCTGCGCCGCCTGCGCGAGCGGCTGCTGCCGGCGGCATCGACGCTGGCGCTGCTGCTGTGCCTTGCCCTGCCGCTGGCCTCCGCGCCAGTGCATGCGCAGGACGCGCAGACGGCCGCAGAACAGGCGGACGATGCCGGAGAGGACGAGGACAGCGCGGAGGAACCGGCCACTGCGGCGAACGATCCGGCCAATGCACCGGCCATGATCTTCGGTGCAGCGCCAGTGGACACCGCCGGCTTCCGCCAGGCGGTTAACCGCGCCTATGAGGACCCGCTGCAGCGCCCGACCCGCGAGATCACCCGCTGGAAGCCGATCGAGCAGGCCGAGGAAAAAAAGAAGGAAGACAAGCAGCTGCAGCGTGACACCAACAGCAAGGGTGAACGCAAAGCGCGCAAGGACGGCATCGCCTGGCTGGCACGCCTGGCCGAGTGGGGCCTGTGGGGCCTGCTGGGCGTCCTGCTGCTGGTGCTGCTGCTGACCGCACGGCTGTGGCTGCCGTGGCTGCGCGGCAGTGGCCGGCGCAAGGCCGAGGCCGCACCGCAGGTAGTGGAAGAACCGGTGGAACTGCCGGTCGTGCTGCCGCCGGACGTGGCCACCCAGGCCGGCCTGCTGTGGGACCAGGGGCGGCCGCGGCAGGCGCTGGCCCTGCTGTACCGCGCCAGCGTGCGCACGGTGGGCGAGCGCAGCGGCATCGCGCTTCCGCCCGGTGCTACCGAAGCGCAATGCCTGCGCGCGTCGCGGCGCATGCCCGATGCCACCGACCGTGACCTGTTCGCGCGCATCGTGCGCATGTGGCAGTACGCCGCCTACGGTGGCCGCCTGCCCAGCCGCGCCGATTTCGATGCATTGGCCGATACCCTGCGCCGGCAGTACAGGTGGCTGGCATGAGTCCGCGCCTGTTCTGGTCGCTGCTGCTGGGTGGGCTGGTGCTGTTCGGCGTGCCGCTGACGATCCTTTACCTGCGCACGCACGAACGCGTGACCGAGACCGTGCAGCTGCCGCCGCAGGGCGAAGCTGGCTACAACCCGCTGTACGTGCTGGGCCAGGCCCTGCGTGCCGATGGCATCGAGGTGCACTCGCGGCCGCGGCTGGACCTGCAGCAGATGGCGCTGGGCCCGCACGATACGGTGGTGCTGCTGCAGGACAGCAGCGAACTGCCGGCACCGGCGGCCAGGGCCCTGCTGGCCTGGGTTGATGGTGGTGGCCATCTGCTGGTGCGTACGCCGCCGCCCGCCGAGGACGACGCCAGCAGCACGCAGGGGCCCCTGCTGGACCAGCTGGGCGTGGACAGCCTGTATCAGCAGAGCGACTGCCAGCCATTCCACGTCATCGATGATCCCAGCCACGTCGAGTTCTGCGGCGGCCGTCGCTTCACGCTGGGCTTTGCCGCCAATGCGCGGGCCGAACGGCGCTGGGGCAACGAGCACAGCCTGGTGTTCGCACGCCTGCACCATGGCCAGGGCAAGGTGAGCGTGCTGGCCGACATGGAATTCATGCGCGGCGAGGTGGATTCGCCGGCGGCACGCCTGGCGTCGGCCGCGGGCAAGGCCAGTGATGGCCTGCACGATCTCTCGCACCGCGACCTGACCCGTTACCTGCTCGACCCGAATTACGGCAAGGGTGCGTTCTGGCTGGTCTATGCCAGCCGCCCGCCGTCACTGTGGGCGCGCCTGTTCTACCAGGGCTGGCCGCTGTGGGCGCCGCTGCTGCTGGCCCTGCTGGGCTGGTTGTGGGGCCGCTCGCAGCGCTTCGGCAGCCTGCTGCCGTCGCCGGTGCTGGAACGCCGCTCGCTGCTGGAGCACGTGCGTGCCAGTGGCGAGCTGCTGCTGCGCTTCGGCCACGGCACGCGCCTGTACGACGCCGTGTTCGCCCTGTTCCTGCATCGCCTGCGCCTGCGCGCACCGGTAGCCGCTGCACTGGACGGTGCGCCGCGCGATCAGGCCATCGCCGAGCTGCTGAAATGGCCGCAAGGCCGTGTTGCCAGCGCGCTCACGCCCCCGCCACCGCACGATTCCTCCGCCCTGCGCGAGCGCATCCGCTTGCTGCTCCAGATGAGATCCCTGCTATGACCGAAGTCCCCGAGCTGCCGGCGGCCGCCAACGCCCGCCTGATCGAACGCGTCGATGCCATCCGCACCGCCGTTGGACACGCCTTCATCGGCCAGGCCGATGTACTGGACCAGATCCTGGTGGCGCTGCTGGCCGGTGGCCACGTGCTGATCGAAGGCGTGCCCGGTCTGGGCAAGACCCTGCTGGTGCGTGCACTGGCACAGGCCCTGGAGCTGGACTACGGGCGCGTGCAGTTCACCCCCGACCTGATGCCCAGCGACGTCAGTGGCCACGCGGTGTACGACCCGAAGAGCGAGAGCTTCAAGATCCGTCGCGGCCCGGTGTTCACCAACCTGCTGCTGGCCGACGAGATCAACCGTGCCCCGGCCAAGACCCAGTCGGCCCTGCTGGAAGTGATGCAGGAAGGCCAGGTGACCATCGAAGGCAAGGCCTTCACCCTGGCGCCGCCGTTCATGGCGCTGGCCACGCAGAATCCGCTGGAACAGGAAGGCACCTACCCGTTGCCGGAAGCACAGCTGGACCGCTTCCTGCTGAAGGTGCTGATCGACTACCCGCAGCTGGAGGACGAGAAGCGCATGGTGACCGCGATCACCAGTGGCCGTGCCGCCAGCGATTTCGACCTGAGCCAGGTGCCGCGTGTATTGGGGGCCGGCGAGCTGCTGGAACTGCAGCGCGCGACCGCGGCGATCACCGTCGATGACGAAGTGATCGACTACGCGGTGCGGATTGTGGCGGCCACGAGGCAGTGGCCGGGCATCGCGGTCGGCGCTGGCCCCCGCGGCAGCATCGCGCTGGTGCGTGCCTCGCGCGCGCAGGCGGTGCTGGCCGGCCGTGACTTCGTCACGCCGGACGACGTGCGCGACATTGCGCGCCCGGCGCTGCGCCACCGCATTGCACTGGCCCCGGAGCTGCAGATCGAAGGCCAGGACGCCGACGACGTGCTGGGCGCGCTGCTGGCCAAGGTGGAAGCACCGCGCCGATGAGACCGGCCCCGCTGCTGCTGGCGCTGCTGCTGGCCTGGGCTGCCCTGGGCGGCCTGGTGCTGGGCGGGTGGCTGCCGCGCTGGAGCTGGGCGCTGGCAGCCGTCGTCATCGCGCTGCCCGCCTTGTGGGATCTGTGGCGGCAGTCGCGGCGTCCGTCGCCGCAGGTACAGCGCGAGCTGCCCGAAGCGCTGGCGCTGGGCGTGCGCCGCGAGGCGGCGCTGCGCCTGCAGGCCGAGCAATCGATGACGGTGCAGGTGTTCGACCTGGTGCCCGGCGGCTGGCCGCTGGAAGCGCTGCCGCAGCGCGTGCGCCTGCAGGCCGGTACGGCGTCCACCCTGCACTACCACCTGCAGCCGCTGCAGCGTGGGCACTTCCGCTTCGAGGGGGTGCACCTGCGCATGCGTTCGCCGTGGCGCCTGTGGTGGCAGCAACGCACGCTGCCGCCGGCGCTGGAGGTGCGGGTCTATCCGAACTTCGTGCCGCTCACCCGCTTCGCATTGTTCAGTGCCGACCAGGCCTCGCGGCTGGTTGGTGCGCACGTGAAGCGCCGCCGTGGCGAAGGCACCGATTTCCACCAGATGCGCGAGTACCGCATCGGCGACAGCCTGCGCCAGCTCGACTGGAAGGCCACCGCGCGTGCGCGCAAGCTGATCTCGCGCGAATACCAGGACGAGAAGAACCAGCAGCTGCTGCTGATGCTGGACAGTGGCCGGCGCATGCTGGCCAGCGAAGGCGGGCTCTCGCACTTCGACCATGCCTTGAACGCCTCGCTGGTGGTGGCTTACCTGGCGCTGCGCCAGGGCGACGCTGCCGGCCTGTACGCTGCCGGTGGCGAACGCCGCTGGGTGGCACCGCAGCGCGGCATGGGTACGGTCGAGCACCTGCTGCGCGCCAGCTACGACCTGCAGCCACGCGCGGTGGCCACCGATTACCTGGCCGCCGCCACCGAGGTGTCGCTGCGCCAGCGCCGGCGTGCGCTGGTGATGCTGGTCAGCAACGTGCGTGATGAGGACATCGAAGGCCTGCTGGCGGCAGTGCGCCTGCTGCAGCGGCGCCACCTGGTGTGCGTGGCCAGCCTGCGCGAACGCGAGCTGGACGGCGCACTGGAGGGCGAGGTGCAGACACTGGAAGACGCCACCCAGGCCGGTGCCGCCGCGCTGTACCTGCAGCAACGCGCGAAGGCGCATGAGGCCCTGCGCAGCGAAAAGGTGATGGTGCTGGACGTGACCGCCGATGCCCTGCCCGGCGCGCTGGTGGAACGCTATCTGGCGGTGAAGCGCGAAGGGCTGCTCTGATACCCGCGATCGCTCTGGTAGGTGCCAACCTTGGTTGGCACGGAATCCACAGCGCCGACCAGGGTCGGCATCTACCAAAACCGGTTGCCGGCCAGCGGCCGGCGCTACCCCCTGCAACAACCGCCGCATCGCCTTGGTAGGTGCCAACCTTGGTTGGCACGAACCCACAGCGCCGACCGAGGTCGGCATCTACCAAAACCGGTTGCCGGCCAGCGGCCGGCGCTACCCCCTGCAACAACCGCCGCATCGCCTTGGTAGGTGCCAACCTTGGTTGGCCCGCCCACAGCGCCGACCAAGGTCGGCATCTACCAAAACCGGTTACCGGCGAGCGGCCGGCACTACCCCCTGCAACAACCGCCGCATCGCCCTGGTAGGTGCCAACCTTGGTTGGCACGAAATCCACAGCGCCGACCAAGGTCGGCATCTACCAAAACCGGTTGCCGGCCAGCGGCCGGCACTACCCCTGCGGCAACCGATGCATCGCCCTGGTAGGTGCCAACCTTGGTTGGCACGAATCCACAGCACCGACCTAGGTCGGCATCTACCAAAACCGGTTGCCGGCCTGCGGCCGGCACTACCCCCTGCAACAACCGCCGCATCGCCCTGGTAGGTGCCAACCTTGGTTGGCCCGAAACCCACAGCGCCGACCAAGGTCGGCATCTACCAAAACCGGTTGCCGGCCAGCGGCCGGGACTACCCCTGCAACAACCGATGCATCGCCCTGGTAGGTGCCAACCTTGGTTGGCACGAAATCCACAGCGCCGACCAGGGTCGGCATCTACCAAAACCGGTTGCCGGCCAGCGGCCGGCACTACCCCTGCAGCAACCGACGTTGCAACCGCTCCACCGCACGCTGCAGCAGCACCCGGTTGCGGCCCAGCTTCATCCACTGCGGCAGGCGCGAGAACATCGAACCGTTGGTAACGCCCGCGCGCTCGCGCAGAGGCGCGGCAGCGTAGTCGTGCAGTGCCTGCAGATGGGCTTCGTTGTAGGCCCACAGCACTCCGGCCGCAGTCTTTTCGACCAGCCGCAGCGGCAAGCCAAAATGCGGATCGATCGCCTCATTGCCACGCCATCGCGACAACGTGACCTCCACCTCGCTGCTGCGTCCGCACTGACTGCAGTCCGCCGCCAGCGTCCGCAACGGCGACACTGCACGCGCACGGTGCAGCTCGGCGCGGACCCATTTGTGCCCGCAGTATCCGCAGGGACGATAGCCGCTGTAGCGCACGGGCCCGACCCAGTCGCCCGCGGCACAGCAACCGCAGCCGCATCCACTGTCGAGGGCTGCGCTGCAGCCCAGGCAGCGGAAACGTCGCGATTCCGGCGTCCGCACCACCCAGCCGGGCGTATCGCAGCGGTGGCAGCGCACCGCGATGCGGTCCGAATAGCGCCACAGGGCGTGGCCGTCATCCAGATGCCGGCCCGGCAGCGGCGCAGGCCGCAGGTCGCGATTGCGCCGCACCGTCATCAGACGTAGATCCGCGTCGGCGCCTCGTCGACGATCGCGTGCGGCACGAAGCGCGCACTGTCGCGGGTGATCGCGCTGTCGTCCTCGCGGATGCCGATGCCGCAGGCATGGTCACCGATCACCCAGCTGCCGATCAGCGGGTAACCGCCTTCGAAGCGGGTGAGCGGATGGGCGCGCTGGATGATCGCCGGGCCGTCGTAGGGCCCGTCGCTGCGTTGGGTGCTGCCATCGGCCAGGTGCATCTCGATGTTGGCGCCTTCGCGCGAGAACAGCGGTTTGCGTACCCAGCCCGACGCCAGCGTGCTGCCGTCATCGAAATGCGCTTCCAGCAGGTTCGGATGGCCCACGTTGCGCTGCCACAGCAACGGCAGGATGCCCTTGTTGCTCAGCACCGCCTTCCAGGCCGGTTCCAGCAGCTGCACGCCCGAACCGGGCAGCGCGCGGCCGAATTCCTCGGCCATCAGGTCTTCCAGCGGATACAGCTTGAACAGCGTGCCGATCACCGAATCGTCCAGCGCGGTGAAGCGGCCGTCCTCGGACAGGCCAATGTCCTCGATGGCGATGGCCTGGCCATGCAGGCCGGCCTGCGACGCACAGTCGCGCAGGTACTCGACCGTGCCGCGGTCTTCCTCCGAACTGCCGACCGCGCTGAAGTACAGCGGCGGCGGCAGCTGCGCGGCGAGGTCGCCGAAACGCTCGACCAGCGCCTCATGGATGGCGTTGAACTGGTCGGCATGCTGCGGCAGGCGACCGGCATTGCGCTGGCCTTCCAGCCACTGCCACTGGAAGAAGCTGGCTTCGAACAGCGAGGTCGGCGTGTCGTAGTTCAATTCGTACAGCTTGGCCGGACCGGTACCGTCGTAGGCCAGGTCCAGGCGGCCATAGAGGTGCGGCTGGCGCTGGCGCCAGCTGTCGGCGATCCAGTCGCGGTAGTGCGACGGAATCGCCAACTGGTCCATCAAGCGTTCGCTGCCGATGACATCACCGACCAGATCCAGCGCCATCTGGTGCAGCTCGGCGCTGGGGTCTTCGATGTCCTGTTCGATCTGGCGCAGGGTGAAGGCGTAATACGCGCTTTCATCCCAGTACGGCTGGCCGTCGATGGTGTGGAAGCGGAAACCCGCCTCTTCCGCGCGCGCCCGCCACTGGGCACGCTCGGCAATCCGGATGCGCTGCATGGGTCGATCAGCCGCCGTAGCTGCCGCTGGTGCTGCGGCGTGCGCTGGTATTGCCGAAGCCACCACGGCTGGCAGTGACCGCACGGTTCGGCTCGCTGGTGACCGGCGCCAGGCCGGCCTTGCCGGCACCGATGCCGCTGGCGGTGTTCAGGCCACCGGTGCCACCCGGTGCCGGGCGCGCCCAACCCGCATTCTTGTCCTGGTAGGCCGGTGCCGACGCCGGCGCCTGCGGGGCGAGGCCGCCGCGGTTGCTCAGCATCTGCGACATGAAGAAGCCCATCATCATCGGGCCGATGAACGAGGTACCGGCCGAGGTGTGCTGCTGCACGCACTGCTCCGGCTTGTAGTCCTTCTCGCAGGCTTCCTTGCTGGCGTACTTCGGCGCCGCATCGGCGGCCTGCTTCTGCGCTTCAGCGAACGCATTGCGGCACGACGACGGATCGCCGGTGGCCTCGGTGCAGGCCTCCACCGAGGTATACAGGCCTTCCTGCACCTTCACCTCCGGCTCCTTCTGGCAGGCGGTGAACAGCAGCGGCGCGGCGCTCATCAGCAGCAGCGCGGTGGTGCGGGAACGTTTCATGGCCTCATGCCCTGTCGACGGATCAATGCCCCAATGATGCCAAATCCGGGCCAGCAACCGGAATCGGCAAAGTGCGAAAGATGAACGGACTTTCATTTTCGTCGGCATTGGGGTCAGAGCCCATCGCGCCGCGATGGGATCCGACCCCCAGGCGACGCACCGCTCTGGTAGGTGCCAACCTTGGTTGGCACACATCCCGCGGCGCCCGGTCATGCCCGGCGCGCGCAGCCAAGTCTCCGGCAAGAAGCCCCCTTGTTGTTCAAGGGGGGCGCGCCGAAGGCGCGGGGATAAGGGGAAATGCGCGGACCGCCAAGCCGCTGCAAGCGGTGAAGGTGGTTGCAGCAGCAACCGAAAAAATTGGCCATGATCGGCTGACCCCCACGTCGTACGGCCCGCCCGTTCCGCCCGCCATGCCCGAATACCGTTCCCGCACCTCCACCGCCGGTCGCAACATGGCCGGCGCCCGCGCCCTGTGGCGCGCCACCGGCATGAAGGACGGCGACTTCCACAAGCCGATCATCGCCATCGCCAACTCCTTCACCCAGTTCGTGCCCGGCCACGTGCACCTGAAGGATCTCGGCCAGCTGGTCGCGCGCGAGATCGAACAGGTTGGCGGCGTCGCCAAGGAATTCAACACCATCGCCGTGGACGACGGCATCGCGATGGGCCACGACGGCATGCTGTATTCGCTGCCCAGCCGCGAGATCATCGCCGACGCCGTGGAGTACATGGTCAACGCGCACTGCGCCGACGCGCTGGTGTGCATCAGCAACTGCGACAAGATCACCCCCGGCATGCTGATGGCCGCGCTGCGCCTGAACATCCCGGTGGTGTTCGTCTCCGGCGGGCCGATGGAAGCGGGCAAGACCAGGCTGTCCGAGCACAAGCTGGATCTGGTCGATGCGATGGTGGTGGCCGCCGATGACAGCGCCTCCGACGAGAAAGTCGCCGCGTTCGAGCGCAGCGCCTGCCCCACCTGCGGTTCCTGCTCGGGCATGTTCACCGCCAACTCGATGAACTGCCTGACCGAGGCGCTGGGCCTGTCGCTGCCCGGCAACGGCACCACGCTGGCCACCCACGCCGACCGTGAGGCGCTGTTCCGCCGCGCCGGCCGCCTGATCGTCGAACTCTGCCATCGCTGGTATGGCGGCGAAGACCCCAGCGCGCTGCCGCGCGGCATCGCCACCCAGGCCGCGTTCGCCAATGCGATGACCCTGGACATCGCCATGGGCGGCTCCACCAATACCATCCTGCATCTGCTGGCCGCCGCACAGGAGGCGGAGGTCGACTTCGACCTGACCCACATCGACGCGCTGTCGCGGCGCGTGCCGCAGCTGTGCAAGGTGGCGCCGAACACGCCGAAGTACCACATCGAGGATGTGCACCGCGCCGGCGGCGTGTTCGGCATCCTCGGTGAGCTGGACCGCGCCGGCCTGCTCGATACCACGGTGCCGACCGTGCACAGCGCCAGCCTGGCCGACGCGCTGGAACGCTGGGACGTGGTGCGCAGTGACAACGACACCCTGCATGCCTTCTTCAAGGCCGGCCCGGCCGGCATCCCCACCCAGGAGGCCTTCAGCCAGGCCACGCGCTGGCCGACCCTGGACATGGACCGCGCCGAGGGCTGCATCCGCTCGCTGCAGCATGCGTACTCACTGGAAGGCGGCCTCGCCGTGCTGCGTGGCAATCTGGCCGTGGATGGCTGCGTGGTGAAAACCGCCGGCGTGGACGAATCGATCCACGTGTTCGAAGGCCCCGCGCGTGTCTATGAAAGCCAGGACGCGGCCGTCGCCGGCATCCTCGCCGACGAGGTGCAACCGGGTGAGGTAGTGGTGATCCGCTACGAAGGGCCGAAGGGCGGCCCCGGCATGCAGGAAATGCTCTATCCGACCAGCTACCTGAAGTCGAAGGGACTGGGCAAGCAGTGCGCGCTGCTCACCGATGGCCGTTTCTCCGGCGGCACCTCGGGCCTGTCGATCGGCCACGTCTCGCCGGAAGCCGCCAGCGGCGGTGTCATCGGTCTGGTGGAGAACGGCGACCGCATCCGCATCGACATCCCGGCCCGCCGCATCGACCTGCTGCTGGATGAGGCCACGCTGGCCCAGCGCCGCGCCGACGCCGACGCACGTGGCTGGAAACCGCGCGCGCCACGCCCGCGCAAGGTCACCAGCGCGTTGAAGGCCTACGCCCTGCTGGCCACCAGCGCCGACAAGGGCGCCGTACGCAACACCGCCCTGCTCGGCGATTGATGCCGATCCGGTAGTGCCGGCCGCTGGCCGCCATCTGGGAAAAGGGGACGGAGGGGATTAAGTCGTTTGTGCCTCAAACGACTTAATCCCCTCCGTCCCCTTTTTCAGCCGATCACGCGCTTGAACGGCGGCAGCGCGTCGATGATGCGCTTGCCGTAGCGGCGGGTCAGCAGCCGCGAATCAAGAATGACCACGCGGCCGGTGTCGGTGGAGGTGCGGATCAGGCGGCCGGCGAACTGGGTCAGCGTGCGCAGCGCATGCGGAATGGCGATCAGGTTGAACGCGTTGAGCCCGCGTCCCTCGAACCACTCGCTGAGGGTGGCGGTCTGCGGGTCGGTCGGCACGGCGAACGGCACCTGGGTGATCACCACCGTGGTGCAGGCCTCGCCGGGCAGGTCGAGGCCCTCGCCGAACGAGTTCAGGCCGAACAGCACCGAGCCCTCGCCTGCCTCGACACGCCTCAGGTGTTCCTCGATCAGCCGGGTCTTGGACATCTCGCCCTGCACCAGCACCTGCTTGCGGCGCGCGGCCGGCATCAGCCCGGCCACCTTCTCCATCTTCCAGCGCGAGGTGAACAGCACCATCGAGCCCTTGGCCCAGTCCAGTTCGGTGTCCAGGTAGCGCGCCACTTCGCGCGGGTGGCCTTCGCGGTCGTCCGGCGTGACCGGGAACTTCGGCACGATCAGTTCGGCCTGGTTGGGCAGGTCGAACGGCGACGACAGCGAGACCATCTCGGCCTCTTCCGGAATGCCGTTGTCGATCGCCAGCGCCTGGAAGTCGCCACCGCCGGTCAGCGTCGCCGAGGTCATCACCACCGAGTCCACTTCATCCCACAGCAGCTTGCGCAGCACGTGCGCGGCCGACACCGGCGAACCGTGCAGCACCAGGTCGCCATCGCGGGTGGCAGTCACCCAGCGCGCCATCGGCGGCGCGCCGTCCTTGTCTTCGCGGCGCCACGCCTGCCACAGGTTGTACTGCTGCTCGATCATCTCCAGCGCCATGCCCAGGTTGCGCTGCAGGCGCTCGCGCGCGGCATCGTCCGGCTTGCCCTTGGCCACCTGCGTGGTGGCCGCATGCGCCCAGTTGTAGAGGCTGCGGGTATCGTCGGCCAGTGCCTCGATCGGCTCGCGCCAGGCCTCGGGCAGGCGTCCATTGGCCGCGCGCCACATCGGCTCTTCGTCCGCCGGCGCCGGCATCCACACCCGCTCGATGTGATCACGGAACGCGCGCAGCTGCTTGGCCACGTTGCTGGCGACTTCGATCGCTTCGTTGGGCAGCAGGTTGCCCAGCCGGTCCTTGTCGACCGCGCGGTAGGCACCGGCGATCAGGATCTGCAGGCGGCCGGTGCGCTTGGCCATCTCGTCCAGCGCGAGGCTGGCCGCGCCCTGGTCGATCGCCACGTTGCCGATGTGATGGCCTTCGTCCAGCACCAGCAGCATGTCCGAGGGTGGCGCGATCAACGGCTGGCCGTTGTCGCTGTCACCGATCGACAGCGCCGACAGCAGCAGCGCGTGGTTGGTGACCACGATCTGTGCGTCGCGCACCGTATTGCGCGAGCGCAGCACCGCGCACTGCGCCGAATAGGCGCAGCGTCGCCCGGCACAACCCGAGGCCGGCGTGGTGATGCGGCTGCGCAGGCCGGGACTGATGGTCTCCGGCGCATTGTCGATATCGCCATCCCAGCTGCCGCTGGTGAAGGCGTCGGTCAGGCGTTTGGCGATGTCCATCTCGATCGGCGCCAGCGGCCGGTCGAACAGTGGCGCGTCATCCTCGAACATGCCGCCCTGCGAGCCCTCGCCCTGCGCCTCGGCGGCATTGCGCGTGCACAGGTAGCGGGTGCGTCCCTTGGCCAGCGCCACGGTCGCTTCCAGGCCGGTGGCCTTCAGGAAATTCGGGATATCGCGCTCGACCAGCTGCGACTGCAGCGCCACGGTGCCGGTGCTGATCACCAGCTTCTTCTTGGTGGCCAGCGCGATCGGCACGCCTGCGGTGAGGTAGCCCAGGCTCTTGCCGACGCCGGTCGGCGCCTCGACCACGCCAACGCCACCGCTTTTCGACAGCGCGCGCGACACCACGCCGATCATCTGGCTCTGCGAGCGACGGGTGGAGAAGCCGGGGGTGTTGGCCTGCAGCGTCGTGTACGCCTTGCGGATCGCGTCCTTCAAGGTGTCATCGAGCGTGCGCGGAGCGGCGACGGTTTCGGTCACGCCGGGAACTACCGTAGCTGGATCAGGCCGGTCATTGTCGCATGGCCGGCCGCGTTCACTGTTGCTGGCACCCTGAACGAGCCAGCGACGACGCCCGCCGGCGCGCACGGTCCGAAGCCCGCGCCGCACAGGGGCGAAACACGCCGGGCGTGGCCCGGCGCCAGCGCTCAGGCGACCGGGGCGGGACGGCTACGCAGCAGGCGCACCAGCGCCCACACCAGCAGCACCACGCCGATGGCCTCGACCATCGCCAGCGCGAAGTGCACCACGCCGAAGATGGCGCTCATGCCCGAGATGGCGCTGAAGTTGCCGCTGCTGACCAGCCACATCGGCAGCATGCCCGCCGCCAGGCCACCCAGGCTGGACAGCAGCAACAGCAGCAGGCCGACCAGCGCGCCGGTGCGGGTGGCATCGCGCGGCGCACCGACCACCCAGACCAGGCCGACGCACAGCGCGATCAGCACCGGCAGGCGCACGCCGACCATGCTCAGCACGGTCACCATCAGGGTTGTGCTGTCCATCGGTCAGTCCTCGCCGGCCAGCACGGCCGAGCCCTGGCGCAGCGACTGGTAGACCTCGCCGGTCTGCGGGCGCACGCCGTGCCACTGCAGGAAGCTCTCGGCGGCCTGCTCGACCAGCATGCCCAGGCCGTCGACGGTATTGCGGCACTGCGCCGCACGGGCCCAGGCCAGGAAGGCGATGGCCGCCTCGCCGTAGTTCAGGTCGACAGCAGTGGTCATCGAATTGACCAGCGACAGCGGCAGCTTGAACTCGACGTCGCGGTCGCGGCCAGCCGAGGTGGCATTGACGATCAGTTCGAAGTCGCCGAGGTCGCGCAGGTCTTCCCAGTAGCGGCTGATCGCACGGCCGGGCTCGCCCATCGCGTCGATCAGTTCGTCGGCGCGCTCCGGCGTGCGGTTGACCACCACCAGTTCGGTGATGCCGGCATCGAGCAGCGCCGGGGCGACGCTGCGCGCCGAGCCACCGGCGCCGATCATCAGCACGCGGCGGCCGCGCAGGTCCAGGCCGTGGCGGTCGGTCAGGTCGCGCACCAGGCCGATGCCATCGGTGGTGTCGCCGTGCCAGCGGTCGCCCTTGCGCAGCAGTGTGTTGACTGAGCCGGCGCGGCGCGCGCGCGCGGTCAGCGTGGTGCACAGCGAGAACGCGGCTTCCTTGTGCGGCAGGGTGACGTTGGCGCCGACACCGCCCTCGGCGGCGAAGGCCTCCAGTCCGGCCAGGAACGCATCCGGGGCCAGGTCGATCGCGCGGTAGTCGATGGCGATGCCTTCCTGGCGACCGAACGTCGCGTGGATCTGCGGCGACTTCGAGTGGGCAACGGGGTGTCCGAAGACGGCGTAACGGTCGGTCATGGAATCCTCAAGCTGGCTAGACTGATGCTCTTTCGTGCACGGAACCGGATGATGCGCATCACCCCGCCCCTGCTGGTGCTCGCCGCCAGTCTACTCTCTGCCCCCGTGGCGATGGCGTTGAACGAGTACGGCATCGAAGGCATGGGCGTGGTCTCGACCCGCGCCGACGAAGGTCGCGCCACGATCAGCGCCGATGGCCAGCGCATCGTCTTCGCCCGCCGCGGCGAGGCCGGCTGGGGCCTGTGGGAGGCGCGCGTGGTGGACGGTCGCTGGCAGCAGGCACAGGTACTGCCGGTAGGCGTGGCCGGTGAAGCGCGCGATCCCTACTTCAGCCGTGACGGCCGCTGGCTGCTGTTCGCGGCCGGCCGCGAGGGCGCGCTGGCGCTGTACCGCGCCGCGTTGGCCGCCGACGGCCGGCTGGGCCCGGCGCAGCCGCTGGCCGGTGACGGCGGGCGCCGGGAAGAGCGCGGGCCGGCCCTGAGCGCGGACGGCAAGCAGCTGTTGTTTGCCCGCCAGCAAGGCCGTGGCGCCGGCTGGGACCTGTTCGTGGCGACGCTGGATGCGCAGGGCCTGCGCGGCCCGGCCAGCGCACTGAGCGCGTTGAACAGCGCCGACGACGAGACCGACGGCGACTGGCTGGGCCAGGACGCCGCCGTGGTGTTCAGCCGCGGCAGCGGCAGTACCGCGCAGGTCTGGAGCAGCGGCTGTGCGTGGAGCGGCGCGGCGCTGCAGCCGCTGGGGCTGTCGTTCAACCAGGCCGGCGGCTGGACCGGTGCGCCGGTGGTCGACAACGCCAAACCGGGCGAGATGATGGTGGCCAGCAGTGCAGCGAAGGCGCCGCGTGCCGGTGGCGTGGACGTGTACCGGTTGGCGGTGCCGAAGGTGGCGGCGGTGGCCGGGTGCGCGCGGTAGATCCACGCCATGCGTGGATGGCCGTTTGGTAGATGCCAACCTTGGTTGGCATACATGAAAGCGCCAACCAAGGTTGGCGACTACCAGTAGATCCACGCCATGCGTGGATGAAACGCCCCGTCAGCGCGACAACACCTTGGCGCGCAACTGCTCGTACTCCATCTCGCTCAGCTGGCCGTTGTCCTTGCGCTGGTTCAACGCGGCCAGCTCGGCCTGCACGGTCTCCGGCAGCGCCTGCTCACGGGCCACGTGGCGGGCAGCGGAGAGCTGTTCCGGCGGGCGCTTGCCGGCCCGCCAGGCGGCGATGAAGACAGCGACGATGATGGCGCCGAACACCAGCGTACCGGTGCCCCAGATCAGCCATTGCATCCATCCCAGTTCGGGTCCCATCGCGCAGTCCTCCGTCTATCGTGGCGCTATTGTCAGCGCTCGCGCAGCCATCGCGCCACCTGCGGCGCGAAATAGGTCAGCACACCATCGGCGCCGGCCCGCTTGAAACCCAGCAGCGACTCCAGCACGCAGGCGCGTTCCTCCAGCCAGCCGTTGGCGAAGGCGGCCTTCATCATCGCGTACTCGCCACTCACCTGATAGGCGAAGGTCGGCACACCGAATGTCTCCTTCACCCGGCGCACAAGGTCCAGGTACGGCATGCCCGGCTTGACCATCACCATGTCGGCGCCCTCTTCCAGGTCCAGCGCGATCTCGCGCAAGGCCTCGTCGCCGTTGGCCGGGTCCATCTGGTAGGTCTTCTTGTCGGCCTTGCCGAGGCTGGCCGCGCTGCCCACCGCATCACGGAACGGGCCGTAGAACGCCGAGGCGTACTTGGCCGAGTAGGCCATGATGCGCACGTTGATGTGGTTGTCGGCATCCAGCGCACGGCGGATCGCGCCGATGCGGCCGTCCATCATGTCCGACGGCGAGACGATGTCCACACCGGCCTCGGCGTGCGACAGCGACTGCTTGACCAGCGCTTCGACAGTGATGTCGTTGAGCACGTAACCCTTGTCGTCGATGATGCCGTCCTGGCCGTGGGTGGTGTACGGGTCCAGCGCCACGTCGGTCATCACTCCCAGTTCCGGGAAGCGCGACTTCAGCGCGCGGATCGCACGCTGCGCCAGGCCGTCCTCGGCCCACGCCGCCGACGCGTCCAGCGACTTCAGCGACGGGTCGATCACCGGGAACAGGTCGATCACTGGAATGCCCAGTTCCAGCGCTTCTTCGGCCACCTTCAGCAGCTCTTCGATCGACAGCCGCTCCACGCCCGGCATCGACGGCACTGCGGTGCGGCCCGCCCGTTCGTGCACGAACACCGGGTAGATCAGGTCGTCGGTGGTCAGCGTGTTCTCGCGCATCAGGCGGCGCGAGAACTCGTCGTGGCGCATGCGGCGCGGGCGGTAAAGCGGGTGGGACATGGCAGGCTCCGAGGAGTGGCTATTGCAACAGGTAGCCCTGCGGCAGCAGGGGTTCGGGCAACGGGCGTTCGCCGAGCGCGTCGAGCTGGTCGATCTCGATCGTGCGCACCAGCGCGTCCAGCGGCAGGTCGTTCGGCTCCAGGCCGAACGGGTCTTCCATTTCTTCGCCCAGCTGGTCCAGGCCGAAGAAGGCGTAGGCCAGCACCGCCGACAGCACCGGCGTGCCCCAGCCCAGCGAGCTGGCCAGGCCGAACGGCAGCAGCACGCAGAACATCCATGCGCAGCGATGCAGCAGCAGGGTGTAGGCGAACGGCAGCGGCGTGGTGAGGATGCGCTCGCAGCCGGCCTGGATCGACGACATCGCGTGCAGGCGCTCTTCCAGCTGGGTGTAGAGGATCGGGTCGAGTTCGCCGGCGCGCAGGGCCTGGGCCAGCTCGGCAGCGATCATCGACAGCAATGCGTCGGGCACGTTCTCGCGCTGGCCCAGCTGCTCGCGCTGCGGCTTGTCCAGCCACGGCAACGCCGCCAGGGCCACGATGCGCCCGCGCAGGCGCGCGGCCAGCGCATGGGCAAAAGCCGTAGTGAGGTAGGCGATGCGGCGGCGGCGACCGGCGTCATCGGCCAGCAGCAGGTTCACCTGGCGGGCCAGCGAACGCGATTCGTAGACCAGCTGGCCCCACAGCTTGCGGCCTTCCCACCAGCGGTCGTAGCAGGCGCTGTTGCGGAAACTGAGGAAGATCGACAGCACCAGGCCGAGCAGGGTGAACGGCGTGACGGAAACGCGCTCGATGCCGGTCGGCGGCGCCAGCTCCACCACCGCGGCCACCGCGATGGACAGGATCAGGATGGCCAGCACCTTCGGCGCGATCGCTTTTACGATCGAGCCGCGCAGGATGTACAGCAGTTGCCAGCCGTGGGGACGGGGTCGGATGATCATGGGCAGCCGCGCCGGGCGCGGATTCACAGGCACGCGGGGGGCTCGCGCAGCCGTTCATTGTACGCCCCTGCCCGGCCCGCGGCCGTGTACCTGCGACGCCCTGTCGCACCCGGCGATGCGGCTCAGATCACGCCGCCACCCAGGCCCAGGCGCAGGATGCCGACCACCACCACGATGCCGTTCAGCACCAGCCCGGCCCAGGCCCGGCCGCGCTTGGTCGGGTGGGTGAACAGGATGCCCAGCGCGGCGATCACCGCGCCCACGGCGGCGAACGGGATCAGGAACCAGTTGCCCCAGCCCAGCAGCGGAATCAGCGCCAGGATCATCCACAACAGCGCCAGTACGCCCCACAACAGACTGATCACGCCCATTCCACTCTCCCGCAGTTGGTTCCTGTCTGTGCACCATAGTCGTTCCCGCCGTCGCCGCCTACTGCCGTTGGCGGGGCTGTCACCGGCACCGTGCTAGCGTGCCGCCGTGCCTGCTCTGGGCCGGGTGTTGGCGCCGATTCAGAGTGGCCCGCCGATGATCGCAACCAGTCCTACAGGGGTCGTGCCATGAACATCCGTTGGGCCGCGTTGGCGGCCATCCTGCTGGTCGCCGCCGGCTGTGCCAGCACCTCCAAGGTCATGCTGGGGCGCGCCCGCGCGCCGATCGATCCGGCACTGGTGCAGATCTATTCGACGCCGCCGGCCGGCTCCCAGGAAATCGCCCAGCTGGAATCGGCGTCTGCCGTGGGCTTCGGCACGCAGGGCCAGACCGATGCAGCGGTGGCGCGCCTGAAGCGCGAGGCCGCAGCGCTGGGCGCCAATGGCGTGGTGCTGATGGGCGTGGGCAGCAGCGGCTCACCGGTGGGCATGTCGGTGGGTGCCGGCACGTTCGGCTCGCATGTCGGCGGTGGCGTCGGCATCGGTATTCCGACCACGCAGAAGCGCGCCGCCGGCGTGGCGATCTGGGTGCCGAACCCGGAACCGCCGGCACGACTGCCGACGCAGGTGATCACCCCGCAGCGGTGACGCGGCAGCATCACCGCAGGTAGTGCCGGCCGCTGGCCGGCAACCTCAGGAATCCTCCCGACGTCAGGGGAATGCCGGCCAGCGGCCGGCACTACCGGGGGGTGTTCAGCGCTTGTACTTCGGCACGAACACCTTGTTCACCGCGTCGGCCAGCTGGTCCGGCGGCAGCAGGCCCTGGTCGAGCAGGAAGTTGTTGAACGCCAGGCGGTCGAACTTCGCACCCAGTGCCAGCTCAGTCTGCATGCGCAGTTCCAGGATACGGGTGTAGCCGTAGAAGTAGCTGCCGGCCTGGCCCGGCATGCGCACCATGTAGCGGTCCAGTTCCTGGGTGGCCATCGCCTTGGACAGGCCGACCTGCTCCATCAGCACGCGCTCGCCGTTGGCGCGGTCGGTCAGGCCGAGGTTGAGCATCGGGTCGAGCATCGCGCGTGCGGCGCGCAGCAGGCGGAACTGCAGGGCGATCATCTGCCCGTCCAGCGGCTCGTACGGCACCATCTCGGCCTCGGCATAGAGCGCCCAGCCTTCCACGTTCACCGAATTGAACGCGAACATGGTGCGTGCCAGCGACACGCCGCGCTCGACCATCGCGGTGAACTGCAGCTCGTGGCCGGGGCGGCCTTCATGCGCACTCAGCGTCCACGCCGCCGCACCGAAGTTGAAGTCGTCGTACTGTGCGCCCGGGCCCGCGGCCGGGTTGCCCAGCGGCAGCACGAAGGTGCCCTGCTGCCCGGTGTTGTTGACCAGCGGCGCAGGCAGGAAATGCGGGGCCGGGCTGGCCGCGCTCTCGGCGGCCGAACCCAGGCGCATCTGCATGGCGCGCTTGGGCACGTCGACGATGGCGTGCTCGCGGATCAGCGGATCGATCGCATCGATCACCTTGCGGTAGTGGCCTTCCAGATGGTCGTCGGCGATCTTGTCGGCCTTCAGCGCGCGGATCACCGCCACCGGGTCGCTCGGGTCGGCCACCTTCAGGCCCTTCTCCTTCACCACCAGCGGCGCCAGCTGCTGCATCGCCGAGCGGGTTTCCATGAACTCCAGCTGCGCGCGCTGCATCAGCAGCTTCGGGTCGATGTCGATGCCGACCTGCTTGAGCTGGTAGGCGTACAGCGGCGCCGGCAGCCGTGCGTCGGTGCGCGCCTTCGGCAGCACGGTCGAGCGCGTCCAGCTGGCGTAGTCCTTCATCTGCCCGGCCAGGGCCTTCATCGCTTCATCGGCGCCGGCGATCTGGTACTTCTTCAGCAGCGACTCGATGCCGCTGATGTAGGTCTCGACGTTGTCCAGCGACTGCTGCACTTCGATCTTCGTCGGCTGCAACAGGCTGCTGTCCTTCAAGCGCTCTTCGTAGCGCTGGCGGGCCAGCGTGGTGAACGCGGTGCCGCCCGGCTGCAGGCCGGCGTAAGCCTTGAGGCGGTCGATCGCCTTGGCCCGGCGCTCGGCCGGCACCTGGTCGGACAGCAGCAGGTTGAGGCCGCTGAACACCGTCTGCGGCGCGTCACTCCACGGCAGCAGGTACTTCTCGTTGAGCTCACTGCCTTCGATGTTCTGGTTGGCGGCGTGGATCATGATCTCCAGGTCCTGGCGGACGTTGGGATCCTGCTCGGTGGCCAGCTTCGCCTTCAGTTCGTCGCGGGCCTTGGCCATCGCGGCGCGGTAGCGCTTGCCGTTGTCCGCGCCGAGGTCGGCCACCTTGTCGTCGTAGCCGGGCACGCCGAAGAAGCCGGTTTCTTCCGGCTGGAACGGGCCCTGCGCATCGAGCAGGATCTGCGCCAGTGCGTTGCTGCGGGCCACCCAGGCCGGGCTGGCCGGTGTGGCGGCCTTGGCGGCGGGTGCCGCCAGCGCTGGCGGTGCGGACAGCAGCGGGGCGGCGGTCAGGGCCAGGGCAACGGCCAACGCGATCGGCTTCATGGTGCACTCCAGGACAGGGTTGCCCGCACCCTACGCGCTCAGCGCGGTGGCGACAATCGGCCGGAGGTCACAACGCTGCGGTCAGCGGGCATTCGCCGCGTTCGCGGCAGGCCTGCAGTTCGCATTCCTGCGCGGCCTCATCGTCATCCAGCGCAGTCAGGTCGAAGGTCTGCTTGTTCTCGCCCAGCACGTACATCACCGGGTAGTCCCACACGTCGTCACTGCGGGTGCCCTTCACGAACAACCGGCCGTGTGCGCGGGGGCCTTCCAGGGCCACGGTCAGGCCGACATCGCGCTGGCCGTTGAGCGCGGTCTGCATGCTGCCCAGCGGCATCGATTCGGTACGCAGCGGCTCGCCGAAGGCTTCCACCAGTTCGATGCTGCAGCCGGCGCGACGCATCGCCTCGCGCATCGGTGGGCTCTCGCGTGCCGCCTCACTCCAGCGCAGCACGCTCCAGGCCACCGTGCCACCGGCCCCGGCCAGCACCAGCAGCACGGCCACGGGCATCGCCCAGCGCCAGTGGCGGGACCACCAGCCGGCGGGCTTCGGGCCGTGGGTGGGAATCGGCGGCGGCAGTGTCATCGGCGGGCTCCTTCCCGTCTGTGTTTCAAGGCTTCAGGCAGCGCCCCAGGAAGGCTTCGGCCACACGGTAGCGATGCAGGGCGTCGGCGCCGGACAGGCCATGCTTGGCACCCGGGTAGGTCATCAGCTCGAACGGCTGTCCGCGCTTCTGCAGCGCGCTCATCAGACTGGTCGAATTGGTGAACAGCACGTTGTCGTCCGCCATGCCGTGGATCAGCAGCAACGGCGAGCGCAGCCCATCGATGTGGGTCAGCACGCGCGCTTCACGGTAACCGGCGTCGTTGCGCGCCGGCAGGTCCATGTAGCGCTCGGTGTAATGGCTGTCGTACAGGCCCCAGTCGGTGACCGGGGCACCGGCCACGCCGCAGGCGTACTGGTTCGACGCCTTGGCCAGCAGCATCAGGGTCATGTAACCGCCGTTGGACCAGCCCTGCACGCCGATGCGCGCCGGGTCCACCCACGGCTGCTGCTTGAGCCAGGCCACGCCGCGCAGCTGGTCGGTCACTTCCACCGTGCCCTGCTTCCCGTACAGCGCACCACCGAAGTCGCGGCCGCGGCGCGGGGTGCCGCGGTTGTCCAGCGAGAACACGACGTAGCCCTGCTGGGCCAGGTACTGGTTAAACAGATGGTCGCCACGGCCGGGCCAGCTGTCGGTGACAGTCTGGCTGGCCGGGCCGCCATAGACATACACCGCCACCGGGTAGCGCCTGGACGGATCGAAGCCGGCCGGCTTGATCAGGCTGTAGTGCAGCGGCGTCTTGCCGTCGGCGGCGGTGAGCGTGCCGAACTCGACCGGGCGCTGCGCGTCGCGGTAGCGCGCATACGGGTGCTTGGGATCGGCCAGGTTGTTTTCCACCAGTGTGGCGATCTTCTCGCCGTTGGCGCGGAACAGCTCGATCTGCGGCGGCGTGGTGCTGTTGGACCAGCTGTCCACATAGACGCTGGCATTGCGGGCGAACGTGGCGCTGTGCATGCCCGGCGCCTTCGACAGGCGCTGCGGCTCACCGCCCTGCAGCGATACCGCGTAGATCTGGCTTTCGCGCGGGCTTTCGATGCCGGCACGGAAGTAGGCCTTGCCGGCCGTCTCATCCACCGCCAGCAGCTCGTCCACCGGCCAGTTGCCGTGGGTCAGCGCGGTGGTCTTGCCGTTGCTGTCGATGCGGTACAGGTGCTGGAAGCCGGTGCGCTCGGACGACCACAGTACGCTGCCGTCTTCAAGGAAGCGCAGGCTGTTGTGCAGCGGCACCCAGGTCGGGCTGGTTTCGTGGGCGAGTACGCGCTGGCGGTTGGAGTCGAGTGCCACTTCCACCAGGTCCAGCTGCTTCTGGTCGCGCGACTGGCGCTGGAAGCTCAGGTGCTGCGCATCGCGCCAATCGACGCGGGCCAGGTAGATGTCCTGTTCCTTGCCCAGGTCGATCCAGCGCGGCTGCGCCTCGGCGGCCGGTGCGATCACGCCCAGCTGCACGCGCACATTGGCGTCACCGGCGGCCGGGTAACGCTGTTCGATCACATCGGTGCGGTCGGCGTAGACCTCGTAGCGCTTCTGCACCGGCACCGGTGCCTCGTCGATGCGCGCGAACGCGATGGCCGAATCGTCCGGTGCCCACCAGTAACCGGTGTGGCGGTCCATCTCTTCATCGGCGACGAACTCGGCCACGCCGTTGCCGATGGTGGTGCTGCCGTCGCGGGTCAGCTGCAGCTGCTTTCCACTGGCCAGGTCGATCACCCACAGGTTGCGGCCGCGGATGAAGCTGACGAAGCCGCCCTTGGGCGACAGCTTGGCGTCGGTGGCGAAGCCCTCACCGTGGGTCAGCTGGCGCACGGCCGCCGCCCCCTGCTGCTTCAGGTCGTACAGGTACAGCTCGCCGCCCAACGGGAACAGCAGGCGCTGTGCGTCCGGCGACCACTGGTAATCGACAATGCCGGTCATCGCGGCGATGCGCTGGCGCTCGCGGCGCGTCTTTTCCTCATCGCTGAGGGTCTCGGTGCCGGGCAGCACCACCTTGGAATCAACCAGCAACCGGGTCTGGCCACTGCCGATGTCGTAGGTCCACAGATCCAGCTGGTTGCGATCGCTGTCCTTGCCGCGCAGGAAACTGACCTGCGAACCGTCCGGCGCCACCTTGGGCTTCATCAGGGTCGGGCCGGACAGCGGCAGCGGGCCGGTGATGGCCTCCAGGGTCAGCTTTTCGGCGTGGGCGGCGGTACTGGTGGCGAGCATGAGGGCAAGCGAAGCGAACAGGTGGCGCATGGAGGATCCCGGCAAACGGCAGGTCCGCCCGGCGGCGGGCGCGGGGCGGTCGTTCCCCCATCCTAACCAAGCCCGTGCAGGAAGGCAGCATGACCTTCTGCCCATGCTGCGGTGCTGGGGTCAGGGCCCTTTGCGTTGCAAAGGGATCCGACCCCGCGGCGAGTCAGCGCTGGCCGAACAGGTGCTTGCGCTCTTCGTCGCTGAGCGGCTTGCCGGCGTTCGGGTTCACCTGCTGGCGCAGCGCATAGGCGCGCTGGGTGGCCGGGCGCGCGGCGATGGCCTCGTGCCAGCGCTTGAGGTTCGGGAACGCGGCGAAGTCCACCGGCAGCTTGTCGTAGGCGCCGATCCACGGGTAGCTGGCCATGTCGGCGATGGTGTACTCGTCGCCGGCCAGGAAGGCGTGCTGGGCCAGGCGCTTGTCCATCACCCCGTGCAGGCGGCGCACTTCGTTGTCGTAGCGCTCGATGGCATAGGGAATTTTTTCTGGTGCGTACACGTTGAAGTGGCCCATCTGGCCACTCATCGGGCCCAGCCCGGCCATCTGCCAGAACAGCCATTCCAGGGTGGCCACGCGGCCGCGCGGGTCGCTGGGCAGGAAGCGGCCGGTCTTCTCGGCCAGGTACAGCAGGATCGCACCGGACTCGAACACGCTCTGCGGGGCACCGCCATCGGCCGGGGCGTGGTCGACGATGGCCGGCATCTTGTTGTTGGGCGAGATGGCCAGGAACTCTGGCTTGAACTGGTCACCCGATCCGATGTTGACCGGGTGGATGCGGTACTCCAGGCCGGCTTCCTCCAACAGCAGGGTCACTTTGTGGCCGTTCGGGGTGGGCCAGTAATACAGGTCGATCATGGCGTCGGCTCGGGGTGCGGAAAGGAACCTGAAGTCTAGTGCGTGAGTTGGGTTGGCACCGTCATGGCGGGCCGGTAACCTCGCGGCTCCCCCGAAACGCACTGTCCTGCATGAGCCACAGTCCCCGTCCCCTGTCCCCGTTGTCCTCGCTGATCTTCGCCTCGCGCTGGCTGCAGCTGCCGCTGTACCTGGGCCTGATCCTTGCCCAGTGCGTCTACGTGTTCCTGTTCGGCAAGGAACTGTGGCACCTGCTGTCCCACTCGGTGTCGATGGGCGAACAGCAGATCATGCTGATCGTGCTGGGCCTGATCGACGTGGTGATGATCTCCAACCTGCTGGTGATGGTGATCGTCGGCGGCTACGAGACCTTCGTCTCGCGCCTGCGCCTGGAAGGCCACCCGGACCAGCCGGAATGGCTGAGCCACGTCAACGCCAGCGTGCTGAAGGTGAAGCTGGCGATGGCGATCATCGGCATCTCCTCGATCCACCTGCTGAAGACCTTCATTGCCACCAGCGCGCTGAAGGGACTGCCACTGTGCAAGCCGGAACAATGGGCGGCAGCAGTGTCTTCTGCTTCGACCAGCTTCTACAACGCTGGCGTCGATACCTGCACGACCATGACCCAGGAAGGCGTGCTGTGGCAGACCATCATCCACTGCGTGTTCATCCTGTCGGCGATCGGCATCGCCTGGACCGACAAGCTGATGTCCAACGGCCACAGCAAGTCGCACGACAAGGCACACGACCACTGAGGTCGCCGCCGGCCACGACATGATCGCCGCAGCCCCACCCGGCCACCACCCCTTGTGCGGGGCAGTGGCCGGGATGCTAGATTGCATCCTCGCCGTTGCCGGCAGTGGCGTCGGGAAACGCCACCCTGCCGCGCCTGGACCACGGGTCCCGGCCATGCATATCAATGATTTACGTCACGTCGTCTTCTAAAGGGGAGCAGGATGTCGCACGTCTCAACGATCACCGCCGCGCGCCGGTGGCTGCCGGTTGCTTTGGCACTGGCGCTGGCCGCCTGCTCGGGCAAGGAAGAATCCGCAGCACCGGCTCCGGCCGCCGCCCCCACCGCCGCTGCACCGGCCGCACCGGTGGTCGCCGCCAAGGTGCAGTCGATGGGCACCGAGCAGCTGCGTGAGTCGGCCAGCCAGGCCCTGCGCGAGAACCGCATGTACGCGCCGGCCGGCGACAACGCCATCGAGTACTACCTCGCCCTGCGCGACAAGACCCCGGACGACGCCTCGGTGAAGAGCGCGCTGACCGACCTGCTGCCGTACACCCTGATCGCCGCCGAGCAGCACCTGGGGCGCGAGGACTACACCGAAGCGCAGCGGCTGGTGGCGCTGATCGAGAAGGTGGATGCATCCGCGCCGGCCCTGCCGCGCCTGAAGGACGGCCTGGCCAAGGGCGTGCAGAACGCGGCCAAGCGCACCGAGGCCGAAGCCGAGAAGGCCAAGAAGGACGCCGAGGACCGCAGCAAGCAGCAGACCGAACAGCAGCGCCTGGCCGAGCAGCGTGCCAAGGAAGCCGACGCGGCCAAGCAGATCGCTGCGCAGCAGGATGCCGCCCGCCGCGACAACGAGCGCCAGGAAGCCGAGCGCCAGGCCGCCGCGCGCCGCGAAGCCGAGCTGAAGCAGCAGCAGGCCGCCGCCCAGCAGGCCAGTGCCGCACGCCAGGCCGCGGCTCCAGCGGCCGCTGCGGCGCCGAACCTGCGCCCGGTCAGCACCCCGGCGCCGCGCTATCCGTCCGAGGCACTGCGTGCAGGCACCTCCGGCGAAGTGCTGGTGGAAATCACCGTCGGCACCGACGGCTCAGTGACCAACGCCCGCGTGCTGCGCGCAACACCGTCGCGCGTCTTCGATCGCGAGGCCATGAACGCGGTCAAGCGCTGGCGCTTCGAGCCGGTCAGCGCACCGGTCACCACCCGCCGTACCCTGGTATTCGCCCCGGGCGGCACCTGACCGCAAAAAGGGGACGGAGGGGATTAAGTCGTTTCCGCCCCCGCAATGAGGACACGGCCCGGCATGTCCGGGCCGTGTTCGTTTCAGGAGAGGCTGTCGATCAGGCGTTGCAGTGCCGGATCGCGCGCGGCCAGCACCTGGAACAGGCCCAGCGCATGCAGGCCCGGCAGCAGCCCACGCAGATCTGCTTCGGCGGTGGCCCGGGTGGCGTCATCGCTGGCGGGGTCCTGCCAGTCACGGACGCTGGCGAGGAAGGCGCCGACGCTGCCCTTGCGCACGGTGAGGCCGTTTACCTGTACTTCGTTCTGGTGGTCGGGAAGGATGTCCTGGGGCTGCATCGGGGCGGCTCGTGTTGAAATGGGCGCCCAGTGTGGCGCGCGCGGATCGGCGCTTCTGCCGTATAACTGCCAATGGATATGGCAGATCAGACACCGACCGGCTTGATTGATCCGGCATTGGCGGACGCCGACGGCGGCCCCATCGTGCTGGCCGGCCAGCTGCGCGTGCCCGGGAGGCGGCGCACCGCCCGCCACCAACACCGGCGCGGTCAATTGCTGGGCGCCCATCAGGGCCTGTTGCGGATCGAAGCCGGGAATCTGCAGTGGCTGCTTCCGGCCGGGCACGTTGCCTGGATACCGCCGCTGCTGCCCCATGCGCTGCTCGGGGCAGACGGGTTCGATGGCTGGAGCCTGTACGTCCGCGCCGATGCCGGCCTGGATCTGCCCCCGCTGCCCCGTATTTTCCAACCCGATGCGCTGTTGCAGGCGGCGGTGACGCGCGCACTGCGCTGGCCGCATCAGGCACTGGACGCTGCGCAGGCACGCCTGGCCGGCGTCATCGCCGATGAGATCCGTGCCAGCACTCCCTTGCCATTTGCCCTGCCACAGCCGCGGGATCGCCGGTTGCGGCGGATCGCGGCGGCGCTGGCGCGTTCGCCGGACGACCTGCGCAGCGTCGAAGCGTGGGCAGCCGCCAGCGGACTGTCCAGCCGCAGCCTCGCCCGCCGTTGGCAGGCCGAAACAGGCATGGCCCTGGGCCAGTGGCGGCAGCGCCTGCGCGTGCTGCTGTCACTGCCACGCCTGCTGGCAGGCGAGCCGGTGATCAGCGTCGCCCTGTCGATGGGCTACGACACCCCCAGTTCCTTCATCAACGTATTCAAGCGCGAGATGGGGGTAACGCCCGCGCGGTACGCAAAAGGGGACGGAGAGGATTAAGTCGCTTCTGACTCCTCCGATACGCCTGCGCGGCATTACCTGATGCCCTACGCCACGGTGCCGATGCCAGGCTGAGGCCCCCTTCGACCTGGGAATCCCATGCCCCGAAAAGCGCGCCTGATGCTGGCCGGCCAGGCCTATCACGTGATCCAGCGCGGTGTGAGCAAGGGTGCGATCTTTGTCGACGACATCGACCGGCAACTGTTCCTGCATCTGCTGCACAGCGCTTTCCTCAAGCACCGCGTCGCACTGCATGCCTACGTACTGATGGACAACCACATCCACCTGCTGGCCACGCCATCCACGCAGCGTGGGCTGGCCGATGCAATGCGCATGCAGGGCAATAACTATGTGCAGGCTTTCAACCAGTGGCACGGCCGCACCGGTCCCCTGTGGCAGGGCCGCTTCCATTCCTCGATGATCGACAGCGACGCTTACCTGCTCAGCGTATACCGCTACATCGAACGCAATCCCGTTCGTGCCGGCATTGCGGTCAGTGCTGAAGATCATCCGTGGTCCAGCGTGCACGGCAACCTTCAACGACGCGATGACCCCATGCTGACCCCGCATCCCGCATTCAGAGCGTTGGCCGCGACCGCTCGCAACAGGACAACGGTGTATGCGCGATTCCTGCGCGATGTGAATGCGTCCGCCGATCTGCCCGCAATCCGCAGTCATAGCGCCAAACAGCGTCCGTTGGGGGATGCTGCGTTCCTGCGGATGGTAGAGAAGATGCTCGGCCGGCCGGTGGCGATGCGAAGACAAGGCCGCCCGCGCAAGGAGGGGACGGGAGGGGCAGAAACGACTTAATCCCCTCCGTCCCCTTTTTTGGGGTCAGCCGGAGATGGCCAGGCGCTCGTTGTGGTAGCGGCGCACGGCGGCGAACCACAGCACGGCGGCCAGGCCGAGGCTGGCACCAAGGTAGATCGCCCAGACCGTCGGGGTGATGGTCTCGTGGCGGATCACCTTCAGCAGCATCTGGTTCTGCGACAGGAACGGCACGGCGTACTGCCACAGTTCGCTCTTCAGCGGATAGGCCACCAGTGCGTAGCCGGGCAGCATCGGCAGCAGCATCAGCCAGGTCATGTGGCTCTGCGCTTCCTTCATGCTCTTGGCCGCGGCCGACAGGAAGGTCAGCAGCGAGGTGCCGATCAGCAGCATCGGCAGCATCACCAGCAACATCTGCAGCATCGAGCCGACGTTCATGTTGAACTGGCGGCCGATGTTGCCGGGTGCGATCTGCGCGCTCACCTTGAACGCGACCAGGGTCAGCAGCAGCGACACGAAACCGACCACGCAGGCGGCGGCGATCTTGCCGCTGACGATCGCGCTGCGGGAGCCCGGCGTGGCCAGCAGGGGTTCCAGCGACTGCCGCTCGCGCTCGCCGGCGGTGGCGTCCATCACCAGGTAGGCGCCCCCGATGAACGAGGTCAGCGTCAGCAGTACCGGCAGCAGCATCGACAGGATCATGCCGCGCTTGGCCTCGGCACTGGCCAGGTCCTGGCGTGCCACGTCCAGCGGGCGTGCCACCTGTGCATCGATGCCGCGTGCCATCAGGCGCAAGGCACCGACCTGGCCGTTGTAGGTGGCCAGCGCCGCCTCGAGGCGTGCACTGGGTACCTCGGCCGCGCGACGCGTGCTGTCCTTGATCACCTCCACCAGCGCCGGCTTGCCCTCGGCCCAGTCCTTGCCGAAGTCCCCGCTGATGCGCAGCGCCACATCGATATCCTGGCTGCGGATGGCTTCGGCCAGGTCCTTCGGCGCCGGTGCGGCATTGAGGCCCTGTGCGGCGAGGAAGCGCACCAGGTTCGGCGCGTTCTCCGCGCCGATCGTCGGGATCTGCAACGGCTCCTCGATCTGGGTGCGCACCCGGCTCTCGGCCAGCTTGCCCATGCCCAGCAGCAGCACCGGGTACAGCAGCGGCCCGAACAGCAGGGTCAGCAGCAGCGTGCGGCGGTCACGCGACAGGTCGCGCAGTTCCTTGCGCATCACCGTCATCAGGGTCGACATCATGCTCATGCGTGCAGGCCCTCTTCGCTGCCGATCAGTTTCACGAACGCGTCCTCAAGATTGGCTTCACCGGCCTGCGCACGCAGATCATCGGCGCTGCCGGCGGCCATCACCGTGCCCTTGGCGATGATCACGATGTGGTCACACAACGCGCCCACCTCCTGCATGATGTGGCTGGACAGGATCACGCAGCGACCCTCTTCGCGCAGGCCCAGCAGGAAGCGGCGCAGCGCGCGCGTGGTCATCACGTCCAGGCCGTTGGTCGGTTCGTCGAGGATGACGTTGCGCGGATCGTGCACCAGCGCGCGGGCAATCGCGGTCTTGGTGCGCTGGCCCTGCGAGAAGCCATCGGTCTGCCGGTCGAGGATGTCGCCCATGTCCAGCGCGTGCGACAGCACCTCGATGCGTTCGCGGATGCGCTCGGCCGACAGGCCATGCAGCTCGCCGAAGTAGGCGATGTTCTCGCGCGCGGTCAGACGCTTGTAGACGCCGCGCGCATCGGGCAGTACGCCCAGGTGGCGACGTACCTCCACCGGATTGCCGGCGGCATCGATGCCATCGACGCTGATGCTGCCCTGGTCCGGGGTCATCAGCGTGTAGAGCATGCGCATGGTGGTGGTCTTGCCGGCACCGTTGGGGCCGAGCAGGCCGGTGATCTGCCCATCGCCGGCGCGGAAGCCGACGTTGGCGACCGCCTGGATGCGGCCCGTGCGGGTATCGAAGGCCTTGTGCAGGTTGTCGGCGACGATCATGGTTCCCATCCGTTGAACGAGGTGAACGCCGGCACGTAGCTCAGCGTGTCCAGGCAGCCGGCATCCAGCGCCTTGGCATCGGTCTTGTCGATGAACTGGCCGAGCAGCCGCGGCATGCAGCCGGCGGTCAACGTGCCATGGCCCTGGCCACGGGCGACCAGCGCACGGCCATTGGGCAGGCCCTTGAGCACCTGTGCGGCGTAGCGCGGGGGGGTCACCGGGTCCAGCTCACCGGACAGCAGCAGTGCCGGCACGTCGCTGCGCAGCGGCACGGCATCGGTTGCCGGCGCCGGACGGTGCGGCCACACCGGGCAGGCGGCGAAGAAGGCGCTGGCCACTTCGTTGCCGAACAGCCGCTCGGGGTCCTCGGCCGGCGCGTGGTAGCGCGGCGCATCCTCGCTGCAGATCACCGACCACTGCATGCCGCGGTTGATCTGGAAATCCATGCTGCGGTTCGCGCCGCGCGCCAGCGATGCCAACGGGGCATAACGACCGTGCGCGGCTTCATCCAGTACCAGTGGCAGCAGCGAGGAATACTGCGGCACGTAGGAGAAGGCGAAGGCCAGGCCGACCACGCTGTCCGGCGTCAGGACATCCTGCCGCGGTGCGTTGGTACCCGGGTCGCGATACTCGACCGAGACCGGTGCACGGCGCAGGGTGTCGACCACGCTGCGCAGCTGCACGCGGGTGTCGGTCGGGAAACGCTTGCTGCACGCGGCATCCTTGCGGCACTGCGCCGACTGCAGGGCGATCGCATCCTCGAAGGTGGTCGCGAAGTCGCCACCGACCACCAGCTCGTTCGGTACCACGCCATCGATGACGATGCTGCGGGTGTGCTGCGGATAGGCCCCGGCATAGCGCTGGGCCACGCGGGTACCGTAGGAGCCGCCAACCAGGTTCAGCTGGTCCACACCGAGCGCCGCACGCACCGCATCCAGATCGGCGATCGCCTCGGTGGTGGTGTAGAAGCGCGCATCGGCACGCCCCTGCAGCGATGCGGCGCAGCGCTGGGCGTAGTCGCGCAGCGATGCCTCGGAAGGCGCGGCATCCTCGTCCATCTGCAGCGGCTTGCCATCTGCGCCCAGACAGCTGAGCGGGTTGGAGCCGCCGGTGCCGCGCTGGTCGATCAGGAACACGTCGCGCTGCTTGCGCACCTGGCGCAGTGCGGTATCGACGATGACCGCCACCTCGCTGGCCGCCTGGCCGGGGCCGCCGGCCAGGAAGAACACCGGGTCGGGCTGGCTGGCGCCGCTGCTGCCCGATTCCAGCCAGGCGATGCGCAGGCCGATCCGGCGGCCATCGGGCTGGACCCGGTTCTCCGGCACCTGCAGGGTGGCGCACTGCGCCTCCACGTTGGCGCTGGCGCCTTCGGTGGACAACGTGCAGGGCTGGAAGTCGATCGTGCCGAAGCGGCGGCTGGGTGCATCGCTGGCGCTTCCGGCGGCGGCCGGCGGCGGTTGGCTGCACCCGGCAAGCATCAGGCTGGCCAGCATCCCGGCCAGCGCGAGGTGGTGTCTTTGCATCGTGCTCGTTTCCCCTGGAGGACGTTCCTGTCGACCACGACGGGCTGCCGCGGAAGATGTGACCCAACTTACACGGGCAGCGCGCCGACGGCGATGGGCAATGACGAATCCGCCGCCGACGGCGCGCAGACCTGGCAGTCCCGCGCTCGGCCTTGGCCCGTGCAGGGCGGCATCGGCGGCGGCCAGCAGCACCCCAAGGGCCAGTGTTCCGGCCCGACGGCGATGCGGGGTCTGAAAACGGCGAGCACGGCGACCGGCGCATGCGCACAATCCGCGGAAAACCCAAGGAGACGCCCATGCACGCGTGGTACCTAGGCGGCATCGACCACCGCCCGTTCCTGCACCTGTTCGAGATGAGCGACAGCGCGCTCGCCGTGCTCGGCATCCAGCGTCGCTGGGCCGGCGCCAACGGCGGACATCCCTGCCGGATCAGCCTGAGCGACCCCGCGCCTGGCAGCGAGCTGCTCCTGCTGTCCCACGTTCACCTGCCGCTGCATTCGCCGTACCGCGCCGCCGGCCCGATCTTCGTGCAGCGCGGCGTGACCCGTTGCGTCCTGCCGCCGGGCGAGGTGCCCCCGTATGTGCAGCGCCGGATGATCTCGATGCGTGCCTATGACCACGCCGCGCTGATGTGCGGTGCCCAGGTCTGCGCGGGCACCGAGGTGGCCGACCACCTGGATGCACTGTTTGCCGACCCGTCGGTGGCGTTCGTGCAGCTGCACAACGCGGCGCATGGCTGTTTCTCGTGCCAGGCAGATCGGGTGGGTACCGGGACTGCGTCGCGTGATCTCCATGACGTGATCGATGCCACGCCGGTCACGTGACGTCCAGCGCATCCGTTCAGCCCTGCGTGAAGCCTGCGGGAAGGGCTTCACATGCGCAGTCACGGATCGGCACTGCGATGGTTCCGTCGCCTGCAGTGCGACTCGATACTCGCCGTGGTGCCGCCGAAAGTCCGCCGCGCAGCGCAGCTCCTGCGGTCACCGTTCCCTTTCGACGACCACAAGGATGCGCCATGTCATTCCGATCCACACCGCTGTTGCTGGCCACCTCGTTCGCCGCTGCGGGCCTGTGCCTGGCCGGCAGCGCGTTCGCCCACGGCACGATGACCACGCCGGTCAGCCGCGTCTATGCCTGCTTCCAGGGCAATCCCGAGAACCCGACCAACCCGGCCTGTGCCGCGGCCAAGGCCATCGGCGGTTCACAGGCGTTCTACGACTGGAACGGCATCAACCAGGCCAACGCCAACGGCAACCATCAGGCCGTGGTGCCCGACGGGAAGCTGTGCAGCGGCAACAACCCGACCTTCCGCGGCCTGGACGTGAACCGCAGTGACTGGCAGACCACGCCGATCCAGGCCGATGCCAATGGCAAGTTCACTTTCGTGTTCAAGGCGACCGCACCACACGCCACGCGCGACTGGCGCTTCTTCGTCACCCGCGAAGGCTGGCAGCCGGGAAGCCCGCTGCGCTGGGCCGACCTGCAGGAGTTCTGCACGCTGGGCAATACGCCGCTGTCGGCCGACGGCACCTACAAGCTTCAGTGCACGTTGCCGCAGCGCACCGGCCAGCATGTGATCTACAACACCTGGCAGCGCTCGGATTCGACCGAGGCGTTCTATACCTGCATGGACGTGCGCTTCCAGGGAGGCGGAGGGACCGCACCGGCACCGCAATGGCAGGACGCCGGCCCGGTCACCGCACGCAGTGAGCTGCCGGTTGGCACGACGCTGGCGCTGCGCGTGTTCAACGCCAACGGCAATGACGTCGAACGTGTGGAGGCCACCCTGGCCAGCGGCCAGACCGCACCCGCGCAGTGGCCGTTGGTGCTCGCCCGCAAGGTCAATGCCAGTGCCCAGCACGCGCGCGTGGGCGTGCTTGCCAATGGCGTGATCACGCCGACCGCCTCGGCCAACGACAACCGCGTGTACCTGAAGGACGGCAACCGCTTCCAGCTCGATACCCAGGTGCCCGACCCGGGTACACCGTCACCGGGCGGTGATTTCGACCACGTGTACCCGGCGGGCATCGGCAGCTATGTGCCGGGCCAGACCGTGGTGAAGGGCAGCGACGGCAAGCTGTACGCCTGCCGCCCGTTCCCGGAAGGTGCATGGTGCAACGTCAACGCCGAGGCGTACCGGCCGGGTGTGGGTGCGGCCTGGCGCGATGCGTGGATTGCATACTGAGACCGGGTACAGGGAACGGTGGCAGAGCGCCGTTCCCTGCATAGCGTGAGACGCGCCAGCGCGTGAGTGTGAAGCCGTTCCCATATGCAACCACGCGATGCTTTTTTCAACGTAATCCGATGGATGCGGGCGGGCGGGATGTCGAGACTTCGCGGGGTTTCACCACCCACAGGAGATCTCCATGCATCTGTCACACCGGACCGTCATCGCGCTGTCTGTGATCGCAGGCATTGCCACCTCTGGCAGCGCGTTCGCCCACGGCACCCTGTCCAAACCCGCCAGCCGTGTCTATGCCTGTTACCAGGGCAATCCCGAAAATCCCACCAACCCCGCCTGCGCTGCCGCCAAGGCCATCGGTGGTGCGCAACCGTTCTATGACTGGGCCGGGATCAACCAGGCCGAGGCCCATGGCAACCACCAGGCCGTCGTGCCCGATGGCGAGTTGTGCAGCGGCGGCAACAGCAAATACCGCGGCCTGGATCTGAACCGCAGTGACTGGCAGACCTCGCCGATCCGAGCCGACGCCCGTGGCCGCTACACGTTCGAGTTCAAGGCGCCGGCCCCGCATGCCACCCGCGAGTGGAAGTTCTATGTCACCCGCGATGGCTGGCAACCGGGCAGCCCGCTGCGCTGGGCCGACCTGCAGGAATTCTGCACGCTGGGCAACGTGCCGGTCTCCGGTGACGTTTACAAGCTGGACTGCCCGCTACCCAAGCGCAGCGGCCAGCACATCATCTACAACACCTGGCAGCGCTCGGATTCGGGCGAGGCGTTCTATACCTGCGCAGACGTGCGCTTCGAGGGGGGCGGTGGTGTGACCCCGCCGCCGCAGTGGCAGGACGCGGGTCCGGTCACTGCCCGTGGTGCGCTGGACGTGGGCACCATCCTGACCCTGCGGGTCTTCAACGCCCAGGGCAACGATCTGGAAAGCCCGCAGATCACCCTTGCCGCCGGCCAGACCGCTGCGAACCAGTGGCCGCTGGCACTGGCCCACAAGGTCAATGGCACTGCGCAGCAGGCGCGCGTGGGGGTGATGAAGAACGGCGTGATCACGCCCGTCGCCTCGGCTACCGGGAACCGCGTCTATCTGAAGCCAGGCCACCTGTTCCAGCTCGATACCCGCGTGCCGGATCCGGTCGATCCGATCGATCCGCCGCCGGCTGACGACTACGACTTCGTATACCCCGCGGGTATCGGCAGCTACACGCCGGGCCAGACCGTGGTGAAGGGCACCGACGGCAAGCTGTATGCCTGCCGCCCGTTCCCGGAAGGCGCCTGGTGCAACATCAATGCAGAGGCCTACCGCCCGGGTACCGGCTCTGCCTGGCGTGATGCCTGGATCGAGTACTGAAGGCAGGGCACCGGGGGCGGCGTGGGGTCGCCTCCGGTTTCCAGGGTTGCCGGCCAGCGGCCGGCACTACCGGGGTTCGTGCGGTTGCCGGCCAGCGGCCGGTACTACCGGGGTTCGTGGGGTTGCCGGCCAGCGGCCGGCACTACCGGGGTTCATGCCGTTGCCGGCCAGCGGCCGGTACTACCGGGGTTCGTGTGGTTGCCGGCCAGCGGCCGGCACTACCAGGTTCGTGGGGTTGCCGGCCAGCGGCCGGCACCAGCCGGACCTATTTGCTGCTGACGTACTTCTCGCGGCGGATCTGCGGGTTGCCCAGGCCGGCGGCCTTCAGCAGCTCGGCGCAGGCATCGACCATGTCCGGGTTGCCGCACAGGTAGGCGATGTCCGTGGCCGGGTCCGGCGTGAAACCGGCCAGCGCCTGCTGCACGTAACCGTGCTGCACGTCCGGATGCGGATCGGCGGGTAGTTCGCGCGACAGGCATGGAACATAGCGGAAGTTCGGGTGTTTTTCGGCGAAGCTGTAGAAATCCTCGCTGTACAGCAGCTCGCCCGGGCTGCGCGCGCCCTGCAGCAGTACGATCTGCGCACCACGTTCGGCCATGGCCTTTTCCAGCAGCGGCAGCATCGAGCGGTACGGGGTAACGCCGGTACCGGTGGCGATCAGCAGGTAGCGGGCATTGTGGTCACCGGGATTCAGGCAGAAGCGGCCGTAGGGGCCGGATGCACTGATCTGGCCGCCGTGCTCCAGCGCCTCGAACAGCGCGGTGGCGGCGCCACCGGGCACGAAGCTGACCGCGATATCCACCGCCTCGCCCGGGCCCAGTGCGTGGTCGTGAATGGTCGCCAGCGAGTAGCTGCGCTTGGTTTCGGTGCCATCGGCGTAGCTGAAATGGACCTGGATGAACTGGCCGGGCTGGAAATCCAGCGGCTGCCCATCGTCACGCACGAACTGGTAGTGGCCGACGGTCGGGGCCAGCATGCGGCGGCCGACCAGCTTGAGGGGGAATTGAACAGGCACGACTTTTCGGGACAGTGTGTAGCCGGGGCAAGCCCTCGGGGTCTTCTATAATAGCCCCTCCCCGCCCCTCTCCAGCGCCAGCCCATGGGCGCGAAGGCTTCGAGCTTGGCATCCCAGAACGATACGGCGCCCGCCCTGCGCGTGCGCGACCTGCGCAAGACCTACGACAACGGCACCCAGGCCCTGAAGGGGGTTTCCCTGGAAGTGGCCCCGGGCGACTTCTTCGCCCTGCTGGGCCCCAACGGTGCCGGCAAGTCGACCCTGATCGGCATCATCAGCTCCCTGGTCAACCTCAGCGAGGGCCAGGTGGACGTGTTCGGCAGCGACCTGGTGCGCAACCGCAGCGCCACCATGCGCCTGATCGGGCTGGTGCCGCAGGAAATCAACTTCAACCTGTTCGAAAAGCCCTTCGACATCCTGGTGAACTACGCCGGCTTCTACGGCGTGCCGCGCGAGGAAGCGGAGCAGCGCGCCGAAGAGGAACTGAAGCGGGCCCACCTGTGGGAAAAGGCGCAGGTGATGAGCCGCACGCTGTCCGGCGGCATGAAGCGCCGGCTGATGATCGCCCGCGCAATGATGACCCGCCCACGCCTGCTGATCCTGGATGAGCCGACCGCCGGCGTGGACATCGAGATCCGCCGCGACATGTGGCGCGTGCTGAAGGAGATCAACGCTGCCGGCACCACGATCATCCTCACCACGCACTATCTGGAAGAAGCCGAGTACCTGTGCCGCCACCTGGCGATCATCAACCATGGCCAGATCGTCGAGCAGGGGCCGATGCGCACCCTGCTGGCCAAGCTGGACGTGGAGGGCTTCCTGCTGGACATCGACGGTGACCTGCCGGCGCAGCTGCCGGTGATCGAGGGCGCGACCCTGACCGCGCCGGACCCGCACACGCTGGACATCGACATGCCGCGCGCAATGGACCTCAACCGCGTGTTCGCCACGCTCAACGAGGCCGGTATCCGCGTGCGTTCGATGCGTACCAAGAGCAACCGCCTGGAGGAGCTGTTCGTGCGCCTCACCGGCAACCTGGAGAAGCCTGCATGAGCACCACCGAGCTGACCGACGGCCAGCGCAACCGCATCGCACTGATGACCATCGTGCGCCGCGAAGTCGCCCGCATCATGCGCATCTGGGGCCAGACCCTGGTGCCGCCGGCGATCACCATGACCCTGTACTTCCTGATCTTCGGCAACCTGATCGGGTCGCGCGTGGGTGACATGGGCGGCTACACGTACATGCAGTTCATCGTGCCGGGCCTGGTGATGATGAGCGTGATCCAGAACAGCTACGGCAACATCAGTTCCTCGTTCTTCGGTGCCAAGTTCGGCCGCCACGTGGAAGAGCTGCTGGTCAGCCCGATGCCGAACTGGGTGATCCTGTGGGGCTACGTGGCCGGCGCCGTGCTGCGCGGCCTGATGGTGGGCGTGATCGTGCTGATCATCGCGATGTTCTTCACCCCGGTGCGCATTCCGCACCCGCTGGTGATGCTGACCACGGTGATCCTGGGCGCGACGATCTTCTCGCTGGCCGGTTTCATCAATGCGGTGTATGCGAAGAAGTTCGACGACGTGGCGATCGTGCCGACCTTCATCCTGACCCCGCTGACCTACCTGGGTGGCGTGTTCTATTCGGTGAAGCTGCTGCCGGGCTGGGCCGAAGCGGCCACGCACGCGAACCCGATCTTCTACATGGTCAATGCGTTCCGCTATGGCCTGCTGGGCAGCAGCGATGTGCCGCTGCCGGTGGCCTATGGGTTGATGATCGGCTTCGTGGTGGCGCTGACGGCGCTGGCGCTGTGGCTGCTGCGCCGTGGCGTGGGCATGCGCAGCTAAGGGTGGCCTGCAGGGCCTGCGGCCCTGCACCCGCCGAATCAACGTCAACTTCAACGACAACGGCAACGGCAACGGCAAAAGCTGACTATCCGGGGGATGGCAAATTCCGGCGATCTGCCGGGATGTCGTTCTCCGCTGCTGCTGGTAGGTGTCGACCTTGGTCGACACGATGGATCGACGCCATGCGTGGATGGAGCTTTCACGGCAAAGCCGATGTTCCGCTTTTCTCGTTCGGGATTGCAGCTAGGCTGTGGCGATGAAGATCACTTCCATTGCGCTGGACAAAGCCGTGTCGGACGGCCCCATCGATGCCTTCAGCCATGCGTTGCTGGGCGATTCACCCACGCTGGATGAGGTGCTGGAATACCTGGCCTCGCGGCACGCGGCTGATCCCCGGTATCGCTACCTGTGCACGCTCGATGATGCCGGCCAGTGCCGCTACACCAGCATGCACGCGTCAGACGACGCGCGCATCGCGCTCTACGAGGACGAAGACCCGGCGACCCCCGACGATGCGTTGGCGGCACGCGGGCGGTTGCTGGCGCATGTGGTCGCGCAGCTTGAGCATTCGACGCATCGGCTGGAATGGAGCACGCTGGCGGGCACGCTGATGTGCAATGACGCAGACATCGAGGCATTGGTCGCGGCCAATGCCGCACCGGATCTCATCGTCGACGAGGTGGTCTGCGTACAACAGGTGCCCGCGGATCGTGACGACCTGCTGATCGCCGCCCTGCCCAACGGCTACTTCAGCGCGGACTGGAACATCTTCCAGAACCACGCCCTGATCCGGCACCTGCAAAAGCACCACGACTACCGCCTGTTCGGGCTTGGCGCATCGTGGCTGGGCTTCCAGCGTGACAGCGCGCCGTCGCCTGCGGAAGCGGACGCTCTCGTCGCGGACCTGCAGCGCGTCTACGCTGCCGGAACGCACGACACCTGGTCACAACTGGCTGCAACGCTGTGCTCCCGCACCACGCTTCTATTGGGATACACCGAAGGCTTCAGCGAACAGCTGCCCTGAGCGCGGTTCTACACGCGCTCGCGCAGCGAGCGGCCCGCTTCCGCTCCTGATCTGTTTTCCGTGGTGGCCGCACCCGGCCAACCCCGCTGAACCGTGCTTTCCGCGAACCACCACGAGGGGCACCGCCGTTGGCCGCGATCTCCGGCACAATCGAAATCCTGATTCCCCAGAACACGGTGAACGTGCAATGCGCATCCTGATCCTCGGCGCCGGCGGTACCGGCGGTTACTTCGGTGGTCGCCTGGCCCAGGCCGGTGTGGACGTGACCTTCCTCGTGCGCCCCGCGCGCGCCGCCCAGCTGGATCGCGACGGCCTGGTCATCCGCAGCCCGCTCGGCGATGCCAGCTTCCCCGTGCAGCATGTCACCGCTGATGCACTGCCCGCATTGGCCGCGCAGAAGCCGTTCGACCTGGTCATCCTCAGCTGCAAGGCCTACGACCTGGACAGCTCGATCGACGCCATTGCCCCGGCCGTGGGCGCAGGCACCACCGTGCTGCCGATCCTCAACGGCCTGCATCACTACAACGCACTGGACGCGCGCTTCGGCCGCGACGCCGTGCTTGGCGGCCTGTGCTTCATCAGCGCCACCAAGGCCCCCGACGGTGCGGTGCTGCACCTGGGCAAACCGGCCAAGCTCACCTTCGGCGAGCGCGACGGCGGCCTGGCTTCGACGCGCGTGCGCGCCTTCGCTGCGGTCTGCGCGCAGGCCCATCTTGATCACCTGGCCAGCGAACACATCGGCCAGGAACAATGGATCAAGTACACCTTCCTTACCGCGCTGGCGGCGGCGACCTGCCTGCTGCGCGCCGACATCGGCACCATCGTTGCCACCGATGATGGCGAGGCGATCGTGCGCGGCCTGTACGACGAATGCCTGGCCGTGGCCGAAGCCGCCGGTGAACCGGTTCCCGAGGCCGCGCAGGACACCGCGCGCGGCACCCTGACCCAGGCCGGCTCGGCACTGAAGGCATCGATGCTGCGTGACCTGGAAGCCAGCCAACAGGTGGAGGCCGAACAGATCGTCGGCGACATGCTGGCCCGCGCGCGCAAGGCCGACCAGGAAGCCCTGCTGCTGCAGGTCGCCTACAGCAGCCTGCAGGCCTACCAGGCACTGCGCGGCGCGTGAGCTTCATCTCTGCCGCCAGTGCATTGCCCTCGCGGGTGCTGATCCTCGGGCTGGGCTGGAGTGGCTGTGCGCTGGCCCGACATCTGCAGGCATTGGGCGCACACGTCGCCGGCACGGTACGCGATCCCGCATCGGCACCACGCGATGGTCTGCGTCGCCATCCGCTGGGTGCCGATGCCACGCCATCGCCCACCCTGCTCGATGAGATCGCGCAGGCCGAGGCCGTGCTGTGCAGCGTGCCACCCGACCCCGATGGCGATCCTGCACTGCGCCTGCTGTTGCCCGCGCTGCGGGCCAGCCCGGCATTGCGCTGGGTGGGCTATCTGTCGTCCACCTCGGTGTATGCCGACCGCGCCGGCGGCTGGGTCGACGAGCGCAGCGCAGCCGATGCCACTGAAGCAGCCGGCGTGCAGCGCCTGCGGGCCGAAGCGCAATGGCGTGCGCTTGCAGGAGAACGCGGCATCGCATCGGCAGTGTTCCGCCTGCCCGGCCTGTACGGGCCGGGGCGCAATGCGCTGCTGCAGCTGGCGCAGGGACGTGCCCGCCACGTAGTGCGTCCCGGGCTGCTATTCAACCGGCTGCACGTGGATGACCTGGTGACGGTCGTTATCGCGTCGATGCAGCGGCCGTGCGTGGATGGCCTGTATCTGCCGGCCGATGACGAGCCGGCACCGCCGCAGGAGGTACTGGCCTTCGCCGCGCAGCTGGGCGGGTTTGCGATGCCACCTGCCGTGGCATGGGACGACCCTGCACTCAGCCCGACCCTGCGACGCTTCTACCAGAGCAACAAGCGCATCGACAGCCGTGGCACGCGTGAAGCACTGGCGTGGGCGCCGCGGTTCCCCAGCTACCGTGAGGGCCTGCGCGACCTGCTCCGGTAGTGCCGGCCGCTGGCCGGCAATCAACCGTGTTGCCGGCCAGCGGCCGGCACTACCATCAACCTGCGCCGGGCAGGCGGAAGAACGTACGCGTCGCGGCCGTTGCATTCGCGGCGGTCACTGCCACGTCCTCGCCACGGTCACGCGCCAGTTCTTCCACGATGTGCGACAGGAACATCGGTTCGTTGCGGCGGTCCTTCGGCATCGGCTTCAGCGTGCGCGGCAGCAGGTACGGTGCGTCGGTCTCGATCATCAGGCGGTTGGCCGGGATGTTCTTCACCAGTTCGCGCAGGTGCGCGCCACGGCGCTCGTCGCACAGCCAGCCGGTGATGCCGATGTACCAGTCCTGGTCCAGGTAGTCGAACAGCTCGTCACGCTCACCGGTGAAGCAATGCACCACCGCCGGGCCGATGCGGCCTTCGAAGTTCTTCATCTGTGCCATGAAATCGGCATGCGCATCGCGCTGGTGCAGGAACAGGGGCTTGCCATTGTCCGCGGCCAGCTGCAGCTGGCGCTCGAACGCGCGGTGCTGGGCCGGGCGCGGCGAGAAATCGCGGAAGTAGTCCAGCCCGCACTCCCCCACCGCCACTACTTCCGGGTGGGCATGCAGCGCGCGCATTTCGGCATCGCATTCCTCGGTGTATTCCACCGCGTGGTGCGGGTGCACGCCGGCGGTGGCGTACAGGAAGCCGGGGTGCTGCTGGGCCAACTGCAGGGCCAGTGGCGAGTGCTCGCGGCTGGCACCGGTGATGACCATCTGCACCACGCCGGCCTGGCGCGCGCGGTCCAGCACGGCATCGCGGTCGCGGTCGAAGGAGTCGTGGGTCAGGTTGGCGCCGATATCGATCAGGTGCATGGTCATCGCGGGGGAAAAGTGCCCGCGCATTGTACCTGCGCCTGCCGTGGCCCCTTATCCTTTGCATATGAACGCCCCGCTCTTCCCGATTTCCCCGCTGCTGCCGCAGATCCAGCAGCAGCTGGCCGTGCAACCACGGCTGGTGCTGGAGGCCCCGCCCGGTGCCGGCAAGACCACCCAGGTGCCGCTGGCGCTGCTCGACGCGCCGTGGCTGCAGGGCCGCAAGATCATTCTGCTGGAACCACGCCGGGTCGCCGCGCGCAGCGCGGCGCTGTTCATGGCACGGCAGCTGGGTGAGGAGGTCGGCGGCACGGTCGGCTACCGCATCCGCTTCGAGAACAAGGTATCCGCGCGCACCCGCATCGAGGTGGTCACCGAGGGCATCCTGACCCGGATGCTGCAGGACGACCCGATGCTGGAAACCGTCGGCGCGATCCTGTTCGATGAATTCCACGAGCGCCATCTCAGTGGGGATCTGGGCCTGGCGCTGGCGCTGGACGTGCAGGCGCAGCTGCGCGACGACCTGCGCCTGGTGGTGATGTCGGCCACGCTGGACGGCGAGCGGCTGGCACGCTTCCTCGATGCGCCGCGGCTGAGCAGCGAGGGCCGCAGTTATCCGGTGGCGATCAGCCACTTCCCGGCGCGCCGCGATGAAGCCCTGGAACTGCAGGTGCGCCGCGCGGTGCAGCAGGCACTGGCCGAGCACCCCGGTGACCTGCTGGTGTTCCTGCCCGGCCAGCGCGAGATCGCGCGCGTCCAGGCCGGCCTGCAGGAGTCACTCGATGGCAACGTCGAGGTGCTGGCGCTGCATGGCGAGCTGCCGGTCGAACAACAGGCGCGCGTGTTGCAGGCCGCCAGCGATGGCCGCCGTCGCGTGGTGCTGGCGACCAACGTGGCCGAGTCGTCGGTGACCCTGCCCGGCGTGCGCGTGGTGATCGACAGCGGCCAGGCGCGCGAGCCGCGCTACGACCCCAACAGCGGCTTCACCCGGCTGGACGTGGTGGCCATCGCGCAGGCGTCGGCCGACCAGCGCGCGGGCCGTGCCGGTCGCGTGGCCGAGGGCGTGGCCTGGCGGCTGTGGCCGCAGTCGCAGCGGCTGGAGCCGCAGCGCCGCGCGGAGATCGACCAGGTGGAACTGGCCGGACTGGCGCTGGAACTGGCCGCGTGGGGCAGCAGCGACCTGCGCTTCCTCGACCCGCCACCGGCCGGCCCGATGGGTGCGGCGCGCGAGCTGCTGCAACGCCTGGGTGCACTGTCGGACTCGGGCGCGATCACCGCACTCGGGCGCCGTGTACTGGCGCTGGGTACGCACCCGCGGATGGCGGCGATGCTGCTGGCAGCGCCCGATGCCCGCGCGCAGGCGCTGGCCGCCGATCTGGCCGCCCTGCTGGAAGCGCGCGACCCGCTGCGCCAGGGCGGTGACGCGCTGGCGGCCCGCTGGCGCGCACTGGCCGCGTTCCGCACTGGCCGCGCGCCGGGCGATGCCAACCGCAGCGGGCTGGCCGCCATTGATGCCGCCGCCAAGCAGTGGCGTCGCCGCCTGCGCTGCGAGGCTACGCCGCCGGCCAGCATCGAGGCGCACGAACTGGGCGATCTGCTTGCACACGCCTTTCCCGACCGGATCGGTTTCCAGCATCCCGGCGATCCGCTGCGCTACCTGCTGGCCAATGGCCGCAGCGCGCGCCTGCACGAACTGAGTGACCTGCGCGGTGAGCCGTGGCTGGTGGCCAGCGAACTGCGCTTCGAGGCGCGCGATGCGCTGCTGCTGCGTGCCGCACCGGTGGATGAAGGCCAGCTGCGCAAGGCATGGCCGGAGCGCTTCGTCACCGAAGACGTGGTGCGCTGGGACAGCGAGCGACGCGCCCTGGTGGCGCTGCGCGAGACCCGTTTCGACCGGATCGTGCTGGACAGCCGCTCGGCCGGCCGGGTCGATCCGCAGCACGCCGCGCAGGCGCTGACCGATGCGGTGGCCGAGCTCGGCCTGCAGGCGCTGCCGTGGACCGAGGGCCTGCGCCAGTGGCAGGCACGGGTGGAATCGCTGCGGCGCTGGATGCCCGAGCTCGGCCTGCCCGACTGCAGCGACGATGCCCTGCTGGCCACGCGCGCACAATGGCTGCAGCCCGCGTTCGCCGGCAGGACGCGACTGGATGCGCTGGATGAATCCAGCTTCGGCGAAGCGCTGAAATCGCCACTGGAGTGGTCACAACGGCAGTTGGTCGAGCGTCATGCGCCGACCCGCATCACCGTGCCGTCCGGACTGGAGCGGCCGATCACCTATGCGCTGGACAGCGAGAGCGGCGATCCGCTGCCGCCGGTGCTGGCGGTGAAGCTGCAGGAACTGTTCGGCCTGGCCGACACGCCGCGCATCGCCGATGGCCGCGTGCCGCTGACCCTGCACCTGCTCTCCCCCGGCGGCCGCCCGCTGCAGGTCACCCAGGATCTGCGCAACTTCTGGGAAAGCACCTACGCCGAAGTGAAAAAGGAGATGAAGGGCCGTTACCCGCGCCACCCATGGCCGGATGATCCGTGGACGGCGACGGCCACGCACCGGGCCAAGCCGCGCGGAACCTGATTGGTAGTGCCGGCCGCTGGCCGGCAGCCCCCTGGCACCAGGCGGAGAGCATTGCCGGCCAGCGGCCGGCACTACCGGGTGCGGAGCCTGCCTGATCCTGAATGGCTGCGGTAAAGTCACACCACGTGCGTCCCCGACTGACATACCGTTTACGGGCAACACGCGACACTGGACTTCGACCCGAGGCAAAGGACCCCCGCATGAGCAAGCTGACCGTAATCACCGACCGCGCTCTGGAGCGCGCCCTGGAGCTGGCCCACACCGCCGGCGATGGCCTGAAGAGCGCCGGTGGCAGCCTGCGCAACGCGGACTGGATCAAGACCGGCGCCGCCCTCGGCGCAGTGAAGACCGGCGGCAAGGTCGCCACCAAGTTCGCCCGCCGCAACCCGGCCGTGACCATTGCCGCGGCTGCCGTCGGCGTCGGCCTGCTCGGCTATGCGCTGTACCGCAAGCAGCAGAAGAAGAAGGCTGCCAATGGCCACGTGGTGAATGGGCAGGCGCAGCGCATCCACGCACGCGACCGCCGCAACGACACCGTGGTGGACGAGCACAGCGATATCGGCAGCGACGCGTGAAGCTGCCCGGGTCAGACCCCTTCCGCAGGAAGGGCTCTGACCCTACCAGCTACGAGAGGGCCGGATGCCGCGAGGTATCCGGCCCTTTCTGTTTCAACCGATCTGCCGCCACTGCCCCGGCTGCAGGTCGTCCAGCCGGTAGGGCCCCATCGCCACCCGCACCAGCCGCAGCGTTGGCAGGTTCACTGCCGCGGTCATCCGCCGCACCTGGCGGTTGCGGCCCTCGCGGATCGTGATCGCCAGCCAGGCATCGGGCACGGTCTTGCGGAAGCGCACCGGCGGATCGCGTGTCCACAGCGACGGCGCCGGATCGAGGCGCTCGATCTTCGCCGGCAAGGTCGGCCCGTCATTCAGCTCCACCCCATCGCGCAACCGTTGCAGCTGCTCATCGCTGGGCGTGCCTTCCACCTGCACCCAGTAGGTCTTGTCGGCCTTGTGCTTCGGGTCGGTCAACGTGTGCGCCAGCATGCCGTTATCCGTCAGCAGCAGCAGGCCTTCGCTGTCATGGTCCAGGCGACCGGCGGCATACACGCGCGGCGGCAGGCCGAACCCGGCCAGCGTCGGACGCGGCGGTACGCTGCGGTCGGTGAACTGGCAGAGCACGTTGAAGGGCTTGTTGAAGGCGATCAGCATTGCGGGCACGGCAGTCAGCGGGTGGCGCATTGTCCCATGCCGCGCCACGCGCCACTCGGCTGTAGAGCCGAGCCCATGCTCGGCTCATCGCGCACAGCACGGCGGAACGCAACAGCAGCCGAGCATGGGCTCGGCTCTACAGAGTCAGCATGCGCCAGCCCGGCACCCCTCTTACGGCTTGATGAAGCGCAGGGTCATGCGGTCGCTTTCGCCGATCGCCTGGTACTTCGCATCATCGGCCTTGTCGTGCTGGTTGGTCGGCGGCAGCGTCCACACGCCGTTCGGGTGGTCCTTGGTGTCGCGCGGGTTGGCGTTGACCTCACTGCGCGCGTCCAGCTTGAAGCCGGCGGCCTCGGCCATCGCGATCACCTGCTGCTGGCCGACATAGCCGGTGTCATCGTCGTCAGCCACGTCGGCCTTGGCGCGGTGCTCGACCACGCCCAGCACGCCGCCCGGCTTGAGCACGTTGAAGAAGCCCTGGAACATGCCCTGCGCCTGGCCGGCCTTGCGCCAGTTGTGCACGTTGCGGAAGGTCAGCACCACATCGGCTGAACCGGCCGGGCCGAACACCGGCTTGGCCGGATCGTAGGCCACCACGGCAGTCTTGCCGAACTGTGCCGGTGCAGCGGCGTACTTCCTTTCCAGGCTGTCGCGGCTGCGCTGCTGGTAGTCACGGCCGCGGCCTTCGGGCACCGCCATCGGATCGACCACCGCAGCAACGTAGTGGCCCTTGTCGTGCAGCAGCGGCGCCAGGATCTCCGAGTACCAGCCGTTGCCGGGGGTGATCTCGATGACGGTCTTTTCCGGCGTCACCTTGAAGAACGACAGCGTCTGCGCCGGGTGGCGGAAACCGTCGCGCTTGACGTTGTTGGCATCGCGGGTGGGCGCCTTCACCGCCGCGTCGATGGCCGGCGACACCTGGATCTTCGCCGGCGCGACCGTGGCCGGTGCGGCAAACGCGGGAACAGCGGCAAGCAGGGCCGAAGCAAGCAGCAGGCGGCAACCACGCAGGGACGAAGCAGGCATCATCGGAGCGACTCCAGCGGAAGATGCGGCGAGACTAGCAGCCGCGGCGCCCCAGGTGTTCACAAAACGTTAGCCGCGTGCGTATCGCGGAACACTGTTTTGTGGTCGCCGCCGCAGCACGGTCACACTACGCGTTCTATTCTGGAGCACTTCCCCCAAGGAGTCCGTGCCCATGACGGCAACCCGCGAACTGGGCCGTTCCGGCCTGCATGTACGTCCGCTCGCCTTCGGTGGCAACGTGTTCGGCTGGAGCGCCGATGAGAAGGCCAGCTTCGCCCTGCTCGATGCCTTCGTCGACGCCGGCTTCAACCTGGTCGACACCGCCGATGTGTATTCGGCCTGGGTGCCGGGCAACGCCGGCGGCGAATCGGAAACGCTGATCGGCAAATGGTTCGCGCGCAGCGGAAAGCGCGACAAGGTGGTGCTGGCGACCAAGGTGGCCAAATGGGCCGAACGCCCCGGCCTGACCCCGGACAACATCAATGCGGCCGTCGAGGATTCGCTGCGCCGCCTGCAGACCGACGTGATCGATCTGTACCAGGCCCACGAGGATGATGAGTCGACGCCACTGGAAGCGACCCTGGCCGCGTTCGGCCGCCTGATCGAAGCCGGCAAGGTGCGCGCCATCGGTGCCTCCAACTACAGCGCCACGCGCCTGGCCGATGCGCTGAAGGTGTCCACCGACTACAAGCTGCCGCGTTACGAAACCCTGCAGCCGGAGTACAACCTGTACGACCGTGCCGGCTACGAGAAGGAGCTGGAACCGCTGGTGCAGCGCGAACAGATCGGCGTGATCGGCTACTACGCCCTGGCCAGTGGCTTCCTCAGCGGCAAGTACCGCACACCGGCCGATGCGGCCAAGAGCCCGGCACGTGGCGAAACGGTGGTGAAGCGCTATCTGAACCCGCGCGGCCTGCGCATCCTGCAGGCGCTGGATGACGTGGCCAGCAAGCACAATGCCAGCGCCGCACAGATCGCACTGGCATGGCAGATCGCGCGGCCGTCGATCACCGCGCCGATCGTCAGCGCCACCAGCGTCGAACAGCTGCACGATCTGCTGGCAGCGGCCAACGTGTCGCTGAGCGTGCAGGATGTCGCGCAGCTGGATGCCGCCAGCGCCGAAGCGTGAGGCCCGGTAGTGCCGGCCGCTGGCCGGCATTGCCCACGTGCCGAAGAAAACAATTGAACAAAATGGTTGCACGCGACTAAATCGTGGTTTATCGTGCGCACCTCGTTTCAACAACCACTGGAAACTTCCCTTGAACGCGCATTCCGTCGCCATCGCCAAACTGCTGCCATGCCTGCGCATGGACGGGCTGGCGCGCGCGTTCGGCAAGGAAGACCAGCTGACAACGGCCTGATACCCGCCCTGCGGAGATCGGCCCCCCCGATCTCCGATGCCTGACGACGCCCTCGGAACGCAAGTCCCGGGGGCGTTTTCGTTTGCGTCGGCACAAGGACCCGCGATGCCAGAACTGCACCCCGCGCGGCAACCCGCCGCTCACTGACCCAGGTTTCTCCCGCCCCGCCGAAGGATTTACTTCGCGCGATCGGCTGCGCCAGGACATTATCTGCATCGCATCAAAACATTATCGCTCGTCGATAATGTCGGTGGCCTGCACCCTCGATTCTCCAACGGTCCCGTTTCCATCACGGGCTGGTGCGCGCGGCGTTGCCGTGGCGTATGCCGGAGGTCGCGGACATGCCATCGCCTGGATCGCCTGCTGGAGGCAGGCGCCGGTTCGCCGGTACGCGGTTCGATTCCGCGCGGTCCCCAACTGGATAGCTCAGCAGGGTAGAGCAACGGATCCTGATTCCGTCTGTCGTGGGTTCGACTCCCACTCCAAACCACATGACCTGTCACGTCATGACTTGAAGCAACACCCGGGGCGCAAGCCCCAGCGGCCATCGTCGCCGTCCACCGCCATCGCCTTCGGGCGGGGCGTGGAAGGCAACGGACCGCACGCCGGGCCCCGGCCCGCCGCCACTGCCAGCCACGTTCCGCCCCGGTGCTGCCTGCCGGGAACGGCGATGGCAGCACTGCCGGCGCACCGAAGGCTCCGCGCGCGGACCGTCCGCCGATGGCCGCCCTCTTCCGCTGCCTGCACGTGGTGTGCAGGCGGCCGCGCCACGACCTGATCGACCCGGGTCATGGCGATTCATCCGCAACGGGTCGAACCACCAGAGCCATACAAGGAGAGACTCCCATGTTCTGGACCATCAAGGTCGTGATCGGCGACGGCGAGCGCGGCCTGGTGTATCGCAACCGTCGTTTCCAGCAGATGCTGCTGCCGGGCGTGCACCGCCTGTCGCCGTTCGGCGGCCGCCCGCACGTGGACATCCACACCGCATCGAAGGGCGCGGCCTATACCGGCAGCGACCAGGACAGCCTGATCGAGGCACTGGGCGCGACGCTGGACACCCACTTCGTGCTGGCCAATGTCAGCGCCACCGAAGTCGGCCTGTTGCTGCGCAACGGCCGCATCGATGAAGTGCTGCCGCCGGGCAGCCGCCGCCTGTACTGGCGGGGTTCGGTCGACACCCAGGTACGCGTGATGGCGCTGGGTGACGAGCCGCGCATCCCGGCGGACGTGCAGCAACGCCTGGGCCAGCTGGGCGTGCTGCCGCGTGTGGCGGTGATCAGCACCGTGCCAAGCGAGTCGGTCGGCCTGCTGTTCATCGATGGCACGCTGCGGCAGACGCTGGACGCCGGCCTGCACGCGTTCTGGAACTTCAACGGCAACGTGTCGGTGGAGCGCGTGGAACTGCGTGCACGTTCGCTGGACGTGTCCGGCCAGGAGCTGCTCAGCCGCGACAAGGTGACCCTGCGGGTGAACCTGGCCGCGACCGTGCAGGTGATCGACCCGGTGCGTGCACACCGCACGCTCAGCAATGCCGATGAGTTCGTCTACCGGCAGCTGCAGTTCGGCCTGCGCCAGGCGATTGCCGCGCGCAGCCTGGACGAGCTGCTGGGCGACAAGGCGGCGCTGGACGGCGAGATCGCCGCCCATGTGCAGGCCGCGATCGAGGGCCACGGCGTGCGGCTGCTCGGCGTGGGCATCAAGGACGTGATCCTGCCGGGCGAGATGAAGGAGATCCTCAATGGCGTGGTGCTGGCCGAGAAGCAGGCCCAGGCCAGCGTGATCCGTCGACGCGAGGAGGCCAACGCCACGCGTTCGCAGCTCAACACCGCAAAGCTGATCGAGGACAACCCGGTGCTGATGCGCTTGAAGGAGCTGGAGGCACTGGAGAAGGTCACCGAGAAGATCGACACGCTCACCGTATTCGGCGGCCTGGATGGCGTGCTGAAGCAGCTGGTGACGATCAGGTAGGGGGCAGCGGCGGCGCAGGGACGCGCCGCCGGCCCATCAAGGACATACACGAAGACATGGACACTCAACACAACTATCAATGGCTGCACGCCGAGGGCACCACGCCGATCAAGGGCTGGGTCAACGGTGTGCCGCTGGAAGCGCAGGCGCATGAGCAGCTGCGCAACATCGCCGCGATCCCGTTCGTCGGGCCGTGGGTGGCCGTGATGCCGGACGTGCACCTGGGCAAGGGCGCGACCGTCGGCTCGGTGATCCCGACCCGCGGTGCGATCATCCCGGCCGCGGTCGGCGTCGACATCGGCTGCGGCATGGCGGCGGTACGCACCACGCTGCGCGCCAACGACCTGCCCGACGACCTGCGGCAGCTGCGCAACAGCATCGAGCGCAGCATTCCGGTCGGCAACGGGCGCGGCGGCGAGCATCACCGCATGCCCGACAGCATCCACACCCGGCTGGTGCAGTCCGGGCTGGCCGTCGGCTTGGAGAAGATCAAGGACAAGCATCGCAGAATCCGCACCGACAAGCTCGACCGCCAGCTGGGTACGCTGGGTGGTGGCAACCACTTCATCGAACTGTGCCTGGACGAGACGGACACGGTGTGGGTGATGCTGCACAGCGGATCGCGCGGCACCGGCAACCTGATCGGCACCTACTTCATCGAGAAGGCGCGCGAGGAACTGGCCCGGCGCGTGCTCGGCTTCCACCTGCCGGACAAGGACCTGGCGTTCTTCATGGAAGGCGAGCCGCTGTTCGATGACTACGTCGAAGCCGTGTCGTGGGCGCAGGACTACGCCCGGCAGAACCGCGAGGCGATGATGTCGCGCGTGCTGGCCGAGATGCGCCACCGCTTGCCGAAGTTCCAGCTGGCAGCGATGGCGGTGAACTGCCACCACAACTACGTGCAGAAGGAGACGCACCACGGCCAGGAACTGCTGGTGACCCGGAAGGGGGCGGTGAGTGCGCGCGAAGGCGAGCTGGGCATCATTCCCGGCAGCATGGGCACGCGCAGCTACATCGTGCGCGGCAAGGGCAACGCCGACAGCTTCCACAGCTGCAGCCACGGTGCCGGCCGGGTGATGAGCCGTGGCACGGCGCGCCAGCAGATCACGCTGGCCCAGCACCGCGAGGCCACCGCGCACGTGGAATGCCGCAAGGACAGCGGCGTGCTGGACGAGTCACCGGCCGCGTACAAGTCGATCGACGATGTGATGGCAGCGCAGCTGGACCTGGTCGAGGTGGTGCACACCCTGCGCCAGGTGCTGTGCGTGAAGGGGTAACGGAGCGGTGCCGGCCAAGGCCGGCCTCTACCAGAGCAGCACGTCGCGTCGGGGGTCAGATCGCTTTCTGCGAAAGGGATCTGACCCCGGCACATTCAGCGCGGCACGCTGTCTTCGGCCACCAGCGCATGATGCACGCCGATGCCCGCGCGCACGCCTTCGGCCATGGCCAGGGTGATGTTGCCGACCGTCGTCGCATCGCCTGCGGCATACACGTTCGGCACCGAGGTCTGCTTCATCATGTCGACCTCGATCAGCACCCCCAGCGGGCTCTCGACCAAGGTGCAGCCAAGCTGCTGCACCAATGGCGTGGCCATCGCCTGGGTGGCCGGTACGAACAGCGCACGCTGGGCGATGCGGCGGCCATCGGCCAGCTCCACTTCCAGCCAGGTCGGCTGGTCGCCCTGCACGCCCAGCACCGGCGAGGTCTCGATCTGCACGCCGCGCTGCTGCATGGCAGCGCGTTCCTCATCAGTGATGTCCCGTCCCATGCTGAAGAAGGTGACATTGCCCCAGTCGGCAAACAGCGGCGCCTTGCCGGCGGACATCGGATGGCCGCCAAGCAGGCCGATGGCGCCGCCACCCACTTCGTAACCATGGCAGTAGGGGCAGTGCAGCACGGTGCTGCCCCAGCGCGCGGCCAGCCCGGGCAGTTCCGGCAGCTGGTCGGCGATACCGCTGGCCAGCAGCAGCTTGCGCGCGGCCAGCACCTGGCCATCGGCGGTACGTACTTCCACGCCCTCTGCGCTGGCGTTGGCCTGCACAGCCTCGGCATGCACCCAGCGCACGCTGGGGTAATCCAGCAGCTGCTGGCGCGCGGTCTTCAGCAGCTCGGCGCCGCTGATGCCATCCAGCCCTGGCACCCCGTGCGAATGGCTGGCGAAGCGGTTGCGCGGCGAGCCGGCGTCGATGACGGTGACCGGCCGCCGGGCGCGGGCCAGGATCAGGCCGGCGGCAATGCCGGCGTAGCTGCCGCCGACGATGAGCACATCAGGATTCATGAGGACCTTCCAGGGAACGGTGATGGGCGAGATGGCGGGCGAAGTCGGCGCCGAGCTGGTCCAGCGTGGTCGCCCGCAGGCGCGCCTCCAGCAACCGCTGTGCCTCGCGTGCCCCCTCCAGCAGCGCGCTGTTGACCAGCTGCTGGATCGGGCAGCCGCCGCCGGCGTCGCGGGCGCCGACCTGCACCAGCGGTGGTGCGCCCACGGCCAGATAGATGTCATGCAGGGTGATCGTTGCAGCGTCGCGGGCCAGCTGGCTGCCACCGCCATGACCGCGGGTGCTGCGTACCAAGCTGGCCTTGTGCAGCTGCGCCAGCAGACGGCGGATCACCACCGGATGGGTCGGCAGGCAGGACGCCAGCTGCCCGGAGGTGCGCGGGCCATCCTGGCCGACCAGATGCGCCATCACGTGCAGGGCGTCAGAGAGCGGGTTCGCGGATTTCATGTAACTACATTAGTTACATTTATATCCCCTGTCCAGGGTCCGCATTTGTTCCATATGGACACATTTGTCCTATGAAACACTTCCTTCACATCACTAAACGAAACGCTAATGTGATGTTCGTCGCACTTCAGCGGAAGCGTAGCGGGTCGATACCGCATTACCCCTTCCCGAGAGTGCTTCCCGATGAATGCGTCTGTCCGTGCTCCGCGCCTGCAGTCCAAGCTGCTCGGCGCGGTTTCTGTTGGCTTGGCCGTGGTCCTGCTGTGCGCGCTGGCAGGCCTGGCCTCCGCCTGGTTGAAGTTGTCCACCGAGGTCCCGCCCGAAGTCGCGCACAGCCGCGATGCCGAACGCCTGCAGCGTGAGTTCCGTGGCCAGGTGCAGGAATGGAAGAACGTGCTGCTGCGCGGGCACGACGATGCGCTGCGCCAACGCCACCTGGATGGCTTCGACAGCGAAGGCCGCCTGGTCGGGCAACTGGCCAAGGGTCTGGCCACCAGCCCGGACCCGCGCACGCGTGAGCTGGCGCAGGCGTTCGTTGGCCTGCACGCGCAGCTGCAGCAGGACTATCACGCGGCGCTGCAGGCATTTGCCGCGGCCGGCTACGATCCCGCGGCCGGCGACAACCTGGTGCGCGGCAAGGATCGCCCGGTGGCGATGGCTCTGGATGCGCTGAGCACGCACGCCACGCAGGTGGCTGAAGCGGCGCTGGCGGCACGTTCGCAGCAGGCCCGGCAGACCCTGCTGCTGTGCGCGGCGCTGACCGTGTTGGCCGCCGTGCTGCTGCTGATCGGTCTGGCCTGGTGGCTGCGGCGTGCGGTGGTGCAGCCGGTGCTGGCAGTGGAAGCAGCGGCGCGCGCGGTGGCCGCCGGTGACCTGCAGCACGCCGTACAGGTGCGCAGCCGCGACGAGATCGGTCGCCTCGCGCAGGCCATGCAGGCGGTGCAATCCACGCTGCGCAGCGTGCTGGATGCACAGGCCGCGATGGCGCAGGCGCACGAAGCCGGCACCATCAGCCATCGCATGGACGCCGCTGCCTTCCCCGGCGCGTTCGGCACCATGGTGGCCGACTGCAACGCACTGGTCGATGCGCACATCCGGGTGAAGATGCGCGCGATCTCGATCATGGGCCGCTACGCGGTCGGCGACCTCAGCCAGGACATGGAACGCCTGCCCGGCGAGAAGGCGGTGATCACCGAAGCGCTGGACATGGCCAAGCACAACCTCGGCCTGATCAATGGCGAGATCCGCCGCCTGGCCGAAGCTGCCGGCGCGGGAGACTTCAGCCAGCGCGGCGACAGTGCCCGCTTCGAGCATGATTTCCGTGCAATGGTCGAAGGCCTGAACCGCCTGATGCAGACTACCGAACTGAACCTCGGCGAAGTCTCGACGATGCTGCGCGCGATCGCCGATGGCCGTCTCGGCGCGCGCATGCACGGTGATTTCCAGGGGGTGTTCGCCCGTATCGCCGGCGATGCCAATACCACCGCCACGCAGCTGGCGACCATCGTCACCGACATCAAGCACACCTCCGGCAACATCCACACCGCCGCCGCGGAGATCGCCGCCGGCAACAATGACCTGTCGCGCCGCACCGAGCAGCAGGCGGCCAACCTGGAGGAGACGGCGGCATCGATGGAGGAGCTGACCTCCACCGTGCGCCAGAACGCCGAACATGCGCGCCAGGCCAACCAGCTGGCGATCGGCGCCCATACGGTCGCCTCGCACGGTGGCAGCGTGGTCGGCCAGGTGGTGGCGACGATGGGCGCGATCGAGACCTCGTCGCGGCAGATCGCCGAGATCATCAGCGTCATCGATGGCATCGCGTTCCAGACCAACATCCTGGCGCTGAATGCCGCGGTGGAAGCGGCACGCGCCGGCGAACAGGGCCGCGGCTTCGCGGTGGTCGCCAGCGAAGTGCGTACGCTGGCGCAGCGCTCGGCGGCAGCCGCGAAGGAGATCAAGTCACTGATCGAAGCCTCGGTGGAACAGGTTGGCCATGGCGCACAGCGCGTGCGCGAGGCAGGCGACACCATGGCCGAGATCGTTGCATCGGTGCAGCGCGTGACCGACATCATGGCCGAGATCTCCGCGGCCTCGCAGGAGCAGAGCGCGGGCATCGAACAGGTCAGCCAGACCGTGATCCAGATGGACGGCACGACCCAGCAGAACGCCGCGCTGGTGGAAGAAGCCAGCGCCGCCGCGCGCAGCCTGGAGCAGCAGGCCAACCGCCTGATCGATGCGGTGGATGTGTTCGACCTGTCGACCACGGCGGCGGCGAAGGGCGGGCTGGCACGCGCGGCTTGATTGATCCGGTTGCCGGCCAGCGGCCGGCACTACCGTCGAGCGCAGACAGGGGGAGTGCCGGCCGCTGGCCGGCAGCGTCCAACGCTGCACGGGTGGCGGCATGAACAGTGCGGACCAACGGTCCGCACCCACCACCACCTGCCGTCGTACACGTCGATGCAATGCACCGTTGCCGGCATGCACACGGCCGCTGGCCTACCCTTTCGTGGATATTCCCGCCTCCCTCCCCCTCTGCTGGAGCCCCCATGACTGTCCCCGCCTTCGGTCTCGGTACCTTCCGCCTGAAAGACCAGACCGTGATCGACTCCGTGCGCAACGCGCTGGCGGTCGGCTACCGCGCCATCGATACCGCGCAGATCTACGGCAACGAAGCCGAGGTCGGCCAGGCCATCGCCGATTCCGGCGTGCCGCGCGACGACATCTACCTGACCACCAAGGTCTGGATCACCGCGTTCAAGCGCGATGCGCTGCTGGCCAGCCTGCGCACCAGCCTGGAAAAGCTGCGAACCGAGTACGTCGACCTGGCGCTGATCCACTGGCCATCGCCGAACGACAAGGTCGACGTGCCGATGGAGGAGTACCTGGCCGCACTGGCTGAAGCCAAGGCGCAGGGCCTGACCCGCGAGATCGGCATCTCCAACTTCACCATCGCGCAGACCCGCAAGGCGATCGGCATCCTCGGCGCCGGTGCCATTGCCACCAACCAGATCGAAATCCACCCCTACCTGCAGAATCGCCTGCTGGTGAAGTTCCTGCAGGACAACGGCATCCACATCACCGCCTACATGAGCCTGGCCTACGGCGAGGTGATCAAGGACCCGGTGATCCAGGCCATTGCCGGACGCCACCAGGCCACGCCGGCGCAGGTCGCGCTGGCCTGGGCGCTGCAGCAGGGTTTCTCGGTCATTCCGTCCTCGACCAAGCGCGAGAACCTGGCGAGCAACCTGGAAGCAGCAGCGATCCGCCTGACCGACGAAGACATGGCACAGATCGCCAAGCTCGACCGCGGCCATCGCCTGGCCAACCCGGAAGGCATCGCGCCGGCCTGGGATTGAGGCAGTGGTGCTGTAGAGCCGAGCGCACGCTCGGCTGCTGCCTCTCCGGAACCGAGCATGGCTCGGCTCTACAGGTAGGTGCCGACCTTGGTCGGCACTGAGCCCTGATCGATCGTTGGAACACCGTGCCGACCAAGGTCGGCACCTACGAGATGGCGGGGATCATCCCCTGCCCTGCAGCAACCACCCACGCATCGCCGCACTGACCTCGTCCGGTTTCTCCATCGGTGCCAGGTGCCCGCAGTCGGGCACCACCACCAGCTGCGAGTGCGGCACCATCGCGTGCATTTCCTCGCTCACCGCCAGCGGCGTGATGCGATCGTTCGCGCCGCACACGATCAGCAGCGGATCGCGGTAGCCGGCCAGCACATCATGGCCATCGCGGCGTTCCAGCGCGCTCTGGCGCAGGAACACGTCCGCGCCCAGGCGGGCGGTCATGTCGCGCACGCGCTGCACCAGCACGTAGTCATCCAGCCGCGACGCATCGATGTAGCTGCGCATCAGCACATCGCCGAAGCCGTGGAACTTCCCCGGCAGGCGCACGCTGGCACGTTGGCTGCGGCGCTGCTCGGCACGTTCCGGTGAATCGGCGTGGATCGAGGTATCGATCAGCGCCAGCTGCAGCACGCGCTCCGGCGCAATGCGCAGGATCTGCTGGGCGACGAAGCCGCCCAATGAGAAACCGGCCAGCGCAAAGCGCTCCGGTGCCTGTGCGAGTACGTCCTCGGCCACCGCCTGCAGGGTCTCGCCACGGGTCTGGTCGCCTACTGTGCAGTCGGCGATGTCGGCCAGGTCGGCCAGCTGCGCGCGCCACAGCTCGGCATCGTTGAGCAGGCCGGGCAGCAGCAGCAGGGGAATACGGTCGGTCATGGGGGTATTGTCGCGCCAGCACGGTGACGGAACCATGCCGCAACAGGCGGTTGCGTTGTAGAGTCGCGCCATGCTCGACTGCTGCACGGCCCGTCGAGCATGGCTCGACTCTCAGAAGGCAGCGATACGGACGCGACCATGGCAGACCCCTACAACAGCGGCACCCCCACCCCACCCGCGCTCCGCTTCGATGATGCGCTGGTCACCACCGCCTTCGAGCTGCCTGGGCACCGCGTCGTGCGCAACCTCGGTGTGGTGCGCGGCATCACCGTGCGCTCGCGCTCGATCGTCGGCAACTTCCTCGGCGGTATCCAGACGCTCTTCGGTGGCAACATCACCATCTATACCGAACTGTGCGAACAGGCCCGCGAGGAAACCTACCGCGACATGGTCAAGCATGCACGGCAGCTGGGTGCCAACGCGATCATCGGCATGCGCTACGACGCCACCGATGTGATGACCGGGCTGACCGAGGTGCTGTGCTACGGCACGGCGGTGGTGGTGGAACCCACGCGTTGAAGCTGTAGAGCCGAGCCCATGCCCGGCTCAGGCGTGCCCGTGTGATGCAAGGCAGCCGAGCGTAGGCTCGGCTCTACAGGAATCAGGCCACCGGCGGGACGTCGGGTACCTCGACCTGCTGCACCGGCAGGGTCACCATCATCACCGTCGGGTCGTCCGGGTCCAGCTTCGTCTTGAAGCCCAGGCTCTGGCACATCGCCAGCATGGTGCTGTTCTCGCGCAGCACCTGGCCTTCGACCACGTCCAGCCCCAGCCACTTGGCGTACTCGATCATGATCGCCATCAGCCGCCAGCCGATGCCGTGGCCCTTCAGGTCCGAGCGGATCAGGATGCCGTACTCGCCACGGTGGTAATCCGCATCGGCATGCAGGCGCACCGCGCCCAGCATCTCGCCGCTGCGCGGTTCGATCGCCACCAGCGCAATCGAGCGCGCGTAGTCGAGCTGGGTCAGGCGCGCGATGAACTCGTGGCTGAAGTGCTTCACCGACTGGAAGAAGCGCAGGCGCAGGTCCTCGTCGCTGACGCGGGCGAAGAACGCACGGAACAGCGCGTCGTCCTCCGGCCGCACCGGGCGCACGAAGGCGCGGCCGCCATCGGACAGTTCGATGGTGCGCTCCCACTCCTTCGGGTACGGGAACACCGAGAAACGTGGATGGCCGCGGCCCTTGTGCAGGATGCGCGACGGCGCCACCGCCACGCGGGCGTCGAGGGCGAGGATGCCCTTGCCGTCGACCAGCAACGGGTTGATGTCCAGCGTACGCACTTCGGGAATGTCGGCGGCCAGTTGTGCAAGCTTCACCAGCGCCAGCGCCAGTGCGCGCTCGTCAGCCGCCGGCACGTCACCGTAGGCCTTGAGGATGCGCGAGGCGCGGGTCTGGCCAATCAGCTCGTGGGCCAGGCGCAGGTCCAGCGGCGGCAGCGCCAGCGCCTTGTCGTTGATCACTTCGACGGCAGTGCCGCCGCGACCGACCACGATCACCGGGCCGAACGTCGCGTCATCGGCGATGCCGACAATCAACTCGCGCGCCTTCGGACGCACGATGGTCGGCTGCACCAGCAGGCCGTCGATACGCGCATCCGGCCGCAGCTGGCGTGCGCGCGACAGGATCGCGTTGGCCGCGCTCTGCACCGCCGGCAGCGTGGACAGGTTCAGGCGCACACCATCCACTTCCGACTTGTGCGGAATATCCGGCGAGAGAATCTTCAGCGCGACCGTGGCACCGCGTTCCAGCAGCGGCTGCGCCAGGTCCATCGCCTCGTGCGCATCACGCGCATGCATCACCGGCGCGGAGGGAATGCCGTAGGCCTTGAGCAGTTCATGCGTAGCCAGCGGGTCCAGCCACTGCTGGCCGTTGGCCAGCGCGGCATCGACCAGTGCGCGCGCGGCGGCCGTGTCGACGCTGAAGTCCTGCGGCAGGCTGGGCGGCGTTTCCATCAACGCGTTCTGCGCTTCGCGGTAGCGCACCAGATGCTGGAAGCCACGTACGGCTTCGGCCTCGGTCGGATAGGTCGGCACCCGCGCCGCGTTGAGCGTGGCGGTGGCCTGGTCGTCGTTGCCCAGCCACACCGCGAACACCGGCTTGTCGCGGTGGTGGCGCGGGCGCAGGCCGAGCGTGCGGGTGAGTGCCTGCGCGGCGTCCGCCGATGAGGTGAACGCGGTCGGCACGTTGACCACCATCACCGCGTCATTCTCGTTGTCGGCCAGCAGCGCTTCGATGGCCGCGGCATAGCGGTCACCATCGGCGTCGACCACGATGTCGACCGGATTGCTGCGCGACCAGCCCTGTGGCAATACCGCATCGAGCTTCTGCACCGTGCTGTCGGACAGGGTGGCCAGCGTGCCACGCAGCGCGATCAGCTGGTCCACGGCAAGGCGGCCGACGCCGCCACCATTGCTGAGAATGGCCAGGCGGCGGCCAGGGAAGGTGCCCAGCCGCCCCAGTGATTCGGCGGCGGTGAACAGCTCGTCCAGCGCACCGACGCGCAGCAGGCCGGCGCGGTTGAAGGCCGCACCGTACACATCATCGGCGCGGGCCAGGGCCTGCACATGGGTATCGCGGCTGCCCGGCTGCACGCGCTCGGCGCGGCCGGACTTCACCACCACCACCGGCTTGGCGCGGGCGGCGGCGCGCGCGGCCGACATGAACTTGCGCGCGTCCTTGATCTGCTCGACGTAGAGCAGGATGGCGCGGGTACGGTAGTCGGTGGCGAAGTAGTCGAGCAGGTCGCCGAAGTCGACGTCCATCGTATCGCCCAGCGAGACCACGGCGGAGAACCCGACCGAGCGCGCCACGCCCCATTCCACCAGCGCGGCGGCAATGGCCGAGGATTCGGAGACCAGCGCGAGGTCGCCGGCCTGCGGAAAATGTGCGGCGATGCTGGCATTGAGCCGCGCGTGCGGCGCGATCACGCCCAGGCAATGCGGCCCGAGGACGCGCAGGCCATGCTTGCGCGCCACCGCCTCTACCTGTGCAGACAACGAACCGGGGCCTTCGCCCAGGTGCGCGGTGAGGATGATCGCCGCCTGCACGCCACGTTCGGCGGCAGTGCGCACCACCTGCGGCACGATCGCCGCTGGTGCGGTGATCACCACCAGGTCGGGCACCCAGTCCAGGTCCTTCAGCCGCTTGACCGTGCGGATGCCATCGATCTCGGCATGCCGCGGATTGATCCACGCCACCTTGCCGGGGAAGCCGGTGCCACGCAGGTTGCGCATCACCGCGCGCCCGGCCGAACGCTCGCGCGGGCTGCCGCCGATCACCGCGACCGACTGCGGACGGAACACGGACTGCAGGTGGTAGGTACTCATGCGCCTACGGTACCCAAATTCCGTGGCGATGGGGTCGGAGGCGGGGTCGGACCCCTTTTCGCAGGAAAGGGCTCTGATCCCCTGCTGCGGATATCCGGGGTCAGAGCCCTTCGCTGCGCGAAGGGATCCGACCCCGGCGTGCACGTTTTGTTACAGCAGCGTGCCGTGCAGGATCATCGCGGCGATGCTGAAGTAGATCACCAGGCCGGTCACATCCACCAGGGTGGCCACGAACGGGGCCGAGGCGCTGGCCGGGTCGAAGCCGAGCCGCTTCAGGATGAAGGGCAGCATCGAGCCGGACAGCGAACCGAAGGTGACGATGCCCACCAGCGCGGCGCCGATGGTGATCGCCAGCAGGATCCAGTGCTCGCCGTAGTCGTGCAGGCCGCCCAGCTGCCAGATCACGATGCGCACGATGGCCAGGCAGCCGAGGATGGCGCCCAGCACCATGCCGGTCGGCACTTCGCGCAGGGCCACCTTCCACCAGTCGCGCAGGCGCAGTTCGCGCAGTGCCAGGCTGCGGATCAGCAGCGAGGTGGCCTGCGAGCCGGAATTGCCACCCGAACTCATGATCAATGGGATGAACAGGGTCAGCACCACCGCGCGCGCCAGTTCGTCCTCGTAGTGCTGCATCGCGCTGGCCGTCAGCATCTCGCCCAGGAACAGCACGCTCAGCCAGCCGGCGCGCTTGCGCAGCATCTCGAAGAAGCCGATCTGCATGTACGGCTTGTCCAGCGCTTCCATGCCGCCGAACTTGTGCGCGTCCTCGGTGGATTCCTCGATCAGCGCATCGAGCACGTCGTCCACGGTGACGATGCCGAGCATCTGCTGCTGCGCGTCGACCACCGGAATCGCCAGCAGGTCGTGGCGGCGGATCAGCCGTGCCACCTCTTCCTGGTCCATCAGCGCATCCACTGTTACCGGCGGATTGACCTGGGCCACGTCCAGGATCGATTCCTCGGGCAGGCCGGTGATCAGCCGGCGCATGGTCACCACCTGCTGCAGCTGCTGGCTGGCCGGCTCCAGCACGTAGATCGCGTACACCGTCTCGCGGGTGCGCTCGACCTGGCGGATGTGCTGCAGGGTCTGCGCCACGGTCCAGCTGGCGGGCACCGCCACGTACTCGGTGGTCATCAGTGCGCCGGCGGTGTTCGGCGGGTAGCTGAGCAGCTTCTGGATGACCTGGCGGGCGTCGGTGCCCAGCAGCGGGATCAACCGCGCGCGCTCTTCCTCATCCAGCTCGTGGACGATGTCGGTGGCGCGGTCGTCGGCCATCAGGCCAAGCAGCGCCGCAGCCCGCGCGGGTGGCAGCGCGGCCACCAGCTCACCGCTGCGGTGCAGCTCCGGCGCTTCGAGCATCTTCACTGCACGCGGCAACGGCAGCGCAGCCAGCGTTTCCGCGGCGCGGGTCAGGTCCAGCGTGTTGAGGAATTCCACCGCGTCGGCGGTGTTGTAGTTCGCCAGCGGTGCGGCCAGTGCGGCGGCATCGGCCACCGGGCGCAGCAATTGCTTCTGGTTCATCGGTTTTGCCTTGTGGGGATGCGACCTCGCGCAACGCCAACGCAGGCAAACCGTCCCGGTGTCAGGCGGTGGCCATCGCTGGCGTCGAACGAGGTCGACTTCTACTGTCGCTGGACATGGGTTGGGGACTCCGGGATGCGTATGCCAACGGACGCGCCGCCAGCGGCGGGCAGTCTGGACCCGTGGGCCATGCAGGTCAACCTGGGCGCCCCGCGCTGGGTGGCCGCCCGGCCGGTTGTTCTCGTGCATACACAGGCCGGCGCGCATAATGTCGTGGTGGCGCTCGCCACGCCCTCCCCCATCCGAACGGACGCACAGCGGGCTCCCCCGATGACCAGGTATTCCCATGCATAGCGGTGGTCTGGAACTGGCCCTGGTGCTGCTGCTGGCGGCGGTCATCGCCGTGCCGGTGTTCAAGAAGTTCGGCTTCGGCGCGGTACTGGGCTACCTGGCGGCCGGCGTGGTGCTGGGCCCGGACGGGCTGGGCTTCGTGCAGGACGCCGACCGCATCCTCGGTGCCGCCGAGATCGGTGTGGTGATGCTGCTGTTCGTGATCGGCCTGGAGCTGTCACCGGCACGCCTGAAGGTGATGCGGCGCTCGGTGTTCGGCGCCGGCGCGGCGCAGGTGGCGTTGTCCGGGCTGGTGCTGGGCGGCCTGCTGCTGCTCGATCACTTCCAGTGGAAGAGCGCGCTGGTGGTCGGCGTGGCGCTGGCGCTGTCGTCCACCGCGGTCGGCCTGCAGCTGCTGTCCGAGCACAAGGCGATCAACAGCGACCATGGCCGGCTCGGGTTCGCCATCCTGCTGTTCCAGGACCTGATCGCGATCCCGCTGCTGGCGGCCATCCCGCTGCTGGGCGGAGTGAAGAACGAGACCCTGCGCTGGGAAGATGCGGCCGTGGCGCTGGGTGCGCTGGCGGTGGTGATCCTGTGCGGACGACCGGTGCTGCGCAAGGTGTTCAGCATCATTGCGCGGACCCGCAGCCCGGAAGTATTCACTGCCACCGCCCTGCTGGTGGTGCTGGGCACCGCCTGGTTCATGCAGGAAGCCGGCCTCAGCCCCAGCCTCGGCGCGTTCCTGGCCGGCGTGCTGCTGTCCGATTCGGAGTTCCGGCATGAGCTGGAAGCGCAGATCGAACCATTCAAGGGGCTGCTGCTGGGCCTGTTCTTCATCGCAGTGGGCATGGGCATCGACCTGGACCGCATCGCCGCCGAGCCGTGGCTGATCGCCGCGGGTGTCGGCATCCTGCTGGTGGTCAAGTTCAGCCTGCTCTACGCGGTTGGACGTGTCGCCCGGCTCAGCTCGCGGCAATCGCTGCTGCTGGGCAGCGTGCTGTGGCTGGGCGGCGAGTTTGCCTTCGTGGTATTCAACGAGGCACAGCGCGCGCACCTGCTGGGCAACGCCAACCACGACCGGCTGGTGGCGATCGTCGGCCTGTCGATGGCGATCACGCCGCTGCTGATGATCGCGCTGCTCAAGCTGCTCGGCCAGGAAAAAGCCGCACCACGCGCGGCGGCCGAGGCTGACAAGGTGGCGCCGGACAACCGGCCCAAGGTGCTGATCGCCGGCATGGGGCGCTTCGGCCAGGTGATCGCGCGCCTGCTGACCGCGCAGAAGGTGCCGTTCGTGGCGCTGGAGGCGAACCCGGACACCGTTGCCGACCTGCGCCGCTTCGGCAACCAGCTGTACTACGGCGATCCGACCCGGCCGGAGATGCTGCGTGCGGCGGGGGGCGAGCACATCGATGTGTTCGTGATCACCGTGGATGACCCGGAGACCAACCTGCGCGCGGTACGCATGGTGCGCCGGCTGTACCCGGACGCGACGGTGCTGGCGCGTGCACGCAACCGCCAGCATGCGTGGCGCCTGATGGACATGTCGGCCGAGCCGTTCCGCGAAGTGTTCGGCACCAGCCTTGAGATGAGCGGGCGCGTGCTGACCGCGCTGGGCGTGGCACCGGACGTGGCCGAACGCCATGTGCAGCGCTTCCGCGAGCACGATGAGCAGCTGCTGCGCGACCAGTACCTGGTGTACGACGACGAGGCAGCGGTGATCCAGACCTCGCGCGACGCACGCAACGACCTGATGCATCTGTTCGAGGCCGACGCGGAAAGCGACGGCAAGTAGGCGTGCCGACCAACGGTCGGCACCCACCGGGGGCAGGGTTGGCACCGACCCGATCGATGGCGGACCCGGTAGTGCCGGCCGCTGGCCGGCAGCCTCGGTATCCCGGAGGTCTCAGGAGGTTGCCGGCCAGCGGCCGGCACTACCCACTGCGGATTCCGATCCCGGTGCTCAACCGTTGTCGCGCAGGAACCGCGCCATCGACGAAACGCCCGGCACGCGCGGTTCGAACTCGCCAGCGACGTCGATGAAGCCGCGCATCACCGCGATCTCGCGCGGGCTGCGGTTGAGGCTGTCGCGCACTTCCGGATCGGCACCGGCGCGCAACAGGCGCTGCACCAGCAGCGGCAGTCCATGCAGGGCGGCCAGATGCAGCGGGCCGAAGCCGCGCGGATCGCGCACGTCCAGGCTGACGTCCTCATCCAGCAGGCGCTCCACCGCCGCCATCACCACCTGCTCGTCGCAGGCGGTTCCCGGCTCGGCGCGTGCGCCCAGCAGCAGCAGCAGCGGCGTGACCGAACCGGCGGCGGCCTGGTCCGGCTCGGCGCCCGCCAACAGCAGGGTGTCGAGCAGGGCCAGCAGGCGCGAGCGGTCGCGGGCACTGAAACCGTACAGCGCGGCACAGTGCAGCGGGCCCAGCTGCTGCGCGTCACCGGCATGCACGTCGGCACCGGCAGTGAGCAGGCGCGCGACGATGTCCGGCAGGCCCAGCGCCGAGGCCAGCATCAGCACGGTCACCCCGCCCGGCAGGCGATGTTCCAGCTTGGCGCCGGCATCGAGCAGGGCCGAAACGATGTCGACCTGGCGCATGCTGACCGCCGCCGACAGCGGCGTCGCACCGCTTGCAGCGGCGTGCTGCGGATCGGCACCGCGCGCCAGCAGCAGGTCGGTCACGGCCAGGTGGCCACCACCGGCCGCACGCAGCAGCGCGGTGCAGCCCTGTGCGTCGACCGCGTCGACGGCAAATCCCAGATCGATCAGGCGGCGCACGGCGTCCACATCACCGGCCATCGCAGCGGCCGGCAGATCGGCCTCGCGCAGGGTACGGCGCGGCAGCGGCCACACCCGCCAGTCCAGCCAGTCGGCCAGGTCACGGCGACCGATCGACAGCGCCACGCCCAGTGGCGTCTGACCGTCGGCGGCACGTGCTTCCGGCGAGGCACCGTGCTGCACCAGCAGCTTCAGCGCGCCTTCGCGGGCCAGGGCGGTGGCCAGATGCAGTGCGGTCATGCCATGGCTGTCGCGCGCTTCGCGATCGACACCGGCCTTGAGCAGGGCCTGCTGCAGGCGCAGCCAGCCCAGGCGTACCGCCAGCGACAGCGGTGGGTCACCGGCCGGCGAAGCGGCGAACGGATCGGCGCCACGCTCCAGCAGTTCCAGCGCCAGTTGTTCCAGGCCGCGGGCGGCCTGGTCGTGCTGTGCGCAGGCGGCCAGGAAGCGTGCCAGCCCACCGCGCCCGGCCGGCGACAGGCCGCGCTGCAGCATGACCTGCAGCGCCGGCACCGCGTCGATGCCGCGCGACAGCAGCGCGAACATCGGCGTATCGGCGCAGGCGTCGCGCACATAGGGATCGGCACCGTGGGCCAGCAGCCAATCGACCGCGCGCGGCTCCAGGGCCAGCTCCGGATCGAGCAGCAGGCCGCCCAGTTCTTCCGGCTGGCACAGCCTGGCCAGCGCGGCCATGCCATCGGTGTTGCCGAAGCCCAGCGCTTCGCGCAGCAGGGTCAGCGGCGGACGGTCCGGCAACAGGCCGCTGGCGCTGGCCGCTTCACCGCGCTCGGCCAGGCCATCACTGACGGCTGCCGGCAGCGGATAGGACGGGTCCAGCAAGGCCACGATCGCCCAGCGGCCCGCTTCGGCCGCATAGTCCACCGCGCGGCGGCCAACCGGGTCGGTGGCGTCGGCGGCGATGCCCAGTTCCACCAGGCGCTTGATCAGCAGCGGCGAGACATCCTCGGCCATCACTGCCAGCTGCACCGCATTGCGGCCTTCGCCGTCCACCGCGACCAGGTCCGGCTTGTGCGGCAGCAGGTGCTCGACCACGGCGGCACGGCCGGCACGGGCGGCTTCCAGCCACGGCGTGCGGCCCAGTGCATCGCGCGCTTCCAGGTTGGCGCCGGCGCCCAGCAGCACGCCGATGATCTCCACGTGGCCGGCCAGCGCTGCCTCGTGCAGCGCGCTGCGGCGCTGGCGATCACGCGCGTCGGCGCGTGCCTTGTGCTTGAGCAGCAGCTGCACGCCGGCCGGATCGTCGTCCTCGGTGGCGGCGGCGGCCAGCAGCACCGGGGTGCCGTCGGCCGGTTCGCTGCGTGCACCGCGCTCGAGCAGGAAGCGGGCCAGGCGCCAGTTGCCGACCTGGCAGGCCACCGCCAGCGGCGACCAGCCCTCGCGGTTCAGCGCATCGACTTCGGCAGCGGCATCGCGCAGCAGCGCGGCAACGCCCGGGTCGGAACTGCGTGCGGCATGGTGCAGCGGGGTGTTGCCATCGCTGTCGGTGGCACGTGAATCGGCGCCGTTGGCGAGCAGGGTCATCACCGCTTCGGGGCGGCCATGCCAGCTGTCACGGGTGGCGGCCAGCAGCGGGGTCATGCCCCGGTGCGGCGCGTTCACATCAACGCCGCGGGCAATCAGCTCGCGCAGCAGGCGCAGGTCCGGCAGCACCGCCGCCAGCACCGCCAGGCTGCGCTGGTCACGCCAGTTCGGGTCCGGCAGCGCATACGGATCAGCACCGGCCTGCAGCAGCTGCAGGCCGCGGTCGACGCGGCCCTGGCGCGCGGCCTCATACAGGGCCGGTGTCAGTTCCTGCGGCGCCATCGCCTCCAGCGGCGCGGTTTCGGCCGCAGCGGGGAACATCGGTTCCTGTTCGCTGCTGGCAGCGGCGAACGGGCTGGGGCGCAGCGACACCAGCGGCGCGGGCGCGACCCGCTGCAGCAGCAGGTGCAGCGCCGGCGACAGCAGCACGACCGCCAGTGCGGCGGGCCAGCGTGCGCCGTCCGGCAACAGGCCCGGCCAGGCCGGCAGCACCACCAGTGCGGCCAAGGCGATCACCAGCGCCGCCACGCCAAGACCACGCCAGGCGGTCAGGTCGCGGCCGGCCAGCGCCTGCCAGTGCTGGGCCAGGCTGCCATCCAGGCGTTCGACATCGTTCCACAGCGGCCAGGTGCGCCAGGCCGCCAGCAGGCCGGCACTGACCAGCACGCTCAGGCCCAGCACCGCCGCCAGGCTGCCGCTGTCACGCAGGGCCGCCAGCGGCCAGGCCAGCAGCAGCGCCAGCAGCAGTGGCGCGGCAGCCCACAGCGCCAGCAGTGCGGGCAGGTCCTGGCGTGCGACCACCTTCAGCGGCAGCAGCGCACGGCTGCGACGCCACCACGACACGCCCAGCGCGAACGCCGGCTGCGCCAGTGCGGCAAGGATGGCACCCGGCACACCGCCCACCGCGGCGCCCAACGCCAGCATGGCACCCACGGCGAAGGCGATCGACAGGGCACGCGGACGGGAGGTGTCAGTCATAGTGTCGCGGCATCAGGCTGGCCACCGACGGCGGTACCTGCAGGTAGAACCCGCGTTCGCTCATTTCGCTGCGGACCTTTTCAGGATCGGCCTGGGCCAGGCGGCGCTGGACATCCAGGGCCACCTCCAGGACGAAGGCGAGCGTCCCCAGCGAGGTGAGCAGCGGCGCGGGCAGCGCGCTGAAATCATCGCGTCGGGGAACGTAGACGTAGGTGTCCGGCTTGAGTTGGCTTTTATAGACGTAGGCGTGCATGTCCGCGGGACGATAACCCGGGAAGAGCCATGATTGTGTCGGAAAGCCGACACCGGGGAAAGCCGTCAGCCGACGATGGCGGCGCGATCGGCGGCGTTTCCCTTGCGAGGTTCAGCAATGTGGCGGCGACGTTCAGCCAACGCCGCCGCCACACGGGCGCTTACTTGACCTTGGCGTAGGTGCCCTTCAGCGCGACACCGGCGAGGATGGTGCCGGCATAGCACTCGTAATTGGTGCTGCTCTTGAACTCGTTCTTCTTGTAGTAGCTGACGATGTCGACCACGGCGTTGGCGCCGCGCGACCTGGCGCCGTCCTGCAGCGCGCGCAGCGCCGACAGCGCGACCCAGCGGCAGGCCTCGGCATCGCTCTTGTTGGCGGCGTTGGTCTTCTTGTTGGTCACGTCTTCACCCAGGCGCTGCTGCACGCTGACCGGCTGGCCGGCCAGGTAGAAGCGCACGCTGCCGTCGATGCCGGCGTCCTTGGCAGCCTGCGAGCTGACCAGCTCCTGCAGGGACTGCTCGACGCGGGTATCGCGGGCAGAGGCGGTGGAGGTCAGGGCCAGCAGCGCGGTGGCAGTGGCGATCATGAGAGTGCGGCGCATCGAAACTTCTCCTTGTCAGGGGTGCGGGTGGATGGCGGAAACAGTGCGGTGGGGCGGTGGATCACTCGCTCCAGCGGCGGAACACCAGTGAGGTGTTGATGCCGCCGAAGGCGAAGTTGTTGCTCATCACGTACTCGGCCTGCAGTTCGCGGCCCTGCCCGGTGATGAAGTCGAGCTGGCCACAGCGCGGGTCGACCTCGGCCAGGTTCAGGGTCGGCGCGAACCAGCCGGCGCGCATCATCTGGATGCTCAGCCAGGCCTCGAACGCGCCACAGGCACCCAGCATGTGGCCGACATAGCTCTTCAGCGAGCTGATCGGCACGCGGTTGCCGAACACCTGCGCGGTCGCCTGGGTTTCGGCGATGTCACCGTGGTCGGTGGCGGTGCCGTGGGCGTTGACGTAGTCGATCTGCGCCGCGTCCAGGCCGGCATCCTCCAGCGCCAGGCGCATGGCCTGGGCCATGGTGTCGGCGCTGGGCTGGGTGACGTGCTGGCCATCGCTGTTGGTGCCGTAGCCGACCACCTCGGCAAGGATGGTGGCGCCGCGCGCCTGCGCGTGCTCCAGGTCTTCCAGGATCAGCGTGCAGGCGCCCTCGCCCAGCACCAGGCCATCACGGCCGGCATCGAACGGGCGCGGGGTGGTCTGCGGCGCATCGTTGCGCACGCTGGTGGCGAACAGGGTGTCGAATACCGCCGCTGCGGTGGCATCGAGCTGCTCGGCACCGCCGGCCACCATCACCGTCTGCTTGCCACTGCGGATCGCTTCATAGGCCGCACCCACGCCCTGGCTGCCGGAGGTGCAGGCACTGGAGGTGGTGTACACGCGCCCGGACAGGCCGAAGAACACGCCGATGTTGACCGGCGCGGTGTGGCTCATCATCTTCAGGTAGGTGGTGGCACTGATGCCATCGGTGGTGAACTCGTTGAGCATGCGCCCGAATTCACCGGTGGCCTCGTGGCTGCCCGAGGACGAGCCGTAGGCCACGCCGGTACGACCGCTGCGCAGCACCGGATGCTCGTGCAGGCCGGCTTCACGCAGTGCCACCTCAGTGGCGCGCACCGACATGATCGCGACCTTGCCCATCGAGCGGGTGGTCTTGCGGTTGTAGTTCGGCGGCAGCTCGAAATCCTGCGCCGGCGCGGCCAGCTTGGTGTTCAGCCCGGCATAGACATCCCACTCGGGCATCGCACGCACCGCATTGCGGCAGCTGCGCAGGTGTGCCTCGATGGTCGGCCAGTCGTGGCCGAGCGGACTGATGGCGGCGGCACCGGTGACCACCACGCGACGATCGGCGGCCATCAGATCATGCCTCCGTTCACCGAGATCACCTGGCGGGTGATGTAGCCGGCCGGCTCGGACAGCAGGAACGCCACCGTGGCCGCCACTTCGTCGGGACGACCGACGCGGCCGGCGGGAATCAGCTTGAGCGCGTGTTCAACCACTTCATCGTTGAGCATTTCGGTCTCGATCAGGCCCGGGGCTACGCAGTTGACGGTGATCTGGCGGCTGGCCAGTTCCAGCGCCAGGGCCTTGGTGGCACCGATGATGCCGGCCTTGGCGGCGCTGTAATTGACCTGCCCGCGGTTGCCGGCCAGTCCGGACACCGACGACAGGGTGATGATGCGGCCAGGCTTGCGCCGGCGCACCATCGGCATGATCAGCGGATGCAGTACGTTGTAGAAACCGTCCAGGTTGGTGTGGATGACCTGGTCCCAATCCTCCGCTGACAGTGCCGGGAAGGCACCGTCACGGGCGATGCCGGCGTTGCAGACCACGCCGTAGTACGCGCCGTGCGCTTCGACATCGGCCTCCAGCACAGCGCGTGCGGCCTCGCGATCAGCCACGTCGAACATCAGTACGCGGGCCTGCTGGCCCAACGCGTGGATCTCGGCCATCACGGCCTGTGCCTCATCCAGGCGGCTGCGGCAATGCACCACCACGTCGAAGCCGTCACGCGCGATGCGCAGCGCGATGGCCCGGCCGATGCCCCGGCTGGCGCCGGTCACCAGCACGCTTCGATTCCCTGTCATGCCTGTCCACTCTCCAGATAGGCCATCGCATCGGCCGGTTCGAACACCGACACGTTGGCTGTCGCCCATTCGTCCTCGCCTGCCAGGATGCGGCAGGCGAACATCCCCAATCCATTGTCACCCAACAGCTCGCAGCGCGCCTGTACGCGCAGCCGCGATCCGCTGGGAAAGCTGCTGCGCGGGCTGCTGTAGCGGCGGCTGCCAAGCAGGAAGCCCAACTGCGGCGGCTTGCCCGCCGCACGCGCACGGCAACCGGCCCAGGCCGCGATGGCCTGCGCCATGTATTCGATGCCGACCCACGCCGGCACCTGGCCCTCCTCGACGAACAGGCCCGCGTCGGGCACCACCAGTTCGGCCTCGATGGTGTCCTGGTCCCAGTGCGTGATGCGCTCCAGCAGGCACATGTCCTGGCGGTGCGGCACCACCTCTTCGATCGCGTACAGCGTGTTCATCGACGCTCCAGCGCCAGCACGGCATTGCTGCCGCCGAAGGCGAACGAATTGCTCAGCACCCGCCGCGGTGCCTGTGCCAGGCGGGTGGCCGGTGCGACCAGCGGCAGTGCCGGCAGCGCGGGGTCTGCCACGCCGTCCCACCAGTGCGGTGGCAGCTGCTGCTGCGGGTTCCCGGCCAGCACGATCCAGCACAGTGCAGCTTCGATCGCGCCTGAAGCACCCAGCGTATGGCCGGTCAGCGGCTTGGTCGAACTGGCCGGCACCTGGTTGCCCAGCACCTGCGACACCGCCAGGCTTTCCATCGCATCGTTGTGGCCGGTGGCGGTGCCATGCAGGTTCACGTAGTCCACTTCATCGGCCGCCCAGCCGGCGCGCTGCAGCGCCTGCTGCAGGGCATCGATGGCACCCAGGCCCTGCGGATCGGGGGCGGACATATGGTGCGCGTCGGCCGATTCGCCCCAGCCGGCCAAGCATACCGGGCCGGGTTCGCGGGTGAGCAGGAACAGCGCGGCACCCTCGCCGATGTTGATGCCGGCACGGTGCTGCGAGAATGGATTGCAGCGCAGGGCCGACACCGATTCCAGCGCGCTGAAGCCGGCCACGGTGAAGCGGCACAGCGAGTCCGCGCCACCTGCGATCACGGCGTCGACGATACCGGCCCGCAGCATGCGTGCCGCCGACATCAGTGCCTTGGCACTGGACGAGCAGGCGGTGGACAGGGTCCACGCCGGCCCCTGAGCGCCGCTGCGCTGGCGCACGAACTGCGCGGCAGTACCCATTTCCTGCTGGGCGTAATCGAACCCGGGCGGCCATTGGCCCTGTTCGGCATGGGTGCGCAGGGCCTGCTCGGATTCACCGATGCCCGAGGTACTGGTGCCCAGCACGACCGCCACGCGTTCGGCGCCGTGGCGGGCGATCGCGGCGGCCACCGCCGGTGCGATCTGCGCCAGTGCCACGTCCAGCAGGGCGTTGTTGCGCCCGCGCAGGGCGGCCGGCAGTTCTTCCAGCGTCGGCAGCGGTGTACGCACCTGCCCCAGCGCCAGGGTGTGCCCCGGCAGCAGGGTATCGTTGTCGCTGAGCCCGCCCGGCACGCCGGCGAACATCGCCGAAGCCACCGCGTCGCGGCCATCGCCGAGCGCGCAGACCACGCCCAGATCGTTCAGGTAGATCGGTGCACTCATCGATCCGGCCCGCCCATGTCGATCGATTCGATGCGCAGCGCATAGCCTTCGGCCCGGTTGTCCAGCTGCACGCTGCCATCGTCCAGGCGCTGCAGCTGCAGCCACACCGTGCCGTCGCGCGACAGGCTGCGCTGATGGCCATCGTCACGGACCTGCCAGCCGGCTGGCAGCGCGGCCGCGATGGCTGCGGTCGGCCACAGCGCGAACTGCAGGTCATCCAGCACGCGCTCGGCGCGCACCTGCGGCGGCAGCCACGGCGCGCGCTGCTGGGTCAGCTGCTGGCCGTCCCACTGCAGGCGCACGCCGGTCTGGCCCATCGCCTGCACCGCCAGCTGCACCTGCTGCGCATCGGCTTCCAGCAGTGCATCCAGGTCGCGCTCATGCGTGCCGAACCGGAAATGCAACTGCTGCTGCAACGCCAGCGGCGCCGGCAGGCTGGCCGGCGACAGGCGCAGCGGCGGCAGTTCCACCAACGGCTTCGGCATGCGGCCGGCGCAGGCCACCAGCAGCAGGCTCAGCAGCAGTGCTGTCGCAGGGGCGATCAGGCGCCGCACAGCTGCTCCAGCACGCGCATGCGGCGGCCACTGTCATCGGCCACGTACGGGTTGTTGGTGTCCCAGGCGTAACCGGCCAGGATGGAGCTGATCATGTCGCGCACTTCGGGCTGCTGCTGCGGGTGGTAGATGATCTTCTGGAAACCGCCTTCGTACCAGCTTTCGACAAAGCGGCGGAAGGTCTTCACGCCCGCCCGCAGCGGGACCGAGAACTCCGCTTCCCAGTCCACGGCTTCGCCGGCATAGCGGCGCGCCAGGCATGCACTGGCCAGCTGCGCGGACTTGAAGGCGATGGTCACGCCGGACGAGAACACCGGGTCGAGGAACTCGCCGGCATTGCCCAGCAGGGCATAGCCCGGCCCCCACAACGAACTGACATTGGCCGAGTAGCCGGTGATGCGGCGCACCGGCAGCACCGCCCATTCGGCATTGGCCAGAAGCCGGGTCAGGTTCGGGTCCTCGCCGACGATGGCCTGCAGTTTCTGCAGGTCGTCGCCCTCGTAGCGCTCGAAGAACGACGGTTCGGCGACCACGCCCAGCGAGCAGCAGCCGTTGGAGAACGGGATTGTCCAGTACCAGACGTCGACGTGCTCGGGATGGGTGGTGATCAGGATCTTGTTGCGGTCGAAGTCCGCTTCGGCCGGAATGTTGTCGCGCACGTGGCAGAAGATCGCCCCGCGCACCGGGAAGTTGGACGGGGATTCCAGCTGCAGCAGGCGCGGCAGCAGGCGTGCGAAGCCCGAGGCGTCGAGGATGAAATCGGCCTCGATGCGGTACTCGCTGCCGTCCGGGCGGCGCACCGTCACCGCCGGCTGCTCGCCGGCTTCGACCGACAGCACTTCATCACCGAAACGCAGCGTGGCCCCCATGCGCTCGGCACCGCGCGCCAGCACGTTGTCGAAGTCGGCGCGCTGCACCTGGTAGGTGGTGCCCCAGCCCGGCGAGAACTTCTTCCTGAAGTCGAATGCGGTACGCGCTTCGCCGTGCACGAAGGCCGCGCCGTTCTTGTGTTGGAAGCCGGCTTCGACCACGTCCTGCAGCAGGCCGGCGGCCTCGATGTACTCCATGCTCTGCGGCAGCAGGCTTTCGCCGATGGAGAAGCGCGGGAACTGCTGGCGCTCCAGCATCAGCACCTGGCGGCCCTGCTGGCGCAGCATCGCCGCAGCCACGGAGCCGGCCGGGCCGGCACCGATGATCAGGATTTCAGTACGTTCGACAGCATCCACAGCAGTATTCATCGGTGCGTCCTTGTTGCTCGATCAAGTGGAAAGAAGGAAGTCGGAAGCAGGCTCAGGCCCGCGGCAGATCATGCGGCGGCGGCCGGAACAGCGGCGAGATCAGCCAGACCAGGCCGATGCCGAACAGCAGGGTCAGGCCGAACGCGCGCAGCGCCGGGGTCTGCGACAGTCCCAGCAGGCCGAACGACAGCCAGGTGCTGGCCGCGCCCACGCACACCGCCAGCCAGGCACTGGCATCGCCGCGGTGCTCGATCAGGAAGATGCCGTAGTCGATGCCCATGCCCAGCAGCAGCATCAGTGCCAGCACGTTGAACAGCTGCAGTGGCTGGCCGAACAGGCCCAGCAGGCCCAGGGTCAACGCACCGGCAATCAGGGTCGGCGCGAACACGCGCCAGGCCTGGCGGCGGTAGCGCAGCCACAGCGCGCCGAACACCAGCACGATGCCGACCAGCAGCAGCCCCCCCATCAGCTTGCGGTAGTGGCCCAGCAGCTGCGAGAAGTCGGCGGTGCGGTCCACCCAGCGCACGCCAGGCAGGCCTTCGGCCGCCCCGCGCAGGGTCGCCAGCGCATCGGCGCGCGACAGGTCATCGACCATCACCACGCTGATCATCTGCCCACCGACCTCACCCACCCACAGGTGGCGGAACGGCTGCGACGCCGGCGAGGCCAGGAACGCCTCCGCGGTCAGCGGCGTGGTGGCGAAGTCGGGGCGCGGCAAGGGTTCTCCGACCGCATCGGACACGGCCTGCAGCACGCCCGGTTCCACCTTGGCGGTCAGCGCCGCATCGGCCTGCTGGCGTGCCGGCGACGGCAGCCAGTCACTGATCGCGCGGTAACCGCCGATGCGCTTGTCGTTGGCCAGTACACGCAGGCGTTCGGTCAGTGCTTCTTCGCGCTGCAGCAGCTGTGCAGCGTCACTGCCCTGCACCAGATAGAACTGCGCCGGGCTGGGCATGCCCAGCAGCTGGCTCAGGCGGATCTGCTGGGCCATCAGTGCCGGCGGTGAGGACTGCAGGCTGCGCAGGTCGTCATTGCTGTGCAGGCGGGCGATGCCGATGGCAGACAGCGCCAGCGTGATCACCACGAACACCGTCACCGGCCGGCGGCCATGCAACCGCGGGAAGCGCTCCAGCGTGTTGCCCAGCCACTGCGAGAAACGGGTCTGGCGGATCTCGCCGCCATCCAGCCACGGGAACCAGAAGATCACCGTGAGGAAGGCGGCGGCCAGACCGACCACCGAGAACAGCGCCATCTGGCGCAGGCCCGGGAACGGGGCCAGGCCCAGGGCCAGGTAGGCCAGCGCGCTGGTCAGCAAGGCCAGCCACAGGCCCGGCAACAGGTGCCGCAGCAGCTTCCAGCGGCGATCGGCCGGCTCGGCCTGGCGCGAGGCAAACCAGTGGATGCCGTAATCCTCGGCCACGCCCACCAGCGACGCACCGAACACCAGGGTGAGCACGTGCACCTTGCCGAACACCAGCACGGTCACCGCCAGCGCCACGCCACAACCGATCAGCAACGACGCGGCGACCAGCAGGATCGGCCGCAGCGAACGGAACGCCAGCCACACCAGCAGCAGCACCGCGGCCAGCGAGCCCCAGCCGATCGTGTTGATCTCCTGGTTGGCCTGCACCGCGGCCGCCTCGGCGTGCAGCGGCACGCCGGCATGCAGGATTTCCAGCTCCGGCGCTGCCGCCCTGGCAGCCCGCCCGGCACGTTCCAGCAGGCCGTCGAGATGACGCTCACCGTCGAGCTGGAACGCCGAACCCGGTGTATCGAACTGCAGCACGGCCCAGTGCCTGCCCTCGGCTTCGAGCAGGCCGTCATCGCCCAGCCGCAACCCCGACCCCTGCGCCTGCTGCTGCCACCATTGCGGCCACAACGACAACGGGTCTTGCCGCCAGTCGGTCAGGCGCGGAGCGCCCATCGGGCCGTACAGCGCGGCCAACGCCTGCTCGGCCAACGCGCCCGGTTCGCTGCCCTGCAGCTGCTCGCGCTGGGCCGGCGTCAGCAGGCGGTCGCGGTACGGCGCGTAGAACGCGCGCGCCTCATCGAACCAGCCTTCGATCGAACCACTGGGCACCAGCAGGGCTCGGTCAGTGTCCTTGGCCATGGCCGCGGCAAAGGCCGCCTGCGCACGCTTGGCGGCGGCGCCGTCCCTGCTGCCCAGCAGCACCACCACCTGCCGCGAGCTGCCGTCGGCGATGCGCCGGGTGACGTCGCTCAACAGGCGGTCATGCGCATCCTGCGGCAGCAGCGCGAGGATGTCGGTGTCGATCCGCGATTGCTGGCTCCACAGGTGCCACTGCTGCGCGCCCAGTACCAGCAGCAGCAACAGCCAGGCGATGCCCAGCCAGTGCCACCAGCGCCGCAGCCGCTCCGGTGCGTTCGATGCGACGGCCTCACTCAAAGCGGCGTGCCTCGTCGGCGGTGAGCGTGGCTGGCGCCTCGCTCAATGCACTGAACTGGATCTGCGTGCGGTCCTTGTTGGCCTCGACGATCTCGACCTGGCGCACGTAGCGGTCACCCTGCAGGGTCAGCGACTGGAACGCCTTGGCCAGCATCGCCGACTTCGGCGTCAGCCGCAGCCGCCAGCCCTGCCCTTCACGGCTGGCCGCCACGTTGAACTGGCTGGACAGCGCCTGCACGTCGCCACTCATCAGCGCGAACATGATCGCGTTCACCGAACGCATCGCCGGCTGCTGCCGTGCATCGAGTTCGACACGGGTGCTGCCATCGCGCTGGCGGCTCAGGATGCGGTCGGCGGTGACCACCACTTCGGAAGGGAACGGCTTGAGCGTGGCCCAGATCACGCCGTGCTGGCGCGCGACCACGAACTGGCCCTGCGAGCGCAGCGGGTTCCTGAAGCCGCTGACCTGCTTTTCCTGGCTGAACTGGCCACGCAGCACATCCGGCCGCGCCACCGCCTGGGTGATCGCATCGATGGCGGGGTCGGCCGCCTGCACCTGCGGTGCGGCAACGAAGATCAGCGCGCACAGGAGCACGCTCGAAAGACGGACAAGGGGGTTCACGGCGCAGGCACTCCCAGGCGTTCCCACAGTACCGGCGGGCACTGGTACAGCATTTCCTTGCTGGCCGCGTCCACCGCGACCTGGATGGTCATCGCGCGGGTCAGCACCTGGCCGCTCTGCGCATCGAGGATTTCATACTCGATCTTCAGCCGGTTCTCCCATTCCACGATGCGCGCGACCACGCGCAGCGCCTGGTTGAACAGCAGCGGGCGCACGTACTTCACCCGCGCATCGACCACCGGCCACAGGTAGCCCGATTCGAGCATCTGCGGGTAGTCGTAGTCGTAGCGCCCGAGCAGCGCGCAGCGCGCGATCTCGAAGTACTTGAAATAGTTGCCATGCCAGACCACGTTCATCGGATCGCAGTCATGGAAGGCAGGGGTCAACGCAATTTCGCCAACCCGTTCGATGGCCTCATTCACCGGCATACAGCTCCCAACGTTGCGCGCGGATCTCCACCAGCAGTTCCCGCAGTTCGCGATCCAGCGCGCGGTCTTCCTCGACCAGGGCGATGCGCTGCCCCAGGTCGGCGTACATGTCGGCCAGACTGCCATGCAGCTGCGCATTCAGGCCAACCCGCTCACGCAGCGCCAGGCCCTGGCGCGCGGCGATCAGCATTGCCGCCACCACCTGTTCGGTCAGCTCGATCACGCGCAGGCAGTCGCGCGCGGCGATGGTGCCCATGCTGACCTTGTCCTGGTTGTGGCACTCGGTGGAACGCGAGAACACGCTGGCCGGCATGGTCTGCTTCAGCGCTTCGGCAGTCCAGGCCGACACGCTGATCTGCAGCGCCTTCAGGCCATGGTTGATGGCCGCGCGCGGGCCGGTGGCCGCCGACAGGTTGGCCGGCAGGCCATGGTTGTAGCGGGCATCCACCACCAGCGCCAGCTGCCGGTCGAGCAGGTCGGCAACGTTGGCCACGGTGTTTTTCAGGGTGTCCATCGCCAGTGCGATGTGGCCGCCGTAGAAGTGGCCGCCATGCAGGATGCGCTCGCCGTCGGCGTCGATCAGCGGGTTGTCGTTGGCACTGTTCAGTTCGGTTTCGATCAGCTGGCGCAGGAACGGCAGGCTGTCTTCCAGCACGCCGATGACGTGCGGCGCGCAGCGCAGCGAATAGCGGTCCTGCAGGCGCTGTTCGTTGCGCGGCGGGCGTTCGCTGTGCAGGTCGCTGCGCAGGCGCGCAGCGATGCGGCCCTGGCCCGGGTGCGGCTTGGCGGCGAACAGGGTTTCGTCGAAGTGGTGCGCGTTGCCGTCGCTGGCCAGCACGTTGAACGCGGTCAGGCGCGTGGCCATGCGCGCCAGGTAATCGGCGCGCTGCCAGGCCAGGCAGGCCAGGCCAGTCATCACCGCGGTGCCGTTCATGATCGCCAGGCCTTCCTTTGGCCGCAGCTTCAGCGGGGTCATGCCGATCTTCGCCAGCACTTCGGCCGCCGGCTGCACGCGGCCGTCATGCAGCACCTCGCGCTCGCCGCACAGCACCGCCGCCACGTACGACAGCGGGGTCAGGTCGCCGCTGGCACCGACCGAGCCTTCGGCCGGGATCATCGGCAGCACGTCGTGCTGCAGCAGCGTGGCCAGGCCTTCCAGCAGCGGCACACTGACGCCGGACATGCCGCGCACCAGCGACGCCAGGCGCGCGGCCAGCACCGCGCGGGTCTCGACCGGGTCCAGGTAACGGCCCAGGCCGCAGCCGTGGTAGGTGTACAGGTGGTGCGGCAGTTCCGCCACCAGCGCCGGCGGGATGTTCACCGTGCACGAGTCGCCGTAGCCGGTGGTCACGCCGTAGATCACGCCGTCCTCGCGCAGCAGGCGGTCGAGGAAGTCGGCACCGCGCTGGATGTGCGCGCGGAACGCCGGCGCGTCGCTCAGTGCGGCCTCGCACTGGCGCTGGGCCAGGGCAACCACGTCTTCGATGGTCAACGGTGCGTCGCCAAAGCGGCACACGGGTACGGCGTCAGTCGTCATGCGGAGCCTGATCCCAGAAGGGGAAGAAATTGAACCAGTCCAACGGGGACTGGATGACCTGGAGTTCCAGCCAGCGCGCGAAGCGCTGTGCCTGTTCGGCCAGCGCGGCGTCGCGCGAGCCACGCGGCAGCACGATGCGTTCGGCGAACTGTTCGAATGCCACCCGATAGCCGTCGCCCTCGTGCAGGCAGGCCATGGTGTAGACCGGGCAGCCCAGCGCCGCGGCGAGCACATAGGCGCCGATCGGGAACGGCGCGCGGTGGCCCAGGAAATCGGCAGTGACGCTGCGGCCACCCTGTACCGGCGTGCGGTCGCCGACGATGGCAACGAAGCCCCCCGCCGCCACGCGCTCGGCCAGCATCACCGCGGTGGCCGGCCCCATTTCGGTCACCTGCACCAGTTCCACCGCCGCCAGCGGGTCCAGCCGCTGCAGCAGGCGGTTGAAGCGCTGCGCATGCGCGGTGTGCACCAGCACGGTGATGCGGAACCCCGGCACCTGTTCGGCCAGCACCTGGCACAGCTCCAGGCAGCCGATGTGCGCGGTGAGGATCAGCCCGCCCTCGCGGCGCGCGATCTTCTGCAGCACCAGGTCACGATGCAGGTGGATGCGCTCGGCCGGGTAGCGCCCGCCCAGGCCGAGGATCTTGTCCAGCATCGTATCGGCGAAGGCGAAGAAGTGGCGCAGGCTGTCACGCCGTGTCGGCGCGCGGCCGAGCACGCCGCTGTGCGCCTGCAGCCGCTGCAGGTACTGCATCGAAGCCTGGCGCCCTATACGGTTGCCCAGCCAATGGCAGGCCACCACCGGCCACACGCACAGGCGGAACGGCCAGCGCCCGAACCAGCGGTGCACCCAGCACAGGAACAGCACGCCGGCCACCGACGTCGATTCGCCGATGTCGGCCCAGTGCGGGGCACCCTGCGCGGCCGCCATCTCAGCGCTGCCCCCGCAGGCGGCGCCACAGCAGCCGCGGCGCACGCCAGAGCATGCCGAAGAACAGGCGGGTATGCATGCGGCTGATGCGCACGTTGTCGCGCCACACATCGAAGTGCGACACGCCATCGGATGGATAGGTCACACGCGTGGCCAGGTGCTCGACCGGCAACTGCCGCCAGTACAGCCGCACCATCACTTCGGTATCGAAATCCATGCGCCGGCCGATGGTCTCTTCACCGATCAGGCGCAGTACCGGCGGCAGCGGATACACGCGGAAGCCACACATGGTGTCGCGCAGGTGCAGCGACAGCGTGTTGATCCAGACCCAGATGTGGGTGGCGTAGCGGCCATACAGGCGCGCCTTGGGAACACTGGCGTCGTAAGCCGGAATGCCGCAGATCACCGCCTCGGCATGGGCGCGCGCGGCTTCGATGAAGCGTGGCAGGTCAGTGGTATCGTGCTGGCCGTCGGCATCGATCTGCAGCACGTGGCTGTAGCCACGCGCGCCGGCCTCGGCAAAGCCGGCCAGCATCGCCCCGCCCTTGCCCTGGTTGACGTCCAGGCGCAGCAGGTCGACGCCCTGGCGCTGTGCCAGCGCGCGCAGCACCGCCGCGCACCCATCGTGCGAACCATCGTCGACCAGCAGGCAGGGCAGTCCCGCAGCCTGCACGCCATCGACCACCGCCGCGATGGCGTGCTCGTGGTCGTAGACAGGGATCACCACCAGTGGCGCGAATGCGGCACCGGCAACGGCCGGATCAGTCCGCATCAGCGAAAACCACCCTGCCGCTGGCATGCACACCGTGGCTGGAGGTGTAGCGGAAGGCCAGCACGTTGCGTGCGGCATCCCAGTCCAGCTGCAGGGTCAACTCGTCACCGGGGCGGGCCACGTGCTGGAATTTCACCGCATCCATGCGCACGAACGCGCCCCGCATCACAAACGCCTGGCGGGCGAAGCGCACCGCCCAGTCCAGCTGCGCCACGCCGGGCAGGATTGCCGCCTGCGGGAAGTGGCCCTGGAACGGCCGCAGCGCCGGGTCCAGGGTCATGCGCAGGGTGGCGCTGGCGGCATCGCGGTGATCCCACGCCGGCACCGGCATCAACGGCTGGAACAGCGCCGCCAGCGCGGCCTGGGTCACCTTGCCCTGCGCATTGATCGGCAGCGCCTGCACCAGGCGCCAGCGACGCGGCCGGGTCACTGCGTCATGCGCATGCGCCAGGCGGGCGCCAAGGCGCTGGCCCAGCGCCCGCCGCGCAGCGTCGCCGCCCTCCAGCAGCGCCGGATCGGCCGGCACCACCACGGCGGCCAGCTGCTCGCGCTGCCCGGGCAGCACCAGCACGCGCGCGTCATCCACCTCGGCGTCTTCGCGCAGCGCGCGTTCCAGCGCATCCAGCGACACCCGGCGTTCCTCGATCTTGACGATGCGGTCGGCCCGGCCCAGCAGGCGGAAGCGGCCGTCGGCCAGAGCTTCGACACGGTCCTGGGTGCGCCACCAACCGGGGGTGTCCAGGTGCGCCGAGGCCACCGCCAGGCAGCCATCGTCGATGCGCCACTGCACGCCCGGCAGCGGCTGCCACGGCGGCAGGTCGATGTCCCAGCGGCGCCAGGCGATGCCGCCGGTCTCGCTGCTGCCATAGACCTCGGTCGGGGCCACGCCCAGCCACTGCCGCACCTGCCGCGCTGCGTCTTCCGGCAGCGGACCACCGGAGGAGAACACCGCGCGCAGGCGGCCATGCAGGCTGGCCCAGTCGAGCTGCCCGGGCAGGCGCTTGAGGTGGGCCGGCGTCGCCACCAGCACCGTATCGGTACCGGCCAGCGCACCCACCAGGTCTTCGTGGAAGAACCGGCGCGGATGAATCAGGCGGCCGGCGGCCAGCGGCCACAGCACGCGGAACAGCAGCCCGTAGATGTGCTGGTGGGACACCGTGCCATGGACCTGCACACCCTCCATCTGCGCACCGAACGCGGCCTGCAGCGCCTCCACCTCGCGCGCCAGCTGGTCCAGGCGCTTGCCGATCGCACTGGGCTGGCCGGTGCTGCCGGAGGTGAACACGCACAGCTCGCAGGCGCGCTCGTCCAGCGCCTGCAGCTCATCGTCCAGCGCGGCGTCCAGCGCCACCAGCGAGCGGTAGTCGGCGGACACGTCGCCTGCGAAGCCGCTCACCTGCGGCTGCAGCGCCTGCAGCGTGGCTGGCAGGTTGTCGGCGGCCAGGAACACCCGCTTGCCGGCATGCCAGGCACCGAACAGCGCGGCGGCAAAGGCCACGGCATCATCGAAGTACAGGGCCCAGTCGCGGCCTTCGGCGGCCGCAAAGGCGGCGCGCCAGGCCAGTACGCGCTGGCGGAAGCCGGCATGGTCGATCACCTCGCCGTCGCACAGGCCGACGCTGCGCTGCGGCCGTGCCTCCAGCAGCAGCCGGTCCAGGGCAATCCACTCAGCCATGCGCGTGCGCCGCCTTCACCTGCCGCCGCACCAGCCACTCCCCTGCGAACAACACGCCCATCATCACGTACGCCAACAATCCGTTGTAGAGCATCCAGACCCGGTCCGACGCGTACAGCGCGGTCAGCAGGGCCAGGCTGCCGTTGAGAACGAAGAAGCCGCACCACACCTGGGTGACGCGGCGGGTATAGGCCACCGCGAACGGCGGCAGGTCCGGCTCCTGCAGCCGCGCCAGGCGCTCCACCAGCGGCGGCCCGAAGCGCAGGCTGGTGCCGAACACCGCCAGCATCACCAGGTTGACCAGCGCCGGGTACAGTTTCAGCGGCAGGGCCTGGTTGAGCACGGTGGCCAGCACCGCCAGCAGGCCGGTGCCAGCGGCGGCGGCCCACCACAGCGGCTGTCGCGTGCTCAGTGCACGCAGCAGGGCCAGGGTGAACAGCAGCAGCGACAGCCAACGCGGCTCGAAACGGCCCATCGCCAGGTACACCAGCAGCGGGTAGGCAAGCGAAATCGCTGCCACCACGACGGTACGTGCGCGAGCCATGGCGAAGCCGCCGGCGCTGCGGTCAGGCGGCTGCCTGGTCCGGCAGCAGTCCATGCACGACATCGACGATGTCCTGCACGGTGCGCACGGCCTTGAACGCTTCCGGCTGCAGATTGCGGCCGAGCAGCGGCTTGAGCTGCACGATCAGGTCGACCGCATCGATGCTGTCGATGTCCAGGTCGTCGTACAGGCGGGCCTCGGGGGTGATCCGGGCGGTTTCGATCTCGAAGCTGTCGGTCAGGATGCTGACGATGCGTTCGAACAGTTCATTCTTGGTCATGGCAATTCCTGGCGCCGTTACGACTGGCGGGCGGCGACGAACTCGCCGAGCGCGCGCACGCTGGAGAAATGGCGACGGGTTTCTTCCGAATCGGCCGAGAGGCTGACACCGTACTTCTTCTGCAGCGCCAGGCCCAGTTCCAGCGCGTCGATCGAATCCAGGCCGAGGCCCTCGACGAACAGCGGCGCGGTCGGATCGATGTCCTCCGGCGTGATGTCCTCCAGCGAAAGGGAGGAAATGATCAATTCCTTGATCTCGTGCTCAAGTGCTTGCACGGGGCGGATCTCCAGACAGGTCGAAATAACGAGAAAGGTGCTCGGTGACGCGGCGTGCTGCCAAGGCATCCCCCCTTGGCGAGTCGTCATCGGCCAGGAAGGGCGCGATCGGGATATCTTCGCCGATCTGCAGCCGAACGTGAAAGCGACGTGAGGGGACACGATACCACTTCTGTCCCTTGGTCAACGTGGGCGGGGTGCAGGTGATCCGTACCGGGGTGATGTCCAGCCGGCCGCGGACGGCGATGTTGGCGGCCCCGCGCTGCAGCCGCGGCGGTTGGCCCGGCACGCTGCGGGTGCCCTCCGGGAAGATCACCAGGGTACCGCCGGCATGCACCGCCGCTACGCAGTCGTCGACCAGGCCGGCCCCGTCATCGTTGGCGATGTAGCCGGCCGCCCGCACCGGGCCGCGCATGAACGGGTTGCAGGCCACGGCCCGCTTCACCACGCAATCGGCGTTGGGCAGCAGCGAAATCAGGCAGACCACGTCGATCAGGGTCGGGTGATTGGCCAGAACCAGCAAACCGTCGCGCTGCAGGCGTTCCCCGCCCTCGATCTGGTAGGTCATCACCCCCAGCGCACGCATCAGGCGCAGGTGGCTGGCAAAGGCGACCTGGACCACGCGGCGGGCGCGGCGGCGGCGGACCACCGGGTCGCGCATCAGCAGCAGCACCGGCATCACCAGCACGCCCAGCAGCAGGCCGCCCACGCCAAATGCGGCGAAGCTCAGGCCGGTGCCGAACACCCGCCAGGCATGATCGAGGCGGCGCAGCGCCTCAGCCACGGCGTCCCCAGCGCCAGCGCTGGCCCTGGGCCACGTGCTCCAGCGCCGGCGCGCCAGACAGCAGGAAGCGGTGCAGGTCCAGCGCGTGCGGCAGCGTGCCCGGGGCGGTGGCGGTGGCCTCCGGCGCCGCCTCCCATTGCAGCGAGAGCGTCGGCTGGCCCGCTGTCGGCGCGGTCAAACGCCAGCACCAGGCAAAGAACGGGTCGGGTTCGTCGGCAAACGTCGCGTAAATTTCAGGAAGCGGCGACTCATAGACCACCACCCGCACTTCGCGGGCACCATCGGCCAGCAGCCCGGCGGCCTCCAGGCAGGCGGTCTCGACCGTGGCCTGGCCGGCGGCCAGCGCCAGGTAGTTGCCGCGGTGGCCGCGGGCGATCGAGTACAGCGCCGCGATCGCGTTGTGCACCGACAGGCCGAACCCGGTGGGGGACAGGGGCTGATCGCTGGCCAGCGCCCCCAGCAGGTCCATCGAACGGGCCACGTCGCCGTGGCGGCTGGCGAACACCAGCGGCACCTGGCTGTCAGCGCCCTGCCCGTCCTCGCACCAGCAGGCAGCCTGGATCGCCATCCGGCCCAGCCGCTCGATGCGGCGGCGCTGCATCGCCGGGATCTCGGCCAACGCCGGCGTGTCTTCGCCCTGCGGCGGATACGGCGCATCGGCCCAGCCCAGCCACTGGCTACGCTCGCTCAGGCCGGGCGCCCAGGCGGCCCAGTCGACGATGGAGAATTCGATCATTTAGCGATGGTGCTTCAACGGGAGAACGATAGGCACGAGCCATTACGGCGACGCGCGGCGGCCCCCCATTCCTGCAGCCGTGCGTCCGTCCAGGACGTCGCCGGCTGCCCCCCTGGCCGCCGGAAAGGAGCGCACGCTAGCACGTCCTGCGCGGGGTGTGCAGGTTTCACATTCCCCAACGCGGGGGCCGGCACCGGCCGGCCCCGCATTCAAACGATCAGTGGTAACCGGTGTCGGCGTGCACCTTGCCGCGGAACACCCGGTACGACCACGCCGTGTAGCCGAGGATGACCGGCAGCAGAATGACCAGCCCGACCAGGGTGAAGCCCAGCGAGGAGGCCGGCGCGGCGGCCTGCCACAGGGTCATCGACGGCGGCAGCAGGTAGGGCCACATGCCCAGCACCAGGCCAAGGAAGCCGAGCACGAACAGGGCCAGGCTGAGCAGGAACGGCGGCAGGTCGCGGCGCGGATGGGTCGCGCTGCGCCACAGCGCGGCCGCCACCGCCAGGGTCAGCAGCGGGACCGGCGACAGCCACCAGAAGTTGCCGTCGCTGAACCAGCGGTCCATCAACCGCGAATCGAGGAACGGCAGCCAGCTGCTCACCAGGCCCATCGCCGCGATCACCGCCACCACCAGCGGGCGGGTCATCTGCCGCGCCAGCGCCTGCACGCGCCCTTCCGTCTTCAGGATCAGCCAGGTGCTGCCCAGCAGCGCATAGCCGGCCACCAGCGCGGCACCGGTCAGCATCGCAAACGGGCTGAACCAGGCGAACGCGCCGCCCTGGTAGGCACCGTCCACCAGCGGGATGCCCTGCACCAGCGTGCCCAGGATCACGCCCTGGGCAAAGGTGGCCAGCAGCGAGCCCAGGCCGAACCCCACGCTCCACAGCCGGCGCGAACGATGTGCCTTGAAGCGGAACTCGAACGCCACGCCGCGGAACACCAGCGCCACCACCAGCAGCAGCACCGGCAGGTACAGCGCCGACAACAGCACCGCATAGGCTTTCGGGAACGCCGCCAGCAGCCCGGCGCCGCCCAGTACCAGCCAGGTCTCGTTGCCGTCCCAGATCGGCGCGGCGGTGTTCATCATCAGGTCCAGCTGCTCCTCGTCCTCGGCGAACGGGGCCAGGATGCCGATGCCGAGCACGAAGCCGTCCAGCACCACGTACATCAGCACGCCGAAGCCGATCACCGCGAACCACGCCACCGGCAGCCAGGTCATCAGGTCCATGTCAGCGCTCCTCCAGCGGTTCGTCAGCCGCCGACAGCGGGCGTGCCGGCGTATGGCTGCCATGGTCCAGCGACGGCCCCTCGGCATACGGCTGCGGCCCGTGGCGCAGGATCTTCACCAGGTACCAGATGCCCCAGCCGAACACGAAGGCGTAGCCGACCACGTACACGCCCAGCGACAACGCCGTCATCCACGCGCTCTGGGGGCCAACCGCATCGGCGGTGCGCAGCACGCCGTAGACCACCCACGGCTGGCGCCCCATCTCGGTGACGAACCAACCGGACAGCAGCGCGATGAAGCCACTCGGCAGCATCCAGTTCCATCCGCGCAGCAGCCACGGTGAATCCAGCAGCTTCCTGCGCCACAGCTGGAACGCTGACACCCAGGCCAACAGCAGCATCAGCGTGCCCAGCCCGACCATGATGCGGAAGGCGAAGAACACCGGCGTCACCGGCGGCCGCTCGCTGGCCGGTACCGAGGTCAGCGGGTCGAAGGTGCCGTCCAGGCTGTGGGTGAGGATCACGCTGCCCAGCTTCGGGATGGCCACTTCGAAATCGTTGCGCTCTTCCTTCTCGTTGGGCAGCGCGAACACCACCAGCGGCACGCCCTCGCCTTCCCGGGTTTCATGCCAGTGCGCTTCCATCGCCGCGATCTTCATCGGCTGGTGCTTGAGCGTGTTCAGGCCATGCATGTCGCCGACGAAGATCTGCACCGGCACGGTCAGTGCGGCGAACGCCACCGCCGCGATCAGCATGCGCCGGCCCGCTTCCACGTGCGTGCCCCTGCGCAGGTACCACGCACCGACGCCACCAATCACGAAACAGGTGGTGATGAACGAGCCCAGCGCCATGTGCGCCAGGCGGTACGGGAACGAGGGGTTGAACACCACCTGCCACCAGTCCACCGGATGCACGATGCCGTTGACCATCTCGTAGCCGGCAGGCGTATGCAGCCAGCTGTTGGACGACAGGATCCAGAACGTGGAGAACAACGTGCCCAGCGCCACCATGCAGGTGGACAGGAAATGCAGGCGCGGCGAGACCCGGCCCCAGCCGAACATCATCACGCCGAGGAAGCTGGCTTCCAGGAAGAACGCGGTCAGCACCTCGTAGGTCAGCAACGGGCCGATGACCGTACCGGCCACCTCGCTCAGCCGCGGCCAGTTGGTGCCGAACTGGAAGGCCATGACGATGCCGCTGACCACGCCCATGCCGAACGACACCGCGAAGATCTTCTGCCAGAAGAAATACAGCTCGCGCCACACGGGCAACTTCGTGCGCAGCCAGCGCCATTCGATGAAGGCCAGCCAGCTGGCCGTGCCGATGGTGAAGGCCGGGAACAGCACGTGGAAACTGATGACGAATCCGAACTGGATCCGGGACAACAACAACGCGTCCAAGGGACGCCTCCTGCCTGCGACCGGTGGGATACCGGACCACTTTAGGAGGATTTCGTTAAGGTGGGATGCGACCGGGTGACGCGCTGCTTCACTTTGTCGCAGGGGTCAACCGTTCTGGTAGCTGCCAGCCTTGGTTGGCACACACGCCCAAACGCCGACCCAGGTCGGCATCTACCAACGGCGACTGGAACGGCCCACCGCCCAGAGGGCGCCTCAGAGCCAGAAATACCAGGCCGCTGCAGCCAGCAGCGCGCCAAACAACAGCACCTGCACCACCACATAGCCCACGCCACCGTCGCGCGACTCAGCGGCAATGCGCTTCTGCAGCGCCTCGCTCACATCCGGCGTTGCTTCCTGCTGCGCCTGCTCGCGCAACGCCTGTGCCAGCACGCGCGCTTCCGCATCGCGAGGATCGGTGGGTGGGTTCACAGCAGCTCTCCGGCAGTGGCATGCCGCGTCAGTTCCTGCTTCAGGACCTGGCGCGCGCGGTGCAGGTGGCTCTTGATGGTACCGCGTGCCAGTCCGGTCACCTGCTCGATCTCGGCCAGATCGAAATCCTCCAGGTAATGCAGGCCGACGATCAGGCGCTGCGGCGCGCTCAGCCGTTCCAGTGCCGCGCCGAGCTGGCGCCCGGCCTGCAGCGCCTCGCTCAACTCGGCGGGCCCGGGGCCTTCATCGCCGATCCCCAGTTCCTCCGGCACCTCCACCGCCACCATCCATTGCGCCTCCAGCCGCCGCCGGCGCAGGTGCTGTAGTGCAGTGGTGTAGGCCACCCGCGAAACCCAGGTACGCAACGAAGATTCAAAGCGGAACCGGTGCAGCTGGCGGAACACGGCCAGGAAGGTTTCCTGCAGCAGGTCAGCCACCTGGTCGCGGTCGCCCACCATGCGTCCGATCACATGCGCGCAGGTGCGCTGGTGGGCTTCAACCAGTTGCGCGAAGGCCGACTGCGAGCCATCGATGATGGCCCGCACCAGGGCCTGGTCCGCGTCCAGCGCTTTGGCGGGAGCCGCCGTCGCCGCCGTATCCTCGCGGCGACGGCCCCGCAGTGCCGACAGCGCTTCGCCGAGCAGGCTCATGCGCGGGGCGCCCCCTGTGCCCGTGGCATGCGCCGGCTCAGCCCTTGCGTGCGGCAGGACGGGTGAAGTGCCAGGCCAGCAGCTGGCCCAGGCCGGCACTGCCGACCAGCGCGGCAGCGGCACCGAAGGTCAGGTCACGCGCACCGATGGCCTCCAGCAGGGCCATGGCCAGGGCCAGGCAGACCAGGCTGATGCCCCAGCGCAACGCCCCCTGGCGGCGCCGCTCTTCTTCCAGCACGGCCAGCGAGCGGATCACTTCCTCCGGCACGTGCGGGGCCACCAGCTTGCTGCGCGCGCGCGCATCGGCAATGGCATGGATCGCGTAGGCGATGCAGATGAAGAGGGTGATCGGGATCAGTTCCTGCATGGTCGGGCTCCTGTTCGATGGATGATGCGGGTTCAGGAGAATGGATGCGCGACCACGGCAACCGGTTGCACTAGCTGCCTGCCACCTCGTCGCTGGCGCCGGGCGTGTCCGCCGGGTCCGGGAAATAGGTCTCCACCTGGAAACCCAGCTGCAGGTCCGCCAACAGTCGCAGCAACTGCTGATCCAGCACAAAACCCGCCCATGCGGTCTTTCCAAAGATGCCGACACGCACGCCGATCGAAGCCCCCTCCTGCAGCAGTTCCCCGATCACATCGGCGCGTGCCCGCAGGAGATCGACCAACGCCGGCCAGGCATCCATCAGCCAGCCGTCCTTGCCCCTCTCCAGTACGAACACCACGCGGGTCTCCGCATGCCCGCTGATCAGGCTGCCGTCGCGATCCCAGTATCCGGTTCCGACGTCTCGGGAAAACGCCGGTTCCAGATCCAGCCGGGCGGCAATCCCGGCGCCGGCCTCTGTTGGGTGCTGCACGCGCAGCGAGATCCTGTAGTCGTAGCAGTACATATCGGTTCCATCCGAACGGAATGGCCATCATGCCGCACACGCCGTCGCAGCGACCTGGAGGGGGCCATTTTGCCGATTCCGCTGCCATGACCTGTGGCCCCTGCCCCGGGCCCGTGCGGCTGCTACGCTTGCGCGGTTTCCTCTACTGGTGCCGTCCGCCCATGTCCCGAGTGCTGCCCCTGTCCCTCCTGCTGTCGGCCGTGCTGGCCGCACCGGCTGCGCATGCCGCGCCGACGCCGATCACCATCGAACAGGCCATGGCCGACCCGGACTGGATCGGTCCGCCGGTCGAGAAGGCCTGGTGGTCGTGGAACAGCCAGCAGGTGGAGTACCAGCTCAAGCGCAACGGCAGCCCGGTACGCGATACCTTCCGCCAGCCGGTAGCCGGTGGCGTGGCCGCGCAGGTGGCCGATGACCAGCGCGGCACCCTGGACGTGGCCGAGCCGGTCTACGACCGCAGCCGCAGCCGCAGCGCCTTCGTGCGCAATGGCGATGTGTTCGTGCGCGACCTGCGCAGCGGCGCGCTGACCCAGCTCACCCGCAGCAACGAGCGCGCGGGCAACGTGAACTTTGCCGCCGACAACGGCGTGATCTGGCGCGTCGGCCAGAACTGGTTCCACTGGACCGCCGCCAGCGGCGTGCAGCAGGTGGCCAGCCTGAAGGCCGAGAAGGACCCGCGTACGCCGCCGAAGGCCGACGTGCTGCGCGACCAGCAGCTGCGCACGCTGGAAACCCTGCGCCGCGACCGCGACCAGCGCGAAGCATTGAAGGACCAGGACCAGCGCTGGCGCCAGGCCGACCCGACCCGCGCACCGGGCCCGGTGTACCTGGGCGCCGACGTCGAGATCGGTGACAGCGTGCTGTCGCCGGACCTGACCCACCTGATCGTGGTGACCAAGCCGAAGGACTTCGACGACGGCCGCACCAGCAAGATGCCGCTGTACGTGACCGAGTCGGGCTACGAGGAAACCGAGGACACCCGCACCCGCGTCGGCCGCAACGGCTTCGAACCGCACACCCTGTGGTACGTGGACGTGCGCACCGGCAAGGCCGAAAAGCTCTCGCTGTCCAGCCTGCCGGGCATCAGCACCGACCCGCTGGCCGAGCTGCGCCGCAAGGCCGGCAAGGATGCGCTGAAGGGCGAGCGCAGCGTGCAGGTGATGAGCGACTTCATGGGCGGCGGCATCCGCTGGAGCGCCGACGGCCAGCAGGCCGCAGTGATGCTGCGTGCCAACGACAACAAGGACCGCTGGATCATCAGCGTCAATGCCGCCGACGGCCGCGTGCAGAACCGCCACCGCCTGACCGACAACGCCTGGATCAACTGGGGCTTCAACGATTTCGGCTGGATGGCCGATGGCCGCACGCTGTGGCTGCTGTCCGAGGAATCGGGCTTCTCGCACCTGTACACCCAGGCCGGCACCGCCAAGCCGCAGGCGTTGACCAGCGGCAAATGGGAAACCTCGGCGCCGGTGCCGTCGGCCGATGGCAAGGGCTTCTATTTCCTGTGCAACCAGCAGGCGCCGCATGACTACGAAGTCTGCGCGGTCGACACCGGCAACCGCCAGGTACGCGAGCTGACCAGCCTCAACGGCGTGGAAGACTTCTCGCTGTCGCCGGACGGCCAGCAGCTGCTGGTGCGCTACTCCGGTGCCTACCTGCCGCCGCAGCTGGCGGTGCTGCCCAGCACCGGCGGCCAGGCACGCGTGCTGACCGACACCCGCACCGCCGACTACAAGGCACGCCAGTGGATCCAGCCGAAGCTGGTCGCGGTACCGTCCAGGCACGGTGCGGGCGTGGTCTGGGCCAAGTACTACGAGCCGGAAAACAAGGAACCGGGGAAGAAGTACCCGATCGTGATGTTCGTGCACGGCGCCGGCTACCTGCAGAACGTGCACCAGCGCTACCCGGCCTACTTCCGCGAGCAGATGTTCCACAACCTGCTGGTGCAGAAGGGCTACATCGTGCTGGACATGGATTACCGCGGCAGCGAGGGCTACGGCCGCGACTGGCGCACGGCCATCTACCGCAACATGGGCCACCCGGAACTTGAAGACTACAAGGACGGCCTGGACTGGCTGGTCGACACCCAGCAGGGCGACCGTGACCACGCCGGCATCTACGGCGGCTCCTACGGCGGCTTCATGACCTTCATGGCGCTGTTCCGTTCGCCGGGCACGTTCAAGGCCGGCGCCGCGCTGCGCCCGGTGGTCGACTGGCACAACTACAACCACGGCTACACCAGCAACATCCTCAACACCCCGGACATCGATCCGGAGGCGTACCGCGTGTCCTCGCCGATCGAGTACGCGCAGAACCTGCAGGACAACCTGCTGATCGCCCACGGCATGATGGATGACAACGTGTTCTTCCAGGACTCGGTGAACCTGACCCAGCGCCTGATCGAACTGCACAAGGACAACTGGTCGATCGCACCGTACCCGCTGGAACGCCACGGCTACGTGCGTGCCGATTCCTGGCTGGACCAGTACAAGCGCATCCTCAAGCTGTTCGAGCAGAACCTGAAGTGAGCAACGCCGCGGCCATGATCCGGATCGTGGCCGCGGTCATCCTGGATGACCGCGGCCGGGCGCTGCTGGTGCGCAAGCACGGTGCCCGCCGCTTCATCCAGCCCGGTGGCAAGCCCGAACCCGGCGAAGCACCGCTGCAGGCGCTGGCCCGCGAACTGCACGAGGAACTGGGCGTGCAGCTGTGCACCGGTGCCGCCATCGCACTGGGCACGTTCGAGGACTGGGCAGTGAACGAGCCCGGCCACCGCGTGCAGGCCCAGGCCTGGTGGGTGCAGGTGGACGGTACGCCACAGGCGTGCGCCGAAATTGCCGAACTGGCCTGGGTGCCGCTGCAACCACCGCATGGCCTGCCCTTGGCACCCTTGAGCGAACACCATATCCTGCCGGCGGTCGCCACCCGGGTGACGGCCCGCTGAGCAGGCGGGCGCCGACTGCAAGGACATCGGATGTCAATGTCGATCCCGTCGATCCCCTCGCTGCCTTCCCCGGCCTATCACGCCTGGGTGCGTCCTGTCGCACAGGCCTCGTTCTGGCTGTCACTGGTGCTGACGATCTACTTCGTGCTGCAGGGACTGGTGCTGTGGCCGTTGCACAACCTCGCGCTGTGGCGCCTGGTGGAAAGCGAAGTGCAGCACCAGCAGCTGCACAGCCTGATCTGGCTGCTGGCGCACCCGGTAGCCGCATCGATGGTCGTCGCGCTGTTGTGCCTGGCCTCGACCGTATCCAGCTGGGGCCTGCTGCGCGAACGGCGCTGGGGCCTGTGGAGCTTCGTGGTACTGCTGCTGCTGAGTGGCCTGACCAACTTCGCGGCCGCCTGGTGGCTGGACCTGTTCATGGGCGACTTCATTCCGCTGCTGGCCAATGACCCGGCCCTGCTGCAGGAGCTGCAGCTGAAACGCTGGCTGATCACGCTGACCGTGGTCGGCATGTCGTTCGTGCTTCTCGGCCTGCAGGGCTGGCTGGCCTGGCGCCTGCTGCGGCCGGATGTGCGCTCGCGCTTCCACTGAGTTCTACCGATCCCCGTTCGACAAGGACTGTCGCATGCGCTTGCTGATGCTTCTTCCCGCACTGCTGTTCGCCGCGCTGCCTGCCAGCGCCGACGCGTTGCAGTGTGGCGAATACCGCAGCGCCGATGGCGGCACGGCGCTCGTGTTCACCACCTCCAGCAGCGGCTACCGCCACAACGACATCCGTGAACGGGAGCCGCTATAGGTCGATCGCAGTGCGGCGCAGACCCGGTTGGTCATGCTCGACGATGGCGTGGCGCAACCGATCCGGATCAGTGCCGATGGACAGCGCATCGAGGACGACGTGGTGACCTACACGCTGAGCCACTCCCGCGCCTGCGCCATCGAACCCAGCGTGATGGACGGCAGCTGTCGCGCCGCCGGCAGCCACTGCATCGCGCAGCTGCCCACGGCCTCACCCGGCCAGGCCCTGCGCGCGTGCAACGAAGGCGTTGGCGCAGGCTGCTCGACGCTGCTGCGACAACTGCGCGAGGACAGCGCAGCAGTAGCCGATGACACCGGCCCGGCCCGCTTCGAGCGCCCGGGCATCTGCCGCGAACCCACACTTGGGCATGATCCGGGGGCCTGCGAGACGCAAACCAGTGATGCGCTGGCTGCCGCCATGCAGCAATTGGGCGAACGTCTGCAACAGGTAGACGAAGACGCGCTGGATTCGCCGCTTCCGGGCGCTGCACGTGATCGTCTGCAGCAGCTGTGCCTGCAACACCGTGGTGGTCGCTTCTGCACCGAGGTTGCCGAGCAGCAGTTGATCGCGCTGGAACCCGCGCTGGCCGTGCAGGCGCTGCAGGTCATCTGCGATGCGGGGCGCGCCAGTGCCTGCGAACGTATTGCGCCATTGCGTGAACTCGGCGCCGATCTACGCCTGGTGCCGCTCCGGCAGGTGCCGTGTGGCCGCTACCAGGCCGAGGGCGGCCAAGTCGACAGGCTCGACTTCGGCGACGGCACGCGCGGCCGCCTGTATGACGGCGCCATCCACCTGCAGCAGGACGGCGAAACCCTTGTCCTGCGCCAGCTGGGCAACGGCGACCTGCTTGGCATGGATACGCAGACCGGTTACCAGCGCTACCAGCCGGTGCCCGGCACGGCACAATGCACGCCCCCGCGCGAGGGCCGTGATTCGCCGTAGCGCCTGGAGTTTCCCGTTCGATCGTCAAGGAGACGACATGCATTCACCCGCACCGCGCCGCCGCTGGCTGGTCTGGGCGCTGCTGCTGGCCGCGCCGATGGCCGCCGCACAGTCACCGCAATGCGGCCTGTTCAAGGCCGACGAAGGCAGCGGCACGCTGCGCATCAGCTCACCGAACCGCGGCGAGCAGAAGCACTTCGGCAGTGCGCCGTCTCCGGTCGCGTTCCAGCAGATCGACGGAAAGCTGCAACTGGTGAACCTGGAGTACGGCCTGCCCAGCGCGTTGCAGGTGCGCGATCGTGGCCGCACCGTCGAGGTGGATGGCACGGTCTACATCCTGCAGGCCCCCGCACAGTGCGCCGCCGCAGCCAGGCCGGCTGAAGGCAGCTGCCTGGCCGATGCGGCGGCGTGCCTGGACAACCGCCGTGAAGCGCCCCCGGCCGCGCTGGAAGCAGGGTGCCGGGAAGGCGTGCCCGGCATGTGCCTGCAGCTGGCCGATCGCTGGCATGACGAGGCCAGGGCGCCGGCCACGCCGGATGAGGCGCAGCAACAGGCCATCCTCGATACCGCACTGGCCGGCATCGAACTGCCTGTGCCGTGCCGGAATGGCGGCTTCAGCAACGAGACACCGGTCTGTGCAGCGGCGCTGGAAGCGGATCCGGCGCTGCAGGAGCAGATCGTCAAGGCCGCGATGGGTGCGGCGATGGTCGAAGCCGTGAGCTCCGTGCTGTCACCCTCCACGCCGGTGGTGGTGCCGGCCGCGCAGCGCCAGCAGCTGTTGCAGTTGTGCCAGCAGGTCGGCCATGGCGGCTTCTGCAGCCGCGTGGCCGAGCTCTCGTGGGAATCCGGCGACCCCTTGCAGGCGGTGCAGGCACTGACCACAGCGTGCGCGCCCGGTAAGGAAAGCGCCGCCTGCGAGCGCCTGCCTGCATTGCAGGCGCTGGGCGCCTCGTTGCGGCCGCAGCCGGCTACGGCGCTGCCCTGCGGCACCTTCCGCGCCGCAGGTGGCCTGATGGATACGCTGGACTTCGGCGATGCAGGACGGGTCGGCATCGGCTGGGACAGCCAACTGCGTGCTCGTGTCGAAGACGGCGACATCCGCATCCGCCACGACAAGGGCGGCGACTTCGTGCTGCGGCCGTTGCCCGGGGGCCAGCTGCTGGGCCTGGACACGTGGACACGCTTCCAGGTGTTCGTGCCGACCGGCGAGGGCGCGAGCACCTGCAGCCCGCCGAAACACTACACGGTGCTGCCGCTGCCTCAGGACTGCCCGCAGGCGCTGGCCAGCGGCGGTGCCGAAGCCTGCTGCGCGCAGGGCAAGCTGCAGGGCTGCAACATTCTTGGCAACCGTCTTGCGCTGTCCGGCCAGTGGCGGCAGGCGGCAGAGCACTACACCACCGTGTGCCGTGCCGGCGTGCGCGAGGGCTGCGAAAACCTGGTCGCAGCGCAGGGCCGCAGCAGCGACATCGACGCCCATGCGACGCTGGAGCGGCTGTGTGCCGCCGACCGCAGCGGGCGCCACGTCGCCTGCGACGTGCTGGACACCGGAAACTGGAGCGCCCTGGAGCTGGGCCGTGTCCTGCAGGAGGCGGTGGACGAAGCGACGGCCGAGGACACTCCGGCGCCGCGCGCTTCCAACCGCAAGCGATGAGCCGGCCAAGGCCTGCCCGCAGCTTCGGGCGGGCCCTGCGGTAAAGTAGCGCCATGAACGAATTCGAGCGCGTGCGCACCTACCTCACCGACCTGCAGGACCGCATCTGTGCGGCGATCGAGGCCGTCGATGGCCAGGCCCGCTTCCAGGAAGACCTGTGGCAGCGGGCCGAGGGCGGTGGCGGGCGTACCCGCGTGCTGCGCGACGGCGCGGTGTTCGAGCAGGCCGGCATCGGCTTCTCCGACGTGGCCGGCAGCCGCCTGCCGCCGTCGGCCTCGGCCAACCGCCCGGAACTGGCCGGCGCCTCCTGGCGCGCCACCGGCGTGTCGCTGGTGTTCCACCCGCTCAATCCCTACGTGCCGACCACCCATGCCAACGTGCGCTTCTTCCAGGCGCAGCGCGACGGCGAAGTGGTGGCCAGCTGGTTCGGCGGCGGCTTCGACCTGACTCCGTTCTACCCGTTCGACGAGGACGTGCAGCATTGGCACCAGGTCGCCCGCGACCTGTGCACACCGTTCGGCGACGAGCGCTATGCCGCGCACAAGCGCTGGTGCGATGAATACTTCTTCCTGCGCCATCGCAATGAAACGCGCGGCGTCGGCGGCCTGTTCTTCGATGACCTGCACGGCGATTTCGAGCGCGATTTCGCTTATCTGCGTGCGGTCGGTGATGGCTTCCTCGACGCCTACCTGCCGATCGTGCAGCAGCGCAAGGACGCCGCATATGGCGAGCGCGAACGCGAGTTCCAGCTGTACCGCCGCGGCCGCTACGTGGAGTTCAACCTGGTCTACGACCGCGGCACCCTGTTCGGGCTGCAGAGCGGTGGCCGCAGCGAAAGCATCCTGATGAGCCTGCCGCCGCGGGTGCGCTGGGAGTACGGCTTCACCCCGGAAGCGGGCAGCGCCGAGGCGCGCCTGGCCGACTACCTGGTGCCACGCGACTGGCTCTGATCGTCCGGCGCCACGCCTGATCCGTGGCGCCTTCTTACGCCTGTGGTGCGCCCCGCGCCGGACAGGCCCTGCACTGCCTCCTTCAAGGATGACCCCATGCTCCCTTCCGCCCCCGCGCCGCGGGCTGGCGCTCCCTGCTGTTGCTTGCATTGGCCTCGGCCAGCCTGCCGGCCGCCGCGCAATCGATGGCCTGCGGCACCTACAAGGACGTCGACGGCAACACCACGCTGACCATCGAAAGTGAAGGCCATGGTTTCCTGTCCGGCCCCTACCAAGCCACCGAGCAGCTGCGCATCGCCCGCCAGGAGGACGTGCTCGGCACCGGCAACCTGTCCACCGGCCGCCTGGAAAACTGGTACTTCTCGGACAACGATCGCACGATCAGCACCCCCTATCGCGAATTCACCCGCGAGCACACCGCCGTCTGCAAGACGATGCCGGAGCCCATCGAGGGCGGCTGCGTAATGAACACCTCCGAGTGCCTGGAGGCGTTGCCGGAAGCCGAACCGCTGAAGCTGCATGCCTGGTGCGCCGAAGGCGTGGGCGCGGCCTGCATGCAGCTGCTGGAGACCTACCAGCGGCAGGCCAAGGACGCAGCGCCGGCGCCTGCACGTTCCGAGCCGCCGATGCCGGAGATCTGCAAGGAGGATTCGGCGTCGTTCAATGCCGAGGGCTGCAGGGCGATCGCCGAGGTGGTCGGCGCCGAGATGATGGGCAAGGCCGTGCTCGGCCTGCAGCATTCGAACGACCCTGTCTTGCCGTCCGCGCAGCTCGATGAACTGGCCGCACTGTGCCGGCAGCAGCACGGCGAGGCGTTCTGCGCCGACGTTGCCGAGGCGCTGTGGAGTGGTGGGCGCCTGTTGCAGGCCCATGACGCGCTGCAGCTGTCGTGCGCCCAGCGCGCGGAGGGCGTGGCCTGCGGCCGCGCCGAGGCGCTTGCCCGACTGGCCTCGGTACCGGCCGCTGCACTGGCCCCGGTGCCGGCTTCCGCGCTGCCCTGTGGGAGCTATGAAGCGGAGTACGGCGTGCTCTCGCAGCTGCGCTTCCTCGATGGTGGCCTGGTGGAAGCCGGGGGCCGCGACCAGCGCCTGCGCGCGAGCCTGCAGGACGGGCGCATCCTCATCCATCGCGACGTCGGCAGCGACTTCGTACTGCAGCCGCTGAAGAACGGAAACCTGGCCAGCGTCGACGGCGGCAACCGCTTCGCCTACTACGAGCGCAAGCCGGGCTCAGGCAATGCCAGCTGCGCACCGCCGGTGGCCTTCGCGGAGATCCCCCTGCCGCTGGACTGCCCGACCCTGGACCGCAAGGACGGCGCCAAGGCCTGCTGCACCGATGGCAAGCTGCTGGGCTGCAAGGTTGCCGGCGAGGCACTGTTCAAAAACGAACAATGGGCCGCATCGCGGTCCTACTTCCAGACGCTGTGCAGCGCGGGTGTGCGCGAAGGTTGCCTGGCAATGGCCGCGGTGTATGCGCATACCGCGGATCCGAAGATTCCGCAGGCCATGGCGGCGATCTGCGCGAAGGACGGCAAGGGCACCCACGTCGCCTGCGATGTGGACGCGACGCGCAACTGGCCGGCGCTGAAGGCTGAAGCCGCTCCCTGAGGCCAGGCACCTGTTGAGCCGGGCATGGGCCCGGCGCTACGAGGTCAGGTGCTCTTCCGCGCGATGATCGTGATGTGCCCGGTCGTCTCCAGCAGGGCGATCTGCACGTCCTCGATCTGCAGGCCGCCCTGTTGGCGCAGCGCGGCATCGAAATCGGCCCGGCTGATCAGTTCGCGGCGGAGAACGCCCTCCAACAGCCGGCCATCACGCGCGATCACGGTGGGCTCTCCTTCGATCATCCGCTCCATGCGCCGATTCCGGGTGGTCAACCAGCCCACCCCGTAGTTCAGCACGATCAGGGTGGCCGCCAGCAGCAGGCCACCGCCCAGCGAGGTGTCGGTGCCCAGCAGCGCGTTCTGCACCGCGTTGCCCAGCAGCACGATCAGCAGCACGTCGAAAGGCGTGATCTGCCCCAGAGCCCGCTTGCCGCCCAGCCGGACCATGCCCAGCACCACGACATAGACCACCACCGCGCGCAGGATGAATTCCCACCACGGCATGGCCAGGGCGAACAGGTCGGGCATGGTCTTCCCCTGCGGAACGGTGGCCCAGCCTAGCATCTGGGGTCAGATCCCTTTGCCCGGCGGGCAAAGGGATCTGACCCCCAGTGTGTGTTCCGTTGGCGCAAATAAAAAGCCCCGCTGACCAGGGGGAGGTCAACGGGGCCGGGGAACGGGCACTTGGGGAGGAGTCCCCGTTCCGAGATCTGCTCCAGGGGATGGGAGAGATCCACAACAGGCGTTGCGCCTGTCGGGAGTTATAGAAGCACTTCGAACACTAACGGTTCGTGAAGGGGCCCCATTTAATGAATTTCAATAGGGGCAACATTCATGGTCGAGTCAGAAACACCCGACTCATGAACAAATTCACGTCGTTTTCGGCCTGAAACACCGTCAGTGCGCTTCGTCCCAGTTGTTGCCGACGCCCGTGTCGACCACCAGTGGCACCCGCAGTTTGGCCGCTTGCGACATGTGCTCCACCACCTGCAAACGCAGGTCCTCGACGAAACTGCTTTCGGTTTCGAACACCAGTTCATCGTGCACCTGCAGGATCATCCGTGCCGGCGCCCCGCTGTCACGCAGCCACTGGTCCACATCCACCATCGCGCGCTTGATGATGTCGGCGGCAGTGCCCTGCATCGGCGCGTTGATCGCCGCGCGTTCAGCACCGGCACGCAGGCCCTGGTTGCGGGCGTGGATGTCGTTCAGGTACAGGCGACGGCCGAACAGGGTTTCCACGTAGCCCTGGTCACGGGCCTGCTGGCGCATCCGCTCCATGAAGTCGCGCACGCCCGGGTAGCGGCTGAAGTACAGCGCCACGTAGTCCTGCGCCTGGCCACGGTCGATGCCCAGGTTGCGGGCCAGGCCGAAGGCGCTCATGCCGTACATCAGGCCGAAGTTGATGGCCTTGGCGGCGCGGCGCTCGTTCGGGGTCACCTCCTCCAGCGTGCGCCCGAACACCTCGGCGGCGGTGGCACGGTGTACGTCGGCGCCCTGCTCGAAGGCACGCACCAGGCCCGGGTCCTCGGACAGGTGGGCCATGATCCGCAGTTCGATCTGCGAATAGTCGGCCGCCAGCAGCTGGAAGCCTTCCGGGGCGATGAACGCGCGGCGGATGCGGCGGCCGTCCTCGGTGCGGATCGGGATGTTCTGCAGGTTCGGGTCCGACGAGGACAGGCGGCCGGTGGCGGCACCGGACTGGTGGTAGCTGGTATGCACCCGGCCGGTGTCCGGGTTGACCATCTCCGGCAGCTTGTCGGTGTAGGTGCTGCGCAGCTTGGCCAACCCACGGTAGTCCAGGATCACCCGCGGCAGCTCATGCTGGTCGGCAATCGCCTCCAGCGCCTCTTCATTGGTGCTGGGCTGGCCCTTCGGGGTCTTCACCACCGCCGGCAGCTTCAGCTCGTCGAACAGCACCGCCTGCAGCTGCTTGGGCGAATCCAGGTTGAAGCTGCGCCCGGCCAGCTCGGTGGCCTTCTGCTGCGCGGCCAGCATGCGCGAGGACAGGTCCTGGCTCTGCCGGCGGAGTTCGTCGGTGTCGATCCGCACGCCATTGGCTTCAATGCTGGCCAGCACCGGCACCAGCGGCATCTCGATGTTGCGGTACACGCTGTCCAGCGCCGGCTCGGCCAGCAGCTGCGGCTGCAATGCGTGGTGCAGGCGCAGGGTGATGTCGGCGTCCTCGGCGGCGTAGCGGCTGGCTTCGTCGATGCCCACCTGCGAGAACGGGATCTGCTTGGCGCCCTTGCCGGCCACGTCCTCGAACTTGATGGTGCTGTAGCCCAGGTAACGCAGCGCCAGCGAATCCATGTCGTGGCGGGTGGCGGTGGAATTGAGCACGAAGCTCTCGAGCATGGTGTCGTCGTGGTAGCCCTGCACCGCCACGCCGTGGCGGCGCAGCACATGCAGGTCGTACTTGCCATGCTGGCCCAGCTTCTTCTTCGCCGGGTCCTGCAGCGCCGGGCGCAGTGCGTCCAGCACCTGCTGCATGGGCAGCTGGGCCGGCGCACCCGGGTAATCGTGGCCGACCGGAATGTACGCCGCCCTGCCCGGCTCGACGGCCAGGCTGATGCCCACCAGGCGCGCGCGCATCGCGTCCAGCGCATCGGTCTCGGTATCGAAGCTGATCAGTTCGGCCTGCTGCAGGCGTTCGACCCAGGCCTGCAGCTGCTCGGCGGTCAGCACGGTCTCGTACTCACCCGGCGCGGACAGTGCCGGATCCAGCGTGCCAGCGGCGGGCGCCTCGACGCTGCCACGGGCGAAGCCAGCGGCGGTGCCGCGCAGGCTCGGGGTCGCCTCGCTGGCGGCCACCGGTGCCGGCACCGGCGCGCCCAGCTCCTTCAGCGCCTGGGTGAAGCCATAGCGCGTATACAGCTCGGTCAGCTCCGGCACATCCTGCTCGCGCAGGGCCAGCGTGGTCGGGCTGGCGTCCAGCTGCACGTCGGTACGGATGGTCACCAGCTCGCGGTTCAGCGGCAGCCGCTCCAGTGCGGCACGCAGGTTCTCGCCGATCTTGCCCTTCATGGCCGGCGCGGCCGCCATCACGCCGTCCAGGTGCTGGTACTCGGCCAGCCACTTGGCGGCGGTCTTCGGCCCGCACTTCTCCACGCCCGGCACGTTGTCGACCGCGTCGCCCATCAGCGCCAGCAGGTCGATGATCTGGTCGGCGCGCACGCCGAACTTCTCCATCACCGCCGCATCCGAATCCATGCGGCTGCCGGTCATGGTGTTGACCAGTTCGATGCCCGGGCGCACCAGCTGGGCGAAGTCCTTGTCGCCGGTGGAAATGGTCACCTTCAGGTCCTGCGCGAGGCCCTGAAGGGCCAGCGTGCCGATCACATCGTCGGCTTCCACGCCGGGGACGCGCAGGATGCTGATGCCCAGCGCTTCGACGATGCGGCACATCGGCTCGACCTGGCTGCGCAGCTCATCGGGCATCGGCGGGCGGTTGGCCTTGTACTGCTCGTACAGATCGTCGCGGAAGGTCTTGCCCGGCGCGTCGACCACGAACGCCACGTAGGCCGGGCGCTCCTTCAGCGTCGAACGCAGCATGTTGACCACGCCGAACAGCGCGCCGGTGGGTTCACCCTGTGCATTGGACAGGGGCGGCAGCGCGTGGAACGCGCGGTACAGGTAACTGGACCCGTCGATCAGGACTAATCTGCTCATGTGCCGATTCTACGCGCCCGTGCCTGCACCGCGGCGACACGGCCCGTACACCGCGATGGGGCATAATCAGGGCTCTTTCCAGGCAAAGGCCCCGCCGATGAAGACCCTGATGCTGGCTTCCCTGCTCCTGCTCGCTGGCTGCGCCAGCATGGGTGGCGCGGGCGCTCCCCCGGTGGACGTCAAGGGCGCGGATGTATCCAAGCGCACCATGGACAACGGTGACACCATCGAGGAATACCGCGTGTCCGGCCAGCTGCGCATGGTCAAGGTGACCCCGTCGCGCGGTGCCCCGTTCTACATGTACGACAAGAACGGCGACGGCCGCATGGACAACGACAAGGACGGCGTGTCGCCGGTCTACTGGAAGCTGTACAGCTGGTGAGGTGACCGGGGTTGTGACCGGGGGCGGATCCCTTTCCACAGGAAAGGGCTCTGACCCCCTCGAAGCCACCGGCACGGCCCCGATCCCCCCACAAAAAAACAACGCCGGCGCGCATCCTGCGGCCGGCGTCGGGTCCCCTCCCCGGGAACGCTTGAATCAGCGGGTATGGATCAGCGGATGACCAGCACCGGCAGCGTGCTGCGTGCCAGCACTTCGGCGGTCTGGCTGCCCAGCAGTACACGGGTCACGCCACGGCGGCCGTGCGAGGTCATCACGATCAGGTCGCTGTTGCGCTCGCCGGCGGTCTCGATGATGCCGTCGGCCGCATAGCGGTCCAGCACGTGCACCGGGTTGGCGGTGATGTCCTGCTCGGCGGCCTTGGCCAGCGCCGGCTGCAGCACCTTCTGCGCGCCTTCCTCGCGGTCGGCCTTGTATTCGGGGCTGTTCATGTAGCCCACGCTCCAGCCCATGGCGTCGTACATGCCGACGGCCCACGGCTCGGAAACAGTGACGATATCGACCTCGGCGTTAAGGTCCTTGGCCAGCTCCAAGCCCTTGGCCAGGCCCTTGTCGGCCAGTTCGGACCCGTCAGTGGCAATCAGGATGCGCTTGTACATGGTGGGGCTCCGTGGCGGTCTGCCAGATGGGAACGACACCATTGCACACCGGATGTGGAGGCGGCGCCTTGAGCAGGATCAATCCGGCGCCGCGCAGCGGCGTGTGCGCACCGTCACGTGGTCCGGGGGACAGGCTCGGCCCGCCCTCTTCTGTAGAGCCGAGCCCGTGCTCGGCTGCTTCTGGCGGGAAGAGCAGCCGAACATGGGCTATGCCGGTCGTCCTGACCGGCACCCTTCGGGCCGTCGCAAGCGACGTTGGCAGCGGCTCCTGCCGCTACCTTCGGCTCTACAACAACGTCGCTCAGGCGATCTGCACGATGCGCGCGTTCTGGCACAGCGGGTAGCTGGCCACGAACTCGTCAATCGCATCGCGCATCGCCTCGAACGATTGGCCGTACATGTACAGCGCGGTCTCGGTCGGGCCCTGCCACCAGCTGCAGATCTCGCCCAGGCCGTCGATGTTCCCGGACAGCTGCTCGAACACGTGGTTGGAATCGCACTGTTCGTAGACCTCGTCCGGCAGGTTCAGGCCATCCAGGTAGATGCCCAGGCCTTCGGTCACGCCGAAGCTGCGATCGGCCTCGCCTGCGCCCTGTATCTGCGAACCCTTCGGTGCACCCAGCTGCTCCAGCAGGTCGATCAGCTTCGGCACGCCCGCGGCATCGACCAGTGCCACTTCGATATCGCCGTATTCGACCTCACCCAGGTCGGACATCGCGGTGCCGCCGCCGGTCAGCTCGCCCACCTGGGCCGCCTGCAGCAGCGCGTCGAGCGGATCCTCGAACAGTTCGTGGCGGTGCTCCGGCTGCAGCCGGGCGTTCAACTTCACGGTGACGTGCAGCGTGGGTTCGGTCATGGGGGCGTTCCTGGAAGAAGTGCCACCTATTGTAGAGCCGAGCCCATGCTCGGCTGCTTCTGGCCGGAAAAGCAGCCGAGCATGGGCTCGGCTCTACAACAGCCTGTCAACGCAGGAACGGCGTGACCTTGCGCTTCAGCAGTTCCACCAGCACCGGGTCCATGTACTCGTAGTCATCCGGAATATCCAGGCAGATCACCCGCTTGCCGTTCAACCAGGCCTTGTAGCGGCTGGACAGCCGGTTGCGGTGGGCGCGCTCCATCACGAACACGATATCGGCCCACTGCAGCAGCTCGGGGCTGAGCACTTCCTCGGCGTCGGCCAGCAGCCCGGCCGAGGCGGTCTCGATGCCCGGCCAATCGGCGAATACCTGCTCGGCCGTCGGGCTGCGCAGGCGGTTCTGGCTGCAGAGGAAGAGCACATTGCGGGTCATGAGCGCAGCCTAATGGGGGGCAGAGCCCTTTTCCAACGGAAAAGGCTCCGGCCCCAACCACGTGCATTCCGCGATGGGGTCAGAGCCCTCCCTGCGGGAGGGATCCGCCCCCTCGACGGCGATCAGATCACCGTCAGGTTGGCGTAGGCCATCACCAGCCACTTGCTGCCGGCATCAGCAAACTCGACCTGCACGCGGGCGTGCGCGCCGCTGCCTTCGTAGTCGGTCACCATGCCTTCGCCGAACTTGGGATGGGTAACCAGCGCGCCGAGCTTGACCGGCGGCGCCTCGATCGAGGCATGGCCCATCACCCGGCTGGCGCCCATGGAGGCCGGCCGCGAGACCTGCACCTTCGGGCGCACTTCGTGCAGCAGTTCGCGCGGAATCTCGCGCAGGAAGCGTGACGGCAGGCTGTAGTTGTCCTGGCCGTGGATGCGGCGCGATTCGGCATAGCTCAGCACCAGCTTCTGGCGCGCGCGGGTGATGCCGACATAGGCCAGGCGGCGCTCTTCTTCCAGCCGCCCGCTTTCCTCCAGCGAGCGTGCGCTGGGGAACAGGCCTTCTTCCAGGCCGGCCAGGAACACCAGCGGGAATTCCAGGCCCTTGGCCGAGTGCAGGGTCATCAGCTGCACGCCCTCTTCGCCTGCCTGCGCCTGGCCCTCACCGGCCTCCAGCGCGGCATAGGCCAGGAACGCGACCAGCTCGTCCATGTCCTCGCCCACTTCCTCGATGTCGTCGGCCCGGCGCACGAAGCGCGAGGCCACCGAGACCAGTTCGTCGAGGTTGTCGGTGCGCGACTCCGAGTCCAGCGCATTGCGGCTTTCCTTGCTCCAGTGCTCGCGCAGCTGCGAGCGGGCCAGCACGTGGTCCACGCGCTCGGCCAGGGTCATGTGCACGGTCTGCGCCTGCAGCTCGTTGACCAGCCCCAGGAAGCCGGCCAGCGCATTGCGCGCGCGTGCGGCCAGCGCGTTGCCCTGGGTGACCAGCATCGTTGCTTCCCACAGCGAGATACCCTGCGCGCGTGCCTCGCGGCGCACTTCATCCAGCGTGCGGTCGCCGATGCCCCGGGTGGGCGTGTTGACCGCGCGCTCGAACGCGGCGTCATCGTTGCGGTTGGACAGCAGGCGCAGGTAGGCCAGCGCGTCCTTGATTTCGGCACGCTCGAAGAAGCGCATGCCGCCATACACGCGGTATGGCACCTGCTCGCTCAGCAGCGCCTCTTCCAGCGCGCGCGACTGCGCGTTGCTGCGGTAGAGCACGGCCACTTCGGTGTAGCTGCCACCGTCGCGCACCCACTGGCGGGCGCGCTCGACGATGTAGCGCGCCTCGTCCATCTCGTTGTACGCGGCGTACAGGTCGATCGGCTCGCCGTCACCGCTGTCGGTCCACAGCTGCTTGCCGATGCGATCCGGGTTGTGCGCGATCACCGCGTTGGCAGCGCCGAGGATGTTGGCGGTGGAGCGGTAGTTCTGCTCCAGGCGGATGGTCTGCGCGCCCGGGAAATCGCGCAGGAAGCCCTGCACGTTCTCGACCTTGGCGCCGCGCCAGCCGTAGATGGCCTGGTCATCGTCGCCGACCACGAACACGTGGCCGGAATCACCGGCCAGCACGCGCACGAAGGCGTACTGGATGGCGTTGGTGTCCTGGAACTCGTCCACCAGGATCTCGCGGAAGCGGGCGCGGTAGTGCGACAGCAGCGCCGGGTTGTCGCGCAGCAGTTCGTGCGCGCGCAGCAGCAGCTCGGCGAAGTCGACCAGGCCGGCGCGGTCGCAGCGCGCCTGGTACTCGATGTAGGCCTGGCGCATGGTTTCCAGCCACGCGTCGTGCGGTTCGGGCTGGATGTGCTGCGGGCGGCGGCCCTCGTCCTTCTGCGCGTTGATCCACCACGCGATCTGCTTGGGCGGGTACTTGCCGTCGTCCAGCTCCAGCGCCTGCACCACGCGCTTGACCAGCCGCAGCTGGTCGTCCGAATCCATCACCTGGAAACCTTCGGGCAGCTTCGCGTCCTGCCAGTGCAGGCGCAGCAGGCGGTTGGCCAGGCCGTGGAAGGTACCGATCCACATGCCACGGCTGCCATGGGGCAGCTGGGCGTCGATGCGGTGGCGCATTTCGCCGGCCGCCTTGTTGGTGAAAGTCACCGCGAAAATGCCGTGGGTCGGCACGCCGTCGACTTCATGCAGCCAGGCGATGCGGTGGGTGAGTACGCGGGTCTTGCCGGAACCGGCACCGGCCAGCACCAGGTGGTGGCCGGGGGGAGCGGAGACGGCTTCGCGCTGGGCCGGGTTCAGGCCATCAAGCAGGTGGGAGACATCCATGCCCCCATTTTACGGCATCGCCGTCGCGGCTCCTGCGACCACCTGGGTGGCCAGTGCCTGCGCCTGCTGACGCAGTTCAGGCACCGCCAGGCTTTCCCACAGGCTGCCGATGCGCAGGCTGCCGAGTACGCCCAGCCGCGCCTGCGGCTGGCCACCGGCGGCACGCAGGCGGTCGCCCGGCACTGTGCTGTCCAGGCCCAGCCCGTGCGGGCCGGGGCGGGCCAGGCCATCGCTCTGCAGCTGTTGCAGCAAGGGATTGCGCAGCGCGCTGGCGCGGGTTTCCACGCCGGTGGCGTTGATCACGCCGCCGATCGTCCAGTGCTGATCCTTGCCGGAGGCGTCGCGACCCGACAGCCGCAGGGCATCGCCTTCGCGGCCGATGCGTTGCAGGCGGGACCGGTGAATACGCAGTTGGCCGCTTTCGATCAGCGCCTGCAGCTGTGCGTCGACCTCTTCGGCGATGCGGTGGCGATGCACGTCCCAGTAGCGCACCACATGGCGCAGGAAGCGGCGCTGGTCGGCCGCGTCGAGGCTGCACCACAGTGCCTGCCCGTGCGGACGGATGCGGTCCATCACCCCCTGCCACGGCAGACCATCGGCCTGCGCCTGGCGCGCGAACCCGCGCAACGCGCGCAGGCGCTGGCGCAGGCTCATCGGCAGCAGCGCAGCCGGGTCGAACGCGGGCAGGCCGCCATGCGCATGCGGCAGCGGCAGCAGGCCATGGCGCGAGATCACGTGCAGCGGGCCGGTGTGGCCGGCAGCAACCAGCGCCAGCACGGTGTCGGCCATGCTCAGGCCGGAGCCGACGATGGCCACGGCCTGCTCACCGGCCAGGGTGCGTACGCCGTCGTAGTCCCAGGCCTCGATCACGTCATCGGCAGGCAGCGCATCGGCACCGGCCACCGGCAGCGGCCGCATGCTGTTGCCGGTGGCCAGCACCGCCTGTGCGGCGTGCAGCGTCTGGCCATCGCCCAGCAGCAGCCGGTAACCATGGTCATCCGGCTGCAGGCCCAGCACCGGCTGCGCGATCACCTGCAGCTGCGCCGGGCTGGCTGCGGCAGCCTCCTGCAGGCGCTGCTGCAGGTAGGCCGCAAAGTGGTGGCGGCACACGTAGCGCTCGCCCAGCACCTCGCGCGCCTCGCCCGGGTAGGCATTGGCGGCCATCAGGTAGTCGAGGAAGTCGCCGGGCTGGTCGGCAAACGCACTCATCTTCGCCGCCGGCACGTTCAGCAGGTGCTCCGGCCACGGCGTGGCATAGGCGATGCCCTGCGCCAGCTGCGAAGCCGGTTCGAAGATGGCCAGCGCCAGCGGCGCCTGGGCCTGGCGCAACACCTGGATCGCCACCAGCACCCCGGCCGCACCACCACCGATGATTGCCAGGTCCAGTTCGCCATTACGCGGTGAATCAGTCATGCGCCGATTGTAGGCCATCGGCGATGACGGGCCGGATTGCCGAAGCGGGCGGTTGCCGCCGTTTCACATCAACGCATCGGCCAGCCGTGCGATGCCTTCGCGGCTGCGCCGCCACGTGGGACGGCTGCGCCACTGCTGCAGGTCCAGCTGCCGCGACTCGCGCAGGTAGCCATCCTCGATCGCGCACAGCTGCTGCACCAGCGCACGGTCGTAGCAGACCAGGCCGATTTCGGCATTCAGCGCGAACGAGCGGATATCCATGTTGATCGAGCCGAGCACGGCGATGTTCTCGTCCACGCTCATGTGCTTGGCGTGCAGGAACTGCGGCTCGTACAGCGCGATGCGCACGCCACAGCGCAGCAGCTCGTCGTAGTAGGCCTCCTGCGCCCACGACGTCAGCCGCTGGTTGTTGCTGGCCGAGAGGATCAGCTGCACCTGCACGCCGGACAAGGCCGCAATGCGCAAGGCGCTGAGCGTGGCTTCGTCGGGCACGAAATACGGGGTGACCATCACCAGCCGGCGCCGCGCCAGGTGGATCAGCGCCGCCACCGCATCGCGTGCGTTGCTGTACGGATAAGCCGGGCCGCTGGGCAGCAGCTGGGTGGCGATGTCGTCGCTGCACTCGGGCACATCGGCGATCACGTCCAGGCGCTGGCCGGTTTCCATGTACCAGTCGCTGGCGAACACCGCTTCCAGATGCGCCACCGCCGGGCCGCGCACGCGCGCCACCAGCTCGCGGTTCGGGTGGCCAGGCACGAACTGCGGGCCGGCCAGGTTCTGCGAACCGACATAGGCCACTTCGTTGTCGATCACCGCGATCTTGCGATGGTTGCGCAGGTCCATGCGCCCGCTGCGGCGCCAGCGCAGGCCACCGGGCAGCATCGCGCGCACTTCGATGTCGCGCGCCTGCAGGCGCTTGCGATAGGCACGCAGGCCGCGCTTGGCGCCCACCGCGTCGAGCAGCACGCGGCACTGCACGCCACGTGCAGCCGCACGCTGCAGGGCCTCGACGATCGCCTCGCCCACCGCGTCGTCGAACATCAGGTAGTACAGCAGGTGCACGCGGTCTTCGGCCTGGTCGATGTCGGCGATCAGCGTGTGCAGTGATTCGTCGTAGTCGGTCAGCAGATCGACGGCGTTGCCGTGCACCGGCATGAAGTCGCCCTGGCGCTGCACCAGCGGCACGATCTCGGCGCTGGCGGTGTCCGGCTGCGGTGTCCAGCGCAGGCGATGCTGCAGCGCCTGTTCCTCGCGGATGACCTGCGAGGCCTCGGCCTGGCGGCGGATGCGCTCGCGCGACAGCCATGGGTGGCCGAACAGCAGGTACAGCGGCAGGCCCAGCAGCGGCACGAAGCCGACCAGCAGCAGCCAGCTACGCGCCGCCCCCGGCGTGGTGCGGGTGGGGATCCAGCACAGTGCAACCAGCCGGATCAGCCAGTCGATCAGCAGCAGGTACGAACCCAGCAACCACTCGAACAGCATCGTGTCGCCCGTCGGGAGGTGATGGGCCATTCTGCCCACCGGCCCTTGTGGAGTCGAGCCGCGCTCGACGGCCTTCCGGTCCGACCGCACAGCAGCCGAGCGTGGGCTCGGCTCTACAGGATGGATCAATGCCGCACCGGCACCTCGCACAGCTGCCGCACCGTGTCGGCATGGCGGCGGCCGTTGAGCGCCATGCAGGCGATCGCCTGTGCGGCCCGCTCCAGCTGCGCCTCCGGCAGCGGCGACGGCGCGCCGTTGGCCAGTGCCAGATGGTGGTCGCACAGCAGCAGCGCCATGCCCTCGATGCCTTGCAGCATGCGCTGCAGGCGCAGCCAGCCCAGTTCCAGGTCCTGCCGGTGTGATGGGGTGTTCATGCAACCTCCTTCAACGGATCTGGCCACCGTGAAGGTGGCGGACGATGCGTGGTTGCAATACCGGGGAACAAGCAACGGAAACCAAACCGGCGGGCACGCGGCCCCCACGCACCGCCCGCCATAAGGCAGAGCGGGTCGCCAGCCGCTGCACACGCAGAGACAGCGGCTGGCGAATTTACCGTTACTCGATTCCTCGGGATTGCAAGCCCGACCGCTGCAACCGCAGCGGCTCACCATCATGGGCACGGCCACGCCCGTCGTTCCAATCGATTTGAACCGTGCGAGGCGCCGGAACCGGTAGGAACAATCACTTATCGCATTCGGCCCTTCGCTCCAGGCATGGCGCCATTGGCGACAGCGTGCGCAGGAACTGCCCAGTGCCGACCAACGGTCGGCACCCACCACCACCACAGCAGCATCGGAACGGTCGGTATCCACCAGGTAAACGCAGGGCATGAAAAAACCCGCCACAAGGGCGGGTTTCTTCGCGGGGACCAGCAATCCTTGCGGATTACTTGATCTTGCCTTCCTTGTACAGGACGTGCTTGCGCACGACCGGATCGTACTTCAGGAATTCCATCTTCCCCGGGGTGTTCTTCTTGTTCTTGTCGGTCGTGTAGAAGTGGCCGGTACCGGCCGAGGAAATCATACGGACCTTATCGCGCTTGCCTGCCATGATGCTTTACTCCTCAGACCTTTTCGCCGCGCGCACGCAGCTCAGCCAGAACGGAATCGATGCCGTTCTTGTCGATGGTGCGCAGTGCATGCGCGGAAACACGAAGCTTGACCCAGCGGTTCTCGCTGGCCACCCAGAAACGGCGCTCGTGCAGATTCGGCAGGAAACGACGACGGGTCTTGTTGTTGGCGTGCGAGACGTTGTTACCCGTCTGCACTCGCTTGCCGGAAACCTGGCATACGCGGGACATTGCGCACCTCGATAGTAGTAGTTGTCAGCCCGTAGCCCGGGCGACGGCGGCCTCGATGGTTGCCCACCACACGTCAAGAGAATCAAAGGGTTACGCTGGCGTTGGGCGGCCGGGGACGTGCTCCCGGGAGCGCCGCCCGGTAGAAAACCGGACACAGCGAGCCGCGCATTATGCACGGGTTCAAGCACTTGCGCAAGTTACCCACAGGCGGGGACTGGACCGGCGGGGCGGGGGGACTTCGCCAACCGGCATACTGGCCCGGACACTGCGGAGCTTTCCATGCGGCTGCTGGCCCTGACCTACGGAACCGAAGGCGATACGCGTCCGCTCGCCATGCTCTGCCATGGGCTGATCAGCGCAGGCCACGCGGTGACACTGCTGGCCGATGGCGGCACCCTGGGCAGCGCGCAGGCCCTGGATGTGCCCCACGCGGCCCTTGAGGGTGACATCCATGACGAAGTGGTCGCCCTTGTCTCGCGGGGCAACGGTGTTGCCGCCGCCAGTACCGGTCTGGCACGGATGGCGCTGCAGCATGTCAGCGGCTGGATGCGCCAGGCCGATGCCGCCGCCGAAGGCTGCGATGCGATTCTGACCGGCGGACTGGCGGCCCTTGTCGGCATGAGCGTGGGCGAACGTCGGGGTCTGCCGGTCATCGGCACCGGCATGATTCCGCTGACCCCGACGCGGGCCTTCCGCTCTCCGTTCCTGCCGCCCGGACGCTCGCCGGGCTGGTTGAACCGGGCCAGTTACGGGTGGGTCAACGGCCTGATCTGGCGCCAGTTCCGCCGGCCGATCAACGCGGCACGCCAGCAACTGGGGCAATCGCCGCGCCGCGCGTTGTGGTCCGGCCTGCCGATGCTCTATGGCATCTCGCCGCAGCTGCTGCCGCCACCGGCGGACTGGCCGGCCGACCACATCGTCTGTGGCCAGTGGCGGCTTCCTGATGCGCCCTGGACGCCCCCGGTCGATCTGCAGGCCTTCCTCGATGCCGGGCCCCCGCCGGTGTACCTGGGCTTTGGCAGCATGACCGGGTTTGATCGCGAGCGCGTGCTGCCGGCCCTGCTGCAGGCGCTGGCACCGCGCCGGGTGCTGCTGTTTCCAGGGTGGGCCGGATTGCCGACGGGTGCGCTGCCAGCAGAGGTGTTCGTGCTCGGCCCGACGCCACACGAAGCACTGTTCCCGCATTGCGCACTCGCCATCCACCATGGTGGCAGCGGCACCACGCATTCGGCCTGCCGCGCCGGCATTCCCTCGCTGGTGATGCCGTTCGCCGCGGATCAGTTCTTCTGGGCCGATCGCCTGTATCGGTTGGGCGTGGCACCGCCACCGTTGTCACCGAAGCGACTGGATGCAGCAACGCTGGCGGCAGCCATCACCTTCGTTGAAACCGACGCAACACGCGCACGCGCGGCGGCCCTGGGCGTGGCGATGGGCCATGAGGACGGGGTGGCCTGTGGCGTGGCGATGATCGAGCGCTGGTTACGGCCGGTGTAACAGCGGCCAGGCCTCAGCGCAGGTGCGGGATCACCTGCGCCAGCAGATGGGCATCCTTGAGCGCGCCGTGCAGGCCGCGCTGGCTGGGAATGCGCAGGCGCTGCAGCACATCGTCCAGCTTGTTGCCCTGGCCGGGCCAGCGCCCGCGCGCCAGCTTCAGGCTACAGGTGATGCGGCAATGCTGGGCCAGCGTGCCAGGAATACCGGACAGACGCAGCTCGTTGTCCAGGAAGCCCACATCGAAGGTGGCGTTGTGCGCGACCATCTCGCTGCCGCGCAGGAAGTCCAGCAGTTCAGCAGCCTTGCTGGAAAACAGTGGCTTGCCCACCAGCATCGCATCACTGATGCCGTGCACGCGCTGTGCACCCCAGTCGACCCTGCGCTGCGGCTGCAGGTAGGTGTGGAACTGGCGGCCGGTGAGCTGGCCATCGATCAGTTCGACGGCACCGATTTCGATCACCCGGTGCCCCAGGCGGTGGGAGATGCCGGTGGTTTCGGTATCCAGTGCGACGATGCGACTCATGCGTGGCGATGTTTCCTGTTACGTGCTGTGGTGATTTTCGCATGCCGGTAGAGCCGGGCCCACGCTCGGCTGGCGCGCGTAGCTCGGGCTTGGTGATGCCAGAAGCAGCCGAGCGTGGGCTCGGCTCTACAGATGCGCGCGCGCGATCAACCCAACGCCTCCACCACCCAATCGATGAACACCCGCAGCCGCTGGCTCATGTGCCGGTTCGGCGGGAACATCACATGCATCGGCATCGGCGGCAGCTGCCAGTCCGGCAACACCGGCAACAGCTCGCCGCGCGCCACGTGCGGCTCGGCCATGTAGCTGGGCAGCGCCACCACGCCCAACCCCGCCAACGCGGCGGCCAGATAGGCGTTTCCATCATCGAAGCCGACCGTATAGCGGCCCTGCACCTCAACGCGTTCATCGCCGCGCTGTGCAACGAACACGCGTGCGCGGCCACTGCGCGGGCTGAGGAAGCCGACCATGTGGTGGTCGGGTCCTTCCAGCGCGCGCGGATCGGTCGGCAACCCGAAACGCTGCACATAGCCGGGGCTGGCGTGGAAGCCGATCGGCAGCGCCGCCAGCGGCCGCGCCACCAGTGCCGGGTCGGCCGGGGTGCCACCCCGGATCACGCAGTCGACGTTGTCGGCGATGACATCGACCTCGCGGTCACTCACGCCGATGTCCAGCTGGATCTCCGGGTAGCGCGCCTGGAAATCCGGCAACGCCGGCACCAGCCGCAGCCGCGCGTAGGGCCCGGGCACATCCACGCGCAGCCGCCCGCGCGGCTGGCTGGCCGCGTCGCCCAGCCCGCCCTCCACTTCTTCCAGCTCGGCCAGCAGGCGGGCGATGCGCGGGTAGTAGGCCGCGCCGTCGGCGGTGACGCTGACCCGGCGCGTGGTGCGGTTGAGCAGGCGCAGCCGCAGGTGTGCCTCCAGCTGCTGCACCAGCTGGGTGGCCGTGGTGCGGCTGATCTGCAGGGTCTGCGCGGCGCGGGTGAAGCTGCCGGTTTCCACCACCCGGGCAAAGGCCCGCATCGCCTCGAAACGGTCCATGGCGGGCCATGATTGTTTGGAATTGACAATCAATCTAGGCCGATCATCGCGGTTTATCCAGACAGCGCTGACGGGGAGGATGGCGTTCTCTCCCACGGGATCTTCCCCATGTCACAGCGTGATGTCGTTTTCCCCGCCGGCCGCCAGGCCCTGTACGAGCGCAACCGCTACTCGCCTGCGATCCGTTCCAACGGCTTCCTGTTCGTATCCGGCCAGGTCGGCAGCCGTGAGGACGGCTCGCCCGAGCCAGACTTCGAAACGCAGGTGCGCCGCGCCTTCGAGAATCTCAATGCGGTGTTGGCTGCTGCCGGCTGCACGTTCGATGACGTGATCGACGTGACCGTGTTCCTGGTCGATCCAGAGAAGAACTTTGAGAAGGCCTGGGCAATCGTGCCGGAGTATTGGGGCGAGGCGCCGCACCCGACCCTGACCGGTATCGGCGTGACCTGGCTGTATGGGTTCCAGTTCGAGATCAAGGTGATCGCGAAGCTGCCGTGATACGGGTAGTGCCGGCCGCTGGCCGGCAACGCGGTGGGGTCGAAAAGCGTGTCGACCAAGGTCGACACCTACCAGAGCACATGTGCGCGGCGCACCCGAACGGTGTGGTGGGGTCAGAGCCCTTTCCGGAGGAAAGGGATCCGACCCCGCGCCCGGCCCAGCTGAACGGGAGATTCCGACGAATTCCCGAAGCGTCCATTGATATTGTATCCGGCGAAAACCGCTTGCTAGCCTGCCGTCCATGCGCTGGATCACCCACCACCTCCGTTCGACCCTGCTGATGCTGCTGATGGCGGCATTCGTGGTCGTGCCGGTGGCCGACGCGCTGGCCTGCACGGTGGAACCGCATGCCAGCACGGTGCATGTGGAGTCCGCACCGGATGCCGATGGCGATGCCGACGGCAAGCACGTCGGTGCCTGTGGCCACAACCACTGCCACCACTCCAATCTGAGCCTGCCGGCCAGTACCTTCGCCGCCTTCGGTGCGCCGCTTCCGGCGCGCTGGATGAATGCCGGCGACGCGGCGACCTATGCGGTCGCCCAGGATGAACTGACGCGTCCTCCCCGGGCGTGAGTTGAGCGCGTCCCGCATTCGCGGGCTTCGGTTCCCCTCACCTCCGGAAATTCTTCATGTCGACCCTGACACGTCGGCCGCTGCGTGCGGCCGGGCGGGTCGTCGCCGTGTTGCTGGGCCTGGCCCCGGCGGCATCGGTGATGGCGCAAGCCGCCCCTTCCTACGACACCCTGCTTGAACGCCTGGACCAGCTGCCCGGCACCCGCGTCGGTGCGGCGCTGGCCGAGGCCGCCGACGCGCGCGCCGACCAGGCCCGTGCGTTGCCCAACCCTTCCCTCTCTTACTCCGCCGAAAACGCCTGGGGCACCGGCTCCTATGGCGGCATGGGCAAGGCCGATACCGTGCTCACCCTGTCCCAGCCGCTGGAGGTCTGGGGCCAGCGTGGCGCGCGTGTCCGTGCCGCCCGTGCCGAGGCACAGGCCGCCAACCTGCGTGGTGCCCAAAGCCGCAGCGACGTGGCCAGCCAGCTGGCGGTGGTCTATGCACAGGCGGAAAGTGCACTGCGCCGCTACACCCTGGCCGAAGAAGCACTGAGCCTCACCCGCGCTGACGCCAACGCGGTCAACGCGATGGTCAAGCAGGGCCGCGAGCCGCAGCTGCGCGCCGTGCAGGCGCAGAGCGAAGTCGCCAACGCCAGCGCCGCGCTGGATGAGGCGCAGGCCTTCCGCGATGCCGCGCTGGCCCGCCTGGCCGGTGCCGCGCTGCTGGATGCGCCGGTGCAGTCGATCGGCGACAGCCTGCTCGACCGCGCGCCGCCGTTGCCACGCGGTGCCACCGATACCGCACTGGCGGTGCGCATCGCTGAAGCCGAAGCCGATGCGGCGGGCAAGCTGGTCGAGGTGGAGCGCAAGCGCGCCCTGCCCGACCTGAGCGTCACTGCCGCGCAGACCCGCTTCCGCGAGGGGGGCGAGCGCGCCTACAACCTCGGGGTCAGCCTCAGCATCCCGCTGTTCGACCGCAACCGCGGGGGCATACGCGCCGCCAATGCCGACCAGCGCGCGGCCGAGGCACGCCTGGACCAGCAGCGCCGCGACAGCGAGGCGGCACGCCTCTCCGCGGTGGCCGGTTTGAAGGCCGCCGGCAGCCGTACCCGCGCCGCCGATGAAAGCGTGGTCGCCGCCGAAGAGGCGTATCGCCTGGCCCGCATCGGCTTCGACGCCGGGCGCATCTCGCAGCTGGAACTGCGCAGCACGCGCAGCGCCCTCATCGCCGCCCGCGGCACCGCCGTGGATGCGCGCCTGTCGCGCGTCGCCGCGGAAATCGATCTTGCCCGCCTTGAAGGGCGCGCACCTTTTGTGGAGGTCCCATGACGCTCTCCCGTACTTTCCCGCTGATCGGCGGCGTGCTGCTGGCCGCGCTGCTGGCCGGCTGCGCTGGCAACGCGCAGACACCTGCCAATGAAGACCCGGCTGCGGCCAAGGCCGGCACCGACGATGGCCACGGCCATGCCGCCGACAGCAAGGAGGCCAAGGCCGAATCCGCAAAGGCGCCCGCCGATGGCGATGAGGGTGTCGTGCAGCTGACTCCTGAGCAGATCAAGGCGTCCGGTATCGAAGTGGTCGCGGTCGGTCGTGGTGGCGGTAGCTCCACGCGCCTGTCCGGCCGGGTCGAACCGTCGGTCGGTGCACGCGCCTCGGTGGCGTCGACCGTGACCGGCCGCGTCGAACGCGTGCTGGTCGCACCGGGCACCGCGGTGAAGCAGAACCAGGCACTGGCGATCGTGGTCAGCGGCGAAGCGGCGGTGTTCCGCGCCAATGCGCTGGCCGCCTCGGCCGAAGCCGAGGCCGCGCGCCTGGCCTATGGTCGCGACAAGGCGCTGGTCGACCAGGGCGTGGTTGCCCGCCAGGAGATGGAAGCCTCGCGCGCACGGTCGCTGGCGGCACAGGCCCAGGCCGCTGCCGCGCAGGCCCAGGCCGCTGCCAACGGTGCGCCCGATGCCAGTGGCCGCGTGCGCATCACCAGCCCGGTGGCCGGCATCGTCGGCAACGTGCAGGTCACTCCGGGCGGTGTAGTCGCCGCCGGCAGTGCAGTCGCCGATGTCGCCGACCCGACAATGAACGAGCTGGTGTTCACCGCACCGCCGGCGCTGGCCGCACAGGTCACGCCCGGCATGACGCTGGAAGTGAGCGTGCCGGGTGGCAGCTTCACCGCCACCGTCACCGGTTCGGCCGCCGATGTGCGCCAGCAGGGCGGCGTCGCGGTGATCCGCGCCACCCCGGTGGATGCGTCGCTGCCGCCGGCCGGTTCGCCGGTCTCGGCCGTGGTGGTCACCGAAGGCCAGGACGGTTCGCTCAGCGTCCCGGCCGATGCAGTGCAGAACGTTGATGGCAGCAGCGCGGTGTTTGTCGCCGTCGAAGGTGGCTTCAAGGCGCAGCCGGTCCTGGCCGGGCGCCGTGCCGGTGACCGCATCGAGATCCTCGCTGGGCTGACCGGCAGCGAGCGCATCGTCGGTGCCAATGCCTTCCTGCTCAAGGCCGAGCTGGCCAAGGGCGAAGCCGAGCACGGCCACTGAGGAGGCGACCATGTTCAAGCTGATCATTGAAACAGCGGTGCGCCACCGCTGGCTGGTGGTGTTCATGGCCGCGCTGATCGCCGCGGTGGGCCTGTTCCAGCTGGGCAAGCTGCCGATCGACGCGGTGCCGGACATCACCAACCGTCAGGTACAGATCAACACGGTGGCACCGGCGCTGACACCGGAGCAGATCGAGCGGCAGGTGACCTATCCGCTGGAAACCGCGCTGGCCGGCATCCCCGGCCTGACCACCACGCGTTCGCTGTCGCGCAATGGTTTCTCGCAGGTCACCGCGATCTTCACCGATGCCACCGACATCTACTTCGCCCGCCAGCAGGTGGCCGAACGCATGCGCGAGGCATCGGAAGACCTGCCCGATGGTGCATCACCGATGCTGTCGCCGGTCACCACCGGCCTTGGCGAGGTGCTGATGTGGACGGTGGACTTCACCGCGTTCGATCCGGCCAAACTGGCCAAACCCGATGAAGCGGGCTGGCAGGCCGGCGAGGTCTACCGCACACCGGAAGGCAACCTGCTGCGTACGCCCGAAGAACGTGCGACCTACCTGCGCACCGTGCAGGACTGGATCATCGCGCCGCAGATGCGTTCCAGCCCGGGGCTGGCCGGCGTCGATACGGTTGGCGGCTACGTCAAGGAATACGGCGTGCATCCGGACAGCGCCAGACTGGCCGCGCATGGCCTCGGCCTGGCCGACCTGGTCACTGCCCTGCAGCGTTCCAACGTGCAGGCCGGTGCCGGCTTCGTACAGCGTGCCGGCGAGGGCCTGGTGGTACGTGCCGACGGCCTGGCGCTGACCACCGACGACCTGGCACAGGCCCCGGTGGCGACCCGCAATGGCGTGGTGGTACGCGTAGCCGATGTGGCCACGGTGGAACTGAGCCGCGCGCCGCGGCTGGGTGCGGCCAGCCGCAACGGCCATGAAGCCGTGCTGGGCACCGCGCTGATGATTGCCGGTGGCAACAGCCGCACCGTGGCCCAGGCAGCGGCCGCGCGCCTGGAACAGGTAAACAAGTCACTGCCGGCCGACATCGTGGCGGCACCGGTGCTGGACCGCAGCGTGCTGGTCAATTCCACCATCAAGACCGTCGCCAGGAACCTCACCGAGGGCGCGCTGCTGGTGGTGGTGGTGCTGTTCCTGCTGCTGGGCAACCTGCGTGCGGCAACGATCACCGCGCTGGTGATTCCGCTGTCGTTCCTGTTCGCAGTGATCGGCATGAACCGCTTCGGCATCAGTGGCAACCTGATGAGCCTGGGTGCGCTGGACTTCGGCATCCTGGTGGACGGTGCGGTGATCGTGGTCGAGTCGACACTGCTGATGCTGGGCCAGCGCCGCGCCGAACTGGGCCGCGCGCTGACCGCGATGGAACGCCTGCGCGTAGCCGCCGATTCGGCCATTAAGATGGCGCGCCCTGCGGCCTTCGGCCAGCTGATCATCCTGCTGGTGTTCGCGCCGATCCTCACGCTGGAGGGCGTGGAGGGCAAGACGTTCCACCCGATGGCGGCCACGTTCATGCTGGCCCTGGTCGGTGCCTTCCTGTTTTCCTTCACCTTCGTGCCGGCGATGGCCGCGCTGCTGGTGCGCGAGCCCAAGGTGAAGGACGGCGATGCGCACGCGGACGACGGCGAGCACGAAACCAGGCTGATCCGCGTGCTGCGTGCGCGCATCGAACCGGTGGTGCGCAAGGCCGTGGCGCACCCGCGCACGGTGCTGGCCGGTGCGGTGATGATGGTGGTGGTGGGCATCGGCGCGTTCTCGCTGCTGGGCCGCGAGTTCATGCCGACCCTGGATGAAGGCAACGTGGCGATGCAGGCCCTGCGCGTGCCATCGACCTCGCTGGAGCAGTCACTGGCAATGCAGCTGGCGCTGGAAAAGGCGATTGCCAAGCAGCCGGAAGTGGAAACCGTGTTCTCGCGCACCGGTACCGCCGAGGCGGCGATCGACCCGATGCCGACCAACATTTCCGACAGCGTGATCGTGTTGAAGCCACGCAAGGACTGGCCCGATCCGACGCTGGCCAAGGACGCACTGGTGGCGCGCTTCGAGAAACTGGCCGGGCAGCAGCTGGGCAACAGCTTCGAGTTCAGCCAGCCGATCGAGCTGCGCTTCAACGAACTGATTTCCGGCGTGCGTACCGACCTGGCCGTAATGATCTTCGGTGATGACTTCAGCCAGCTGCAGAAGGTGGCCGACCAGGTGGCGTTGAAGCTGCGTGCGGTGGATGGCGCGGCCGACGTGCGGGTAGAACAGATCTCCGGCCTGCCCACGCTCAACGTGGCGATCGACCACGTGGCGGCGGCACAGTACGGGTTGAGCGCTGCAGATGTGAGTGATGCGCTGTCCACCGGCATCGGCGGTACCACGGCCGGCAAGATCTTCGAAGGCGACCGCCGCTTCAACGTGGTGGTGCGCCTGGACGATGCCTCGCGCAACGATCCGGACCAGCTGGCCTCGCTGCCGATCGCCACGCCATCGGGGCTCGTGATTCCGTTGTCGTCGGTGGCGCGCATTACCGTGAGCGAAGGGCCGAACCAGATCAGCCGCAACAACGGCAGCCGCCGCGTGGTGGTGCAGGCCAACGTGCGCGGTCGCGATCTGGGCGGCTTCGTCGGCGAGGCGCAGGCCGCGGTGGCCGACGTGGCGCTGCCGCCGGGCGCCTACCTGACCTGGGGCGGTCAGTTCGAGAACCTGCAGCGCGCGGAGAAGCGGTTGGCAACCGTGGTGCCGGTGGTGTTCCTGCTGATCGGCAGCCTGCTGTTCATGGCCCTGCGCAGCGGCAAGGAAGCCATTCTGGTGTTCAGCTGCGTGCCGTTGGCGCTGGTCGGTGGCATCCTCGCGCTGCTGCTGCGAGGCATGCCATTCTCGGTATCGGCGGCAGTTGGCTTCATCGCCGTCTCCGGCGTGGCCACGTTGAACGGCCTGGTGCTGATGCAGGCGATCCGCGAACGCCTGGATGCCGGCGACCTGCCGCTGCAGGCGGCGATCAACGGTGCCTCGAGCCGCATCCGCGCGGTGCTGACCACGGCGCTGGTGGCGATCGTCGGCTTCATCCCGATGGCGATTGCCAGCGGTTCCGGTGCGGAGGTGCAGAAGCCGCTGGCCACGGTGGTGATCGGTGGCCTGATCACCGCCACCGTGCTGACCCTGCTGGTGCTGCCGACCTTCGCAGCACGGGTGGCCAAGCCGCGGCCGGTGGGGTGAGGCGAGAGGGGGTCGGAGCCCTTTCCACAGGAAAGGGATCCGACCCCGTGACCGGGTCGGGTTGCCGGCCAGCGGCCGGCACTACCCTTGCACGGTCAGGCCTTCTTGCGCTCGGCGATGTAGGCCTGGATCTGCTGTTCCAGCACCGGCAGCGGCACCGAGCCCTGCTTGAGCAGGGTGTCGTGGAAGCCCTTGATGTCGAACTTGTCGCCCAGCTCCTTCTCGGCCTGCGCACGCAGGCGCACGATGGCGATCTCGCCCAGCTTGTAGCTCAGCGCCTGGCCAGGCCAGGAGATGTAGCGGTCCACCTCGGTGGTCACTTCATGCTCGCTCAGCGCGGTGTGGTCACGCAGGTAGGCCAACGCCTGCTCGCGGGTCCAGCCCTTGCTGTGCACGCCGGTGTCGATCACCAGGCGCGCGGCACGCCACATCTCGTAGGTCAGGCGGCCGAAGTCCTCGTACGGGGTTTCGTAGATGCCCATCTCCACGCCCAGTTTCTCGCAGTACAGCGCCCAGCCTTCGCCATAGGCGGAGATGTAGGCGTTGCGGCGGAACTCCGGCAGGTTCTTCTGCTCGGCGGCGATCGCGCCCTGCAGCGAGTGGCCCGGATCGGATTCATGCAGGGTCAGCGCCGGCAGGTTGTACAGCGGGCGCGACGGCAGGTTGTAGGTGTTGAGCCAGTAGGTGCCCATGCCACCGCGGCCGGCCGTCCAGAACGGTGCGATGTCCGGCGGCACCGGCACGATGGTGAAGCGCGCGCGCGGCAACGTCATGTACTTGCCCAGCTGGCCATCCGCCCGCTTGGAGATCCACGCGGCACGCGACAGCAGCTCTTCCGGTGTCTTTGCATAGAACTGCGGATCGGTACGCAGGAAGGTCAGGAACTCGGCAAAGCTGCCCTTGAACTTCACCTGCTTGATGATGTCGTTCATTTCCTTCTGGATGCGCGCGACCTCATCCAGGCCGATGCGGTGGATCTCGTCCGGCGACAGGTCCAGCGTGGTGTACTCGTGGATCTGCTGCCGGTAGTACGCCTTGCCATCGGGCATCGCTTCGGCGGCCAGGGTGGTACGCGCCTGCGGCACGTACTCGTTGACGAAGAAGGTGCGCAGCTGCTGGAACGCCGGCACCACCTTGCCGCTGATTGCTTCGCGCGCCTGCGCCTGCAGCCTGGCCTGCTCGGCGGCCGGGATGGTGGTGGGCAGCTTCTTGAACGGCGCGTACAGCGGCGACTCGGTCGGGTCCTTCAGCTCGGCGACGGTGGCGATGGACACTTCGCGGCCATCGAGCACCGCGCGCGGCACGCTGAAACCACGCTTCAAGCCGGCGCGCATGTTCTCGGTCTGCTGGCCGAAGTAGCGCGGTACATCATTCAGGCGTGCGATGTAGTTCTGGTAGTCCTGCACGGTCTTCATCTCGCGCCGGGCCATGAAGGACAGGTTGGACCAGAACGAGGAATCGGCGTTGAACGGCATCTCGTAGCCGCGCAGGCGCGTCTCTTCGGCCAGGTTGAACACCTGGTCGTGGTAGATCGCGTAGTTGACCTGGTTGTCGGCCGACAGGGTCTTCGGGTCGATCTTCTTCAGCGCGGCCAGGGTCTCATCCCACACCTTCAGGCGCGCCTGCTGCGCGGCCGGGCCGACGTCGGGCATGCGGGTGGCGTTGGCCGGGGCGTCCTCGTCCTCGCTGGCCTCGCCACCGCCCTGCTGGCGCCACTTCCATTCCTTCTCGTACAGCGCGCGGAAGGCGGCGTCGGCGGGCGATTCAGTGGCCACGCCGGACGGTGCGGCGGTGGCGGGCGGCGCGGCCAGGGCCACGGCAGGGGCGGACAGGGCGATCAGCAGGGCAACGGCAAGACGGGTTTTCACGAGCACAGGTTCCCGGGAAGGCAGACCCCGATCATGGCACCCCCCATCGCCCGTGGCATGGGACGAAGGTCCTGCCTGCGCAGCAGACCGGGGCCCCGGTAGCCAGGTACGCAGTAGACCCACGTCATGCGTGGATGCGCCGCGGATCCGGACGGGGTGATCCGGACGGGGTCAGAGCCCTTTCCCATGAAAAGGGATCCGACCCCCGGGGCCTCAGTGGCTGGCCTTGTCGCGCTTCCAGCCGCGGTGCTTGATGTCCAGGTGCAGGCTGTACAGCGCGGTGAACGCCGGGAACAGGTTCTGCAGCACGCCCACCGAGTCCTGCTTGGCCGAGAACAGGAAGTAGCTCAGCGTCATCAGGCTGCCGAGCACGCTCATGTACCAGAACAGGCGCGGGATCACCGGCTTGCCGGCGCGCTTGGACGCGACGAACTGGACCAGCCAGCGGCCGCCGAACATCAGCGCGCCGGTATAGCCGATCAGCTTCCAGCCGGTCACGTGCAGGCCGGTCCAGTACAGCCAGGTCAGCGGCTGGTCGAGCCAATGCAGCTCCAGATCCATCAGCGCTCCTCCACCGCGGTGCGCTTGCTGCGGGTGATCAGCCAGGCCACGCCACGCAGGTCGCGGATGCCGACCAGCGCGCGGCCGAGGTTGTTGTACTTGGACACGCCAGCGGTACGGTGGCGGTGGTTGACCGGCACGCTGGTGGTCTTCCAGCCGGCGCGCTGCATCAGCGCCGGCAGGTAGCGGTGCATGTGGTCGAAGTACGGCAGGTCGAGGAACGCGCTGCGTTCGAACAGCTTGATGCCGCAGCCGGTATCGGGCGTATCGTCGCGCAGCATGCGTGCACGGATGGCGTTGGCCCATTTGCTGGCCCAGCGCTTGCTGCCGCTGTCCTGGCGGTTGACGCGCCAGCCGGCGAACAGCTTCACCTGCGCCTCGGCGGCGTCGCGTGCGGCGAGCAGCTTGGGGATATCGGCCGGATCGTTCTGGCCATCGCCATCCAGGGTCGCGATCCACGGCGCGCGGGCGTGCTTGACGCCGGTGCGCACCGCGGTGCTCTGCCCGCTCTGGTTCACATGGTGCAGCACGCGCAGTTCCGGGGTGGTCGCCTTCAGTCCCTGCAGCACCGCCAGGGTGTCATCGCGCGAGTGATCGTCGATGTAGACGATTTCGAACGGCAGCCGGCCACGCAGCGCGGCGGTGATTTCGGCGACCAGCGGGGCGACATTGTCGCGCTCGTTGAATACCGGGACGACAACGGAAAGCTCGGGTTGGCTCATAAGGCACTCGGCCAAAGGGGGGACAAAGACCGCGCATTCTCCGCTGCCGAGGTTATCCGAAGATGAACCCCGCGGCGTGAGGATCCATCCTCAGGCGCGATCGCCAAAATACTCGCGGCACCACTGCACCACAGGCGGCAGGCCTTCTTCGATCGGGGTCACCGCATCGAAGCCGAAAGCGTCATGTGCGCGCCGGGTATCGGCCATCGTGCGCACCATGTCGCCGGGCTGCATGGGCTTGTACACCTTCTGCGCGGGGCGGCCGGCGGCCTGCTCGATCACGCTGATGAAGCGCTCCAGCTCGACCGGCGTATGGTTGCCGAGGTTGAACACCCGGTGCGGCACCGGGCCGTCGGCCGGGTGCGCGAGGGCGCCGAGGATACCGGACACAATGTCGGAGACATGTGTGAAATCGCGCTGCATGCGGCCTTCGTTGAACACGTCGATCGGCCGCCCGGCCAGCACCGCGCGGGAGAACAGCAGCGGTGCCATGTCCGGCCGGCCCCACGGGCCATACACGGTGAAGAAGCGCAGGCCGGTGGCATGCAGGCCGTACAGCTGCGCGTAGGTGTAGGCCATCAGCTCATTGGCCGCCTTGGTCGCCGCGTACAGCGAACGCGGCTGGTCTACGCGCTGGTCCTCGGAGAACGGCGGCGTGGCCGAATCGCCGTAGACCGAGCTGCTGGAGGCATACACCAGGTGCTGCACGCCGCGGTGGCGGCACAGTTCGAGCATGTTGACGAAGCCGACCAGGTTGCTGTCGACGTAGGCGTGCGGGTTTTCCAGCGAATAGCGCACGCCGGCCTGGGCGGCCAGATGGATCACCGCCGTCGGCTGCACTTCATCGAACAGCGCAGCCAGGCCCTCGCGGTCGGTCAGGTCCAGCGCGCGCAGGTCCAGCGACGGGCACAGCGCGGCCACGCGGTCGCGCTTGATCTGCGGGTCGTAGTAATCGTTGAAGTTGTCCAGGCCGACCACGGCCTGGCCGGCCTCCAGCAGTGCGCGGGCGGTGTAGGCACCGATGAAGCCGGCAGCGCCGGTGAGCAGGATGGTCATGGCAGGGGCCTGGAAACGAAGTTCAGGCCCCTGATGTTACCGGTCTCAGAACAAACCGAAACGCTTCTTCGCCACGTTGGTGCGGCCGGGTTCGATTACATCCTGGATCTTCTTCGCGTCGAAGCGGTCGAGCAGCGCCTCGGCGCCCTTCCTCAGCTTCAGGTCCATCTCTTCGGGGTACAGCGGGACCAGGCTCATGAAGCTGATGGTCTTGCCGTCGTCCAGTTCCAGCGTGGCAAAGTCCTCCGGGGTGGTTACCGGCGGCAGCACGATGGCGCCGTCGAAGCCCACGCCCGGCGCATAGGGCTCGCTGGGATGGCCGTTGGGAATGGTGTGGCCGAAGCCCAGCCAGGTGTCGTACTCGTGCGGCAACCGCGCCATGCCCTTCAGCAGGCGCACCGGCCAGTAATTGCGCTCGTCCTCGAAGGCGTCCTGGGAGATGGGCCAGTCCGCCGGCAGGGTCACCATCAGTTCCATGTAGCGCGGCACGTCCGCGTCCACCTCGGCGGGCACGGTCATCGGCAGGTCGCTCATGCCGGAGGTGACCAGGCGCAGGTAAGGGCAGTGGTCATTGGCCGGCACCACGTGCACGTCGATGTGCACCAGGTCGGAGATGATCTCGTGGAAGACACCGGACACCGGGCCCAGATGGCGTTCGAGGTGGGCGCTGATCGCCTCGATGTGGCGTTCTTCGCCGGTGGCGAGCACGAAGTCCTTTTCGCGGCGATGTACCAGTATCTGGGTGCCGTCCGGGCTGACGTCCTCGTATTCGTTGCTCATGTCCTGCTCCCTGGATGAGGCCACGGACCGGAAGGGAGTGCATTCCCTCGGCGCGCGCGGCGGTACGTTCCCTGTCATTGGCGGGACACGGCAGGAACGGGCCGCGCCCCTGTCACTGCGCCGGGCTCAGCCCTGGCGCGTGCGCAGCTTTTCCAGCACGCCGTCCAGGGTATCCAGGTCGGTGTAGTGGATGATCAGCTTGCCCTTGCCACCGCGGCCATGATTGATCGCCACCTTGGCGCCCAATGCTTCGGACAGTTCGGTCTCCAGCGAGGCGATATCAGCCTGCTGCACCTTCGGCGTGGCCGCCGGGCGGTTGCTCGGCACCTTGCCGGCGGCGAAGGCCTGCGCACGGCGCTCGACCTCGCGCACCGACCAGCCTTCATCGGCTGCTTCCTGGGCCAGCTTGCCGGCCAGCTCGGGAGCCAGGGTCAGCAGCGCGCGGGCGTGGCCCATTTCCAGGCGGCGGGTTTCCAGCAGCAGGCGGATCGCCACCGGCAGCTCCAGCAGGCGCAGCAGGTTGGACACCGCCGCGCGCGAGCGGCCGACGGCCTCGGCGGCCTCGGCATGGGTCAGGGTGAACTCGCTGATCAGGCGCTGCAGCGCCTCGGCTTCTTCCAGCGGGTTGAGGTCTTCGCGCTGGATGTTCTCGATCAGCGCCATCGCGATGACGGTGCGGTCTTCCAGCTCGCGCACCACCACCGGCACTTCGTCCAGGCCGGCCAGCTGCGATGCGCGCCAACGGCGTTCACCGGCGACGATTTCGTAGTTGCCTGCCGGCAGCTGGCGCACCAGGATCGGCTGGATCACGCCCTGCGACTTGATCGAGTCGGCCAACTCGGACAGCTTGCCCTCGTCCATCTCGCGGCGCGGCTGGTACTTGCCCGGCTGCAGCTGGCCGACCGGCAACTTGCGCAGCACTTCACCCGGCAGCGGCTCGATCACCGCGGTGGTGGCCTGCACCTGGCTGACCGCGCCTTTCGGGCCCAACAGCGCATCCAGGCCACGGCCGAGGCCTCGCTTCTTGGCTGCCGGCTTGCTGCTGGTCATCAGACGATCTCCACGGCCTTGCCGGCCTTGTTGCGTTCGTTGTTGCGGCGGATGATCTCGCCGGCCAGGCCCAGGTAGGCCACGCCACCGCGCGAGGCGCGGTCGTAGCCGACGATGCTCTGGCCATGGCTGGGTGCCTCGGCCAGGCGCACGTTGCGCGGCACGATGGTGCGGAACACGCGGTCGCCGAAGTGCTCGGTGAGCTCGGCCGACACTGCGTTGGCCAGGTTGTTGCGCACGTCGAACATGGTGCGCAGCACACCTTCGATCTCCAGCGCCGGGTTCAGGCTGGTGCGCAGCGCTTCGATGGTTTCCACCAGCGCGCTCAGGCCTTCCAGCGCGTAGTACTCGCACTGCATCGGCACGATCACCGAGTCGGCGGCGGCCAGCGCGTTGAGCGTCAGCAGCGACAGCGCCGGCGGGCAGTCGATCAGGATGTAGTCGTACTCGTCGCGGATCGGCGCCAGCGCGCGCTTCAGGCGCTGCTCGCGCTCGCTCTGGCCCATCAGCTGGATCTCGGCGGCGGTCAGGTCGATATTGCCGGGCAGCAGGTCGTAACCCTCGGCAGTCTGCACGCGTACATCGGCAGCGCTGTTCTCGCCGAGCAGCAGGTCACAGGTGGAGGCGGCCAGCTCGCGTTTGTCCACGCCACTGCCCATGGTCGCGTTGCCCTGCGAATCCAGGTCGACCAACAGCACGCGCTTGGGTGCGTTGGCCAGGGAAGCGGCCAGGTTGACGGCGGTCGTGGTCTTGCCGACGCCACCCTTCTGGTTGGCGATGGCGATGATGCGGGCCATGCGGGTGTGCCTCGTCGACGTGTGCTGGGACCGGTCATTATGCGTACAACCGGCCCCTTGCGGAAATCGTGGATCGCCAACCCGTTGTTCCACAAGGGGCTGGCGGCGGGAATCAGGGGCCTGTAACAGTGACCAGGTGGCGTTCGCCGGCCAGGCCGGGCACGCTCAACGGGGTCACCTCACGCACCTGCCAGCCCGCCGGCAGGTCCGCGATCTCCTCATGCGGGTAGACGCCCTTCATGGCCAGCAGTACGCCGCCGGGGCGCAGCAGGTGGCCACCGACGCGGACGATGCCGGCCAGGGTGTCCATCGCGCGCGCGGTCAGCTGGTCGTAGCGGCCGGCCTCGTCCAGCGCCTCGGCGCGCGACTCGGCCACGCGGGCGTTGCCCAGGCCGAGCTGGCGCACGGCTTCGCGCATGAAGCGCGCCTTCTTGCCGTTGCTCTCGACCAGGGTGACCTGCAGGCCCGGGCAGGCGATCGCCAGCGGGATGCCGGGCAGCCCGGGGCCGGTGCCAAGGTCGGCCAGGCTGCCGTCGGCCACGAACGGCTGCATCGCCAGCGAGTCGAGCAGGTGGCGGGTGACCATCTCCTGCGGGTCGCGGATGGCGGTGAGGTTGTAGGTGCCGTTCCAGCGGTGCAGCAGGGCCAGGTAGCGCAGCAACGGCGGCGCCAGCGCGGCGTCCAGGCCCATGCTGGCCAGGCCCTGTTCCAGCGTGGCAGACACGCTGGCGGGAAGTGGGTGTTCGCTCATGCCGGCATTATCGCCGGTTTTGCGCGCCGATTCCCCGCTTCAGTGTGGATACCAGGCCAATGCGGCGCGGAACTGGCCGCTGGCCTGCCACTCGTGCAGGTGCCAGCGTGCGGCCTCGCCCAGTTCCGGGTCGCACCAGCGCAGGTGCAGGGCGCCATCGGGCCCGGGCGCCAGCTGCAGGCGGTGCAGGCCGAACGAGATGCCCTGCCCATGCGCCTTGAGGATAGCCTCCTTGACGCACCACACGCGGAAGAACCAGTGCTCGCGCCCGGCCTCATCCAGGCGTTCCAGCCAAGCCACCTCCTGCGGGTGGAAGAAGCGCCGCACGATTTCCAGCAGGCGCGGTCGCGGCCGCAGCAGCTCCAGGTCCACGCCCAGCCGCACGCCTTCGCCCAGCGCCACCAGCAGCACCTCGCCGCTGTGGCTCCAGCCGGTGCCGTAGTGGGCCAACGGGCCGCTCAGTTCCGGCCGGCCCTTGTCATCACGGACCAGCGGCAGCGTCTGCGGGTCGGCGCCCAATGCCTGCGCCAGCACCTGCCGCGCCTGCGGTTCACCACGCTGGCCCGGCACATGCGGGCGCCGCCAGACCGTCACCGGACCGAAGCGCCACGGGCCATCGAGGGTGGCTGGCAGGCTCATCCGCACACGCCCATCACGCAATTCCACGACGGGTTCACAGCCCTGCGCGTCAACTGGTCACAGTTCCCCACCGGAGGTTCGATCATGGGCATCATCATCTGGCTGATCGTCGGCGGCATCGTAGGCTGGCTGGCCAGCATCATCATGAAGCGCGATGCCCAGCAGGGCATCATCCTCAACATCGTGGTCGGCATCGTCGGCGCGCTGATTTCCGGCTGGCTGTTCGGCGGCGGCATCAACGAAGCGATCACCCTCCGCACCTTCCTGTTCTCGCTGATCGGCGCGGTGATCCTGCTGGCGATCGTCAACCTGTTCACCCGCAAGAGCATACGGTGATCTGAGGGTAGTGCCGGCCACTGGCCGGCAGATGTTCCAGAACGGGCCCGGCAATCGTCGGGCCCTGTTCGTTCAACCGATCTGCACCCAGGCCGGCGCATGGTCACTCGGGCGTTCCCAGGTGCGCGGCTCGCGGTCGATGCCCGAGGCCACCGCACTGCCCTTCAGCGCATCGGAGACCAGGGTCAGGTCGATGCGCAGGCCCAGGTTGCGGCGGAAGCCGGCGGCACGGTAGTCCCACCAGCTGAAGGTACCCGCCTCGTCGTTGTGCAGGCGGAAGCCATCGTGCAGGCCCAGCTGCAGCAGCTTGTTCAATGCGCCGCGCTCGGCGGTGGAGGTCAGGATGTGGTTGTCGTTCCACACCGCCGGGTCGTGCACGTCGCGCGCGTCCGGGGCGATGTTGAAGTCGCCCATCACGATCAGCTTCGGGTGGCGCTGCAGTTCTCCGGCGATCCAGGCATGCACCGCTTCCAGCCAGCGCAGCTTGTAGTCGTACTTGTCGGTGCCGATGTCCTGGCCATTGACCACGTACAGGTTGATCACCCGCAGGTCGCCGAACGTGCCGGCGATGACGCGCTTCTGCTCGTCCTCGAAACCGGGAATGCCGATCTGCACGTCCTGCGCCGGCTCACGCGACAGCAGCGCCACGCCGTTGTAGGTCTTCTGGCCGGCGAACACGCTGCGATAGCCTGCGGCGATCAGCGCCGAATCGGGGAACTTGTGGTCCTCCAGCTTGGTTTCCTGGATACCGACGATGTCCGGGCCGAACTCCCTGAGCCATTGCTCCAGGTGCGGCAGGCGGACATTGAGCGAATTGACGTTCCACGAGGCGATCTTCATGGGGGCATTCTACCCGGGTGGGCCACCCATGCCCGGTAGTCGCCAACCTTGGTTGGCGCCGAGGCCCCCATGTGCCAACCAAGGCTTGCACCCACCGGTAGTGCCGGCCGCTGGCCGGCAACCCCATGAACCGTCGGCAAGACCCTGCAGTTGCCAGCCAGCGGCCGGCACTACCGAAGCAGCAGCTTCAACAACCCCGCAATCCTCGAATACGGCGGCCGCAGCCGGTCGCTGGCCGCCCAGCGCGACTGCCACAGCACCGGCAGCCGCTTGCTCATCGCATCGAACCCGGCGCGGCCGTGGTACGCGCCCATGCCGCTGGCCCCTACCCCGCCAAACGGCAGGCCATCGGCGGCGAAGTGCAGCAGCGTGTCATTCACCGTAACCCCGCCGGCCACCACCTGGCCGAGAATGCGCTCCACCGCCGCGCGGTCGTGGCTGAAGGGATACAGCGCCAGCGGCCGGTCGCGGGACAGCACGTCCGCCAGCGCCGCCTCCAGGTCCGGGTAGGCCCGCACCGGAAGGATCGGGCCGAAGATCTCCTCGCGCATCAGGTCCAGGTCGTCCGGCGGGTCCAGCACCACGGTCGGCACCAGCAGGCGCTCGCGGTCGGCGCGCGCGTCATCCACCTGCGCCAACGGAATCACCGGCACCCCGCGTTGCCGCGCCTGTGCCAGATAGCCCTGCAGGCGCCGGTACTGACCTTCATTGATGATGCGGGTGTAGTCGTCGGCATCGCTGAAGTCGCCATAGCGCTCGCGCACCTGCTGCTGCAGCGCCTGTACGAATTCGCGCTGGCGAACGGTATCGATCAGCACGTAATCCGGCGCGATGCAGGTCTGGCCCGCGTTGAACCACTTGCCGGTGGCCAGCCGCGCAGCGGCTTTGTCCAGCGGGAAATCGCGACAGACAATCGCCGGCGACTTGCCGCCCAGCTCCAGTGTGACCGGTACCAGATGCTCAGCGGCGGCGGCCATCACCTTGCGGCCAACCGCCGTCGAGCCGGTGAACAGCAGATGGTCCAGCGGCAGCGACGACACCGCTACGGCCACATCCGCCCCGCCCTGCACCACCGCCACCCGATCGGGCGGTAACACGCTGGCCAGCAGATCGGCCAGGAACGCGCTGGTGCGCGGCGTGTGCTCAGACGGCTTCAGCAGCACGTGGTTGCCCGCAGCGATGGCGGTGGCCAAAGGCACCAATGCCAGCGTGACCGGGTAGTTCCACGGTGAGATCACCCCCACCACGCCGAGCGGCGTCGGCCGCAGCTGCGCGCGCGCCGGCCACAGCTTCCAGCCGGCCGATACGCGCTGCGGCTTCGACCAGCGCCGCAGGTGGCGCCGCAGGTGGTCGATGGCCGACAGCACACTCATGCCATCGGCCAGTTTCGATTCAACGTGGGCGCGATGCCCGAAGTCCTCGGCGATGGCCTGGGCCATTTCGTCCAGGCGCGGCTTCAATGCCTCGCGCAGACGGCGCAGGTCGGCTTCGCGCTGGTCGAGCGTGGGGCGCTGGGCCTGCCAGGCGCTGCGCAGGGTGTGCAGGAGGGCGGGAAGGTCTGCCGGCGTGGTGGTGGTCATGGGCCGACTATACGGGGTGCTGCGCAACGCAATGGTAGTGCCGGCCGCTGGCCGGCAAGGGCTTCATGTCCGCGGCGATTCAGGAGGTTGCCGGCCAGCGGCCGGCACTACCGGATGCGGGCCGAGTGGGCACGGCCCACAAGCAGAAAGGCCGCGGTCTGCACCGCGGCCTTTCCTTCACTGCATGGAACCCACCGGTTACTTGGTGATATCCACGTTCTTGGTTTCGCGCAGGAACAGGCCGCCGATCACCACCGACATCAGTGCGATCGCGATCGGGTACCACAGGCCGTAGTACAGGTTGCCGGTACCGGCCACCAGCGCGAACGAGATCGCCGGCAGGAAGCCACCGAACCAGCCGTTGCCGATGTGGTACGGCAGCGACATCGAGGTGTAGCGGATGCGGGTCGGGAACAGTTCGACCAGGTAGGCGGCGATCGGGCCGTAGACCATGGTCACGTACAGCACCAGCAGCCACAGCATGAAGATGGTGCCGGCGATGTTGATGCGGGCGCCATCGGCCTTGGCCGGGTAGCCGGCGGTGGTCAGGGCGGTCTTCAGTTCCGCACCGAACGCATCGGCCTTGGCCTTGCCTTCTTCCTTGGTCAGGCCGGCGGCCTCATACGAGGTGACGCTGGCGCTGCCCACGTTCACCATCGCCAGCGAACCGGCGGCGGCGGGCTGCACGTCGTACGGCACACCGGCCTTGGTCAGCGCGGCGGTGGCCACGTCGCAGGAGCTGGTGAACTTGCGCAGGCCGACCGGATCGAACTGGAACGAGCAGGTAGCCGGATCGGCCACGACCAGGGCCGGCGAGCTGCTGCGGGCTTCTTCGATGGCCGGGTTGGCGAAGTGGGTCAGGCCCTTGAAGATCGGGATGTAGGTGATGGCCGCCAGCAGGCAGCCGGCCAGGATGATCTTCTTGCGACCGATGCGGTCGGACAGCCAGCCGAAGAAGATGAAGAACGGCGTGCCCAGTGCCAGCGCAGCGGCGATCAGCAGGTAGGAGGTGGTGGCATCGACCTTCAGCATGCTGCTGAGGAAGAACAGCGCGTAGAACTGGCCGCCGTACCAGACCACCGCCTGGCCAGCCGCCGCACCGAGCAGGACCAGCAGCATCAGCTTCAGGTTGCCACCCTTCAGGCTGTCGCGGAACGGGGTCTTGGAGCCCTTGCCTTCAGCCTTCATCTGCTGGAACAGCGGCGATTCGCTCAGCTGCAGGCGGATCCATACCGAAATGCCCAGCAGCAGGATCGAGACCAGGAACGGGATGCGCCAGCCCCAGGCTTCGAAGGCCTCGTTGCCCAGCGTCATGCGGCAGGCCAGGATGATCAGTAGCGACAGGAACAGGCCGAGCGTGGCGGTGCACTGGATGAAGCTGGTGTACAGGCCGCGCTTGTCGTCCGGCGCGTGCTCGGCCACGTAGGTGGCGGCACCGCCGTACTCGCCGCCCATCGCCAGGCCCTGGGCCAGGCGCAGGATGATCAGGATCACCGGTGCGGCGAAACCGATCGAGGCGTAGTTGGGCAGCACGCCGACCAGGAAGGTCGAGATGCCCATGATCAGGATGGTGACCAGGAAGGTGTACTTGCGGCCGATGCGGTCGCCGAGGCTGCCGAAGAAGGCCGCGCCGAACGGACGCACGAAGAAGCCGGCAGCGAACGCCAGCAGGGCGAAGATCATGCCCGTGGTTTCATTGACGCCACTGAAGAACTGCTTGGCGATGATGGCCGCGAGCGAGCCGTACAGGAAGAAGTCATACCACTCGAAGACCGTGCCGAGGCTCGAGGCGAAGATGACTTTCTTGTGGCCCTTGGTCAGGGTGCCCGCCGCATGGTGCGGGCCTGGTGCAGTGCTGGACATAAGACGCTTCCCCTCCGAAGCAATCGTTGTGGGTGGGTGCCGACCGTTGGCCGGCACTCAATTCGGTAGGTGCCAACCTTGGTCGGCGCCCCATCTCGGTAGGTGCCGACCTTGGCCGGCGCCCCATCTCGGTAGGTGCCGACCTTGGCCGGCACCCCATCTCGGTAGGTGCCGGCCGCTGGCCGGCACGCTCTTAGAAGCTGTACTTCGTGGTGAACTGCAACCGGGTGATGTCACCCTTGTTGCCGTTCTCCACTTCGCGGCGGCCGTACATCAGCTCGGCGCCGATATCGACCTTGGGCAGCGGCGAATAGAAGATGTTGCCGCGGATGCTCTGCACGCTCTTGGTCACCAGCGGGCCGAGGATGCTGTCGTTGTCGTAGTCGCTGCGCGCGTAGATCAGGTTGGTGCGCAGCTTCGGCGAGAACGCATGCCGCCAGCCCACGTAGCCGGCCAGCACGCCGGTCGGGTTGAGCTCGTCGCGGGCCACGTCGTAGGCGCTGTCGGCGGTGATGCCCAGGCCGATGTAGCGGGCGATGCCTTCGCCGCCGGTCAGCTGGTAGTGCAGCGAATCGCTGCCACCCATCACCCACTTGCCGCCCAGGGTCAGGCCGCCAGCCACCTTGTCGGCCTTCGCGCCGGTGGCCTGGTTGTCCACCTTCAACTGGCGGACGATGCCACCGACACCAAAGGTGCCCCAGTCGCCCTTCCAGCCATAACGCATGGTCAGGTCGGGCAGGCTGCCACGGTCGGAGTTGGCGCTGGCGTTGGTCCAGGCCCCGGTGACCGGGTTGCGGGTACCGGTGAGGGTGGTGGTTTCCGGGTTTTCCAGTGCGACGCTGAAGCCGCCCTGGGTGTAGCGCACCTGGGCCTGGCGCACGAAGATCACGCCGTCGGTGGGGCCGACGAAGTCGACCGCCTCCGGCAGCGCGGCCGCGTCCATGAAGTTGGACCAGGTCTGGCCGGCCATCCAGTTGTTCCAGTACATGTAGGCGTGGCGCAGGGTCACGCCATAGGTATTGGTGGCGGTCTGGTTGCCCAGCGAGTTGCCGAAGAAGTCCATCTCGAAGAACGCACCGGCCTTGTTGCCCGATTCGCTCACGTTGTCGATGCCCAGGTTGAAGCGCGAGAACTTGGCGTGGGCGTTGAAGTCGGTGCCCGAACGCTTGCCGCTGCCGCCGGCGCCTTCCACCGGGGTCTGGCCCGGCAGGTACAGCGAACGGCCGGTGGCGTCGTCGGCCAGCTGGCCATCGCTGGTCTGGGTGGCCAGGAAGTCGGCCTTGATGAAGCCACCGATCTTGACCGTGGTGCCCGGCGCGGCGCCCGGGGTGATGGTGGTGACCTGGATCGGCTGCTTGCCCGCCGGCACCGAGGCGACCGGCTTCTGCCCGGCCTGCACCGTGCGCACTTCGGTCACCGCCTGCTGGGTCTGGCTGATCTGGGTCTGTTGTTGTTGCTGCGAAGACAGCAGCAGCTGGACCTGGCGCTCCAGTTCGGCAACGCGTGCTTCCAGTGCCTTCTCTTTGGCGGTCTCTGCGAACGCCATGCCCGGTGCGACCAGGGCGACCAACAGGCAGGCCGCCAAAGGTGTGCGCACGGCTTTCAACGTACGGTGGCTCATGTTGCCCTCTCTCCCAAGTGGCAAGGTGATGCCGCGCGTGGGGCACGGTCGAGCCGAGACTGCGGGGCGTTCGCGCACAGCGGCTATTGGCCATTGGTCGAACCCGGCCCTGCTGGGCGCTCACTTTCGACCATGGTCTAACCAGGGTGGTGACGCGGCCGGGGGTGGATGGGGCAAACTGAGGGGGATCGGTCGTTGCGATGCTGCGACCGCACATACAAAGTCAACGTGCAAGTGAGGGTGCCATGGCTGATATCTACCCCGTCGATCCGCAGTTCGCCGCCAAGGCACGCATCGACAAGACGTCGTACGAACAGCAGTACCAGGCGTCGGTGACCGACCCGGATGGTTTCTGGGGCAAGGCCGCCGAGCGCCTGCAATGGATGCGCAAGCCGACGAAGATCAAGAACGTCAGCTATGACCTGTCCGACTTCCACATCAAGTGGTTCGAAGATGGCGAGCTCAATGCCAGCGTGAACTGCCTGGATCGCCAGCTGGAAACGCGCGGCGACAAGACCGCCCTGCTGTTCGAGCCGGACGGCCCGGATGCACCGGCCCAGCACGTGACCTATCGCGAGCTGTACGAGCGCACCTGCCGCCTCGGCAACGCGCTGCGCAACCTCGGCGTCAAGAAGGGCGACCGCGTCACCATCTACCTGCCGATGATCGTCGACGCCGCGGTGGCCATGCTGGCCTGTGCGCGCATCGGTGCGATCCACTCGGTGGTGTTCGGTGGCTTCGCGCCGAATTCGATCGCCGACCGCGTCAGCGACTGCCAGAGCAAGCTGATCATCACCGCCGACGAGGGCCTGCGCGGTGGCCGCAGGATTCCGCTGAAGGCCAACGTTGATGCCGCGCTGAAGCTGCCGGGCACGAATACGGTTGAAACCGTGCTGGTGGTGCGCCACACCGGCGGCGCGGTGGACATGCAGGCCCCGCGCGACCGCTGGTTCCACGATGTGGTGGACAGCCAGCCGTCCACCTGCGAACCGGAACGCATGAACGCGGAAGACCCGCTGTTCATCCTCTACACCTCCGGTTCCACCGGCAAGCCCAAGGGCGTGCTGCACACCACCGGCGGTTACCTGCTGTACGCGGCCTACACCCATGAAGCGGTGTTCGACCTGCGCGAAGACGACGTCTACTGGTGCACCGCCGATGTCGGCTGGGTCACCGGCCACAGCTACATCGTGTACGGGCCGCTGGCCAACGGCGCGACCTCGCTGATGTTCGAAGGCGTGCCGAACTACCCGGACACCTCACGTTTCTGGAACGTCATCGACAAGCACAAGGTGACCATCTTCTACACCGCCCCGACCGCCATCCGTGCGCTGATGCGCGAAGGCGAGGAGCCGGTGAAGAAGACGTCGCGCACGTCGCTGCGCCTGCTCGGCAGCGTCGGCGAGCCGATCAATCCGGAAGCCTGGCGCTGGTACTACGAAGTGGTCGGCGACAGCCGCTGCCCGATCGTCGATACCTGGTGGCAGACCGAGACCGGCGGCATCCTGATCTCGCCGCTGGCCGGCGCGATGGACCTCAAGCCGGGGTCGGCCACCCTGCCCTTCTTCGGCGTGCAGCCGGCGCTGGTCAATGCCGATGGCGAGATCCAGGACGGCCCGACCGAGGGCAACCTGATCATCCGTGATTCCTGGCCGGGCCAGATGCGCACGGTGTACGGCGACCACCAGCGTTTCATCGATACCTATTTCCGCACCTACCCGGGCAGCTACTTCACCGGCGACGGTTGCCGCCGCGACGAAGACGGCTACTACTGGATCACTGGTCGCGTCGACGACGTGATCAACGTGTCCGGCCACCGCATCGGCACCGCTGAAGTGGAAAGCGCGCTGGTCTCGCACCCCAAGGTGGCCGAAGCGGCCGTGGTCGGCTTCCCGCACGACGTGAAGGGCCAGGGCATCTACGCCTACGTGACGCTGGTGGCCGAAGAGGCGCCGAGCGACGAGCTGCAGAAGGAACTGGTCGCCTGGGTGCGCAAGGAGATCGGCCCGATCGCCACGCCGGACCACCTGCAGTGGGCGCCGGGCCTGCCGAAGACCCGCTCGGGCAAGATCATGCGCCGCATCCTGCGCAAGATCGCCGAGAACGCGCCGGACCAGCTCGGCGATACCTCGACCCTGGCCGACCCGTCGGTGGTGGCCTCGCTGGTGGACGAGCGCAAGGTGCGCTGACGTACGGCCCGGGGCCGGATCCCGGGGTTGGATCCCGTTCCGCCAGGAACGGGCTCAGCCCCCCGGAGGATCTGGCCCCATGCAGTTTCCCCCCCCCCACGGTTCCCCTCGACCATGACCACCCTCCTGATTGCCGATGACCACCCGCTGTTCCGCGAAGCCCTGCGCGGGGCCGTGCAGCGGGTCATCCCCGGCGTGCAGTTGTTCGAGGCCGACAGCGTGGAAGCGCTGTATGCACTGGCCGACCAGCACAATGACGCCGACCTGGTCCTGATGGACCTCAACATGCCCGGTGCGCAGGGTTTCAACGCGCTGGTGCACATGCGCTCGCTGCACCCGCACCTGCCGGTGGTGGTGGTGTCCGCACGCGAAGAAGCCACGGTGATGCGCCGCGCGCTCGACCACGGCGCGCTGGGCTTCATTCCGAAGTCTGCGGACTCGGACACCATCGGCCACGCACTGGGCACCATCCTCGATGGCGAGACCTGGGCACCGCCGGAAGCGCACAACGTGCCGCCCACCGGCAGCGAAGAACGCGAAGTCGGCCAGCGCCTGCGCGAACTGACCCCACAGCAGTTCCGCGTGCTGCAGATGCTGGGCGCGGGCCGCTTGAACAAGCAGATCGCCTACGACCTCAACGTCTCCGAAGCGACGATCAAGGCCCACGTCACCGCCATCCTGCGCAAGCTGGGCGTGACCAACCGCACCCAGGCCGTGCTGATGGCCGGCAAGCTGGCGATCGACGACGACGCCATCGTGCTGCCGCCGGAAGAAGATTGATCGTAACGGACTGCGGAGCCGAGCATGTGCTCGGCTCCGCAGCCTTCATGATGCCCCTGTAGAGCCGAGCCCATGCTCGGCTGCTCTTGGCCTCAATACCGATCACCCCCAAAGCCGCCATCGACTCCATACATAGGGGTATTCCCCGATGCGCGTGGCCAGCCCAGCACGCACTGGATTGGCTGCAATGTACATCGCCTGCGTGCGCAGGCACTCGTCACTGCGCAGCGCATGATCGTAGAACCCCGCCTGCCAGATCGGTGCGTTCGCATCAACGCGCCTGGCGATGGATCTTCCACTCCGGGACTTCAGGATCTGCATGCAGCCGGCCAGCGTTCCGGTACGCAACTCGACCAACCAATGCAGGTGGTCCGGCATGACCACCCAGGCAAGGGAGGAGGTCCGCCCCGTCCGCTCTACGGTGCGCAGCGCTTCGATCAGCAGATCGACATTGGCCTTGTCGTCGAACCAGGGACGGCGTGCGCGTGTCACAGCCGTGATCGCGTAGACATTGCCGGTCTGCGACCAGCGACCAAAGCGGAGTGCGGGACTGGCCATGCGAAGAGGCTATGGCACGCATGACAGCCTCTCCATCAGCGAAATGCCGTGCTGCATGTCGGCGAATGCTCCAATGTAGAGCCGAGCCCACGCTCGGCTGCCATGTGAAGCAGCCGAGCATGGGCTCGGCTCTACAGGGGCGGGCGTTACCCCACGCCGTGCAGGTGTTCGTACAGGATCGTTGCGCCGATGATCACCAGGATCACGCCACCGATGATCTCCGCACGCTTGCCTACCATGCTGCCCAGTACGCGGCCGAGCATGATGCCGACGGTGACCATGGTCAGCGTGCACAGGCCGATCACCGCAGCCATCACGCCGATATGTACATCCATGAAGGCCAGGCCGATGCCCACCGCCATCGCGTCGATGCTGGTGGCGAAACCGGTCAGCGCCAGCTTCCAGAAGCCGTGGTGTTGCGACGGATCTTCGTCGTCCTCAGCACTGTCGGGGCGCAGGCCGTTGTAGATCATGTGGATGCCCAGTGCGCCGAGCAGGCCGAAGGCGATCCAGTGGTCGAAGGCTTCGACGTATTGCAGGGCAGCCCGACCGAGCAGCCAGCCGATGATGGGCGTGATCGCCTCGATGACGCCGAAGATGATGCCGGCACGCAATGCATCGCGGAACACCGGCTTGCGCATGGCCGCACCCTTGCCGATTGCAGCGGCGAAGGCATCGGTGGACATGGCAAAGCCGATCAGGAGGATCGAAATGGGGGACATGGGCGGTGGCTGAGGTCGGGCTAGGACGGACGCACGGCCTGCGCTCGCGCCCAACCTGACGTTGCGCGCGCGGGCCGCTGGTCTCGCCAACCATCATGGTTGTCCACGCCACGGCGCACTGGCCGAGTATGTTGACGTGGACGATTCCTGCGAAGGAATCCGGCTACTCCCCAAGGGGACGCGAAGCTTAGCATCGCGATCCGCACGTGGCGCATTTCCAGCGAAACGCGCAGGCAGGGCTGGTTTGTATAGCGATGGCTATATCGGCGCCGCCATGCGTTCGGGAGCCGAGCATGGGCTCGGCTCTACAATTGCCGATCAGGCATCGCTATTGCCGGCATCGCGCAGCGCGCCCAGGAAGGCGCGCAGCGAGGCCGGCTTGATCGGCTTGGTCAGCACGCGGTAGCCGCGTTCGCGTGCCATCCGCTTCAGTTCGTCGCGGCCATCGGCGGTCAACAACGCACCCGGCAGCGGGTAACCGGCGGCTTCACGCAGCGCCACCAGCGCATCCAGGCCGTCCATGCGGTCGTGCAGGTGGTAGTCCACCAGCATCACCTGCGGCCGCTCGGCCACTTTCTCCAGCGCCTGATCCACCGTCGATGCCGTAATCACCTGCACCTGCCAGCGACCGAGCAGCGCGCGCATGCCGTCGAGAATCTCTTCGTCGTTGTCTACGCACAGCACGCGCAGGCCGGCCAGCGAATCGCTGCGCAGCGGCGCGGCTGCGGCCTGTACCGGCGCGGCCAGTTCGGTATAGCCCGGCAGCGGCGCCACCCGCGGCAGGATGATCGAGAACATCGAGCCCTTGCCAACCCGGCTGCGCGCATTGAGGCGATGGTCAAGCAGGCGCGAGATGCGCTGGCAGATCGACAGGCCCAGGCCCAACCCCTGTTCGCCCCAATCGAACGGCTGCTGGTAGCGGTGGAACTCGTCGAAGATCTGCCGCATGTGGTGCTCGGGAATGCCCGGGCCGGTATCCCATACCTGCAGCTCCACTTCGTTGCCACGCTGGCGCACCGCCAGCACGATGCGGCCCTGGCGGGTGTAGCGCAGCGCATTGGCCAGGAAGTTCTGCAGCACGCGGCGCAGCAGGCGGCGATCACTGCGCACCCAGGCCGGACGCGTGAACAGGTCCAGGCGCAGGCCACGGCCGGCGGCGACCGGCGTGTACTGCGCGGCCAGTTCGCGCATCAGCGCGCTCACGTCGAACTCGCCGATCACCGGGTGCAGGCCACCGGCATCCAGCCGCGACACGTCCAGCAGGCCATCAAGCAGTTCTTCGGCAGCACGCAGCGACGCATCCACGCGCTCGGCCAGGTGCTTCTGCTCGTCGCTCACATGGTCGCTGTCGCGCAGCGCCGAAGCAAACAGCCGTGCGGCGTTCAACGGCTGCAGCACGTCATGGCTGATCGCCGCCAGGAAGCGGGTCTTCGACTGCTGCGCGACCTCGGCCTCGTGCGAGCGCTCGGCCACGCGCTGTTCCAGCGTCTCGTTGGCCTCCAGCAGTGCTTTTTCCGCGTGCTTGTAGTCGGTGATGTCGTTGTAGCTGGTCACGTAACCGCCGCCGGGCAGCGCCTGGCCGCGCATCTCGATCACCTTGCCGTCGCTGCGGGTGCGCTCGAACACGTGCGGTGAGCCGGCGCGCATGTAGCCGATGCGGCGGTTGATTTGCACTTCGATATCGCCCTCGCCCAGCTCGCCGCGCTCGGCGTTGTAGCGGATCAGGTCGGCCACCGGGCGGCCCACGTAGAGCATGCCGTCGGGGTAGCCGAACATGTCCTGGTAGCGGCGGTTCCATGCGGTCAGGCGCATGTCCGGATCAACCACGCTGACCCCGGCGCTGATGTTCTCCAGCGTGGTCGACAGGATCTCGCGGTTGAAGCGCAGCTCCTGCCCCGCTTCGTCCAGCACCGCCACCACTTCGCCCAGGTCCATGCCCGAGCCACGCAACAGGCTGGTCAGCAGCAGGCGCGCCGATGCCGCGCCGATCGAGGCCGCCAACAGACGCTCGGTGAACTGTACCCACGGCCGGTCCGCAGGCGCCGAGGATTGCAGCTCGCGGCCCAGCGACTGCGCCTGCTCGAAGAACGAACGCCGCGCGTGGCGCTCGCCGACCACGCGCGAGGCCAGTGCCAGCAGGTCGCCCACGTGCACGTGGCCGGGCCAGCCGCCGGCCACCGACGGGCGTTCGGCATACGGGTCGAGGAAGGGGGCAGCGCGCAGGCGCTCGTCGACGCCGGGTCGCCAGCGTGCGGACACCAGCATCATCGTCGCCGCATTGACCAGCAGCGACCAGAACGTGCCATGGGTCAGCGGATCCCAGCCGGTCATGCCGAACAGCTGCTGCGGGCGCAGCCACTCAATGCCGAACGGGCCGTGCTGCACCCAGGCGGCATCGACCCAGCCGGCCATGGTCATCGCCGGCAACAGCAGGGTGTACAGCCAGGTGGCGAAGCCGAGCAGCATGCCCACCTCGACGCCACGCCGGCTGGCACCGCGCCAGTACAGGCCGCCGATCAGGCCGGGCGCGAACTGCGCCACCGCTGCGAACGCCATCAGGCCGTACGAGGCCAGGGTGCTGTCGTTGCTGCTGGTGCGGTAGTAGCTGTAGGCCATCAACGCCAGCAGCAGGATCGCCAGGCGGCGGATCCACAGCACGCGCGAGGCGACGTCGGCGGCCTCCTGGTGGTCACCGCTCCGACGCAGCAGCACCGGCATCACCAGGTCGTTGCTGACCATGGTAGCCAGCGCGATGGACGACACGATGACCATGCCGGTGGCCGCCGAAAAGCCGCCCACGTAGGCGATCAGCGCCAGCGCATTGCGGCCTTCGGCCAGCGGCAGGGCCAGCACCATCGAGTCGTCGGCGACGCTGCCGCCGGTGCCGAACAGGGTCACGCCGGCGGTGGCGATCGGCAGCACCATGCCCGAGATCAGCACCAGGTAGCCGCCGAACATCCAGCGCGCGCGGCGCACGTCGCGCACATCGCCGCACTCGACCACGGCCACGTGGAACTGGCGCGGCAGGCAGATGATGGCCAGGAAACTGAGCAGCGTCTGCGAGATGAAGCCCACCGGCGGCAGGCCGGTGAACAGCGTATGCACCGACTCGACCACCGCGTCGGTGCGGTTGCTCAGCCACAGGTAGGCGAACACGCCCACGGCCAGCATCGCCAGCAGCTTGATCACCGATTCGAAGGCGATGGCCAGCATCATGCCGTGGTGGTGTTCGGTGGCATCGACCTGGCGGGTACCGAACAGGGTGGCGAACAGCGCCATCAGCAGCGCCACGTACAGCGCGGGATCGGTGAAGAAGCCGGTCGGGCCGGTGTTGCCGGTCAGCACCTGCAGGCTCATCGCCACTGCTTTGTACTGCAGCGCCAGGTAGGGAATGATACCGATCAGCGCGATGATCGCCACCAGCGCCGCCAGCCGCCGGGAACGGCCGAAGCGCGAGGAGATGAAATCGGCGATGGAGACCACGTTCTGGCTGCGCGCGATCAGCGCCAGGCGCTCGATGATGCGCCAGCCGAACAGCAGCAGCAGCAGTGGGCCGATGTAGATGGGCAGGTAGCCCACGCCGTTGCGCACGGCGGTGCCGACCGCGCCGTAGAAGGTCCACGACGAGCAGTACACGGCCAGTGCCAGGCTGTAGACCACCGGCCGCAGCCACGGCCGGTCGGGGTACATCGGCCGACGGTCGCCCCACCACGCCACGCCGAACAGCAGCGCGGCATAGGCAACCGAGACCAGCAGCAGGATCCAGCTGGAGACCACGCGTGCGTTTCCGTCAGGACAGGGGTCAGTAGATCACGACCGCTGGTCGTGCGGGTAGGTCACGAGGAAGGACCGCAAGGGTGGGGCATGGCAGTGGGTCACGATCGTTGATCCGTCTGGTGGGTCACGACCGTTGGTCGTGACGGGGACATCCGTGCCCACTAACAGTGGGCACCTACCGGGAATCAATGGGCACCCACCAGGAAGCGGTGGGCGCCTGCCAGGTACCGGCGTTATTGGGCCGGCACGCCCATTTCCTTCAGCAGCTCGGGCGCCGGGTAGACCTTGGCCAGCAGCCAGCGCAGGTAGCGCATGTCCACGTGCACGGCGCGCTTGTAGCGCGGGTCGAACCACCAGCTGGCGCTGACCGACTCCCAGTTGCTGTCGAAGTTCAGGCCGATCAGTTCGCCCCTGGCGTTGAGCACCGGCGAGCCGGAGTTGCCGCCCGTGGTGTCCAGGTTGGTCAGGAAGTTGACCGTCTGGGTCTTCAGTGCCGGATCGGCGGTGCTGCCGAAGTCACCCTTGGCGATGGCGGCCAGCAGCGGCTTGGGTGCATCGAACGGGTAGGCGTTGGTGTTCTTCTCGACGATGCCGGCCACGGTGGTCACCGGCGAGTAGGTCACGCCATCGCGCGGGTGCAGCGCCTCGACCTTGCCGTAGCTGATGCGCAGGGTGCGGTTGGCATCCGGATACACCGCGCGGCCCTGCCTGGCACGCCAGGCGAACAGCGCCTGCATGTACGCCGGGCGCAGGCGCAGCTGCTCGCCTTCGCGGGTCTTGCTCTCGTTCTCGATGCGCAGCTGCGCGGCCACCAGCGGACCGGCCACGCTGATCAGCGGATCGGCGGCCAGTGCCTTGCCTTCGCGTGCGGCGGCAAAGCGCGACAGGCGCTGCGCTTCCTCACCCAGCTGGGTACCGGCATACAGGGTGTCCAGCGCCTTGGCCAGCTGCTGTGGGGTACGACCAAAGGCCGCGTCGAACTCGGCCACGCGCTGCGCGTCCGGCAGCTGCTGGTAGCGGGTCAGCAGGGTGGTCAGCAGGGCCTTCTCGACCTCCGGCGCGTAACGGCGCTGGACCTGCTTGAGCACCCCTTCGATCATCGCCTGGTCGCGCTGCTGGTAGCCGCTCTCGCGCTGCGCGTCCGGCTTGGCCGATTCGATGCGCAGGCGTTCCAGCAGCAGCGCCGAGCGCAGCAGCTGGCTCTGCGCGGCCATCTGCTCCAGCAGCAGGTCACGCTCGCCCACCGCCGCACCCTGCGACAGGTTGGCCAGCAGCGCCTTGATGTCACCCTGGTACCTGCGGTCGGTGGCAGCCAGCATGGCCGTCTCGTCGGTGGCACGCTGGGCCTTCGCATCGCTGCGCAGCAGGCCTTCCAGTTCGCCGGCGGCACGCTTGCGGTTGTTCTTCAGCGACTGCAGCTGCGAGGCGTAGCGGGTACGCGCCTGCGCGTCCTTGGCGCTGGCGGCCTCGATGGTGTCGATCATCTGCTGGAACACCGATACGCGGCGCGGCAGCACGGTATCGATCTGGCCGGCGAATTCGGCCGCGGTGCGGTGGCGGTAGGTGATGCCCGGGTAACCGGCCAGCATCGCGTAATCGCCTTCCTTCGGGCCTTCCACCGACATCTGCAGGTGTGCCGGCGCCTGGTAGGGTACGTTGTCCTTGCTGTAGGCGGCCGGCTTGCCGTCCTTGCCCACGTAGGCGCGCAGCAGGGTGAAGTCGCCGGTGTGGCGGGGCCACATGAAGTTGTCGATCTCATCGCCGTAGTTGCCGATCGCGCGCGGCGGCGCATACACCAGGCGCACGTCGCTCAGTTCCAGCTGGGCAATGCGGTAGAAATCGGTGCCGTAGTACATGTTGGCCACCGAGCAGCGCACGCTGCCGTCCTTCTCGCACTCGGCCACGATCTGCTTGCTGGCTGCATCCACGGCATCGAAGTAGGCACGGCCGGTCTTGCCACGGGCCTGCGCCAGCACCTGGTCGGTCACCTTGTCGAAGCCGACGGTGACCAGCACGCGGAAGTCCGGGTTGGCCGGGCGCTCGTCGGCACGGTCCCTGGCGATGAAGCCACCAGCGATCAGGTCGTGCTCGGGCGAGCTGTTGTACTGGATCACGCCCATCGCCACGTGGTGGTTGGTCAGCAGCAGGCCGTCGGCGGACACAAACGAACCGGTGCCACCACCGGCGCGCACCACGGCGCTCAGCGGCGGCGCGGTGACGTTGGCCAGGTCGGCCGGATTGCCCTTGAAGCCAGCGGCCTGCAGCGGTTGGGCCAGGTCCGGCAGCTGCGTCGGCATCCACATGCCTTCATCGGCGTGGGCGCCGGTGGCGAGGGTCAGGCCCAGGGCCAGGGCGGTGGGGAGGGCTTTGCGTGGTGACATGAGGCAATCCGGTACGACAGAACAGCCCGGGACCATAGCCCGTGGGGCGCTGTCGGGCAACGCCCGATAGTCAGGCCTGCGCCGCGCTCCTAGAATTGCCGTTTTCTGCACATCGGACGTTCGCAGATGATCGTCGGCATCGATCTTGGCACCACCCATTCCCTCATCGGCAGGCACACGGCAGCAGGGCCGCAGCTGTTCCCCAATGCCCATGGCGAGCTGTTGACCCCTTCGGTGGTCAGCCTCGTCGATGGTGCCGTACTGGTCGGCCAGCCGGCCCGTGACCGCCTGGTCAGCCATCCGCAGCAGACCGTGGCCCATTTCAAGCGCTGGATGGGCAGCGACCGTGAGACCCGGCTGGGTGAGCGCAGTTTCCGTCCCGAGGAGCTCTCGGCCATGGTGCTGCGCTCGCTGCTGGCCGACGCCGAAGCCGCCCTGGGCCACAAGGTGGAGGAAGCGGTGATCAGCGTGCCGGCCTACTTCTCCGACGCCCAGCGCAAGGCCACCCGGGCCGCCGGCGAACTGGCCGGCATCCGCGTCGAGCGCCTGATCAATGAACCCACGGCCGCTGCGCTGGCCTATGGTCTGCAGGAGCGTGACGGCGAAGGCCGCGTGCTGGTGCTGGACCTGGGCGGCGGCACCTTCGACGTCTCCATCCTGGAACTGTTCGATGGCGTGGTCGAAGTGCATGCCAGCGCCGGCGACAATTTCCTGGGCGGCGAGGATTTCCTGCAGGTACTCGTGCAGGCCTTCCACGCCGACCAGGGCACGTCCGCCAGCGACCTGTCCGCTGCCGAGCAGGCGCAGCTGCTGCGTCGGCTGGAACTGTTCAAGCGCGAACTCAGCCAGAGCGGCACTGCCAGCCTGCAGTTGCCCCTGGCCGGCAGCGAACGCCAGTGGCAGCTGGATGAAGCTCGCTACGCCCAGCTCTGCGAGCCACTGCTGCTGCGCATGCGCGCGCCCATCGAGCGCGCGATCCGCGACGCCCGGCTCAAGCCCGAGGCCCTGGACGACATCATCCTGGTCGGCGGTGCGGTACGCATGCCGATGGTCAGCAGGCTTGCGACCCGCATGTTCGGCCGGCTGCCGCTGCGCCATGTCCATCCGGACCAGGCGATTGCCTTGGGTGCCGCCGTTGCAGCGGGATTGAAGGCGCGCGACGAATCGCTGCGCGAAGTCGTGCTGACCGATGTCTGCCCCTACACGCTTGGCACGCAGGTGTCCCGCCAGGATGCTGCCGGTGGCGAGCGCAGCGGCTATTTCCACCCGATCATCCAGCGCAACAGCGTGGTGCCGGTCAGCCGCGAGGATCGCTTCTACCCGCTGCACGAGCGGCAAAGTGCCATCCGCATCGACGTGTTCCAGGGCGAGAGCCCGACGGTGGATCGCAACATCAAGCTCGGTGAGCTGACCGTGCCGCTGACCCATTCTGTCCCGATGCAGGAACGCAGCGTCACCGCCCGCTTCACCTACGACGTGAACGGGCTGCTGCAGGTCGAAGTCACCGAGGATGCCACCGGCAGGCGCCACGAGCTCATCCTGGAACAGAATCCCGGGCTGCTGTCACCCGAAGAGATCCAGCAGCGCCTGCGCGCGCTGGAAGCGCTGAAGATCCACCCGCGTGACGCCCAGCCCAACCTCGCGGTGATCGCCCGCACCGAGCGCCTGTACGAGGAACGCATCCATCACCGTGAACAGTTGCAGTCGTGGCTGAGCAGCTTCCGCCATGTGCTGGAGAGCCAGGATGCCGTTGCCGTCGAGCGTCATCGCCGTCAGCTGGACGAGGCACTCGACGCCCTCGAGCGCGATGCATGAGCTGGGCACTGCACGTCCTGGAGCTGGACCAAACGGCTGACGAGCGCGCGGTCAAGCGCGCCTATGCAAAGCGCCTGCGGGTGACTCGACCCGACGAGGATCCGGTCGCCTTCCAGCACCTGCATGAGGCCTATCAGGCGGCATTGGACTGGGTCCGCCAGGAAGCGCTGGCCGATATCGCGGACGAAGACGAACCGGCGGAGCATGCAACCGACATCGCACCCTGGCCGCCCGACGCAGACGTGGCATGGGCGCCGCCCGAAACGCGTTCGTACTCGCCTCCATGGCCACCTCGCGGCACGCCTGTGCTGCTGCGCACGGCACCAGTGGCGGAACTGGAGGGAGCGGTCCACGTATCGGGCCATGCGCACACGATCCTGCGCATGGCCCATCTGTCTTCCCCTGAAGACTTCGGCCCCTGGCTGGAGGCCACGCCGGTGCTGTGGTCGCTGCGCTACAAGCCATTGGTGGGCGACGCGCTGCTGGATGAACTGGCACGCAGTCACAACAGCGTCAGCGCAGCCAACATGGGTCTGCTGGCACGCTGCTTTGGCTGGGATGATGTACACGATGGCGTGGATCCGGACAGGCTGGCATCGATCCAGTCGCGCGGTCATCGGCGCTGGGCTGCCGAATCCGGCAATGCGGCGGAGCTGTCGGCGCTGCTGGAGGAGGAGGGCAGCCTGCGGCTGGGGAGGGTCACCCTTGCGCGTTGCCTGCGCTACCTGTCGCAGCCATGGCACGCGCGACGATCCCTCTGGCAGGCGCAGCTGCCCGAGCACATCATTGAGGTCAACGCGCTGCTGGATGCGCTGGAACGCGGCGGCCAGGAGCCATTGCCCGCCGCCTGGGATCGGCAGCAGGTGCAGTTCTGGCGCAGCCTTGCCGACGTTTCCCGTCCCAACCGCTGGCGTTGCCAGGTCAATGCGCTGCGGGGCGGCCTGTTGGCTGCCCTGACGCTCGCGATTGCCGGTGGCTCGACTCTCATGAGTCTTGCCCAGCGTGACCTGCGCACCGCCGCCGCGCTCGGCATAGGCGGCGTGCTGCTCGGGGTCCTGCTCGCCCTGGCCGGCGCTCTGTGGGTCCATGTCCGTTGGGCGCTGCGCCAGCTGACGCTGGATCTGTCCCCTTCGCGCTGGGGATGGCTACTGGCGTTGCCAGCGCCGCTGATCGCCCTCGCCAGCCTGATCCTGGTCCATGGCCTGGATCTGCGGCTGGAAGGTACGCTGCTGCTGTTCCCTGGCCTTGCTCTGGCGACGGCACGCTGGATCCGGCGCGAGGATGGCCGGGGATTCCGGCCGCGCAACCTGATTGGACCGGGCATCGGCATGTTCGTCCCCGAAGTGGGCTGCGCCCTGGTCCTGCTGCTATGGACCACCTGGTTCCTGCGTGACAGGTGCCGTCGCCTGTCGATCGACCTGCCTCCACCTGCTTCTGGAAACACCGTGTGAACCGGGCACTGGACGCTCTCGGGCTCGACGCCAGCGCCGACGAAAAGGCGATCAAGCGCGCCTACGCGCAGAGACTGCGCGCGGCACGCCCGGACGAAGACCCGGTGGCATTCCAGGCGCTGCACGAGGCTTACCAGCAGGCCCTGCTGTGGGCACGCAACCGCACGCAATGGCAGGAGGAGAGCAGTGCAGAAACGCTGTCGACGCCACCTGCAGACAACAGCCCACCCGGCCCACCGGCGCCGTACGACAGCCATTCGCCGATGGACCACATGCCGGTGCTGCATCATCCATGCACGCCCGACATCGACATGCCGGACGATGTGGTGGAGCCATCATTGAACCTGCCCCGGTTTGCGCGCCTGCTGATCAACACCGCCGGCGACGCCGACCCGGCCAGCTTCGAGCACTGGCTGGCCCATCGCCCGGAGCTGTGGTCATTGGCCGACAGGCCGCGTATCGGTGACGTGGTACTGCAGCAGCTGCTGCACCAGGGCCAGCCGCTGTGCGAGTCCAACTTCGATCTGCTCGGTCGATACTTCTGCTGGGATGAGATCCGGGCTGATATCGATCCCTACCGGGTCCGCGCACGGCGCAACCTGCTGCATCGCCGCTGGCAGCTGCAGCCGCGCAACCACACGGCCCTCACCGCAGCCCTGGACCGACCGCATGACCGGGTGTCCGCTACCGAGGCCCATGCCCGCATGGAACGCTTGACCCGACCGTGGCACTGGTTGCAATCGCTGCTGTCGGCCAGCGTGCCCGGGCGTGCTGGCATCATGCGGCAAACGATGCAGCGTCTGGGAGTGCATGGTGTCCGTGACACGCTGGCGCCACTGGACACGGATCAGGTCGCCTTCTGGATGGCGGTATCCCAACCCGGGCACTTCAATCTCATGAAGATGCAGGTGGCCATTGTCCGCTGCCTGCTGGGCGCTCTCGTCGTGCTGGCCGTTCTGGCGGCGCTGGCATTGCTCGGTGATGCCGCTCGCCCTATCGCGATCAGCACGTCCAGCATGAAACACGTGGCAATCCATGTCTCGGTGGTCATCGTGTCTGGCGTCCTCATGCTGACGCCTTTCGTTGGAGGCACCCCATCGCGGACGGCGTCCGCGCCAGCGCCCGTCGAGCCACCGTCGGCGCTTGATGGGCACGGCATGCTCACGCACGGGCCTCGTCCGCGCAGGCCAGCCCCCTCCTTCGCCGTTGTCAGCCAGACCGATCCCGACACAGAGGGTGGTTGAGGGGCAGCGGGTTATTTCTCCCGCCGCCAGTTGATCGACCCGCGGTTTTCCACGGTGCTCGACTCCACTTCCACGTCGAACCCGCGGCGCAGCAGGTACTTCAGCGTGATCACCGAACCGGCACCGACCAGCGACACGCCGTAGCCGACGTACAGCTTGGGCGAGATGTACTTGCCGACACCGATCACCGAGCCGCCCAGCGCGCGCGACTGGCTCACGCCGGCGTCGTCCAGGCCCAGCTTGGCGCCCAGCTGCGAAGCCAGCAGGCCGCTGCCCGCCGAGAGCGCCGCCGAGGCCGCGTTGACCTGCTGCGCCTGGTCGCTGCTGGCACCGGTCAGGCTGCGTCCCAGCACCAGATAGGCCAGTGCCTCGGACTGCGACATTGCCGGATCGGACCACACGTCCGCGCGCGGCTGCTGCGCACGCCCGGTCACGTCGATGCCGGCGGTGACATCACCGATCCGGCGCTCGGCGCGGATGTTGATGCGCGGGTCGGACACCGCGTTGTAGTTCCAGGTGAGGTTGCCGCGGGTGATGGTCAGGTCCTGCCCATACGCCTTGTAGCGGCCGCTCACTTCCAGGCCGCCATTGGCGGTCATTTCACGGCCGGGCTTGGCCCAGACCTGCATCTTGCCGGTCAGCGCGCCCTTCAGGCCGAAGCCGGTCATCTTCACCTTGTCGCCGAGGCTGACCGTCAGGTCCATGTCCAGCGGCGAGGTGCGCGACTCTTCCGGATCGGCCGGGTCCAGCACCACCACGTCTTCGGACACCGAGGTGCCACGGTCCAGGCGCTCCAGGTCGATGTCGGCCTCGGGCACGTGCACGGTGCCACGCAGCTCCATCGCCGCCTTGGCCAACGTGAAGTCGAGGTTGGGGTTGGCGACGATGCGCAGCTCGCTGGTGTTGGACAGCAGCACGTTCTCGCCGTGGATCTTCAGCTGCAGCGGCTGTGCATCACCGAACCACGACAGGCCGCCGTCGACATACAGCGTGCCCTGGCCCGAGTTGGCCTGCGCGGTGATCTTGGCCGAGCCGTCGGGCTGGGCCACGAAGCTGCCCTTGCCCTGGTCGAAGGTCAGGCCAAGCGCGGGGAATTCGCCCTTGAAGTTGCTCAGCTGCGCGTCGCCGCCCAGCGACGGCTGCCCGCGCGTACCGCGCAGGCTGACGTGGCCTTCGATCAGGCCGGTCGGGCGCACGATGTCCGGCGAGAACAGCTCCAGCCAGTACAGCCGCGACATGTTGAGGTAGAGCTCACCGTTCAGCGGTGCGCTGGCTTCCCAGCCGGTCTGCATCTTCGCGTCGACGAAGCCATTGCCCTGGAAGCCCATGCCCAGGTAGCCCTTGATGCTGGCCGGGGTCATGTCGAGCTTCAGCGAGAACTGGTCATAGCGCACCAGCTCGCCGCGGGTGGTATCGCCCACGGTGTTGCGGTTCTCGCCCAGGCGCACGCCGCCTTCCTTCGAGCGCACTTCCACATGGCCTTCCCAGGCCGCGCCACGCGGGCGGATCTGCGCGTCCAGGCTGACGTCGCCGCGCAGGTAGATGCGGCGGCCGGACTGCGGCGGCAGCCACGGCTGCACCAGCGCCAGCGGCAGCGCGTCACTGCGCAGCACCAGGCCTTCTCGCGGCCAGTTGGCCTGTGCGCACAGCGCGCCGCTGCTGGCGGCGGCCAGGCAGGCTTCGGACAGGGTGTAGGTGCTGCCGTTGATCGCGAACGCCGCCGGTGCACGCAGCGACCACGCATCACCCTTCACCGGTGCGATGCGCAGCGAGGCCAGCTCGCCACGCCACTGCGCCCCCTGCTGGCGCACGCTGCCCTGCAGCTCGATCGCGCCCATCTCATTGCGGGTCTGCGCAGCCAGGCGCAGGTTGGACACACTGCCCTGCGCATCCACGTTCAAGCGCTCCAGCAGCATGCCGGCGTTGACCTGCTGGCCCTGCACCGCCAGCGTGCCGCTGTCGCCGCGCCAAGGCAGGTGGCCCTTGATGCTCACGCTCTCGGCGCCGTAGCCCTCCCAGTTGAGATTGTTGCCGACCAGGTCGGCGGTGATGTCCGGCGCATCGCGCGGCCCCTTCACCTGCACCTGGCCGCGCAGGCCGCCGTCGGCGCCCGGCAGCAGGTCACTCAGCTGCAGCGGTTCGAAACGTGCATCGATGTCGAGGCGGTCGCCGACCTTGCCCGACGCGGTCACCCGGCTGCTGCCCAGCGACAGCTTCAGGTCACCCTGGCCCTGCGCGCCCTGCAGCGCGAACTTGCCCTGTGCATCAAGGTTGCGCTGGCGCAGGATGCCCTTCAGCGACGGCAGGTCGACGGTGGCTTCCAGCGTGCCGGCCGTGCCCGGTGCGGCATTGGCCGGCGGCGGCAGCTGACGGCCCTTGGAGGCCAGGTTGCCGGACAGGCGGCCGTTCCAGCCCGGCACGAAATAGCCGGGGTCGAAGTCCTTCAGCGTGGCCTTGGCGTCCCAGTCCAGCTGCGGCGCCCAGGCCACCTGGCCTTCCACCTGCAGCTGCCCACCCGGCGTCTGCGCCTGCAGCTGGTGGATCGACGCGGCCTGGTCATTGCCGCGTACGTCGAACTGCAGCTGCGCCTTCTGCGCCTCGCGTTCGATCTCGGCACGGCCGATCGCGGCCCAGGCCTTCAGGGTACCGGCCAGGCCGAAGCGTGCTTCCTTCAGGGTGACCGGCACCGGTGCGCTGCCAGCCGTGTTCGGGTCGGGTGCCGGCACGTAGGTCAGATCGCGTGCGACCACCGAGAAATTGAGTTTCTGCTGATCGTCCTGGCTGAAGTCGGCGGTGCCTTCCAGCCGCGCTTCGCCACCGAGGCCCTTCACCAGCAGCGGTGAGACCTTCAGCACCTGGTCCTGCAGCGACACCACCGACGGTGCCAGTTCCAGCTCCTGGTCGCCCTGCTTCACCCTGCCGCTCAGGTTGGCATTGCCGCCCTTGCCGGCGGCGGTGAAGTCCAGCGACAACGGCGCAATCGCCGAGCTCGCCAATGCTGGCGACAACAGCGCCAGATCCAGCTCGTCGCTGCGGATGCTGGCGCTCCAGCTCGGGTCGGTGCGGCCATCGAACACCAGCATCGCGTGCAGCGGCTTCGGCGCGCGCCCGGCTACGGCCACTTCCATGTGCGACAGGTCGCCGCGTGCGACCAGGCCCACCGTAGCGGCGGTGCGCCCACGCGGTGCTGGCAGCACCGCCGTCACCGTCACATCGGTGTCGTAGTCCTTGGCCGGAATGTAACGGCCCTGGGCGGTGAAGTTGCCCATGTCGCTGTCCACCACCAGCTTGTGCGCCTGGAACTCGCCATTGGCGATCTCGATGCCACCACGCACACGGCTGATGTCGATCACCGGCTCGTTCGCCTGGCTGATGCGGAAGCCGTCGATGGCAATGGCATCGGCCTGGATCGCCAGCGGCATTTCGATCTGCGGCAGCGAATCGGGCCACGACGGCAGCTTGAACGGCTCGTCACTCTTGGCCAGGTTCAGCGTGGCGTTGGTCAGCTCCAGCTTGTCCAGCAGCAGCTTGCGGCCCAGCAGCGGGCGCAGGTCCGGCTCCAGGTGCGCGCGCTCGGCGTGGAAATGGATGTCGTCGTAGCGGAAGTCGACGTTGTACAGGGTCAGCGGACCGGCCACCGGGCCGTCCACCTTGTCCCAGGTGAAGCTGGCGCCCGCCGGCAGTCGCGCCACCACCTGGGCCAGCAGCACATCGCGGCCGGCCACGGTCTGCAGCAGCCAGTACACCGCCAGCAACGCCAGCAGCACCAGGCCGATCACGCCCACGCCGGACCACGCCCAGAAGCGGCGGCGGCGGTAGAAACGCACGCGCGGCGGCGGCTTGTTCGGGGTGGGTGCGGGCGTGCTCACAGGTCCGCTCCGATGTTGAGGTACAGCTGGAACTGCGAATCCGGGTTGTTCAGGCCATGCGCGATATCCACGCGCACCGGGCCCACCGGCGATTTCCAGCGCACGCCGAAGCCGACGCCGGTGTGCAGGTCAATGGTGTTGTCGAAGGCGCTGCCGGTATCGACGAACACCGCCGCGCCCCACGGGCCGCCATTGAAGTAGTGCTCGTACTCGGCCGAGCCGATCACCAGGTTCTTGGCGCCCAGCGCGTATTTGTCGGGTTTGGGTGTGCGCGGGCCGACTTCGCGGTAGGCGTAACCGCGGATGCTGCGGTCACCGCCGGCGAAGTAGCGCAGGCTCGGCGGCATCGCCACCAGATCGCTGGTCCAGGTGGTACCCCCCTCACCGCGCAGGATCAGGCGGTTGCTTTCACCCACCGGGATGTACCAGCGCAGCACGGCGTTGGCCTGCACGAAGCTGGTGTCCGAGCCGGCACCTTCAACGCCGGCGCGCATTGTCGCAGTACCGCTGATGCCCTTGCGCGGGAACATCTCGTCGTCGACGTTGACGTAGTCGGCAACCATCTGCGGGTACACCAGCGTCGAGGTGTTGTAGACGGCATCGGTGAATTCAGTGCCGGAGGCATAGCGCCAACGCTCGCGCAGTGCGTTGATCGAGGCGATCGCGGTCCAGTGCTCGTTGATCTCGCCGCTGCGGCTGGCGATCAGCTTGAAGTTGCGCAGATCGATGTAGTCGGTCTGCTCGTCGTACGCGCTGGCGGCGAAGGTGTACCAGCCGTCGAGCCAGTTGAAGGCCGGAATGCGGTAACTGGTGACCAGGCTCTTGCGCTTCTGCGCATAGTCCAGCTGCGTGTTCATCTTGTGGCCGCGGTTGTTCAGGAAGCGCCGCTCGATGCCACCGCGCACACCCGGACCGCTCTCGCTGCCGTAGCTCAGGCCGGCGGTATAGATGGTGCGCTTGGCGCGCGTCAGCTTCACGTCCACCGGCACTTCGCCGTTCTCGTCGGCCTGGTCCGGGCGCGGCTGGATGTCGATCACGCTGAAGTAGTCCAGCTTGGTCAGCGACTCGCGCAGCCGGTCCAGCTTGCCCTCGTGGTAGTAGCTGCCCTGGTCCCAGTAGACCAGTGGATCGAACAGCTTGTCGACGAAGTAGTCCTGCTGGAAGCGCACCGGGCCCATGTTGTAGCGGCGGCCGCTGTCCCAGGTCAGGTCGATGTCGGCGGCGTTGTCGGCGCGGGTGATCTGCACCTGGCGCTGGGTGTAGTCGGCGTCGAAGTAGCCGCGCTCGGCCAGGCGCCGGGTGATGGTGATCTTGCTGGCTTCGTACTGGGTGTGCTCGAAGCGCTGGCCCTTGCGCGGCTTGAACGCGGCCAGGTCATCCTGCAGGTACTGGTCGTACATCGCCGGGCCGGTGATGTCGATGTGCTCGCGGCGCACGGTCACCGGGGTGCCCTTGTCGACATGGATCAGCACGCGCACGTGTTCGTCCTCGCGCGGTGCCTCGACCTTGATCACCGGGTTGTAGTACCCGAACGGTTCCAGTGCCTGGCGGGTCTGCCGCTCGGCCTGTGACAGCAGGTATTCCAGGCGCGATTCGCCCTGTTCCTTGCCGATCGTGTCGTACAGCGACAGCGATTCCTGGATGTTCTCGATGATTGCGGCGTCGTCGCCCTTGTCCAATCCCTTGATGTCCACCTTGTCGATGGTGCCGCGCGCGTGGACCACGGAAGTGGCGGCCAGCGACAGGACCATCAGCGGCAGGGCGTATTTCTTTGGCTGCATGCGGGACAGCATACCGACCGAAGGTGACGATGCGAAATGCATCACGTCATTCGGGATCGGTTGTTAAGTGGCGGTCAAAATACGCACCTTTGTGGCGATCATCGTGAATGCAGGCGAGGATGCCGGCATCGTGCGCGATGCCGGCAATGACCCCGATGGACATCCACCGGCGATGCGGTGCGCGGGGTAATGCCGGCCAGCGGCCGGCACTACCGATACGGGCATCAGCTCGACAGATGCTCGATCGCCGCGACCTTGCCCAGGCGCTCGCCCAGCATCGTCAGCAGCGCCAGGCGGTTGCCACGCAGCGCCAGATCGTCCGCATTGACCATCACCCCGTCGAAGAACGCGTCGACCTGCGGGCGCAGGCGCGCCAGGCGTGCCAGCACGGCCACGTAGTCCTTCTGGTGCAGGCTGGCGCCGGTGTCGTCGATGGCGGCGGTGACCGCTTCGGCCAGCGCGCGCTCGGCGTCTTCCTGCAGCAGCGCCGGGTCGATCTGCGCCGGAATGTCGCCCTCGGCCTTGCGCAGGATGTTGCGGATGCGCTTGTTGGCCGCAGCCAGTGCTTCGGCTTCCGGCAGTGCGGCGAAGGTGCCGATCGCATCCAGGCGGCGGTCGAAGTCGTACAGCGAGGCCGGCTTCAGTTCGGCCACCGCGTTGAAGTGCGTGGCCGGCACGCCCTTGTCGCCGTAATAGCCCTTCAGGCGGTCGAGAATGAAGTCGTACAGCTCGCCGACATCGGCCTGCACGTTGCGCGCGGCCAGGCCGGCGTTGGCGCTGGCCAGCAGCGCGCGCAGGTCCAGCTCGACGCCGCTTTCGATGATCGTGCGGGCCAGGCCCAGCGCATTGCGGCGCAGCGCGAACGGGTCCTTGTTGCCGGTCGGCTTCAGGCCCGCGGCGAAACCACCGGCCAGCGTGTCGACGCGTTCGGCGATGGCCAGCACCTTGCCCAGCGGCGACAGCGCGATGTCATCACCGCCGAAGCGCGGCTGGTAGGCCTCGTCGATGGCCAGCGCCACCTCGGTCGATTCGCCACCGGCCGCGGCGTAGTGGCGGCCGGCGATGCCCTGCAGCTCCGGGAACTCGTTGACCATGCGCGACTGCAGGTCGTTCTTGGCCAATTCGGCAGCCCGCCTGGCCTGCACGGCATCGGCACCCACCTGGGGTGCGATCACTTCGGCCAGGGCGGCCACGCGCGCCACCTTGTCGGCCACGCTGCCCAGCTTGGCCTGGTAGGTCACCGTCTTCAGGCCGTCGCCCATCGACGCCAGGCCCTGCTTCAGGTCCTCGTCGAAGAAGAACTTGGCGTCGGCAAAGCGCGGGCGGATCACCCGCTCGTAGCCCTTGGCCACTTCGGCCACGTCCTTCGATTCGATGTTGGCGATGCCGATGAACTTCTCGGTCAGCGTGCCTGCGGCATCCAGCACCGGGAAGAACTTCTGGTTGATCTCCATCGTTTCGATCAGCGCTTCCTGCGGCACTGCCAGGAACGCGCGTTCGAAGCTGCACAGCACCGCCGACGGCCACTCGACCAGGTTCACCACCTGCTCCAGGTTGTCGTCGGTGATGCGGGCGCTGCCACCGGCCCTGGCCGCGGCGGCCTCGACCTCGGCGACGATGCGCGCACGGCGCTCGCGCGGGTCGACCAGCACGAAGGCGGCGCGCAGGGCTTCAACATAGTCCTGCGGCTGGGCCAGCGACACGGGCTGGTCGTGGTGGAAGCGATGGCCACGGCTGACACGGCCGGCCTGCAGGCCGAACAGTTCGGCCTCCACCACCTCGGTACCGTGCAGCAGCACCAGCCAGTGCGCCGGGCGGGCAAAGCCCCAGGTGTGGTCGCCCCAGCGCATCGGCTTGGGAATCGGCATCGCTGCAATCGCCTCGCGCAGGATCTCCGGCAGCAGGCTGGCGGTGCGTGCGCCCGGGGTCACCGCGCGGTGCACGAAGCGCTCACCCTTGTTGTCGGTGGTCTTCTCCAGCGCGGTCCAGTCGATCCCGGCCTTGGCGGCGAAGCCCTGCAACGCCTTGGTCGGCTGGCCTTCGGCGTCCAGTGCGATGTTCAGGTACGGGCCCAGCACTTCGCTGTGCTGTTCCGGCTGTTCCAGGCCCACGCCCGGCAGCAGCACGGCCAGGCGGCGGGGGGTCGACAGCGGGCGTGCATCACCCAGTTCCAGCGCGACGCCGCGCGTGCGCAGGCCTTCGACAACACCGTCGAAGAACGCCTGGGCCAGGCCCGGCAGCGCCTTGACCGGCAGCTCCTCGGTGCCCAGTTCGATCAGCAGGGGGGACAGTTGGCTCATCGGTTCGATCCTGTGGTGGGGGCGCAGCGCGCGACGCGTCCGGCGCCCCGGGTAGTTGATGAAAAGCGGGTGGGTGCCGACGGCCCGTCAGGCCTTCTTCGCGCCCGGGAAGCCCAGCTTCTCGCGCTGCTCGTAGTACGCCTTGGCCACCGCCTGGGCCAGCGCGCGCACGCGCAGGATGTAGCGCTGGCGCTCGGTCACGCTGATCGCGCGGCGTGCATCGAGCAGGTTGAAGGTGTGGCTGGCTTTCATCACCTGCTCGTAGGCCGGCAGCGGCAGGCCCACCTCGACCAGCTTCTGCGCTTCACGCTCGCAGGCATCGAAGCGGTGGAACATTTCGTCCACGTCGGCGTATTCGAAGTTGTAGGTGCTCTGCTCGACTTCGTTCTGGTGGTAGACGTCGCCATAGGTCACCGGTTGCCCGTCCGGGCCGTAGGTCCAGACCAGGTCGTAGACGTTGTCGCAGTTCTGCAGGTACATGCACAGGCGTTCGAGACCGTAGGTGATCTCGCCCAGCACCGGGCGGCACTCCAGGCCACCGGCCTGCTGGAAGTAGGTGAACTGGGTCACTTCCATGCCGTTGAGCCAGACTTCCCAGCCCAGGCCCCAGGCGCCCAGCGTCGGCGATTCCCAGTTGTCCTCGACGAAACGCAGGTCGTGCACCAGCGGGTCGATGCCCAGCGCCTTCAGCGAATCCAGGTACAGCTGCTGGATGTTGTCCGGCGCCGGCTTCATCGCCACCTGGTACTGGTAGTAGCGCTGCAGGCGGTTCGGGTTCTCGCCATAGCGGCCGTCGGTCGGGCGGCGCGAGGGCTGCACGTAGGCCGCGTTCCAGCGTTCCGGACCGATCGCACGCAGGAAGGTGGCCGGGTGGAAGGTACCGGCGCCCACCTCCAGGTCGAGCGGCTGGATGAGCACGCAGCCCTGCTGGGCCCAGAACTGGTTCAGGGTCTGGATCAGGCCCTGGAAGGTGATCGGAACGGTCGGGGTCGCGGACATGCGTACGAGTCTTGGCCGGCAAGGGGGTGCGTTAGTATAACGGCCGACCTGCGGGGCATTCCGTACCCGGGAGGAGCAGGCAGATGGAACATCGGCTGCCGGTGGGCACGCCCGGCGAGCCAGGCGACATCCCGCTGCCGTGGGGCCGCCTGCATTTCGAACAGGTCTGCGCAGCGCTGCTGGCCGATGGCCTGGTGGCCGAGCACGACGTCGAGCGCATGCGGTTTTCCGCACAGGGCGCGCGCAACGCCAGTGAAGTGCACCCGCTGGTGTTGCTGTCCAACCTCAAGCTGGCCGCCCGCGACGGTGGCGAACTGACCCTGGAACGCCTGACCGAATGGCTGGCCCGGCGCACCGGCAGCCGCTACCTGCGCATCGATCCGACCCGGGTCGACGTCGCTGCGGTCACCGCGCTGGTCTCCCATGCCTACGCCCGCCGCCACCGCTTCCTGCCGCTGGCGGTGGATGCCGAACGGGTGCTGGTGGCCACCAGCGAGCCGCTGGTGCAGGAGTGGCGCCGCGACCTGCAGCACCTGACCCGCCGCAGCATCGAGCTGGCGGTGGTCAATCCGCTCGACCTGCACCGCTACACCATGGAGTTCTACGGGGTGACCCGCTCGGTGCGTGGCGCGCGCGGCGATGTCCGCGGCGAAGCCAGCACCACCCTGCCCAGCTTCGAGCAGCTGGTCGAGCTGGGCCGTACCGGCGACGTCAATGCCGACGACCAGCACATCGTGCACATCGTCGACTGGCTGCTGCAATATGCCTACGAACAGCGCGCCTCGGACATCCACCTGGAACCGCGCCGCGAGATGGGGCGCATGCGCTTCCGCATCGATGGCGTGCTGCACAAGGTCTTCGAGGTGCCACCGGCGGTGATGACCGCCGTGGTCAGCCGCATCAAGGTGCTCGGCCGCATGGACCTGGCCGAACGCCGGCGCCCGCAGGACGGCCGCATCAAGACCCGCTCGCCGGGCGGCCGCGAGGTCGAGATGCGCCTGTCGACCATGCCCACCGCCTTCGGCGAGAAGTGCGTGATGCGCATCTTCGACCCGGATGCCGCCTTCAAGAGCATCGACCAGCTGGGTTTCAGCCCGCAGGAGGCCGCCGGCTGGAATGCACTGGTCGAACGCCCGCACGGCATCGTGCTGGTCACCGGCCCGACCGGCTCAGGCAAGACCACCACCCTGTATTCCACGCTGAAGCGGCTGGCCACGCCGGACGTGAACGTGTGCACCGTGGAGGACCCGATCGAGATGATCGCGCCCGAGTTCAACCAGATGCAGGTGCAGGCCAACATCGACCTGGACTTCGCCAGCGGCGTGCGCACCCTGCTGCGGCAGGACCCGGACATCATCATGATCGGCGAGATCCGCGATCTGGAAACCGCGCAGATGGCGGTGCAGGCCTCGCTGACCGGCCATCTGGTGCTGTCCACGCTGCATACCAACGACGCGCCGTCGGCGGTCACCCGCCTGCTCGACCTGGGCGTGCCGCACTACCTGCTGGCCAGCACCCTCAACGGCATCCTCGCCCAGCGCCTGGTGCGCACCCTGTGCCCGCACTGCAAGCAGCCGCACACCCTTGGTGCTGCCGACTGGGCGGTGCTGGCTGATAGCCAAGCTGCATATCCAGATGCCGCCACGCCCTGTCGGCCGGTTGGTTGCCTGGAGTGCCGGCGCACCGGATTCCTCGGCCGCATCGGCCTGTATGAGTTGCTGCCATTGGGCTCGCGGCTGCGTGGGCAGATCCGCGCCGACATGGATCTGGCCGGTTTCACCCGTGCCGCGCGGGCTGAAGGGCTGCGAACCCTGCGCCAGGCCGGGCTTGAAAAGGTGGCGCAGGGGCTGACTACAATCGAGGAAGTCCTGTCAGTCCTGCCGCCCCCGGATGAACCCAGCCCCGTTCCTGATCCTTGAAACCGGCCGCCCGGTGCCGTCGCTGCGCCGCTACGGGCGCTTCCCGCACTGGATCCGGGTGGCCGCCGGGCTGGAAGAGCACGAGACGGTGGTGGTCGATGTCGAGCACGGGGATGCCCTGCCCGACCCGCATGCCTTCGCCGGCGTGCTGGTGACCGGCTCGGCCGCCTTCGTCACCGACCACGCCGAGTGGAGTGAGCGCAGTGCCGCATGGCTGCGCCAGGCCGCCCACGACGACTTGCCCGTGTTCGGTATCTGCTACGGGCACCAGCTGCTGGCGCACGCGCTGGGTGGCGAGGTGGCCTACAACCCGGCCGGGCGCGAGTCGGGCACGATCGAACTGGAGCTGCAGCCGCAGGCCGCGCAGGACCCGCTGTTCCAGGGCCTGCCGCAGCACTTCGCCGCCCACGCCACCCACCTGCAGACCGTGTTGCGCGCGCCTGACGGTGCCGAAGTACTGGCACGCTCGCCGCTGGATGGCTGCCATGCCTTCCGCTGGGGGCGCCAGGCCTGGGGCGTGCAGTTCCACCCCGAGTTCGCCACCCACCACATGCGCGGCTACGTGCGTGCCCGCGCCGACTGCATCGGCCGCCATGGCGGCTGTGCCCGCAGCATCGAGCGCGCGGTCAGCGCCGCACCGCTGGCGCGCCAGCTGCTGCGCCGCTTCGTTCGCCAGGCGCGGCTGTCTTCAGCCCAGCCGGCGGCAAAACAGGGATAATCGGCGGCACGGGCAAGCGCCCGGCCCCCTCCTGTCCTTCCCGGATGTCCATGAAAGAGATTCGCAAGCTGCCGGCCTCGGCGGGCGCCCAGTGGTTGCTGGATACGTTCTCGCTGTATCGGCGTGCGCCGCTGCAGCTGGCCCGGATCGGTCTGACCTGGCTGCTGGTGAGCTGGGTGGTCACCCTGTTGTCGACGCTGATTCCCGGCGCTGCCGGCATGGCCGTGCAGCTGATGACCCTGGCCATCTCGCCGATCATGTTCGGCGGCATGCTGTACGCCGTGGGTGAGATCGACGAAGGTCGCCCGGGCCTGGCCTCGCACCTGCTGCAGCCGATCCGCGACCACCGCGTCAGCCACCTGCTGGTGCCGCTGGCGATCCAGGTGCTGGCGGTGCTGCTGCTGGGCGCGCTGCTGTTCCTGATGATCGGCCGCGAAGGCTTCACCGCCTTCAGCGAGGTCATGACCAAGATGGAAGAGATCAGCCGCAGTGGCCAGCAGATCAAGCCGGACGATGCCGCGGCGCTGGTGGCCAACCTGCCGGCCAAGCGCATCGCACTGTGGATGCTGCTGGTGTTCCTGAGCGCGGTCGCACTGTCGCTGGCAATGTTCACCCAGCCGGCGCTGGTGGTGTTCGACAAGCAGAGCGGCATGCACGCGCTGCGCCTGAGCCTGCAGGGCTGCATCGAGAACATCGGCGCAATGATCGTGTTCGCCGTGCTCGGCCTGATCGCCGCGTTCTGCATCTACATCCTGTTCGTGATCGTGATCCAGATCGCGATGCTGATCGGCGGCCCGCTGGCCGCCGCCTTCATCGCCCAGCTGGTGCTGACCACGGTGCTGATGCCGCTGTATGTCGGCGCGGTCTACGCCGCGTGGAAGCAGATGTTCGTGCACCGTGGCAGCCGCGCCGCACCGCCGGTCCCGACCACGCCGACCTCGAGCGACATCTTCCACGCCTGATGAAAAAAGGGGACGGAGGGGATTAAGTCGTTAGCTGCACACACTGGGCATAAACGACTTAATCCCCTCCGTCCCCTTTTTTTCTTTCAGGCGGCGGGCTTCTTGACTGCCGACGACGGCACCAGCCAGCGTGCGGCGTGGATGCCCAGCTCATAGAGCAGGCACATCGGGATCGCCAGCATCAGCTGTGAAACCACGTCCGGCGGGGTCAGCACCGCCGCCAGCACGAAGATGCCGACGATCGCGTAGCCGCGGCCTTCCTTGAACTGCTGCGGCGTCACCCAGCCCAGCAGCACCAGGATCACCATCGCCACCGGCAGTTCGAAACTGCCGCCGAAGGCGAAGAAGATCGCCAGCACGAAATCCAGGTAGGCATTCGCATCCGGGGTGATCGCAATCACGTCCGGGCTGAAGGTGGTGAGGAAGTGGAACACCGCCGGCAGCACCAGGAAGTAGGCAAAGGCACAGCCGGTGTAGAACAGCAGCACCGAGGACACCAGCAGCGGCACCGCCAGGCGCTTCTCGCGCGCATACAGGCCGGGCGCGACGAAGGCCCACAGCTGGTACAGCAGCCACGGCACCGCCACGAACAGGGCAACGAAGAAGGTCAGCTTCAACGGCGCGAAGAAGGCGCCGGCCGGATTGGTGGCAATCATCGTCTGCCCGTTCGGCAGCTGCGAGACCAGCGGCTCGGCCAACGCGTTGTACAGCTTCTGGGTGAACGGCAGCAGCGCCAGCAGCACCACGCCCAGGCCCAGCAATGCGCGCACCAGGCGGCCGCGCAGTTCCACCAGATGTTCGACCAGCGAGCTCTCGCCGAAATCCTGTTCACTCATGGCTGGCGCTCCGTGCGCGGCGGCGGCGGCGCACCGGCTTCAGGGGGTGTCGCCGGCGTCGGCTCGGGAGCGACGCCCTCCTGTACCGGTGCATCGGCACGGGTCAGGCCGCTCATATGCGGCGGCAGATCCGCAGGCGCCGGTGCGCGTACCTCCTGCGCCAGCGTATCGCCCTGCTGCTGCGCCTCCTGCGCTTCGCGACGGATCGCTTCGCCGCTGGCACGCAGCTGGTTCTCGGTGTCCTGCATGCCCTGGCGAACGTCCTGCATCTGCCGCTTGATCTCCTCGGCCTGCAGTTCGCGCTCCAGTTCCTGTTTCACCGAATCCCATTGATTGCGGGCGCGACGCACCCACAGGCCGGCAAAGCGGGCCGCCTTGGGCAGGCGCTCGGGACCGAGCACCACCAGGGCGACCACGGCGATCACCAGCAATTCGCTGAAGCCGATATCAAACACCGCGACCGCTCCGGATCAGCGAGGGGTGCGGTCGTGCTCGTCCTGCGCGGTGCGCGAGGCGTCCTGGCTGCGCGACTCGTCGCCCAGCTGCGCGTTCGGCTTGTCGTCGTCGCGCATGCCCTTCTTGAATTCCTTGACCGCCGAACCGAGGTCCTTGGCGCCACTGGTCAGGCGCTTGGTGCCGAACACCAGCAGGACGATGGCCAGCACGACCAACCAATGCCAGATGCTGAAACTGCCCATAAAGACGCTCGTTACGTTAGTGATCAGGCTGTCGAGCATAGCGCACCGGCTGTTAGCCGGCGCGCGTGACGAAAGTCAGTTTCCGCCCAGCGTTTCCGTGCGGATTTCGCCGTCGTTGACCGGCTGGAAGCCCTGCTGCTGCGGCGGCGGGTTCTGCGGAACGTTCTGCAGCGGCGCGGTGGTGGCTTCGGCCGGGGCCGCCGGTGCTGCCTGAACAGGCGCAGGCACAGGGGCGGCAGCCGGCGCCGGCGCCGGACGCGGTGCATTGCCACCGTTGCCGTTGCGGTTGTTGCGGGCGGCGTAGGTGGCCTCTTCCAGGCGATCGCGGAAGGCGACCACGTCCATCGACGGCGAACCGACGGCGCGACCTTCGAAGATCATGCGCGGCGTGGTGTTGCTGCCGTAGGCGTCAAGGTTGGCGGCATCGTCGATCTGCAGCACCGCGCCATCCAGCGCAACACCGGCGAACAGGCCGCGCGCGCGCGACCACGACCAGATCTCGGCCTTCAGCTGGCCGTCGGTGGCGGCGGCGGCATTGCGGCCGACCGGACCGGCGGCAACGCCGGCATCGGCGCCAAGCGTGAACTTGCCATTGACCAGGTTGTCCAGGCTGCGGTCGTTGCGGAACACCAGCACCACGTCCGAAGACTGGACGCCGGCCTGGAAGCCGATGCTGCCACCGGTCAGCTTGACGAATACCGGGCTGGACCAGGCGCCATTGGGCATGCGCACCGACATCAGCCCGTGGCCGCGACGACCGCCAATGACCAGGCCGGCCTTGATCGTGTCGGGAATGACGATGACCGCGCGGCCTTCGTCGAGCAACTTGTCCGGAATTCCCTGTTCAGGGATTTCCTGGATCTCCGCCAGCACGCGCACGGCATTGCGGGCGCGCTGGTCTTCCTGCGGTCCGGCCATGGCCTGGCTGGACAGCAGGCTGGCGGCGATCAGCAGGGCTTGGATCGGGCGACGCATGGCAGGCTCCAGAAGTCAGTCCATAGGAAGATATAGCAAGTGACTGAAATTAGTAGTGTTGTCATGAATCCCCAATGAGCGTTCTCTGCTCACATAGATGCGCGCTATGCCAGCAATCCGAACCCTGCATCCCGGCGCGGCACCGGATCGGCGACAATGCACCCCATGCTCGACGCACCCGATACCGCCGTGCTGGCGGTCAACCTAGGCACGCCCGATACGCCGACGGCCCCCGCCGTACGCCGTTACCTGGCCGAATTCCTGTCCGACCGCCGCGTGGTCGCGATCCCGCCACTGCTGTGGCAGCCGCTGCTGCGCGGACTGATCCTGCCGCTGCGCAGCAGCCGTTCGGCGGCCAAGTACGCCCAGGTCTGGCTGCCGGATGGCTCACCGCTGATGGTCCATACCCGGCAGCTGGCGCAGGCGATGCAGGCCCTGCTGCCAACCCTGAAAGTGCGCCACGCAATGCGCTATGGCGAACCGGCCCTGGCCCACGAGCTCGACCGCCTCGCCGCCGAAGGCGCACGCCGCATCGTGGTGCTGCCGCTGTACCCGCAGTACTCCACCACCACCACCGCCTCGGTCGAGGACCGCGTCGACGCCTGGCAGCGGCGCAACCCGGGCGTGACCGTCAGTCTGGTACGCGACTACTCGGTCGACCCGGGCTGGGTCGAGGCCGTTGCCGGCTCGATCCGCCGCTACTGGGAACAGCACGGCCGCAGTCAGAAACTGATGTTCTCCTTCCACGGCATCCCGCAGCGCCTGGCCGACGCGGGTGATCCGTATCCGCAGCGCTGCGAGGCCAGCGCGCAGGCCATCGCCAACGCGCTGGGCCTGGGCAAGGACGACTGGCAGATGGGTTACCAGTCGCGCTTCGGCCGCGAGCGCTGGCTGCAGCCTTACGCTGAGCCGAGCCTGTGGGCGTTGGCCGAATCCGGTGTGAAGCAGATCGACGTGGTCTGCCCCGGCTTCGCCACCGATTGCCTGGAAACGCTGGAAGAAGTCGCGATGGGCTTCACCGAAACGCTGGCCGAACGTGGCGCGACGATGCGCTACATCCCCTGCCTCAATGCCGAACCGGAACACGCGCGCGCCCTGGCGCGACTGGCCGTGGCCTCGCTGGCATGAGTCTGCAACCCTTTGAACTCGAGGTGGGCGGCACCCGCGTCGCCGGCCTGCGCAACAGCGGCGACGGCCCGCGCGTGCTGGCCCTGCATGGCTGGCTCGACAATGCCGCCAGCTTCGTGCCGCTGGCGCCGCACCTGGCGTCGCTGCAGCTGGTGGCGATCGACCTGCCCGGCCATGGCCACAGCGCGCACCTGCCGGCCGGTGCCAGCTACACCACGGCGGCCGCGATCTGCCACGTGCTTGATGTGGCCGACGCCCTGGGCTGGGACCGCTTCAGCCTGCTCGGCCATTCGATGGGCGCCGGCATCGCCAGCCTCACCGCCTCGGTCAGCGACCGCGTCGAGCGCCTGGTGGCGATCGAAGCTCTCGGCGGCCTGCGCGGCCCCGAAGAAGAGACCGCCCATCGCCTGCGCGAGCATGTGAACGCCACCCGTGCGTTGGCGCGCAAGCAGCTGCGCGTGTTCCCCGACCTGGCCGCGCCGATCCGCGCACGGATGATGACCAACCAGCTCAGCGAACCGTGCGCACGACTGCTGGTCGAGCGCGGCGTGGAACCGGTCGAAGGCGGGTATCGCTGGTGCAGCGATCCGCGCCTGATGCTGCCCACCGCGATCCGCCTCAGCGAGGGCCAGATCGACAACCTGCTGCAGGCCATCGCCTGCCCGACACAGGTGATCTATGCCACGCCGGCGCAGTCGTATTATCCCGAGCCGATGCGCAGCGATCGCCTGCAGCACCTGCGGGATGGCCGGCTGGCAGTGTTTCCCGGCAACCATCACCTGCACATGGAAGATCCGGAACAGATCGCAGGCGTGATCCTGCACTTCTTCAGCAACGACAACGCCGGCTGAGCGCAGGCGTCCGCGCGCTTCACTCCGCGCGTTTGCGGCCGATACATCAGTTGTGGGCCCCTGCGCCCGCTGCACGCGGGCCCGGTCGGTCCTGCGGCATGTGTCTGGTTCTGCAAGGAAGTCCGCATGCCCGCTCTGCTGCACCGTCACCCACAGGATGTGGCCGCGGTGTCCCGTCTCCGCGTCGCTGATCGCGCCGCATCCCTCGAATTCCCGGCACCCGCCCTCGTCACGCCCTGCTGCGTGCGTTGCGGCGTGCTCGTTGTCGTCTGCTGACCCAGGAGCCTCCGATGTCCATTGCATCCGCCCGTCCCCCCGATACCGCCCGCCTGTCGCACCTGCAACAGCTCGCCCGCGGTGCTGACCGCCGCCTGCTGACCGGCAGCGCGGCACTGGCCGTGACCGGGCTGGTGCTGGCCCTGCGCGGTCCGCACGGTGTGGCCGCCGCGTTGGCCGCGGGCGCTGTGCTGCCCGCCTTGTGGCTGGCCGGTCCGCTGGCAGGCCGCGGCATCGCCCGCAACGCCCTGGCAATCCTGGTGGCGCTGCAGCTGGCCCTGTTGTCCGCGATCACCGGCCTGTCGCCGGCGTTGCCGACCGCCCTGCTGCTGGGCGTGCTGCTGGGCCATCGCGATCGTCTGCCGGTGTGGCTGGCCGGTAGCATCGGCACGCTTGCACTGCTGGCCCCGCTGCCGGCCGGTGCTGCGGTGGGGCCGGCGCTGCTGCAGGCCGCGATGCTGGCCGGCCTGACCCTGTTCCTTGGCCAGGTCGCACTGCGGCTCCGCCAGCAGACCGAAGCACTTGGCCACGGTCCCCGCCGGCTGGCCGCGCTGGCGCGCGACATCGCCACCGGCGCCGATCTTGGTGCACATGCTGACACCACCGCCTACGCACCGGGTTCGCTGGCCCATGCGCTGGCCGACACCGCACGCCATGTGCAGGCCCAGCGTGGACGCGAAGCGGAGGCACACGCCGAGAACGCGCAGATCCGCCAGGCCCTCGATGCCTCGCGCACCGCGATGATGATTGCCGACAACGATCACGTGATCCGCTACGTGAACCGCTCGGTGGTGGCCCTGCTGCGCAACCAGCAGGCAACGTTGCGCCAGGCCTTCCCCGATTTCGATGCCGAGCGCCTGGTCGGTAGCAGCATCCATCGCTTCCACGCCAACCCGGACCGGATCCGCGCCATCCTCAATGGCCTGCAGGTCAGCCACAACGGCAAGGTACAGATCGGCCCGGTGCACTTCGCACAGGTGGTTACTCCGGTCTTCGACGCACAGGGCGTGCGCCTGGGCTTTGCCGTGGAGTGGCATGACCGTACCCATGAGCTCGCCTTGGAGAACGCCGTCGCCGGCATCGTCGCGGCCGCCGCCGCCGGCGACCTCGACCAGCGCCTGCAGGCAACCGAAGGTGCCAGCTTCCTCGATGGCCTCACCGGTGGCATCAACCAGCTGCTGGATACGTTGGGCAGTACGGTTGACGAGGTGCGGCAGATGCTCTCGGCGCTGGCCAGCGGCGATCTCGATCGACGCATGCATGGCGAGTATCACGGCGCGTTTGCCGCGATCCAGCGCGATGCCAACGCCACCGCCGGCCAGCTGGCGCGCATGGTGGGCCGTATCCAGCAGTGCGCGTCCTCGATCAGCACCGCTGCCAGCGAAATCGCTGCGGGCAATGGCGCGCTGTCCGAGCGCAGCGAGCGCCAGGCAGCGCACCTGCAGGAAACCGCCGCTTCGATGGAAGAGCTGACCGCCACCGTGCGCCAGAACGCTGCCCATGCGCGCGAGGCGAGCCAGCTGGCGATCACCACCCAGAGCGCCGCCAGCGATGGCAACGTCGCCATGCAGCGGGTCGTCGACACCATGCAGGCGATCGAGGGAGCCTCGAAGCGGATCGGCGACATCACTGGCGTGATCGATGGCATCGCCTTCCAGACCAATATCCTCGCGCTCAACGCGGCAGTGGAGGCCGCCCGTGCCGGCGAGCAGGGCCGTGGCTTCGCGGTGGTGGCCAGCGAGGTGCGCGTGCTGGCGCAGCGCTCCGCCGCTGCGGCTCAAGAAATCAAGAAGCTGATCGATGAGGCAGGTCGCCAGGTGGGCGAAGGCGCCCAGCTGGTGGCCGATGCGGGCCAGCGGATGCAGGGCATTGTCGGGGGCGTTGAGAATGTCAGCCACCTGATGCACGAGATCTCGGCGGCCTCGCAGGAGCAGTCGGTCGGCATCGAGCAGATCAACCAGACCGTGGTGCAGATGGACCAGGCGACGCAGCAGAATGCCGCGCTTGTGGAGGAAGCCACCGCGGCCGCACGCGAGCTGCAATCGCAGGCGGGTACGCTCACCGAGGCGGTATCGGTGTTCCGCCAGCAGGAACCGCACGAGGTCTCGCGGGCCGCCTGATCCGGGCCTGCAGTTCCATCCCGGTCAAGACGGCGCCCGCAGGGCGCCGTTTTTTTTGCCTGCTTTTGCGTGATGGGTCAGGAAAGTCCGCTTCCGGACCTGCCGTGAGGAGCGACCAACCCTGGCTGGCGCCGCATCCACACACGGCGTGGATCTACTGTGCGCCCGCATGCCCTCGGTAGTCGCCAACCTTGGTTGGCGCTGGGGCTGCCCGCGGAGAATATCCACGCATGGCGTGCATCTACCGGCCGGTGTGCAGCTATGGCGGTGCCGGCCGGCGGCCGGCACTACCCGCATGTTCTGCGCACAAAGAAAAACCCCGCTGCGTGAGCAGCGGGGTTTTGGGTGTAAACCCTGGCGATGACCTACTCTCGCATGGCTTGAGCCACACTACCATCGGCGCAGCTGCGTTTCACTTCCGAGTTCGGGATGGGATCGGGTGGTTCCACAGCGCTAATTTCACCAGGG
>NZ_JCAFSD010000005.1:0-302200 GCF_059368915.1 Stenotrophomonas sp. YJH_SMC_105-26 | reverse complement strand
TGTTCGACCAGACCAAGCAGCTGTTCCAGCGATGGCTGTTCTACGGCATCGGCACGATGTTCTCGATGGCGGTACTGGCAGCGATGGTATCGATCGCGCTGGACATGGTGATCCGTGTCCCGACCGCGTTCTGGTCCACCGCCCTGGTCAACAAGTTCCTGCTCGAAGGCGCCTCCAGCGACGGCATGACCAGCCAGGCGATGCAGCAGGGCGGCATGGGATTGATCCTGACGACCTTGATTCTGACTGCGCCCCCAATGGCAGCGATGTTCTTCCAGGGCACGCTGGGTAGCTTCATGGCATATTCGCAGATAGGTGGCAGCCCGGTTGCTGCTGCGCCGGGACCTAATGGACAGCCGCCGGGTAGTTACTACACGCCGGATAAGCCTTCGACGAGCGGTGGCAGTCAATCGGGCGGTTCGACTTCAGCTGGGAGTAATGTCGTAGTCACGGGCAGTAACTCCACAGTCGGGTCAGGAAATTCTGATACTGGCCGTAAAGGCTTAGCTTCACATTAGGAGCCGGAAATGAAGTCAATTCGTGTCTATTCAGTTGCAGTACTCCTTCTGGGTATGGGAGTCATTGCCAGCCTGCCACAGACGGCCAGTGCGGAAGGAAGATGTCCTCCCGGTCAGTATCCAATTGGTGGTCAGGGAGTGGGTGGCTGCGCCCCCATTCCGGGAGGTAACACTGGAACGGTATCGGCGGCGCCAGTTGCAACGGGGCGCTGGATCAAAACTTGGGGCGCCATCGCTTTGGCCAAGGGCGGGGACGTAGGAGTAGCTGTTGGTAAACGAAAGAAGCGAGACGCAGCTTCTGAATCGCTTGCCAATTGTGGACAGCGTGGGGCAACGGATTGCAAGGTTGTGTTGGCGTTCAATAATCAATGCGCTGCATTCGTATCACCCAGTGACGCAAGGTTTGGTGGCTCTACGTTTGCGCGTGCGGCTTCTGTCGATGCTGCGAGCAAGATGGCTGTGGATGCTTGCGTGAGACAGGGAAGTAACGGTTGCAAGGTCATTTATTCCGGGTGCACCGAGCCAGAGTTTGAGAAATTCTGATTTAGGTTTCGGCTGCTGCTATGGTCGGAAACGACAAGTAGCCGGGATTTGCAGATCGAAGAGCGCCTGTCGTCGATACACGGGGCTACGTCAAACGTCGACTGCATGAATCATCTGAGTGATTCCCGACTTCAGCAGGACAAGGCTCGGGTCATTCGATTAATCGCCCCCGGCACGGGAGGCCCAGCAGTGACTGTGAGTTCAATGTCGCTGCTGTTCAACGAACCAAGCAGCTTCCCACGATGGCTGTTCTACGGCGTTGGAACCATGTTCTCCATGGCGGTGCTGGCGGTGATGGTCTCGATCGCGCTGGACATGGTGATCCGCGTGTCTGCCTCGTTCTGGATGACGGCGCTTGTGAACAAGTCCCCGCTCATGGGCGCGTCCAGTGACGGTATGACCAGTCAGGCCATGCAGCAGGGCGGCATGGATTGATCCTGACGACCTTGATTCTGACAGCGCCCCCAATGGCGGCCATGTTCTTCCAGGGCATGCTGGGTGGCTTCGTGGCATATTCGCAGATAGGTGGCAGCCCTGCGGCGGCGCCTGGTCCGAATGGGCAGCCGCCGGGCAGCTATACACCTGCGCAGACGACAAATGCGGCAGAGCAGAACGCGTACCTGAAGCAGTTGCGCCGCAGGAAGCCGGCGAAGCCCGGTGACCCAGTTGCGGGTCCGGAGCCGGTGTACGAAATCCAGGTCAATTCCGTCTACGAGAACGCGACCAAACCGAATCGACTGGTCAGAAAGTACTGGGTGAACTGTTCACAGAACAGCGTGGCCATCAGGACGAGTCTGATCCAGTGGCGCGATCGGCCAATGGAGAACGTCCCACCGGAAAAATTCGAACCGCGAGCCGAGGCGATTGCTCCCTGGCAGGTGCAACTGGTGCGGTTTGCCTGTCTAGTTGGGCCTGATCCCAAGGCCAAGGTACCAGCGGAAATGATGAAGCGTGGCTTCCTTTCCATCGGTGACGTCGGGCAATCGCCTGTGGATTTCATCTGGGCCAGCCTGTGGAAGGACAGCAAACGTCCAGCATTCACCTATCTGCCGAGCGACGCTGAAATGGATCGTACTGTGCGTGGCCTGGAAGCGGCTGTGGCGCGCGGCCAGAGTGAAACCAGCAAAGCTCTGGATGAGTCGCGGCGCGCAGCCAACCGGGTGGGTCGTAACAATCTCATGGACCTGTGGATCGGCAAGACAGAGCAGGAATTCGTGCGGACGTGGGGCCCACCGGATCGTGTGGAGAACGGGGCCGATGGTTCGCGCACGTTGTACCTGCATCGTGGCGAGCGTGTGCAGGGATTGAATGCTTATGGGCATGTCGTCAGTGACGTAAACAATCGATGCGATATCACGGTGCTGACGACGGACGGCTACGTCCGCGACTACGCCACACAGGGGGCCGCATGCGCCCAGCAGTTGCGCTGAGCGCGATTGCTGGCCACGACGCGAGGAAGCATGGCTTGTGCTGGGTCCCGCACCCGTCGACTTAAGCGGCGTAGGCTTTCCGTGCAACATCGCCCCGGCCGGACCAGACCGTATGTGGGAATGCGAGCCATACCTGCGGTGCCATCCACCGCGTGTCTGATTGTCGGATAAGCCACCATTCACGTTAACCGCGCTGTTTCTGTGATCAAGTGCGCTTTTCATCCCAAGCACCCTTCGACGAGCGCTGCCTCCTCGAAGTAAGCTGCGTGCGCGTCAAAATCCCGACGCGCCGGTGCCATCCAACACAGGAGCTTTTCCGTCCATGAGGACTGTGTCCCCCCGCGGTGCGGGTGACGCTTGCCACCATCGCGGTTGCCGTGGGCTCGGGGCTATCATCCGCCATGGCGGCCGCAGGGCACGTGCGAGGCATCGCCCCGTTTCCGGCCTCCGCTCGGGAACTGGCAAGACGGGATTGAAGGAGTTGCAGGGGATGGAGAAGGGGAGTGGCACGCACATGGACAATGCCCTGGCGTTCGTTCCGTCCGGCGCGAACCTGCTGGAAGCCGTACGCGGCGATCTGACCGGTAATGGTTTCCAGGACCAGCTCCTGGTGATCGACCAACCTCCTCCGGAGGGCTTGCTGCCCGGCGAGCACGGACCGAACCGGGTCCTGTTGTTGCTGCTGGGCGATGCCACGGGCCGCTGGCAGCTGGCGGCACGCAACGACAAGCTGGTGCCGTGCTCAACGCGCGGTGGCATTGCCGGTGATCCCTTCGCCTACGTGACGATTGAAGACGGCGCGTTCAGCGTGATCACCAACGGCGGGAGCCGCGAACGCTGGAGCAGCATCTACACCTTCCGGTATGCACCTGCCGAGCAGGCGTGCTGGGTGCATGGCGTGCAGCGCAAGGTGGTGGACACCGAAACCGAAGCAACCCACACGCGCGATTTCTCCGCGGCCGAGCTTGGCCGGGTGCGGTTCGAGGATTTCGATCCGTCCGTCGTCGCCGACGTCAGCTTGCCTTGAGTGCCATGCCTGTGAGGAGGCGGGAGTATCCAACGATGATCGAGCAGGAGTTTCACCGTGTCGCAGGATAGGGAGTCGTTGCTGTTGCGGCAGGCCACGGAGGCCGGCATGACTTCGTCCCGGGAACTGGCCAACTTCATGGCGCAGGCCGGGCATGAATCCCGTGGCTTGAGCCGTCTCAACGAGAGTTTCAACTTCACCCGGGGCATCTCGCAGATCCCGGTGGAAGCAGCGTGGCGCAATGGCAATGGCGCGCTTGAGAACGCCCGCCAGGAGGCGCTGCGTGGGCGGCCGGAGAACCTGGCCGAACTGATGTATGGCGGGCGCATGGGCAATGACGCGCCCGGTGATGCACTGAAGTATCACGGCCGTGGCTATCTGCCGCTGGTCGGCAAGGAGAATTACGAGCGTGCCGGCAAGGCGCTGGACCTGGACCTGGTGAATCAGCCGGAGCTGGCCGCGCAACCCGAGCACGCAGGCCGTATTGCCGTGTGGCAGTGGCAGACGCGGGTGCCGGAAGCGGCGCGCGAGGACGTGCGCGAAGCGACGCGTGCCCTGAATGGCGCGCTCAACGGCATCGAAGCCCGCCAGCAGCGTTTTGACGTGTGGCAGCAGAAGCTGACCCCCGATGTGATGGCGCGCCTGGAGCGTGGCGAAGTGGGGGCGCCTGCCCAGCCCACAACGGGACGCGACATGTCGCAACCGGGCGAGCCGGGATACACGCTGTTCTCGGGAGCGCGCCAGCACCTGCAGCAGATGGGGCCGCAAAGCGGTCTGCGCAGCGTGCAGGAACTGGACAATGCCGCCGGCGCACTGGCGCTGAGCGCGCAGAAGGCGGGGATGTCGCGCATCGATCATCTCCTGGCGGGTAATCACGGTCGCACGCTGTTTGCTGTACAGGGCGCGCTGGGCGATCCGGCCATGCTGCGCGCATCGGTCGATCGCGAACAGGCGGCGCAGCAGCCGCTGGCGCAGAGCAGCCAGCAATTGGCTGCCAATGTCGCCCAGCAGGACCCGGCGGCCGCGCTCGCCCGCGAGCAGGAGCAGCGTTCTCGATCCCTGTAACACCGATGCCGGCGGGCAGGGTGCCCGCTGGCGCTTCATGTACGACGCGTGGCGCCCTGTGGCGCCGACATGGAAACCCACCCGTAAGGACACCACATGCGAATCGTTCCCCCGAATGCCCGCCACGCCGCTGCCCGCTGCAATGCACCCGTGCGTCGCCTGCCGCCGCTCTGGCTGCTGTCACTTGGACTTGCCGCAGCGTCGGCACAGGCTCAGGAGGCAGCGGCGCCCGTCGTGGAGACGCGCCCCGCTGCCGAGGCTACCGTTGAGGCGCCTGCAGGGGCGGCGCCCGTTGCAGCGCCCGCGGCGGCCGACGCCGTTGTCGCGGCGCCGGCTCCCGAAGTACCGGCTGCCGCGACACCCCCTGCGACACCGGTGGTGGACACGCAGCTGGCGCCGGCTGCGGACCCGGCGCCTGCGCCCGTTCCGCCCGCAGCGGCGGCGCCTGTGGCTGCACCGCCTACAGTCGTCGAATCAGCGGTCCCGGCGGTAGCGCCGGCACCGCCTGCATTGGCCATCGTGCCGTTGCCGCCCGAGCAGGCGACCGAGCGTGCGCTCGGTGCCCGCTGCCCGGTGGATCTGGCCGGGCGGCTGGCGAGCCAGGGCGACCTGCTGATCGGCGCCTGCCAGGGCACCATGCCGGCGCATCTGGCCGCGCTGCTGGTCGCGCTGCCCGAACAGGACATCCACCTGCCGCGCGGTTGGCGCGAGCGTGAGGTGCGGCAGAAGGCCTGGTTCAAGGCCGTGCCGGGCTATGGCCAGCGCCCGGACTTCATCGTGCGGATGGGCGACATCTGGGTGCGCTCGTTGGAAGGGCGCGACGCCGACAGCACGTTCTACCTGGTGTCGGCGCCGTTCACCTGCAGCGACCAGGTCGCCAACCGTGATGAGTACGGCGCGGAGCCGGTCCGCGTGCCAGCGGGTGATTGCCGCGAGGCCTATGTGGGCCAGCGTGTGTACCAGGTCCGCGGGGACGCGGCGCCGAGGGATGTGACCGCCGATGCCATGCCTGTCATGCCGCAGCAGACGGAAGCTGATCGTGCGCGGCAGCTGTCGCGTGAGGGACGGATCAGCCTGGACCATAGCAAGTTGCAGTACGGCCCGGCCATGCGCTGGTTCGTGCAGTATCCGGAGTCGGCGCAGAAGGGTGGTCCGCGCGTCTACAGTGACTGGAACCGTGAGCACATCGCGTTCGTGGTCTGGACCGCTGATCGCTTCGAGCTGCGCGAGAAGGTTGCGCGGGCGCAGTGGCCCTGTGATCCGGTAGCACCTGGCGATCGCGCCTGTGGTGGATTCCCGGATTCCGGGCCGGATCTGTTCGTGACGGCCGGAGGAGCCGTGCCAATGGCGGCCTCCAGTCCCTGAGCCGGAGTGCCGAAGGGTGCGGGAGCCGGGGTGAGTGGCTCCCGCGCCGCCATCAGGCCTGCAGACTGCGGGTCTGATGCTGCTGCTGTTCCAGCTGCTGGTCGCGCTCCAGTGCAAGGCGCTGACCTGCGGCCTGCTGGTCGATGCGCTGGCTGCTCTGTTCCAGCGGTGTGTTCATCGCCACCGCCGTATCCACTGACACGCGAAGGTGGGCCGGGTCACCGCCCTGGCCCTGCACGGCGAAGCTGCGCGAGGCATCGGCATTCATGACCACCTCGTCGATGCGCTTGCCGCCCGCCGCATGCATTTCGGCGGCCAGGCTGCCGGCCAGTTGCGTGCTCATTACGTCTGGTACCCGGCCGACGCGGACGTCCTGCGCGTGCACGCCACGGATCGCGTCGTTGAACAGTGGGTTGCCCACGTGGTTGGCATCGTCCATGCGCAGCATGCTGGTGTGATGGCCGTTCTTCTCCGCTTCGCGGCGTGCCGGCTCACCGGGCTGCAGCGGGCCGCGGATATGGTCGTACAGATCGACCGCGCCGCCCGGAATGCCGCGCGCCGCGCGGGTGACACCACGGCGCAGTGATTCAACGTCGTCGCGGTACTCCTCGATCATCCTGGCGTTGTCTTTTGCCAGCTTCTGCGTTTCCGGGTGTTTCAGCACCGAGCCGTCGCCGAGGAAGTTGCCCAGCTTGTGCGCGCCGAACGAGCTGCCTGCTGCGACGAGCGGGCTGTCCGGGATAAGGGCGCGCAACGAGTGATTGCTGAAGCCGTTTGCGGCGAGTGTCTTGATCTCATCCGGCTTGGCGTAGATGCGCACTTGGCCGAAGTGCGGCGAGGCAGAGCTGACCGGATCGGAGGCCATGACATGGTTGATCATGGTGTTGCCGCCTTCCGGGATGCGGTAGCTGAGGCTGACCGCGCCATAGGCGTTGAAGGTCTCGCCCTTGACGTTGAAATGGTGCGAGGTGATCTGGGCCAGAGCGCCACCGAGGGAGTGACCGGTGACGGTGACCTGGGGGGCATGTCCGCCATTCAAGCGTCCCTGCAATGCGGCAGTTTCGAGTGTTCGCTGTGTCAACGCGATCGCGTCCGGCGCCTGCACATTGGTGCGCGCAACCACCATGCCGCCATCGGTCAGAATCGCGTCGCGAGCTATCTGCTCGGTGCCACGATGCGCAATGACGATCTCTTTGCTGTCTACGCGCTGATAGACGGTCCCTTGATAGCCGTTGAGACGATTATTGACATGCTCAAGAATCTTGTACTCATGGCCGTTTAAGGTGACTTTCTCTTCTTGGCCGGGTTCACGTCGGCCGACGGCCCGATCCTTGTAGGCGTCATCAGATAACGCAGCGTAATCCTGGGAGGTGATGGTCACGGCGCCACCTCACTTGCGGAGAGGGTGATCGTAAACAGCTTGTCCTGAAGATCAGGGGCGTAATTGCTGCGATCGGGTTCGCCACTGGCGGGGAAATTGGGAACGCGATCTGCCTTCGGATAGACCAGATCCGGATAGTAGAGCGTATGCGCGCCACCTTCGGTCAGTGGCTTGGCGTCAACGAAGGTTAGGAAGCGGGTCTCTTCTTCAGCGCCCGTTGCCTTCAACATCGCCCCAGCGCCAGTGAACTCCCAACGGCACACGCCGCGGCCGTAGTAGTCTTCATCCAGCATGCGATCCACATACAGCGTGCCGCGGTACTCGCCATCAGCGACCTTGCGCAGCTCCACCGGTTCCTGGCTGGTAATCCGTGCGGCCGTGCCGGTGGCCGGCTCGATATAGCCACACTGGTCTTCGTTGGTGACGTCGTACTGCGCGACACCTTCGACCACCGCGAAATCGCCCGGGGCGTCCTTCAGGCGCAGCACCAGTTCATAGGCCTTGCGCGGGCTGGGGTTGAGCTTGGCGAGGCCGCGCCCACCCTGGGCGACATCGGCTTCAGCAGCGGCACGTTCCTGGTTCATGGCGGTCTCCGGATGGCAGGCGGTCAACAGAAGCAGAGCAAGGCACGGAATCATCTTGTGGCGCAATGTCGGCCTCCTGGTGTGTAGGGGGAAATGTGGCGCTGGCAGCTCATGGCGCGAGCGTCCGCACAGTGGTTGTGGTCGAGAACAGCGCGTCGCGCAGTTCCTCCTTGTAGGCCGACGGATCTTCTTTGCCGCTGGCAGGGAAGTTGGCAGCGAGCTCGGCGCGGGGATAAGCAGTCTTCGGATAGTAGAGAGTCAACGGCGATCCCGCGTCCATGCGCTTCTTGTCGATGAACGTCAGGAATCGCGTATCAGCTTCGCCGGTCGTGGCACGCAACATCGCGCCAACGCCGGTCAGCGTCCAGTGGCACGTACCGCGATCGTAATAGTCCTGGTCCTGCATGCGGTCGAGGTAGAACGTACCGCGGTATTCGTTCTCGCCCGTCCTGCGCAGTTCCACCGGTTCCTGGCTGGTGATGCGGCTGGCCGTGCCGGTGGACCAGATGACCCTCCCGCAGTCTCCGTAGTTGCTCACGTCATACTGGGCCACGCCCTCAACAACCGCGAACGGGCCCGGTGCATCCTTCACTGTCAGCACCAGTTCATAGGCCTGCTTCGGCGCCGGGTTGAGTTTGGCCAGGCCGCGTCCACCCGCGGCGACGTCGCGCTCTGCATCGGCGTAGGGCGAGCATGCCGCCAGCAGGACGAGGGCGAGCACTGCCAGCAGCGGCCGTCCCCTGTGTGCGAGGTGCGCTACACCCATGGCCCGATCCTGCATCGTGCGTCCATGTCCGTCTATCCTTCCTGGGTGGCAGGTTTCTCGATTATGGAACGTGCCGGGAGCCCTGTGCCACCCTTGGAGACGGATTTTTGACGCTCCCGGGGCGCGCCGCCGGCAGATCGCTTGCCGCACAGGGCATCCGATCGTCGCGTTGGCTCTGACGCCGACGCAGGTTCGCAGCTGAATCCGTGACCGGAATCGATCATTCACATGTCCATCACTTCATCAAAGGTGTTGTCCTTGAACTGCACGATCCGCCCTGAAACCCGCGAAGACCACGCGGTCATCCATGCACTCACCGAGGCGGCCTTCCGCGAAGCCCCGCACAGCAGCCACACCGAGCAGTTCATTGTGGATGCGCTGCGTTCGCGTGGAGAGCTGAGTCTTTCGCTGGTCGCCGAGAAGGACGGACAGGTCGTCGGGCACATCGCGCTGTCGCCGGTGACGATCAGCGATGGCAGCACCGGCTGGTTCGGCCTCGGGCCAATCTCGGTGCTGCCGGACTGGCAGGGGCAGGGCATCGGTGCGGCGCTGATGCACGCGGCGCTCGGCGCGTTGCGTGAGCAGAACGCGCAGGGCTGTGTATTGCTGGGGGAGCCCGCCTATTACGGTCGATTCGGATTCCGCGCCGAGCCGGGCCTGGTGCTGCCGGGTGTGCCGCCAGAGTACTTCCAGGCGCTGTGCCTGCGGCCACCGATGGCGCAGGGAGAGGTGCAGTACTCGCCGGCATTCGAGGCCACGGCCTGATGATCGGGGCGGGCCTCGAACATCCGTCGAATGTCAGCCGTTGTACCGGAGATGGATCAGGGGATACGGGCGGCCCTGCGAATCCAGCGGTGAACGTCCGGTTTCGACGAAGCCCATGCGCTGGTAGAAGCCGACGGCCTGCGCGTTCTGTTCGTTGACGTCGGTACTCAGCTGCGGATGCAGGGCCAGCGCGTGCTGCAGCAACTGCCGGCCGATACCGGTGCCGCGTACGTCCGGATCGATGAACAGCGCTTCCATGTGCGTGCCGTCGATCAGCATGAAGCCAAGGGGGCGGTCCTGAGCGTCGACGGCCACGGTCATCGCAGCCTGCGGCAGGAAGCCGGCGACTTCGGCATCGATGGCCTGGCGGTCGTCGGCGCTGAGGAAGTTGTGGGTGGCGTCGACGGCGCGGCGCCAGAGGTCGACGAGGGCGGCGCCGTCGTCGGCGCGCGAGGGACGGAGGGTGGTCATGGGTTCACCAAGGTGCTTGCAAAGAGCGCGTAGTATGGCGCGTCCCGACCCAGCGCGCAGGCGTGGATTCATCCGCTGTTGCGATGGCGGATGAAGGGGCTGTAGGCAGTGGCCTCCGCGCGCAGCACCACGCCATCCTCGAAATCGCCGCTGTCGTTGAAGGGCACGGTGGGCCACCGCGGCCATTGCGCCAGGCGTTCGCGGTAGTAGTGGGTTGCTGCAGCCAATGCCTCGTCGTGTGCCTGCACGCGCTCCGCTGCCAGCCCGGAACGCACGCCATGCACCAGATGCGGCTCCAGCACGTCGAAGCCGACGTAGCGCAGGCTGTACATCAAGGGCCACAGCAACAACCGGGTATCTCCCTCGCGGCCGTCGACGGCGCAGGCCCGTGCCGATGAGCCGGTGGTGACGCTCAGCAACGCACGCTTGCCGCGCATCGCGCCGTGCTCGTGGCGCAGGCGGCTGTTGTACATCGGCCCGTAGACCAGCACGCGATCCAGCCAGCCCTTGAGGATTGCCGGCGGCGCGAACCACCACAGCGGGAACTGCAGGATGACCAGATCCGCGGCCTGCAGCAGCTGCAGATGGCGCTGCACATCGGCGGGCAGCCGGCCCTGTTCGGCGCCGTGGCGTTGTTCGCGCTGGGCATCGAAACGGCCGGGCTGCAAGCGACTTGAATGATGGCGGGCCGCTTCCAGCGGATCGAAGCCCTCTGCATACAGGTCGACCACGTCCACCTGCAGCGCGTCATGCCGCAGCTGTTCGGCGGCCTGTGCGGCCAGGTGGGCGTTGAACGAGCGGGGTTCGGGATGGGCAAGCAGGATGAGGGCGCGCATGGGGCGAGGTGTTGGTGGAGTGTGCGACCATCCTCGCGATGCCGGAGTGCCCCGGCAATTACGCACCTTGAGGTAACCATGGCCTACCCGGGCGATGTCTATGCCGCCGATTGCTCGGCACGCGATGCGCTGGCGCTGATCTCCGGCAAGTGGGTGATGCTGCTGTTGCCGGCGCTGGCGCAGGGCCCGCAACGCAATGGCGCGCTGCTGAGGAAGATCGAAGGCATCTCGCAGAAGGTGTTGACCCAGACCCTGCGGCAGCTGGAGCGCAACGGCCTGGTCGAGCGGTGTGATCTGGGCAGCAAGCCGCTGCATGTCGAGTACCGGTTGACCGAGGTTGCACGCAGCCTGGTAGACACCTTGACCGCGTTGGACCGTTGGGCCGAGCACAATTTCCCGGCGCTGGACGCCGCCCGCGAGCGCTTCGACACGCGTTAGCGGCGCCTGCACGGCCGCGGGCGTACAATGCGGCCCCGGCGGCCATCCTGGCCCTGCAGACACGCGAGAACCGCCATGACCGACGCCCTGGGTGTACCGGTGCACGACGCCGATGAACACTGGATGCGCCATGCGCTGGCGCTGGCCGAGCGTGCGCAGCGCGAGTACGACGAGATCCCCGTTGGTGCGGTACTGGTGGGCGCCGATGGCCAGCTGCTGGGCGAGGGCTGGAACCTCAACATCGCCTCGCACGATCCCAGTGCGCATGCCGAGATCGTGGCCATGCGGGCCGGTGGCACGCGGCTGGCCAATCATCGGCTGCTCGGCAGCACCCTGTACGTGACCCTGGAACCGTGCGCGATGTGCGCGATGGCCATCGTGCATGCACGCGTTGCCCGCCTGGTCTACGGCGCCAGCGACCCCAAGACCGGCGCCTGCGGCAGCGTGTTCGACCTGCTGGGCGATGCCCGCCACAACCACCGGGTGGAGATCCACGGTGGGGTGCTGGCCAAGGAGGCCAGCATGCGCCTGACCAATTATTTCCGTGCCAAGCGTGGCAAGCCGCCGCTGCTGCTGGAAGACCATGCCGGCGAGGCCTGAGGGGGCGAACCGGTATGATGGGCGCCTCTTTCCATCACCGGCAGGCCGCGCGCCTGCCCAGCAACGAGGCGACACATGGCGGACAACGGCGCGGCCAACGAGCGACTGATCTGGATCGACCTGGAAATGACCGGGTTGGATACCGACAACGATTCGATCATCGAGATCGCCACCGTGGTCACCGATGCCCAGCTCAACGTGCTGGCCGAAGGGCCGGAATTCGCCATCCACCACCCGCTGGAAACGCTGGAAGCGATGGACGAGTGGAACCGCAACCAGCATCGCCGCTCGGGCCTGTGGCAGCGCGTGGTGGACAGCACCACCACCCTGGGCCAGGCCGAGGCGCAGACGGTGAACTTCCTGGCGCAGTGGATCCCGGCCGGCCTGTCGCCGATGTGCGGCAACTCGATCTGCCAGGATCGCCGCTTCCTGCACCGCCAGATGCCGCGACTGGAGAAGTACTTCCACTACCGCAACCTGGACGTGTCCACGGTGAAGGAACTGGCCAAGCGCTGGGCGCCGAGCGTGGCCGCCGGCGTCGGCAAGAACAGCAACCACACCGCGCTGAGCGACGTGCACGATTCGATCGCTGAGCTGCGCCACTACCGCCAGTTCATGGGCGCGCTGTCGGGGCTGCCGGTTGCCTGAACAACGACGCCGGGCATGGCCCGGCGCTATCGGATGACACGCCAACGGGTAGTGGCGGCCGCTGGCCGGCAAGGCGCCGGGGTCGGATCCCTTTCCTGCGGAAAGGGCTCTGACCCCTCTGTCGTACCCCGCGACGAACCGTTCAACTTCCTGGCGCTAAGATCGGCGCCATGAACGAGCCGATCCTGCTCCCCCGCGACATCGCCCATGACGCCCGCGACTGGTCCGACCTGCAGCGCGCGGTGGCCCTGCTGGAAGCGCCGACCCTGACCGCGCGCATGGCCAACCTGGTCGGCACGCCGCTGGAGTTCGCGGTGAAGGCGCTGCCCAGCTCGGTCTCCAACCGCATCCACGGTGCTGTGCAGGCGGCGCTGAGCAAATCGGCGCAGGCCGCGCTGTGGAGCATGGACAATACCCCCGGCAAGGGGGCGTCCACCCGCTGGCACAAACTGGCGGCGGCCACCTCGGGCGCGGTCGGTGGGGCCTTCGGCTTCGCGGCCTTGTTCATCGAGCTGCCGGTGTCGACCACCATCATGATGCGTGCGGTGGCCGACGTGGCCCGCAGCGAGGGCTTCGACCTGTCCGAGTTCAGCACCCGCCAGGCGTGCCTGGAGGTGTTCGCGTTGGGCGGCAACTCGCCGCGCGATGATGCCAGCGAGACCGGCTACTACCTGGCCCGCGGCTTCACCACGGATGTGATGCGCCACCTGTCGGCCGAGCTGGCCGGGCGCGTGGTGACCGGCCGCGACCTGACCCTGGGCGTGGCGCCAAAGGAAGCTGGCAAGCTGCTGGCGAAGATGGTGGAAAAGGTGGCGGCGCGCTTCGGCGTGGTGGTTACCGAGAAATTCGCTGCGCAGGCGGTGCCGATCGTCGGTGCCGCCGCCGGTGCAACACTGAATACCATGTTCACCGACTACTACCAGGACATGGCGCGCGGCCACTTCATCGTGCGCCGTCTCGAGCTGAAGTACGGGGAAGACGTGGTGCGCGCCTGCTATGACCGCGTGGCGCATGGCGGCGTGCTGATCGAGCCCACGCTGTAACCGGCTTCGGGGTCGGAGCCCTTTGCGTTGCAAAGGGATCCGACCCCGGTTGCGCGCGGGGTCGGATCCCGTTCCGCAGGGAGGGGCTCTGCCCCCCGGCCGGTCATCCTTGCCTTGGGGGAACAATTGTTTTGCCAGTACATGCCTGTTGCCTGGCAGCTGGCATCCCCATCCTTTGCGGCAGTCCCCCCCCGCAAGAGATCGCCGCCATGTTGTTCACTCCCCACCGCCTGGGCGCCTTGACCCTGCCCAACCGCATCGTGATGCCGCCGATGACCCGCTCGCGTGCCGCCGACGGCAACGTCGCCACCGCGGACATGGCCGCCTACTACGCCCAACGCGCCAGTGCTGGCCTGATCGTCAGCGAAGGCACCCAGATCAGCCCGCAGGGCCAGGGCTATGCCTGGACCCCGGGCATCCACAGCCCGGAACAGGTGCAGGGCTGGCGCCGGGTGACCGATGCCGTGCATGCCGCTGGCGGCCGCATCTACGCCCAGTTGTGGCATGTGGGCCGGGTCTCGCACGTGGCCCTGCAGCCGGGTGGTGCCGCGCCGGTGTCGTCGTCGGCGCTGCTGGCCGAAGGCGTGAAGGTGTTTGTCGACCCTGCCGGCGCTGGCCCGGAAGCGGGCGTGGGCGAGATGATCCAGCACTCGATGCCGCGCGCGCTGGCCGAGGACGAGATTCCGGGCATCATCGCCGACTATGCACAGGCCACCCGCAATGCACTGGCCGCCGGCTTCGATGGCGTCGAGCTGCACGGTGCCAATGGCTACCTGATCAACCAGTTCATCGACTCGCAGGCCAACCGGCGCACCGACGGCTATGGCGGCGCGTTGCAGAACCGGCTGCGGTTCCTGCGCGAGGTCGTGCAGGCGGTGACGGCCGTAGCCGGTGGTGACCGCGTCGGTGTCCGTCTGGCGCCGCTGACGACATTGCAGGGCGCGGTGGACGATACGCCACAGGCGACCTATCTGGCCGCGGCGCACCTGCTGGGTGAGCTGGGCGTGGGCTACCTGCACATCGCCGAAGCCGACTGGGACGATGCACCGTTGATGCCGGTGGCGTTCAAGCAGGCGCTGCGCATGGTCTATCCGGGCACGCTGATCTACGCCGGCAAGTACACCGCCGAACGCGGCGAGCAGGCACTGGCTGAAGGCTGGGCTGACCTGATCGGCTTCGGTCGCCCGTTCATCGCCAACCCGGACCTGCCGGAGCGACTGCGTACCGGTGCGGCGCTGAATCCGCCGGATCGTGCGACATTCTTTGGCGGTGGCGCGGCGGGCTTCACCGATTATCCGACGCTGGAAGAGAGCGTCGCGGCCTGATCCTGGCCGGCATTCCAATGTCGTATCGCCGATGGGTGGGTGCCGACCGTTGGTCGGCACTACCGGCATGGATCAGGGCTTGTCGCGCACCAGCGCGTCAGCCTCTATCACCCCGCCATCCTTTCCATGCAGGTACAGGTGCATGTCCTGCTGCGGGTACGGGATGTTGATGCCGGCCTTGTCATAGCCCAGCTTCAGCTGCTCCAGCAGCGTGACCTTGGTACCGAACCAGTCGGCCGACTTCACGTAGCAGCGGATGCCCAGGTTGATGGCGTGCGCGCCCAGCTCATACACCACCACGTCCGGTGCCGGTGTCTGCAGCACGCGTGGGTCGGCCTTCATCAACGCCAGCGCGGTATCGCGCGCCAGCTGGATGTTGTCTTCATAGCCGATGCCGATCACCAGTTCGACGCGGCGCGTCGGTTCGGCGGTGAGGTTGATGATCGGTGCGGCAGTGATCAGCGTGTTCGGAATGGTGGTGTGCTGGTTGTCGGCACCGGTGATGACGGTCTGGAAGATGCGCACTTCGCGCACCGTGCCGGTCTGTCCGGCCACGGTGACCACATCGCCCACACGGAACGGTCGCAGCGTCACCAGCATCACGCCCGAGGCGATGTTGGACAGCGAATCCTTCAATGCCAGGCCGACGGCCAGGCCAGCGGTACCGAGCACGGCCAGCAACGGGGTGATCTGCACGCCCAGCGTGCCGATCGCCAGCACCACCACGATCACAAGCGATGCGGCATACACCACGTTGCGCAGGAAGCTGCCCAGCATCGGGTCCACACCCATGCGAGCCGTAGCGCGCGGCATCGCGTTGGACAGGCGTCGTGCCACCCACAGGCCCACCAGCAGCACCACGATCGCGGCCAGCAACGGTACGCCGTAGGTTTCCAGCAGGCGCTCCCAGTTGAGCGAGTGGAACCAGGGCGTTGCGGCGGGGGCGGGTCGGGCGGCGGCGATCATGCGGGAGTTCCTTTGCTGCTGAGGGACAGGCGCGAGGTGCGCGTGGCGTGCACGGACGCCAGAAACAGCAAGCCCCGCAGAGGCGGGGCTTGCGTGCGGCAGCAGTATGTGCGGACGTCGATGAAAGCGACGTCAGCCCATTACGGCATCAGCCGTTGGCCTTCAGCTTGGCCAGGCGCAGCCAGGTATCGACCACGGTGTCCGGGTTCAGCGACACCGACTCGATGCCTTCCTGCATCAGCCATTCGGCCAGATCCGGATGATCGGACGGGCCCTGGCCGCAGATGCCGACGTACTTGCCCTTGGCGCGTGCGGCCTTGATCGCCATCGATAGCAGCTTCTTCACTGCCGGGTTCCGTTCGTCGAACAGGTGCGCGACGATCGACGAGTCGCGGTCCAGGCCCAGGCTGAGCTGGGTCAGGTCGTTGGAGCCGATCGAGAAGCCGTCGAAGATCTCCAGGAACTCATCGGCGAGCAGTGCGTTGGACGGCACTTCGCACATCATGATGATCTTCAGGCCGTTCTCGCCCTGCTTCAGGCCGTTCTGTTCCAGCACCTCGACGACCTTGCGGCCTTCTTCCAGGGTGCGCACGAACGGAATCATGACCCACAGGTTGTCCAGGCCCATTTCGTTGCGCACGCGCAGCACGGCCTTGCACTCCAGCGCAAAGGCGGCCGAGAAGCTCGGGTCGACGTAACGGCTGGCGCCGCGGAAGCCGATCATCGGGTTTTCTTCGTGCGGCTCGTAGTTGCTGCCGCCGATCAGGTTGGCGTACTCGTTGGACTTGAAGTCCGACAGGCGCACGATCACCGGGTTCGGTGCAACCGAGGCGGTGAGCGTGGCGATGCCTTCGGCCAGGCGGTCCACGTAGAAGCTGACAGGATCACCGTAGCCGGCGATCTTCTCGTCGATCTTCTTCTTGGTCGCCGCATCCTGGCGGTCGTATTCCAGCAGCGCGTTCGGGTGGATGCCGATGTGGCTGGCGATGATCATTTCCAGGCGGGCCAGGCCGATGCCGGCGTTCGGCAGCTGGCCGAAGTCGAAGGCACGTTCCGGGTTGGCCACGTTCATCATGATCTTCAGCGGTGCCGGCGGCATGTTGCCCAGATCGGTGGTGGTGCGCTCGAAGCCGAGCTTTCCTTCGTAGATGAAGCCGGTATCACCTTCAGCGCAGCTGACGGTGACCAGCTGGCCATCTTCGATCACCTTGGTGGCGTTGCCCGAACCGACCACGGCCGGCACGCCCAGCTCGCGCGCGATGATCGCGGCGTGGCAGGTACGGCCGCCACGGTTGGTGACGATGGCCGAAGCGCGCTTCATCACCGGTTCCCAATCGGGATCGGTCATGTCGGCGATCAGTACGTCGCCCGGCTGCACGCGGTTCATGTCGTCCAGCGTCTTCACCACGCGGGCCACGCCCGAGCCGATCTTGGCGCCGACGGCGCGGCCTTCGGCCAGCACGTTGCCGCCCTTCTCGGTCAGCGCGAAGCGCTCGATCTGGGTGGCGTGGCTGCGCGACTTCACCGTTTCCGGGCGCGCCTGCACGATGAACAGCTTGCCGCTGACACCGTCCTTGGCCCACTCGATGTCCATCGGGCGGCCGTAGTGCTTTTCGATGACCAGCGCCTGCTTGGACAGTTCCTGCACGTCCTCGTCGCTGATCGAGAAGGTGTTGCGCAGCTCGGCCGGGGTGTCCTCGATCCTGACGCGCTCACCCGGAACATCGGAATACACCATGCGGATCGCCTTGCTGCCGAGCGAGCGGCGCAGGATCGCCGGCTTGCCGGCCTGCAGGGTGGGCTTGTAGACGTAGTACTCGTCGGGATTGACCGCGCCCTGCACGACCATTTCGCCCAGGCCGAACGAAGAGGTGACGAACACCACGTCGCGGAAGCCGGACTCGGTGTCCAGGGTGAACAGCACGCCGGACGAACCGACGCCCGAACGCACCATCAGCTGCACGCCGGCGGACAGGAACACATCCTCATGCTTGAAGCCGTGGTGCACGCGGTAGGCGATGGCGCGGTCGTTGTACAGCGAGGCGAACACTTCCTTGACCTTGTGCACGACGTCGTCGGCACCGGTGACGTTGAGGAAGGTTTCCTGCTGGCCGGCGAAGGAGGCATCCGGCAGATCCTCGGCGGTGGCCGAGGAACGCACGGCCACGGCCACATCGCCGCCGCCGTTGTCGGCGCTCAGCTTGGCGTAAGCGGTGCGGATGTCCTGGTCCAGCTGCGGCTGCAGCGGCGCATCGATCACCCAGCTGCGGATTTCCTTGCCGGCGGCGGTCAGCGCGTTGACGTCCTCGACGTCCAGCGTGGCCAGCCTGTCGAAGATGCGCTTGGACAGATCGTTGTGCGCAATGAAGTCCTTGAAGGCTTCAGCGGTGGTGGCATAACCGCCCGGCACCGAAACGCCCAGACCGGCCAGGTTGCCGATCATCTCGCCCAGCGACGAATTCTTGCCGCCTACGCGGGCCAGATCGGCCAGACGCAGTTCGTGCAACCACAGGATGTTCTCGTTCAAGCGCGATGCTCCGTTTGGCCATCGCCCGAGGCGGGCTGAGTGGCCGCGTCCGTAGGAAGAAGCCGATATGATGCCGGGCAGAGCACCGTCGGCACAAGCTTGTGCTGGCGGCCTTTTTAAGCTTCGTAGGGGGTAAAAGCGCGCATGTCGACCATCCGTCCGGTGTTCTACGTTTCCGATGGAACCGGTATCACCGCTGAAACCATTGGGCATAGCCTGCTGACCCAGTTCTCCGGGTTCAGCTTCATTACCGACCGCATGTCGTTTGTCGACGACCCCGAAAAAGCGCGTGAAGCCTGTGCCCGGATCCAGGCGGCAGGGGAGCGCTACCAGGTCCGGCCGATCGTGGTGAACTCCTGCGTGGACCAGAGCCTGAGCCTGATCCTGGCCGACAGCGGGGCGCTGATGCTGGATGTGTTCGCGCCGTTCATCGAGCCGCTGGAGCGTGAACTGGCCAGCCCGCGCCTGGCCCGGGTCGGCCAGGCCCACGGCATGGTCGATTTCGATACCTACCACCGTCGCATCAACGCGATGAACTTCGCCCTGACGCATGACGACGGCATCGCGGTGAACTACGACGATGCCGACGTGATCCTGGTGGCGGTGTCGCGCGCGGGCAAGACGCCGACCTGCATCTACCTGGCCCTGCATTACGGGGTACGCGCGGCCAACTACCCGCTGACCGACGAAGACCTGGAAAGCGATCGCCTGCCGCCGCGACTGCGCAATTACCGGCGCAAGCTGTTCGGCCTGACCATCGATCCGGACCGGCTGCAGCAGATCCGCCAGGAGCGCCGTCCGAACTCGCGCTACGCCAACCTGGAGACCTGCAAGCGCGAGGTGGCTGCGGCCGAGACCATGTTCCGCATGGAGCGGATCCCGACCCTGAGCACCACGCATACCTCGATCGAGGAGATTTCCAGCAAGGTGCTGGCCACGCTGGGGCTGCAGCGCGAGCTGTATTGAGCCTTTCCGGCGCGCCGCACTTCGCCCTGTAGAGCCGAGCCCACGCTCGGCTGGGCCGCCGGGTTCTTCCCGAACAGCAGCCGAGCATGGGCTCGGCTCTACACGGGGATCGTCGTTGTCGGGTTGGCTGTGGCTTGAGGCGCCCCCACGTTGAAGCACCAACGTGTAGGATCGACCCATGGCCCAAGCCTCGCCCCGCACCGAACGTATTCCCCGCCTGAGCCGGTTGAGCTGGCTCATGGGCCTGTACGCGGAGAACTACCGCCATCTGGTGCGCCTGTTCGAACCGGCCGGATTGGTGGCGGGCAGCTACATTTCCTCGATCGGCGACGGCCTGGACGTACGCCTGGACGTGATCGAGTGCCACCGCTACACGGTGGAACTGCGCCTGACCTACGACCTGGCCGACCCGGTCACCGGTGAGCCGGATCCCTCGGCGTATGTGCGCCTTTACCGTGACGCACGCCAGGCCGAGACCACCCATTGCTACGTCGGCCGCCGCTGGCAGGACACGATGGGCCTGTACCCGCCGCCGGCCGAGCTGATCAGCCACCGCATGCGGATGAACACCTTCCTCGGCAAGTGGCTGGAATACCTGGCTGAGCGCGGTCACGGCGTGGCCACCCTGCGCCGCGATCCCGATGGCGCAGGCACACCCGCCGAGCGCCGCCTGTCGCTGGTGCGCTGATCGGCCATAATCCACGGCTGACCTGCCGCTGGATGCCGCCCATGCCGTACACCCCGATCGTCGCCACCCTGGGCTACGTGCTGTCGCCTGATCGTCGCCAGGTGCTGATGATCCATCGCAACACCCGTCCGGGTGACCACCACCTGGGCAAGTACAACGGGCTGGGCGGCAAGATCGAAGCGGACGAGGACGTGGCAGCCAGCATGCGTCGCGAGATCGCCGAGGAAGCCGGCATCGACTGCACCGGCATGCGCCTGCGCGGCACCCTCAGCTGGCCGGGCTTCGGCAAGCACGGTGAAGACTGGCTGGGCTTCGTGTTCGTCATCGACACTTTCGAAGGCACCCCGCACGGCGGCAACCATGAAGGCACGCTGGAGTGGGTGGACCTGGACAAGCTGGACACGCTGCCGATGTGGGAGGGCGACCGCAACTTCCTGCCGCTGGTGTTCGACGCCGACCCGCGCCCGTTCCACGGCGTGATGCCGTACAAGGACGGCCGCATGGTCAGTTGGTCCTACAGCCGGCTGTGAGGTGACGAATCGGGTGGGTGCCAACCTTGGTTGGCACGCTCTTCTGGCAAATTAATACCCGGACAATATTGACTCGGTAAAATTACCCGGGCAATATTCACGCATCGCCTCTGATGCCATTGCCATGCCTGTGTCCCGACTTCCTCCCTTCAGCTGTTTCGACGGCCATCGCCTGGTCGCTTCCGGTACCCCGGAAGTGGCAGCGCTGGCGTTGAAACAGCTGCGTGCCGACAACGCAGCCGGTCCGCTGCTGGTGTTCGACAACGCCAGCGGGCGAACCCGCGATTTCGACACGCGCGGCAGCGACACAGAGCTGCTGGCGCGGGTGACCGAAGCGTTTCCCTCCGCCGTGGAGGCGGATGCCGACGTCACTACCGGAGAGGCACCCGCAACCCCGCGTGGCCGTGGCCGCCCCAGACTGGGCGTGGTCGCCCGCGAAGTGACGCTGCTGCCGCGGCATTGGGCGTGGTTGGCCGAACAGCCGGGTGGGGCCTCGGTGGTGCTGCGCAGGCTGGTGGAAGCGGCCAGCCGTGCCGGTGCCGACGAGGATCGGCAGCGCCGCCACAGCGAGCGTACCTATCACTTCCTGCAGGCCATCGCCGGTGACCTGCCGGGCTTCGAGGAGGCCATTCGGGTGCTGTTCGCGCATGACCGCGCGGGCCTGGAAGCAGCGCTGCATTCCTGGCCCAGGGATGTGCGCGACCACGCCCTGCGCCTGGCGTTCGAAGACGCTGACGGCTGAGCCATCGCGCCGTTGCTGAGCGACGGCGTCATCTGATCGCGGGCCGCGGCCCGCTTCCCCTGTGCTTGCTTTGCTGGCGGAAACGCCGGGCAGGGCGGCGCCTTGCCCAGAGAATCCCATGAGCCCCCCTGTACATCCGACACCTCCGGCAGCACCCCCGCTGTGGCGCACCTACCTGACGCTGCTGCTGCCGATGCTGCTGACCAATGCGTTGCAGCTGGCCGCAGGCACGCTGGACAACATCTATCTCGGCCACCTGCTTGGCACACAGGCGGTGGCTGCGGCCGCGGCGTTCTTCCCGGTCTTTTTCCTGCTGCTGGCCCTGGTGATGGGCCTGGCCACGGGCGCGATGGTGCTGATCGGCCAGGCCTGGGGCGCGGGCCGCCCGCAACAGGCGCGCGCGGTGGCCGGCAGCGCGGTGGCGCTGATCCTGCTGTTGTCGGTGCTGGTGATGGCCCTGGGCGGCGGTTTCGCGCCACAGCTGCTGGCGGCACTGGGCACGCCGGCAGCGATCCTCGGCGAGTCCATCGTGTACGCGCGCGTGCTGTTGCTGGCGGCTCCGGTGTTCTTCCTGCTGTGGCTGGCCACTGCCGTGAGCCGCGCAGTGGGCGATGCAAAGACGCCGCTGCAGGCGCTGCTGCTGGCCACGGTGGTCGGCCTGCTGTGCACGCCGCTGCTGATCCTGGGCTGGACCGGCCTGCCGCGGCTGGGGTCGGCCAGTGCGGCTGTATCGGCGGCGTTTGCCTCATTGTTGGCCCTGGGCTGGTTGCTGTGGCGCTGGCATCGGGTAGGACATCCCCTGGCGCCACGGCGCGAGCAGTTGCGTGCCATCCGTTTCGATGGCGCGCTCATCCGCGCGATGCTGCGCATCGGCGTACCGTCTTCGCTGCAGATGCTCAGCCTGGCCATTGCCGAGATCGTATTGCTGGGCTGGATCAACCGCTACGGCTACACGGCCACGGCCGCCTACGGTGCGGTCAACCAGTTGATGAGCTGGGTGCAGCTGCCGGCGATGTCGCTGGGCATTACCGCCACCATCCTCGCGGCGCATGCGATGGGCGCGGGGCGTACGGCACGGCTGCCGGCCATCGCCCGCACCGGCGTGCTGCTTGGACTGGCGATGCTGAGTGCAGTGGTGCTGCTGGTGATGGCGCTTGCGCCCTGGCTGACCGGCCTGATCCTGGTGGCTGCCGAAGCGCGTGAACTGGCGACGCTGCAGTTGCGCACGGTGGCATGGGGCGTGCTGGCGATGGGCGGCAGCACCGTGCTGGTAGGAGTGATGCGCGGCAGTGGCACGGTATGGCGGCCAGCGCTGCTGGGCATGGCGGCGGTATTGCTGCTGGAGCTGCCGCTGGCGATGTGGATGCAGGCGCAGCACGGGCTGGCCGGCGTGTGGTGGGCGTGGCCGCTGGGGTTGCTGGCGATGCTGGTGATGCAGGTGTTCTGTTTCGAGCGCTGGCGGCGGGTGCAGGCTGGGTAGTGCCGGCCGCTGGCCGGCAACGCGGAACGGTCGGGGCAGCCGGCCAGCGGCCGGCTCTACCACTTCAGGGCCGCTGCGCCAGCGGCAGGTGGAAGCATCCGGCATCATCGCCGCCCGTCACCAGGAATCGGACGCGGCGGCGGCGGGCCCGCCGGTGACCATAGCGCCGACTCTGCGGCTTGGGAAGTAGGGAAACCCCGCGGAAGAGTGATGAGGAAATGTCCACCGTCGCAGTCGGTGAGATCTGGTTGTCCACAGGGGGTGTGGATTACGCGTGGGCAACTTTGTGGATAAGCCCCGACAGGCGCCACCCCCCTAGGCTGTCAAGATGGGTGGCGAAAAATTCACCGCCGGTGACGACGGGTGAGGGGGCGGTGAAGGATCGGCTGAGCCAGCGCTGTCGCCAGCGGCGGCGCTCGCGGTAACCTGTGGGCCTTGATGCTCCGTGAGACCCCATGAAACGTCACTTCTCGATGCTGCGCGAATTCCAGCTGGCCGACTGGTTCACCCTGGCCAATGCTTTCTGCGGCACCGGTGCGGTCTTTGCCGCGATGCGCTTCCTGCAGGACGGCGAGCGCGGCTATCTGCTGTTCGGCATGGCGCTGATCCCGCTGGCCTTCATCTTCGACGCCCTCGACGGGCGCATCGCGCGCTGGCGCAAGTCCAGCTCCACCCTGGGCCGCGAGCTGGACTCGCTGTCCGACGTGATCTCCTTCGGCGTGGCGCCGGCGGCGCTGGCCTATGCCTGCGGCATGCAGGGCGGATGGGACTGGCTGGTGCTGAGCTACTTCGTCTGCTGCGGCGTCAGCCGCCTGGCACGCTACAACGTCACTGCCGAGGCGCTCGCCGGCGACGAGGGCAAGGTCACGTATTTCGAGGGCACCCCGATCCCGACCAGCCTGGTGCTGGTGATCGTACTGGCGATTGCCGCCGGCACCGATGCCATCGGCCAGAACATCTGGTTCGGCCAGTGGCAGATCGGCCCGTGGCAGCTGCACCCGATGGTGCTGTTGTTCGCCCTGTCCGGGTCGCTGATGATCAGCAAGACCTTGCGTATTCCCAAGCCATGAGCCAGCCCTGCGGAGGCCTGCGATGACCAGCTCGGCCCACGACACCGGCAGCAGCGATTTCGAAACCCTGGCCCGGCAGTATTTCGGCGCCTGGGGCGATGCCCTGCGCCATGCGAGCACGCCCGGCGCACCCGCCGGTGACGATCCCGGCAGTTGGCAGCGGTTGTTCGACTGGTGGGGCCAGCTGTTGCCCGAGCAGGCGCAGGGCGCGCCGGAAGATGCCGTGCGCCGGTTCCGCGAACAGGCGGGCAGCTGGTACGGCACCATGCAGGAGGTCGCCGCACGGTTTGCGGGCCGCGACGCCAGCAGTGCCGATGTGGCCCAGGCCTGGCGCGAGGCGGTGCAGGGGCAGGGCGACGGCATGCTCCAGTGGATGCTGCAGGGCGCCCGTGGCAGCACGCACGCCGGCGCCGCGATACCCGAATTCGCCGCCTGGCTGCAGCAGTTCCAGCTGCAGGCGGGCCCGTGGCTGCAGAGCCCGGCATTCGGCCCCGGCCGCGAGCACCAGGCGCGCTGGCAGGCCCTGCTGCGTGCGCAGGAGGAATACCAGCAGCATTCGCGCGCCTATGTCGATCAGATCAAGCAGGCACTGGACGAAGCCTTTGCGCTGTTCGAGCAGCGCCTGGCCGAGCACGAACAGCCCGGCAGCCAGCTGACCAGCGCCCGCGCGATGTTCGACCTGTGGATCGAAGTTGCCGAGGAGGCCTACGCCAAGGTCGCCATGTCCGAACCGTTCCAGCAGGTGTACGCCTCGCTGGGCAACGCGCAGATGCGCCTGCGCGCCGGCCTGCAGCGGGAGGTGGAACAGATGAGTGAACGGATCGGCCTGCCGACCCGGAGCGAGATGGATGCCGCACACCGCCGCATCGCCGAGCTGGAGCGCAGCCTGCGCCGCCTGCAGGCGCAGGTGGCTGTGCTGGCTGGAACCGCTGAGGTCGATCCGGTGGCGCAGCCGGCGCCGGCGAAGGTGAAGCCAACTGCGCGCAAGGCCGCGAAGAAGGCCGCGCCGGCAAAGAAGGCGCCTGCGAAGAGGACATCTGCAAAGAAGACATCTGCGAAGAAGGCCGCACCTCGCGCTGGGGCGCGTGACCGATGAAGGGACCATTGGGCTTCAACGCCGATGACCTGATGCAGGAGAGCCTGGCCATGCAGCGCAAGCTGATGGAAGGGCTGAAGCTGCTGCCGCAGGTGGAAGACGTGGACTATGGCGTGACCGCGCGCGAGGAAGTCTGGCGCGACGGCAAGGTGGTGCTGTATCGCTTCGTCGGTGAGCAGGCGCCGACCCGGCGCACGCCGCTGCTGATCGTCTACGCGCTGGTCAACCGGCCGTACATGGTCGACCTGCAGGCCGACCGTTCGCTGGTGCAGAAGCTGCTGGCGCTGGGCCAGGACGTGTACGTGCTGGACTGGGGCTACCCGGACCGGTCCGAACGCTTCCAGACCCTGGAGGACTACCTGCTGCGCTACATCGACGGAGCGGTCGATGCGCTGCGCGTGCGCAGTGGTGGCCCGGTCGACCTGCTCGGCATCTGCCAAGGCGGCGTGTTCGCACTCTGCTACGCAGCGTTGCGCCAACAGAAGCTGGGCAAGCTGATCACCATGGTCACCCCGGTCGATTTCCAGACCGCCGACAACATGCTCTCGCACTGGGCGCGGCAGGTGGACGTGGACCTGCTGGTCGATACGCTGGGCAACATCCCGGCCGACCTGATGAACGCCAGCTACCTGATGCTCAAGCCGTTCCGCCTGAACGTGCAGAAGTACGTCGGCCTGCTCGACATCCTCGATGACAAGGCGGCGCTGGAGGACTTCCTGCGCATGGAGAAGTGGATCTTCGATTCGCCGGACCTGGCGGGCGAGGCGTTCCGCGATTTCATCAAGCAGTTCTACCAGGCCAATGGCCTGATGAAGGGCACGGTAAGGATCGGCGAGGAAGCAGTGGACCTGTCGCAGGTGACGCTGCCGGTGCTGAACATCTACGCCGAGCAGGATCATCTGGTGCCGCCGGACGCCTCGCGCGCGATGCGCGGGCGCCTGGGCACGGACGACTACACCGAGTCCAGCTTCCGCGGTGGCCATATCGGCATCTACGTGTCCGGGCGCGCGCAGCGCGAAGTGCCGGCCACGATCGATGGTTGGCTGAAGGCGCGCGACCTGTAGAGTCGAGCCCTGCTCGACTGACTTGGAGGGATGATGACGTACCGGGTTTTGTTGATTCTTGCGGTACTGCTGGCAGCGCCCCTTGCCCAGGCCGCACCCAGTGCGGATGCACGGCGGGAGATCGCCCAGTTGATCGCCAGCCTGGACGGCTCCCAGTGCCGGTTCCAGCGCAATGGCAGCTGGTACGACGGCGGCGATGCGCGCGCGCATCTGCAGCGCAAGTACGACTATCTGCTGAAGAAGGACATGGTGGACAGCGCCGAGCAGTTCATCGAGCGCGCCGCCAGCCAGAGCAGCATGAGCGGCAAACCCTATCGCATCCAGTGCCCGGGGCAGCCTGAACAGACCGCAGCCACCTGGTTCGGTGCGCGCCTGCAGGCGCTGCGTCACCGCACGCCGTAGACATGGGCAGGGTGTAGAGTCGAGCCACGCTCGACTGCCCTGTCCGTTGCCCGGAGCCGCCGCCATGAACACCACGCCCAAGACACTGTCGCGTTCATTGAACGACCGCATGATCGCCGGCGTGATGGGTGGCATTGCCCATCGCTTCGGCTGGAATGCCACCCTCCTGCGGGTGGTCTACGTGCTGCTGTCGCTGGCCTCGGCGGCCTTCCCCGGCATCCTGGTCTACCTGATCCTGTGGCTGCTGATGCCGAACGAGGCCGATTGAACACCGCCTCCCGGCCTTGGCCGATCTGGCTGCGCGCGCTGCAGGTGCTGGGCGCGGTGTGGACCCTGCCCAACACCCTGATCGGCCTGATGGGTGGGCTGGCCGGCATGCTCGGCGGCGCGACATTGCGCTGGAGCCGGCGTGACTGCGCGCTGGTGTTCGACCGCTGGCCGTGGGGGCCGGGTGGGGCGATCACCTTGGGCAATGTGATCCTGCACACGGGCCACGATCTTGGCATTTCCTGCCGGACCTACGCGCATCAGGCGGGGTGGGGCGTGGAGCCGCTGATCCGGCTGGACGACCATGAGCGTGCGCATGTCTACCAGTACATGGTGCTGGGGCCGCTGTACCTGCCGGTGTACCTGCTGTGTGGCGGGGTGAGTGCGCGCAATCCGTTCGAGCGGGCGGCCGATCATTTCGCCCGGTTCGGGCACGGCTGGTGGCCGTAGTTTCCAGCCAACGACGCAGCCCCTCGTGGCTTGGTCGCGGAATGCCTGCTTCCTGGGGGCTGGCCGGGTGGGTGGGGCCAGCGGGGACGCCGTGAACCCATCCATGGGGGGCTTGGCCGCGGCTTGCACGTGTGCGCTGTCCTGCGCACACGGCAAGACCGGGGTTGGGCGTCCTGCCCAACTCGTCGGGCGCATGCGCCCGACCCATGCCGCGGATACCCCGCCACCCCCACCCACCCGGCCGCTGACAGATTCCGTGCGCGTCCAGCCACGGAAGAGATAAAGAACAGCAGAAGCGGGTCGCGCGCTGCGCTTGCTCGTGTAGAGCCGAGCCTGCGCTCGGCTTCGCGGACTGGCCGGAAAGCAGCCGAGCGTGGGCTCGGCTCTACAAAAAGCGGCCAGCCAAGCTGTTTTTGCTTTTGATCTTCATTTTTTCTCTTCCGTGGGTGAACGTGCCCGAAAAACTGTCAGGGGCCGGTCGGGGTGGGTTCGCGGGACCGTTGGCGCCATGGATGGCGCCATCGAGCCCCCATGGACGGGTTTACGGCGTGTCCCGCGAACCCACCCCGACCGACCTACTCACATGAAGCGCATTTCGCGACCACCCACGAGGGCTTCGCCGTCGGCGGGAACGGCCCTGGATTCGTTAGCCGGAAGTTAAAGATCCGTAAGCATTCTGCTGCGATCCCGCAGTCATCTGCATGCAACCGATCGTCATTAGCCTTCGTGACGTTCCAGTCAGGTTCGACGCGGTAAGCTCTCCCCCGATGAGCTCGCAGCATCGCTCATCGAGTGCAGTACGCAGTAGCAATTTGGAGGAATACATCACATGGCAATCGTTCTTTATGTCGGTGGTAGCAAGGATGGCGAGAAGGGCGTGGTGCCCTACGGCTTCAGCAAATCCCGCGCCGACACCGCGCTGGGGCCGGAGTTCTACACGGAGCGGTTCATGGAACTGCAGGGTGTCGGCAAGGTCCGCCTGATGGCCCTGGAAGGCATGCGTGACGAGATCGTCATGCAGCGCGCCGCCCGCCACTACCGCTGACCTACGCAACACGCGGCAGGGCGCGCCCACCATCGCGCGCCCGCGCCGGCATCCCAGCCCCGGGCCAGTCCGGGCCCGCTCTTTGCCAGGATGCCGGCGTCCACTCCGGCTACGCCGCTGTACCTCGTCCCCTGTCAATGCCTTGTCCGGCTCCGTCGTCGGTTGCCAGAATGGGGTCTTCCCGTAACGCGGCTCAGACCTGAAGCAATGCACGACGCCAAGAACGCCCAGAGCGCGCTCGCCCAGCAGATCGCCCAGACCATCGCCGACGAGATCGGTGCCCAGTCCGCCCAGGTACGCGCCGCCGTCGGCCTGCTCGACGAGGGCGCCAGCGTTCCGTTCATCGCGCGCTACCGCAAGGAAGTGACCGGTGGCCTGGACGACACCCAGCTGCGCAACCTGGAAACCCGGCTGACCTACCTGCGCGAGCTGGAGGACCGCCGTGCGGCGGTGCTGGCCAGCATCGGCGAGCAGGGCAAGCTCAGCGACGAGCTGCGCAATGACATCCTGGCCGCCGATACCAAGAGCCGGCTGGAAGACCTGTACCTGCCTTACAAGCCCAAGCGACGTACCCGCGCCCAGATCGCCCGCGAGGCCGGTCTGGAGCCGCTGGCCGATGGCCTGCTGGCCGATCCGACGCAGGACCCGCAGACGTTCGCGGCCACCTTCGTCGATACCGACAAGGGTGTGGCCGACACCAAGGCCGCGCTGGAAGGCGCCCGCGCGATCCTGATGGAGCGCTGGGGCGAAGATGCCGCGTTGGTTGGCGAGCTGCGCACCTGGCTGGGCGAGACCGGCGTGATCCGTGCCCGCGTGGCCGAGGGCAAGGAAACCGAAGGCGCCAAGTACCGCGACTATTTCGAACATGCCGAATCTCTGGCGAAGATTCCCTCGCACCGGTTGCTGGCGCTGTTCCGCGCGCGCCGCGAAGAGATCCTGTTCCTGGAACTGGACCCGGGCAGCGATGCCGAAGCGGGCCACCAGTACGCCGAGGGTCGGGTGGCACGCAAGGCCGGCATCGCCGACCGGGGGCGTGCCGCCGACCGCTGGCTGCTGGATGCCTGCCGCCTGACCTGGCGCGCCAAGCTGCACACCCATCTTCTGCTGGACCTGTTCAACCAGGCCCGCGAAAAGGCCGAAGCCGAAGCCATCGCGGTGTTCGGCGACAACCTGAAGGACCTGCTGCTGGCCGCACCGGCCGGCCCGAAGACTGTGCTGGGCCTGGACCCTGGCATCCGTACCGGCTGCAAGATCGCCGTGGTCGATGCCACAGGCAAGCTGGTCGCCACCGACACCATCTACCCGCATGAGCCACGTCGCCAGTGGGACCAGTCGGTGCAGACGATCAAGCAGCTGTGCGCCAAGCACAACGTGGAGCTGATCGCGATCGGCAATGGCACCGCCAGCCGCGAAACCGACAAGCTGGCCGGCGAAGCGATCAAGGCTGCCGCCAACCCGAAGCTGCAGAAGGTCGTGGTCAGCGAGGCGGGCGCCTCGGTGTACTCGGCCTCCGAGTTCGCGGCCAAGGAGTTCCCGGGGCTGGACGTGTCGCTGCGTGGCGCGGTATCGATCGCTCGTCGCCTGCAGGACCCGCTGGCCGAACTGGTCAAGATCGAACCCAAGGCGATCGGTGTCGGCCAGTACCAGCACGACGTGGACCAGTACCGCCTGGCGCGGGCGCTGGACGCGCGCGTGGAGGACTGCGTGAACGCCGTGGGCGTGTACGTGAACACCGCCTCGGCCGCGCTGCTGTCCCGGGTGTCCGGCCTGTCGGCCACGGTGGCCGAGAACATCGTGCGCCATCGCGACGACAACGGCCCGTTCAAGCGCCGCAAGGACCTGCTGAAGGTCGCGCGCCTGGGCGAGAAGACCTTCGAGCAGTGCGCCGGCTTCCTGCGCATCGCCGATGGCGACCAGCCGCTGGACGCCTCGGCGGTACACCCCGAAGCCTATCCGGTGGTTGAGCGCATCGTGGCCAGCACCGCGCGCCCGATCAAGGCGCTGATCGGTGACGGCAGCTTCCTGCGTGGCCTGAAGGCAGAACAGTTCACCGACGACACCTTTGGCGTCCCGACCGTGCGCGACATCCTGAAGGAACTGGAAAAGCCGGGCCGCGACCCGCGCCCGGAGTTCAAGGCGGCGCGCTTCGCCGAGGGCGTCGAGGACATCAAGGACCTGCGCGAGGGCATGGTGCTGGAGGGCGTGGTCAGCAACGTGGCCGCCTTCGGGGCCTTTGTCGATATCGGCGTGCACCAGGACGGCCTGATCCACATCTCGGCGCTCGCCGATACCTTCGTGAAGGACCCGCGCGACGTGGTCAAGGCCGGTGACATCGTCAAGGTGAAGGTGCTGGAGGTGGACGTGGCGCGCAAGCGCATCGCCCTGACCCGGCGCCTGGACGATACCCCGGGCCAGGCCACCAGCCGCCCGGGCCAGCGCGATGAGCGGGGCCAGGGCCAAGGGCCGCGCCGTGACGCTGGCGGCCAGAACCGTGGACCGAACCGCGGCCAGGGCGCTGGCGGCCGTCCGGCCCAGTCTGCGCCGCCGGCCAACAATGCCCTGGCCGAAGCCTTTGCCCGGGCCAAGCGCAGCTGAGGATCGTGCCCCCCGTCACGGTTGATCCGGGGCGGGGGGCTTGTCGGTTTTCCCCGTGATTGCGCACACTTGCGCCTGAGGGGGGCGTTTGGCCTCCCCGCTGTCGCTGGGGAGGACCATGACGCCAGCACGACCCGCCGTCTTCGTTGCAGGCCGCAGTGCTTCGCTGCGGTCGGCGCCTGCCCGTGCCGGCAGGGGACCGGAGTGATGCCGGGCCAGGGCACCCACGGCAATGGACTGCTGGAGCGCCGCCTGCAGGCGTTGGCTGAAGAGCGTCGCCGGCTGGCGATGATCATCGACGGTACCGCTGCGGGTACCTGGGAATGGAACGTGCAGACCGGCGAGATGCGGGTCAATGCGCGCTGGGCCGAGATTGTCGGTTATCGCCTGGATGAGCTGGAACCGATCTGCCAGAAGACGTTCCTGAAGCTGGTCCATCCCGATGACATTGCGCTGTCCGATGCAGCGCTGGACGACCATTTCGAAGGGCGCAGCGACAACTACGCCTGCCTGCTGCGCATGCGCCACAGGAACGGCCAGTGGATCTGGATCCAGGACCGTGGCCGGGTCTTTGAATGGGACGGGCACGGCAAGCCGCTGTGGATGGCCGGTGCCCATGCCGATGTCACCGAACTGCAGCAGGCAAGGCAGGACGCGGCCGAGACCCGGCAGCGCCTGCAGGCCGTGGTCGATGCGTCCGATGAGGTGGCGGTGATCGCCACCGATACCGATGGCACCATCACCCTGTTCAACACGGGGGCGGAGCGCCTGCTGGGCTACAGCGCGGCGGAGGTGGTCGGCCAGCGCCGGCTCGACGCCTTCCACGATCCAGCCGAACTGAAAGCGTGGTTGCAGCCGCTGGCCGATGCTGATGGCAATCTTCCCGGCGTGTTCGAGGCGCTGAGCGCGCGTGCCGACGGGCAGACCTACTCGCGGCAGTGGACGCTGCTGCGCAAGGATGGCCAGTCACGCCAGGTACGCCTGTCGATCAGCCGCATGGAGAGTGCCGATGGAACGCGCATCGGCTACGTCGGCATGGCCATCGACATTACCGAGATCCTGCAGGCACGCGCCGAAGCACGACTTTCGGCAGAGAAGTTCGCTGGCGCGTTCACCTCCGCCGCACTGGGCATGGCACTGGTGTCGCTGGAAGGACGCTGGCTGGATGTCAACGACGCGCTGTGCCGGATACTGGGCTACCCGCGAGAAGAGCTGCTGCAGGTCGATTTCCAGCGCCTGACCCATCCCGATGACCTGCAGACCGACCTGGCCCTGGTACAGGACCTGTTGGCCGGGCGACGCAGCCACTATCACCTGGAAAAGCGCTACCTCGACCGCGACGGCCGCATCATCTGGGCGCGGCTGTCGGTGTCGCTGGTGCGCAACGAGCATGGCGAACCGCTGCATTTCGTGTCGCAGATCCAGGACATCACCGCCCAGCGCAGCAGCGAGCAGCGCCTGTTCGAGAGTGAACAACGCAGCCGAATCACGCTGGATGCGGTGGCCGACCTGGTGCTCAGCGTCAGCCTTGATGGCCGCATCGACTACGCCAACGCTGCTGCGGTGCGCACCCTGGCCGGTGATGGCGCCTTGTCGCTGGCCGGGCACAAGGTGCAGGACGTGCTGGCGCTGACCACCGAGTACGCGCCCGGCTCGGTACTGGATGTGACGGTGCTGCTGGACCCGGAGAGCAACGCGGTGGACCTGCACGCCGACCTGCTGCTGCGCCTGGGCACGGCAACGGTGCCGGTGGACCTGACCCGCGCCTGGCTGCGCGATGACGAAGGCCACGTGCGCGGCGCGGTGTGGGTGCTGCGCGACGACACCCAGCAGCGGGCACGCCAGCGCGAAGCCCGCCACCTGGCCGAGATCGATCCGCTCACCGAACTGAGCAACCGCCGCGGTTTCGAGGTGCACCTGCAGCAGGCGATCACCCGCGTGGAGCGCACCGGCCAGGCTGCCTCGCTGATGTACATCGATCTGGACCGCTTCAAGCCGGTCAACGACACCTGGGGCCATCTGGCCGGCGATGCCGTGCTGTGGGCGGTGGCCAGCGTGCTGCGCCATGGCGTGCGCGATTCGGACGTGGTGGCACGGTTGGGCGGCGACGAATTCGCGGTCATCCTGTCCGGTTGCACGCCGCGGCGTGCGGCCCGCATCGGGGACGAGCTGCTGCACACCCTGGCCGCGCTGTCCATTCCGTGGGACCAGGACCGGCTGCGGATCGGTGCCAGCATCGGTATCGCGCCGCTGGCCGGCGGCATGAGCGTGGACCAGGCGGTGGCTGCGGCCGATGCCCAGTGCTACCGGGCCAAGGCGATGGGGCGCAACAACGTGCAGGTGCAGGGCGAGTTGTCCCAGCTTCCGGGTGACGATCCCGACGCCGCGGAGGACTGATCTCAGCCTGTGAGAGGACGCGCGCGAATACTGCGCGCACTCCACTCACGCAGGTCACCTCCATGAATGCCTGGAACCCGGTTGCGGTACGCAAGTTCATTCCGGCCCTGATCGGCTGGTGCCTGGCGCTGGCCGCCTGTCTACGCGCCGAACAGCTGCGCGGCGACCTGCACGCAAGGGCGTTGTTGCCCGTGTTGCAGCAGGGTGCGGTCGCGCTGCTGGTCCTGAGCCTGTCCTGCACGGTTGCGGCCTGCCTGTTGCTGTGGCGGCATGGCCGCAGCGATCATGTGCATCCCGCTGCAGGCACTACACCCGTACGGCATCCATCAGCAGGAACCGGCACGGCGCACACTGGAAGGCATTGATCTGTGGCACCAGGCGCTGGAAGTGTTCGCTGGCACAGTGCAGGTCGAGCGCGGCGCGGTCGGGCCACAGCTCGATGAAGATGAAGTGGCCCGGATCCTTCTGGTCGACGAACAGTTCATAGCCGAGGCAGCGCGGCTCGCGCAGCGTGCACGCCACCAGCTCGCGGTACAGGGGAAGCACGGTGTCCACCGCATCGGGATGGATGAAATCCTCGGCGATCACTTTCAGCATGTCGGCACCTGCGAATCGGGTCTTGCAGGATAGTGCCGGCGCATGGCCGGCACCTGTTCCCGTCAACGCAATACCGTGTCCGCACTGACCAGCCGCACGTCATGCATCTGATTGAGGTAGGCCTCGTAGTAGCCCTTGTGCGAGGCACCCACGATGGCCAGCATGCGTCTGCCAGGATGCTGGCTCAGCACGTCGCGGATGTTGGCGACCATGCGCAGGTTGCGGGTTTCCCAGTAACCGACGTACATCCGGCCGAACGCCTTGGAGGACGGCTCGACGAGCGTCGCGCCGAAGTCGCTCTGGTAGGCGGCCATCGCCGCCGCCGGGCTGTTGTAGTCCCGATACAGCGCCATGACACCGCCGGGCTTGTCCAGATCGGCCACGAGGCGTTCATCGGCCTCCCGCCGCGCGCGCGAGTGCGTATTGTTCCAGGCACCGGTGATGGCCGCGCTGGCCGCCGCTTCATCCTCGGCGGGCGTGGGCGAATCGGCCGTGTGGTCGTCCACGGCCCACAGGCGTTCCTGCCCGAGGCGGGCGGCGACCTCGGCGGCGATCAGGTGGGTTTCATTGCGGCGAACCAGGCCTTTTTCGAGGATCTCGACCAAGGCAGGTGTCAGTCCATCACCGCCTTTGCGCTCGGACGCAGGCAGGCGCAGCCACTGCACCTGCGCCGAGCCGCGTTCACCCGCTGCCAGGAACAATGCTGCGAGCCGACGACGCTGGGCGGGCGTCGGCTCGTCCGGCCAGGTCGCAAGCAGGTGCTCGGCCTGGGTGTTCGCCGTAGGCACGTCCAGTCCGGTCGCAGCCTGCGCAGCGGTGGTGTCGAAGCAGTAGGTGGCCACGCTCTCCGCATAGCGTGCCGGGTAGCGACGCATGAAATCGCACTGCAGGCCTGACAGGTCTTCGGTGGCGATCAGCTCGGGCTTCCAGGCGACCAGTCGCTGCAGCAACGGTTCAAGCAAGGCGGGCTGGAAGGACTTGGGCAGGCCGGACAAGTGGGTGGTGCCCAGTACCAGCACTTCGTTCAGGCGCCCGGCAGGCGGGCCCTTCAGCTGGTCGGGATGGAAGCTGGGGCGGTAGGTGGCGTCGGCAGCGAAGGCGCCGCTGCTGCACAGGCCCAGGATGAGGAAACTGGCCAGGCGTGGGAACATGCGATCTCCGTGTCAGTGAGCGTCCTGCGGTTCGCTGCATGCTGGCCAGTTTCATCTACCACCGGATCTCCCGTTGGTCATGCAAACCTTTTCCGCTTGAACTGCATCCGCGTGCCGGGCAAGGCTATGCCCAGTGACGGCGACAACGCGCGACATATGCCCTGACGACACCCGGTGCCGAGCAGAACCTGCCCAGCCGGCGCCTGGCGAAACCGCTCGGCGGTGCCCCTGTCTCGCGTGAGCAGAATGTGAAGTGCATCGCGATTGTCCACCGCATCCCTGCAGGACCATCTGAAGATGCGACGGACGTCGCGGAATCCGGCTAAAGCCACCGATCGCATCGCCGATATTCCCTCTGGATCCCGCTCAAGTCGCCCGCTGCAGGACCCCAGGCTGCCCCCGACGGGCGGCCCGCGCTGTGTGTTCCGCCGCTCCCTATGCCGATCGCACCCGCACCAGACGTTCTTGCCAGCCGCTCGAGGGGTGCCTGCCGGTACCTGTAGTCCCAAGCAACTGAAGTTGCCGCCGGGCATCCCGCCCGTCGGGTCGCAACCGCTTACCGGACACCGAGGATCAGACAATGCTCATTCCAGGCTTTACGGCGGGCGCGCAGGCGCCGGCCGAGCTGCATACCCGTTGGTCGCCGTGGCGCGCCCTGCTGGGCGCGCTGGCACCGCAGCACCGCAGCGACGTCGAGGCGGCGGCCGATGGCCGTGCCGAGCTGGAGGCGCAGGTCGCGGCGCTGCACCGGGTCCAGGCGGTCATCGAGTTCGCCCTCGATGGCACCATCCTGCAGGCCAACGAGAACTTCCTGCAGGCGATGGGTTACCGGCTGGAGGAGATCCAGGGCAAGCATCATTCCCTGTTCGTCGACCCCGAGCAGGCGCGCAGCGCCGGATACCGTGACTTCTGGGCGCGGCTGGGTCGTGGCGAATATGACGCGGGCCAGTACCGGCGTTTTGGCAAGAACCAGCGCGAGATCTGGATCCAGGCCTCGTACAACCCGGTGCTGGACCGGCAGGGGCGTCCGTACAAGGTGGTCAAGTTCGCCACTGACATCACTGCGCAGAAGCTGCAGGCGGCCGACTCGGCCGGCCAGCTGGCGGCGATCGACAAGTCGCAGGCGGTGATCGAGTTCAGCATGGATGGCCGCATCCTGTCGGCCAACGACAACTTCCTGGCTGCCACCGGTTACAGCCTGGATGATGTGCGTGGCCAGCACCACTCGCTGTTCGTCGAACCTGAGTATCGCAGCAGTGCCGAGTATCGGCAGTTCTGGGAAAAGCTCGGCCGTGGCGAATATGATGCCGGCCAGTACCGGCGCCTCGGCAAGGGCGGACGCGAGGTCTGGATCCAGGCGTCCTACAACCCGATCCTGGACCTCAACGGGAAGCCGTTCAAGGTGGTCAAGTACGCCACCGACATCACCGCGCAGGTGCATGAGAACCAGGCCATGCAGCGTGCCGTGGCGCAGACCCGTGAAGTGGTGGCGGCCGCCAAGGAGGGCGACCTGACCCGGCGCGTGGCCACCGCCGACAAGAACGGGCCGATCGCCGAGCTGTGCGAAGGGGTGAATTCGCTGGTCGAGGCGATGGCCGCGATCATCGGCCAGATCAAGTTCGCCGCTGACACCATCGCCGTCGGCGCCACCGAGATCGCGCAGGGCAACAGCGATCTGTCGCAGCGCACCGAGCAGCAGGCAGCGTCGCTGGAAGAGACCGCGGTGTCGATGAAGGGCCTGGCCGAGACCGTGCAGCGCACCGCGACCAACGCACGGCAGGCCAGTCAGCTGGCCGGTGGTGCCGCCGATGTCGCCGCGCGCGGCGGTAACGTAGTGCACGAAGTGGTGGAAACCATGGCGGTGATCAACGCGTCCTCGCGCCGCATCGTCGACATCATCGGCGTGATCGACGGCATCGCCTTCCAGACCAACATCCTTGCCCTGAACGCCGCGGTGGAAGCCGCGCGTGCGGGCGAACACGGGCGTGGCTTCGCCGTGGTCGCCACCGAGATCCGGGAACTGTCGCAGCGCTCGGCCAGTGCCGCCAAGGAGATCAAGCAGCTGATCGATGCGTCGGTGGCCAATGTCGGTGCCGGTACCGCGCAGGTTGAGAGCGCCGGCCGCACCATGGACGAGATCGTGGTCAACGTGCGCCGGGTCAGCGACCTGATGTCCGAGATCAGCACGGCCGCGCAGCAGCAGAGCGACGACATCCAGCAGATGAACCATGCCGTCGATCTGATCGACCAGGGCACCCAGCAGAACGCCGCGCTGGTCGAGGAAGCTTCGGCCGCGGCGCGCAGCATGGAAGAACAGTCGGCGCAGCTGCTGCAGACGGTGGCCAGCTTCCGCGTGCAGGGTGGGGCGGGGCACATGCATGGTGCGGCGGTGCTGCGCGCGGTCTAGGCGCGGCGGTCGGCGTGTTGTTCCCCGGCCTCGACGGCCGGGGCGGCGTGCACGCAGTTGCGGCCGGCATGCTTGGCCCGGTACAGGGCCTGGTCGGCACGCTCGACCAGGCTGCGCGGGTCACCCTCATCATGCGCGGCCTGCCAGGCCACGCCGATGCTGATGGTCACGTGGGCCTGGGCGGCGGGCAGGGCGGCGGCTTCCACGGCGGCGCGCAGGCGCTCGCCCAGGCCCAGGGCGTGGCCGATGTCGGGCGCGGGCAGGGCGGCGATGAACTCCTCGCCGCCGTAGCGGGCCAGCAGGTCATCACCGCGTTGCAGGCAGCCGTCGAGGATCGCGGCGACCGCCTGCAGGCGGCGATCACCTTCCGGATGCCCGTAGGTGTCGTTGAGTCGCTTGAAGTGGTCGATATCGATCATCAGCACCGCCAGCCCCACGCCCTGGCGACGGGCGCGGCCGTGCGCGCTGCCGAGCGCTTCATCGAAGTTGCGCCGGTTGCCGAGCCCGGTCAACGGATCGCGCCGGGCCAGCAGCGCCAGCTCGTCGCGCTCACGCTGGATCTGCACCTGGGTGAGCACGCTGCGCAGGGCATGGCCGAGCATGGCACCGATGAACCCCACGGTGGCCAGGGTCGGCTGCAGGCGTGCCACCAGCAGCGCCACCATCATCAGCAGCAACGGCAGCATCAGCGGCACGCCGGCATCGACGATGCGGCGGAGGTTGCGCGGCACAGCCACCGCCGGTGGGCGGTACGTGCTGCCGGCCAGCACTGCCAGCAGCACGAACAGCCCGCTGATCAGCAGGTCGCCCCAGCCACCATCGGGTACCTGCGGCTGCCAGGTATTGATGTAGAGCGCCATCAGGAAGTAGCCGAGCGCGTAGATCGTCAACGTGCGGAAGAAGTCGCGGCGGTCGGCATTGTCCTCGGCCAGGAAGCGGATCAGCGCGAAGCAGAACACCAGGCTGTTCTGCACGTTGCTCAGGGTGTGCAGGCATTGCGTCCACAATGCGGTGTTGAGGTGTGCCATCGCCCGCGTATGCACGAAGTACAGCAACCACAGCAGCGCGATGACCGCCAGGTCCACCGCACGGATACAGCGGTTGCCGCCGCCTGGGCTGGCGGCCACGTAGGTCAGCGGAATCCGGTAGAACACATACAGGATCAGCGACGAGGCGGTCATCTGCGCAGGGCTGAGGCCGGCCACATTGCGATACAGCAGGGCCAGCAGGGCCAGCGAGAACAGGCCGACGGCAGCGCCCAGCGTTCGCCACTTGCAGGCCGCCTGGCTGTCGCGCGCGCGTCGCACGCAGGCCAGAGCGGCCAGAAGGGGGGCGGTGATCAGCATCAGGTAGGAGCCAACCGGGTCCTGCGGGCCGATCAAGGCAATGACGAGCGCGTGCGTGACCATGAAAAACAGTGCCGCACGCAACGTCATGCATTCCCCCGCCCCCAGATCCGGCTGGGATCACGATAGGCAGAAGTAGGTGAGGCTGGCAAGAAAAGTGTGCGCTAGTGCTATTCGCAACCTTGTCGGCTGTCACATTTTCGTTTCATCGGGGTGACACGACGGCGTTGCCGTGGGCGTACGTCCAGAAGTCGCGGGGCTGCCCCCGCACGTGGCGATGGGCGCGCAGTATGTCGGCGAGCGTGGGAGGGGCATGCTGGGGCATCCTCGCCAGTGTCGGCGCTCCGGTCCGGGAAATGCAAAAGGCCAGGTCATGGACCTGGCCTTTGATGCAGTGGTGCCGGTGAAAGGACTCGAACCTTCATGGGGTCACCCCCGGCTGATTTTGAGTCAGCTGCGTATACCATTCCGCCACACCGGCAGGCAGCGTGCGAGTGTAACCGAGGTCGGCAGGAGATGCCTAGTAGGAGAGCCTATCAGGGCGGTTCCTGTCGGCATTGGCCCCTTGGTAGCTATACTCCCGACGTGCAATTGCCTCCAGGAGCGGTAGCTGATGACAGTGTTGCAGGACCTGAGGGTGCTGGTGGTCGAGAACGACGAGATGAGTGCGGCCCTGCTGCAGATGCAGCTGGTGCATGCCGGTGCGACTGTGGTCGGGCTTGCCGCGAGTGTGTCCGAGGCCCTGCGGCTGCTGGAGCAGAGCACTCCTGACGTGGCCCTGCTGGATTACCGGCTGGCCCGCAACGAGACCAGTGAGCCAGTGGCTGCAGCGCTTTCGGCGCGTGGCATTCCGTTCGTGCTGGCCACCGGGATGCTGGCCGAGCAGCTGCCTGCGCCGATGCTGGCCGGCCTGTTGCTGGTCAAGCCGTACCTGTCGGCCGATCTGTCGCGGGCGCTGGCGCGTGCGGTGGGACGCTCCAGCGCCAAGGCCTGAGCCGCTCGCCACGCACCGGCAGGGGGAAGCTGCGGGGGCTGAATCCTCACGTCTGCGATGCGCGGCGGCAACCCCTGATCCAGGAGCCCTGCCCACGCGCGGTTTTTCATTCGCGTCCGGCGCTCAGCCCGCTTCCTCGTACACGTAACGGATTTCCTCGCGGTCATCGAGGATGCGGTACTGGCGCGCCAGATCATCCGGTTCGGGGTTGAGCCAGGCGTCCAGGTGTTCCCTGCGGATCGGTACCACGCCGCGGTCATGCCCGGCAGCGGCGACGTCGCTGGGCGGTGTGTCGGTGATCGTGGCAAACGAAAGCAGGCGGCCTTCCGGTCCTTCCCATTCCGCCCAGAGGCAGGCCAGCAGCAGGTCGCGGGGTGGATCGGGGCGGAATTCGAGCACCACGTCCTGCTCCTTTTCGTCGGCATCGAGGCTGCGGCCGGCGATGGCGTGGCGGGGCACGTGCTCGTAGAACGCCTGCACCACCACCACGCCGTGGCGCAGTCCGAACGCACCCCGCCAGTAACCTTCCAGGCTGTCGCGCCGCGCGTTGTAGGTGCCGGGGTACAGCACGTCGTTGCGCGCCGGCTTGTCCGGCAACCGGCACTGGTAGCGCATCGGCTTGATCACGCGCCGGCCGTTCTCGCTGACCATCACCGGTGCGTAGCTGCCGGGGAAAATGCGGTTGTCGCGCGGCAGCAGCTGCACCCGATGCAGGTCGTCCAGCCGGGCCTGCGCGCGCTCGATGCGGTTACCGGCCACGCGCAGGTCATTGCGCGCTTTCTGCGTGGGCCGGGTGGCCAGCGTGGCATGGGCAATATCGCGTCGTTCGCGCTGCCGGACCAGTTCAGCCTCCAGCGCCTGCTGCTCCTGCGCATGCCATTGCTGGATCTTCGCCACGATGTCCCGGCCCTGTTCGGTACGCGCACCGGCGAACCCGTCATCCATCGCCTTCGGCGTCTTCGGCCGCTTCTTGCCTGGATCGTGTGCGTACAGTTCGGCGAACTCCTCCAGCGACAGGATGGCGCCGAACTCGCGTACCAGCTTGGCGTAGTCAGCGCGGATCAGGGCGGAATAGCACATGGGACTCTGGGGGCCTGGGTCGCAGCGGCTGCGACGTGGATGCGGCAGGATAGCCCGACCCATCTGGAGATGCCGCATGACTGATTCCATCACCTGCCAGTTCCGCGAAGCCGTGCCCACGGTCGAGGACTACTGCCGGTTGCGCGTGCTTGCAGGCCTCAGTGCCAAGGCCCGGGAAGCGGCCGCCCGCGCGCTGCCCAATACGCTGTTCGGCGTGTGTGCCTACCAGGGCACTGAGCTGGTGGCGATGGGCCGTATCGTCGGCGATGGCGGCTGCCACCTGCAGGTCTGTGATATCGCGGTGCTGCCGCGGTTGCAGGGGCAGGGCCTGGGCAAGGAAGTGATGCGGCGCCTGGATGGCTGGATGCAGGCCAACCTGCCGCCATCGGCGTACGTCAGCCTGCTGGCCGATGGCGAGGCGCATCGGTTGTACGCACAGTTTGGTTTCGCGCCCACGGCACCGGCATCGATCGGGATGTATCGGCGGTTCTGAGCCGTAATCGGGGTGAAGCCATCCACACCATGCGTGGATAGGGCCTTCCCAGGAATCACAGGCAAAGAAAAACCCCGACCGGAGTCGGGGTTTTCAAGAATTGGCGTCCCCACGGGGATTCGAACCCCGGTCGCCACCGTGAAAGGGTGATGTCCTAGGCCTCTAGACGATGGGGACGCACGAAAACTTCAAGTTGTAGATCTTTCGACGGCCTAATGTCGAAGTGGTGGAGCCAAGCGGGATCGAACCGCTGACCTCCTGCATGCCATGCAGGCGCTCTCCCAGCTGAGCTATGGCCCCATGAAACTCCGGATGATCTGCCGGGAGCAGAGTCCGTTTTGAAACTGGCGTCCCCACGGGGATTCGAACCCCGGTCGCCACCGTGAAAGGGTGATGTCCTAGGCCTCTAGACGATGGGGACGCACGAAAAACTTCAAGTTGTAGAACTTTCGACGGCCTAATGTCGAAAGTGGTGGAGCCAAGCGGGATCGAACCGCTGACCTCCTGCATGCCATGCAGGCGCTCTCCCAGCTGAGCTATGGCCCCGTGTTACCGAGCCGCCTATCATACCTGCGTGTTCACGTTTGTGGAAGTTTTTTTTTGAACTTTTTTCGTTCCGGTTCGACCGTCGCCACGAGGGCAGGGGAACCGCAACGCCACAACCTGAATGCCGGTAGGCGGTGAACAAAAAAGACCCGGTTATCGGCCGGGTCCTCGTTGTTCGTGATGAGTGGCGTCCCCACGGGGATTCGAACCCCGGTCGCCACCGTGAAAGGGTGATGTCCTAGGCCTCTAGACGATGGGGACGCAATTCTCATCAATGTTCTTCAGCGACCTTTCGACGGCCTAATGCCGAAAGATTGGTGGAGCCAAGCGGGATCGAACCGCTGACCTCCTGCATGCCATGCAGGCGCTCTCCCAGCTGAGCTATGGCCCCACGTCGCTGAGGAGCGAAATAATAGCCTTGCCCCCGGGGGTTGGCAAGCATTTGTTGCACTTTTCTTCACGCGCGTTGCTATGCCGCGTCGTCGGTCAGCGCCGCCAGGATCGGGCACTGATCCAGCGTGCCGTGGCCGGGGCAGGCGTCGACCAGCTGAGAAAGCGCGGTGTGCATGCGCTGCAGTTCGGCCATGCGTTGTGCAATGTCCTGCAGCCGGGCCTGCGCCGTGTCGCGCACACTGCCCATGTCCTGTGAGTGGCGGTCACTGAGCGCCAGCAGTTCGGCGATTTCTTCCAGGCTGAAGCCCAGCGTCTTGGCGCGGCGGATGAAGCGCAGCCGGCGCAGGTCCTGCTCACCGAAGATGCGGTAGCCCCCGGCCGAGCGTGCCGCCGTGGGCAGCAACTGCTGGCGTTCGTAGTAGCGCACCGTATCGATCGGCACGCCGGCCCGGCGTGCCAGTTGACCAATGTTCATGGCGGATTCCTGCGGATGCTGCCGCTCATTGTGAAGCCTTGAGTCTGGTCCAGGGTCAAGGTCCCGTCGCTGACGGCGCATTCAGCGCACTTTGCAACTTTCTTCATAGCCCCACCGTCGTGGCAGTTCCTACCCTGCGCCTGAACCGGCCGCTGGACGGCCTGCAACGAACCGAGGAGATGGTCTGTGGAAGGATTCAGGAACGAAGGATTCGTCGAGGTCGCGGTGGTCGAATACCCGGGAGGCGACCCGTCGGCCGCCTCCGTGCTGACCGAGATGGCACATGTCGCCAACCGGCTTGCCCAGCAGCAGCGCCGTCCGTTCAAGCGTGTCCTGGTGACCCGCTGGATCGTGCCGGCCAGCCAGACCGGCGTGCATCGCATTGCCGGCGCGGAGATGCTCGAGGCGGACATCCCCGCCGTGATCGCCGTGCCTGGCCAGATCAGCCAGGGCGTCTGCCTGCGCGCCGATGAGGTGCTGCTGGATTGGCTGCGCGCGCATTACGACGGTGGCAGTCTGCTGGCTGCCGCCAGCGACGGTGTCAGCATGCTGGCACGCGCCGGTCTGCTGGCTGGGCGCACCGTCAGTGGTCCGGACCTCGGGCGCCATCCGGGCCTGCAGGGGCAGTCGGCCAGCTGGGTACCCAGCGAGCGCGCGCTGGTCGATGACGGCGACCTGCTGACGGTGGCCGGTTCCCAGGCCTGGCGCTTCCTCGCCCTGCGCCTGCTGTACCGGCTGCACGGCCAGGGCGTGGCGAGTTCCGTGGCGCAGCAGCTGGGGATCACGGTTCCGGCGGCGATCCAGCAGGATCTCGAGCGTTTCAGTGCCAACTTCGCCCACGGCGATCGCGACGTACTGAAGGCGCAACGCTGGCTGCATACCACCGCTGCGCGCGGCGCCACGCTCGGTGCGATCTGTGAGATTTCCGGGCTGGAGCCGCGCACCCTGAAGCGGCGCTTCCTGAAGGCCACCGGCCTGCGCCCGATCGAGTATTGCCAGCGGTTGCGTATCGCCAAGGCGCAGACGCTGTTGCAGCAGGGGGCGGGCATCGATGAAGTGGCCTGGGGCGTAGGCTATGCCGACCAGAGCGCATTCCGTCGCCTGTTCCTGCGCATTGTTGGAATGACGCCGGCCAACTATCGCCGGCTGGTCAACAACAAGCGGCGCGAGCGGCCGCTGTTGTCATCGGTGGCAGGCAGCCTGCGCGGGCTGCAACCGGCGCCCGGCATGCAGATGCCGCGCAGCGTGGCCTGATGCCTGCAGTAGGCGTCGCGCTTGCAACCTGGGCGCGACGCTTCGACCATGCAGGTAACGGATGATGGGGCAGGTGGGCTGATGTCGAGTGTGGGACCGGTGCCGATGCCGGTGGTGTTGATCCTGATGTGCGTGCTGCTGGCCATGGCGGTAGCACGCCTGTGGCCGCGTCGGAAAGACGGGATGGCAGTGCCTTCCGCGGCCAGCCTGGTTCTGGACATGTTGCTGATCGGCCTGCTGTGCGGACGCATCAGCTTCGTCGCCTTGAACTTCGCGCTTTACCGTGAGGCCCCGTGGAGCATCCTGCAGATCGCCGACGGTGGGTATCACCTTGCAGTCGTGCTGGCTGCGGGCCTGGCGTGGGGCACCTGGCGGCTGCGGCCCTGGCGCGCGTTGCGTGCGCCGGTGCTGGCGGGCGCACTGGTGGGCGTGGTGTCGTGGGTGGTGGGCAGCCACCTGCTGGCAGCCTGGCAGGAGCAGCGGATGCCGCTGCCGGCGGTGCAGGTGGCCGATCTGCAGGGGCGCGTGATCGACCTGCAGCAGTTCCGGGGCAAGCCACTGGTGCTGAATCTCTGGGCCAGCTGGTGTGGGCCCTGCCGGCGCGAGATGCCGGTGCTGGCATCCGCACAGCAGACCCACACCGACGTGCAGTTCGTGTTCCTCAACCAGGGGGAAACCCTGGACGAAGTGAAGGGTTTCATCGCATCCGAGCAGCTCCGGCTGGGCAATGTACTGCTGGACGATACCGCCTCGGCGTCAACCGTGCTGGGTGTGCAGGCCTATCCGTCGACGCTGTTCTTCGACGCCGAAGGTCGCCTGCGTGAACTGCACCTTGGCGAACTGACGGCCGCGGGTCTTGAACACAAACTGCGCCGGCTGCGGTAGCCTGCGCGGGCATCTCATTACGGAGTTCCCATGTTGTCGACTTCCCTGCGCATCGCTCCGGCGGTGCTGTTGCTGCCGGTCATGCTGGCATTGGCCGCCTGCAGCCAGGCCCAGACCCCGCCGGGCAAGACGGCGGCAGCGCCGGCCGCCGGCGCTCCGGCCACCGCGGCCAAGGGGGACCGTCCCGCAGTGCTGAAAGGCATCGAGAAGCACGGCTTCGAAGTCGTTGCCGAGTTTGATGCACCGGGTGGCCTGCGTGGCTTCGCCGGCGTGGTGGGGGGGCAGCAGCCCGCCGCCGCGTACGTGACCGCCGACGGCAAGCATGTGCTGGTGGGCAGCCTGTTCGATGCCGAAGGCAACGATGTGGCCGCCGAGGCGGTGGAGAAGCTGGTCGCTGCACCGATGTCGGCCAAGATGTGGACCAAGCTGGAAGCCAGCGCCTGGGTGCGTGACGGCAAGGCCGATGCACCGCGTGTGGTCTATACCTTCAGCGATGCCAACTGCCCGTACTGCCACAAGTTCTGGGAAGCGGCGCGTCCGTGGGTTGACGCCGGCAAGGTGCAGTTGCGCCACATCATGGTTGGCGTGATCCGCGAGGACAGCCCGGCCAAGGCCGCCGCCATCCTCGCCGCGCGTGATCCGAGCGCGGCGCTGCTGGAGAATGAGCACCAGTTCGACCGTGGCGGCATCAAGGCGCTACCGAGCGTCAGCCGCGAGATCGCAGGCAAGCTTGATGCCAACCAGGTCCTGATGATCGAGATGGGCTTCCAGGGCACGCCGGGCATCCTGTTCCAGGATGCACAGGGGCAGGTGCAGCGTCGCGCGGGCCTGCCGCAGGGCGCCGACCTGCAGACGGTGCTGGGTCCGCGCTGATCGCCGCCAACGTCGTGATGTAACCGACAGGCCCGCATGGCAGCATGCGGGCCTGTTGCATTTCGGCGCTCCTGCGGCGGGCGGAGAGGGCAGCAGGGCTGCGCAGCAGCTGTTCGTCGTCACATCTGAATCGTGACTGACATCAAGCATCGCGCCTTGATTCCAATCAAGGTCAAAAACGACAGGCGGATTAGCCTGTTGACGCATGGAATACAGCGTCAACGCGCCATGGATGCCGCGCCAGACATGCCTTGAACCAGGGCGGTCGGCACAGCCATTCACGACACTCTCACTCCCTGATTGTTACCCAGACCGCTGCGGTCGCCACCTCTCTGGCAGCGCGGCCTTGATGGGCTCGACACCGGTGCGGGCAGGGCAGTGTCATCGTCCTGTTGCCTGCCGGATGCAGGCTGGCCGGTGTCGTCAACGCAGTATCCGCATTTCCAGCAACGGCGACGCGAGGCCAGGGCACTGTGCGCCTGTATCCGGCCAGCGCGCTGCGAATGTTTGTCCAGGGAGGATGCAATGCGCTTGGCGGTACTGAGTCTGGCCTGTTCGACCGCACTGGCGATCGCGCCAGCGTATGCGCAGCAGCATGGCCAGGAAGATGCGCAGGCGTTGCGGCAGGAAATCGCTGCCATGCGCCAGGCATTGGAAGGCATGCAGCAGCGCCTGGATCGGCTTGAGCAGCGCGAGGGCTCAGCGCCTGCCGCCGTGGCGCAGGCCCCGACCCCGGCAGCAACGGCGGGCGGCAGCGCCAGCATGCTGCACCCGACCCAGGTGCCGGGCGTGGCGCAACCGGTGCTGCCGCAGCGCGAATCGGTGGCCGATCCCTCAACGGCGGCGTCGCGTCCCGACAGCGCAGCCGGTCCGACCGACCCCGATCTGAAAGGCTTCTTCACCATTCCCGGCACCGATACGGTGATCCGCATCGGCGGCTACGCCAAGCTCGATGCGATTGCCGATTCGCGTGCGGCCGGTGACGAAGATCAGTTCATTCCGTCGTCGATGCCGGTGGGTGGCAGCCATCGCGATGTCTCCAACTTCAACATCCATGCCAAGCAGACCCGCTTCAGCTTCGAGGCGCGGCGCCCGACCACGCACGGCAACCTGCGTTTCTACCTGGAGAACGATTTCTTCGGCAGCAGTGAGGGGTATGAGTTCCGCCTGCGACACGCCTATGGACAGCTTGGCAACACCTATGCGGGCTATGGCTACTCCAGCTTCATGGACCCGGACAGCCTGCCCGATACGCTTGACTTCGCCGGGCCGGGCGGCGCCGGATACCTGCTGGTGGCGGGCATCCACCACAGCTTTGCGATAGGCAAGGGCAACACCCTGACCGTCGCCGCTGAAGACCCGAAGACTGAACTCGCCGGCGCCAGCGATGCTCGCACGGCAGTCAACCGCCTGCCCGATGTGACCGTGACCGCGCGCCTGGAGCGCGACTGGGGCCACCTGCAGCTGGGCGCGGTGGCACGCAGCCTGGCCTACGACGGCGATGGCGAGCGCGACCGGCGCATGGCCGGTGGCCTGCAGCTGAGCGGCTCGGCGTCAGTGGGCGAGCGCGACCTGCTGCTGTTCGGCGTACTCGGCGGGCGCGGCCTCAGTCGCTACACCGCCGACCTGACCGGCTCCGGACTGGACGCAGTGGTCGGTGCCGATGGCCGCCTCGCCGCGTTGGACCTGCACGGCGGTTTCGTCGGCTACACCCATTACTGGTCCGCGCTGTGGCGCTCCAACCTGATCTTTGGCCAGCTGACCCTGGAGCGCAACGCCGCACTCGCCGCTGATGCATTCCGGCAGAGCCGCTACGGCGTGTTCAACCTGATCTGGAGCCCGGCGCCGTCCTGGACGATGGGCATGGAGCTGCTGTACGGCCGGCTGGAACAGCAGGGCGGCGCACGCGGCGACACGGTCCGGGTGCAGGGCAGCCTGCAATACAACTTCATCAAATAGACGCCAGCGGTCGTACGCCAGCGTAACCGTCCCCACGCCCGGTGCTGCCGGGCTCATGCCAGTACCGGAGATCGTCATGGCAGAAGCAAAGAAAATCGGGGTGGTCGGAGCCACCTTCCTCGTCGCCGGCAACATGATGGGCTCAGGCGTGTTCCTGTTGCCGTCCAGCCTGGCCAAGATCGGTACCGCCTCGATCTGGGGCTGGCTGATCACCACCGCCGGTGCGCTGCTGCTGGCCTTCGTGTTCGCCAAGCTGGGCAAGCTCGCACCCAAGGCGGGCGGTCCCTATGCCTACGCGCGCGACTGGTTCGGGCCGTACATGGGCTTCCAGACCAACACCATCTACTGGTTCGCCAACTGGATCGGCAACGTCGCCATTCCGATCGCGGCGGTGGGCTATTTCAGCTATTTCTTCCCGATCCTGTCCGAGCCGCTGGTGCGTTGCATCGCGGTGCTGGTGCTGGTGTGGGCACTGAGCTTTGCCAACGTGATCGGTCCGGCCTTCGTCAGCCGCGTGCAGACGGTCACCACCAGCTTTGCGTTGGTGCCGATCCTGGGCATCGCCATTTTCGGCTGGTTCTTCTTCGATGCCGACATCTTCAAGGGCGCCTACAACGTGTCTGGCGAGTCGAACTTCGGTGCGATCTCGAGCGCCGCGGCACTGACCCTGTGGGCCTTCATCGGCGTCGAGTCTGCATCGGTGACTGCCGGTGTGGTCGAAAATCCGGAGAAGAACGTCGCCCGCGCGACGCTGGCCGGCGTGTTCCTGGCTGCCATCGCCTACATCGCCAGTTCGTCGGTGATCATGGGCATGGTGCCGAACGCGGAACTGCAGGTGTCCGACGCACCGTTCGCGCTGGCGGCGGCCAAGGCGGTCGGTGGCTGGGGCGGCGCGCTGGTCAGCCTGTGCGCCTTCATCGGTGCCGCCGGCTCGCTGGGTGGCTGGATCCTGCTGACCGCGCAGAGTGCCAAGGCAGCGTCGGATGACGGCCTGTTCCCGAGCATCTTCAGCAAGACCAACAAGGACGACGTGCCGGTCAAGGGCGTGCTGATCGTGGCGGTGCTGATGACCCTGGCGGTGCTGGTGACCTCCACCTCGGAAACCGCGTCGGCCCAGTTCGACGTGATCACGTCGGCGGCCGTGGTGCTGACCCTGCTGCCCTACATCTACTCGTGCGTGGCGTGCTACTTCGTGGTCGAGCGTTCGCACACCCTGGTCCACACCGGTGCGTTCTGGACGCTGACCAGCCTGACCGTCGTGTACTGCCTGTGGGCGATCTACGGCTCGTCGGGGACCATCGTGCAGTACGCCTTCCTGTTCGTGCTGTTCATCACCGTGTTCTATCCCTTCTTCAGCGAGGAGCGCCGCCAGCAGCGGCAGCGCGCCCGCGAGGCCTCGGCGATCAGCGCCGGCGCCCGGCATTCCTGAGTTCGACAAGGAGAATCAACGTGTACTTCAAGTCCCTGGACTACCCGGTCATTGTCATCGACAACGACTACGAGTCGCCGCGCATCGGTGGCATCCTGATCCGTGCGCTGGTGGAAGAGCTGCGCAGCAACGACCAGCGCGTGCTGTGCGGGCTGAACCTGGATGACGCCCGGGCCGGTGCCCGCACCTACGTGGCGGCCTCGGCGGTGCTGATCTCGATCGATGGCAGCGAAGAGGTGGATGGCGAGTTCCAGCGCCTGACCGCCTTCCTGCGCGAGCAGAGCGCACGCCGTGCCAATCTGCCGGTGTTCCTGTACGGCGAGCGCCGCACCATCGAGAAGGTGCCGAGCAAGCTGCTCAAGTACATCCACGGTTTCATCTTCCTGTTCGAAGACACCAAGAGCTTCATCTCGCGGCAGGTGATGCGCGCGGCCGAAGACTACATGAAGAACCTGCTGCCGCCGTTCTTCAAGGCGCTGATCCATCATGCGGCCGAGTCGAACTATTCCTGGCATACGCCGGGCCATGCCGGCGGCGTGGCATTCACCAAGTCGCCGGTCGGCCGCGCATTCCATCAGTTCTATGGCGAGAACACCCTGCGCAGCGATCTGTCGATCTCGGTGCCGGAGCTGGGCTCGCTGCTCGATCACACCGGCCCGATCAAGGATGCCGAGAACGAGGCGGCACGCAACTTCGGTGCCGACCACACCTTCTTCGTCACCAACGGCACCTCCACCGCCAACAAGATCGTCTGGCATGGCACGGTGGCCCGCGGCGACGTGGTGTTCGTTGACCGCAACTGCCACAAGTCGCTGCTGCACGCGCTGATCATGACGGGTGCGGTGCCGGTGTACTTCACGCCCAGCCGCAACGCGCACGGGATCATCGGCCCGATCAGCCTGGACCAGTTCACGCCGGAGTCGCTGCAGCAGCGCATCGCCGCCAATCCGCTGGCCAGCCAGGCCTACAAGGCCGGCTCCAAGCCGCGCATCGCGGTGGTCACCAATTCGACCTACGACGGCCTGTGCTACAACGCCGAGAAGATCGCCGACGAGATCGGCAGCGCAGTCGATTTCCTGCATTTCGACGAAGCCTGGTACGCCTACGCCGCGTTCCACCCGTTCTACGAGAACCACTACGGCATGGCCAAGGGCAAGCCGCGTGAGCAGGATGCGATCATTTTCACCACGCATTCCACCCACAAGCTGCTGGCGGCGTTTTCGCAGGCCTCGATGATCCACGTGCGCAACTCGGCGCAACGCAACCTCGATGCCGAGCGCTTCAACGAATCGTTCATGATGCACACCTCGACCAGCCCGCACTACGGGGTGATCGCGGCCTGCGATGTGGCGTCGAAGATGATGGAAGGCGACGCCGGCCGTTCGCTGGTGCAGGAAATGCACGACGAGGCGATCGCCTTCCGCCGCGCGATGCTGCACGTCCGCGATGATCTCGGCCGCGACGACTGGTGGTTCAGCGTGTGGCAGCCGACCCAGGTCGAGCGCAGCCTGGACAAGGGCGATACGCCGGCACCGATGGTGGCCAAGCGCGAGGAGTGGTACCTGCAGCCGGATGCGCACTGGCACGGCTTCGAGAACCTGGTGGATGACTATGTTCTGATCGACCCGATCAAGGTGACCCTGCTGACCCCGGGCCTGGCAATGGACGGCAGCATGGGCAGGCTGGGCATCCCGGCGGCGGTGCTGAGCAAGTTCCTGTGGGGCCGCGGCATCACCGTGGAGAAGACCAACCTGTACTCGGTGCTGTTCCTGTTCTCGATGGGCATCACCAAGGGCAAGTGGAGCACCCTGGTCACCGAGCTGATGGCGTTCAAGGAACTGTACGACCGCAATGCGCCGCTGAGCCAGGCACTGCCGACGCTGGCCGCCGATTATCCGAATGCCTACGCTGGCTGGGGCCTGCGTGACCTGTGCGACGCGCTGCATGCGTTCAACCAGGAATTTGCCGTGGCCAAGGTGATGCGCGAGATGTACGTGGACCTGCCGACGCCGGTGATGACCCCGGCCGATGCCTACAACCACCTGGTCAAGGGCGAGATCGAGCGGGTCGACATCGAGCAGATCAGTGGCCGCATCGCGGCGACCATGCTGGTGCCGTACCCGCCGGGCATCCCGACCATCATGCCGGGCGAGCGCTTCGGCGACAGCGACGAGCCGATCATCCAGTCGCTGCGCATCGCCCGCGAGCAGAACGCCCGTTTCCCGGGCTTCGAATCGGACGTGCACGGGCTCATCATCGAGCAGGAGGGTGATGCGGTCTCGTACAAGGTGGAGGTGCTGAAGGCCTGACCCGTAACGGTCGGCTCATCGGCGAACGATGGATACCGCGCGCGAGCAACGCATCCTGACGTTCTCGATCGGGGTCACCCTTGCGGTGAGCGCGGTCGGCTTCGGCGGTGGCCTGCTGGTGGGATCGCAGGCCATCCTGTTCGACGGCGTGTACAGCCTGGTCGACGTCGCCCTGACCCTCGTGTCGTTGTCGGTGCTGCGGCTGGTGGCGCGGGAACAAAGCCCGCGCTTCCAGTATGGCTACTGGCACCTGGAGCCGATGGTCGAAGCGCTGGGTGGTGTGATCCTGTCGCTGGCCTGCGTGTATGCGCTGGCCAACGCGGTGATCGGCCTGACCACGGGCGGGCACGAAGTGAAATTCGGGCCCGCGCTGTGGTGGGCGGCGCTGCTGAGTGCCAGCAACCTGGCGATGGCGGCGTTCGTTGCGCAGCGGGCGCGGCATCTGCGCTCCGCGCTGTTATGGCTGGATGTGCGGGGCTGGCTGCTGGGCGGGTTGATGAGCCTGGCAGTGGTGCTGGCCTTCGTGTTGGCGCTGGTCCTGCACGGTGGTGAGTGGCACCATTGGGTGCCGTACCTGGATTCGATCGTGCTGGCATTGATCAGCCTGGCGATGCTGCCGGTGCCGGCGCGCAGCGCGTGGAAGGCCATGCGCGAAGTGCTGCAGGTGGCGCCGGATGATCTGGACCGGCGCGTGCAGCAGGTGATGCAGGCGTTCGTGGCCGAGCGTGGCTATGCCGGTTTCACCAGCCATGTGGCGAAGATGGGGCGGATGCGCTTCATCGAGATCCATGTATTGGCTGACCCGATCACGCCGCTGGGGTCGGTAGGCGAAGTCGATGCGATGCGCGATGAGATCGCGGTGCGGCTGGATGCGCGGGGCAGTACTTTCTGGTTGACCATCGATTTCACCGCAGACCCGGCGTGGACGTGAGCCGGGAACGGTAGAGCCGAGCCCATGCTCGGCTGCCATTCGCGCTGAGCAGCCGAGCGTGGGCTCGGCTCTACACGTGGGCACGATCGTTGCGCATGGCGGACCGGACTGTTGCAGCGGATCGGTTTGACCTCAACTCTGGTTGAGGTCGCAGACTGCCTCGCATTCCCCATGAGGCATGCGGCATGAACCTGCTGACCACCCCGGACCTCAGTCACGGCCTGCTGGAACTGTTCAATCCTGCGGGGCTTTACGACCCCTCGGCCAACGGCTACTCGCACGTGGCGGTGGTGCGCCTTCCCGCCCGGGTGATCCATATCGCCGGGCAGGGCGGTGAGGATGCCGATGGTCATCTCTCTCCCGGCTTCGGGGAACAGGTCGAGCAGGCACTGGACAACCTGCAGATCGCATTGCGTTCGGCGCAGGCCAGCCTGGCCGATGTCGCGCGGTTGCGCATCCTGGTGGTCGACCACGACGAGGACCGGCTGGGCATCATCGCCCGGCAGGTACGGCGGCGTTGGCCGAACGGCGCAGCGCCGACCTGCACCCTGATTCCTGTGCCACGGCTGGCGCTGGACGGCATGCTGTTCGAGATCGAGGCGGAGGCCTACGCCGCCTAGCGCAGGTAGTACTCCACCGGCACCACCAGTTCCTGCGGTGCCTTCATTTCCATGGGAATGGGCGGCAGCGGCTGCGCGCGGCGGAACGTCTGCAGTGCGGCGTCGTCGAGCATCGGTTGGCCGCTGGACTGCTCCAGCCGCAGGGCCTGCAGGCGTCCCTCGCGATCGATGCTGGCCCTGACCCAGGCCGTTCCCTGCTGCCGGCGCGAGCGCGCGACGGCGGGGTAGTAGCGATAACGCTCCAGCCGCGCCATCAGGCGGGCTTCCCACTGGTCGCTGGCGGCGCCGGCCTGGAAGTCCGCCGGTGGTGCGTCGGGAGCGGGCGGCGCGGCCGTGATCGATGCCGGTGCGGGACTTGCATCGGTCACGGCCGCAGGCGGGGCGACCGGCAGGGCTTGCCGGCCAGGGCCACCGAGCTCGCTGGCGGCCACCTCGCCCTCGCGCGCGGCGGTGGGCTTTGGCGGAGGGGGCGACTTCGCCGGTCGCGACGCGCGCGCCTGCTGCGCCTGGCTGGGGGTGTCGGCCTGGCGCTCTTCGACCGGCTGGGGAGGCGTAGCCGGTGCCAGCAGGCGCAGGCTGATGCGCACATCCTGTTCACGCGGCGGCAGCAACGGTGGCGCGGCCATCCAGTGCACCAACAGCAGCAAGGGCAACAGGTGCAGGCCGATGCTGATGGCAATCGCCTGCCAGTGTTGGCCGCGTTCACTCATCGCCCGGCACCCACAGCAGATCGGCGTCGGCTGCATCGACGCCTTCGTCGGGTGACGCAAGCGCGATCACCAGTGCCGGTACCTCCGATGGCAGGTAGCCCGGCACGCCGGTGCCGCGCAGTACATGCCAGCGGCCGGCCACCAGCAGCGCGGGTGCAGGGGCTGCGGTCAGTGCCTGTGCCATGCGGGTGTCGCGGGCCTGTTGCACGGCCAGCATCCCTTCCAGCATCGGTGCGGCGTCTGCGTGCTGGGCCAGCACCACGGCCGACAGGCGTTGCCGGGCGGTGGGCATCGGAAACCGCACCGACGTGTTGGAGGCAAGCAACGCATTGACCTCGGCACGCGACAGGTTGCCGCCGAACAGGGGGATGCCGGCGGCGGTGGCGTCCTGTACCAGCCCGCCATAGGTGGCCCACGGCCAGCGTGTATCCCAGCCCAGCAGCGCCTGCAGGTGCGCACCATCGGCATGGTTGCCCTTGGCCAGCCAGCGCTGCACCCGCTGCAGGCGCGGTTGGCGTTCACTGGCGATCATCTCCATCACCAGCGCACCTTGTGGACGCTGCCGTTGCAGCGCGTGCAGCAGCCAGCGCTGGGCGGCGTGGTCACCGGCCAGGTCGTGGCGTTCGCCCAGCAGCAGCCGCGGGGCGTTCGCTGCACGCTTCACGAACGCGGCTTCGTCCAGGCGCTGCCCGCTGGCCAGGTCGATCACCGTGCCGGGCATCGGCTGCGCGCTGGCGATTGCGGCCAGTGCGAGCAGGCACAGCGGCAGCCAGCGACGGCTAGAACGCCACATTGACGCCCATCGAGACGGTGCGGCCACGGCCGTTGCCGCGGTCCAGGATCGGGCTGAAGATGCTGTCGATTGAGGCATTGTTGTCATAGGCCTTGTTCTGCAGGTTTTCGATGTTCAGCCACAGCGTGGTGTTGGGCTGGGGCTTGAAGCTGGCGTAGAAGTCGAGCAGTACACCGGTACCGCCGGTCCTGCGGGTCTGGAAGAAGTCGTAGCCTTCTTCGGTGGGCCCGGAGTATTCGGCGCGCAGGCCGGCCTGCACGCGCTTCTGCCACCAGCGGCCGCCGACATCCAACGTCCAGAAGCGGTCGGGCAGGGCGGTGATGTCTTCCAGGTTGACGAATTCGATGGCAGGCGCACTGGTGCGCGAGCGGGTCCAGCTCAGCGTGGCGTGGTAGTGCGCGCTGGCGTAGTGCGCTTCCAGCTCGATACCGCGCATGCGCACCACGCCGGGGTGGTTCATCCAGCGCGTGGTGGTGCTGAAGTCGTCCACGTCCAGGGCATCGGTCCAGGCAGTGAGCTGCTGATCGCTGTCGATCGGTACCACGAAAGGCCCCACCTCCGGCGGGTGCACGATCAGCAGGTACTGCGGCTTGATGTAGTCGCGGATGCGGTTGTCGAAGCGGGTGACGCGCAGCTGCGCGAGGTCACCGTCGGCCAGCAGCGAGGAGGCGCTGAGGTTGGCGCCGAACTGCAGGTTGCGCGAGCGCTCACGGCGCAGGAACGGGTTGGCACCCACGCCGTCGGCATCGCTCATGCCTTCCAGAGGGATCTTCTCGAAGAACATCTCCTGCACGCGCGGCGGGCGGGAAGTACGCGAGGCTTCGGCGAACAGTTGCAGCCAGTCGGTGGCCTGCCACGATACCGCCAGGCTGGGGCTGAGTGCGCGCTGGGTACGGCGCACGTCGATGCCGCCGCCGTTGATCTCGGCGCACTGGCCAGGCACATCCGAGCACACCGGGACGTGGCCGCGGATGCCATAGCGATCCTGGCGCAGGCCTGCAGTCAGCGCGTAGATGTCGTACTGCAGTTCCAGCGTGCTGAACACGCTGTCCAGCTGGCTGCGGCCCTGGGGGTTGGCGCCGCGCAGGATGGGGGTGTCGGCCACGTAGACGTCCGACTGGTGCTTGATGCCGGTGTCCCAGCGTGCCTGCAGTGCACCGATATCGAAGCGGCTGGTGTTGTCGAGCGTCCAGCTGCTCAGGCTGGTGTGGGTGCGGCGGCCGATGTAGCTGGAATCCTCCACGGGTGGATAGAACAGCCGGGTCTTGTTGCCGGCGAAGGTCGCGCGCAGGTCGATCCACGGCGTGTAGGGCGTGTAGTGGTAGCTGGCGCGCTGGTTGCGTGCGGAAATCTGCCACGGGTAGTTGTGGTAGAAGTCGTTTTCGTAGCGCATGTGGCTCAGGTCCAGCCGATGCTGGTCACTGGGCTGCAGGCGTGCTTTCAACAGCCAGCTGCTGGGCTGCTGGCTGCCGGGGTCGGCATTGTTCTTCTGCCCGCGTGCCGTGGCGTACTCGCCGCTGCGACTGCTGCTGGCAGCGGCCAGCAGGCCGAACTGGCGGTCACCGCCGTCCTCGCTGTGGCGCCATGCGCCGGCGAAGGTGCGGCCGCTGCCATAGCCGTTGTTGCCATGGCGATAGCCCGCACGCAGGCCCCAGTCACGGCCTTCGCCGAGCAGGTCGTCGATGTCCAGCATGCGGAAATTGGCACTGCCGGCCAGCGTGCCGGCACCATCACCACCGGCGACCGCACCGCGTTGCACGTCCACACCGGCCAGCAGGAATGGGTCGACGTAGGCGAACGGACCACCGGAGCCATGGCCCGCGTTGTTGCGGAAGGTCTGGGTGACACCATCGATCATGGTGTTGACCCGCCCGGCGCCGGTCATGCCGCGGATGTTGACCTGCAGGCCGGGCTGGCTGCGCGAGTGGAAAGTGTGGGTGCCGGGCATCGAACGCAGCAGGCTGTTGCCGTCCTGGCGTTCGGCCATCGCCACGCGCTCGCTGCCGACGGCGGGCGCAAAGCCATCGCGGGCCGCCGGGACATACTGGCTGGCGCCTGCACCGGGGGAATGGCCGTGTGCGATATCGCCCTGTACGCGCAGCGGGCCGGTTCGACGGCTGCCATCGGAGGGGGCGGCCGGCGCCGGTTCCAGGGTGGCGCGGCGCGCGTCGATGAAACGGGGGCGCAGGCCGCTACCGGCCAGCAGGCGCGACAGGGCCTGCGCGTCGTCGAACCGTCCGCGTAGTGCCGGCGCCGTCTGGCCGCCTGGCAATGCCGCGCCGATCACCAGATCGACACCGGTCAGCCGGCTGTAGGCATCCAGCGCGCTGGCCAGCGGTTGCGCAGGAAGATCGAAGTGACGGGAGGCGGCCTGCGCGTGTGCGCTGGCAGGTAACAACGGAAGCGGACTGGCGCAGGCCAGTGACAGGGCGAGGACAAGGGGACGGTGAAACAGCATCGGGAGCTCCAGGGGCTGACGCAGCGCGTCGTCATCCTGGGTAGACGCAGTGGCAGGGCCGATGTCAGGGTGCATCGCGATGTTCCCTGCGTGGCGGCAGCCACACCTGCACGCCCGCGCCCAGGCGCAGCACGCGTACATGCAGCTGCGTGGCCAGCTGGTCGCGGCTGCGCGCCGCACCGTCTGCACTGCCGAGCAGGGTGACCGGCTGCTGGCGCAGGTGTGCGCCGATGATCCAGGTGTGGCCGCCATGCCAGCGATCCAGGCCCTGGGTGACCTCGGCCAAGGGCGTGGAGACCCAATGCAGGCGACGCTCGCGCCAGGCCAGGGCACTGTAGCTGGCGGCCAGGCCGATGATCGGTGCCTGGCCATCGAAGCGCAGCTGCTGCCCTTCGATGGCCTGCTCACTGCGGGTGCCGCTGTCCACACGGACGCGATGCTCGGTGACGGTGACCACGCTGTCGTTGTCCTGCACGGCAAGGTCGAAGGCCGTGCCGAGCGCGGTGACCATGCCGTGCGTCGTATGCACCTGGAACGGATGCTGCGCATCGGCGGCTACCTTGAACCACGCTTGGCCGTGCTGCAGCTGCAGCTGGCGGCGCTGTGCATCGATGCGGACATGGACTTCGCTTCCGGGTGACAGCAGCACGTGCGAGCCGTCCGGCAGTACTTCTTCACGGATCTCGCCTGTCGCCGTGCGCATCACCTGCGCGGCCGGTGGTGCGGCCTGGCGGGTATACAGGCCCAAGGCGCAAAGCAGCAGCACGGCAGTGCCGGCGTCGCGCAGGTGCCGGCGCTGCCGCTTGCGCTGATGCCGCTGCAGGCTGGGCGTGGCATCACCAGCCTGCCAGAGCGCCTGCAGGTGCTGGTACTGCGCGGCGTGGCGGCAATCGGCGTAGTACCACTGGTTGAAGGCACGCTCGTCGCGGCCGCCGTCGTGGCCGTCCAGCCACCAGCGCGCGGCCTCGCGCGCGATCGCCTCCGGGCTCATGCGCCGGGTACCTGCTGCAGCGCCACCAGCGCACGCAGCAGATGGCCGTGCGCGGTCTGCCGGCTGATGCCGAGCCGGCGGCCGATCTCGGCCAGTGCCATCTGCTCCACCCGGGCCAGCAGGAATACCTGGCGCGAGCGCGGTGGCAGCGCGGCGATGATCGCGTCGAGATGGCGCAGCTGTTCGGCGTCCAGCAGGTGCTGCTCCGGCAGCGGCGCAGGATCGGCGAGGGCGTGCAGTTGGGCATCATCCAGCGCTTCCTCACGACGGCGCTGGCGTTGCCGGTAGTGATCGGCGATCAGATTGTGGGCGACGCGGTACAGGTAGGCGCGGCCGTTGCTCAGCAGGCCGCTGGCGGCGACCTTGAGGACACGCAGCCAGGTTTCCTGGACGACGTCATCGGCGTCGCTGCGTTGCGGGAGTTTACGGCGGACATGGGCGTGCAGCGGCCGGTAATGGGCCGCGCACAGCTGCGCGACATCCGTCGGTTCGACAGGCGTGGACACGGGGCGGGCGACAACTGGGAAAGGGAACAGCCCGCGGCGGCAAGGGCAGCGGCTGCACCTTACAGCAAAAGAGAATCATTTGCATCTATCGATGGGCGTGACACGCCTGCCCGGGACGGGAGATCAGCGCGGGCGATAATCGCAGTGGATCTGCAGGGCTTCGGTGGGGTTGTGATGCAGCTTGAAGCCGCAGCGCTGCAGGCTGCGCTTCACCCGCGCGACCGCTTCGGCATGGCGGGCGACGCGACGATCCTGCCAGCGTGGCGGGGTGAATACGCCCACGGGCAGCAGCCGTAGCCGCTTGCCGTGCAGTACCAGCGAGACATCGATATGACGGCCATCGATGTCGTGGCCGTTGGCGCCGAAGATGGCATCGACCTCATCATGGCGTTGCGGATAGCAGGCCCGGAACAACGCGATACCGAGCCAACGCACGCCACGACGGAAGCTGCCGAGCCGGCTGTGGCTGGGTTCGAAGCCGCGCGTGAGCAGCAGTCGCAGCCCGGCAGGCAGCATTGCCTGCGCATCGAGCAGGCGTTGCAGTACCTCTTCTTCCAGCTGTATATGGGTGGAGGGCCAGCGCGGGGCGACCAGCAGCCCGTGGTGGCTGCCGCGTTGCAGGGTCAGCATGCGTGAAGCTTCGCACGCGGGCGAACAGCCGTGGTAGTGCCGGCCGCTGGCCGGCCAGATTCGGGTGCCGGCCAGCGGCCGGCACTACCGTGACGATCGTCAGATGTCGCGGTACTGGATCTGCGAAGCCAGTACGCGCAGGCCGTCGGCATTGCTGGACAGGATGCGCTCTTCACCGACACCTTTCTGCCGTTTCAGCTGGAAGCCCTGTTCGGCAGGCAGCTGCGCGGCGATGGTGTCCATGCGTTGCATGGCATCGGGGCCGCTGCAGTCGAAGTGGCCCCAGTGGGCGCCATCGCGGTGGATCTGCAATCGGTAGTTCATTGCGGTGTCTCCGGCAGCTCCTGCAGCCAATGGTCGAACATCGCGGTGGCCGCCGCTGCCAGCGGTGCACCGTAACGGCGTGCCTGGGCGCGAAGATCGTTCGGATCGATGCCGGCCTGCGCCAGCTCCAGGGTGTGGCCGATCAGCCAGCGTTCGAACTGGCGGGCATCCAGTTCCGGGTGGCATTGCAGGGCCAACGCATGGCTGCCCATGGCGAAGGCCTGGTGGCGGCAGGCCGGCGTGCTGGCCAGGCGACGTGCACCGGACGGGAGTTCGAACGCCTCGCCATGCCAATGCAGTACCGGAATGCCCTGCAGGGCCTGCAGTGGTGAGCGCTGGCCGTCATCGGTGAGCAGCAGCGGCGCAAAGCCGATCTCCTTGCCGCCACTGGCGGCGACGTCGGCACCGAGTGCGCGCGCCATCAGCTGCGCGCCGAGGCAGATGCCCAGCGTGGGCCGTTGCTGCTGCAGCCGACGTTGCAACAACGCGATGCTGTCGTTGAGGAAGGGATAGCGATCAACATCGTTGACGCTGACCGGGCCGCCCAGCACGACCAGCAGGTCGGCGGTTTCGGCGGAGTCGAGCGCGTCGATACCGGCCTGCAGCACCTGCAGCTGCCAGCCCTGTGCCGACAGCAGTGGCTGCAGGGTGCCGAGGTCTTCAAAGGCGACGTGTTGCAGGACGACCGCGTGCTTCATGCGGAGGCTCCATTGCTGGGCCAGTAGAAACTGTCCGGGGTGGCGCGTGCGCCGAAGATGGCCTGCCCGACGCGGACCACGGTGGCACCTTCCTCGATCGCCACTTCGAAGTCTCCGGACATGCCCATGGACAACTGCGAAAGGTCCATGACGGGAGGTGCAGTGCGCTGCAGCTGGTCGCGCAGTTCGCGCAGGCGCACGAAGCAGGCACGCACGCGTTCGACCTCCGGGGTGAAGATGGCCAGCGTCATCAGGCCGCGTACGCGCAGGCGATCGAACGCTGGAAGCTGCTGCACAAAGGCCTCGACGGCAGCGGGTTCCAGACCGTACTTGCTGGGTTCGGCGGAGGTGTTGACCTGCACGAACACATCCAGCGTGCGGTCTTCCAGCTGCAGGCGCTGCTGCAGTGCTTCGGCCACGCGCAGGCTGTCCAGCGCCTGGAACTCGCTGGCGAAGCGCGCCACGTAGCGCGCCTTGTTGGTCTGCAGATGCCCGATCACCGACCAGTGCACGCCAAGATCGGCCATCGTCTCGGCCTTGCGTTGCGCCTCCTGCACCTTGTTCTCGCCCAGCTCGCGGCAACCGGCGGCCACCGCCATGCGGATGCGGGCGTCATCGACGGTCTTGCTGACCGGCAGCAGGCGCACGCTGGCCGGGTCACGGCCGACGCGGGCGCAGGCATCGGCGATGCGTTGGCGTACCGTGACCAGGTTGGCGGCGATCTGTTCAACGGACTGGGCGACGGGCCAGTCGGCAGCGGCAAGGGGCATGCGGGCACCTCCAATGCAGGGTGGCCAGGGTGGGATACACTGGCACAGGACAAGAGATATTTTGGCATAGGACAAAATGAAAATCACCGGGCACAGCGCCGAGTCGATCTTCGACAGCATCCGCGACGGCATCGGCAAGGGTCGCCTGCCGGCCGGTAGCGTGCTGCCGCCGGTGCGTGAACTGGCCGAGCAGCTGGGCGTGAACCGCAACACCGTGGCTGCTGCCTACAAGCGCCTGGATGCGGCGGGACTGGCCAGCACGGCGGGCCGCCGCGGCACGGTGGTGCGTGGCCTGCCGCCGCCGCTGGCGCGCGAGGGCAGCACCCCGGGGCTGGCGCTGCAGGACCTGGCCGGTGGCAACCCGGATCCGCGCCTGCTGCCGAACCTGCGCCTGACCCCGGCGGCGCCGCGGCTGTATGGCGTGGGTACGGTCGACACGAGGTTGCAGGTGCTGGCACGCGCCTCGCTGGATGCGGATTGCCCCGAGGGATATGCGCTGGAGCTGACCCATGGCGCCGTCGATGGCATCGAGCGCCTGCTGGCGGCGTGGCTGCTGCCGGGTGATCGCATCGCGGTGGAGGATCCATGCTTCCTCGGCAGCCTCAATGTGCTCAATGCGTCGGGTCATGCGCCGTTGCCGGTGGCGGTGGATGCCCAGGGCATGCAGGTCGAATCGCTGCGGCAGGCGCTGGAGGCTGGTGCACGTGCGGTGCTGCTCACCCCCCGGGCGCACAATCCGACCGGGGCCAGCCTGGATGCGAAGCGGGCGCGGGCGTTGCGGCAGTTGCTGGCGGCGTACCCGCAGGTAGCAGTGCTGATCGACGATCACTATGCGCTGCTCTCGCAGCAGGCCTATCACTCGGTACTGCCGCTGGATGGGCGGCGCTGGGCGCTGCTGCGTTCGTTGTCCAAACCGCTCGGCCCCGACCTGCGGCTGGCCTGGCTGGCCTGCGATGAAGAAACCGCGATGCGGTTGCGGCTGCGATTGGCATCCGGTATCGGCTGGGTCAGTCACCTGCTGCAGGACGCGGCAACCTCGGTGCTGGCGTCGTCAACGCAGCGGGCGAAGATCGCCTCGGCAGGCGAGCGTTACCAGCAGCGCCTGCAGTCGCTGCAGGAACTGCTGCGCGCGCGTGGCGTGCCGACGCCGCTGCCGATGGAGGGATTGAACCTGTGGCTGCCGTTGCCGGGCGACAGCCATCCGCAGGTGCTGGCGCTGGCCGCGCGCGGATGGCATGTGCGCGCTGGCGAGGTGTTCGCGGTGGCGGCGCCGGCACATGGCCTGCGCATCACCTGCGCGGCGCTGGGCGCGGCGCAACTGCGGCCGCTGGCTGACGACCTGGCGGCGGTGTGCGGTCTGTAGCGTCGAGCGATGCTCGACGTTGCTTCGCCTTTGTAGAGCCGAGCCATGCTCGGCTGCTGTTGGTAGAAGCAGTCGAGCATGGCTCGACGCTACAGAAGCAGATCAGGGCGCGGCGTTGGCGCCCGGGCGCACGTAGTAGGACTGGCCGCTGTCATCGACGAACATCAGTTCCGGCTTGCCCTGCCATGAGGTGAGCATGGCGCCGGTGTTGTTCTGGTGCTTGACCATCAGGCTGGCACCACGGTCCGGGTTGGCCACCACCTTGAACACTTCCGTGGTGCCATTGGCATCGTCCAGGGTCAGCACGGCTTCACCGCCGCGATCGCTGGTGCCATAGCCCCCGCGTTCGGAGCCATCCGGGCCGAGCAGGATCAGGCCGGACAGGGCGGTAGCGCGCGGCCCCTGGATACGGCCCCGGCTGAGGGGGTCGGGCACCGGCGCGCCTAGGATCACCCGGGGTTGGCCCGTGCCATCGTGGATGATCAGCCCGCGCGCTTCGATGATGCGCTGTGGCGATTGGCTGCGATGCAGGCTCCAGGCGGTCCAGCCGGAAACCAGCAGGGCGAGTGTGGAGACCACCAGCGTGGTCAGCAGCAGTGCGCGCGGCATCGTGTCGTCCTTCCTTGGATGCAGCGACGATAGCGGATGCGGGCGACCGATGGCCAGTTCATTGTGTGACGCTGTGTATCGTCAATGGAAATCGCGGCTGTGGCTGCGCAACCCCTGCAACAGTTCATCCAGGCAGTGCATGCGCTGCACGATGACATGCTGCACGCCATCGACGCGTTCCAGGCGGCCGTCGATCTGCATCAGCCGGGTATCGACCAGGACCCGGTGCTGGCGATCGGCCAGGTGCCGCCAGACCACGGCATTGACCATGCCGGTCTCGTCTTCAAGGGTGAGGAAGGTAACGCCACTGGCGGTCTGCGGGCGCTGGCGCATGCGGACCAGGCCGGCGATGCGCACGCGACGGCCATGGCCGTGGCCCGCAAGCTGCGCGGCATCCAGGCAGCCGCGGCTGCGCAGTTGCGTGCGCAGGAACGAGATCGGGTGGCGGCCGAGGGTGGTGCCGATGCTGCGGTAATCGGCCTGCATGTCCTCCCAGGCGCTGGGCAGGGGCAGCGGCACGCGTGCTTCAGCGGTGGCGCGGGCCTGGTCGAACAGCGGCAGCCGGTTCTCCACGCCGGAGATATCCCAGCGTGCACGATGGCGATGGCCGCTGAGCCCGCGCAGCGCACCGGCATCGGCCAGCAGGCCCTGCTGGCGGCGATCCAGGGCGGTGCGCTGGCACAGGTCGCCCACATCGTCGAACGGGCGCCGTGCACGTTCGCGCATGATGGCCTGTACAGCCGCTTCATTGCAGCCGTCGACCAGGCGCAGGCCGAGCCGGATCGCGGCCGCGCCCCTGCTGAAATCCAGCGTGCAGTCCCAGTCGCTGTGGCGCACGTCCACGGGAAGCACGCGGATGCCATGCCGGCGCGCGTCCTGCAGCAGCTGGTCGGGGCTGTAGAAACCCAGCGGCTGGCTGTTGATCAGGCTGGCGGTGAACGCGGCCGGATGGTGGCATTTCAGCCAGCAGCTGTTATAGGTCAGCAGGGCGAAGCTGGCGGCGTGGCTTTCCGGGAAACCGTAATCACCGAACCCCTTGATCTGCTCGAACAGGTGCTCACCGTATTCGCGGCTGAAGCCGTTTTTCAACATGCCTGCCAGCAGTTTTTCACGATGCGGTTCCAAGCCGCCACGGCGTTTCCAGGCCGCCATCGAACGGCGCAGGGCATCGGCCTGGCCAGGCGTGTAACCGGCTGCTTCGACCGCCAGCTGCATCACCTGTTCCTGGAACAATGGCACGCCCAGCGTGCGTGCGAACACGCGTTCCAGCTGCGGTGGGTAGAGCGGGTTGTCCGGGTCGTTCAACGCGTCCGGTCCCTGTTCGCGCAGGATCCGGCGCCGCTCCAGATAGGGGTGCACCATGTCGCCCTGGATCGGGCCAGGGCGCACGATCGCCACCTCGATCACCAGGTCATAGTACGTGCGTGGCTGCATGCGCGGCAGCATCGCCATCTGTGCGCGCGATTCGATCTGGAACACGCCGATGGTGTCGGCGGCGCAGATCATGTCGAAGGTCTTTGCATCCTTGGGCGTGATCGCATCCATGCGTCCTTCATGCAGGCCATGCTGTTTCAGCATGGCCAGGCACTTGCGGATGGCGGTAAGCATGCCCAGCGCCAGGCAGTCGACCTTCATCAGGCCGGTGGCGTCGAGGTCGTCCTTGTCCCATTGGATGACAGTGCGGTCGGCCATCGCCGCGTTTTCCACCGGCACCAGGGTCGACAGGGGATGTTCGGAAATCACGAAACCGCCGGGGTGCTGCGACAGGTGGCGCGGGAAGTCGATCAACTCGGCGGTCAGCGCCAGCAGGCGCCGCATCAAGGGCGTGTCCGGATCGAAACCGCGCTCGCGCAGGGTTTCCGGCAATGGGATGTTGCCGCCCCAGTGGTCCATCGCCGCGCCCAGTTCGTTGACCTGGTCCATCGGCAGGCCAAGTGCACGCGCCACGTCGCGGATCGCGCTGCGGCCACGGTAGCTGATTGCCACCGCGGTCAGTGCGGCGCGCTCGCGGCCATAGCGCTTGAACACGTACTGCAGCACTTCCTCGCGGCGCTCGTGCTCGAAATCGATGTCGATATCCGGTGGCTCGTCGCGCTCGGCGGAGATGAAGCGCTCGAACAGCAGGTTGCTGCGTGCCGGGTCGATCTCGGTCACGCCCAGCACGAAGCACACCGCGGAGTTGGCCGCCGAGCCGCGGCCCTGGCAGAGGATGTCCTGGCTTCGCGCGAAGCGCACGATGTCCTGCACGGTGAGGAAGTACGAGGCGTAGTTCTTCTGCTTGATCAACGCCAGTTCGTGTTCGATCTGCTCGCGTTGTTTCGGTTCGATGCCGCCTTTCCAGCGCCAGGGGATGCCACGCTCGACCAGCACGCGCAGCCAGCTGTCCGGGTCATGCCCCTCGGGCACCAGCTCGCGTGGGTAGGTGTACTGCAGCTGTTCCAGGGTGAAGTGGCAGCGCTCGGCGATGCGCAGGGTCTCGGCCAGCAATTCGGGCGGATACAGTTGGGCCAGCGCGGTGCGCGGACGCAGATGGCGCTCGCCGTTGGGGAACAGGCGCCAGCCAGCCTCGGCCACGCTGCAGCGGTGGCGGATCGCGGTCAGGGTGTCCTGCAGGGCGCGGCGGCGGCGCACGTGCATGTGCACGTCGCCACTGGCGACCAGCGGCAGGCGGTGGCGTTGGCCGAAGGCCTGCAGCTGCTGCAGGCGGCGTGCGTCGTCGTGTTCGTGGTGCAGCTCCACCGCCAACCACAGCCGATCATTGAAGCCGGCGCGCAGTAGTTCCAGGTCGGTGGCGGCCGGTTGCCGGTCCAGCCACAGGCACAGCAGGCCGTCGGGCAGGCCGAGCAGGTCCTCGCGCAGGCAGCGGTACTCGCCCTTGGCTGCGCGCCGCCGGCAGGTGGTGATCAACTGGCAGAGCCCGGCATAGGCGGCCTGGTCGGTGCACAGCAGGGCCAGCTTCGGGCCGTCCTCGACCTGGAATTCGGCGCCGACGATCAGCGCCACGCCATGCGCCTTCGCCGCCTGCCAGGCGCGCACGATGCCGGCCAGCGAGCATTCGTCGGTGATCGCCAGTGCCCGGTAACCCTGGCCAGCGGCGCGCGCGAACAGTTCTTCGGCGATCGAAGCACCGCGCTGGAAACTGAAGGCCGACAGGCAGTGCAGTTCGGCGTAGCCGGGCAGTTCGCTGTGCATGGCGGCTCAGCCGAACCAGCCGTGCAGCATCCACGGCGCATGCGGATCGTTGCGCTCACGGAAGGCCCAGCCGCGCTGGCCGTGTGCGGTTTCCACCACGTAGTAGTCGCGGCGTGCGTCGGCCTGGTCCCACCAGCCCGATTCGATCCGCTCCGGCCCGGCGACGATGCGCAGGCGCGGGTCACGCAACGGTTGTGGGGTGTCCAGCAACCAGCCGGGGCGCAGTGGCCAGTACGACGGGGGCTTGGCCGGTGGCTGGGTGCCACTGGCGCGTTCGGGGCGATGGTCGGCCTGCACCGCCAGCGGCTGCACGGCGTCATCACCCAGCCGCGCACGCAGGCGCTCGCGCAGCTGGTTCCAGGGCATCGCCTGCGCCGGCCGAGTATCGAACAGGTCGCGCGCGGCGGGCACGAACGGTGGCAGCTGCTCGGCCTGCAGGCGCAGTGCGCGGCTGCCGGCCGGCAGGGCGAACGCTTCCATGCGGTTGCGTGCGATCTCGAACAGCAGCGCAGGATCGCGTTCGGGGGCCAGCAGGCCGATGGTCAGCACGCTGGCCGGCAGCAGGTCGTGCTCGAAATGCAGGTCGAAGCGCTGCACGCCGCCATCGCGCGAACACAGGAAGGCGGCCAGGTCCAGCAGCAGGCGGCGCAGCGGGAACAGCAGGGCCTGGCTGGATTCGATCTCGTATTCGAATTCGATGCGCGCATCGAAACGGTCCGGTGGCTGGTAGTAGCGCAGCGGCGCGGTGGGCAGGCCGCGCAGTGCATCCAGCTGCTGCAGTACCTCCGGTGCGAAGCGCCGGGCCAGGCTGTCACGCGGCAGCTCGAGCACCGCACCCAGCGTGCGCAGGCCGGAACGGCCGAGCACGGTCACCGCGTCGCTGGGCAGGCCGCAGCGCGGCAAGGGTAGCTGCGCCAGTGCCGCTGGCAGCTGCTGCGCATCGATGCCGAGGCCGTCGTGGACGTTGGCCAGCACGCGCGCGGCATGCGCCGTGGGGGCGGCCACCAGGCGGTGGCGGAAACCGAGTTCATGCAGTTCGTTGCGCAGGCGCTTTTCGATCGTCAGCCAGTCACCGAACAGGGCACGGCTGGCGCCGATTTCCAGCACCAGTGCATGCGGGAAATCGAGGCTGACCTGCGAGCTGTAGGCGTAGGCCCAGCTGGCCAGCAGCTGCCGGGTGTGCTGTTCCGCGTCAGGGTCGTAGTCGTGCAGGTGCATGTCCTGCACCAGCACCTGCGCGGCCGACAGCAGCATGCCCGGGCGCAGCCCTGCTGCGCGCGCGGCCGGGCTGACCGCACGCAGCACGCGGCGCTGCGCTGGGCCCTGCAGCAGCACCAGTGGCCGCTGGGGGTCCGGCTGCAGGCGCAGCACGCTGTCCAGCGCCAGCTGCGGCAACAACAGGCAGGCCCAGTGCATGGCGCGGCCTCAGTGGGTGATGGCCAGTGGCAACGGCTGCGCGGGTGGCAGGCCGCCACGGCACTTCAGCACCCTTACCTGGCCGTGGTCGAGCTGCAGGCGCAGGCTGGCCGGGGAGGGGTTGCGCGCTGCCTGCGCCTCGCGGAACACGAAGCCCAGGCACTGGCCGCTGTCGGCGGCGACCTGCAGCCGGCGCAGGGCGCGATCGTCGGCCTGGTGCGGCCAGCACAGCACCGCCGCGCAGGCGGCAGAGCGCAGGCATTGTTCGGCCGCCCACAGCGCCTGCTTCGGCGCAGCGTGGATGATCTGCAGCTGGGCCAGATCCAGCCCGGCCGCGGCCCAGGCCGGGGCATGCGGGCGATAGGGTGGGGCGACCAGCACGATCGGGCGGTCGCGCTGGCTCAGCCTGGCCAGCGCCGGCCAGACCAGGGCCAGTTCGCCAACGCCCGGCGCCGCCTGCAGCACCTCGCACAGCCCGCTGGCCGGCCAGCCGCCGCCGGGCAGGCGTGCGTCCAGCGCCGGGTGGCCGCTGGCCAGGTGGTCGCTGGCCGGCCCCTGGCGGGCCGGGCCGCGCCACAACTGGCGGCCGTCCAGCAGCCGGTCGAGGGCGACGACGGCGCCCATCAGCCGGTCCTCCAAGGGAGGCGCCGGGCGGGCTGGAAGCGGCAGGAACGGGCGGAAACGACAGGCATGGAGCGAGTATCGGCGGGCTGGTATCAGGGGCTGAGACCAGACATGCTACTCGCCTTGTGAGTAGAATTACTAATGAAATTGGCGGGCCGGGTTTCAGGTTGCTGAAGTGGGAAAGGAGTGCCGAGCCAGGTCGGCACCCACAGGGCCCGGTTACGGGCGGACCGGCAGCGCGACCGGGCGCAGCGGCGCGGCATCGCCGCCGCGGATCTTCAGCGGGCCGCCGATGAAGGCGAACTCGTAGACCTTGTCGCGGGCCAGTTCATCCAGCGCCACCAGTTCGATGATCGGCGCGCCCTGCTGGGCCAGCAGGTAGGTGTGCAGCGGCACGTAGTCGTCGGCCACCTCCGAGGGGAAGGTCTCGAAGCTCAGGTTGTCGGCGCCGACGATCATCGCGCCGCTGTCCTCAACCAGGAAGCGCGCCGCGTCCAGGCCCATGCCCGGCGGGTTGGCCATGTAGGCCTTGGGCTGTTCGAACAGGCGCATGCGGCCGGTACGGATCAGCACCACATCGCCCTGCTGCAGCTTCACCCGCTGGCGTGCCAGCGCATCCTTCAGGTCCTGGCGGGTGACGCGGTAGCTGTCCGGCAGCATGTCCACGCCCTTGGCGGCGGCCACGTCGATCAGTACGCCACGCGCGATCAGCGGCGGGAATTTCTCGATGCCGGTGACATTCCAGCCACGATCGCCGAGATGCTTGTCGGCCTCGAAGCCGTTCCAGATCTTTCCGTGGATGCCGAAGTGGTTCAGCGCATCGATGTGGGTGCCGGTGTGGCTGTACATCGAGAACGCGGTGCCGGTGTAGCTGCGGGTGAGGTTCATGGTCTCGCCCACGCCCATCGGGTCGTCCATCACCGTGCCGCGCGGGGTGTGGGTCATCCAGAACTGGTAGTGCGGGTCGCCGGCGTCCTGCCAGCTGGGCATGCCGACGTAGTAGTCGGTGGCCAGGTCATAGGCCTTGCCGCGGCTGACCCGCGACAGGATCGCCGCACGCGAGGCTTCGGTGATCAGGTTGAGCCGGCCGATCTCGTCCTTCGGCCCCCAGGGGCTGGTGCCGACCTGCTGGCCGGAGGGAACGCGTTCGTGCGCGGACACGGTGGTGGACGCCGCGGTGCCGGCCAGCAGCAGGGCCAGCGCGCTGGCCAGGATACGTGGGGTCATGGGGAATCTCCTTGCAGGGTGGGGGAGGGTGCGGCTCAGGCCGCGACCAGGGGCGCCAGGGCCTGGCGCAGTTGCGGCAGCGGCAGGGTCTGCAGGCGCAGGCCGTTGCCGCCGATCACGGTGGGAATGGAGCGGATGCCGAGGGCAGCGGCGTCGGCACGATCGGCCTGCACGCGCTGGCGCACTGCGTCGCTGCGCATGTGGTCAGCGAAGGCACCACGGGGATGGCCCAGTGATTCGGCGATATCCAGCAGCACTTCGGCGTCGCCGATGTTGCGGTGCTGGTGCAGGTGCGCCCATTGCACCGCGTCGAACATTGCGCCATGGGCATCATTGCCGCCGATCAACCCTGCGGCCTGGCAGGCCAGTGCGCCGAGCCAGCCGGAGGGATATTCGAAGTCCTGTGCGCGCATGCCTTCGATATCGATGCGCGCGCTGTCTTCATGCGCGGCGCAGTCGGTCCAGTGGCGCAGGATGATCGCCTTGGCGCGCTCCATCGAGCCGAACACCTCGACCATCTGCGCGCGCGAGTCCTGCAGCACGAAGCTGCGATGGCGCACCTGGATGCCGAGTTCGGCCGAGACCTGCTGCAGGCGCGGGGCCAGCACGAAGCACCAGCCGCAGACCACGTCGTGGAAGAAGTCGACCACCGGCGCGGCGGTGGCGGGGGAAGGAACGGGAGACATCTGCCTGCCATCGGTGAGAGGGGAGGCGGCAGATTAGGCAGCGCGGCGGGGCCGAAACAGCGCGCCGTGGGCAGCTCAGTTTTCGCTGGCGGTTACGAATCCAGGCCGGCGCAGCGGGGCAGCTCGGCGTGCAGGAAATCGATGAAGGCACGCACCTTGGGTTGCAGGTGGCGCGACGTGGGATAGACCGCATGCACGAAGCGTGGCGGATAGCGGTGGTCGGGCAGCACCTGTTGGAGTTCGCCACGGGCCAGCGCTGGTGCCGCCAGGAACGAGGGCAGGGCGCCGATGCCCATGCCGGCCACCAGCAGGTCGCGCAGCAGCAGGCTGTTGTTGACGGTGACGCGTGCCGGCAGGGTGATGGTCACCTGCCCATCCGGGCCGAGCAGCGGCCAGCTGCCGGGGGAGTCGGACAGGCTGTAGGCCAGCACACTGTGCACCTGCAGATCGTCCACCGACTGCGGTGCTGGACGCTGCCGCAGGTAGGACGGGGCAGCGCACAGCACCTGTTGCAGCGAGGCAAGCCGGCGCGCCACCAGTCGCGAGTCGTCCAGCTCGGCACGCAGCCGCAACGACACATCGAAACCCTCACCGACCGCATCGAGCAGGCGATCTTCCATCACCAGGTCCAGCGACAGCTGTGGATGCTGTTGCAGGAAGCGTGGCAGCAGCGGCGACAGCGTGCTCAGTGCGAACGACTGCGGTGCATTGACACGCAGGCGCCCGGCCACCTCGCCACGCTGTTCGGCGATGCCACGTTCCAATGCGTCCAATTCGTCGAGCAGGCGGCAGCATTCGCGGTAATAGGCGTGGCCGGTCTCGGTCAAGCTCATGCGCCGCGTGGTCCGCTGCAGCAGCACCACGCCCAGGTGCGTTTCCAGCGTGCGCAACTGCTTGCTCAGCCCGGCCGGCGACATGCCCAGGTCTTCGGCAGCGCGGGCCAGCCCGCCGCGTTCGACGATGCGGCGGAAGGCGCGCATCAGGTTGAAGGAATCCATGCCGGTACCGGGCGCGATGAGGGCGCCATTGTAGATCCACGCCATCCGTGGGTGGGGGAAACGCGGTGTCGGCCAAAGGGGGGATATCCACCGAGACGGGGCGGGTTGCGCCGTTTGTTCAAGCGCGCAACCGTCGTGCCGCGCCAGCATGCAGGCCCCTCACGTTCCGGGTTGCCCATGAAACACTGGATCCTCCGCCTGTATGCCCCGTTGTTCCTGCTCGGTTTCGTTGCCGCCGCCGTCGTCTGGGTCGGCCACCTCCATGGCGATCCGCTATGGCTGCTGGCCTTGCTGGCGGTCGCCATCGCGGTTTCGTTCGCTGCCGAACGTGCCTGGCCGTATGACCCCACGTTCAACCACGACCACGGCGACAGTCTGCGTGACACCCTGCATGCACTGGTCAACGAAAGCCTGAACCTGCTGTCGATCGCTGCGGTGCCGCTGCTGGCAGCGCTCCTTCCGTGGCAGCTGTGGCCGCTGCAGTGGCCGTTCGTTCTGCAGGTACTGCTGGCCATCGTCTGCGCCGACCTTGGCATTACCCTGGTGCACTACGCCAGCCATCGCATCGGCTGGCTGTGGCGGTTGCACGCGGTGCATCACAGCGTCACCCGCATGTACGGCTTCAACGGCTTGATGAAGCATCCGCTGCACCAGGCGGCCGAAGCAGTGGGCGGCGTACTGCCGCTGCTGCTGTTGGGCCTGCCGATGCCGGTGGCTGCGGTGCTGGCCTTCGCCATTGCCATCCAGCTGCTGCTGCAGCACTCCAACGTGGACATGCGCCCGGGCCTGCTGGGCCGGGTGATGGCGTGGGTGCCGCTGCACCGCTTCCACCACATGCGTTACGGCACCGCTGGCGACGTCAACTTCGGCCTGTTCCTGACCGTCTGGGATCACCTGCTGGGGACCGCCTTCGATGCGCCGGGCTATCGGCTGCAGCAGCGCGACCTCGGCATCGGCAGCCAACCGGACTATCCGCGCGGTTATCCGGGACAGCTGTTGGCGCCGTTCCGCGAACTGCCGCACGGCGAGGTGCCGGAGCTGCCGGAAGGTCTGCGCAGGCGCGGATGATGGGCCGTGTCAGGCCGCTTGAAGCTGCAGGCCCTGCAGCTGCGCGGCACCGATACCGAACATGCGGCGCAGGCTGCGCGACAGATGGGCCAGATCGGCGAATCCAGCGGCATGCGCACTGTCGGTCAGGGTGTGCCCGTGCAGATGATGCATGAGTGCGCGGCGCAGCCGCTGCCACAGCACCCAGCCGCGCAGGGTCACCGCCAGATCAGACTGGAAACGCCGGTGCAGCTGGCTGGTCGACAGGTGCGCCGCCCCGGCGATATCGGCGGCCGGCACCGGGCCGGGCAGGTGCTGGGCGATACGGGCCAATGCCGCCTGCACGCGGCGGTCCAGCGGTTGCGGGCGGCTCAGCCGTGGCAGCCAGCCGTGCAGTTCCAGCGCGTTGCCCGGCAGTGCGTGCAGGTATTGCTGGATCTGTGCGGGATTGGCATGCGTCGGCTCAAGAAACACCGTGCAGCCTGCTTCTGGCGCTAACAGGATCGCATGCGGCTGGAATGATGGCAGCCACAGCCGCTGGCCTTGCTGCTGCACGCCATCGACCTCGACCTGCCAGGCTGCGCCGTCGCTGAGCAGCAGTTGATGGGCGTAGTGCGCGTGCGCGGCGCTGTCACCGGCATGACCCTGCAGCACGGCCACGTGAGCATCCAGCAGCAACGTGCCATTCCAGGGCAGGGTGGGGGAGGACATTGAGGGATTGTAGATCCACGCCATGCGTGGATGTATCTCAATCGAAATCGATTATTTCGACAGACGGATTGCACGGCGTCAACGCAACCGGCCCTACCCCGCCAACCCACAGGAAGCCCGCTTTTGCTTCGGCTGTTGCTTCTGAGGTTGCCTACCGCGGGTGCCGTGCGCCGCCCGGCCGTGCGCCCCCTCAGCGCCCGTGCGGATCCGGCCGGTGATGCACGTATTCAACCACGGTGCCATCGGGATGCACCGCGTTGAACGCCGCCCCGGTCGGGACTACCTGCAGCGGGAAGATGATCTCGGCGCCGGCGGCGACCAGTTTGTCGTGATAGGGCCGAACATCATCGACCAGCAGTGTCCCCGTGGTCGAGGTGAACGGGGCCAGTGCCGCCTGGCTGCCTTCGATCAGCAGGAAGGCGCCGACCATCGCCAGGCGCAGCCCGGCTTCCGGGAACGGGAACCCCGCATCGGCTACCACGCCCTGCAACTGCTCGTAGAACGCCACGCTGCGCTCCAGCTCGCCCGGGGCCACGAACACCCGGATCAGCACGCGCGGTGCGCGCTGGCTGGAGGTGTCACATCGGTCGCGCCAGAGATGATCGAAGTCGCGATGTACGGTCATGGGCTCGATTCGTGGCCAGGGATCTCCATTATCAGCAGCCTCGCGCGGCCCGCTGATGACCGCCAGTGATGGCCTGATAACCATTGGCCGGGTTGCCCCTGTGACTTAGGTCCTGTTGACAGGTGTGAACGCCCTCGCACAATCTTCACAGGATTGGGTCGCCCTGCGCGGCCCGGGCAGGCAGGTTGTCACGCCGGGAGGAGGGTCCCGCGCGCAGACCGGCCCGTCCATCGGCCTGCGGGGCGTTGCCTGGCAACCCCTGCGCGGCATGAACGCTGCACCCTTCGGCGGCACTTTCCCTGGACCGATTGCCTTGGCAACGGAATTACGCCTGCCGATGAAAACGTTTACAAAACCGCTTGCACTGTCTCTGGCCCTGTCTGCCGCACTGGCCGCTCCGGCCTGGGCCGACCCGGCCGCGTTCACTGTGCTGACCCTGGAACAGGCGCCCCACGCCGAGGCGATGCCGGCGCTGGCCGCACAACTGAAGAGCCTGAAGGTGGACGCGGTGAGCGTGCGCCAGGTGCAGCGCGGCATCGGCCAGGTCGATCCGCTGCAGGTGCTGGCCGATGGCCTGGGCTACGAGTACCGCTTCATTGCCGCCGGCAAGGACGATGGCCAGACCCAGCGCGGCCAGGCTGTTCTGACCCGGCTGCCGATCGCCGCTGAATCCGGCCCCGACCAGCCGGGCCTGAACTACCTGCGCCTGGACGATGGCCGCCACACTGTGGCGGTCTATACCGATGCCGGTGCAGGTGCGGCGCAGCTGCCGGCGCTGGTCACCCGTTCGCGGCTGGGTGCACCGGCGGTGCTGCTCGGCGCGGTGGCCGGTGAATCGGCCAAGGCCGCAGGCTTCGATCCGGCGCGTGTGGCGCTGGAAGCCGATGCCAGCTATTTCAGCGACGGCTTCCAGGCCGCCAGCAGCGCGCCGTTCAAGGTGGAAGGCAGCACGCTGCGTGCCACCCTGCTGACCCTGGCCTATGCCGCCGACAAGCACGGCGACACGCCGTGGATGGACACCACGCTCAACGCCGATGCGCGCGCTGCGCTGCTGCTGAAGGCGATGACCGAGGATGAGAAGTTCCAGATGCTGCACAGCTACTTCGGGCTGGGCAAGGACGGCGGCCCACTGCCGGAAGGTGCGGTCGGTTCGGCCGGCTTCGTGCCGGGCGTACCGCGGCTGGGCATCCCGTCGCAGCAGTCGGCCGATGCCGGTGTCGGCGTGACCAATCCGGGGGGCATCCGCCCGGGCGACTTCGCCACGGCGATGCCATCGGGCCCGTCCACCGCATCGAGCTGGAACCGCGAAGTTGCCTTCGCCGGTGGCGCCACGATGGGCCGCGAGGCGTGGCAGCAGCGCTTCAATATCCTGCTGTCGGGCAGCGTCAACCTGCAGCGTGACCCGCGCAACGGCCGCAACTTCGAGTACGCCGGCGAAGACCCGCTGCTGGCCGGCTCGATGGTTGGCGCGCTGATCCAGGGCGTGCAGAGCCAGCACGTGATCTCCTCGATGAAGCACTTCGCGCTGAACGACATGGAGACCCGTCGCAACTTCCACGACGTGCGCATCGGCGAACAGGCCATGCACGAGTCGGACCTGTTGGCCTTCGAGATCGCGCTGGATGCCGGTCGCCCGGGCGTGGCGATGTGCTCGTACAACAAGATCAACGGCACCTACGGCTGCGAGAACGGCTACCTGATGAACCAGGTGCTGAAGCAGGAATGGAAGTTCCCCGGTTTCGTGATGTCCGACTGGGGTGGCGTGCACAGTGGCTCGAAGGCTGCGCTGGCCGGCCTGGACCAGCAGTCGGCCGGTGAGGTGTTCGACGCGGCGGTGTTCTTCGATGAACCGCTGCGCCTGGCCGTGCATGGCGGCGTGGTGCCGCAGGCGCGCCTGAACGACATGGTGGCGCGCATCCTGCGCACGATGTTCCTGCATGGCAACTTCGACAACCCGCCGCAGCACCAGAAGGTGGATGCCGAGGCCGGCTTCGCCGTTGCCCAGCGCACGGTGGAGGAGGGCAGCGTGCTGCTGCGCAATGAGGGCAACCTGTTGCCGCTGGCCGACAGCGTGAAGCGCATCGTCATCATCGGCGGCCATGCCGACAAGGGCGTGATCGGTGGCGGTGGTTCATCGATGGTGGGCGTGACCGCCAAGGGCACCAACGCGGTGCCCGGCGTGATGCCGACCACCTGGCCGGGCCCGGTGATCTTCCATCCGTCCTCGCCGCTGGAATCGCTGCGTGCGGCGCGCCCGGACGCGACTATCACGTATGTGGATGGCACCAACGCCGCTGCTGCGGCCAAGGCGGCCGCGCAGGCGGATGTGGCCATCGTGTTTGCCACGCAGTGGGCTGCCGAATCGGTGGACCTGCCGGACATGCAGCTGCCGGACAACCAGGATGCCCTGATCTCGGCAGTGGCCAAGGCCAACCCGAAGACCGTGCTGGTGCTGGAAACCAACGGCCCGGTGCGCACACCGTGGCTGGCGCAGGTGCCGGCGATGCTGCAGGCCTGGTACCCGGGCATCCGCGGTGGCGAAGGCATTGCCGCACTGCTGACCGGCCAGGTCAATCCGTCCGGCCGCCTGCCGGTGACCTGGGTGACGGACGAATCGCAGCTGCCGCGCCCGCACATCGACGGCCTCGGCTTCAAGCCGGCCAAGCCGTTCGGTGATGTGTTCGATTTCGATATCGAAGGCGCCAACGTCGGCTACAAGTGGATGGCGGCCAAGGGCCTGACCCCGACCTTCGCCTTTGGCCATGGCCTGTCCTACACCTCGTTCGCCTATGACAACCTGAAGGTGAGCGTGGAAGGTTCGCGCCTGGTCGCCAGCGTCGACATCCGCAACACCGGCAAGCGCGCCGGTGCCGACGTGGCCCAGCTGTACCTGAAGCTGCCGGCCGGCAGCACCACGCCGATCCGCCTGATCGGCTATGACAAGGTGACCCTGCAGCCGGGCGAACAGCGCCGCATCCGCATCGAAGCCGAGCCGAAGACGCTGGCCCACTACGATGCACAGGCGCGCCAGTGGAAGATCGACGGTGGCACCTACCAGGTGCAGCTGTCGCGCAACGCCGCCGAACCGCTGCAGACGGTGGACGTGCAGCTGGTGGAGCAGGTGCTGCGCTGAGGCTTGAAGGCACGGCCCGCAAGGGCCGTGCCTGAAAAAGGGGACGGAGGGGATTAAGTCGTTTATGCATAAACGACTTAATCCCCTCCGTCCCCTTTTCATATGGCGAACCACCCGCGCAGGAAATCGATCAGCTGCCGCACCTTCGGCGAGGGCTGCGTGCTGTGCGGGTAGACCGCGTACACGCTCTGCTGCGGGAAGCGGTGCTGGCGCAGCACCGGGCGCAGGCGGTCCCGGGCCAGGTCGTCCTCGATCAGCCAGCGTGGCAGCACGGTGACCCCGGCGCCGGCCACGGCGAAGGCGCGCAGGCTGCTGGCACCATCCACGCGCACCACTGCATTGCCCGGATTGGTGGCAAACAAGGCGTCGCTGCCGTCGGGCGCGACCACCGGCACGTCGGCCAGGCGCGGGTAACCCAGGCGGGGCAGGGTGCCCAGTTGCACGGGGTCGTTGGCCGCATCGGCAGAGGGCAGGCGTGCCAGCAGGGACGGAGCCGCCACCGCGCACAGCGGGTGCCGTTCCAGTTCACTGGCATGCAGGCCCGAATCGGGCAGACGGCCAAGACGGATCGCCAGGTCGAAGCGCTCGGGAATAAGGTCTGCCGGCGCGGGAGACGTGGACAGGTGCAGCTGCAGGGCCGGATGCCGCGCACGGAAGGCTTCCAGTGCGGGAATCAGGCGAAGCTGCGCGTACTCCGGGGTGGTGGTCAGGCGCAGCACACCCTGCAGCTGGTGCTGGTCGCGCCGCGCGGCATCGATTGCCGCCTGCGCGGCATCCAGCGCCTGTACGCAGTGCTGCAGGAACTGTTCGCCAGCGTCGGTCAGGGCCAGGTGGCGGGTACTGCGCAGCAGCAGGGTCACGCCCAGCTCCTGCTCCAGCCGTTTCAGGTTGAAGCTGACCACCGCACGGCTCAGGCCGAGCCGATCGGCCGCTGCGGTCAGGCTGCCGGCCTCGACCACGGCACGGAAGATATCGAAGCGATCGAGACTGACCATGGCGGTTCATTGTCAAAACAGATTTGACAGTGTTGCAGGTGTTGTCGTGTTTTTCCAACAGCTCCCGGGCGGCATGCTGGCGGTCTCTCTGCTGGAGCACCGCCGATGCCGTCCCCCCGCCTGCGCCATGAGGCGATCTTCCTGCTGGTGTTCGCCCTGGATCTGGTCAACATGTTCATCGCCACGGTGGCCTATCCGGCACTGGCAGCGGAACTGCACGCTGATGTCGGTACCCTGGCCTGGGTGGGCACCGCCTACATGCTGGGCCTGAGCGTGGTGATTCCGCTGGCGCCCTGGTTGGCCGCGCGCTGTGGTGAGCGTCGCCTGCTGCTGGTGGCGTTGCTGTTGTTCGCGGTTGCCGCTGTGCTGGCCGGCGCCGCACCGGGTATCGGCTGGCTGCTGGGCTGGCGCCTGCTGCAGGGGCTGGCCGGTGGCCTGCTGATTCCGGTGGCACAGGCGGCAGCGTACCGACAGTGCACGCCGGACCAGCGTGGCGCGCTGACCCGCCGCATCCTGCTGGTGGCGCTGCTGGTGCCCGCACTGGCGCCGGCGCTGGGCGGGTTGCTGGTGCAGTGGTTGTCCTGGCGCGGCGTGCTCTGGGCCAGCCTGCCGTTGGCGGTGGTGGCGATCAGCCTGGTGCTGGCCTGGATGCCGGCCGATGGCGCGCGCAGTGCGCCGCGCCTGCAGGCCTATGCGCTGTCCACCGCGATGCTGGCGCTGGGCGCGCTGCTGCTGGCGTTGACCTGGCTGGGTGAACCCGGCCATCGGGCCGCCGGTGCCGTACTGCTGTTGATCGCAATGCTGTTGGCGGCGGCCCACCTGCGGCATGCACGGCAGCAGGCGCAGCCCCTGCTGCGCTGGTCGCTGCTGTCCCATCGGGGCCTGCGCCTGGCGATGCTGGTCTATCTGGCAGTGCCCGGTGTGTTCATCGGCAGCCAGCTGGTCAGTACCCTGCAGCTGCACCAGGCCGGTTACAGCGCGGCACGCATCGGCGCGTTGATGCTGCCCTGGGCGCTGGCCTCGGCCATTGCGATCACGGCCAGCAAGCGCCTGCTGGCGCGCTTCGGCCCGGCCACGGTACTGCGTACGGGCATGCTCCTGCAGGCCAGCGGCCTGCTGTTGATGGCGCTGCTGCCGCAGCCGGCCTTCGCGTTGGCCGGGCTGCTGTTCGCGCTGATGGGCGCCGGCGGCAGCCTGTGCAGCAGCACCGCGCAGACGCTGGCCTTCCATGGGGTCGAGGGCGAAGCATTGGGCGATGCCAGCGCACTCTGGAACCTCAACCGCCAGCTCAGCTTCTGCCTGGGCACCGCGGCCATCGCGCTGCTGCTGGCATTGACCATGCAATGGCTGCCGGCCCACGCCACCGGCATGGCGCTGGGTCTGGCCGCGGTACTGACCCTGCTGCCGATGGCGCTGCTGCGCCGGCCGCAGTTGCTCACCCTTTCGCAACCGGAGAACATCTGATGGATACCACCGCAGAATATGAAATCCACCACCTGCACGACAAGCTGCAGGCCTGGTTCCGTGCCGATGTCGGCGCCGATGCGCTGGAGGATCTGATGGCGCACTTCAGCGCGGACTTCAGCATGGTCGGCATCGCGGGTCGCCGATTGGATCGGCAAGCCGTGCAGGCGTTGTTCGCGGGCGGTCACGGGGCGCGCCCCGGGCTGCGGATTTCCATCGACGCCGTGCACGCGGTGGAAGCGCCTTCACCGCTGGCGGTGCTGCGCTATCGCGAAGGGCATTCGCTCGATGGCGGCACGCCTGCATGGCGGGAGTCACTGGCGGTGCTGCGGCAGGAAGAGGGTCGCTGGCGCTGGCTGGCACTGCATGAGGTGGTGGTGGCCTGATGTTGTAGAGCCGAGCCTACGCTCGGCTGCTCTTCGGGTAGGTCGCGGCGGTCTGAGCCGAGCGTGGGCTCGGCTCTACAGGACGCACTGCTCCCACATTGGCCGCACATGTGCCATCAGTCCTGCCTGCATCCACCGCAGAATGCAAAGCCCGCACACACTTCATGGCTCGGGGCAGGAGTAGGCTTGGAGCTTTCCTGCCGGGAGGGGTTGTCCATGCGTGTGCGTGCCGTCGCTGTAGCCATTGCCCTTTGCCTGTCCAGCGCCGTGCTGGCCGCCGATACCCCGCCGATGACCCCGGACATCAGCGGCAAGCCCTTCGTTGCCCCCGATGTCGGTCGTGACTACGACAAGCGCGTGGTGATGGTGCCGATGCGTGATGGCACCAAGCTGTATACGGTGATCGTGGTGCCCAAGGGTGCCCGCAATGCCCCGATCCTGCTGACCCGCACCCCCTACGATGCCGCCGGCCGCGCCAACCGCAGTGATTCGCCGCGCATGCGCGACCTGCTGCCACAGGGCGACGAGGTGTTCGTCGACGGCGGCTACATCCGCGTGTTCCAGGACATCCGTGGCAAGTACGGCTCCGAAGGCGATTACGTGATGACCCGGCCGCTGCGCGGGCCGTTGAACAACACCAGGGTGGATCACTCCACCGACGCCTGGGACACCATCGACTGGCTGGTGAAGAACGTGCCGGAGAGTAACGGCAAGGTCGGCATGCTCGGCTCGTCGTACGAGGGTTTCACCGTGGTGATGGCGCTGACCGACCCGCACCCGGCACTGAAGGTGGCCGCGCCGCAGAGCCCGATGGTCGATGGCTGGATGGGTGACGACTGGCTCAACTACGGTGCGTTCCGCCAGGTCAACTTCAACTATTTCGCAATGCAGACCGAGAAGCGCGGCAAGGGCACGCCGCTGCCCAGCCTCGGCTATGACGACTACAGCACCTTCCTGCGCCTCGGTTCGGCCGGTGACTACGCGCGTTTCACCGGCGTGGACCAGCTGACCTGGTGGAAGAAGCTGGTCGAGCACCCGGCCTATGATGGCTTCTGGCAGGGCCAGGCGCTGGACGCGGTGATGGCCAAGACACCGTTGAAGGTGCCGACCATGTGGCTGCAGGGCCTGTGGGACCAGGAAGACATGTGGGGTGCCAACCACGCCTACCAGGCGATGGAAGGGCGCGACAGCGGCAACAACCGCAACTACCTGGTGATGGGCCCGTGGCGGCACAGCCAGGTGAACTACGGCGGCAGCGAGCTGGGTGCGCTGAAGTTCGATGGCGATACCGCGCTGCAGTTCCGTCGCGATGTGCTCAAGCCGTTCTTCGACCAGTACCTGGTGGATGGCGCGCCGAAGGCCGATACGCCGCCGGTGCTGATCTACAACACCGGCGAGAACCACTGGGAGCGCCTGAAGGGTTGGCCGCGCAGCTGCGACAAGGGCTGTGCCGCCAGCAGCAAGCCGCTGTACCTGCGCGCTGGCGGCAAGCTGGCGTTCCAGGCACCGGCGGCGGGCGAGGGGGACTTCGAGGAATACGTGTCCGACCCGGCCAAGCCGGTACCGTTCGTGCCGCGCCCGGTCCGCTTCGGCGACCGCGACATGTGGACCACCTGGCTGGTCAAGGACCAGCGATTCGTTGATGGCCGCCCGGACGTGCTGACCTTCATCACCGAACCGCTGACCGCGCCGCTGCGCATTGGCGGCGCGCCGGTGGTGCACCTGCAGGCTTCGACCAGTGGCACCGACAGCGACTGGGTGGTGAAGCTGATCGACGTGTATCCGGACCAGGAAGCGTCGACGCCTGAGATGGGTGGCTACGAGCTGCCGGTGTCGCTGGCGATCTTCCGTGGCCGTTACCGCGAAAGCTTCAGCGATCCGAAGCCGCTGGCCGCCAACCAGGTGCTGCCGTACCGCTTCGACCTGCCCAACGCCAACCACACCTTCCAGAAGGGCCATCGGGTGATGGTGCAGGTGCAGTCCAGCCTGTTCCCCCTGTATGACCGCAATCCGCAGACCTACGTGCCGAACATCTACCTGGCCAAGCCGGGCGATTACCAGAAGGCCACGCAGCGGGTCTGGCACAGCGCAGCGCAGGCCAGTTACATCGATCTGCCGGTGTATTGAGGTTGATGAGGTACGCCGGGTGCGCGATGCCCGGCGGCGGTAGTGCCGGCCGCTGGCCGGCATCGGCGACGGTGCAGGAGCGTGTCGACCAAGGTCGACACCTACCGGAGCGGGGATCCTCACCCCACCTTCGAGGGGCCCGTACGCCAGCGGCTGGGGACCAGACCGAAGCGCTTGCGGAACGCGGCGGCGAAGTTGCTGGGGTGGCGGTAGCCGCTGGCGGCGGCGGCCTGCTCAACCGTCCATCCGTTTTCGCGCAGGCCCTGTTCGGCATGGCGCATGCGCTGTTCATGCAGGTAGTCGAACACCGAACTTCCATACTGCTGGGCAAAATGGCGGCGCAATGAGCTGGGGCTCATGCAGGCCAGCCGGGCCAGCTCGACCAGGCTGTGTGCATGGCTGGGGTCGTCATGCAGGTAACTGCGTACCCGTTCCAGGCGCTCGCGCTGGCCGGCACGCAGCGTGCGCACCGGGTCGGTCTGCAGATCCTCGGCCTGCAGGCCGAGGGCCAGCAGCTGCAATGCCACGCCTTCGCGCCACAGCGCGTCGATGCCGTCCTGCCACGGGCTGTCGAACAACTGGCCCAGCACCGGCAGCATGGCGTGGGGAATGGCCCAGTGGCGGCATTCCAGGTGCGTGCCAAGCGCTTTTTCCAACTGTGGCATCTGGAAAACATCCGCGTCGATGCCACCCGGCACGATCACGCTGACCCCGCGCAGGCGCGTTTCGCCGGGGTGCGCGCCGGTCATCTCGATCTGGTCGCGATGGTGGGCGGTCATCGCGGTGCCGGCACGCAGGGTGAAACTTCCGCGTCGCGGGATACGCACGTCGACCTGACCCTGCAGCATCACGCGGATGGCGAGCCCGGGCCGCTGTTGCGCGGTCGCCACATAGGGGAACCGGTTATGCACGTCGGAGGCGATCAGGCTCATGCCACCGCGCATGAACTGTTCGTTGACTTCGCCGCGGCCGGCCCACTGGTCGTCGCGCAGGTGTTCCGGATCAGCGCGGTAATCGAAGCCGTGGCGTTGGCCGAAGCGGCGGTAATCGGCAAAGGTGAAGTATCGGGACATCGCTCGTCACGTACAGGAGGGGAGGCGCTGGCACCATGGCCCATGTGCTGCCCCGCGTAGCGGGCAGCCTGGAAGGCCGGAAAACGCCAGGTTGGAAAAAATGTGTCGAAGAAACTGGAAACGTTTCCCATTGTCGCTGCGAATCATTCGCAGGGGATTTGAATACGGTCAAACCGATTGGTCATTACGGCCAAGTTGAACGGGGTGCCGGACATACGCCAGCGTTTTGCCGCTATATCCGTACTTGATTCCCTACATGAACTTCGGTTGAGGTTTCATTGCTGGAACGATCATCCGCGGACAGGCTGTTGGTCTGCTCGTCACAGCGGCCGGCGTAAGGTGATGGATTGGCGGCCGCGCGCCGCATCGCTCCCCCCACCGATGGAGAATGCAGATGATTGATTACCAGCTGACCGGCAAGACCGCGATCGTGACCGGCGGCGTGTCGGGCATCGGCCTGGCCGTGGCACAGACGCTGGCCGCATCCGGTGCCCGTATTTCGGTCTGGGACCTCAAGCAGGATGCGGTGGATGCCACCGTGGCGCAGTTGCGCAGCACCGGCGCACAGGCCATCGGCATCGCGCTGGACGTCACCGACGATGCAGCGGTGGAGGCGGCGGTGCAGCGCACGGTCAAGGAACTTGACGGCCTGCACGTGGCGGTCAACAACGCCGGTATCGGCGGGCCGGCGGCCAGCAGCGGCGACTATCCGATCGAGGGCTGGCAGCGGGTCATCGACGTCAACCTCACCAGTGTGTTCCTGTGCCAGCGGGCGCAGATCCAGGCAATGCGGGCCGCTGGAACCGGCGGCAGCATCATCAACATGGCCTCGATCCTGGGCCAGGTGGGCTATGCCGGTTCCACCGCTTACGCGGCGGCCAAGCACGGCGTGGTCGGGCTGACCCAGACCGCCGCGTGGGAACATGCGGCCGACGGCATCCGTGTCAACGCGGTGGGTCCGGGTTTCATCAGCACACCGCTGCTGGAGAAGATGGACCCGAAGGTGCGCGCCACGCTGGAAGGACGGCACGCGCTGAAGCGGCTGGGCACGGCCGAGGAAGTGGCGGCATTGGTGGCCTGGTTGGCCAGCGACGACGCCTCGTTTGCGACCGGCGCGTACTACGCCATCGATGGTGGCTACCTGGCGCAGTGATGCGTTGAACGCAGGGTGCGGTGCCGCCGGGTGTCGCCCGGCGCTACCGGGTGAACGGACTGTGGCGTGGCCTTCACCTCTGTGCCACGGGGGCCACGCGACGCTCCGGGAAAACCCCGGAGCTTGACCATGGAACTCACCCAGGATGTCTCGATCCTGCTGCGCGTAGCCGCAGCGATGCTGTTTGGCGGCGTGCTCGGCGTCGAGCGCGAGATGGGCAAGCACGCCGCTGGCCTGCGTACGCACATGCTGATCGCGGGGGCCGCTGCGCTGATCGTCGGCCTCGGCGACTCGGTGGCCGAGCATTTCCAGCAGGAGCGCTACCGCGACCTGCTGCAGGTCGATCCGGTGCGCCTGATCGAAGCGGTGGTGGCCTGTGTCGGCTTCGTTGCCGCTGGCACCATCCTGCGTGGGTCACGCGAGGACCAGGTCAGCGGCCTGACCACGGCCAGCTCGCTGATCATGGCAGCGGCCATCGGGATTGCGGTGGGGATCAGCAAGTACGTGATCGCCATCGGGGTGAGCGTGCTGTGCGTGCTGGTGCTGGCGGTGATGCGGCGGTTGGAGAAAAGGATTCCGTAGGGAAGGTCTAGTTGCCGGCCAGCGGCCGCCACTACCATGAGAGCCGTAATGGTCGGACCAATATGAAGTCTAGCCCTATGGTCTAATAGGCACTTCGTCGGAGCGGCGGTTAAATCCGCTGCAAGTGGTCTGATCGAAATCATTATTGGTACGATCAATAGTCGACAGCCACGGCGACCCACCGCCTGCGGTGGAGCACATCCCGCCCCAGTCGAGAGCCTTCATGCAGCCCTGGCAACACCTGTACGACCCCGCCGGCAACCTGTGGTTGTCCAGCCTGATCGCGCTGCTGCCGATCGCGTTCTTCTTCGTTGCCCTTGCGGTGCTGCGCATGAAGGGCTGGCTGGCCGGCACGATCACCGTGGCCATCGCGCTTGGCGTGGCCCTGTTGTTCTACCGCATGCCGTTGAGCCAGGCGCTGGGCGCGGCCGGTTTCGGCTTCGTCTACGGCCTGTGGCCGATCGCCTGGATCATCATCGGCGCGGTGTTCCTCTACAAGGTCTCGGTCAAGACCGGTCAGTTCGACATCATCCGCGCCTCGATCCTGTCGGTGACCGAAGACCAGCGCCTGCAGATGCTGATGGTCGGTTTCGCGTTTGGTGCCTTCCTGGAAGGCGCGGCCGGCTTCGGTGCGCCGGTGGCGATCACGGCGGCGCTGCTGGTCGGGCTGGGCTTCAAGCCGCTGTATGCCGCCGGCCTGTGCCTGATCGTCAACACTGCGCCGGTGGCGTTCGGTGCGATGGGCATTCCGATCATCGTGGCCGGGCAGGTCACCGGCCTGGATGCATTCGAGATCGGCCAGATGGCCGGCCGCCAGCTGCCGTTCCTGACTGTGATCGTGCTGTTCTGGATCATGGCCATCATGGATGGCTGGCGTGGCATCAGGGAAACCTGGCCGGCGGTGCTGGTGGCCGGTGGCTCGTTCGCCATCGCGCAGTACCTCACCTCGAACTTCATCGGCCCGGAGCTGCCGGACATCACCGCCTCGCTGGCGTCGCTGGTGTGCCTGACCCTGTTCCTGCGCCGCTGGAAGCCGGCACGGATCTTCCGCTTCGATACCGAAACCAGCGCCGAGGCGGCCGCGCAGGCACTGGAGGCACCACGCTACAGCGTCGGCCAGATCGCCAAGGCGTGGTCGCCGTTCCTGATCCTCACCGCGATGGTCACGCTGTGGAGCATCAGGCCGTTCAAGTCGCTGTTCGCGGCAGGCGGCCCGTTGGAAGGCTGGGTGCTCAAGCTCCCGGTGCCGGGCCTGGACCAGAGGGTGCAGAAGATGCCGCCGATCGTCGACGCGCCGCTCAGCTATGAGGCGATCTACAAATTCGACTGGTTCTCGGCCACCGGCACCGCGATCATCCTTGCGGCGGTGATCGCGATCATCGCACTGCGCATGCAGGCCCGCTCGGCGCTGCAGACCTTCGGCGAAACCGTGCGTGAGCTGCGCATGCCGATCTACTCGATCGGCATGGTGCTCGCCTTCGCCTTCATCGCCAACTACTCGGGCCTGTCGGCAACACTGGCGCTGGCACTGGCACACACTGGCGATGCGTTCCCGTTCTTCTCGCCGTTCCTGGGCTGGCTGGGCGTGTTCCTGACCGGTTCGGATACCTCGTCCAATGCGCTGTTCTCGGCGCTGCAGGCCACCACCGCGCAGCAGATCGGCGTATCCGACGTGCTGCTGGTGGCGGCCAACACCACCGGCGGCGTTACCGGCAAGATGATCTCGCCGCAGTCGATCGCCATTGCCTGCGCGGCGGTCGGCCTGGCCGGCAAGGAGTCGGACCTGTTCCGCTTTACCGTCAAGCACAGCCTGATTTTCACCACGATGGTCGGCCTGATCACCCTGGCCCAGGCCTACTGGCTGACCTGGATGATTCCCTGAGCCATGCATGGCTGGCCGACCACCCGCTGTGCGCTTCGGGCCACAATGGCGCCATGAGCACGCAACGTATTTCGGACAGGGTGGCCGCGCAGCTGCGCGGCCTGGTGCAGGAACAGCGGCTGCGGCCGGGCGACCGGTTGCCCGCCGAGCGCACCCTGGCGGTGCAGCTGGGGGTCTCGCGCACCGCGCTGCGCGAGGCCATCGCGCAGCTGGCCAGCCAGGGCCTGCTGACCGCACGCATCGGTGGCGGCACTTACGTGGCCGAACCGGCGGCGCGCGCGCGGCAGGCGCTGGATGAACCGCTGGCGCCGTACCTGCCGCTGTTCCAGGGCGACCCGGAATACCGTTTTGACGTGCTGGAGATCCGCCACGCGCTGGAAGGTGCCACTGCCTGGCATGCGGCGCTGCGAGCCACCGATGAGGACCGTATGCGCATCGCGCAGGCCTTCCAGACCATGATGGACGCGCACGGCAAGGACGACCCCACCGGTGAAGCAGAGGCTGACGCGGCCTTCCACCTGTCCATCGCCGAGGCCTCCCACAACCTGGTGCTGCTGCAGGTGATGCGCGGCCTGTTCGAACTGCTGCAGACCAACATCTCGCAGAGCCGCGAGAAGCTCTACACCTCGGCGAGGACCTTCTCGCCCCTGTCCGACCAGCACCGCGAAATGATGGATGCGGTGCTGGCCGGCGACCCCGAACGCGCGCGCGCCGCCGCGCATGCCCACCTCGAGTTCGTGCACACCACGCTGCGCACGCTCGATGACAACGAAGCCCGGCGTGCGCGGGCCTCGCGCCTGCCTTCCCCACACGGTTGACCCCATGATCATCTCCGCCTCCACCGATTACCGTGCCGCAGCGCAACGCCGGCTGCCGCCGTTCCTGTTCCACTACATCGATGGCGGCGCGTATGCCGAGCACACGCTGAAGCGCAACGTTTCCGACCTGTCCGACATCGCGCTGCGCCAGCGCATCCTGCGCAACATGTCCGACCTGAGCCTGGAAACCGAGCTGTTCGGCGAAACGCTGGCAATGCCGGTGGCGCTGGCGCCGGTCGGCCTGACCGGCATGTATGCCCGCCGCGGTGAAGTGCAGGCGGCGCGCGCGGCCGACAGCCGGGGCATCCCGTTCACCCTGTCCACCGTATCGGTGTGCCCGATCGAGGAAGTGGCACCGGCCATCCAGCGGCCGATGTGGTTCCAGCTGTACGTGCTGCGCGACCGTGGCTTCATGCGCAATGCGCTGGAGCGGGCACAGGCCGCCGGCGTGACCACGCTGGTGTTCACCGTGGACATGCCGGTGCCGGGCGCGCGCTACCGTGATGCACACTCCGGCATGAGCGGCCCGAATGCCTCGCTGCGCCGCATCGGCCAGGCCGTCACCCATCCGCACTGGGCGTGGGACGTCGGCCTGTTCGGCCGTCCGCATGACCTGGGCAACATCTCCACCTACCGCGGCAACCCGACCGGGCTGGAGGATTACATCGGCTGGCTGGGCAGCAACTTCGATCCGTCCATTTCGTGGAAGGACCTGGAGTGGATCCGCGAGTTCTGGAAGGGCCCGATGGTGATCAAGGGCATCCTCGACCCGGATGATGCGCGCGATGCGGTCAGGTTCGGTGCCGATGGCATCGTGGTTTCCAACCACGGTGGTCGCCAGCTGGATGGCGTGCTGTCTACCGCACGTGCATTGCCGGCCATCGCCGATGCGGTGCAGGGCGACCTGAAGATCCTCGCCGATTCGGGCATCCGTACCGGCCTGGACGTGGTGCGCATGCTGGCGCTGGGGGCCGATACCGTGCTGCTGGGGCGCGCCTTCGTCTATGCGCTGGCCGCGCAGGGCGAGGCCGGCGTGGCCAACCTGCTGGACCTGATCGCCAAGGAGATGCGCGTGGCGATGACACTGACCGGCGCGCGCCGCATCGCCGACATCGGGCGCGATTCGCTGGTCAACCTGCCATGAGTGGCCATGACGCCGTGCTGGCGCAGTTGCGCGACGCGGTCGGCAGCCGCCATGTGTTGACCGGCGACAAGGCCACGCGCCGCTTCCGTCGTGGCTACCGCTTCGGCGATGGCCCGGTGCTGGCGGTGGTGCGCCCAGGTACCTTGCTGGAACTGTGGTATGTGCTGCAGGCAGCGGTGCAGGGCGGAGCGGCGATCATCCTGCAGGCGGCCAATACCGGCCTGACCGGTGGCTCGACCCCGGATGGGGACGACTATGGGCGCCCGATCGTGCTGGTCAGCACGCTGCGCCTGACCGGCATCCAGCTGTTGAACGAGGGCCGCCAGGTGCTGTGCCTGCCCGGCGCCACGCTCGACCGCCTGGAGCAGACCCTGGCACCGCTGGGCCGCGAACCGCATTCGGTGATCGGCTCCTCCTGCATCGGCGCCTCGGTGCTGGGCGGCATCTGCAACAACTCCGGCGGCGCGCTGGTGCGCCGTGGCCCGGCCTATACCGAGCTGGCGCTGTATGCGCAGGTCGATGCGCAGGGCCAGTTGCAGCTGGTCAACCACCTCGGCATCGCGCTGGGTGATACGCCCGAGCAGATCCTGCAGCGCCTGCAGGCCGGTGACTATGCCGCTGAGGACGTGGGTGACGGCGATGGCCGCGCCGCGTCTGATCCACGCTACGCCGAGGAAGTGCGCCGGGTCGATGCCGATACGCCGGCACGCTTCAACGCCGACCCCAGCCGCCACTTCGAAGCGGCCGGTTCGGCCGGCAAGCTGGCGGTGTTCGCGGTGCGCCTGGATACCTTCGAAAAGGAGCCCGCCGAGGTCTTCTACATCGGCAGCAACCGCACCGACAGCCTCACTGCGATCCGGCGCCAGCTGCTGACCGGCTTCGAGCGCCTGCCGATTGCCGGCGAGTACATCCACCGCGATGCCTATGACATCGGCGAGCGCTACGGCAAGGACAGCTTCCTGTTGATCGACCGCCTCGGCACTTCCCGTGTGCCCGCCGCGTTCGCATTGAAGAGCCGGGTCGATGGATGGTTCGAGCGGCTGGGCCTGCGCGGGGTGACCGACCGGGTGATGCAGGTGCTGACCGGCCTGCTGCCCTCGCACCTGCCCAGGCGCATGGGTGAATTCCGCCAGCGCTACGAGCATCACCTGTTGCTGAAGGTCTCCGCACAGGACGCGGCGGCAACCGAGGCCTGGCTGCGCGGCTTCTTCGCCGATCATGAGGGTGGTTACTTCCACTGCACGGCCGATGAGGGGCGCAAGGCGTTCCTGCATCGCTTCGCGGTGGCCGGCGCGGCGGTGCGCTACCGCGAAGTGCATCGGGACCAGGTGCAGGATATCGTGGCGCTGGACATCGCCCTGCGCCGCGATGATGCCGACTGGTTCGAGCAGTTGCCGGCCGATATCGATGGCCGCCTGCTGCACAAGCTGTATTACGGGCACTTCCTGTGCCATGTGTTCCACCAGGACTACATCGCACGCAAGGGCGAAGACCCGATGGCGATCGAGCACGCGATGTGGGCGCTGCTGGACCAGCGCGGCGCCGAGTATCCGGCCGAGCACAATGTCGGCCACCTGTACCCGGCCAAGCCGGCCCTGGCCGGGTTCTATCGGCAGCTGGACCCGAGCAATACGTTCAATCCGGGCATCGGCCAGACCTCGAAGGAAAAAGGGTGGGGTGGCTGCGACTGCGGATGATGTAGAGCCGAGCCCATGCTCGGCTGCTCTTCCCGACAGACAGCCGTCGAGCATGGCTCAGCCCCACCCGGACAGCGGTTACCATCGGAATCCCGTACGCAGGAGCCGCCCATGCCCACCATCGTTGCCCGCGCGACCCTATGCGCTGCATTGCTGGCAACACCGCTGCTGGTGCTGGCGCAGTCCGCGATCCTGCCGCAGCAGCGCGACGCCGCCGGCAACGTGATGGAGCCGCTGGGGCAGGTGCTGGAACAGGGAGGGCAGGGCGAAGCACGCATGCAGTACTGCACCCTCGATCGTGCCTGGTGCGTGCGTGTGCAGCCGGTGGCCGAGGACGGCGATCGGCCGACGACGCTGGAAGTCTCTGAACGGGAGGCCGGCGAAAGCGAGCCGCACGTCTACCACGTCAGCATCGACGTGCCGCAGGAAAGCGAGCTTTCGCTGTGGCCGTGGATCGTGCGGCTTGCGCCTGGCGTTGGCAGCGATGAGGCAGTGAGCGACCCGCGGCAGCGCGCCCGCCAGAACGTGCTGGTGGGCGGTATCGTCAAATTCAGCACGATGTACTCAGGCGGTGGTGCCGACGCGTCCACGCTGCAGCTGGCGCGCGTGCGTCACCTGCAGGATGACATCCAGGTGGACGACGACGTGCTGACCCTGCCATGGCTGGGCAACGCGATGATCCGCGCCTGTTTCAGCGAGCAGGACATGAAGCAGCGCGCCGGTGCCTGCCACGACGAGTACGGGTTCTCGGCAAGGCTGGCGCTGGATACCGCCGCCGGGGGCATGCCGGTGCTGCGCTACCAGACGGTGGCGACGCGGTTCCCGGCCGGTGTCTCACGCTTCGAGGATTCGCTGGCCAAGGGGCCGTTGAAGAAGAAGGACCTGCGCACCGAGCAGGACCCGGCGTGCAGCTACACGCGGTTGTTCCGCTTCAGTGATGGGGTGTTCCACCCCGACCAGGCGCTGCCGGACTGCGCGGGGTATACCGAGCCCTGAGCTGTAGAGCCGAGCCTGCGCTCGGCTGTCACGGAAGCGCAGCCGGGCATGGGCTCGGCTCTACAGCGCCTACTCGCAGCGGGTGGCGGTGATGATGTTGTCCTTGTCCACGTACACACGCAGGCGGTCGTGGCGGATGTCCTTGGTGGTGATGGTGTTGGGGCCGATCGGGTTGACCAGGCCGGCACCGCTTTCGCTGGACAGGCGGCGGATGTTGGGCTCATTGGCAGGCTGGCCGATTGCCCAGCCCAGCTGGCTGGCGTCGCAGTGGCCGGTACCCTTGACCTGCGGACCGGGGGTGCTGACGCAGGCCGACAGCAGCAGGGCCGACGCGGGTAGCAACAGGGACAGACGGAAGGCGGACATGCAGCGCTCCTGCGCAGGGAAGATGGGCGGAACGATAGCACCCGGCGCGCGAAAGGCGTCAGCGCCCCGGTCATTGCCGGCACGGCGTAGCCACTGCATAGTGGGAGGGATGACTGGCATCGCGCCAGCGGGCAGGCCGGGCCATTCCGGTGCAGGTGCTGGATACGGTATGACGGCAGACAGTTTCCGCGACAAGCGCAGGGCGATGACGGTACTTGCAGTATCGGTGCTGGCCGTGGCGTGTGCCGCCACTGCCGCCGAGCCAGTGCCGGCCGCAGCCGCGGAAACGCCGGTGTTCGGCGCGTGGCGCAACCTTCAGACCGAGGCCGGCTACGCGCCGGCCCAGCGCAATCTGGCCTTCGCCATGCTGCCGCAGGCGGCGACCCGCGGCGACCGTTTCGCCGTCCTCGACCGTGAAGGCAAGCGGGCGGTGTGTTGCCTGCAGGTGGCCAGCCCGTCGCTGGGCGTGGCCGCGCTGCGCGAGCAGTACCACCTGCCGCAGGCCTGGGTGACCGACCTGAGCAATGGCCGCAGCCCGGCGCGTCCTTATCTGCCGCATGTCTATGCGATGCAGCGTGTGGACGAACTGGCAGACTACGGCTTCGCCGATGTGCCCGGGGCCTACAGCGACCTGGGTGGGCTGCTGATCCCCGAGGGCGCCGCCCTGGAGGACGATGGCAGTGCCGTCCTGCTGGGCGACAACCGTTATTCCGTGCATTTCCAGCGCCAGCCGCACGCCGATGATGATGGCGCGCTGGACCGCTACACCCTGCAGGGCGGCGACGGCGAGGCCCCGTTCGTGGTTGAAGTGCCGTTCGGCACCTACTGACTGCAGCACTGCACTGGCTAGAATGCAGCGCGGCGCCGTCTGCCGTGCCTGTTCCGTGAGTTGCTGCCGTGTCCCTGCGCCCTTTGCTGCTGTCGTCCCTGCTGCTGTTGTCCGCCTGCGCCAGCGCGCCACCTCCACCGCCGGCCCATTCCGATGCGCTGTGGCGCTTGATCGAGCGTGACTGCAAGGCGGTGGAAGGACCGCGTGGCAGTTGCCTGCGGGTGGAGACGGCGGCCGACCGCCGCGACGTGCTGGTCAAGGATGCGCACGGTGACTACCAGTTCCTGCTGATGCCGCTGGACAAGGTCAGTGGCATCGAGAGCCACGGCCTGTACCAGCGTGGGGTACCCAACTATTTTGCGGCCGCCTGGCAGGCGCGCGGGCATACCGAACAGGCCCTGGGCCGGCCGCTGCCGCGCAGCGTGGCCAGCCTGGCACTGAATTCGCCGCACGGTCGCTCGCAGCACCAGCTGCATATCCATGTCGACTGCCTGCGCGCGGATGTGCTGCAGGCACTGGATGCACATGCCGGTGCGCTCGGTCCGCGCTGGTCACCGTTTCCGGTGCCGCTGCGCGGGCATCAGTACCAGGCCTATCTGCTGCCCGGTGCAGAACTGACCGCCAATCCGCTCAATCTGCTGGCCTATGGCCTGAGCGGCGTGGGCGATGTGGGCCAGTGGAGCCTGGTGGTGGCCGGGCGCGGCGAGGTGCAGGGCGGCCCCGGCTTCATCCTGCTGGCTACCCGCGTGGATGCCGCCAGCGGCAACGATGCCAGCGGCGAGGAACTACAGGACCATGCCTGCACGGTCTTGACCGGTGCCGGTGCGGCACTGGAGCGGGTGCGCTAGCCGATCGGCTGCTGGCAGCTGCGCCAGGCCGACGCGGTCAGCGCCAGCAGCTGACGGTCATGCCATCCCTGCGCGTCCAGATGGTAGTCGCGCAGGATCCCTTCGCGGATGAACCCATGGGCCTGCAGCGCCTGGGCAAACGGGCTGGTGCAGCCTGGCGGCAGCAGCACGAAGAGGCGGTGCAGGCCGACATCGTCGAACAGGAACGGGCACAGTGCCCGCAGTGCCGCCTGCGGATGGGGGTGCCGGTGCTGCAGCGATTGCAGCTCGGCGCAGCGCGAGTGCAGCGACTGCAGGCGGATATGCAGCTGGTCGTGCAGTACGCCCTGCACGTCGTCGAACACACCCAGCACCAGCAGGTCGTTGTCTTCCTGCAGGCGTGAACGATAGACGCTGGCGAGGAACCGCGCCTCTTCATCAATGCCGTAGGACGGCCGTTGGCCGCGCTGGCGACGGTCGTCGAAGGCACGCCAGCGTGGCAGGTCGGCGCGCTGGAACGAACGCAGGGTGATGGGCGTGGCCTGGAGGTGGAGCAAGTGGCGGCGCAGGACGGGTCGCAGTGGGGCGAAGTGGGTGGAAGGGGCGCTGTTGGTCATCCCGGCACGATGCGCATCACCGACGCGCCAGGCCATGCAATTCATTGCAAAAGTGGGGTGGTGCCGTAAACGCGTCTGATTCGGTTCAGGCATAAGCCCATCAGGGCTGGTCATTTCCGTTGAAACCACCCATTCAGGACACTTTCGTTACGGGATCGTTATGTGTCGTACCGGCTGCGGCTCCCGTACCACCCGCCCACTCCCCCAGGAAGCCCATGTCCGCCTCCCACAAGGCGATGCGCCCGCGTCCGCTGGTGCTCGCGCTGTCGTCCCTGATGCTGGCCTCGCTGCCGGCCTTCGCGCAGGAAAGCGCGCCCACCACATTGCAGGAAGTGAAGGTCACCGGCTCGCGCATTCCACGTGCCAGTGTCGAGGGACCCTCGCCGGTGACGGTGATCAGCCGCGAGCAGATCGACGCACAGGGCTACCGTAATGCCTTCGACGCCCTCAGCGCGCTGACCGAGAACACCGGCAACGTGCAGGGCGAGGATTTCGGCAATACGTTCACGCCGGCCGCCAACACCATCAATCTGCGCGGGCTGGGTCCGAACCGCACGCTGGTGCTGGTCAACGGCCGTCGCCAGGCCGACTACCCGCTGGCCTACGAAGGCTCGGTGAACGTTGTCAACCTGGCCAACATTCCCAGCGCCCTGATCGAACGCATCGAAGTGCTGGCTGCCGGTGCGTCGGCGGTGTACGGCTCCGACGCCATTGCCGGTGTGGTCAACATCATCCTCAAGGACCGCTTTGAAGGCGTGGACGTGAACGTGCGCGCCGGCGGCACCCAGCAGGGCGGCGGTGACAACCAGCGCGTGCAGGTGGTGGGCGGCAGTTCCGGCGAGCGCTGGGACGGCCTGTTCGGTTTCGAGTTCGACGTGCGCAAGGCGATCCACGCGCGCCAGCGCGACTTCATGGATTCGCTGGACGATGACCCGGCCGGCAAGGCGCCGCAGGCGACCGCGATCGCCTATCGGCGCAATGCTGCCACCGGCCGCAACATCGATCCGGGCGTCAACGGCTGCGACGCCGCGTCGGACATCTATGGCGGCAGCGTGTTCCGTGCCAACAACCCGCGACAGGGCTGGTACTGCGGCAGCAACGAGGCCGCCGCCAGCTACTGGACCGTGCAGACCCAGAAGCGCAATCTCAACGGCTACGGTCTGCTGACCTTCCACGTCAACGAGAGCACCGACCTGTTCGCCGATGTCGCCGTGGGCAGCGCGCGGATCTACAACAACACGCGTGCACCGACCTGGACCTCGGCCCGCAACTACTTCTACAACCAGACCACCGGCAACCTGGAAAGCTGGTACCGCCGCTTCGCGCCGGAGGAAATCGGCGGCCTGCCGCGCAATGCCAACCGCTTCCTGGAAAACTCGTGGTCGTTCAACGTCGGCGCACGTGGCCAGATCGGCGACAGCGGTTGGGATTACGAAGCGGTCTACAGCCGCTCGCGTTACGAGAACCGCACCCGCCGACCGGTGCTGCTGGCCGGCATCAACGAATACCTGCTCGGTCCGAAGCTGGGCGTACGCAATGGCGTTGAGGTCTATGCGCCCGACCCGGCACGCCTGTTCAAACCATTGACCCCGGGCGAATACGAGGGCCTGTCCGGCTACCAGGAAAGCCGCAATGCGGCGTGGCTGCAGACCTTCAGCGCCAGCGTCAACGGCCGTTTGTTCGCGCTGCCCGGTGGCGACGCTGCATTGGCGGCGGTGGTCGAGGCCGGCAGCCAGGGCTACCGCAACCGCCCGGACCCGCGACTGGGCACAGGCGAGTTCTGGAACACCAGCGCCGGTATCGGTGCCGGCGGTGATCGTGACCGCTATGCGGCCGGCGTGGAGCTGCAGTTGCCGTTGCTGAAATCGCTGACCACGACGCTGGCCGGTCGCTATGACCAGTATCGCGCCGGTGGCGAGCACATCGGCAAGGCGACCTGGAGCTTCGGCGTCGAGTTCCGCCCGATCGAGAGCCTGTTGATCCGCGGCTCTGCTGCGACCAGCTTCCGTGCGCCGGACATGAACTACGTGTTCGCGACCGAGACCCGCGGCTACAACCCGGGCATGACCGACTACTGGCGCTGCCGCACCGCAGGCCAGTCGTACGACAACTGCGACTACAACGGCCTGTCGATCGACTACAGCAACCGCGCCAACGCGCAGCTGCAGCCGGAAACCGCTAAATCCTATGGTTTCGGCGTGGTCTGGTCGCCGCTGTCCGGCCTGGATTTCAGTGCCGACTACTACGACATCCGCATCGACAACGAGGTCACCAGCCTCGATACCAGCCGCATCCTGCGCGACGAAGCCGATTGCCGCCTGGGCCGCACGCTGGGTGGCGAAGCGCGCGATATCGGTTCACCGCTGTGCCAGGACGCGCTGTCGCGGGTGATCCGCAACCCGTCCACTGCAACCGTGCAGCCGGACCAGGTGACCCGCGTGCTGATCAATCCGATCAACGCGGCCTCCGAATCGGTGCGTGGCCTGGACCTGAAGGGTAACTGGCGTTTCGATGCCGGCCGCTATGGCCGCTTCACTACGCGCCTGGCCTATACCGTGGTGCTGGAGCACAAGTACCGGCAGTTCTCCGATGATCCGGAGCGTGACATCCGCAATTCGCTGGATGACTACCAGTGGCGCAGCAAGGCCAATGGCAGCATCACCTGGAACCAGGGTGACTGGACCACCACGCTGTACGGCAACCGTTTCGGTTCACTGCCGAAGACCGATGGCAGTGGCCGCATCGCGCCGTACATGACCTACAACGCCAGCGTGTTCCGCCAGTTCGGCGAGAACCTGTCGGTGGGCGTGATCGTCAACAACCTGCGTGACAGCCGCCCGCCGGCGGACAGGAACGGTGGCGGCTGGCCGTTCTATCCGGTTGGCAACTACGACCCGTATGGCCGCCAGTACTGGCTGCAGCTGGACTACCGGTTCCGCTGATCCGGCTGGCAAACAGAAGGCCCGGCAATGCCAGGCCTTCTGCTGTGTCGATGTCCGCTGTGATGGCGGGCGCCGGTGGCCTAGGGCAGTGCCTGCTGCAGGTACGACTCGATGACGTAGCTGAAGGGCTGCTGCTGGCGATCGCGCAGCAGGGCGCGCACTTCCAGGATCACGCCGCGGTCGCCTTCGCCACGCGGTGGCCAGAAGGTCTGGTCAGCCAGTGTCTGGCGCTGGAAGCCGAGCGGGCCAACCACGCGGCCAAAGGGTTCGTCGGTGCTGTCCAGCACCTGGTTCATGGCCGGGCTGAGATGGTCCGGCAGGTACCAGTTGTCGGCCTCGGAGAGCACGCGGCTGCCACAGACCAGCTGCACGCGGCGGTAGCGAAGGGCGGTGCCGGGTTTCGCACCCAGTGCCTGCAGCACGTCGGCCGGTGCTGTCTTGTCCTGGCCGTGTACACGCACCGCGCGCACCCGCGCCTGTTCGGCCAGGCCGTGTTCGGCGCACCAGTGTTCCAGGGTGGCGGTGGCGCTCTGCCCGGAAAGCACATGCTGGTGCAGCCGCTCGACCAGCGCAGCCGGGGCGATGCGCTGTTGGCCAGGCGGCGCCTGCAACGGCGCGGTGGCGGCCGCATCAGTGGCGGACAGGCTGGCCATCGGGGCAGCAGCCAGCAAAGACGCGGCCTGCCAGCGGCGGAGACGATCGTGGCGGTCGGACGGGCCCATGCGGCATCACAACGGAAACAGGCGCCTATGGTACCCGTTCAGGCGTGTGCACGGCGTGGCTGCGAGCCGCCGTCGCGGCGGCATTCATCGTTCTGATGAATGTATGGCATCCAGATATTTCGTTGGCCGATGGCAGTGCCAGCGCTCAGGATGGCGCCATGACTTGGCTTTCCGGGAGTTTCCGATGACGCTTCAGTTCGTCCATGGCGGTGTAGACCGCTACGGCGCGCCACTGCATTTCCACATCCGTGGCGGCCGCATCAGTGGCCTCAATGGCGAGGCCTCGCCGGCCGACGGAGCGGAATGCGTCGACCTGCAGGGCTTCGCAGTCCTGCCCGGGCTGGTCGACGGCCACATCCATCTGGACAAGAGTTTTGTCGGCGACCGCTGGCACCCGCATCAGCCGGTGAACAGCCTGCGAGAGCGGCTGGCGGTGGAGAAGGCCGCGGTGGCGGGCGCGGCGCCAATGGTGGACCGTGCCGAGGCCTTGATCCGCCAGTGCAGCCGCTTCGGCACGGTGGCGATGCGCTGTCACGTCGATGTCGACGGCAGCACCGGCCTGCGTCATCTCGAAGCAGTGCGCGAGGCCGCGCTGCGCTGCGCCGACATCATGCGGATCCAGCTGGTGGCGTTCCCGCAGGCCGGGGTGATGTCCTGTCCGGGTACCGCCGCCGTGCTTGAGCAGGCCCTTGCAGCGGGCGTGGAGGTGCTGGGAGGCATCGATCCGACCACGCTGGATGGCGATGCTGAAGGCCAGCTGGCCCTGCTGTTCGGCCTGGCCGAGCGCTATGGCGTGCAGCTGGACATCCACCTGCATGAGCCCGGCGAAACCGGGCTGGCCCAGCTGCTGCGCATCGCCGCACGCACCCGTGCCGCCGGCCTGCAGGGGCGCGTTGCGGTCAGCCATGCCTACTCGCTGGGCGACGTGCCGCTGGCGCGCGCGCTGCAGGTGGGTGAAGCACTGGCCACGGCGGGCGTTGCGATCATGAGCAACGCGCCGGGCGACCATCCGTTCCCGCCGCTGCGTGCATTGCACGACGCCGGCGTGCGCATGTTCGCCGGCAATGACAACATCCGCGACTGCTGGTGGCCGTATGGCAATGGGGACCTGCTGCAGCGCGCGATGCTGCTGGGCTACCGCTCGGGCTTCTACACCGATGGCGACCTGATGCTGGCGCTGGACATGGTCACCACCCATGGCGCGCAGGTGATCGGGCTGCCGCAGCACGGCATCGCCGAAGGCCGGCCGGCGACGTTCGTGGCCGTGCGTGCGGACCATGGCCCGGCGGCCGTGGCCGGGGTGCCGGTGGAGCGCCGGGTGGTGGTTGACGGCCGCTGGTTGTAGATCCACGCCGTGCGTGGAGGGAGCCATCGCGTGGTCTCATTCATCCACGGATGGCATGGATCCACCTCGATGTGTCGTCAGGCGTAATCGTCGGCGCGGGTAGCGACGAACGCTTCCAGCCACGCAAGCAGGTGGGCGATGTCGATGACTTCGCCCTGTTCGACGCGCTTGAGCAGCAGTGTGCTGGCGCCGATCTGCAGGCTGCTGCCGGCATAACGCAGCACTGCATCGATGCCCCAGGCGTCGGTGACCTGCATCCAGGCCAGCCCCGGCACGCGCTGGGCCAGGGTGTCACCGAACGCCACGCCCAGCGCTTCCCAGCCATCGCAGTCGGCACGGTCGATCAGCTCGGCATCGACCACGCGCTGCAGTGTGCTCGCCGCCAGCGGCCATTGCACCGGCAACGTCGGGAAGCCGGCCGCCACGCGCGCGGCGATCAGCGAGCGCTGGTGCTTCAGGTGCGTCTGCAGGGCGGCGGGCAGGGGCTCGAAGCGGGCGGGGATTTCGTCGGACATGACACGATGCCGTGGAGCACGGAAACAGGGGGCACTCTAGCGGCAGAGCCGTGACTTCCGCGCGACAGGCGTGATCAGCTTTCGATGGTCAATGCGCGGATTTCGCTTCGGGGTCAGATCCGTTTCGGAAAACGGATCTGACCCCACGCGGGACGATGTTGCCGTCGCGGCTGCCGGCCAGCGGCCCACGCTACTGCAGTTGCAGTGGTCAATCCGGTTCGCGCTGCACCTGCCGCCACAGCTCGCTGGCCAGCGCGCGCACCGCATCGTCGGCGTCCGCACGATGCAGCAGGCCGATTTCGTAGTTGTCGATCACCGGCAGGTCGCGCTCACCATCGATGATGCGATGATCGCGGGCGACCGCGCGGCGGGGCAGCAGGCTGATGCCGATGCCATCGGCCACGGCACCCTGGATGCCACTCAGCGACGAGCTGGTGAAGGCGATGCGCCAGCGCAGGCCCAGCGCTTCCACGGCGTGGATCATCTCGTCGCGGTACAGCCCGCGCGGCGGGAAGGTGACCAGCGGCAGCGGGTCCTGCTGCAGGCAGCTGCTGCGCAGGCTGTCGATCCAGTGCATCGGCTCGCGGCGGCAGTGCACCGCCTGGCGGCTGTTGCGTCGCTGCTTGACCAGCACAAGATCCAGTTCACCGTGGTCGAAGCCGTGCGCCAGGTCGCGGCTGAGGCCGCTGCTGATTTCCAGTTTCACCTGTGGGTGACGGCGGCTGAAGGCGGCCAGCACGCGTGTGGTCTGCGCGTTGACGAAGTCCTCGGGGACACCGATGCGCACCGCGGTTTCCACGGTGGCGCCGGCCAGCGCCTGCGCCATTTCCTCGTTCAGGTCGAGCATGCGCCGCGCATAGCCGAGCAGGGTGTGGCCGGCGTCGGTGGGGTGCACGTCGCGGTGGCCGCGCTCGAGCAGGCGATGCCCCGCCAGCTCTTCCAGGCGGCGCACCTTCTGGCTGACCGTGGACTGGGTCGAATGCAGGCGGGTGGCGGCCGTGGTGAAGCTGCCGCAGTCGGCCACCATCACCAGCGCCCGCAGCAGGTCCAGTTCGAACAGGGTTCTATTCGATTTGGCACTGTCTTGCATTTGAACATTTCACTTCTGGATACCCAGGCCGACTTCTACCATGCAGGGCAGGGGCCGGCAATGCCCGGCTGTTGCTACCGTCGCACGGCGTTCCGTGGCGACGGACATGAGGAGACACTGTCATGCGCGTCCATCATTCCGCTGGCTGGCCTGCGCCGTTCACGCGCGTGCTGCTGTTGTGCCTGCTGGCCATGTTCACCCCCGCCTGCACCGCCACGTCCCGGGCCGACGCAGACGCGCGCCTGCGGGATGCTGCCAGCCGTGGCGACGCCGATGCGGTGCGGCAGGCGATCGAGGATGGCGCCACGCTGGAGGCGCGCGATGGCCAGGGTCGCACGGCGTTGCTGCTGGCCACGCAGGGCAACAACGTGGATGCCGCGCGCGAGCTGATCGAAGCCGGTGCCGACGTCAATGCCAAGGATGTGTTGCAGGACAGCGCCTACCTGTACGCCGGCGCGCGGGGCCTGGATGAGATCCTGGCGATGACCCTGGCGCATGGCGCCGATCTGCGCAGTACCAATCGCTATGGCGGCACCGCGCTGATTCCGGCCGCCGAGCGCGGCCATGTCGCCACCGTGCGCACGCTGCTGCGTGCCGGTGTGGCGGTCGATCATGTCAACCGCCTGAACTGGACCGCGCTGCTGGAAGCGATCCTGCTCGGCGATGGCGGTGCGCGCCACCTGCAGATCGTGCAGTTGCTGCTGGAGGCCGGCGCCGACCCGGAGCTTGCCGACGGCGACGGCGTGACGCCGCTGGCGCACGCGCGCCAGCGCGGCTATACCGGAATTGAGACCCTGCTGCGCCAGCACGGCGCGGTGCGCTGAATGCAAACCCCTTCCACCCGCACGCTGGGCGTGCCCATCAGGATGCTGTCCATGTTCCGTTCCCGTCCGTTGTCCCTTGCCATCCTCCTTGCGGTGGCACCGCTGTCGGCGTCTGCCGCCGAGCGCGCCGACCTGCTGATCCGCAATGCCACCGTGGTCGATGTCGAGCACGCCAGTACCCGCGCCGGGCAGAGCGTGGTGATCCGTGGCGAGGACATCGTCGCCGTCGGCCCGGACGCGCAGCTGCGCAGCCAATGGAGCGCGGCCCGCCAGATCGATGCCAAGGGCAAGTACCTGATCCCGGGCCTGTGGGACATGCACGTGCACTTTGGTGGTGGCCCGGCGCTGATCGAAGAGAACAAGGCACTGCTGCCGCTGTACATCGCGCACGGCATCACCACGGTGCGTGACTGTTCCGGCGACCTGCCCGAGCAGGTGCTGCAGTGGCGCGGGGAAATTGCCAAGGGCACGCTGTTCGGTCCGCGGCTGCTCAGCTCGGGCGCGAAGATCGAAGGCCTCAAGCCGGTCTGGAAGGGCACGATCGAAGTGGGCAGCAAGGCTGACGTCGACAAGGCGATCACCCGCCTGCAGCACGACAAGGTCGATTTCGTGAAGATCACCGACAGCACGCTGAAGCCGGAACTGTTCCTGTACTCGGCCAGTGCCGCGCGCAATGCCGGATTCAAGGCGTCGGGGCACATCCCGATGGCGCTGACCGTGGAGCAGGCAATCGATGCCGGGCTGGCCTCGATCGAGCATCTGGACTACGCATTCAAGGCCGGGAGCAAGGACGAGGCGCAGATTGCCGGCGACTTCGGTGCCGGCCGCATCGACCGCGCCGAAGCCAACCGCCGCCTCGACGCCAGCTTCGACCGCGATACGGCGATGCATGCCTACCGCGATTTCGCCAGGCGCGGCGTGTTCGTGACCCCGACCCTCAACGGTGGCCGCATCCTCGATTTCCTTGACCAGGATGACCACGCGAACGATCCGTACCTGGCTTACATCGGCCCGGGCCTGCGCGCGACCTACCAGTGGCGCGTTGAACGTGCCGCCAAGGCAACGCCAGCGCAGATCGAAGCGCGCCATGTGCAGTACCACCAGGTGGCCGCCGTGCTGCCGATGCTGCAGGAAGCCGGCGTGACGATCATCGCCGGCACCGATGCGGGCTTCCTCAACTCGTTCAACTTCCCGGGCATCGCCCTGCACCAGGAGCTGCAGCTGTTCGTGAAGGAAGGCTTGAGCGCGCCGCAGGCGCTGTCGGCGGCGACCCGTTCCGGCCCGGCCTGGTTCGGCCAGATGAATCGTTACGGGGGTGTTGCTCAAGGCAAGGCCGCCGATCTGGTGCTGCTGACCGCCAACCCGCTGCAGGACATTGCCGCCACCGAAAAGATCGACAGCGTGATCCTGCGTGGCAACGTGTATGACCGCGCCGCGCTGGACAAGATGTTGGCTGATACCAGGGCCAAGGTGGCGGCGTGGAATGCCGAGGCGGCGAAGGCGCAGTGATCGACAGGGTCAGAGCCCTTCCCCGTGGGAAGGGATCCGACCCTGTGGCTTCTATGCGGTCGGTGACCTAGCGCGGTGCCGGCCGCATTCCGTGCAGCTGCGGCAGTGCGGCCTTCATCGCATCGATGAAGGCGCGCAGCCGTGGCGGCTGCTGGCGCGCGGCGGGAAATACCACGTGTACCGGCAGCGCCGGCGCCTGCCAGTCCGGCAGCAGCTGCACCAGCCGCCCTTGTGCGAGGTCTCCGGCCACCAGCCAGGCCGAGACCACCGCTGCACCCAGCCCAGCACATGCGGCCTGTTGCACCACGAACAGGTTGTCGCTGAGCAGGCGCGGGCTGATCGAAAGGGTATGCGCACGCCCCTGTGCGTCATGCAGCAGCAGGCGTTCGCGGTAGTAGGTGACCAGTGAAATCCACGGCAGTGCCTGCGCCTGTTCTGGTGTGCTGATCGCGGTGGCCTGCACCAGCGAGGGCGCTGCCACGACGATGCGCGGCACTTCGGCGAGCGGCAGTGCGACCATGCGCGGTTCGTCGACCGGTCCCACCCGCACCGCGCAGTCGATGCCTTCGGCGATGAAATCCGGGCGACGATCTTCCAGGATCCACTCCAGGCTCAGCTGTGGGTGCTGGGCGAGGAACGCGAGCATGGTCGGCAGCAGCTGCGCCTGGCCGAAGGCATGCGGCACCATCACCCGCAGGCGTCCGCGCAGCGTTTCCGGTTCGCCGTGCAGTTCGGCCTGCAGCGACTCCCATTCGTCGACCACGCGTTGCGCATGGCGCTGGCAGCGCAGGCCATCTTCGGTCAGCTGCAGGCCATGGGTGGAGCGCTGCAGCAGGCGCAGGCCGAGCTGCCGCTCCAGTGCCTGAAGGCGCCGGCTGACCGTCGGCTGGGTGGTGCCCAGCTGCACGGCGGCGGCAGACAGGCTGCCGGCATCGACGATGCGCAGGAAGGTGCGCAGCAGATCCAGGCGATCGGCGCCGGTGGCGAGGTCATTCATGCGTGTCACGTATGAAGTATATGTGCAGGAGCCTACTACAGACGCATGGCGAATACGGGCAGGATACGCCCACTTCCTCCACCGGACTCCCCCATGTCTACCCCTTCGCTGTCCGTCGTCGCACCCGCGAACGCGCCTTCCACCCCGCTGGTGCTGGCGATGGCGGCCGGCGCCGGCTTTTCGGTCGCCTCGCTGTACTACAGCCAGCCGATGCTGGGCCTGATCGCGCAGGACCTTGGCGCAGGTGAGCGCGCCGCCGGGCTGGTGCCGACCCTGACCCAGCTCGGCTACGCGCTGGGCATCCTGCTGCTGGCACCGTTGGGCGACCGCTTCGACCGCCGCCACCTGATCCTGTTGAAGTCCGCGCTGCTGGCGTTGGCACTGGGCGCCGCAGCGATGGCCGGGCACCTGCCGGGCCTGCTGATGGCCAGCCTGCTGGTCGGGTTGATGGCCACGCTGGCGCAGGACATCGTGCCGGCCGCTGCGGTGCTGGCGCCGGATGCACAGCGCGGCCAGATCGTCGGCCGGGTAATGACCGGCCTGCTGCTCGGCATCCTGCTGTCGCGCGTGGTCAGTGGCGTGGTGGCCGAGGCATGGGGTTGGCGCACGCAGTTCGTGCTGGCCGCGGTATCGGTGGCGGCGATGGGCGCAGTGATGGCGCGTGCGCTGCCGCGTTTCGCACCGACCAGCACGCTGCGCTATCCGGCGTTGCTGGGCTCGTTGCTGGCGTTGTGGCGCGAGCAGCCGCAGCTGCGCCGCGCGGTGGCGAGCCAGTCGTTGCTGGCGGTCGGCTTCAGCGCATTCTGGTCGACGTTGGCGCTGATGCTGCATGCCCGCCTGGGCCTGGGCAGTGCGGCGGCGGGTGCGTTCGGTATTGCGGGTGCGGCCGGTGCGCTGGCCGCACCGTTCGCAGGACGTTTCGCTGATCGCCTGGGTTGCCATGCCGTGGCGCGGTTGGCGATCGCGGTGGCGCTGCTGGGCTTCGGCCTGCTGCTGGCCGAAGCCTGGCTGCCGGCCGCCGCGCTGCTGCCGCTGCTGGTGGTGAGTGCGCTGCTGTTCGACTTCGGTTTCCAGTCGGCGCTGGTGGCGCACCAGACGCTGGTCTATGGCCTGGTGCCGCCGGCACGCAGCCGGCTCAACGCGCTGCTGTTCACCGGCATGTTCATCGGCATGGCCGCTGGCGGTGCGCTGGGCAGCCTGGCGCTGGCGCAGTGGGGGTGGCACGGCGTGGCCTGGCTGGCGGTGATGTGCGCGGGCGGCAGTCTGCTGCTGCGTTTGAAGTAGGGGTGGTGTTCGGCAGGGCTTGCAGCCCTGCACCTGCGGTAGTGCCGGCCGCTGGCCGACAACAGCGCAAACAGCGGATTTTCAGTAGCCTTCGACATGTTCCTGCGGTCTGTTGGAACGGCTCTTGGGATCAGATCCGTTTTCCGAAGGAAAACGGATCTGACCCCTGATTGATTTCGATATCTGACAGAAGTGTCGACCAAGGTCGACACCTACCAAACGCCATCGGAATCCGTCAGAGGTGGGGCGGTGTCGGAGTGCGGGGTGTCAGCCGCATGGATGCGGCTGCCAAGCTTGCAGGGACGTACTTGCAGCGTCCCCGCAGTCCGACACCGCCCCGCCATCCCACGGAATCCATGCTGTTGCTGTTGCTGTTGCTCCAGCGCGTAGCGGGTGCAGGGCTGCAAGCCCTGCCGAACAACCCCCTAGTCGTGACCGCTGTCGTCCAGGCTGATGATGCCGCGCCGCAGCGCCTGGGTCACCGCGTGCGTGCGATCACCCACCCCGAGCTTGTCCATCAGGCTCTTCATGTGTGCCTTCACCGTCTGCTCGGAAATCTGCATGCGCTCGCCGATGCGCTTGTTCGACAGGCCACCGGCCACATGCCGCAGCACCTCGGTCTCGCGCGGCGACAACCGGTCCTCCACCACATGTGCGGCAATGCTCGCAGCGACTGCCGGTGGTATCGGTGCGCGCCGGCCGCCAGCGACCATGCGGATCGTATCGACCAGCTCGTGGCGCAGCATGTCCTTCAACAGGTACGCACTGGCGCCGGCCTGCAGCGCCCGTACCGCACGCACGTCACCGCGATAGGTGGTCAGCACGATGATGCGCGCACGCGGGTCCATCGCGCGGATCCGCACGATGGCTTCCACACCATCCAGGCGTGGCATCTGCAGGTCCATCAGCACCACGTCCGGCTGCAGCTGCTGATAGCGCTCGATGGCTTCCTCGCCATCGGCGGCCTCGCCGAGCAGGCGCAGGTCGGAATGGGCGCCCAGCAGCGCGGCCAGGCCGTCACGCAGCAGCGGGTGGTCGTCGACCACCAGCACGCCGATCGGGGCAGGGGACTCAGTCATGGTGGCTTCTACTCCAGGGCCAGCGCCAACGCGATGGGCGGCGGTGATACAGGCGACGGGCGGGAACCGCCAGCGCGACTTCAGTGCCCAGCCCGGGGCGGGTCCACAGCCGCAGCTCCGCGCCGAGGCGCTGCGCGCGCTCACGCATGCCCTGCAGGCCCCAATGGCCATGCCCGGCATTTTCGTCGGCGATGCCGACGCCATCGTCGCGCACGTGCAGCAGGAAGCACCGCGCGCCGTAGGACAGCTCTACCTCGATGGCGCTGGCATTGGCGTGGCGCAGTGCATTGCGGATGGCCTCGCGGCCGATCAGGAACACCTCCTCGGCGGCATCGGCCTGCAGCGGTGGTGTTGCGCCTTCCACAGTCAGGCGCAGCGGATTGGTGCCGTGCCCGGCGTATTCGGCGTGAACATCGGCCAGCGCCGAAGCGAGGTCGCGGCCCGCGAAAGGACCGTCGCGCAGTGCGTTGACCCGCTCCCGGCCCTCGGCCAGGTTGCGTTCGGCCAGCTGCATCGCCGATTCCAGCTGGCCGCGCACCCTGTCCGGGGTCTGCGGCGACTGGCTGATCGCGTGCAGCCGCAGGATCAGGCCCTGGCTGCCCTGCAGCAGCGTGTCGTGCAGGTCGCGGGCAATGCGTTCGCGTTCGCCATGGCGTTCCTGCAGGCGCGCACGGAACAGTGCAGCCAGCTGCCCGCTGCGGATGCGCACCGCCAGGACCAGCAGCGCAAGCACCGCGGCGGCGCACAGCAGCTTGAACCACAGGGTCTGCATGAAGGTGGGGGCGATGCGGAAGGTGCGGCTGGCGGGTGCAGTGCTCCAGATGCCGTCTTCGTTGGCGGCTTCCACCTCGAACCGGTAATTGCCCGGTGCGAGGTTGGTGTAATACGCGCGCGTGCTGCTGCCGGCATCCTGCCAGCCGTCGTCGACCCCGGACAGGCGATAGCGGTAGCGGTTGCGCTCCGGGCGCGCCAACGACAGCGCCACGTAATCGATCTGCAATTGGCTGGTGCCGGCCGGAAGGCGCAGGCCGTCGCGCAGTGGCTGGTGTTCACTGCCATACAGCACGTCGCCGATGCGCACGCTGGGCGCCATGGTGTTGACGTGCGAGCGGGTGGTGTCCAGCCAGGCCAGGCCCTGGTTGGTGGCCAGCCACAACAGGCCATCGCTGGCCAGCGCGGTGGTGGAGATCGGTCCGCTCTGCAGGGCGATGCCCGGCATGCCATCCACCGCATCGAACAGGCGGGGCGTCACCGGCTGCGGGCTGCGCAGTGCGCGCCGCAGCTGATCGCTCCCGAGCCGGACCAGGCCACGACTGCCATTGAGCCAGAGGTAGCCATTCGCATCGGCCACCATGCCGGTGATGCCTTCCATGACGCCGGCCATGTCGGTGCTCACCTGAACGAACCGGCCATTGCCCGGGCGCACGGCCAATCCGGCCTCGCCGGCTACCAGCAGGAGGTCCTGATGATCGAGTACCGCCGTGATCGGCCCGACCGACAGGCCGTGGCTGGCGTCGAAGGTTTCGATCTGCGTCGCCCCCATGCGGCGCAGCCGGCCGTCTGCATAGCCGAGCAGCAGCTGGCCGTTGGCATCCAGCGCCAGTGACGAGCAGGCCTGTTCGGGCAGGCGGCGTTCGCGTTGCCACTGGCCCTGCTGGTAGTGCAGCACCCCCCGTTCGCCGGTGCAGACCCAGGCCTGTTCGTCGTCGGGGAACAGCAGGGCATGCAGTGGTTGCCCGGTGAACGGCGCAGGCAGCGGAATCCGCGTGGTGCGGCCGGCCACGGTGCGCGCAAGGTTGACCCAGTCGAACTGCCAGATCGGGGCAGCGGCCTGGCGCGCGGCGGCCTGCAGCTGCGTGGCGCTGCCATCGAGCAGGGTGCGCTCGAGGTCGTAGAGCTTGAGGTCTTCGCCATAGCCATACACATGGCCATCGCTGGCCCGCACCAGCGAGCGGTAGGGATCACTGGGACCAACCGCCAGCGTGTGCACGCTGCGCGCGCGGAAGCGGTTGAGGCCGAGATTGGTGCCGACCCAGAGATTGCCTTCGCGATCAACGATGATCGGCACGGCCGAGGTGGCGGTCAGCCCGTGCGGCGAATCGAAGCGCTCCATGCGTATGGCGCGGTCGCCATCGAAGGTGACCCGGGCGACACCGCCATGCGGGCTCATCGTTGCCCACAGCGCGCCATCGGCAGTGAACTGCAGGCGCGCCGCCACCAGCTCCGGCAACCGCCGTGCCTCGCGCTCGCTGTCCGGCAGCAGGCCTCGTGCGTTGGCCAGCGGCGACGTACCGCGCACGCGGTCGGCCAGCCACACTTCCCCCTGCGGACTTTCGGCCAGCGTCGCCATCTGCGAAACGGCGATGCCGGTGTCCTTGAAGGCCGCCTGGCCGGCCGCGCGCACCCAGATCTTCAGGTCGGCCAGTACCCAGAAGGTGCCGCGGCTGTCGTGCAGCAGCCATTGCACGCGATGTTCCGGCACCCCCATGCCAGCGGGCAGCGGCTGCCAGCGTTGGCCAGTGAACTGGCGTAGTCCACCATTGATCGCGGCCCACAGCCGGCCGTCACGGTCCTGGCTGAAGTGTGGCACCACACCCACCGGCACGCCCTGGTCGCGGCCGTAGTTGTGCAGCTGGCCGCGCGCAAACTGACTGATGCCGGCCTGGAAGTAGCCGATCCACAGTGCATCGTCGCGGCCCCGCGCAAGGGTGACCATGTTGGTGGACGGGAAATGGCTGCCCGCGGGAGCGGCCTGGCGTTCAAAGCGACGACCGTCGAAGCGGTACAGCCCTGAGCCGGTGGCCAGCCACAACAGGCCATCGCGGTCCTGGGTGATGTCCCAGATGTCACCGGGGGCGCCCTGGCCGACGCGCCAGGCCGTGTGCTCGTAATCGGGCAACCCGCCGCTCACCGGCGGGCGCTGCACGGCAAGGGCGGGCAGGGCGGTCAACAGCAGCAGGCAGGTCAGCAGCGTCCGCAGGTGACGTTGCAACGGGAAGGGGCGGCCACGCATGGCGCGCATTCTGGCAGGTGCGGGGCAGTCCGGGGTGACCCGAACGGGGTAGGCAGTGGCCGCCGTGGTCGGCTATCACGCCGGCATGACCCCTGGAGCCCGGCCATGCAGCGCCTGTTCGTGATGTTCCCTGATCGCGGTCCGGGCATCGGCCTGCTGTGGCTGCGGCTGTGCCTGGCCGCCGCGCTGTGCGCGCCTGGCACGCATGCTGGTTGGGGGGCGGTGCTGTGCGGGCTGGCGGCGGCCATGCTCGTGCTGGGCGTGTTGACGCCGCTGGCGACCCTGATGGCAGCCGCGACCATGTTCGCGCAGCAGGCACCCTGGCCGCTGGTGGCGTTGCCTGCGGCGCTGCTGATGCTGGGGCCGGGCGCCTACTCGGTGGATGCGCGCTTGTTCGGGCGCCGCCTGCTCGGCCGTCGGCCTCCCCCATTCGGGTAGGTGCCGGCCTCGACCGACGGGGGTAGGGCATCGTGCGCCGGCCACGCACCATGGGCCACCCCCTCGCGGCGCCCCGCATGGCCACCGTCAGTCCGTCCGATCCGTCCGCCACCCCGCTTGCCCCGCAGCAGGCTGCCGCACTGCAGCGCGCCCTGCGCTATGTCGATGAGCACCTGTCGCAGCCGCTGCGGGTGACAGAGCTGGCGCAGGCTGCCTGTGTCAGCCGCTTCCACCTGGTGCGCCTGTTCCGTAGCGGCACCGGTGCCAGCCCGCTGCGCTACGTGCGCCGCCGCCGCATCCAGCGTGCCTGCCAACTGCTGCCCAGCGCGCAGCTGCCGATGGCGTGCCTGGCCCAGCAGCTGGGCTTCTTCGACCAGAGCCATTTCGTCCGCAGCTTCCGCGCCGAGACCGGCTGCAGCCCCGGCCAGTATCGGGCCGGCGATGCGGCCCTGCTGCTTCCCCCTGATCATGTTTCCCACGGAGTCCACCCATGAGCCTTGCCACCGCCACGCCCGCCCCGGCCCTGCTGTCGCCCACCGACCATGCCCTGGTGCTGATCGACTTCCAGTCGCAGATGGCATTTGCTACCCACACGATCGACATCTCCGCGCTGCGCAACAACGTGTCGCTGATCAGCAAGGGGGCCAAGGGGTTCAACGTGCCGGTCGTGTTGACCACGGTGGCCGAGACGTCATTCTCCGGCCCGATGTTCCCGGAACTGCCGCAGATCTTCCCGGGCCAGCCGGTGTTCGACCGCACTTCGATGAATACCTGGGAAGACCAGCCGGTAATCGATGAGATCAACCGCATCGGCAAGCGCCGGCTGGTTCTTGCCGGCCTGTGGACCAGTGTCTGCATCGTGGGTCCGGCGCTGTCGGCGCTGGCGCAGGGCTTCGAGGTCCACGTGATCACCGACGCTTGTGGCGATGTCAGCGAAGAAGCGCACGAGCGTGCGATCACCCGCATGGTGCAGGCCGGCGCGGTGCCGATGACCAGCGTGCAGTACCTGCTTGAACTGCAGCGTGACTGGGCACGCGGTGAAACCTACGACCTGACCACCGGCATCGCCCGCGACCACGCCGGCGGCTATGGCATCGGCATCCAGTACGCCAAGCGCATGTTCGGCGCGCAGGAAGGCGGGCACTGAGCATGCTGGCCGGCCACGGCCTCGACCTGGCCCTGCTGATGCTGCGGGTGGCGGCAGGCGGCTTCCTGCTGCCGCACGCGCTGGGCAAGCTGTTTGGCTGGTTCGGCGGACCGGGGCTGGCCGGCTTCGCCACCGAGCTGCGCGGTTTCGGGCTGCCGGCAGTGGCGCCGTTGCCCCTGCTGTTGTCCCTGCTGCAGGTGCTGTCCGGGCTGGCCGTGCTGCTGGGCTGGCAGACCCGCATCGCCGCGCTTGCCGCCGCTGCCTTCATCGGCTTCACCGTCCTGTTGGCCTTGCCCAGGGGCTGGTTCTGGATGCGCGGCGGCAGTGAGTACCCGCTGATGTGGGCCACGGTGCTGCTGGCCATCGCCCTGGCCGGGCCGGGGGCCTGGGCGCTGGACGGCCAACGTCTTCCGGGAGCTTTCGCATGAGTCACGATCCCCCCGACCACGGCCGCCGCAACGTGGTGCTGGCCAGCGGTGCCGCGGTTGCGCTCGGCCTGGCCGGTCGCGCCGCTGCCGCACTCGATTCCACTTCCAAGGAGCGTCGCATGAGCACGCTGGTCATCCGCAATGCCCGCATCACCACACTCGACCCGCAGCAGCCGCACGCGCAGGCACTGGCCGTGCAGGAGGGCCGCATCGTCGCTGTCGGCAGCGATGAGGAGATCATGCGCGGCTGGGGCAATGAAGCGACCCTGATCGATGCGCAGGGCCGGCGCCTGCTGCCCGGCCTAAACGACAGCCATACCCACCTGATCCGCGGTGGCCTGAACTACAACCTGGAGCTGCGCTGGGACGGTTTGCGCTCGCTGGGCGACGCGCTGGACATGTTGAAGGCCCAGGTCGACCGCACCCCGGCACCGCAGTGGGTGCGCGTGGTCGGTGGCTTCACTGCCGCACAGTTCAACGAGAAGCGCCTGCCGACGCTGCAGGAGCTCAACGACATTGCGCCGGATACGCCGGTGTTCCTGCTGCACCTGTATGACCGCGCGCTGCTCAACCGCGCCGCGCTGCGCGCCTGCGGCTACAGCAAGGACACGCCGGATCCACCGGGCGGGCAGATCGTGCGTGACTCGCTGGGCAACCCGACCGGGCTGCTGCTGGCCAAGCCCAACGCGCTGATCCTGTATGCGACGCTGGCCAAGGGGCCACGCCTGCCGATCGAGTACCAGGCGAACTCGACGCGCCACTTCATGCGCGAACTGAACCGGCTCGGCATCACCTCGGTGATCGACGCTGGCGGTGGTTTCCAGAACTACCCCGAGGACTACCAGGTCATCGAGCAGCTGCATCGCGATGACCAGCTGACGGTGCGCATCGCCTACAACCTGTTCACCCAGAACAAGGGCAAGGAAGTGGACGACTTCCGCGGCTGGAGCGAGATACTGCAGCCGCGCCAGGGCGATGACCTGCTGCGCCACAACGGCGCTGGCGAAATGCTGGTGTTCTCCGCGGCCGACTTCGAGCTGTTCAACGAGCCGCGCCCGGAACTGCCGCCTGAGCTGGAACCGGAACTGCACGATGTGGTGAAACTGCTGGTCGAGAAGCGTTGGCCGTTCCGCATCCACGCCACCTATGACGAGAGCATCACCCGCATCCTCGATGTGTACGAACAGGTCAACCGCGAGGTGCCGTTCGATGGCCTGCACTGGTTCATCGACCACGCCGAGACCATCACCCCGCGCAACATCGAACGCATCCGCGCGCTGGGCGGCGGCATCGCCGTGCAGCACCGCATGGCCTACCAGGGCGAAGCCTTCGTCGAGCGCTATGGTGTGCAGGCGGCGCGGCACACGCCGCCGGTCAAGCGCATGCTGGCCGAAGGCGTGCCGGTCGGTGCCGGTACCGATGCCACCCGCGTGGCCAGCTACAACCCGTGGGTGGCGTTGTCCTGGCTGGTGACCGGGCGCACCGTGGGCGGGCTGGCCCTGTATGGCGATGAGAACCTGCTCGAGCGCGAACAGGCGCTGCGCCTGTGGACCCAGGGCAGCGCCTGGTTCTCCGGCGACGAAGCGGTGAAGGGCACGCTGAAGGTGGGCCAGCTGGCCGACTTCATCCTGCTCTCGGCCGACTTCTTCCGCGTTGATGACGCGCAGATCGCCGACATCACCAGCCTGCTGACCGTGGTCGGCGGCCGCATCGTGCACGCCGACGGCGACTACGCCGGCCTGGCGCCGCAGCTGCCGCCGGCGATGCCGGACTGGTCGCCGGTCAACCGCTTCGGTGGCTACCACGTTGGCGGTGCCGCCACCGGATTGGCCGCCGCGCATCGCCACCATCACGGTGTGCCCTGCAGTACGCATGGTGCTCACGGCCATGCCGCGCAGCATGCGGCGCCCACCGACGACCTGAGCGCCTTCTGGGGTGCGATGGGATGCTCGTGCTTCGCGTTCTGAGCCTGGCGCTGCTGGCCATGCCATGGATGGCGCTGGCCTGTGACACCGGCCGCTGCACCGACATGGGCGGCGGGCAACTGCAATGGGACGCCTCGCTGCGCTTCAGGGGGATGTACTACGACCCGGCCCGGTTCGGTATCGGCGGCAGTGAAGACGGCTACGGTCTGCTGCGTGCACTGGCGTCGGCCACGTATGTCGAGGACAACTGGCAGGCACGGGTGCAGCTGGGCGTGCATGCCGAGAATGGCAAGGCAGGTGGACCCGGCCGCACCGACCGCAGCGCGCTGGACGTGCAGCAGGCGTACTGGCGCTGGCAGCGCGGTGGCTTCCATCTGCAACTCGGCCGACAGGAAGCCGGCTATGGCAGCTCGCGGCTGTTGTCGGTGCGCGATGGGCCGAACATCCGCCTGGCGTTCGACGGTGCGCGCGTGGGTTGGAAGGGTAGATCCGGCACGCTTGAACTGATGGCGCTGCGTCCGCTGGAGAACCGACCGGGTGCCCTCGATGATCGCGGCGAACACGGCGCCCACCTGTGGGGTGCCTATGCCACCACGGCACGCGGGCGGGGCGCGGGACAGTGGGATCTGTACCTGCTTGACTACCGTCGCGACGGCGCGCGCTTTGCCGCCGGCAGCGGCACCGAACGTCGGCAGACCCTGGGCGCGCGCTGGTTCGGCCAGGCTGGTGCACTGGACTGGAACAGCGAGCTGGTGGCGCAGGGCGGTGCACTGCGAACGACCGCCGGCACGCTCGCTATCCACGCCTGGACGCTGGCCACCGATACGGGGTGGCGCTGGACGGACCTGCCGCTGCAGCCGCGTCTGGGGCTGAAGGCCGACATCGCCAGTGGCGATGGCAATCTGCACGACGGCCGCCTGGGCACCTTCAATGCCTTGTTCCCGAAATCGGCCTATTTCAGCGAGGCCAGCCTGCTGGCCCCGGCCAACCTGATGGACGTCCAGCCGACCCTGACACTGCGCCTGCACGACGCGGTGACCACGGAACTGGGCGTACAGATGGCCTGGAAGCATCGTCGCGCCGATGCGGTCTACACCACGCCGGCACCGCTGGTGGCGTTGCCGGGCAGCGCCGGCGGCGCGCGCCGCATCGGCACGCAGTACAAATCCGAAACCCGCTGGCAGGCCAGCGAACACTGGCAATGGCAGCTGCAGCTGGCCTGGGTCGATGCCGGGCCTGCACTGAAGCAGGCCGGCGGCCGGGACACGCTGTTCGCCTCGATCGTTGGAGCATGGCAATGGTGAACGCAACCGCGTCGCAACCCCCCGTACAGGCCGCAGGCGCCTGGTCCCCACTGAAGATCCAGATGTTCCGCTCGATCTGGCTGGCGATCCTGGCCAGCAACATCGGCACCTGGGTCAATGACGTGGCCGCCGCCTGGGTGATGGCCGAACGTACCGGCTCGCCGTTGATGGTGGCCCTGGTGCAGTCGGCCACCACCGTGCCGATCGTGCTGCTGGCACTGGCCGCCGGAACCCTGGCCGACATCGTTGATCGCCGCAGGTACCTGCTGGCCACGCAGGGTTGGATGCTGCTGGTCGCCGCCGTGATGGCGGCGCTGACCGCAATGGACATGCTGACCCCGCAGCTGCTGGTGCTGCTGACCTTCTGCATGGGCTGCGGTGCGGCGATGGCGATGCCGGCGCAGGCCGCCATCGTGTCCGAACTGGTGCCGCAGCCGATGCTGGCCTCGGCGGTGGCGCTGAACTCGATCGGCATCAACATCGCGCGCTCGATCGGCCCGGCCATCGGCGGCGTGATCGTCGCCCAGCTCGGTGCGGTCTGGGCCTTCGGCTTCAACGCCATCACCTTCGCCGCAATGCTGTTCGTGGTGTGGGGCTGGAAGCGCGACCCGAAGCAGTCCAGCCTGCCGCCGGAAGGCTTCGGTGCGGGCCTGAAAGCGGGCCTGCGCTATGCGAGCCGCGCCGGGCGGTTGCAGGCGGTGCTGATCAAGTCGGTCGGCTTCTTCTTCTTCGCCGCAGCGATGAATGCGTTGCTGCCGGTGGTGGTGCGTGGGCAGATGCAGGGCGGGGCGGGCCAATACGGCATGCTGCTCGGCTGCATCGGCATCGGTGCGGTGGGGGGGGCGCTGCTGCTGCCGAAGCTGCGCGCGCAGCTGGATCGCGACCTGCTGGTACTGCTGGCGACCCTGTCGCTGGCCATGAGCCTGGTCGGGCTGGCGCTGACCCGAAGCTGGTACGTGCTGCCGCTGGTGATGCTGGTCAATGGCTTTGCGTGGATCACCGTGCTGTCGTCGCTGCAGATCGCGGCGCAGACCGCAGTGCCGGCGTGGGTGCGTGCGCGTGCGCTGGCGCTGTACATCATGGTGTTCTCTGCCGGCATGGCCGCCGGCGGCCTGAGCTGGGGCGCACTGGCTCAGCGCACCTCACCGGAGCTGGCCCTGCTGGTGGCTGCCGCGGGTGCGGTCATCGGCGGGTTGCTGGTGTGGCGCGTGCGCATCGCCGGCACCGAAGACCTGAACCTGCGTCCGGCGGGGCACTGGCCAGCCCCCGAACTGTCGGTACCGGTATCCAATGATCGAGGCCCGGTGCTGGTGACCATCGAGTACCGCATTGACGATGCTGATCGCGCCGCGTTCCAGGCGCAGATGCGCGCACTGGGCACCATCCGCCGCCGCGATGGCGCCGTGGTCTGGGGCGTGGTCGAGGATGTGGCCACCCCGGGCATCCACCTGGAGTATTTCGTGACCCCGTCGTGGCTGGAGCACCTGCGCCAGCACGAACGCATCACCGCCGACGACAGGGCGATCCAGGAAGTGCTGCGCGGATTGCATCGGGGTGAGCGTGCGCCGGTGGTGCGCCACTTCGTGGGTGGGCATGACCCGCTGCCTGCCGCTGTGCCGCATCACCACAACGACATCTGACAAAAAAAGGGGACGGAGGGGATTAAGTCGTTTGTGCACAAACGACTTAATCCCCTCCGTCCCCTTTTTGCGATCGAAGGGGCGGCGGCACCGTTACAGTGCCGCCGCGGCGCATCAACTGCGCGCGAACGCCAACAGGTCGGCGTTGAACTGCTCGGCGTGGGTGATGGTCAGGCCGTGCGGGGCACCGGCGTATACCTTCAGTTCGGCATTCTTGATGATCTGCGAGGAGAGCTTGGCCGAGGCATCGAACGGGACGATCTGGTCGTCATCACCGTGCACGACCAGTGCCGGCACGTCGATCTTCTTCAGGTCTTCGGTGTAATCCACTTCCGAGAATTCGTGCACGCAGTCGTACTGGCCCTTGACGCCACCGAGCATGCCCTGCAGCCAGAACGCATCACGCATGCCCTGGGTGACCGTGTTGCCATCGCGGTTGGCGCCGAAGAACGGGGTGGTCAGGTCCTTGAAGAACTGCGAACGGTCGCCGCCGGTGCCCTTGCGGATGCCGTCGAAGACCTCCAGCGGGGTGCCGGCCGGGTTGCCGGCGGTCTTGAGCATCAGCGGCGGCACGGCGCCGACCAGCACCACCTTGGCCACGCGCGTGCTGCCGTGGCGGCCGATGTAGTGGGCCACTTCGCCGCCGCCGGTGGAATGGCCGACCAGGATCGCGTCCTTCAGGTCCAGCGCCTCGATCACTGCAGCCAGATCGTCGGCGTAGGTGTCCATGTTGTTGCCGTCCCAGGTCTGGCTGGAACGGCCGTGGCTGCGGCGGTCGTGGGCGATCACGCGGTAACCGTTCTGGCCCATGAACAGCATCTGCGGGTCCCAGGCATCGGACGACAGCGGCCAGCCGTGGGCGAACACGATCGGCTGGCCGTTGCCCCAATCCTTGTAGAAGATGCGGGCGCCGTCGGCGACGGTGACGAAGTTGCTCATTGCAGGTTCCTTGGCGGAAGGGAGGGAAGGCACCGGCAGGCTGCCGGTGCCTTCGGCAGTACAGCGCAGGTGCCGGCGACGGACTTGCACCGCTGTGCTGGATTGCAGAGGATGTGACGCATATCGCTCTGGCGGGACCCGAGTCGCGCGCCGAGGATGTCCGCAGCCCGCCTGTGGAATGCCCGGATGCCCGCCACGCGATGGTCCCTGCTGTTGTGCCTGCTGTTGCCGATGGCCGCGCCGGCTCAGACCAATGTCTACAAATGCGTGGATGGACCGCATCCGGTCTACCAGCAGACACCCTGCCAGGGCCGGGCGGCGTGGCGCTGGGATGTCCCGGCGGAGCAGTCATTGTCCCGTGGGGCGGTGGTTCCCGCAGTCACGCCATCGAAGCCGTCGCGTCGCCCGCGTCGTGCCGTCCGGGCGCAGGGCGCATTGATCACGATCAGTACGGATGCGGCGGCCTGCGAGCGTGTGCGCCGCCAGCGCGGACAGGCGCTGCTCAAACGTCGGCGGTTGGATTTCGTGCAGCGCCGGCAGCTGGATGACGCGGTCTACGACGCCTGCCAGTGAAGTGGTGCACTGAAGCGCCGAAAACAACAACGGCGCCCTGGGGCGCCGTCGTGTGCAATGCCGTGAGTGCAGCTCTCAGCGGCCGTCGCTGGTGGCGGCCGGTGCCGGCGAGGGCACGCTGTCCGGCTTGGGCAGGCTCAACTCCGGGTTGCCCTGTTCGGCCTGCAGGATCTGGATGCGGCGCTGCAGGGCGTCCAGCTGGCTGTTGGTGCTCTGCACATCGGTGCTGAGGCTGACTGCCTGCTGCTGGGCCTGCTGCAGGGCGGCGCTGACCTGCGCCGACTGTGCCTGCTGCTGTTCCATTTCCTGCTGCAGGGTGCGCAGGCGTTCTTCGTTGTAGGCCACCAGGCGCTCGGTGTAGCGCTTGCCGGCTTCCAGGCGGGTGGTGTCGATGTAGACCTGGGCCAGCTGCTCGGACTGCTGCGCGAAGGTGCGGTAGACACGTTCGGCGTTGTCCACCGCATCGGTCTTGATCACCCGCCAGAAGTTCTTCTCCTGGAACAGGGCGACGTAGTAGGTCAGGGTATTGGCGTTGAACAGCAGGCTGGCGCCGTAGTTGCCGTTGTAGGTGGTGCGCAGCTCGGTCAGCTGGCGCGAATCCATCAACTGCTTGAGCTCGTCCACGGTATTGCGCACCACCGGCGCGCTGCGCGCCGGTTCGGCTGCAGCCTCGCGGTCGCCACGCGCGGCCATCGCCGCCGGTGCCACCAGCATCATGGCCACGGCCAGCACTGCTGCGTTGCGCGCGTGCCGGGCGAAGACCGCGCCCCCTGAAGTTTCTCGCATGTCTAGACCATCCACGGATGAGTGTGGGTTGAGATGAAGGTGGTTCCCCGCCGGGAGTCTAGCATGGGCGCGGGCGCCGCCAAGGGCGGCGGTCACGGCGCGATTTCAATAGACCAGCTGTGCCGCGCTGCAATGGATCGACTGCACGTTGACGTCGGTCCGGCCCAGTTCCAGGCCCAGCACGCTGGCCAGCAGGTTGGTCAGCAGAGTGCCGACACTGTTGAGCACCGGTCGCAGTGCGGCCAGGATCGGCTTCAGCACGGTGCACAGCAGGCCGCTGCAGCTGACGCTTCCGTCCGGGTTGGCGACGCCGCTGCCACTGGCGCCATCGAGGAAACCCGCCGGCGCGGTCTGGATGTACGACGCCAGGTTGTTGCGTACGCAGCCGTTGTAGTCGATCAGGTTGCCGAGCAGGCTGTCGCAGCGGTTGATCAGCAGGCCGCCGACCAGCGAGCCGAGCAGGCCATCGAGCAGGCCCAGGCCCTGGCCGGTGACGGTCGTCCTGTAACCGGTCCACACCGAACCGTCCTCCCAGCAGGTGGTCAGGCCCAGCAGGCAGGGCTTGGGGACGCCATTCTTCACCGTCCAGTTGCCCAGCGGGGCGAGGTTGCGTGCCGGATCGCCATCGCGCAGCAGCGGGATGACCTGGTCGACGTTGTAGCGTCCGCCAGTGGGAAAGGCCGCCTGCAGGTAACGATCGGCCAGCGCCTTGGCCGTGTCGTTGGCACTCATGCCCTGCTTGGGCGAGCTGAGCATGCCCGACAGCACCCGCAGCAGCTCGTTGACCAGGCTCGACACTGCGTCACCGATCGCGAGCGGATTGATCCGGGTCGAGCCGGTCTCGCCCGCAGCCAGGGTCAGGTTCTGTGAGCCGGTGAGGGCGGGCAGGGTGATCCTGTCGTTGATCAGCGGCTGGCCCAGCAGCTTCAACAGCTGTTCGTTCTGCAGCGTGGCGTCGCAGACATTGGCCTTGGAGAATCGCTGTGCGGGGTCGACGTTGCCGACGCAGGCACGCAGCACCGATGAATCGACCTGGATGGTGGCCTTGGGGGGACTGCCGCCGCACTGGATGCCGGTCAGGGTACCCATGCCGTTGGCCACGTCGACGTGCAGCGGCAGGTGCAGGCGCGTGCCGAGCAGGTTCAGCAGCGGCCCAAGCGCGAACAGGTTGTTGCTGTCCACGTCCACCATCAGCCGCACCTGCGCATTGTAGGCGCGGGTGCCGACGCCGCCGATGGCGATCGACGGCGGCTCGACCACGCCGCCCTGGATGTTGATGCCCAGCAGGTCCAGCCCCTTGATCGTCACGCCGTTGCCATCGTTGGCGATGGAGATGGCGGTGCTGATCAGGTTGAGCACGTTGATCTTCGATTCCAGTGCGCTGCCGACGGTGCCGTCGGGTGAGACAACTTCCGCGAACAGCCCGCCGCCGCCGGCCTGGCTGCCGAGCACGATGTTGAGCTTGTTGATGTCCAGCTGGGTGGCGACCAGGTCGGACAGGGCGCGCAGCTGCACGCCCACCGTCGAGTCACGGCCGACCACGGTGGCGGTGGCATCGACCAGTTGCGCCAGCGAGATCTTGTTGACCGACAGCAGGCGGTTGAAATCGGCCACGCTGAGGTTGGCGCTCACCGGGATGTTGAGTGCCTTCAGCAGGCCGGATGGGGTGACGTTGGCCTGCGCCAGACCGTCATAGGACAGCACCGTGGCATTGCTGACATCCAGGCCGACCAGGCGCAGGGTCGACAGCAGTACGGAATCGCCATTGGTGCGCAGCAGCTGCGAGCCCACCGCGAACACCGCCGTGGGCTCCGAGCGGCGGGCGACCGCCTGCACGCTGACGGTCGGCAGGCTGGTGTTCTGGCCGAAGAAGGGCAGCACGCTGCGCTCGGCGATCACCTGCACCGCATTGCGCGGGTTGCTGGCATCAACGCTGGTGACGAAACGGTTGCTGGTACCGCGGCTGGCACTCCAGTTGCCGCAGCGGACCTGCAAGGTGCCTGCGAACCTGTTCTGGGCCAGTGCGCTTTGCCGGGCGGCGCTGTTGTCGCTGTTGTCCGCGCTGCACAACTCCAGTCGCTGCGCGCCGGCCAGTGCGGCCAGATCGGCAACCTTCTGCGCATCGCGCTTGGCCCAGAACAGATAGCCGATCTCGATCAGGCCCAGCATCGCCAGCAAGGCCAGCATGACCAGCATCATGGTGACCGACATGCCGCCGCGTGCGCGGCCGAAACTGAACTGGCGTGGGCGTTTCATGGCCTACCTCAGCGTCCGGAGGAGGAGGCATCCTTGGACCGGGCAACATCGGTCTCAAAGAAGTCCGGGATCTCGTGTTCAAAGCTCTTCAGGTAACGCGCATAACTCAGGGTGGCCTGGTCGCCCAGGATCGGCAGGCGCTGGCCGGCCTGCTGTCCCGACGCCTGCAGGCGGAACAGGTTGCGGGTGGCTTCGCCGCTCTGCAGGCGCGCACGCGGTGTTGCCGGCGGGGCACCGTCGGTTGCGGGGAGTGCCGGTGGCACCGCTGCCACCGCCGCGGATGCGGCGGGTGCGGCCAGCTCCACGGTGGGAAGCGGCTCGGCCTGCATCGGTGCTGCGGCCGGTGCCGACGGCAAGGGGCCACCTAGCATCTGTCCGGTCAATGGCTGTTGCTGGGCCTGCACGGCACCGGCAGCAAGCAGGCAGGACAGCACGGGCAACAGGCGTCGGGTCAGGCGCATCGCAGTCATGGTGTGCTTCCGGTCGGGTGTTCGGTGGTGCTGAAGCGTTCCAGCATCGACGGTGGCAGGCGCTGCGGATCGCGCTCGTCACGTGCTTCGCGGCGTGGTTCGGCTGCCAGCCGGGTGCTGCCCGACGCACGGGCGCCGTGTTCGCTGCTGGCCGCGGACGCAGGCGCAGGGGCGTTGACGGCGGCCGCCGCCTGCCGCTGCTGCAGGCGCGTGCGGATCTGCTGGGCCTGCTGCTGGATGCTGCGGCGCGTTTCGTCGTTGAGGTTGGCCTGTGCCGCCAGGCGCTCCGCGGTGGCCTGGTCGCCGCGCAGGAGCGCCCACAGTGCGAGATTGGCCGTGGCCTTGGCGTTGCCTGGCGACAGTTCCAGGGCCTTGGCCAGCGGCTCGCGCGCCTGGTCGAACTGGCCGGCGCGCAGCCGCGCATAACCCAGGTCGCCCAGGTAGTCGGTGTTCAAGGGCTGCAGTTGCGTGGCGCGCGCCAGCGCCTGTTCGCTGCCGGCGTCGTCATCGCGGCGTGCAGCGATCAGGCCCAGGCCGTGGGCGGCCGCAGCGGCCTGCGGCCCGCTGGACAGCTCGCGATACAGCGCGACCGCTGCGTCGCTCTGGCCAGTCTCGCGCAGGGCGTCGGCCTGCAGCAGGCGCAGGGCGGGGCGATCACCATAGCGTTGGCGGAAGGCCTCCACGTGGGCGAGCGAGGCATACCAGGCGCCCTGCTGCTGCATGCGCTCGATCAGCTCCAGATAGGTGTTGCGGCTGTCCTGCGGATCGGGCTCCGGCGGCGCAAGGCTGGGCGACCGCACGTACTTCGGCGTGGTCGATGCGCAGCCACTGGCCAGGGTGGCGAGGGCGACGGCAAGCAGCAGGCAGGAGGTGCGCAGGGCAGGCATCAGGGCGATCCCATCTTGGACATGGTGGTGGCCAGCGCGACCAGCGCTGGACCGGCAAGCACCAGCATCAGTGCCGGCAACAGGGTCAGCATCATCACCACGGTCATCTTCACCGAGAGCTTGCCGACCTTTTCCTTCAACGTGTTGCGGCGCTGCTCGCGCAGGCGGATGCTGAACTGGCGCAGCGGTTCCTGCACGGCGCCGCCGTGCGCATGCACCTGCAGGATCAGCTGCATCAGGCTGGCCAGGTCGTCATCGGCGTAGACCTCGCTCAAGCGCCGCAGTGACTGCGCGCGGGTGCGGCCGTGGGTGTAGGCCACGTTGGCTTCCTGCAGTTCGCCGCCCAGTACCGGCAACGCATCGCGCAGCTTGTCGCCCAGCGTCTGCAGGCTCTGGTCCATGCTGAAGCCCACGCCCTGCAGCAGGCGCAGCAGGTCGATCAGCAAGGGCAGTTCGTTCTCGACCGCGCGGCGGCGGCGCTTGACCCACGACGACAGCACGAACTTGGGCAGCAGCAGCCCGGCCGCCAGCGCACCGATCACCACCATCACCCTGGCCAGACCGTGCGCGCTGCTGAACGCCAGCGCCAGCGCCAGCACCAGCAGCGCAAGCAACAGGCGCAGGCCGAGATAGATGGCGGTGCCGCGGCGCGTGTTCCAGCCGGCCAGGTCCAGCAGCAGCCTGTCCTCGTTGGCCAGCAGCGCGGCCTCCAAGCGGCCACCACTGAGCGAGCGCCCGAAGCGCTCGAGCCAGCCCAGCGAGTCGCGGCGCGTGGCCTCGGTGTCGCGGGCTTCCTCGCGCGGCTGCAGGGCGGTCTTCAGCGCGGCCGAGGTGCGGTGCTCGCGATGGCTGCGCACCCAGCCGGCAATGCCGAGCAGGGCGACGCCCGCTGCCAGCACCAGCAGCGAAAGGGCGAACCAGGCGCTGGCGCTCATCGGGCACCTCCCGGGTAGCTGCGGGCGGTCATAGCGATTTGGCCAGGCGGTACAGCAGCAACGCCCCGAGCAGTTCCAGGCCCAGTGCGATCAGCAGGATCCTGTGGCCGAGCGGGTCATGCAGCACCGGCTGGAAGAACGCCGGGCTGGAGATCGCCATCAGCACCGCACTGGCCGGTGGCAGCAGCCCCAATACCCAGGCCGACATGCGGGTTTCCGAGGTGGTGGCGGCCAGCTCCTGCTGGGCCTGCTCCAGGTCGCGCATGAAATCACCCATGCGCTGCAGGATCTGGTCGGCGCGCCCGCCGATGCGCACGCTCACCCCGATCACCACTGCCAGCACCTTCAGCACGTCCATCCGGTACGGCTGTGCGGCCAGGCTCAATGCACGATCCAGCTCCATGCCGCTGCGCGCATAGCGCACCGTGGTGTCCAGCAGGCCGCGGAGTGGCGCGCTGGTCTGCATCGAAGACACCTGGAACGCGGCCTGCAGGCTGTTGCCCAGCGCGGTGAGGCGGACCAGGTTGTCGAGGAAGTCCGGCATCTGGTGCAGCAGCTGCGCGCGCAGTCTCGTGATCCGGCGCATCACCCACAGCCAGCAGCCCAGCAGGTACAGCAGAAGGGTCAGCGGAAACATCCAGGCCGTGCCCAGCCGCACCGCCGCCACGACCGCAAGCACCAGTCCCGGTACCAGCAGCATCAGTGGCAGCTTCCAGCCCGGCTGCAGGCCGGCGCGCTGCAGGACGCCATCCCAGGGTAATGCGCGGCTCCCACTGCTGGCGGGGCGGGCCGAATCGTTCGCCGCCGCAACGGCAGGCCCGGCCGGCGCCGCACCGGCCGTGCTGCCGCGTGCCAGCTGCTGCTCGGTGTGCTGCAGCGAGGCCTGGCGCTGTTCACGGCTGCTGGCGGTACCCCACAGCCAGACGGCCAGCGCCAGCAGCACCGAGATGATGCTCAACACGCCCAGCAGCAGGCCGGTGCCCATGTTCAGAAGTCCCCGTAGAGTGATTCGCGCAGCTGCTGGCGGAACGGCTCCAGCTTGTGCGAATGCGGATGGAAGCCCAGGCCGATCCAGCGGTCGGTCTCGCGGCCGGTGCCATCGATCTGCACCTCGTGGCGGAACATCTCCTGGGTGGTGATCAGGTTGTCGCTGACCCCGGTGATCTCGGTGATCGAGACCAGCACCCGGCGCCCGCTGCCCAGTCGCGAGATCTGCACGATGAAATCAATGGCGCTGGCGATCTGCCGGCGCAGGCTGTCTTCGCTGCCCTGGAAGCCGGCAAACCCGGCCAGCATCTCGATGCGGTACAGGCAGTCGCGCGGCGTGTTGGCGTGGATGGTGGCCATCGATCCGTCGTGGCCGGTGTTCATCGCCTGCAGCATTTCCAGCACTTCAGCGCCGCGCACTTCGCCGACCACGATGCGGTCCGGGCGCATGCGCAGGCTGTTGCGCACCAGGTCGCGGATGCTGACCGCGCCCTGGCCCTCGGCGCCGCCGATGCGGCTCTCCAGGCGCACCACGTGCGGATGGTTCAGCGAAAGCTCGGCGGTGTCCTCCACGGTGATGACGCGCTCATCGGCCGGCACGTAGCTGGCCAGGGCATTGAGCAGCGAGGTCTTGCCCGAGCTGGTGCCGCCGGAGACCAGGATGTTGCAGCGCCCCAGCACCATCGCCTTCAGCAGTGCCTGCATCGGTGCGTCGAAGGTGCCCTTGGCGAGCAGTTCGTCGGGGGTGAACGGGTCCTTGCGGAACTTGCGGATGGACACCATCGGTCCGTCCACCGCCAGCGGCGAGATGATCGCGTTGAGGCGGCCACCGTTGGGCAGGCGCGCGTCGACCATCGGATTGGAATCATCCAGCCGGCGGCCGAGCGGGGCGAGGATGCGGCGCAGGATGCGCAGCAGGTGGGTATCATCGGTGAAGCGCTGGGTGGCGCGCTTGAGCTGTCCGCCCTGCGAAACGTGCACGTCCTTGAAGCCGTTGATCAGGATGTCTTCGATGGAGGGGTCGTGGAGCAGGTCGTCCAGCGGGCCGAAACCGGTCAGCTCCTTGACCAGTCCCTCGGCGACGACCTGCATCTCTTCTTCGTTGATCGGGATGCGCCATTCCTGGATGAAGCCCACGGTCTGCACCTGCACCCAGCGGGCGATGGTGTCCGGGGCCCAGGAATCGATGTCGATGCGCTCGTCCTCGATGCTGTTGAGCAGATGCTCATGCGCGGCCGACAGCACCTTCTGGTACTGCTCGGTCTGCGCGAACGGCAGGTGGCCCGGGGCAGATTCGGGCAGTACCGGGCGGGCAACGGCGTGCGGGAACGGGGTTACCTTGTCTTCCATTGCGATCCACCCAGGGCAAGGGAGAGTCTTTCCCGCAGGCCATGCGGCTGGACCGGGCAGGCGGCCGGATCCAGGCGCGACACGAGCGGGGCGAGGGCACGCAGATAGGGGTCGCGCGGGGCATCCTGCAGCAGCAGGTGTCCCTGGCTGGCGGCCAGGCGCACGCGCGGTCGTTCGGGCAGCGTCGCCAGCAGCGGTACTTCGAAGCGGCGTGCGATCTGTTCCGGGCTCATGCCGCTGCTGTCATCGTGGCGGTTGATCACCAGTTGCAGGCGCTTCTCGCGCTCACGCTGGCCCGCCAGGTGCTTCAGGGCCTGGTCCAGAGAAACCAGCGTGGCGATCGAGGCATCGGTGACCAGCCAGATCTCGTCGGCCTGGTCCAGCAACAGGGGCGGAAGCTGCCGCAACGGGCAGCCGCCGGCATCGCACAGCACGCTGGCGAACACGCCGCGCAGGCGCTGCAGCAGCGCGCCAGGATCCGAGGGCGGAACGGCATCGCTGCCACTGGCACGATCCAGCAGCACCAGCCCGGAGTCATGGCGCGCCATGGCCGTGCGGGCGAGGGTGGCATCGATGCGGCTGGCATTGCGCAGCGCGTCTTCGTAGTGGAAGCGGCTGTCGAGATTGAGGTACAGCGCGAGGTCGCCGGAGGGCTGCGCCAGCTCCATCAGCAGGCCGTCCTGCTGCACGGCTTCGCCCTGGGCCAGGGCGCGCGTCTGCTGCGCCAGCACCGAAAGATGTGCGGCCAGGGTGCTGGTGCCGACGCCGGCGCGCACACCCAGCAGCACGATCAGGCGTGCCTTGTGTGCGTGCTGGGCAACCGCTGCCGGGCGCGGAGACAGGGCGCGCTGCAAGGCCGCCTCGATGCCTGCGTCGTCACTGTCCAGGTCCAGTACATCGCGCAGGCCGGCGCGCAGCGCGATCACCACGCCTTCGACCTGGCCGGCGCTGGTGGCGCCCACGGCCACCAGCGGCAGGTCCGGTTGGGTCTGCTGCAGCTGCTGCGCCAGCACGCTCGAGGCGGCCGCATGCTCGGGCCGGAAGTCGAGCAGCACCAGGCTCTGCGGGCCGCGTTGCAGGTCCTGGGCGGAGGTGGGGGCGTTGCTGTCCTGCCAATGCAGGGCGGTGCTCGGCGGCAGCTTGGCGGCCAGCCGGGGCAGCAGTTCGCGGTCGATGCCGTACAGGACCAGGTTCATTGGCGGTCCTTGCGGATGCAGCGGCTGGGCGGTGGCGTAGGGCATGGGCGTGGTATCGCAGGCATCATGGAGTCAGCGCGAGAATCCGGGCACCGGGTCCTGGCTGACCGGACCCAGCAACCAGGAACCCCACTCGGGGAGATGCGGCCTGGCTTCGCGCTCGCCGGGCAGCGGCAGTTCGGTGTTGCGCGCCAGTGGCTGCACCAGGCGCGGGGTGACGATGATCACCAGCTCCTTGTCCTGGCGCTTGTAATCGAAGTTGCGGAAGAACGAGCCGATGATCGGCAGGTCGCCCAGCAGCGGAATCTTGCTGACGTTGGAGACGATGTTGGAGCTGACCAGGCCCCCGATGACGAAACTCTCGCCATCACCCAGCTCGACGGTGGTGTCGGCGCGGCGGGTGGTGATCGAGGGAATCTGCACGTTGTTGAGCACAATGGCATTGCTGTAGTCCAGGTCGCTCGCTTCGGGCGCTACCTTCAGCGCGATGCGGTTCGCTGCCAGCACGGTCGGGGTCACGGTCAGGCCGATGCCGAACGGCTTGTAGGTGATGGTGGTGGTGCCAAGCCCCTGCGGTTCCAGGATCGGCAGTTCGCCACCGGCCAGGAAACTGGCGCTCTGCCCGGACAGCGCCACCAGCGTCGGCTCGGCCAGTACGCGGGCCATGCCATTGGCCTGCAGCAGTTCGACATCGGCGTTCCACAGCCCCTTGGTCGAGCCGAAAACAAGGCGGAACGCCGAGGAAATCGGCGAGACGGCCTCGTTGCTGCTGTTGCCTTCCTTCATGCCGGGCAGCAGGCCGGTGTTGCCCGGCAACCCGGTGCCGGGCCGCGCGAAGCCGTAGGCGAAGCCGCCGTTGCGGTTCTGGAAGTTGATGCCGATCTGCTTCATCGCGGTCTTGTTGAACTCGACCACCTTGACCTCGACCTGGACCACACCGCCGCTGCTGATGGTGGACGTATCGGCAAGCGCACCTTCCTTGCCCAGTGCCATCGCCGCCGTGCGTTGTTCCTGCATGTGCGAGAGCACGCTGTCAGTGCTTCCCTGCAAAAGGCCCTGCTGGTCCTGCTGGGTGAACACCAGATCGTTGCCGCCGGTGCTGGCCGCACCCTGTACGGCGCTCTGCACCCGTACTGTCACCCGTTGCGGCTCGGCCTGCTTGCGGTGCCACAGCAGCAGGGTGGTGGTGCCGGGCATCCTGCCCACCAGCAGCGCCTGGCGCTGGCCGCGCAGCATCACGATGTCGGCAACGCCGGGGTCGGCAATGGCCACCCGTTCCAGGTCGGCCGGCAGGTTCCAGGGACGCTGCTCACGGGCCTGCAGCACCAGGTCATCGGCGGCCACGCTCGTTGCCGGTGCCAGCAGCACCAGCATCAGGGCCAGCCACCGCTGGCGGGGAGAAAGGCGTGGACGGCGGCGACGTTCGGTCATGGATGCGCTCGATGCAGGTCAAAGGGAGCCACGGGGGGCGGAACTGTCGCCACGGATGATCTCGATACCCGAAGCGCGCGGGGCGCTGCGACGGGGCGCCGGCGCACGTGCGGGTGCATCCGCGTTGCTGCGTGGCGGGGCACTGTCGCGGCCGGCCAGCGCGTCGCCGTCGATACCGGCGAAGGCGTGGTTCTCCGGGCGCTGCAGTGCCAGCTGCTGCTCTGCGTCGAGCCCACGCAGCGGATCGATCACGCCGCGCGACTGAGGGAACAGTGCGAGGTCGGGCAGGCCCGTATCAGCGGGATTGCGCAGCGCCAGGAACAGCTTGCCCTGCTGCGCACCCAGCAGCAGTCGATTGGCGTCGGCCACCGGTACCGCCAGCACCGCGCTGCGCGCGGGTTGCGGGGCTTCATTGCTGCTGTGGCTGCCGCCACTGCCGGTGATGTCGGCCGCGCGCGGGTCGTTGCGGGTGTCGGCCTCGCTATTGGAGGTGGCTTCCGAGGCGACCGGCGCGATGTCCTGCTGCCCATAGCTCAGCACGCGCAGGCGCGACAGCAGCAGGCGCGTCTGCGCGGCTTCGGCGGGGCTGTTGATGCTGGGCTGGGCATTGCGCAGGTTGAGGAAGACGTCGACGAAGTCACCGGGAAGGATGCGGTTGCCGGCACCAACCAGTTCGTCCACGGGCACGGCCAGTGCGCGCTCGCCCGGCCGCAGCTGCAGCGAGAAGCCCTGTGCCAATGCGCTGCTGCTGATCGGGCTGCCTTCGGCGATGTCCTGCACCGGCACCTTGCCGACCACGGCGGCGATGCTGGTGGCGGCACCGGCGACGGGGGAGGTGCGCTGGGCCAGGCGCAGGTCGTTGGCGCTGATCGGCTCGCCCGCGGGCAGGCGCGCCACGGCTTCCACCACCGTGATGGCCTGCACTTCGTTGTGCGCGATCGGCGCGGCCGTGACCGGTGCGGCCGGTTTGCGCCCGATCATGAAGGCGATCAGCGCCAGCAGCACGGCCAGGCCGATCAGGGCGACGGCAGCGATGCGGGTCAACTTGAGCATGGAACCGTCTCCAAAATACCGGTCATCAGTTGCCGCTGCCGAGATCGAGCTGGGCGACCGCGACGCTGCGGATGGGAGCCTGCATCACCCACTTGTAGAGCGTGGCGGTGCCGGGCAGGAAGGGATGGCTGGCGTAGTCGTAGCTGACTGTCACGGTCATGCACTGGGCCGTGGCCAGGCCGGCGCAGGGCGCCTGCGCGGACACCACGATGGCATTGCTGCCCCCCGCGCTGCAGTCCACGTTCTGCTTGGAGAACTGCAGCAGCCATTGCATCGAGGTGCGTGCGGCGACGCAGGCGGCGGTGCGCCGTTCGCCGGCCGTGCCGTAGCGCAGCGAGGCGCGCGCGCCTTCGGCCGAGGCGGTGGCCAGGGTCTGCTGCGCTGCCATGATCATCACCCCGGAGAAGGTGAACAGCAGCAGCGGCAACAGGCCGAGCATCAGCATCAGGGCGAACTCGATGCTGGCGACGCCGCGTTGCTGGCGCGGGCTGCGGATGTTCATGGTGCACCTCCGTAGATGCTTGCCAGCACCCAGCCGATGGCGGCGAGTGCGAGGTAGGCGGCATAGGGAATGCCACGTCGTCCCTGGCGTGCGGCCTGCATGTCGCGCAGGGCCGGATGCGCGTGCCATTGCGTGCTGGTGCGATTCACCTGCATCTGCAGGTGGCCGGGCAGCAACACGCCCAGGCGCCGGCCCGCCAGCACCAGCACGGCGTGCAACCCGGCGGCGAGGCTGGCAACCAGCCAGACCGGCAGCAGCGCCTGCCAGCCCAGCATCAGCCCCAGCACGGCAAAGAACTTCACGTCGCCGGCGCCCATCCAGCGCAGGGCATAGAACGGCAGCAGCGCCAACAGGCCGAGCGCCGCGCCGGCAACGTGGGGCAGCCACGGCTGGCGCGGCGCACTGAACTGGCCGAAGACGATCACCACGGTGGCGATCACGCAAGCGGCGATCAGCCAGGCGTTGGGCACCCGACGGGCATACAGATCACTGATCGCGATCCGCAGGCATACGCCGATGGCCAACAATCCCAGCAGTGTCATCGCACACTCCGTGGTCCGTCACTGGACGGTCTTCGCCTGGTTCCATGCGCCCCACCGTCGCGGCTCTGCCGGCCGCGCGCGGTCGCCGCTCAGGTCGTCGAGCCCGACGCCTTGGTGGCCAGTGCGGAGAGGTTCTTGAACAGCGTTTCGAAGAACCCCTTGATCTGGTCGTTGCCGACCGCGATCAGGACACCAGCGATGACGGCAGCCAGCAGCCCGTACTCGAGCGCGGTGACACCGTCTTCTTCCTTCAGGAATTTGCGGATCGATGCTTTCATGACCAATGTCTCCCTCTACCTGTCTGCGGATGCAGTACACCTGCGTTGGGCGGTGGCCCGGCTCCGCCGGGATCGTCCGTGGGCCTCCGCGCGTCCTGGCGGAGGAGGCACGGCGGGATGGACCCGCTGTGCTCAAGCAGGGTGATCGTCTCCAGGCTGGCCGCCAGCCGCACGGTCGCGACCGCTCGGCCCGGGGCCGGTGGTCGAGGCATCCAATGATGCGTGCGTGGTCATGCTGTCCCCCTGGGTGCGGCCGGATCAGTTGGCCGGATCACCGTGCTATCGACTTTGCCTGAATGGACGTTGGCTGCAACAGGAACCTATATGCAAATTCGGCAGAAACCCCGGGATGCTGAAACTTTCAGGCCGTTTCTGTGACGAGAATCCTTTCGAAGGCAAAACGATTCATGGTCGTGCAGATTATGTGATTTCCATTTTCCGGCGCATGCGAGGACCGTGCCAATGGCGCCGACATTTTGTTCATCTGTGTATCTTTTTTCTTCATTGCAGCCCGCGGGTTTACCTTCGCCGATTATCGGGCATACTCGCATTCAAGCTGTTGCATTTCCATGGTTGGCCGCATCGGAGCCGATGCGGCCTGCACGACAACGGAAGTGGTTTCTGGATCGCTGCGCGCCCTGTCAGGCAGTGGGGGCCGCATCGCATGGCGGATCAACGGGGGACAACACTGTCATGGTCGATGGTGGGGTAGGAGACAGCGGCGACAGCGGCCTGCGGTCGATAGACCTGGCCACGCTGAGCGGCGTGCTTCGTGTCTGTGATGTCGAACTGCTGCTGCTCGATGGCAATGGGCCACGTGCGGCATTCGCTTCGCGCGTGCACGAGGAAGCCCTGTTCTGCAGCATCAGCTGCGGTTTCCACTGCCGCGGCCGTTTCATGCTGCCGCCGGACTGGGCGATGCTCGGGTACCTGCACGCCACCGATGAGACGCTGAGCTGGTGCCATGGCGTACCGCTCACGCCGGGGATGGCGTTGACGATCATGCCGGAAGGCATCAGTGAGTTCACCCTGAGCCCAGGCACGCACATGACCCTGATGCTGCTGCCGGTGGCACGGGTGCAGCGCAAGCTGACCGAACTGAGCCTGCGCAGCACGCCTCCCGCTGGCCAGGCACTGTCACTGTTCAATCTGGCCAGCGAAGGCACGCCGTTGGCACGCCACTACCAGCAGCTGCACCTGCAGCTGGGGCAGGGTGCAGGCCTACAGCCGGAAGAAACTGAAACCCTGCTGCACGAGCATGTGCAGGCCCTTCTGGGTGCCGGTGCGGCGGATCGCCCGGGTTGCAGCCGTGCACGGCGTACGCATTATCTGATCGCACAGCGGGCAGAGAACTTCATGCGGCTCAACCTGCGCCGCAATATCTACATGAATGAAATCTGCGATGCGGCTGGGGTCAGCGAGCGCGGCCTGCGTTATGCGTTCGAGGACCTGTTTGGAACCTCGCCCAACCGGTATCTCTCCATGCTGCGCCTGTGCGCGGCCTGCCGCAGCCTGTCGATGGCCGATTCCAGCCGTCGCTCGGTGAAAGCCATCGCCCTCAGCTGCGGCCTGTGGGATCTTTCGCGCTTCGCCGACAATTACCGCAAGGTATTCGGCGAACTGCCGCGCGATACCCTGATACGCGCGCCCGCGCAGATCGGCCAACCGGCCTGAGCCAAGCCCCGCAAGGGTTTTCGCGGCATTCGTGCCGGAATTGCACATCCGCTTGCCGATCATGTTGCCGCTTCTGCATAAACGGCTGCCGATTCCGGCCGTGGATTTGCCGGAATGCGCGATTGTCGTGCCGGATTGAAGTGCGCCGCCACCGTTGCAACCGCTGAAATGTCAGTCACCTGCCTAACGGCAAGTCCACTGACATTCCAGTTGTTCGCCTACGGGGGAAATGCTCATGAACCGCATCTACCGGCGTGTATGGAACCGCCAGCTCAATGCTCTGGTTGTGGCCTCGGAACTGGCCACCGGCGACAGCGGCGGCGCCGCACGCGATCCGCGCGCCTTCCTGCTGATGCCCACCGCGCTGGCCCTGGCACTGCTGTGCGCGCTGGCCAGCGGCCACGCAGGGGCATCGGAAACCAATCAGTCGCTGCGCGACCTGCAAGCGCTTGCGGCGAAGTATGCGCAGCCGATGCCGGTCAAGGTCGATGCGGAAGTGGCCTTGGCTGCCGCCGCGCGACAGGCGCAGAGCAGCCCCGCGATCAGTGCGGACGCTCGCCTGGGCCTGCAGTTGAACACCACATCGCTGCCGGTGGTGCGTGACGTATTGCCGGCCGCCGTGCAGGTGAAGCTGGCAGCGAACACCACGCCGAAGCAGGTGGCCGTGCCGGCGCTGGCGGCCGATGTACGCGCCACTGTCGGCCTGGGCAACACTGCGATCAAGGCGGCACAGGTGGATGCATCGCTGGCAGCGCACGTTGCGCCGGGCGCGCAGGCGCCGCTGGGCGTGGCTGCCGATGCGCGCGCCAGGGCCAAGGTCGGCATCGCTGGCCATCAGGTCGCTTCGATCGATTCGGGTGCCCAGGCGGCAGCGGGCCTCAGCGGTTCGTCCCTGAAGGCCTCTGTCGACGGCGACACCGACGCGCATCTGGCGGTGGCTGGCCATCACATCGAGGGGCAGGGCCAGGCCCGGGCGACGGCGGCGGTCACGCTGCCGGCCAAGGAGGAACTGCCGGGTGACACGCATGATCGCGCCATCAGTGCCGCGTTCGATGCCGGCGCCGCGGGCAAGGTGCGCGTGCAGGCGCCGGACGGCCAGGAAGTAGTCGCCGATCGCAACCTGAAGCTGGCCGGGCAGGCAACCGTAGCCGCGCAGCACAGCGCGCTGGGCGTCGGCGGTCTGGTGGGCGGAGCAGTGGATGCTGTCGGCGGGACGCTTCACGGTGCCGCGGGTGCGGTCGGTAGCACGGTGGGTGGTGCGCTGAACGGCACCGTTGGCGCGGTTGGCGGTGCAGTGGGCGGCGCTCTGAACGGTACTGTCGGAACAGTCGGTGGCGCAGTGGGCGGTGCACTCAACGGCACAGTCGGCGCGGTCGGCGGTGCAGTGGGTGGCACGCTCAACAACGCGGTGGGCGCAGTCGGTGGTGCGGTTGGCGGTGCACTGAACGGCACGGTAGGCACGGTCGGTGGCGCAGTGGGCGGCGCTCTGAACGGTACTGTCGGAACAGTCGGTGGCGCAGTGGGCGGTGCACTCAACGGCACAGTCGGCGCGGTCGGCGGTTCAGTGGGCGGCACGCTCAACAACACAGTCGGCGTGGTCGGTGGTGCAGTTGGCGGTGCACTGAACGGCACGGCAGGCACAGTTGGCGGCGCCGTGAGCGGCGCGCTCAACAACACGGTCGGTGCGGTCGGTGGTGCTGTGGGCGGAGCTCTGAACGGCACCGTTGGCCAGGTCGGCAGCGCAGTGGGCGGTACGCTCAACAACACGGTCGGTGCGGTCGGTGGTGCTGTGGGCGGAGCTCTGAACGGCACCGTTGGCCAGGTCGGCAGCGCAGTGGGCGGTACGCTCAACAACACGGTCGGCGCAGTCGGTGGTGCAGTTGGCGGTGCTCTGAACGGCACGGTCGGCACAGTTGGCGGCGCAGTCGGCGGTGCACTGAACGGCACCGTCGGTACCGTCGGCGGTGCGGTGGGCGGAGCTCTGAACGGCACCGTTGGCCAGGTCGGCGGCGCAGTGGGTGGCACGCTCAACAACACGGTCGGCGCAGTCGGTGGTGCAGTTGGCGGTGCTCTGAACGGTGCTGTCGGCACTGTTGGAAGTGCAGTGGGCGGTGCGCTCAACGGCGCGGTTGGCCAGGTCGGCGGCGCCGTGGGTGGCGCTCTGAACGGGACTGTCGGTACGGTCGGCGGTGCAGTGGGCGGCACGCTCAACAACACGGTAGGCGCCGTGGGTGGCGCTCTGAACGGGACTGTCGATACGGTCGGAGGTGCGGTGGGTGGCGCTCTGAACGGCACTGTCGGCCAGGTCGGCGGTGCAGTGGGCGGTACGCTCAACAACACGGTGGGCGCAGTCGGTGGCGCATTGAACGGTACTGTCGGTACCGTCGGCAGTGCGGTGGGTGGCGCTCTGAACGGCACCGTCGGCCAGGTTGGCAGCGCGGTGGGCGGCACGCTTAGCAATACCGTCGGCACGGTCGGTGGTGCAGTGGGCGGCATTCTCAACGGCACCACCGGTAGCCCCGGCACAGGCCTGGGCGGCGTGCTGGGAAGCACGCTGGGCAACGTCGGCAGCGCGGTGGGCAACCTGCTCAACGGCAATCTCAATGGCACCGTCGGCAACCTGGGCAGCGCCGTGGGTGGCCTGGTGGGTGGCACGCTCGGCAGTCTCGGCCTGACCCAGCCGTCGGCGATCCCGCCGACCAGCCCGAAGGCACCGGCGCCGGCCGACCCGAATGCCGGCCTGATCATCGGCACCGGTGGCCTGGTCGGCAATGTCGGCCAGCTGATCGGGCCGACCACCACCAGCCTGTTCGGCGGCAATGGCTACCTGAGCAATGGCAATCTCAAGCTCAGCAACGCCAACGTCATGCAGACCTATTCGGCGGTCAACGTGCTGGGTCTGCCGGTGGTCAACCTGTCACCGGTCGGCAGCACGCTCAACGGCCTGGGTGGCGCCGCCACGGGCGGCAGCTCGCACCTGACCCTGATCGGTGGCGTCACCTCCGACAGCTATATCTACAACATCAACAACGGCAATCCCGGTGGCCTGCTGGGCCTTCTTCTGCCGACCGATTCGCCGGCGTGGGCGGCCAAGTGCCTGGACATCGCGCTGGCCGACATCTCCTGCTGGGCCGTCAACGCCGCGCAGGACTACCAGGTGCTGATGGGCGATGGCGCCTTCGCCAACGGCTCGAAGGAAGTGGTGATCGGCGCCAACGCACGCCATGAACTGCCGAAGGTCGATGCCAATGTCGCCTTCCCCGGTGATGGCGTGAACGATCCCAGCAACCCGACCGGCGTGCCGACGGCCGACTACGCCGCGCGCATGGGCCATTCGGTGATCGTCGGCGACAGTGCCGTCGGCACCGCCAACGGGCAGACCCTGCTGGGTGCCGAGTCCACCTCCAACCAGGCCAACTCGGTCGCGCTGGGCTACCGCTCGGCCGCACTGCGTGGCGCGCAGGCCAGCTACAGTGCCTACGGCCTCACGGCGCCGCAGTCTCGGCCGGTGAAGTATCGGTGGGCACCGCCGGTGGGGGCGAGCGCCAGATCACCAACGTGGCTGCGGGCAGCGGCAACACCGACGCGGTCAATGTAGCGCAGTTGAAGGGGGCCATCAGCCTGATCAATGGCGTGGCCGATGCCGCGGTGACCTACGATCTGGACGCCGGCGGCAATCCGAACTATCGACGGGTCACCCTCGGCGCAGGCACCGGCACCACCACCATCGGCAATCTCGCCGCCGGTGCGGTCACCGCGGGCAGCCTCGAGGCCGTCAACGGTGGCCAGCTGGCGGCCACGAACAGCGCGATCGCCAGCTTCTTCGGTGGTCGTGCAGCCTTTGACCCGGCCAGCGGCATCTTCACCGCACCGCTGTTCGAGATCAGCACGATCTCCACCACCGGCGCCATCGCCCAGGGCCTGTACACCAACGCCACCGATGCCTTCGCGGCGGTGGATGGTTCGCTGGTCAACCTCAACACGCAGATCACCGATATCCGCAACGGCGGTACCAAGTACCTGCGGGTGAACTCGACCGGTACCGAGGCCGTGGCCAGCGGCGCCGATTCGATCGCGGTCGGCACCAATGCGCGGGCGACGGCAGCCAACAGCATCGCAGTGGGTGCGGGAAGCCTTGCCGATCGTGCCAACACGGTTTCCATCGGTGCCGCTGGTGCAGAGCGTCAGGTCATCAACGTGGCGGCCGGTACCGCGGCCACCGATGCGGTCAACGTGGGACAGCTGCAGGCCTCGGAGCAGGGGGCACTGCGCTATGACCTCAACGCCGATGGCAGCGTCAACTATGCCAGCGCCACGCTGGGCCAGGCCGGCACCGCCACCACGCTGCGCAATCTCGGCCCGGGCCAGGTCAGCGCCACCAGCAGCGAGGCCATCAACGGGGCCCAGCTGTTCGCCGCCAACCAGGCCGTGGCCACCCACCTCGGCGGTGGTGCTGCGGTCAGCGCCAGCGGCGTGCTGACCGCACCGACGTACTCGATCAACAACGTCGCCGCCAACGGCACCGTGACCAAGGGCAGCTACAACGACGTCGGCACCGCCTTCGATGCGGTCAGCAACTCGCTGGCCAACGTTGCCGACCAGACCGGCGAGATCGACAAGCTGGCCGTGAAATACGATGTCGACGGCAGTGGCAACGTGCTCAACAGCGTGACGCTGACGGGCACCGGTACCGGTGCGGTGAAGATCACCAACGTCGCCGCCGGCAGCATCCTGGCCGGCAGCAGCGACGCCATCACCGGCGACCAGCTGTTCAGCACCCACAGCACCATCGCCAACTACTTCGGCGGCACCACTGCCTACAACGGCACCACCAACGCGTGGACCGCGCCGACGTTCAGCATTTCCAGCATCGCCACCGATGGCACCTTCACCAGCGGCGATTACAACAACGTCACCGCCGCCTTCACTGCCGTCGATGGCTCGCTGAAGGTCCTCAACCAGCGCATCACCAACGGTGGCGGTGGCAGTGCCTACCTGGCGGTGAACTCGACGGCGGCCGCAGCCACCGCGGCCGGTGCGGAAGCGGTGGCGGTCGGCCCGCAGGCCAGTGCAGCCGGTGCCAACAGCGTGGCGGTCGGCAACGGTGCCAGCAGCAGTGCCGGCAACAGCGTGGCGCTGGGTGCCGGTTCGGTGGCCAGCGTTGGCGCACAGAGCGGCTATACCGGCGCCTACGGCCAGACCGGTGCCAGCAACTCGGCCGGTGAGGTCTCGGTCGGCAGCAGCGGCAGCGAGCGCAAGATCACCCACGTTGCCGACGGCTCGGACACCTACGACGCGACCAACGTCGGCCAGCTGAAGAACGGCGTGAATTACGCCATCGACGAGTCGAAGAAGTACACCGATCAGAAGATCCAGAACATCACCAACGTGGCGGGCAGCTTCCGCGCCAACAACACCAACAACCTGGCCGATCCGTCCGCCAGCGGCGCCAACTCGGCCGCCGGTGGTGCAGGCTCCACTGCCGCCGGTGCCAACTCGACCGCGCTCGGCAATGGTTCACAGGCGCAGGCCGACAACTCGGTGGCATTGGGTGCGGGTTCGGTGGCGAACCGGGCCAACACGGTCTCGGTGGGTGCCAGCGGCGCCGAACGCCAGGTGGTCAACGTGGCCGACGGCTCGCAGGCCACCGACGCGGTCAACGTGCGCCAGCTGCAGGCCTCGCAGCAGGGCACCATCCGCTACGACACCACGGTGAACGGTGCGACCAACTACAACAGCGTCACCCTGGGCAGCACCAGCAGCGGCCCGACCACGGTGCGCAACGTTGCCGCTGGCACCGCCGGTACCGACGCGGTCAACGTGGATCAGCTGAAGTCGGGCATGGCGCAGACCCTGGACTGGTCCAAGGCCTACACCGACGAGCGCATGGGTGGCTTCGAGCGCGACCTGCGCAAGACCGACAACCGTGCTTCGGCCGGTATCGCCTCGGCGATGGCCACCGCAGCGCTGCCGCAGCCCAGCGAGGCGGGCCGCAGCATGGCCTCGATCGCGGCTGGCAGCTACAACGGCGAATCGGGCGTGGCGCTGGGCATCTCCGGTGTCTCCGAAGGCGGGCGCTGGATCTACAAGTTCAGCGGTTCGACCAACAGCCGTGGCGAGGCCGGCGTGGCCGTCGGTGCCGGCATCCAGTGGTGATCCCCGCCGCCGGGCCGCACCCGCGGCCCGGCATCGCGGAAACGTCTACAGGGGGAATGACATGAAACAGCATCGCATCGCCCGCGCCGGCCAACATGCCGCTACGCTGGGCCTGATCCTGGGGATGGGCCTGCTGGCCGCCTGCCGCAGCCATGCGCCGGCCATCGACGGTCCCGTCGAAGCCACCGCCGTGCAGTTCCCGGAGGCCTCCAGGGCCTCGTTGAAGGAAGGCATCTATCCGGACGTCGCCGACCTGCGCCGCTTCGCGCCGGGCATGAGCAAGCGGCAGTTGTACACGCTGCTGGGCACGCCGCATTTCAATGAAGGCATGTGGGGCGTGCGCGAGTGGAACTACCTGTTCAACTTCCGCACCGCGCAAGGTGCGGAGTATTTCACCTGCCAGTTCCAGGTCCGCTTTGACAGCAAGGGCATCGCCCAGGCGGGTTACTGGAAGCCGGAATCGTGCGCGGCCGTGCTGGAGCCGCCGCGGCCACCGGTCCCGCCGGCACCGGCACCGCTGCCGGAACAGCCGCTGCGGCTGTCGGCCGACGCGTTGTTCGGCTTCGACAGCGCGGTGCTGAGCGCGGAAGGGCAGCAGGCGGTGCAGGGCATCCTGGCGCAGGTACGCGAAGCCGCACAGGTGCAGTCGATCAGGGTGACCGGCTATACCGACCGTATCGGCAGCGCCAGCTACAACCAGGCGCTGTCGCAGCGCCGCGCCGAGGCCGTGCGCAGCGCGCTGGTGCAGGGCGGCGTGCCTGCGGCCAGCATCAGCGCCGAAGGACGCGGCGCGGCTGAGCCGATCGTGCAGTGCGGGCAGCGCAACCGGCGCGAGCTGATTGCCTGCCTGGCGCCGAACCGGCGCGTGCAGATCGCCGGGATGGCACAGCCCCGTTGACCCTCCTGCGCCGGGGCGGTGCCCCGGCATCCCGAGTCCCCCCTGACCGCCGGCAGGCGTGGCAACGTCTCCCCCGTCGTCCACGCCTGCCTGCGGCTCAGGTCTACAAACGGTGCACGCGATGAATGCCCAATTCCTGCCACTCTCCATGAAGACGGAAGCTACGCTCAGCGTGTACGGCCAGCTCGGCAACCATGCCGTGGTGCGCATCCCGGGCCGGCGCCTGCCCGGCTTGATCCTGCAGGCCGATACCGTGGCAGGGTTCCTGGCCCAACTGCAGGAAGCCCAGGCCTGCCTGCGCAGCGGCCGCGCACAGCGCACCGACGCCGAGCTGGACATGCTGATCGACGTGCTGCAGCAGTGGTACGCCTTGATCGAATCGCGCCTGGCCGACGCCGGCGAGGCGCTGTAAAGAAAAAGGGGACGGAGGGGATTAAGTCGTTTCCTGCACACGCGGGGCAAGAACGACTTAATCCCCTCCGTCCCCTTTTCCTACGCGCGGGCGCGGACCAGCCAGCAGGCGGCATCCACGCGTACGCGGTCGCCTTCGATGAACGGCGCGAATGCAGCCAGCGCCTGGTGGCGAAGCACGGCGGCACGGGCTTCCGGCATTGAGCGCAGGGCCAGCCCCAACGGGCCCAGCTGGCCGACATAGGTGGGCAGGTCTTCGCGGGCGATCGAGCAGGGCAGGTCTACCGCAACCACCTCCACATCCTTCCAACCGGCGGCCTGCACAAGCCGCTGTACCCGCCCGCCATCGGCGAAGGCGAACTGTCCCGGCGCGCCGGGTACCCGGGGCGGCAGATCCAGTGCATCGCCGATGGCGCGCTCGGCCGTGGTCATGAATGGATTTTCGTCGGCACTGCGCCAGGCGATGAAGCGCAGCCCAGCGCGGGGTGTCGCGGCACGATGCAGGTTGGCGAACGCGGCCTGGCTGTCCTCGAAGAACATCACGCCCAGCCGCGACTGGATCCAGTCGAAGTGCGCGGACGGCAGAGGATGGCGCTGCGCGTCTGCCACGATGAAGTCCGCGTCCAGTCCCGCAGCCTCGGCGCGCTGGCGGGCCAGCGCCAGCATCGGCGCGGAGATGTCCAGGCCGGTGCTGTGTGTCGCTGGGCGTGCGGCGGCTGATGCCAGCAGGCTGGCACCGGTACCGCAGCCTACATCCAGCAGTTGCATGACGGTCTCCGGAAGTTCGGCCACCAGCAGGTCGGCCATGGGCTGGAACAGGCCATCGAGAATGGCCTGCTGCGCAACCCAGACCTGGCCGCCAGGACCGTTCCACAGGGCGCTCTGATCAACGGGGGATGTACGGGTCATGGTCTTGCCTTGCAGGGAAGTCGCCCATAGGTTGGCGCTTGAAGGTCACTTGAGGTCAAGCCCGTGCGTGAACTGGATATCGGCGAAGTGGTCAAGCGCAGTGGCGTGCCGGCCTCGACCCTGCGTTACTACGAACAGCTTGGGCTGCTGCAGGCACTGGGCCGTCGCGGCCTGCGCCGGCAGTACGACGAGCAGGTGCTGGAGCGGCTGGCACTGATCGGCCTGGGCCAGGCGGCCGGGCTGTCGCTGCAGCAGATCGGCGCATCGCTGCCGCCGCAGCGCGGATGCCTTACGCTGGATCGTGAGGCCCTGCTGGCGCAGGCTGATGTGCTGCAGCGGCAGATCATCCAGCTGCAACGGGTACGCCGGCACCTGCAACGTGCGGCGGCCTGCCCGCAGGCAGAGGATGCCCGGAAGTGCGGCTCGTTCCGGAAGCTGCTGCGGGCACAGCAGCGCATGGCGGGTGGGTGAGAGAAGCGTATCCACGCATGGCGTGAATCCACTGCAGCACGACCTCGGCAGATCCACGCCCTGCGTGGATGATTCAGTCGCGGGTGCTGACTTCCCACGTGGCATGCAGCACCCCCGGCACGTGCTCCATCCGTGCCAGCACCAGATCCAGCTCGTCGGCACTGACCGCGGTACTGACCAGCACCGCGATCACGTCGGTAGGCGCGTCGGCATGCTCGACCACCTGCACATCGCCCACCGGATACTGCGCGGCCTCCAGCGCATCGACCAGTCGCTCGCGCACCCGCGGTACGGCTTCGGCATCCACGCTCAGGCGCACTTCGTAGGTGGCTTCGGTCGCCGCCTCGTTGATCGGGATGCGGTTGATCGCATTCACCAGCGGCCGCAGCAGCGTGTTGCCGGCGATGATCAGCACGGTCAGCAGCACGCCCTCGGCCAGCATGTCCGCGCCGGTGCAGCTGCCGACCGCCGCCGAGCACCACAGGGTGGCGGCGGTGTTCAGGCCGCGCACGTTCATGCCTTCCTTCATGATCACGCCGGCGCCGAGGAAGCCGACACCGGAGACCACGTAGGAGATCACCCGTACTGCCTCGGCGCTGCCGGCGATGCGCATGCCCAGGTCGACGAAGGCGGCGGCGCCCACTGCCACCAGCACGTTGGTGCGCAGGCCGGCGGTGCGTTGCCGGTACTGGCGCTCGGCGCCGATCAGCGTGCCCAGCACGAAGGCGGCCAGCAGGCTGACCACGGTGTCGGCGAAGGGACCGGCCTGGAAGGTCTCAATGAAGCGCATGGCCGGAGTCTACCCGGTCGAGGTGACAGTAGATCCACGCCATGCGCGGATTTCGAAAGTGTCAGAAACGACTTAATCCCCTCCGTCCCCTTTTTGCGGGGTCAGTCGGTGTCGTCGACGCGCTCGCCCATCAGTTCGCGCTGGCGCTTGTCCAGTTCCTCGGCGTAGCGCTTGCGGACGAAGGCTTCAGAGACCACGCCCAGGACCTGGCCGTTGGCGGCGACCACGGCCAGTTCATCGGCCTGGGTCTGGTCGAAGCGCTGCATCACGCTGACCACGTCCGCGGCCGGTGACAGTGACACGTCCCGGTTCTCGGCCAGCTCGCCGATCATGGTCTCCGGCTTCACGCCGTCGCCGTAGACGCGCGGAATCTGCACGATGCCTGCGTAATGGCCTTCGCTGTCGATCAGGATCACCCGGCTGCCCGAACCCAGCGGGAAGCGCTGGCGGAACGTGGCGGCATCGAGATCGGCCGGCGCGGTAGCCACGCCCTTGCGCATCAGCCGGCCGGCGTTGAGGTTCTGCACCCAGCCCACGTCGCGTGCGCTCTTGATGGTCTCGCCGCGCAGGTGCATGCGCCAGGTCGAGAACGAATAACCGAACCACTGCCGTACCAGCGTGCTGGAGACCAGCACCGCACTCATCACCACGCTGGTCAGCAGGAAGTCGTGGGTGCCTTCCAGCACCAGCATGGCCATGGTCATCGGTGCGCCGACCACGGCGGCGGCCAACGCTGCCATGCCAGCCAGCGCGGCGGACGTGGCATCGATCACCGGCACACCAGTGGCCATCGCCAGCAGGCCGGCGAACAGGGCGCCGACCAGGGTGCCCATGAACAACGAGGCGAAGAACAGGCCGCCGCGGAAACCAAACCCGAGCGAGATGCCCGAGGCCAGGCACTTCAGGGTCAGCAGGCCGCCGATCCAGATCAGCGGCAGGTGCGTGGTCAGGTCCAGGTGCAGCGCGCCATGGCCGGACGACAGCACCTGCGGGCTGGCCAGGGCCAGCGGAATCAGCAGCAGGCCGCCCACCACCGGCCGACCCCACAGCGGCAACGGGCTGCGCTTGACCGTGCCTTCGATCGAGGCGATCAGCCGCATCACCGCGATGCCGACCATCGCGCAGCAGCAGCCAAGCAGGCCGTAAATGGCGTAGTCGGCGGCGCGGACATCAATCGTCGAGGCAGCCGGCAGCAGGTAGGGCTCGATGCCGGCCTGGTCGGCCACGAATGCACCTGCCAGCGCGGCCACCGCCACTGGCGCCAGTGCGGCCGGGGTGTAGGCGCCGATGACGATCTCGAAGGCGTAGAACGCGCCGGCCAGTGGCGCCCCGAAGGCGGCCGCGATGGCACCGGCGGCACCGGCGCCGACCAGGATGCGCACGTCGTTGCGGCGCAGGCGCATCACCCTGCCCAGCTGCGAGCCGCTGCCCGCTCCCATCTGCGTATACGAAGCCTCCAGCCCGACCGAGGCGCCGCAGCCATTGGACAGCAGGGTCTGGGTCAGCACGATGAGGTTGTCGCGCATCGACATGCGCCCGCCATGCAGGGCATTGGCTTCGACCGCATCGAGCAGGGGCCGCTTGAGCCGGGTCGCGGCCAGGCTGACCAGGCCGACCAGCAGGCCACCCAGCGGCAGCACCAGCAGTGCGGTCCAGGTCAGCGCGGGCAGGGAGCTCAGGCGCATGCCGTCGTCCAGCCCGTACAGGGTGCCCTGCAGCCAGCGTGCGATGCCGGACTGCAGCAGGGTCAGGTAGCCGGCGATCAGGCCGACCAGCAGGGCAAGCGCGATGAACCACAGGTCGCTGCCGCGCAGGCGCAGGCGCAGGCCCTGGAAGGCCAGATGCAGGCGCGATGGCGAAACAGGCAGTGACATGGTGGCGGCATGATACGCCGCCACCGTGGTCGCCGCCGTCACTGCATCGGGCGGTTACCGCGTCAGAAGCGGTAGCGGCCCTGCACGTAGAAGGTGCGTGGCGCGGCCACCATGCGGCCGGCGTTGCCATCGACGTTGCGGGTGTACCAGCGCTTGTCGGTCAGGTTGTTCACGCCCAGCGCGATCTCGCTGTCGTCCAGCCCCGGCACCTGCCAGGCCACCTGCGCGTTCCACAGGCGCACGCCCGGCACGCGGCCCACGCGCGCGTCAGCGGTTTCTTCCCAGGTGTTGGCGGCATCGGAGAACTGGCCGCTCTGGTGGGTGCTGGAGACATTGAAGGTCCAGCCGGCCAGTGCGTAGCGGGCGCCGACGCTGTCGGTGTCGCGCGAGTAGAAGGGCACGTCCAGGCCGCGGTTGTCACCGGACTGCTGGATCGCCTGGGTCCAGGTGTAGTTGGCGTACAGCTCCAGCCCGGCCAGCGCACTGTCCTCGGCGAAGTGGTACTCCAGCGCGCTCTCCACGCCCTTGTGGTCGGTGGCGCCGATGTTCTGGAAGGTCGGTGGGGTGATCCCCGGCACCTGCAGGATCTGGTTGTCGAAGCGCATCTTGAACACGGTCACTTCCGCGCGCAGTGCGCCGTCCTGCCAGCGCGCGCCCAGTTCGGCGGTCTTTGCCACTTCCGGTTTGAGCGGATTGCTGGCGGTCTGGGAATTCAGCTGGATGTTCTGCACCGGCCCGAACGAGGTGGTGTAGTTGCCGAACACAGTCAGCCGCGGCGTCAGCAGGTAGGCGATGTTGAGCGAGGGCAGGGCCTTGTCGTTGAGGCTGCTGAAGGTCGCCGTGCCACCGGCCTGGCGGCGGTCCATGTCGATCCATTCCATGCGCACGCCCGGGGTGATCCGCCACTGGCCGATCGCGATGCGGTCGTCGATGTAGAACGCATGGGCATCGGTCGCGTTGTCGAAACGGGTGGTGGCACTGGCCACGCCGGTGCGGCGGCTGACGGTGTAGCTGCGGTCGTTGCCCCGTTCGCGCAGGAAGCGGTAGCCGGCGGTGATGTCGTGCACCGTGCTGCCCCAATGCAGGCGCTGGGTATAGCGCGGCTCGATGCCAAGCACGCGGTAATCGCGCGGCTGCACGGTCAACTGGGTATTGGCCGCGTTGATCAGCGAGCTGGCGCGGCTGCTTTCGTTGTAATAGGCCAGCACCTCGAATTCGCTGTTGGCCGACAGCGTGTTGGTGTAGCCCAGGTCGATGCCGGTGCGGTGGCCCTTCCAGAAATCGGTGGAGCGGGTGTTCTGGAACGGGTCGGCCTCGTACTGGGCGCGGGTCAGGCCGCCCGGCGTCAGCGAGCGCACATCGTAGTACGACAGCTTGGCACGCAGTTCCTGCTGCGCGTCGATGGCATAGGCGAACTTCAGCGCCAGGTCGTTGAAGCGGTCATCGCTGCCCTGGCGCCAGCCACGCCCGTCCTGGCCGGAGTACAGCAGGGCCGCGCCCAGGCCGTTGTCGCCGGTGCCGCCGAGGAAAGCGTTGTACTGGGCACTGTCGCCGCCGCCATGGTCATGGGCGGTGTAGCGCACGCCGGCCTCACCGTGCAGGCCGGGGCCGGTGGGAATGGCGCGGGTGCTGAAGTTGATGATGCCGCCCACGTTCTGCGGGCCGTAGCGCACCGCGCCGCCGCCGCGCACCACGTCGATCGATTCGATGTTGGACAGGCTGGTCGGCGCGAACGACAGCTGCGGCTGGCCATACGGCGCCACCGCCAGCGGTACGCCGTCCAGCAGTACGGTCGAGCGCGGCGAGTAGCGCCCGGTCAGGCCGCGCACGCCGATGTTCAGCGAGACCGAGCTGCCGGCCGTACCGGAGTTGTCGGTGACCTGCACGCCGGGGATGCGGCGCATGGCATCGCCGATGCTGGCCGCGCCGCTGGCCTCGATGCGCTGGCGGTCGACCACCGTGCGCGCGCCGGCGAAGCGCTTCACGCTGTCATGCAGGCCGGTACCCAGCCAGCTGCCAGAGACCTGGATGCTGTCGAGCGTGGTAGCGCCGTCCTGGGCGAAGACGCTGGCGGCCGGAAGCAGGCACAGGGTGAGGGCGGCGGCCAGGGGCAGGCGGGCCGGTTGCAGGGCGTGGATGGGCATCGGTGCAGGCTGTGGAAGGTCGTAAATGAGAATTATTGCTTATTCCATTCGCCAATGGAATGCGCGTCGGGTTCATGCCGTTGCCCCGGTGGTAGAGTGGGCGATTGCTTCCTGACTCGCCGAGATCCGCCATGTCCCAAGCCGCCTTCTACCCCGTCGGAACCCCTGGCCAGCCGTGGGGAGCGGCGGAACGGGAGCTGTGGCGTGGCCGCCAGCAGCGCCTGCGTCGCTATGACCAGGAGGTGCTGCCGCGCATCGAAGCGCTGGCCTCGCGTTTCGACAAGGTGGCCTATGGCCAGCTCGACTACGCTGGCGAGACCTATACGTTGTTCGCCCTGCGCAGCCGCGACTGGAACCCGGCGCTGCCCGCCGCGCTGGTTACCGGTGGCGTGCACGGCTATGAGACCAGTGGCGTGATGGGCGCGCTGGAGTTCCTCGAGAAGCACGCCGCCGACTATGCCGGCAAGGCCAACCTGCTGGTGGCGCCGTGCGTGAATCCGTGGGGCTTCGAGCGCATCAACCGCTGGAACTTCGATGCGATCGACCCGAACCGCAACTTCCGCGCCGATGGCCCGGCCCGCGAGTCGACCGCGCTGATCGAGCTGGTTGCACCGATCAAGGGCCAGTTCGTGCTGCACATCGACCTGCACGAGACCACCGACAGTGATGAAAGCGAGTTCCGCCCGGCGCTGGCCGCGCGTGACGGCAAGCCGTTCGAGCCGGGCCTGATTCCGGATGGCTTCTACCTGGTGGATGACAGCGAGGCCCCGCAGCCGGCCTTCCAGCAGGCGGTCATTGCCGCCGTGGAGAAGGTCACCCATATCGCCCCCGCCGACGACAAAGGCGAGATCATCGGTTCGCCGGTGATCGCCCACGGCGTGATCGAGTATCCGCTGGTGAAGCTGGGCCTGTGCGCCGGCATTACCGGCGCGAAGTACACCACCACCACCGAGGTCTACCCGGACAGCCCGCGGGCAACCCCGCAGCAGTGCAACGACGCACAGGTGGCAGCGGTGTGCGCGGCACTGGATTACGCGCTCGCCCATCGCTGACAGATAAAAAGGGGACGGAGGGGATTAAGTCGTTTGTGCCCCAGTACCGCCGGGGCACAAACGACTTAATCCCCTCCGTCCCCTTTTTCACCCCAACGCGTCGGCCCACCAGAGTGCGGCTGGGCCTGGCGGCGTGTCGCGTCGCCACAGCAGGTCGCTGTGGATGCGCCGCGGCCAGCCCGGCAGCACCAGTTCCACCAGCCGCCCACGGTCATAGCGCTGCACCAGCGCCCGCGGCAGTTCGGCCCAGCCGATGCCGTCCTCGGCCATCTCCATCACCATCAGGTAATCGGTGGCGGTCCAGGCCAGGCCGGTGACCAAGCGGGTCTGATCGACTTCGGCGCTCAGGCGCACCTGCCGATGCCGTGCCAGTTGTGCGGCGGCGCGGCGCCCGGCGCTGGCCAGCGGGTGTCCGCGCGCCACGTACACCGACAACTCGCTGTGGTGCGCCAGCGGCCGCGCCACCAGCCCATCGGGATAGCGCTCCTGCCTGGGCAGCAGGCCCAGCGCGGCGCGGCCGCCGCTCACCCGTTCCAGCACGTCCTCGCCTTCGGCATCCAGCCACTCCAGCTCGATCTCCGGGAACGCTTCGGCGAAGCGCTGCAGGATCCGCTGCTCCGGATCCAGCTGGTAGACATCGGAAAACACCACGGTCAGGCGCGGCTCGACCGGCGCGGACAGGCGCACGCTCAACTGCTGCAGGCGCGCATCGGCGGCCAGGATCTCCTGTGCGTGGCCCAGCACCTGGCGCCCGGCCTCGGTCAGCCGCGGGTAGCGCCCGCGGCGGTCGAACAGGCTCACGCCGAGGTCGGCTTCCAGGTGGGCAATGGCGGTGCTGACCGTCGACTGGGTCTTGCCCAGCCGCCGTGCCGCGGCCGAGAACGAGCCCAGCGCGGCGGCTTCCACGAAGGCCTGTAGGGATTCAGGGGAATAGGGCATTGATCCATCGCTCCTGTCGATGGAATCCATTTTGATACCACCGTAAAAGGCGATGATACTAACCCCCGTCGCCCCTGTCTGCGAGGGGCGTTCCGGACCCTCCACGCGCGGCGTGGATCCATTGATGAGGCGGCGCGGTCCCCGTCCTGCAAGGAGTCTCACATGTCCCGTACTGTTCCCGCCCGTGGCGCGCTGGTCGCCTGGGCCTGCCTGACCGTGGCGATCGTCGCCGAAGTGGTCGGCACCTCGTTCATGGCCCACGCCGCCCGCGATGGCGGCTGGACCGGTTATCTGATCATGGCCGGTGCGCTGGCGCTGTCCTACTTCTTCCTGGCGCAGTCGGTGCGTCGCATCGCGGTGGGCGTGGCCTACGCGGTGTGGGAAGGCCTGGGCCTGACCCTGCTGACCGTGGTCGGCCTCACCGTGTTCGGCGAGAGCCTGTCACTGCAGCAGCTGGCCGGCCTGGTGCTGGCGGTGGTGGGCATCGTCTGCGTCACCCTCGGGGAGGCACACTGATGAATACCCTGGCTCTGTTTTTCGTGATCTGTTCGGCGCTGATCGATGTCGCCGCGAACATGATGGTGGCCAAGTCGGAAGGCTTCCGCCGCTGGCGCTGGGGTGTCGCTGCGATCGTCATGGTCTGGATCGCCTTCGCCCTGCTGGGCCAGGCGGTGCGTTACATGGACCTGGCCACCGCCTATGCGATGTGGGGTGCGATCGGCGTGATCGGAACCGCCACCTGCGGACGCCTGTTGTTCGGCAACCGCCTGCGTCCGATCGGTTGGATCGGCATCGGTCTGGTCACTGCGGCGGTGCTGCTGCTCAGCACCGCCAAGTAGCGACGGGTCTTTTCGCGGGCGTGGCGGCACCGGTGCGGGCGATTTGCGAAGTCGCCCGCGCTCGCCGACACTGCGGCTTTCCACAAGGAGTGCCCGCATGTTCAGCCACATCACCGTTGGAACGAACGACATGGACGTCGCGCATCGCTTCTACGATGCCCTGTTCGCCGCGATGGGGGCACGTCCGGGTGTGTTCGACGAAAAGGGTCGGCTGCTGTACTTCAAGGATGGGCGGATGTTCGGCGTGACCGCGCCGATCGATGGGCAGCCAGCGTGCCATGCCAACGGCGGCACCATCGGTTTCAGTCTGGGCAGTGCAGAGGCCGTGCGTGCCTGGCAGGAAGCTGGCGTGGCTCACGGTGGTACCGCAATCGAAGATCCGCCCGGCGTCCGCAACATGTCCGGTCGGCAGGTGTTTCTGGCCTATCTGCGTGACCCGGATGGCAACAAGCTGTGTGCGGTGCATGTAATGTCGTGATCGGACAGGATGCGCGTGGCCGCGCCGCGGCCCGCGCGGGCAAGATTGCGCTCCGGCGCGCGCGTGATAACACGGAATGGTGGGCCGGGCCTGTGACCACAGGCCGCAACTTCATGCTCTGTCCACTGCGGTTCAGCCAGAATCGGTCGGCTAACCCTTTGATCTACCGGAGAACGCCGCCCCATGGATGTACTGGAGCCGCAACAATCCCCGGTGCGCACCCTTCGGCCTGTGTTCGCCTTCGCGGCGATCGTTGTCGTGGCGTTCGCGCTGTTCGTCAGCCTGTTTCCGCTCGGTGCGGGCCGCCTGCTGGTCAAGGCGCAGGACTGGGCCGCACTCAATGTCGGCTGGTACTACCTGCTGGCGATGACCCTGTACCTGGTGTTCGTGGTCGGTGTGGCGCTGTCCAAGTATGGTGGCATCAAGCTCGGCGCCGACCATGATGAGCCGGAGTTCAGCTATCTTTCCTGGGCCGGCATGCTGTTCGCCGCCGGCATCAGCATCACCCTGTTCTTCTTCTGCGTCTCCGAGCCGCTGACCCACTACCTGCAGCCGCCGCAGGGCGAACCGGCGGCGGGCGAGGCCGGGGCGCGCCAGGCCATGCAGCTGCTGTTCCTGCACTGGGGCCTGCATGGCTGGGGCGTGTTCGCACTCGCAGCGATGGCGATGGCCTACTTCGCCTATCGCCACAACCTGCCGCTGGCGCTGCGCTCGGCGCTGTATCCGCTGATCGGCAAGCGCATCAACGGGCCGATCGGCTACACCGTGGACGCGCTGGGCATTGTCGCCACCGTGTTCGGCATCGGCGCCGACATGGGCTTCGGCGTGCTGCACCTCAACGCGGGCCTGTCGCATCTGTTCAACATCCCGCACTCCAACCTGGTGCAGATCATCCTGGTGGTCAGCATGATGGGCGCGGCGGTGGCCGTCGCGGTTTCAGGCGTGGAGAAGGGCGTGCGCTGGATGGCCAACATCAACATGCTGCTGGCGATCGCGCTGGTGCTGTTCATGCTGTGCGCCGGCCCCACCCAGTACCTGCTGAGTACGCTGATGCAGAACCTGGGCGACTACCTGGGCAGCGTGGTCGGCAAGAGTTTCGATGTGTACGCCTATGGCGGCCGGCCGGAATGGCTGGGCGGTTGGACGGTGTTCTACTGGGCCTGGTGGATCGGCTGGGCGCCGTTCGTCGGCCTGTTCATCGCGCGCATCTCGCGTGGCCGCACCATCCGCGAATTCGTGTTCGGCGTGCTGCTGATCCCGCTGGGCTTCACCCTGGCCTGGCTGTCGATCTTCGGCAACAGCGCGCTGGACCAAGTCCTGCACCACGGCCAGCAGCAGCTGGCGCAGCTGGCGGTGGATGACCCACCGACCGTGCTGTATGCACTGTTGGATGGCTACCCGTGGAGCCGCACGGTGATCGCGGTGACCGTGCTGGTCAGCTTCATCTTCTTCGTGACGTCGGCTGATTCGGGGGCGGTGGTGTTGTCCACGCTGTCCTCGCACGGCGGCGCGCCGGAGGATGATGGTCCGCGCTGGCTGCGCGTGTTCTGGGGCACGGTGATCGCGGTGCTGACCGCCGGGCTGCTGCTGGCCGGCAGCATCGATGCACTGAAATCGGCGGTGGTATTGGCCTCGCTGCCGTTCTCGGCGGTGCTGCTGCTGATGATGTGGGGCCTGACCCGCGCCTTCAGTGACGAATCGCACCGCAAGCGCGCGCTGCAGTACCGGCCCTCGCCGCTGATCGGTGACGATCGCCACCATCAGGGCTGGCGCCAGCGCCTGAGCCAGGCCATGCACTTCCCGGTGCGCGACCAGGTCTACCGCTTCATGGATGACACGGTGAAGCCGGCGATGGAAGCGGTGGCCGAACAGCTGCGCGGGCAGGGCTGGGACGTGGCCACGCGCTTCGAGGCCGGCGACATGGAGCTGACGGTGAACCATGGCGAGCAGCAGGATTTCCTGTACCGGGTGATCCTGAGTGGCTACCTGACCCCGTCGTTCGCCGCGCAGCAGCTGCGCAACCAGCGCTACTACCGCGCGGAAGTGCATCTGTTCGAAGGCAGCCAGGACTACGACCTGGTCGGCTACAGCCGCAAGCAGATCATCAACGACATCATCAGCCAGTACGAACGGCACCTGCAGTTCCTGCACCTGAGCCGGTGATGCGGTGGGTGCGGACCGTTGGTCCGCACACCCCAGCAGAGCCGAGCCCATGCTCGGCTTCCTGTTGCCGAAGAGCAGCCGAGCACGGGCTCGGCTCTACAGGTGGCGCATCAGAACCGGTAGCGCGCGCCCAGCGAAACGAACTGCCCGCGCAGGTTGTACTGGCTGATGTCGAAACCGTTGGAGCCGCCGGCCGGGTCGAACGGCGGGTCCTTGTCGGTCAGGTTCAGCACCGACAGCGACAGCGTGGTGTTGGGAATGCCTTCGTAGGCCACGTACAGATCCAGCTGCTGATACGGCTTGACGCGGTCGCGCAGGCCCGGATTGCTGGTGGCCGTCGCCACGCGCTGGTCGTAGCCGCTCACGTACTGCAGGCTCAACGTGCTGCTCCAGTCGCCCACCGCCCAGTTCAGCGACGTGGTGCCGCGGGTGCGCGGCAGGGCGCCGTGGCGGTTGTTGCCGGCCCCGTCATAGGGCGCCTGGCCGGCCACCAGCGGCTGCTTGAAGCTCAGCAGGTGGGTCCAGCTGCCGGCCACGGTGAAGGTGCCCCAGCCCTCGGTGCGGAAGGTGCGGTTGGCGTCCAGGTCCAGCCCGGAGGTGGTCAGTTCGCCCTGGTTGGCGTACTGGTTGGTGATGAACTGGATGCGCCCCTGCGCATCACGCTGTACACGGCCGGGGAACAGCGTCGGGTTGTCGACGATGAACTGCGCGCTGTCCGGCTTGACCAGGTTGTCCTGCTCGATGCGGTACCAGTCCAGGCCGATGCTGGTATCGCCATCCGGTGACCACACCGCGCCCACGTTGAAGTTGCGCGAGCGTTCGGCCTTCAGGTCCGGGTTGCCGGTGCGGATGTTGGTCACGCCACGGCTGCCACCGGGCTGCAGCGGATCCAGCGGATCGATCACCGAGCCGTAGCTGACGGTCTGGCCTGGCGCGATTTCCGGCAGCGAGGGGGCGCGGAAGCCGCGCGAGAACGAACCGCGCAGCAGCAGGCTGTCCAACGGCTGCCAGCGCAGCGCCAGCTTCGGCGAGAACGCCTTGCCGAAATCATCGTAGTGGTCGCCGCGACCAGCCACCTGCAGCTCAAGCGTGCGGTGCAGCGGCACGCTCAATTCGGCGTAGGCGGCGCTGACCTGGCGCTCGCCGTTGACCACGTTGATGGCCGGGCGCAGTTCGGTGCCCGACAGCACCTGTGCACTGGTGCGCGCATCCAGTGACTCCTTGCGGAACTCGGCACCCCAGGCGAAGCCGACCGCACCGGCCGGGAGGTCCCACAGCGAGGTCGAGGCCTTGACGTTCAACGCGTGCAGCTTGTACCAGCCTGGCCGCTTGGTCTGCAGGCGCAGTGCATCCAACGCGCCCGGCGTGCTGGACGGATTGAGGAAGTTGTAGCTGCCATCGCGCAGGATCTGCTCGAACGCGTAGCGGTTGACGAAGTTGTCGACGTATTCGCGCTGCGCGCTCTGCGAGGTCAGCGCCGCCACTTCCCAGTCCCATCGCTCGCCGCTGCCGCGCACGCCGGCCAGCGCACGGTAGAACACCTGCGTGTTGTCCTTCAGGCGCGGGCCGAGATCGAAGAAGGTGTACTCGAACGGCAGCGGCGCGCTGCCCGGGTTGTTCGGGTGGCCGACCGGCAGCACCGCCGGCACGTCGATCAGGGTGCCGGTGGCCGGGTTGTAGGCACGCAGGCCCGGGCCGACGGTCAGCGGCGCGCTGAAGATCTGGTCGGCCTTGTTGTGGCTGTACAGTACGTCGGCGAAGGCTTCGACGCTGTCGTTGAAGCGGTAGGTCGCGCTCAACGACGCCTGCAGGCGCTCGGCGCCGGGCTGCAGAGTCTTGAACGGCTGGGCGTTGAAGGCGCAGGCCTGGCCGGGCAGGGTGCTGCCGAAATCGCTGTACGGGCGCAGCTGGCTGCCATCCGGGCAGTGGGCGAACGGTTGCGGTGCGCGCGGGTTGGACAGCCAGTTGCCACCGGCGGTGGACCAGCCGGCCAGGCGGCCACCGGGCTTGTCGCGGAAATCGCCGCTGCGGGTGTAGGCACGCTGGTCGGCGTCGAGGCGATCACGCTTGAGCAGGTCCAACCCGAACAGCACGTTCCAGCCCTGCTGTTCGAGATCACCGAAGCCGGCCAGCAGGTTGGCCTTGTGCTCATCGAGGCCGCCCTGGGTGGCGGTACCGAAGCCGCCGCCGACTTCCACGCCCTGGAAGTTCTTTCGCAGGATGATGTTGATGACGCCGGCGATGGCATCGGAACCGTACACCGCCGAGGCGCCATCCTTCAGCACTTCGATGCGTTCCACTGCGCTGATCGGCAGCGCGTTGAGGTCAACGAAGGTGTCCTGCGTGTTGAGCGCAAAGCCGAAGTTGGACACGCGATAGCCGTTGACCAGCACCAGCGTGTTCTTCGGCGACAGGCCGCGCAGGCCGATCGATGCAGAACCGGCGGCGAAGCTGCCGGTGTACTGCTCGTCGAAACTGTTGCCGGCATTGGCCGACAGGTTGCGCAGCACGTCGGTGAGGGTGGAGCGACCGGTCTGCTCGATCTGTTCGCGGCTGACGATCTGCACCGGGTTCGGCCCGGCGGTGTCGCTGCGCTTGATGTTGGAGCCGGTCACCAGCACGGTGCCCAGGGTGGTGCTGTCCTTGCCGGCATCGGCGGTTTCAGCGGCGCCGGCAGCGCCGGCGGTGAGGCCCAGCGCGATCGCGCCGGCAAGCAGGTTCAGGGTGGTGCGGTACATGGAAGCGACAACGCCGAACGGGGGAGGAGCCGTCAGTACCGCATGCAGGCAAGTACGCCTTCCAATGACGAAAGCGCATTCAGTTATACATCACAGGTTCTTAACGAACTGACTCGGTGGGTGCGGACCGTTGGTCCGCACTCCTCCTGGGGGTCAGATCCCTTTCCAGCGGAAAGGGATCTGACCCCGGTTGTCCTACCCTCAAGGCCGCAGCAGCACCTTGCCGTTGCGGCCCGAACCGGCGCCCGCCTTCGCTGCCTGGGTAATGTCGTCCAGTGCGAAGATCTGCTCCACCGGCAGGGTCAGTTCGCCGCTGGCCGCACGCTTCAGCAGCTCGCCGACCAGCCGGCGCTTGTCCTCCACCGCCATCGCCTGGCTGACTTTGCTGCCCCAGAAGCCCTTCACCGTGGCCTCCTTGTAGATCAGGCCACCGGCGGGAATGCGCATCGGCTCGCCGCTCATCACCCCGAACGACACCAGCGTGCCGTGGTGGCCGAGCAGGTCGACCAGGTCACCGCTGGCGTCGCCGCCGATGGAATCCACCGCGGCCGCGGCCTGTGCTTCGCCAGTCGCTTCACGCACGCGATCCTTCCAACCCTCCACCGAGGTGTCGAACACATGATCGATACCCAGCGCCTGCAGTTGCGCGACGGCATCGGCATTGCGCACCAGGTTGGCCACATGCACGCCACGCGCCCGCGCCAGCATCGCCAGCGACTTGCCCACCGCGCCATTGGCGGTGTTCTGCACGATCCACTGGCCTGCTTCGACGTGCAGGAATTCCAGCAGCATCAGCGCGCTCAGCGGCATGGCGATCAGCTGCGCGGCCATTTCGTCGGGGATCGCCTCGGGCATCGGAATCACCATGCGTGCCGGTGCAATGAACGCTTCGGCCCAGGTGCCATGCACCGAGGCGGCGGCCACCCGCTGGCCGATCTGCAGGCCGTCGACGCCTTCGCCGAGTGCATCGACCACGCCCAATGCTTCACTGCCACCGATCGCCGGCAGTGTCGGCTTGTAGCCGTAGAGGCCGCGCACGGTCAGCAGGTCGTGATTGTGGATCGAGGCCAGCACGGTGCGGATGCGCACCTCGCCGGGGCCGGGCTCGGGGAGGGTGGCATCGGCAATGGCGAGGACGTCGGCCGGGTTGCCGAAGGAAGGGTACTGGGCAGCGCGCATGGGCGGTGTTCCGCGGAAAGTTGATGTTGTACCGAACTGGGGACGCAGGCGCTGTCGACAAGGCGCCGCAGGTGCAACACGGCATCCTGCGACTGATCGTCGCGGCATGTCGTGATTGCCGCATCTTGTGTTGACGGTTCCGATTATCCCCACTATGTTGTGGTCGTCACTCCCGGTCAGCCGCCGCCGCCGGACACGCAGCAAACGTCCCGCGGCCCGCCCCTGAAGGCTTGCCGTGTCGACGCGGCCGCCATCGTGCGGACCCAGATCGCCCCCACGGCCCGGATACCGGCCGCAGGCGCAGGCTGTTGCCGACGATCTGGTGTTCCCGCGCTTTGGCATCCCACCCCGACCGCCCCGTGCGCCGGTATCGCGTGCAGGGCCGCCATGGCATCGACCGCCAACGCGCGTGCGAGCCTGGAGCTTCACCACCATGACCGACAGTACCTTCCGCGTGGCCGATCTGGCCGGCGCTGGCGACGCCTTGCGCGCCGGTGGCGAGCGCGTGCCGACCTGGATCACCAAGGAGGCCGGCAACCGCCGCCTGCCATTCGACGCCGGGCGACTGCAGCGCAGCATCGATGCGGTGCACGCCGAGTTCCCGCAGCTGGATGTGAGCGACTACCGCCGCGTGGTGCAGGCAATGGTCGAGCGCAAGCCCAGCATCAGCGCCGATGACCTGGTCGATCTGCTGATCCGCGAGGCCGAATCGCGCGTGGACCTGGTCGCGCCGGAGTGGGAGCAGTTTGCCGCGCGCATCTACCTGCGCCGCCTGTACAAGCGTGCCAGCCGCAACCGCTTCTACGATGTCGGCCTGAAGTACGGCTCCTACGTGGGCCTGCAGGAAAGCCTGGCTGACCGCGGCATCTACAGCAACGACATCCTGCGCTGCTACTCGAAGGAAGAACTGCAGCAGGCCGGCGGGATGATCGACCCGGAACGCGACCGCCTGTTCGCCTACAACGGCCTGTACCTGCTGGCCACGCGCTATCTGGCCAGCGACCGCAGCCGCGAGGTCTATGAGCTGCCGCAGGAGCGTTGGCTGACCATCGCGCTGTACCTCATGCAGGAAGAAAAGCCGCGCGAGCGGCGCATGCAGCTGGTCGGCGAGGCGTACTGGGCGCTGTCCAACCTGTACATGACGGTGGCCACGCCGACCCTGGCCAACGCCGGCAAGGTCGGGGGGCAACTGTCCAGTTGCTTCATCGACACGGTGGACGACAGCCTGCAGGGCATCTATGACTCCAATACCGACATCGCCCGCGTGTCCAAGCACGGCGGCGGCGTGGGTGCCTATCTGGGCTATGTGCGCAGCAGCGGCGCGCCGATACGGGGCGTGCCCAATTCCTCCGGCGGCGTGGTGCCGTGGATCAAGCAGCTCAACAACACCGCAGTGTCGGTCGACCAGCTTGGCCAGCGCAAGGGCGCGGTGGCGGTGTACCTGGACATCTGGCACCGCGACATCGAAGCCTTCATGGACCTGCGCCTCAACAACGGCGACCAGCGCCTGCGCGCGCATGATGTGTTCACCTCGGTGTGCGTGCCGGACCTGTTCATGGAAGCAGTCGAACGCCGTGCCGACTGGTACCTGTTCGACCCGCACGAGGTGAAGCAGGCCAAGGGCTGGTACCTGCAGGACTTCTACGACGAGAAGCGCGGCGCGGGCAGCTTCCGCGACCGCTACGCCGAACTGGTGGCCGACGAGCGCATCAGCCGGCGCACGGTGAAGGCGATCGATCTGTTCAAGCGGATCATGCTCAGCCAGCTGGAGACGGGCAACCCGTTCCTGTTCTACCGCGACGAGGTCAACCGCCGTAACCCGAACAAGCACGCCGGCATGATCTATTCCAGCAACCTGTGCACCGAGATCCTGCAGAACATGAGCCCGACGCGGATGATCCAGGAGATCGTCAGCGGCGACCAGATCGTCACCACACGCCGCGCCGGCGACTTCGTGGTCTGCAACCTGTCTTCGATCAACCTCGGTCGCGCGATCCGTGCGCCGGATGACCTGCTGGCCACCGATGTGCTGGAGCGCCTGATCCCGATCCAGGTGCGCATGCTGGACAACGTGATCGACCTCAACGCACTGCCGGTGCCGCAGGCCACGATCACCAACCGCAAGTACCGCGCCATCGGACTGGGCACGTTCGGTTGGCACCACCTGCTGGCGCAGCAGGCGATCCAGTGGGATTCACCGGATGCCGAACAACTGGCCGACCGCCTGTATGAGCGCATCAATTTCCTGACCATCCAGGCCAGCGCGCAACTGGCGAAGGAAAAGGGCAGCTATCCGATGTTCACCGGCAGCGATTGGCACAACGGGCGTTACTTCCGTGACCGCGACTACACTGGCGCCGCATGGGACAGCCTGGCGCGCGAGGTCGCCACGCACGGCCTGCGCAACGGCTGGCTGCTGGCGGTGGCGCCGAACATGAGCACCGCGCAGATCGCCGGTTCCACCGCATCGATCGACCCGATCTACAGCGCGTTCTACTACGAGGAAAAAAAGGACTTCCGGCGGCCGGTGGCAGCGCCGGGGTTGTCGCTGGAAACCTGGCCGTACTACGAGAAGGGGGCGTACAAGGTCGACCAGTTCGCCAGCGTGCGCCAGAACGCGCGTCGCCAGCGCCATGTTGATCAGTCGATCAGCTTCAACCTGTACGTGCCCAGCACGATCCGCGCCAGCACCCTGCTGGAGCTGCACCTGAGCGCCTGGCGTGAAGGCCTGAAGACCACGTACTACGTGCGCTCCAACGACATCGACATCAGCGAATGCGAGTGGTGCGCCAGCTGACCGCTGTAGCGCCGAGCCCACGCTCGGCTCCGACGCGAAGAGCAGCCGAGCATGGGCGCGGCTCTACATCTGCAACGCACGTAATACGAAGGTAGACGACCATGGCAACCCCCCTCGACCGCATCAAGATCCTCGAACCGCGCCATCCCAACCGCAGCACCGGCATCATCAACGGCCGCACCAGCGGGATCCTGAACTGGAATGACATCCCGTACCCGTCCTTCTATCGCGCCTACAAGGAGCTGTCGACCAACTTCTGGATCCCCGACGAGGTCGACATGAAGGCCGATGCGCACCAGTACGGCGAGCTGTCCGGGCGCGAAAAGAACGCCTACGACTCGATCATCGGCCTGCTGGCCACGCTCGACTCACCGCAGACGCGCTTCATCTACAACGTGGCCGAGTACATCACCGACCCGGCCGCGCATGCCAATGCCGCGATCATCGGCCAGCAGGAAGTGATCCACAACGAGAGTTACAGCTATGTGCTGGCCTCGATCACCGACCTGCCGAACCAGAACCGCGTATTTGAACTGGCGCGCACCCATCCGACCATCATCAAGCGTAACGCGCCGATCATGGGCGCGTATGACGACTTCATGCGCGAGAAGACCGCCGAGACCCTGTTGAAGTCGTTGATCCAGTCCTCGATCCTGGAGGGCATCAACTTCTATTCCGGATTTGCGTACTTCTACAACATGGTGCGGCAGAACCGCATGACCGGCACCGGCAAGATCATCAGTTTCATCAACCGCGACGAACTGGCCCATACCAAGTTCATCAGCGAGCTGATCCGCGCCATCATCGGCGAGAACCCGGAGCTGCAGACCAACGAGCTGACCGCCTATGTGCACCAGGCGTTCGAGCACGCCATCGAACTGGAAACCCAGTGGTCATCGGAAGTACTGGACGGCATCGATGGCATCGATGTGGAGGAAATGACGCGCTACGTGAAGTACCGCGCCAACAAGATGGCCGGCATGCTCGGTATCGAGCGGCTGTACAGCGACACCACCGACAACGTGATGCCGTGGATCAAGGCTTACGCCGACAACTTCACCGAAACCAAGACCGACTTCTTCGAGATGCGCAATGCAAGTTACAAGAAGACCAACGTCGACAACGGCTTCGACGACCTCTGAGTCCGGCACGGCGCTGAGCATCCTGCTGGTGGTGGCCTCACTGAGCGGCAACACCCGCGAGCTTGGCCGGCAGATTGCCGAGCGTTGCCGCGCTGCAGGCCATGCCGTGCACTGGCAGGAGGCCGACGACCTGCAGCAGGCGCCGTCCCTGGCGGCCGACGAGGCCGACCTGGTGCTGCTGGGCTGCTGGACCGACAACGCCGGCCGCACGCCTTCGGAGATGAAGGCATGGGTGGCTGGCATCGCCGAGCGCGGCGAGCGGCCGCGGCAGCTGGCGGTGTTCGGTACCGGTGAGACACAGTGGGGGCAGGAGTACTACTGCGGTGCTGTGCACCGGCTGATCCGCTACTTCCACAGCGACTATCCGCCGCTGGAGATCGAACAGATGCCGCACGGCGAGCGCCATGCCGCGGCCATCGAGGCTTGGACCGATGCGGTCCTGGCCCATTACTGGAGCAACAGCGATGCAGATCATCGACGCCACCACGCCTGAGCAGTTCCAGCAGCTGCTGGCCGAACACCCGCGCGTACTGGTGGACTTCCACAAGGACCAGTGCCCGGGGTGCCGGATGCTGGAGATGTCGCTGCACCGGGTGGCCAACAGCGTCGCGGGGCAGGGCACCACGCTGCTGCGCGTGCAGCTGGAGGTGCTGGGCGAGGCGTTCTTCAGGGAACTGGGGCTGCGGCAGACGCCGACGCTCTCGCTGTTCCGTGACGGGGACGAACGTACCCGCCTGGCAGGGTTCCAGTCGCCGCAGCAGATCGAGGCCGCGATTGCGTTGCATTTGTAGAGCCGAGCCATGCTCGGCTGCTGTTCGTGCGGTGTGCGATGAGTCGAGCATGGCTCGACTCTACACAGGCGTCCCTGGTACTTCGCGCTATGCGCCGTTGAGGGTGTCCACCAGCAGCTTCACGTTCAACACCACGATCACCAGCGCGATCACCCAAGCGATCGCGCCCAGCCAGCGCGGTGCGACCAGCGCGCCCATCGTCACCTTGTCGGTCACGATCCGTACCAGCGGGATGATCGCGAACGGCAACTGCATCGACAGCACCACCTGGCTCAGCACCAGCAGCTTCACCGCGCCCTGGTCGCCGAACAGCAGGATCACCACCACCACTGGGATGATGGCCAGCGCACGCGTGATCAGCCGACGCAGCCACGGCGGCATTCGCAGGTGCAGGAAGCCTTCCATCACGATCTGGCCGGCCAGCGTGGCGGTCACCGTCGAATTCAGGCCCGAGGCCAGCAGGGCCACCGCGAACAACGTCGCCGCCGCGCCCACACCCAGCATCGGTGCCAACAGCTGGTGCGCCTGCTCGATGTCTTCCACATCAAATCGGCCATTGGCATGGAACACCGCCGCCGCCAGGATCAGGATGCTGGCGTTGATGAACAGCGCCAGGGTCAGCGCGAGGGTGCTGTCGGTCACCGCCCAGCGCAGCGCACTGCGGCGGCCTTCATCGGTACGTGGGTAGGCGCGGGTCTGCACGATGGACGAATGCAGGTACAGGTTGTGCGGCATCACGGTGGCACCAATGATGCCGATCGCGATGTACAGCGCGTTCGGATCGGTCACCACCTGCGCGCGCGGAATGAAGCCGCCCAGCACCGCCATCACCGGCGGCGCCGCCATCGCGATCTGCACCACGAAGCAGCCGAAGATCACCATCAGCAGCGCGATCACGAACGCTTCCAGCGCACGGAAGCCGCGGTTCATCAGCAGCAGCACCAGCAGCGTGTCCAGCGCGGTGATCACCGCACCCCACAGCAGTGGCAGATCGAACAGCAGTTTCAGTGCGATGGCGGTGCCGATCACCTCGGCCAGGTCGCAGGCGATGATCGCCGCCTCGCACAGCGCCCACAACGCCAGGTTCACCGGCTTGGGGTAACGCGCGCGGCAGGCCTGCGCCAGGTCCATGCCGGTGGCGATGCCGAGCCGCGCCGACAGCGCCTGCAGGATCACCGCCATCAGGTTGGAGATGAGGATGACCGACAGCAGCAGGTAGCCGAAGCGCGAACCGCCGGCGAGGTCAGTGGCCCAGTTGCCAGGGTCCATGTAGCCGACCGAGATCATGTAGCCCGGGCCGAGGAAGGCCAGCAGGCGGAACCACCAATGGCCCTTGTCGGGCACCGCGACCGAGGCGTTGAGCGCACCCAGGCTGGCCGGAGTGGAGGCCGAAGGGTCGCGGGGCGCCAGGGTGTTCATGGGTCCGAATATAGCTTCTGCTATAGTCATTAGCAATGTGAAACAATCGTCTTTATCGTGTGACTGGTCCAGAATTCAGGTTCAACACCGGATTGCACCGGAAGGACAGGCGCAGGCGTGGGCAAGACCGACGATTCGACATCGCTGAAAAGCACCCCCTTGATCGAGGCCGAGCGCCAGGTCGAGAGCTTCCGGCAAGTGCGCGAGGCGCACCGGATGGAACTGGTGGAGGACTATGTCGAGCTGATTTCGGACCTGCTGGCCGACGGCGGCGAGGCCCGCCAGGTCGACATCGCCACCCGACTGGGCGTGGCCCAGCCCACCGTGGCGAAGATGCTGCGGCGCCTGGCCCGTGATGGCTGGGTGGTACAGCGGCCGTACCGTGGCGTGTTCCTGACCCCGGAAGGCGAGGCGCTGGCCCACGCCAGCCGCCAGCGGCACCAGACCGTGGAGCGTTTCCTGCTGGCGCTGGGCGTGGACGCAGATACCGCGCGGCGCGATGCCGAGGGCATCGAGCACCATGTGAGCGAGCAGACGCTGGCCTTGTTCGAAGCCTTCGTGCGCAAGGCCGAGGGCGAGGCGCCGTAACGGTAGCGCCGGGCCATGGCCTCCGGCCGTTCGCGCGATCCCGGTTTTTGTAGAGCCGAGCCATGCTCGGCTGCCGTTCGCACGGTGATCGAATGCGTCGAGCGTGGCTCGACTCTACAGATCGGGCGGGCAGCGCGCCTGCTGCTGCGCACACGCCCGTTTCATCCATTCCTTCAACACCGGCTGCAGGCCTTCATAGCGCCGGCCTTGCCAGCCGTTGGCCAGCACCGTGCCGTCGGCATCGATCAGTACCAGGTTCGGCGGTGCCAGCCCGGCCAATGCCTGCAGCGCCGGCATGCGCGCGGCGCGGCGCGGGTCCAGCACCGGCCACGGCATGTCCTGCGCGTGCATGTAGCGGCGCAGCGCGCTCTCGCTCTCATCCAGGCTGACGTACACCACTTCGGTATCGGCGCCGGCTTCGCGCAATGCGTCGCGCACGCTGCGCAGCGTGGGGACGAACGCATGGCACGGTGCGCACCAGTCGGCACCGAAGTACAGCGCGACCAGCTTCGGCGGCGGCGACCACTGCATCGGCCGCAGCGAGCGCTGCTCCGGCCGCATCAACGAGGCCGAGACCTGCGCGTGCAGGTCCGCAGCCACCGTCGGTGCGGCCGGCAGCACGGCACAGGCCAGCACCAACGCTCGCAGCGCTTCAGAACGCATAGCGCAGGTTGACATACCACGAGCGCGCGAAGCGCGGCCCGTAGACATAGTCGCTGTCACGCAGTGCGCCCACTTCCAGATCCTTCTGGCGCTGATCGAACACGTTCTTGACGCCCGCGGCCACCGACACTTCCTGCTGCGCCTGTGCGCCCAGGTGACGGTGCCAACGCGCCCCGAGATCGGTGACCAGGAACGAACGCGTGCGGTGCAGTTCGCCCAACCGGTTGTTCAGCACCGACATCGGCCCGGTATGGCGCAGCGCGACGAAGGTCTCCCACGGTTCGGCCGGCATCCAGCTGAGCTGGGCCAGGCCGGTCCAGCGCGGAGTCTTCAGGTAGTCGCGGCTTTCGATCACGGTGTCGCCACCGTCGCCGCTGTCGTCGAAGATGCGCTGCGGCTCGCGGAAGCGCGAGCGGTACCACGAGGCGCCGGCGGTCAGGCGCCACTGCGGCGACGGCTGCCAGCCGAGGTTGGTTTCCGCACCCAGCACGTCCGAGCCGGAGGCGTTGTAACGCAGCTGGCTCAGCTGGCCGTCATCGCTGCGCTGGATCTCGCCCAGCGCGAAGGTATCGCGGATGCGTGCATAGGAGGCGGTAGCATCCCAGCTCCACACCGGATTGGCCGGGTCCGAGCGCCAGTCGAAGCCGAACAGGGTGGTCAACGCGCGCTCTTCCTTCAGGCCATCGGTATTGCGCACGCGTACCTGTTCGCCACCGAGCGTATCGACATGCACATCCTCAACGAAGATCTCCGGAGCACGGAAGCCGGTGGCAATGCCCGCCCGCCATTTCAGGTTTGGCGTGGCCTGCCAGGCCAGCGCGATGCGCGGCGAGAACACCGCGTTGTCCAGTTCCGAGCTCTTGTCCACGCGTGCACCCAGCACCAGGTCGACGTTGTCGTGCAGGCTCCATTCGTCCTGGATGAACGCGCCCAGGTTGTGGAAGGTCGCATCCTCCAGCACCGCAAGACGCTGCCCGTCACCGGTGCGGTTGTCGTCGCGCAGCGCCTCGTGCTTGTACTGCACGCCGAAGGCCAGCGCATGCGCGCCCAGCCGCCAGTTCAACTGGCTGTCGATGTAGTGCAGCGGGTTGTGGGTGCGGCCGTACTGGCGCCACGAACGCGAGGCCGCGCTGCCGGCCACGTTGCGGTCCAGCTGCGACGGGTCATAGCCGGGTGCGGACGGATCGGTGACTACGTCGCCGAGACCGCCGTAGAAGCTGTCGCGGTCGATGTCGGCGAAGGCGTAGGCCAGGCGGAAATCGACGTCGGCAGTGATCTCCTGGTCCCACGACACACTGCCGCGCCGGTATTTCGTATCCAGCGATTCGGCGATGTTGGCCAGGTATTCGGGCTGGTCCAGGCGGTTGCCGCCGCGGCGGGTTTCATCGGTCACCTGCAGGTCCAGGCGCAGCCGCGTACCCGGCGTGGGCGCGTACCAGGCCTGCAGCCCGCCGACCTTGAGGTTCTTGCGGGTGATCTCGGTGTAGCCGTCACCGTTGTAGTCGATGCCGTTGTTCCAGTTGCGCTGGGCAATCACCGACAGGCCGGCGTCTACTTCCTTGGCCACCAGGTCCAGCCGCACGTCGGCGTTCTTCTGCGGCGTACCTTTCAGGACATCCACGCCGGCCTGCACATGGCCACCACTGCGCGCCGGCAGCGGCGGAATCAGGTTGATCACACCGGCAACCGCACCCGGGCCGTACAGCGCCGAGCCACCGCCCTTGACCACTTCGATGCGGTCGACGAACCCGGCCGGGATCTGTTCCAGGCCGTACACGCTGCCCAGCGTGGACAGCAGCGGGATGCCATCGAACAGCAGCTGGTTGTAGGCACCGGGCAGGCCCAGCAGCTGTACTTCGCTGGTGTTGCAGTTCTGGCAGTTGCTCTCCACGCGCAGGCCGTTGATCAGCTCGGCGGCGCGCGAGAAGTCGGTGGCCGCGCGCAGCGCGATGTCTTCCTTGCGCAGCACTTCGGTGCGGATCGGCACGTCCGACAGCAGGCGCTCGCTGCGGGTGGCGGTGCTCACCTTGACCTGCACACGGTCCAGTTCGGTCGGTTTCGGAGTGTCGGCCAGTGCAGGCAGCGGCAGGGTCAGGGCAATGGCGGCGGCCAGGGGCAGCCGATCGAAGAGGGGCGTGGCAACGGGCATGAGGGCGTCGTCCTTGGGGAAAGAAAGGCGGCGAGGGCGACCTGGCTGACGCATATGAAAGCAGTGGCTTATCAATATAGCAAGTGCTATATAAGGAAGCCGCAGTCATTCCGAGCGGAACGCCGACCGAGCCAGATCATGGCAGTGATATAACATTACATTTGGCAGCCGCAACCCTGCCTGTGGTCATGCACGGAGGTTGGTGTTGCCGTGTGGGCAGGGAGGTTGGGGTCAGAGCCCTTTCCCCTGGAAAGGGATCCGCCCCCGGGGGCGATCGTCAGCCGCGGCGGAACGCGGCGGGCGTGCGGGCGCCGACGATGATCATGCGGATCATCGTGGAGATCTCTTCGATCAGCTCCGGGTCCTTCTCCGGCGGCAGGTCCATGGCGGTGGCACCCATCGCGAACACCAGCCGGGTGATGGCCTTGGCCACCAGTTCCGGGGCATGCAGCACGGCGCCGTCCAGCGCGGCCAGGCGCACCAGGTCGTGCTGCAGCTCTTCCTCGAAATAGTGCAGCTCACGTTCGACCGCGTGCTTGAAGTCGTCCGAACCCACCGCGCCTTCGCGCAGCAGTACGTGCAGCAGCTTGTCGTCGGCGCGCAGCTGTTCCATGAAGGTCTCCACCGAAACCCGCACCACGCTGGTGGCGGTGGAGGTGGCACGCTGGCGGGCCTCGCCGATGATGGTCCGCAGCGAACGGCCGGCGGCGTCGATCAGCGCCACGGCCAGTTCGTCCATGTCGCGGAACTGCCGGTAGAAGCTGTTCGGCGCGATGCCGGCCTCACGTGCCACTTCGCGCAGGCTGAGCGTGGACAGGCTGCGGTGCGGCCCGATCAGTTTCAGGGCGGCGGCCAGCAGGTCCTCGCGGCTCACCGTACGGCGGGCCGGGCTGTTGGCATCTTCAGGCGTCGACAAGGCGGTGGCGGCGGCCATGGGGGTTCCGGTGGGGCGAGGCTGAATCATACCCAATCCGGTTCAATATACACATGTATACACAGGTGTATGTGCGCCCGTATAGTTCGCCCATGAGCGCTGTCGTCCGTCCGTCCCTGTTCTCTCCGTACCGCTGGGTCTCGCCGTCGCTGTTCGATTTCTGGGCGGGCCAGCTCAATCCCCTGTGGACCCTGCGCGAGCCGGTGGCCCGCCTGGTCCGGCGAGAGCCGGCCGGCGAGGGCGCGGCGACCCTGGTCCTGCGCACCAACCGGCACTGGGCCGGCATGCGCGCCGGCCAGCACGTCACCCTGGGCGTGGAGATTGAAGGGCGCCTGTGGCAGCGCAGCTACAGCCCCACCGCACTGGGTCGGCGCGAGCTGGCGATCACCGTCAAGGCGATCGACGGCGGCCTCGTCAGCCAGCACCTGGTCAACCACGCGCAGCCGGGCGAACTGTTCCGCCTCGATGCCGCCTTCGGCGAGTTCCACATGCCGGCTGCGGCGCCGGTGTTGCTGCTGGCTGCCGGCAGTGGCATCACGCCGATGCGCAGCCTGTTGCGCGACGCCTGCCAGCGCCCGCTGGCAGCGCCGGTGGACCTGTTCTACTGGGAACGCAGCGCCGCCCACCTGCAGTTCCGTGATGAGCTGCAGGCGTTGGCCGCCAGCCAGCCGAACCTGCGTGTGCATCTGCTGACCACCCGCGAAGGGGATGTGCCCGCCGCACGTATCGATGCCCACGACCTGCAGGTGGCGGGCGATGACACCCCGTTGGCGCAGCGCCATGTGCTGGCCTGCGGCCCGGACGGCTTCGTTGCCGCCGCCCGCGAACGCCTGGCGCACCAGGTTGCCGGTTTCCAGGCGGAAGCGTTCACTCCTCCCGCACCGCTGCGTGACGCCAGCAGTGAAGGGGAGGTCGTGCTGACGCTGGCGCGCAGTGGCCGCCAGCTGAGCGTGCCGCGTGGCAGCTCGTTGCTGGAAAGCCTGGAAGCCCATGGCATCAAGCCCAGGCATGGCTGCCGCATGGGCATCTGCAACACCTGCAGTTGTGACCGCGTCAGTGGCGCCACCCGCCACCTGCGCACCGGCGACCTGCAGTCCGAATCGGCGCAGCCGGTACGGATCTGCGTGAGCGCACCGACCACCGACCTGACCCTGGATCTCTGAGGACGCCTGCCATGACCCGCGCTACCGACCGTGCCCTGAGTACTGCCGAGATGCATGCCTTCGGTGAGGAACTCGACGCGATCCGCGACCGTGTGATCGGCAGCCTCGGCGCCTCCGATACCCGCTACATCCGCCGCGTGGCCGCCGCCGTGCGCTGGTTTGGCGTGGGGGGCCGTGGCCTGCTGTTCCTGGCGGCGTTCTCGCCACTGTTCTGGATGCCGCTGCTGTGGCCGGCCGCGATCACCGGCACGCTGCTGCTGGCGCTGTCGAAGATCCTGGAGAACATGGAGCTGGGCCACAACGTCATGCACGGCCAGTTCGACTGGACCGGCGACCCCAAGCTCAACGGCAATACCTATGAGTGGGACATCGTTGCCACTGCCGACAACTGGCGCAAGACCCACAATTTCCGCCACCACACCTATACCAACGTGCGTGGCATGGACGATGACATCGGTTATGGCCTGCTGCGCATCTTCCCGGAGCAGCGCTGGAAGCCGTTCTACCTGCTGCAGCCGATCATCGCGCCGATCTTCGCGCTGCTGTTCCAGTGGGGCGTGGCCGCGCAGGACCTGCGCCTGGGCCGCTGGCTGAAGGGCCGTATCAGCGGCCGTGCGATGTGGCTGCAGACCCGCCCGGTGGCGCGGAAAATGGCCCGCCAGGTGCTGAAGGACTACGTGTTCTTCCCGCTGCTGGCCGGCCCGTTCTTCCTCACCGTGATGCTGGGCAACATGGTGGCCAACGGACTGCGCAACATCTGGACCTACGTGATCATCTTCTGCGGCCACTTCACCGCCGAATCGGAAACCTTCCCGAAGGAATGCCTGCGCAATGAATCGCGCGGCCACTGGTACCTGCGCCAGCTGCGCGGTTCATCCAACATCAGCGGCGGCTTCCTGATCAACGTGCTGTCGGGCAACCTCAGCCACCAGATCGAGCACCACTTCTACCCGGATCTGCCAGCCAACCGCTACGCGGCCATTGCCAAGGAAGTGAAGGACATCTGCCGTCGCTACGGCCAGCACTACAACAACGGCTCGCTGCCGCGCCAGTTCGGCCAGGTGGTCTGGCGCATCCTGCGCCACGCGTTCCCGAGCAAGCCGCGCCGCCTGCCGATGTCGGACATCATGTCCGCACCGGCATCGGCCAACGCGGGCTGATCAACTCAGCCCGCCTTCGCCGGCTCCGCCTGCTCGCGGTCCAGGCGGCGCAGGAACACCTGCATTTCCCTGCGTGCCTGCTGGTCGCCTTTGCTGCCGGCCACGCTCAATCCGCGCTGCCAGGCTTCGCGCGCCGCCTGCGGCTGGCCACTGGCCAGCCAGGCCTTGCCCAGCAGCTTCCACGCCGCCGAGTACTGCGGATCAAGCACCACGCAACGGCCCAGATGGGTGGCCGCGCGCACCGGGTTGCCGGCATCCAGCCAGCCCTTGCCCAGGCCGAAGCGCAGCAGCGCGCCATCCTTGCCGGCGGCGAGCATGCATTCCAGAGCTTCGATGTTCATCCGCGCACCTCCACCAGCAGTTCGGCCGGGCCGGGCTGGAAGCGGCCGCGATGGAACAGCAGCGGCGCGCCGCCGTTCTCGTGCACGTCGATGATGCGGCCGGCCAGCAGCAGGTGATCGCCCACCGGCCACTGTGCGTGGCGGGTACAGGTGAGATGGGCGACCGCACCGGCGATGCGGGGTGGGGCGTCCTCGTCGTCATCCAGCAATGCCAGGCCGTCGAAGCGATTGCGGACCTGCGGATCGGCGAAGCGCCGGGCCAGCGCTTCCTGGTCGGCCGCCAGCACGCTGATTGCAAAGCGGGTGGCGCGCTGGAAGGTGGACAGGCTCTGTGCGTGCAACGCCAGGTTCCACAGCACCAGCGGTGGCTGCAGCGAGACCGGTACGAACGAGTTGATGGTCAGGCCGACCGGCTTGCCCTGTGCATCGCGCGCGCAGACGATGGCCACGCCGGTCGGGAAATGGCCGAGCAGCCGCCGCAGGGCACGCGGCGGCATCTCGACCGACGGCACCGGCGCCGGTGCGGGGAAGACCCCCGCCCACGGCCCGGCGTACGGCACTGTCTCGCCGCTCATGAGGCCCGGGCCTGGCGGTAGCGCCGGCCGACCTCGGCCCAGTTGATGATGTTGAAGAACGCACCGATGTAGTCCGGGCGACGGTTCTGGTAGTGCAGGTAGTAGGCGTGTTCCCAGACGTCCAGCGCGAGGATCGGGGTATTGCCTGACAGGCCCACGGTTGCACCCATCAGCGGGCTGTCCTGGTTGGCGCTGCTTTCGACCTGCAGGCGGCCATCGCGGTCACTGGTCAGCCAGGCCCAGCCGCTGCCGAAACGGGTCTGCGCGGCCTTGCTGAAGGCGTCCTTGAAGGCATCGAAGCTGCCCAGGTCACGGTCGATGGCGGTGGCCAGTTCCTCATCGGGTGCACCACCGTCCGCGCTGAGCACGGTCCAGAACAGGCTGTGATTGGCGTGGCCACCGCCGTTGTTGCGGACCGCGCCACGCTGCGCCTCGGGCACGGCACCGAGGTTGGCGATCAGCGCCTCGACCGGCAGCTCGGCGATGCCGGCCTGCTCGATGGCGGCATTGAGGTTGTTGACGTAGGCCTGGTGGTGCTTGCTGTGATGGATCTCCATCGTGCGCGCATCGAAGTGCGGCTCAAGGGCGTCGTAGGCGTAGGGGAGCGGGGGAAGCGAGTACGACATCGAAGCAATCTCCGTGGGGAAGGCCAGGGGCTGGCCGTGGGGAGATTGTTATCGCACCTCAACATTGGTTGAGGTCAAGGGGCGGGATTGAAATGCGTGCGCGTTCGTCGCCTTGATTCTTCCTGGCAGGCAGGGGCTGATGGGTCAGCGCAGGACACGCCGTGAACCCATCCATGGGGGCTCGATGGCGCCATCCGTGGCGCCAACGGTCCTGCGCTGACCCATCAGCCCCTGCAGGACAGCTCCCTGCGCTGGCGCGGAGACGGAGTCAAAGGCAGGAGCAGGAGCGGCATGGTAGTGCCGGCCGCTGGCCGGCAATCAGCGAAGGTCGGGTTGCCGGCCAGCGGCCGGCACTACCAGAACCCGCTTTTCGAACCTCACCGGCGCGCTGTTGCGCTGCCCGCGCTCGCAGGAAACCGTCGGGTGGCGGGGGAAGGGGCTGGCCGGGACCGTTGGCGCCATGGATGGCGCCATCGAGCCCCCAAGGATGGGTTTACGGCGTGTCCCGGCCAGCCCCTTCCCCCGTCACAGCCGATATCAACAAAAGCGCCGGCAGGCGAACCAGCCGCCAGCGCCTTCATCAACTCAACTCAACCAATCCTTGCACGCACCATCAACCTGTTCCCCGCAGGCCTGCTGCATCCGCTGCTGCAGCCGCGCCAGTGTTTCGGCGCCCTGGTGCTTGCCGCTCCACGTCTTCAACTGCCCGGCCAGGCGCTCGAAACGCTGGCGGGTACGCTGGTGGTAGCCCGACGGCTGCGCTTCCAGTTCGGCGATCAGCGAGGCGGTGGCCTGCTCGATGCGTGGTGCATCGTCCGGCGCCAGCTTCAACAGGCCCTCCACGTACAGCACGCCCCACTGTACGCGGGTGGCCGGGCCCTGCGCGCCATCGTAGGCGCGCTTCAGCCACTCCAGTGCGCCGGCGGTGTCGCCGCGCTGCTCGGCCAGTTCGGCCAGCTCGGGCATGTAGTAGTACGGCTGCTCGCTGCGCTTCAGCTCGGCCAGCAACAGCGCCTCGGCGCCCGCGTCGTCGCCGACCTGGCGCAGTGCGTAGACCGCGCTGCTGATCGTGGCCTGGCGTGCATGCGCATCGGTGGCGGCGGCATCGGCAGCGGCCACGCGCTGCTTGACCCGCTCAACCAGGGCCGCGGGCAGTGCGCCGTTGGGCTGCTGCTGACGGGCCAGCGACACTTCGGTCAGCGCACGCGACAGCGCGTCGTCGGCACGGTTGCCGCGCTCGGCATCTGCGCGCTCCAGTGCGACCAGCAGCTGCTGTCCCAGCGTGTTGCTGGTGGCCGGCCCCGCACTGGCCTGCTTGACCAGCGTCGCGCCCGCGTAGCCCAGCAGTTCGCGGTTACGACGGACTTCGGCAGGTTGCGCCAGCACTGCCTGCAGCAGCTCACGCACCTCGGTGGGCGAGCTGGCGGGCGTGTCGGCGGTGGCCAGGGCCAGCAGGGCGAAGCGGCGTTGCAGCGCCGCGTCGGGTGCGGCCTTGGACAGCTGGCGCAGCACATCCTGGCTCCTGCGCTCGCCGGCCAGGCGGTTGGCGTCGACTTCCCAGCCGTAGTCGCCCAGCACCTGCCAGTCTTCGGCGGCCAGCCTGTCCGGCGTGGCCAGTGCCGTCGCCAGGGTGGCGGCGATGGCGCTGCGGCGCCCGGCCGCGACGGTCAGCGCACGGGTCAGTTCGGCCGCGTCGTTGCCGCCGGCCACGCGGGTGAGCTCATTGCGTTGTGGGTCCAGCACGATCAGGGTCGGATAGCCGCGCACCCCGAAGCGTTCGCCCCAGGCCTGTGCCCCTTCCTCGTCGCCATCCAGGTAGACCGGCACGAACTTGCCGGTCAACGCGATGAACGCCGGGTCCTTGAACAGGCCGGCCTTGAGCTGGTTGCACGGCGGGCACCAGACCGCGCCCCAGTACAGCAGCACCGGCTTTCCGCTGTCGGCGGCCTCGGCGAAGGCATCGTCCACATCGCCCTGGCGCCAGGCGATGGCGGACGCCGGCGCGGGCGCCTCGGCGGAGCTGGCGGTGGACACCGGGGCCGGCGTGCAGGCGCTCAGCGCCGAAGCCAGTAGCAACACGGAAAGCGCGACGCGCATCGGCGGCATCTCGAAGGGGGGACAGTCCATTGTAGGAATGGCCGGGGAGTGTGCTGATTCAGTTTGCTTATATCGGCCGTGCAGCGGGGCATGACATCCGCTGCCCTCAGGCGGCTGCCCGCACCATCTGCTGGTACACCAGCCCGTTGAACTCGCCGACATCACCGTCCAGCACGAAGCCATAGCGCAGGTAGGTAGGCACTGCGTTGAGCGAGGCGCGCACGGTCAGCACCGGTGTGCGCAGGTGCGGCAGCACGGCTTCGAACAGGGCATGGCCGATGCCCTGGCCCTGGCAGGCGGGATCGACGAACAGCATCGCCAGGTGGCGGCCTTCCTTCAGCTCTACCACGCCGAGGATGCGGCCGTCCTGCTCGGCCACCAGGATGTGGTTGTCACCCTGCAGGCGTGCAGCGAACGCATCGGCGGCGGCGACACTGCCGAACGTAGCGATGCCGGCCGCGCTGAGCGAGGGCGCGACGGCCGCAGTGAATGCGGCCAGGCATACCGCGCTCATCGCGGGCAGGTCATCGATGTGGGCGGGGCGGATCCTCGGCATGCAGCGATCTTCCTGTGGCGTGTGGCGTGTCATCGTCGCCGGTTGCCTGCACGCTAAGCTGGTCCCATGAGTGAATTCAATCCCGCCTACGCTTCGTTGTTTCCGCAACAGGGACTGAGCCTGGGCCTGATGACGCCCGTTGCGGCGCATGGGCTGGCCGATCCGGGCGCGGCGCGGCGCATTGCGCGGCTGGCCGACGATCTTGGTTTCGCCGCGTTGTGGGCGCGCGATGTACCGCTGATGGTGCCGCAGGGTCCGGACGCGACGGCGAGCGCGCTGGACGACCCCTTCCTGTGGCTGGGCATGCTGGCCGCCGCGACCACGCGCATCGTGGTCGGTACCGCCGCTATCGTGTTGCCGTTGCGCCAGCCGTTGCAGGTGGCGAAGTCGGCCTTGAGCCTGGACCGGATCAGTGCAGGGCGGTTCGTGCTGGGCCTGGGTTCGGGTGACCGCCCGGAAGAATTCGCTGCCTTCGGCGAGGATCTGGAGGGCAGGGCGGCGACCTTCCGTGAGCGCTGGACGTTGCTGCGCGCGGCGTTGTCACCGGAGGCCGATGCGCGGACCGCCGTACTGCAGGCCACGGGTGGCTTCGACGTGCTGCCGGCGCCGGCAACCCGCATCCCGATGCTGGTGGTGGGTACCGCGCGGCAGAGCCTGCAGTGGATCGCGCGCGAGGCCGAAGGCTGGGCCACCTATCATCGTGAGGAGGTCGCGCAGGAGGGGCGCATCGGCCTGTGGCAGCAGGCGCTGGTGCAGCGTGGTGGCCCAGGCAAGCCGTTCGTGCAGTCGATGCTGCTGGATCTGCAGGCAGATCCGCAGGCGCCAGCCGAGCCGCTGCCGCTGGGCCTGAAGGTCGGCCGCGATGGCCTGCGTGACTATCTGCTGCGCGTGCATGGGCAGGGCGTGGCGCACGTGATGTTCAATCTGGTCGACAACGGGCGGCCGATGGACGCGGTGTTGCGTGAGATCGGGGAGCAGGTTCTGCCATACACGCTCCGGTAGGTGTCCACCTGGGTGGACGCGCTTCATCGTTGCCAACGCTGCGCTCGCCTGTGTGCTGGGAGTCCGCATCTGCGTATCATTCGCATTTGATACCCCGCTGCCGGAGCCCCGTGTGACCCAACGTTCCCCCATGCACCCGAGCGGACGCCTGTTCGCCGCGGTCGCTTTCATCGAGGCCGTGACCTGGGCCGGCCTGCTCATCGGCATGTGGATGAAGTACGGCCCCATGGCCAACGTGGCGCTGGTGAAGCTGTTCGGACCCCTGCACGGCGTGGCGTTCCTGCTCTATGTGGCGGTGACGCTGTTCGCGGCGCTGCGCCTGCGCTGGCCGTGGTGGGCCAGTGCGCTGGCGCTACTGGCAGCCATCCCGCCGCTGGTGACGCTGCCATTGGAATGGTGGTTCAAGCGCCGTGGCCTGTTGGGCCTGCGCGCGGTGCGCTGAAGTCGCTGTTGCGTGCCCGTTCAAGAGAATGGGTATCAAATGCAAATACGAGCCGTTATCATTTGAGGATGGCGTCCGGTCCTGAGCAGGGCCGGCGCCGGGCGGGGCGCAGGTGCGCCCGGCGATCCCTTCCTGTTACGGCTGGTGTTCCATGCACGCACGTCCCGTCGTTCCCGGCTTGCCGGCGCTGGTAGTGGCCGCCCTGATCGGCACCATGGCGATGATGTCCTTCGTCGCCGTGATCGGTCCGGTGGTCCGCATGCTCGGGCTGTCCGAGTGGCATGCCGGACTGTCGGTCACCGCCGCGGGCGCGTTGTGGATGCTGGCCGCGCGCCCATGGGGCCAGCTCAGCGACCGCATCGGCCGCAAGCGCGTGCTGATGCTGGCGATGAGCGCCTACACCGTGGTCTACATCGCGCTGGCAGTGTTCATCGACGTTGCCCTGCAGGCGGTGCCGCCGGTACTGGTATCGGTGCTGGTGCTGGTCGGTGCGCGAGGCCTGATCGGCCTGTTCTACGCGGCGGTGCCGCCCACCGCAGCCGCGCTCATCGCCGACAAGGCACCGACCGGCCAACGTGCGAAATTCCTCGCCCGACTGGGCAGCGCCAATGCGCTGGGCATGGTGCTCGGGCCGGCCGCTGCCGGCTGGCTTGCCTATACCAACCTTTCGCTGGCGCTGTACGTGGCCGCGTTGCTGCCGCTGCTGGCACTGGCATTGCTGGCCTGGCGGCTGCCGGCTACACCGCCGGTGGTTGGCGCGTCCGCACAGCGCCGCGCGCCGATGAGCCGCCTCGACCCGCGCCTGCGCCTGCCGCAGCTGGCGGCGCTCATCGCCATGGTCTCGGTGACCATCGCGCAGGTGACGGTGGGCTTTTTCGCGATTGATCGCCTGGGCCTGGATGCTGCCGCTGGTGCACGCATGGCCGGCATCGCGCTGACCGCGGTCGGCATCGGCCTGATCCTGGCGCAGGCGCTGGTGATGAAGCTGGAGGTGCATCCGCGCCGCTGGATCATCCTCGGCGCGCTGATTTCCGGCATTGGCTTTGCTTCGGTGGCGGGCGTGCAGCAGGGCTGGCAGTTGCCGGCGGCATACGCGCTGGCCGCGTTCGGCATGGGCTTCGTATTCCCCTCGTTCCAGGCGCTGGCCGCCGACGCGGTGGAAGCGCACGAGCAGGGTGCCGCGGCGGGCACGGTCGCTGCCGCGCAGGGGCTGGGCATGGTGGCCGGGCCGATGCTCGGCACGCTGTTGTATCGCGGCGGGCCCAGCCTGCCATATCTGCTGGTCGGCGCGCTGCTGCTGTTGCTGTGCGCGATGGCTGCAGCGCATCGGATGAAGGAGACCCCATGAACGATTCCCTGATGCAGGGCGCGTGGCCGGAGGCTGCGCCCGCGCCGCTCGAGAGCACTGACGACGCGTCGTTGTTCCTGCTGCAGCATGCCGGCCAGCATGTGCACGCACGCGGTTGCCGCCTCGCGCTGCCGGGTGACGCGCTGGCAACCCTGGCGGAGCGCGTTGCGGCCTTCTTCGCCCAGCAGCGTGGCGGTCCGGGCCTGCTGGTCGGTGCGGTGCCATTCGAACCGCGTGCCGACGACGCGTTGTACCAGCCCGAGCGCCTGCTGCCGGCCCTGCCGTTGCAACCACGGGCGGCGCCGGCGCTGCAGGGCCCGCTGCAGGCGGAGCCCGCAGCGCAGGACTATGCAGCCGCGGTTGCCGAGGCAGTGAAGGCGCTGCGCGCGCCCGACCAGGACCTGCACAAGGTGGTGCTGGCGCGCAGCCTGCTGGCGCACAGCCGCCATGCGCTGTCTCCAGAGGTGCTGCTGGCGCGGTTGGGCGCGGATCCCTCGGTGGCGACCTATGCGGTGCCGCTTCCGGTTGAACCGGGGCACGCACCGGCCTGGCTGGTCGGCGCAACACCGGAGCTGCTGCTGCGCAAGCGTGGCGCCGAGCTGTTGTCGCACCCGCTGGCCGGGTCCGCGCGCCGCAGTGCCGATGCCGCCGAGGACGAGCGCGCCGCGCAGGCGCTGCTGGCTTCGAACAAGGACCATGACGAGCACCGCCACGTGGTCGAGGCCATCATCGAGGGCCTGGCGCCGCACTGCAGCCACATCGATGCGCAGCCGCGCCCGGTGCTGCATGCCACCGCCAGCATGTGGCATCTCGGCACCCGCATCCACGCCACCCTGAAGGATCCGCAGACATCGGCGGCCGAGCTGCTGGCGCAGTTGCATCCAACGCCGGCGGTCTGCGGTACACCCCGGCTGGCGGCACTGCAGCGTATCCGCGAGCTTGAGCCGGTGCCGCGTGGCTTCTATGCCGGTGCGGTCGGCTGGCTGGATGCGCAAGGGGATGGTGACTGGTATGTGGCGATCCGCTGCGCACGCCTGCAGGGCACGCAGCTGCGCCTGTACGCCGGCGCCGGCATCGTTGCCCAGTCGCAGCCCGAGGCCGAGGTCGCCGAAACCGCGGCGAAGTTTGCCGCCCTGTTGAACGCGTTGGGCGTCCACGACGCCGCGCCCGTCATCGAGCCTGCTCCATGAACACGCCCACTGTTTCTTCCCGCCTGCCACTGCAGCAGGCATGGCCCGATGCGCTGGTGGCGCGCTATCGCGAGGCGGGCTACTGGCGCGGCGAGACCTTCCCGGCGTTCCTGCGTGAGCGTGCGGAACGCTACGCTGATGACATCGCCGTGGTCGCTGGCGATGTGCGCCTGAGCTACGCGCAGCTGTGGCACGAGGCCGGTCGCATCGGTGCCGGACTGCTGGCACTCGGCCTGCAACCCGGTGAGCGGGTGCTGGTACAGCTGGGCAACACCGCCGGGTTCATCGCCACCGTATGCGGGCTGTTCCGCGCCGGCCTGGTGCCGGTGTACGCGCTGCCGGCGCACCGCATCACCGAGCTGGTGCACTTCGCCAACAAGGCCGAAGCCAGTGCCTACATCACTGCCGACCTGCACGATGGCTTTGATCATCGCGGGCTGGCGCGGGCGCTGCAGGCCGAGGTGCCGGCGCTGCGCCACGTGGTCATCGATGGCGATGCAGCAGAGTTCACCGCGCTCGAGGCGCTGCAGGGAGACCGCAACCAGCTGCCGGCCGACCCGGACCCGCAGTCGGTGGCGTTCCTGCAGATCTCCGGCGGCAGCACCGGGCTGTCCAAGCTGATTCCACGCACCCACGACGACTACATCTACTCGTTCCGTGCCAGCAATGACCTCTGCGGCATCGACCGCGACAGCGTGTATCTGGTCGCGCTGCCGGCCGCGCACAACTTTCCCATGAGCTCGCCCGGTTTCTTCGGCGCGCTGTATGCCGGTGCCCGCGTGGTGCTCAGCCCCGGTCCGGGGCCGGACGCGGCCTTCCCGCTGATCGCGCGCGAGCAAGTGACCTGCTGTGGGCTGGTGCCGCCGCTGGCGCTGTTGTGGGCACAGGCCGCCGCCACCAGCAAGCACGACCTGTCCAGCCTGCAGGTACTGCAGGTGGGCGGGGCCAAACTGGTGCCGGAAGCCGCACGGCGGGTGATTGACGGCCTGGGCTGCACCCTGCAGCAGGTGTTCGGCATGGCCGAAGGCCTGGTGAACTACACACGGCTGGATGATCCGGAAGAACTGATCGTAGCCTGCCAGGGCCGGCCGATCAGCCCGGACGACGAGGTGCGCGTGGTCGATGACCATGACCAGCCGGTGCCGGAAGGCGAGGTAGGGCATCTGCTGACCCGCGGCCCTTACACCATCCGTGGCTACCACAACGATGCGGTGGCCAATGCGCGTTCGTTCACCGACGACGGCTTCTACCGCACCGGCGACCGCGTGCAGCAGCTGCCCGGAGGCTACCTGGTGGTGCAGGGCCGTGCCGGTGACCACATCAACCGGGCGGGCGAGAAAATCTCCGCCGAGGAGATCGAAGATCACCTTCTGGCCCACCCCGGCGTGTTCGACGCCGCCGTGGTCTCCATTCCTGACGAGTATCTCGGGGAGCGCAGCTGCGCGTTCGTGATCCAGCAGGGTGAGCCGATCAAGGCCCCGGCACTGAAGGCCTGGATGCGCGGGCGCGGCCTGGCCGCGTTCAAGGTGCCCGACCAGGTCGTGTTCGTCGACAGTTTCGATACCACCGCGGTCGGCAAGATCAGCCGCCGCGAACTGCGCGCGCAGCTGCGTGCGCGTCATCTGCAACAGACAGGAGGAACGCGCTGATGGCGCTGCCCCGTATCACCGATTACCCCTTGCCGACTGCCGCCGAACTGCCGCAGGCGCGCGGCCCGTGGCGCCCGCAGCGCGATCGTGTCGCGCTGCTGGTGCACGACATGCAGCGCTATTTCCTGGCCGCATTCGAGGCCGGCAACGCACCGCTGCGGCCGGCAGTGGACAACATCGCACGGCTGCTGGCGCATTGCCGCGCGCACGGCATTCCGGTGTTCTACACCGCCCAGCATGGCGACCAGGACCGCCGTGACCGTGGCCTGCAGGCCGACCTGTGGGGACCAGGCATGCGTCGCAGCGCCGACCATGAACCAATCATCGAGGCACTGGCACCGCAGCCTGGCGAGCACGTGCTGGTGAAGCACCGCTACAGCGCGTTCCAGCGCAGCAACCTGGAGACGCTGATGCGGGTGCGTGGACGCGACCAGCTGCTGGTCACTGGCGTGTATGCGCATATAGGCTGCACGGCCACCGTGGTCGAAGCCTTCCAGCGCGACATCGAGGCGTTCATCGCGGCCGATGCGGTAGCGGATTTCTCGCGTGCTGACCACGATCAGGCCCTGCACTGGATTGCCCGCACCTGTGGCGTACCGATGACCACCGACCAGTTGCTGGAGGTGCTGTGATGGCCGCCACGGGTGAGGTGCTGGATCTGGAGCGGATGCGTGCCGACGTGGCGCGCGTGCTGGAATGTGCCCCGGCCGAGATCGGTGACGACGACAACCTGATCGACCTGGACCTGGACTCGATGCGCATGCTCGGCCTGGTCCTGGCCTGGGGCAACACCGGCCTGCCGCTGGAGTTCTCGCAGTTGGCCGAGCACACCACGCTGCGCCAGTGGTGGGCTGTGGTGCAGCAACTGCAGGCCGCGCAGAACGCATGAACGCCGCTGCGCTGGCCACACCGGTGGCATTGACCGAGGCCCAGGCCGGACTGTGGTTCGCACAGCGGCTGGCACCGGACAATCCGTCATTCAATACCGCGCACGCGGTGTGGATCGACGGCCCGTTGGACGTGGCCGCGTTCATTGCAGCGGCAGACCAGGCTGCAGGCGAGGCCCAGGCCTTCGCATTGCGCTTTGCCGAAGGGGCCGATGGCCAGCCGCTGCAGTGGCATGACCCGGCACACGTGCCGCTGCTTTCGGTGCGCGATGTTTCCACCGCGGCGGATCCCGCCGCTGCGGCACGCAACCTGATGCACACCGACCGTCTGAGCCCGGTCGATCCCACCCGTGACCGGATCAGTCAGCAGGTGTTGTTTGACCTGGGCGGGCAGCGCTGGGTCTGGTACCTGCGCGTGCATCATCTGGCCGCCGATGGCTACGGCATGGCGTTGTTCACCGATCGCGTGTGCGCGTTGCATGCCGGTCGCATGGCTGAACCGCTGCCAGGGCTGGCGGGCGTGCTGGCGGATGACGCCGCCTATCGTGCCGACCCGCGTCGTGCGCAGGCCGGGCGCTGGTGGCGCGAGCAGTTGCAGGGGGCGCCGGCGGGCGTGGGCCTGGCAGGCACCGTGGCGGCCAGCGACGATGCGCTGCGCTGGGTGCGGCCGCTCGATGCGGCCTTCCGCGAGCAGCTGCTGCAGGCGTCGGTACGTTGGCTGCAGCCCTGGCCGGATGTGCTGGCCGCGCTGGCGGCCGAGTACCTGCGGCGGATGAGCGCTGCCGATGAAGTGGTGCTGGGCGTGCCCTACATGGGCCGGCTCGGCAACGCGTCGGCGCGGGTGCCGGCGATGGTGATGAACGTGTTGCCGCTGCGCGTAGCGGCCGGCGAGGGCAGCGTCGAGGCCTTCACCCGCGGCCTCGGCCGGCAGCTCAGCCAGGGTCGCAAGCACGGCCGTTACCGCAGTGAGCAGCTGCGCCGCGACCTGGGGCTGGTCGGCGCGCAGCAGCGCCTGCACGGTCCGCTGGTGAATGTGCAGCCGTTCTACAAGCCGCTGGCGCTGGCCGGCGTGCAGGCGACGCTGGAGGTGCTGTGCACCGGGCCGGTGGATGATCTGACACTGGGCTTCCGTGGCGATGGCCAGCACCTTCTCGATCTGGAGATCGAGGCCAATCCCGCGCTGTACAGTCGCGAGGATGTCGATGCGCATGCAGCGCGGTTGCTGCATTTCGTGTCGGCAGCATTGCAGGCTGACGATATTGCAGCCGTGCCTTTGGCGACGCTTGAGGAGGCGCAGCAGGTGCTGCACGGTTTCAATGCCACCGCGCACGCGCTTCCCGAGACTACCCTGGTTGAACTGCTGCAGCAGGGCATGGATCGGGATCCGCACGCGCCGGCGCTGGTGTTCGGCGGCACTACGCTCGACTATGCAACGCTGGAAGCGCGCAGTTTCGCGCTTGCCGCACAACTGCGCGGGATGGGCGTCGGCCCGGGCAGCGTAGTCGCGGTGGCATTGCCGCGCTCGCTGGAACTGGTGCTCGCGCTGGTCGCGGTGCTGCGCGCAGGCGCGGCCTATCTTCCGCTGGACCTTGCCCATCCTGACGAGCGGTTGGCACGTATTCTTGCGTCGGCGCAGCCGGTGTGCGTACTGGCTGCGCCAGACGTATCGGTGCGCATGGCCGGTGTGCCGGTGCTCGCACCGGAGCAGTGGACCGCGCTGAGTTTTGCGGCGCCATGGGCGGATCCTGCGCCCAGCGATGCCGCCTATGTGATCTATACCTCCGGTTCGACCGGCGAGCCCAAGGGCGTGGTCGTCGAACACCGCGCGATCGTCAATCGCCTGCTGTGGATGCGCGAGCACTACGGCATCGGCGCCGATGACCGCGTGCTGCAGAAGACCCCGGCCACCTTCGATGTCTCGGTCTGGGAATTCTTCCTGCCGCTGCTGTGCGGGGCAACGCTGGTGGTTGCCAGGCCCGATGCGCATCGCGATCCCACTGAACTGGCGCGCTTGATCGGGGGCCATGGCATCACCACCGCGCATTTCGTGCCGTCGATGCTCGACGTCTTCCTCGCTGCGCCGGCCTCCGAAGGTTTGCAGCTGCGCCGCGTATTCACCAGTGGCGAGGCGCTGGACGCTGCGTTGCGCGACCGCTTCCATGCGCGCGTGCACGCAGAACTGCACAACCTGTATGGCCCGACCGAGGCCGCAGTGGACGTCAGCTATTGGCCGGCGTCAGCGCAGGATCGCTCGCGGCCGGTGCCGATCGGCTTCCCGGTCTGGAACACCCGCCTGTACGTGCTGGACGCCCGGATGCAGGCGGTGCCGGTCGGTGTGGCCGGTGACCTGTACCTGGGCGGCGTGCAGCTGGCACGCGGCTACCTCGGTCGCGACGATCTGACCGCCGAACGCTTCCTTGCCGATCCTTTCCTGGCGGGCGAGCGCATCTACCGCACCGGCGACGTGGCGCGCTGGCGCCGCGATGGTGCGGTGGAGTACCTGGGCCGCAGCGACCATCAGGTGAAACTGCGCGGCCTGCGCATCGAACTGGGCGAGATCGAGGCGGCTTTGCGCGAACTGCCGGGCATGGAGCGGGTGGAAGTGCTGCTACGCCAGGATGCTCCCGGCGAAGCGCGTCTGGTGGCCTATGTGCCGACCGCGCTTGCCGATGCCGTAATGCTGCGCAGCCACCTCGCCACGCGTGTGCCTGACTACATGGTGCCCTCGGCCATCGTTGGTGTGGACCACTGGCCGGTGACCGCCAACGGCAAGCTCGACCGCAATGCGTTGCCGAAGCCACCGCAACGTGAAGTTGCCGGCTTGGCGCCGCGCACGCCGTTGGAACAGGAGCTGGCGTTGCTGTTCGCACAGGCGCTTGGGCGTGAGGCGCCGGTGGCGGTGGATGCGGACTTCTTCAGTCTCGGCGGTGACTCGCTGTCGGCGGTGCACCTGCTGCTGGCGATCGAGCAGCGCTGGCGCTGCGATCTGGGTTTGGGCGCCTTGTTTGCCCAGCCCACCGTGGCCGCGCTGGCGGTTCGTATTGCCGCGCCACCCGCGCTGGCCGATCACGCGCTGGGGCCGGTGATCGCGCTGGCCGCAACCGACGCTGCCGGGCCCACGCCGCTGTTCGTGCTGCACCCGGCCGGTGGCATCGCCTGGAACTACCGCACGCTCGCCCGGGCACTGCAACCAGCCCGCCCGGTGTATGGCCTGCAGTCGCCGGCACTGGACGCGCGGCTGCCACTGCCGAGCAGCATCGAGGCGATGGCCAACGACTACGTACAGCGCGTGGTTGCACTGCAGCCGGAGGGGCCGGTGCATCTGCTGGGCTGGTCGGTGGGCGGCATCCTGGCCCAGGCGATGGCGGTGCGGCTGCATGAGATCGGCCGCGACGTCGGCGAACTGGTGCTGCTGGACGCCTATCCCAGCGAGTGCTGGCGGGCCGAGCCTGAACCGGACGCCGTCGCCGCACTGCGGGCACTACTGGCGATTGCCGGCCACGACCCGGATGCGCATCCGGAACTGGACAGTCGTGAACGCATACTCGCGTTCCTGCGTCGCGGCGGGAGTGCACTGGGCAGCCTGCCGGATGTGGTGCTTGACGGCGTGGTGCGCGCGGTGACCGGTACCAACCGGCTGATCCGCGAGCACATCCACCAACCATTCGACGGCACGCTGGTGCACGTCCGCGCGGGCCGGGATCACCAGGCGCGGCCACAGCTGCAGTCGGCGTTGTGGCGGACCCACGCGCGCAAGGTGCAGGCACTGGAACTGCCGTTCCTGCACGCCGAACTGACCGGCCGCGATGCGGTGGCGCAGCTGGCACCGTGGTTGTCGGCGCGGCTGCGCCACTGGGACGAGCAACAGGAGACCGCAACATGCAATTGACCGGTTTTGATGGTCGTGTGGCGCTGGTGACCGGCGCTGCCGGCGGCATCGGCGAGGCACTGGTACGGTTGCTGGCCGCGGCCGGTTGCACCGTGGTGGCGACCGATCGCGAGGCACCCATGTTCGCGGATGCACGTGTGCAGGCGTTTGCTCTTGACGTGACCGACAGTGCGGCCGTCGACGCCTTGGTGGATTGGGTCGAGTCCAGCATCGGGCCGATCATGCTGGCCGCCAGCGTGGCCGGTGTGCTGCATGTGGGCGGCGTGACCGAGACCGGCGATGACGACTGGCGCCGGGTGTTCGCGGTGAACACCGACGGCGTGTTCCATGTCGGGCGTGCTCTGGCGCGGGTGATGTCGCCGCGCGGGCAGGGCGCGATGGTTACCGTCAGCTCGAATGCGGCCGGTGTGCCGCGACACGGGATGGCCGCCTATGCGGCATCCAAGGCCGCCGCCACCATGTTCACCCGCTGCCTCGGGCTGGAGCTGGCGCCGTTGGGAATCCGCTGCAACATCGTCGCCCCGGGATCGACGTTGACCCCGATGCAGACCGGCATGTGGCAGGACGAGCACGGTGCCGAGCGGGTGATCGCCGGCAGCCTGGAGACCTACAAGGCCGGCATTCCACTGCGCAAGCTGGCCACCCCCGAGGACATCGCGCACTCGGTAATGTTCCTGCTCTCGGAACAGGCCGGGCACGTGGCGATGAGCGACCTGTACGTCGACGGCGGCGCCACCCTGCGCGGCTGAGCCCCGACGGCCGCCTGCCGGCTGTGGTCGTGCCGGCCGCTGGCCGGCAGCCTACGGCCCCGGTAGTGCCGGCCGCTGGCCGGCAATCTCATTCACCTTCAGACATCTCCCAACCCCCGTCGAGCCATGGCCCGACAGCCAACGCGCAATGATCGACCCACCATGGCGCATGAGCAGCCATCGCCTCCGCCTGGGCCGTCACTCGATCATCGGCCAGGTCTACGTTCTGACAACTACCACGCATCAGCGCCGCCGGCTCCTTGAAAGCAAAGCTGCAGCAGCATGTGTGATCGACCAGTTCGATTACATCGAGCAGCGCGGGCTCGTACGGTCACACGCATGGGTCGTCATGCCAGATCACGTCCACTGGATGTTCGAGCTGCGCGCAGCCCACCTTCCAGACATCGCACGCCGGATGAAATCGTCGAGCGCGCTTGCCCTGAATCGCTTGGCGGGCCGTCGAAGTACGGTGTGGCAGCCCGGCTACTTCGATCATGCCGTGAGGGCCGAGGAGTCGATGGCGCGGCAAGCGCTGTACATCCTGGGGAATCCGGTACGCGCCGGTCTTGCTGGGCAGATTGGCGAGTATCCGCATGCGTGGTCGGACGGGGTGTGATGCCGGCCGTTGGCCGGCAACCCCATGACCCGCGCGGAGACGCGTAGCTGCCGGCCAGCGGCCGGCAGTACCACGGCAGAACCGAAGCGCAGCGCAGATCGTGTTCCGCGCACAGAGCACCCGCGATGGTAGTGCCGGCCGCTGGCCGGCAACCCCATGGACCTGCGGCCATCAATCAATTGCCGGCCAGCAGCCGGCGCTACTCCTTCGGCGTCTGGCGCGGCTTGCGCGTGCGCTTCGGCTTTGCGCTATCCGCACCGCTGGCGGCGCCATCCTGCAGTGCCTGCAGCCAGGACAAGATGTCCACGTAGTCGATGAAGTGGCGCAGGTAGCCGGGGCTGGTGGCCTGCATCGTGTCCAGCATGCGCTGCACCAGCACCGCCGAGTTCAGCGGGCCGCCGTCAGCCGGGGCCTCGGTGCGCAGGGAGCGGCGCACCTGCAGTTCGCTGCGCAGCTCCGTCCACTCGCGCTGCACCTGCTGCAGCATCGGCACCTGCGGGTAATGCGGCAGCGAGCGCGACCCTGCATCAAGGTCGCGCACCAGTGCGCGCAGGCCTTCGAGCGCTGGCGACTTACTTGGCATCCGGGGCCTTGGGCTTGGGAATCGGCGCGATCTCTACGCGACGGTTGCGTGCGCGGCCTTCCTCATCGGCATTGGAACTGACCGGCTGCTCGCTGCCGAACGCAGCGGCGAACACGGCGTCAGCCGGTACGCCATCGGCGATCAGGGTGCGGGTCACGGTCAGCGAGCGCTGCGCCGACAGCTCCCAGTTGTCGGCGAAACGCCGGTTGCCTTCGCGTACCGGCGCGTCATCGGTGAAGCCGCTGACCATCAGGATCTCTTCGCGGCTGCCCAGGTAGGCGGCCAGCGGTGCGGCCAGGCTGCGCAGCAGCTCCTGGCCTTCGGGCTGCAGCTGGTCGGAGTTCAGCGCGAACAGCACGCTGCCGCTGATGCCGATGCGGCCATCCACCAGCGTCACGCGGCCGGCCGCCAGCGGTCCAGCCAACGCTTGCTCCAGCGTCTGCAGGCGCTTGGCTTCGGCCTGGCGCTGTTTCACTTCCTGGTCCAGTCGCTGCGACAGCTCCAGCTGCACGGCGACCACACCGACCAGTATCAGCACGAACGCGCCCAGCAGCACCGACATCAGGTCGCCGAAGGCTGCCCAGATCGGGGCATGCGAACCGCCGTCGACCTCCAGCTCGTCGCTCATGCGCTGCCGGCCTTGCCGCGGCGCGCGGCCAGCTGCTGCAGTTCTTCCATCACCTGCTTCTGCGACAGCAGGCTGAGGTCGACCACCTCGCGCGCCTGGGCTACGTAGTAGGCCAGCTGCTCGTCGCTGCGGGCCAGCGAGGCATCCAGTGCGCCGCCGATCTGTTCCAGGCGGCCGGACAGCTCGGTGGCGGCACTGCCGAACTGCGCGACCGCTTCGCCGAACGTGCCGGCCAGCTGGCCCACTTCGGCAGCGCTGCCGTTGAGCGCTGCGGCAATGCCATCCAGCTTGCCGGTCTCTGCGGCGATATGGTCGGTGAAGCGATTGCCAACCCGCTCCAGCAGCTCGGCCGAGCCACCGACCAGTGCGTCCACAGCGGTGCGCTGCTCGTGCGAAGCGTGATTGATCGCATCCAGCAGGGTCTGCACGGTGGCCAGCAGGCGGCCGCGCTCTTCCAGCATCGCGTTGTCACGCACCAGGCTCTCGGACAGCGTGCTGCGCAGCTCGTTGATGACGTCGGCAGCAGCCTTGGGCGCGGCCGCGGCGGTCTGCAGCAGGGTAGACACTTCAGCCAGCGTGGCGCTGGCCTGCGCGCGACCGTTCTCGCCGATCTGCTGTGCGGTGGCCGCCAGGGCGTCGCAGACCTGCTGCTGCTGCGCAGCCAGGTGTTCGCCGTTGGCCTGCAGGCGCTCGGCCAGGTCGCTGGAAACGTGCTGCAAGGCTTCGCTCCAGCGCTGCAGGCGCTGTTCGTCGCCGGCCTGCAGCTGCGCCTGCAGCGCGGCGTGGGCCTGCTGCAGCTCGGCGCTGATCGCGTCCCAGCGCGCCTGGCGCTGCTGCTCGCGGCTGTCCAGGCCAGCCTGCAGTTCGGCGTGCGCGGCCGCGGCAGCGGCCTGCGCGGCCTGCCACTGCTGCGAACGCTGCAGTTCGTGGTCCTGCAGCAGCGCCTGGCTGGTGCTGTGGTGCTGCTCCAGCGCCTGTAGCAGCGCCTGCGCGCGCGCGTCCAGATGCTCGCTGGAGGCCAGCAACGCCTGCTGCTGGCGTTCGACCAGCGCGCTGTTCAGTGCCTGCTGCTGTTCGGCGGCGGCGCGCCATGCCTCGGCATTGCCGCGGGCATCGGCCTGCAGGCGCTCGCCGAGACGCGCGACCAGTGCTTCGGCGTGCGTGCCCTGGCCATCGCTGAAGGCCTGCAGGTGCTGGCGCAGATCACTGACCAGCGCCTGTTGTGCCTGGGTCTGCTCGCTCACCACCTTGGCCCAGCTGGCCTCGGTGGCGACGCGGCTGCGCTCGAAACCCTCGCTCAGGCCGGCCAGCTGCTGCTGCACGGCCTGCTCGACGCGGGCATGCAGTGCTTCGCCGTGATGGGCCAGGCCAGCCAGGGTGGTTTCGGCCATCGGCTGCAGCGCACCACCGATGGCGGCGGCGCTGGCTTCGGCACCTTCGCGCAGCGATTGCTGCAGCGAGACGGCCAGGCGTTCCTGCAGGGCCTGGCTCTGGGTCAGGAACTCGGCCTGGCCGGCCAGCAGGCGCTCATTGGCGGCCGCACTGTGCTGTTCAAAAGTGCTGGTCATCGCCTGCAGGCGGTCGACCAGCGCCGGCAGCGCCGCAGACTGTGCCTGCAGCAGGCGCAGCGATTCGGCGCGCTGCCAGGCCTGCGAGTACGGATGCAGGTCGCCGGCAATGGCACGGTCCAGCTGCTGCACGGCCTGCAGGCGGTCACGACGCAGCAATGCCGCCAGCAGGCCGAGCATGGCCGAGCTGGCCACACCGGCGATCGAGGTACCGAATGCCACCGCCAGGCCCTGCACCGGCGAGGCCAGCGAGCCGCGGATCGCGGCCATGTCGGTCGCACTCTGCAGCGCCAGGCCGGTGCCACGCAGCGTGTCCATCATGCCCAGCAGGGTGCCGAGCATGCCCAGCAGCACCAGCAGGCCAACCAGGTATGGGGTCAGCACCGGTGCGGGCAGGGCGGTGCGCTCGCCTTCCACGCGCAGGCGCACGGCGTTGCGCAGGCCCGCCGGCACGCGTTCCAGCCAGGGGGCGAGGCTCTCTTTCGCGCTGGACAGGTCGTTCAGCGCGCTGCGCAGGCCGTTGCTGGCCTGGAGGTAGCGGTACAGCTCCACGCCACCGGCGATGTAGCAGGCCGCGATGATCGCCGCCACCGCTGCACCCAGCGGATGCACCGAAACGTAGCCAATGCCGATCCAGCACACGGCCAGCAGGCCGACAAGGAAAACAACGACATGGAAAGCAGTTCTGGACATGGTGTTCCGGTCAGTGGGAGCGCAGGGCGTCTTGCAGCCCTTCGATCGGGTGGAAGCGCAGCTGCAGCTCGGCGAGCAGCAGGGTGCGCATGTCATGGCGGAAGGCCGCGCGCCAGCCGGGCTGGCCGTGCACGCGTTCAAACCGGGCGCCGAGCACCGCCGGCGCCGTGGCCAGCAGGCTGTGCTCGCGCGGGGTGAGGGTCTGTTCCATCACCGCATCGACCTCGGCCAGCCGCGCCAGCTCGGGTGAAACCTGCACCAGCTGGTCGCGCAGGCGGCCGCGCAGGCGCCCGGTGGCCGTCTGGATGGCCTGCTGCAGCACCCGATAGCGCTGGCGCAGCGAGGCGAAGTTGGGTACAGCGGCGGCTTCGGCCAGGTCCAGCAGGCGCTCGGCTTCGGCATCCTCACTGATCGAGGCCAGCAGGCTGGCGTGCGCCTGCGCGCAGTCGGCCAGCACATCCTCGAGCGCTTCGGCGGCTTCACCGGGCTCGGGCAGGCGTCCGCCGAGCGCCCCGGACAGGGCCACGGCGCGGCTCCAGTCCACCCACTGGCCGAGGCGATCGGTCAGGGCGGGACTGGTGGCCGGCATCGCGCCGTCGCTGAGACGGGCGAGCAGGCGGAGGAACTCCGGTCCACCCAGGACCGGCTGCGCTGCGTTCGCCATCAAGGGGTGAGGGGCCAAAAACCGTTGATTTTACAACCAGATGACCCGGCCTGGATGAAGGCGGGGCCGGGGGGAGGGGCCCGCGGGCGCGACAACGCTTAGAATGTCCGGCTGCACCCATCCGTTCGACCCCTGGAGTTCCCCAATGACTGTTGCGCAGTTCTACCCGATCGGCACCCCCGGACAGCCCTGGGGCGACGCGGAACGCGCACAGTGGCGGGCCCGCCAGCAGCGCCAGCGCAGCTACCACGACGATGTGGTGGCCGCGCTTGAACGCCTGGACGACAGCTTCGATGTGATCCAGTACGGTCAGCTGGACTACGCGCCGGACCATTACCCGCTGTTCGCCGTGGTCAACCACGACTGGAACCCGGCGCTGCCGACCGCGCTGATCACCGGCGGCGTGCACGGCTATGAGACCAGTGGCGTGCATGGCGCCCTGCAGTTCCTGGAACAGCAGGCCGAGCGCTACCTGGGCCGGCTGAACCTGATCGTGGCGCCGTGCGTCAGCCCATGGGGCTACGAGCGCATCCAGCGCTGGAACCCGGATGCCGTCGACCCGAACCGCAGCTTCCGTGACGGCGGCCAGATCGAGGAAGCCGCCGCGCTGATGCGCTGGGTGGCCGAGCGCAAGCCGAACCTGCTGGTGCACCTGGACCTGCACGAGACCACCGACAGCGACCTGCACGAGTTCGATCCGGCCCGCTGCGCCCGCGACGGCAAGCCGTTCGAGCGCGACACGATTCCGGACGGCTTCTACGTGATCGGCAACAGCGAGGATCCGCAGGCCGAGTTCCAGAAGGCCCTGATCGCCGCCGTCGCCCCGGTCACCCATATCGCCCCGGCCGACGCCGAGGGCAACCTGGTCGGCCTGCCGTTGCAGTCGCCGGGCGTGGTCTGGGGCGAATCGCGTTCGATTGGTGCCTGCGCCGGCTTCACCGATGCACGCTTTGCCACCACCACCGAGGTCTACCCGGACAGCCCGCGCACCAACCCGCAGGAATGCAACGACGCCCAGGTGGCGGCGGTATGTGCCGGCCTGGATTTCGCCCTGGCCGCACAGTAACGCGCCACGTTCCGGGCGGTGACCGGCATCAGCCGGTGCCGCTTGGCCGGCGCGGTGGCGAGCGGCGCGCCGGTCGTCGCCCGGCAGCCGGCGAAGACATCCAGATCGCGCTGGTACACGCTGCTGCTGACACCGAACAGGCCCAGCAGGGAATGGAAGACATTGTCGTGGCTGTAGGCGCGGTGCAGCGCATTCCCACGCAGGCAGGCCATGTCCAGGCCCGCGTTGCGGCTGAACTCCGTTGAGAACCACATCACCATCGGCACCTGGGTCTGTTCGCGCGGGGCGATGAAGTAGGGCGTGCCGTGAAGGTACATGCCGCGTTCGCCGAGCGACTCACCATGGTCGGAGACATAGATCAGCGCAACGTCGCGGTGGTCCGAATAGCCCTGCAGCAGGTCGATGGTCTCCGCCAGCACCTGGTCGGTATGCACCAGGGTGTTGTCATAGGTGTTGACCAGTGCCTCGTTGCTGCAGTGCTGGATCTGGTTGCTGTCGCAGGTCGGGCTGAAGGCCCGCGACGCTGCGGGATACCGTTCAAAGTAGGTCGGCCCATGGCTGCCGAGTTGATGCAGCACGACCAGGGCATCGCCGTGGATGGCGTCGATGCGTGCGCCGAGCTGATGCAGCAGCACGTCGTCGTAGCAGGTGCCGTCGGCGTTGACGCACCGGCCGGCCACCTTGAGTGCGGGCATGTCCTCGGTCGGCACGCGCTCGCACACGCCCTTGCAGCCGCCATTGTTGTTGTTGCGCCAGAGCACGCCGACGCCGGTACGCTGCAGGATGTCCAGCACGTTCTCCTCGGTCGCCGCGCGGACGTCGTCGTATTGCTGGCGGGTCATCTGCGAGAACATGCAGGGCACCGAGATCGCTGTTGCGGTTCCGCATGAGGAAACATCACTGAAGCTGATGACGCCTTCCTTGCGCGAGAGCCGGGGATTGGTCGCGCGTGGGTAGCCGTTGAGCTGGACGTTCTGTGAACGCGCGGTCTCGCCGACGACCATGACCACCAGCTTCGGGCGCGGGCCCGGAACGCGCCGCGCGTCCGTGCCGATTGGGCGCAACGGTTGCTGGCGGGTGCTGTAGAGGCTCTTCAGGTAGCCGTGGGTATGGCGCACCACGTTCAACGGCAGTACCTGGTCGCGGATGTAGCGGTTGTTGCGCAGCAGCGAGGAGTAGTCCTTGTAGAACGAAAAGCCGATCACCAGCAGCACCACAAGCGACGCCAGGACGTTGGCCGGCCACACCAGCAGCGAACGTATCGAACCGGCCCCGCTGGTGGTGCGCACCAGGGCGAGCCCGGCAGCGGGCAGCACGCCCAGCGCCAGCAGGGTCAACAGCAGCGGCAGCGACAGATAGGCGTTCAGTTCGGCCTGATTGGTCTCGAACACGTTCTGCACCATGCTGCGATCGATCAGCACGTTGTAGTGCAGCATGAAGTAGCTGCACGCGGCGCTGACGACAACGAGCAGCACCAGCAGCGGCCTGCGCAGGAATGGCAGTGCCAGCAGTAGCGTCAGCAGCAGGTTGAACAGGCAGAACAGCAGCGGCGGCAGGCTGGCCAGGAACAGCATGCTGCGCAGGCTGTTGAGATCGATCAGCCCCCACAGCGTCTTCCAGAGGGCGAGGTTTCCAATCGTGGCGAAGAACAGTGCGGCGGCCCAGACCAGAACGATTGGATGGGACCGCGGGAAACGGAGGCATTGACGCACGAGCAGGTTCCGCGGAACAGGAGTGCGCGCAGTATCGAAACGGCCTTATCAGGAAGTTGTCAGGATTGCCGGGCTAGCCCAGCAGGATCACGCCCCACACCGCACCCACCATCAACAACGCGATGGTCTGCGCGGCGCTGCCCATGTCCTTGGCGTTCTTGGACAGCGGATGCTTCTCCAGCGAGATGCGATCAACCACGGCTTCAATCGCCGAGTTGAGCAGTTCCACCAGCAGGCTGATGAAGCAGACCGCCAGCACCAGTGCCCGCTCGACCGTGCTGATGTCCAGCACGAACGCAGCCGCCATCAGCAGCGCGTGCAGCAGCAACAACTGGCGGAACGCCGCCTCGCCGCGAAAGGTGGCGATGAAGCCATCGCGCGAATGGATGAGGGTGTGGAAGATGCGGCTCAATCCGGTCTTGCCGTGCGGGTACTTGCCGCTGTCCTTGGGGTGCTGCATGCCGTCTCCAGAGCGGGGGAGCAGCCCGGAGCATGTGCAGCCCGATGTCAGGAATCCGTCAGATGCGGGGGGCGGGGCCAGCGCAGGGTGAACCGGCACCCCTGCCCGGAGGATTGCACGGTCATCGTCCAGCCCAGGTGCTCGACGATGCGCTGCACGATCGACAACCCCAGCCCCTCGCCGCTGTGCGCGCCACCCGGCGCGAAGCGCTGGAACTGCCGTGGGTCGATGCTGGACGGCAGGCCGGGTCCGGTGTCAGCGACGATGAGTGCGGTGTCGTGGAGGGTGATTCGCACCTCGCCGCTTTCGGTGTACTGGCAGGCATTGCGCAGCAGATTCCGGATGATGCTGTGCGCCAGATCCGCGTTGGTGACCAGCACGGCGTCATGCCGGGCATCAAACGCAACGGTCACCGGCTTGCCGGAAAGCCAGGGCTGGCAGCGCTCCATGCAGGATTCGAGCAGCGGACGCAGGGCCACCGCGTTGCGCGGCACGGCGCCGGGGGCACGCGAGAGCAGCAGCAGGCAGGTCAGCTGGCGCTGCATCTCCTGGGTGGTACGCAGGATGCGTGCCGCGCTGGGAACCAGGTGGCTGTCGGCCGGAAGCTGGCAGGCCAGCGTTTCGGCAGCACCACCGATGATGGCCAAGGGCGTGCGCAGCTCGTGGCTGGCATCGCCGCTGAAGCACTGCTCGCGATACAGGAACCGTTCGAGCTCGTCACTATGGCGGGCAAAGGCGCGCGCGAGCACGCCGATCTCGTCGCGTGCGTCCTGGTAGGGAAAGGGCTTGTGGCCGTCCTGCACCGCATCGGCCAATCGTGTGATGGGCGCGATGACGTGGGTAGCGACCTTGCGGCCGATGAGGAAGGCGCCGAACACGCAGACCGAAATGACCAGTGCCGCAAAGGCATTGATCAGGTGTTCCAGATAGCCATAGGGTGCGGCGTCCTGCAGCAGGTAGTAGCGTTGGCCACCACTGTCGAACACACGCAGGTGCCACTCGTTGGGCGCCTCTTCGCCGTGGTAGCCCGGGCCGTATTGGCGCAGCACGACAGGCACGTCCTGGGCATCGAACAGCTGGGTCCCTGGTGGCAGGGCGGGGCGTTGGCCACGATTCAGCGCGGCCTGCAGCCTTTGCACTTCGCCGTGCTGGGTCCGTGCGACGACAGCAGTCCGGACCTGGTCGTAGTCGACCTGTTCGGCCAGTACGATGAAGCCCATGGCACCGGCCATCAACAGCACGAACGAGATCGTGATGCGGGTGCGCAGGCTCAGGCGGCGGTAGAGGGAGGCAGGGCTCACGCCTGCATGCGCCAGCCGACGCTGTGCACCGTGGTGATCAGCGCGGTGTCGAAGCTGCGGTCCACCTGCAGGCGCAGCTCATGGATGTGGGTTCGCAGCGCGCCGCTGTCCGGTGGCTCGTCGCCCCAGACCAGGTATTCCATCTCCTGCTTGCGCACCACGGCGGGAGCTGCACGCACCAGGCACATCAGCAGCTTGTGCGACGTGGGCGTCAGCGCAATGCAGCGGCCTTGCCGCCAGGCCTGTGGCGAGCGCGTGTCCACCTGCAGGTCCTTCCACGCCAGCACGCTCTGGACCTGGCACCCCTGTGCCCTTCGTACGAGGGCCTTGATCCGTGCATCCAGTTCCACCAGCGAAAACGGTTTGACCAGGTAGTCATCCGCGCCCAGGGCCAGGCCCTGCACACGGTCTTCGACCGGATCGCGCGCGGTCAGCATCAGGATCGGCACCGGGTTCTGGAACTCCTGGCGCAGCTTCTGGCACAGCGTCATGCCGTCCAGGCGCGGCAGCATCAGGTCCAGCAGGATGGCGTCGTAGTCGTGCTGCGTGGCCCGGCGCAGGCCACTGGCGCCGTCGCGCGCGTCGTCCAGCACGTAGCCGAGCGGTTCAAAGAAGGCATACAGGTTGGCAACCAGCTCGGGGTTGTCTTCGATGATCAGCAGGCGGGTCATGGCATGCGTCCTTGCGCGTGGCCGAACTCTGCCCGATCGATGGCCGAATGCCAATGCCCTTGCTGAATGGATCGCGGCCTGGGTTCGGCCCGGTCAAGCGACGTTCAATCGCCCGGGCTGCGTGAATCGCGGATCGAGTAGATCACCGAGAAGATCTTCCAGCCCTGCTCCGTGCGGACCAGCTGCCACATTTCCTTGCCCCAGTTGGTCTTCACCCCATCGTCGTGGAAGCTGTAGTCAAACGAGACCGAGGCCACATCGCCGTCCGTTTCGATCTTCGTGTTGGAGAACTTCTCCTCCTTCGGCTTCGGCGAGGCGACCGCCCCGTCGATCAGCGCGATGAAGTTGTTGGCGGGAATCTGCCGTGCCTTGATCGCATCGGGCTTGGCCTTGCGGATGTCCTGCAGGCGCACATCCTCGGAAACGAACTGCCAGCCGATGTCTTCCGGTTTATCAGAGAAGAACAGGCCCATGTAGGTCGGCTTGTCCTTGTTGATCAGCGAGGTGCGGAACGCTTCGACCACCTGTTCGATCGCCTTGACGTCGGCGGGGGCATTCTGCGTGGCGTAGGCCGGCAGCCACGCCGGGAGCAACAGGGCGAGGGCGACGAAGCGTGCACGTGCGTTGGGCATCATGGGGTCCTGGGGAGGAATAGGGTGGCGCGGGCGCATCACCGCGCGTAGGTTCGCCAGAAGAGCACGTGGTCTTCGGTCCTGTTGATGGCGACGAAGACTGATTTTCCGGATTCGGGCGCGCAGCGAAAGACGCGATACGACGACTTGAGCGTCCCGTCGCCCGGCCACCAGTATCGATCAAACGCAACAGGATCGCCGTGACTGAATGTCGTTGCCTGGCAATCCGCAGGCAGCTGCAGTAGTACCGCCGGGGGCTTGGTGAAGGCCAGCGCGCTGGTGTTCGAGTCGAGGTCGTGCACCTCGCGCAGGTCGGTCGCCTCGTGGGGCACCCAGCCGGGAATCCATCCCTTGTTCACCATGTCGGAGTCAAGCGCCTCGCGCAGCGTGTCGAACGAACTGTCCGTAACCAGGCCGCAGGCGCATAGCACCGTGCAGGCCGCCAATGGAAAGGCAGATCGCAACTTGATCCAGGTGGTGGGTGGAAACATGGTTCCTGCTACCCCGGGGAATACCGTCCGACCTATCGGGTCAGTGCGTCGAACAGGCGATTGCGGTCCGCATCGCTCATCGACCAGCTCTGCCCGAGCGGGGCCATGCGCACGGATTCGGTCTGGCCACAGGCCCGGTACTGCCAGGTTTCCGAGCCATCGGGCTGGGCGGCCACGTCGATGCCGTCCAGGCGCGCGCACTGCAGCCGAGCCAGCACCATCGGTGCAAAGTGCAGCATGTAGTGCTGCACCCGGTCGGCCGGCATTGCCGTGCCGGAAGGCAGCGGGTGGGCCGGGCCGTACTCGGCGAGCAGGCCAACGCAGGTCGCTGCGGCGGACAAGGTATTGCGACCGAAGGCGCGGGAGGCATCCCGCTCCACACTCTTTCCCAGAGTCCTGCCTTCCTTGCTGCTGGCATAGGCCTCGGCGGCCTGCAGTTGCGCGGCGTCGAGTGTCGACAGCCAGTGCTTGCGGCCCTCCTGCAACTGCAGTTCCAGGCCGGGCAGGCTCTTCTGGCAGCGCGCGGCGATCGCCTGTGTCTGCACGAAATCCTGCCCACGATCGCCCGGCATTGCGGTCGCTGTTGCGGCCGCTGTTGCCGCCGCGGGGGCAACAGCCAGGGCCATGCAGGCGATCACCAGATTCCGTCCCATTCCATTGCGCATCCTGCACCCCATGGAGAGTTTGACGGCGCACGCTAGCACGGATGCCGGGCGCTGCAACAGGCCCGCGTGTCGAGGTTTGACGTTGAAGAAGGTCTGCGCGGATGATGCGCGGGCGCGCGGCGCAGGAGGGGATCTGTCAATGAGGGCACTAATGTGGGGGCTTGCGGGCCTGTTCGTGGCGTACGTGGCCGGTTGCTCGGCGATCTCGGCGTGGCATTCCCACGCGCTTGCCTCGGTCCCGGTCGGGGCGAGCAGGGGCGAGGTACTGCGGGCGCTGGGGCCCCCTGACGTGGTGGAGCACGCCGATGTTCCCTTTACCCGCTATGCCAGCCGTGGATGCAGTGGTCGCTGTGCGCAGCGATGGTGGTATGAGAACCGGCTGGGACTAGATACCGAAGCCTGGTCGGTGGAACTGGATGCTTCCGATCGCGTGATCGCAACGTCGCGCCTGACATCACCGTAGACGACCGCAGCAAGCGCATGCGTATCCATCGACCTTTCATCTTCATCGCAAGCCTGGCCCTGATGGCGTGGTGCACGTTGATGGGCGTACTGGTGCTCATCCATGGCTTCAACGAGCACGGCCTGCGCTGCGGCAGGCTGTGCTCACTGGAGACCTCCATCCGCCTGCTCTTTGGTGATCGGGGATTCGAAATACTGGTGGCGATGGGGCTATTTGCCACAGCGCTGATGTGCGGGTATATCGCGCTGCGGGAGGGCCTGCATGGCGGGCCGCGGAGGCGGGCGGGGCGCCGTGGGCGCAGACACCGCCGACCGGGGCGGCCCCGGTCGTAAGGTGTCTGCACCGATGTAAATCGCTGCGTGTGCTTACGCTGCAGGTCGCTTCAGCGATGCAGGGCGTCGATGATCAGCCCGGTGGCGATCTCCACCAGCAGGTACTCGTTATCGGACTGGCGCACCCAACGCCGGTCGCGGCCCGGTTCGCGCAGGTCATAGCGCGCGTAATCGTCTACCCAGTAGCGGCGGTCCACTTCGGCCCACGGCAGGCGCTCGCCACGTCGCCAGGCCTTCTTCTGCCAGCCCGGCGGCGGCGCATCGCGGTTATGCGGGCCGCCCGCATGCGGCGGCGGGCCGTTGCCGCGGGCGTGGTGCGGCGGATCGGCGAAGGCGGGGGCCGCAGCCAACGCGGTGGTGGTGGTCAAGGCGATGGCAAGCAAGCGTGTGGTCTTCATGGAGATGCCTCCGTCATGGCCGCAGCATGCGGCGCTGTGGCGGGAATATAGGGCAGTCAGTGTGAATGAATACGGGTGTAGGCGGTACATTCCTGAACAGACGGCGCGGCCTGCAGCCGCTGCCAAGCAACGGGTCACTGGACCCCGCCCGGGGCTGAATCTGTTGCAGCCCAGCCTCCACCCAACGACAGGAAAAGATCCATCTGCCGGTCAATGCGCTCCGCGCGCGAGACGGCCAATGCGGACTCCGCATCTGCCAGCGCGGCCTGGGCCGAAAGCAGGTCGAGAAAATCGATCCTGCCGAAACGGTAGAGCTGCTGCGCCTGCCCGGCGGCCCGCGCTGCATCCCCACGCGCCTGCGCCAGGCTGCGCTCGCGTTCAAGCTCCTGCGTGCAGGCAGAAAGCGCGGTCTCGGTCTGCCGCAGTGCCTGCAGCACGACGCCGTCAAAGGACGCGAGCGCGGTATCTGCGTTGGCACCGGCCGCTGCGATGCGGGCCTTGGCCACGCGGCGGTTGGGCCAGTGCCATGACAGCACGGGACCGATGCCCGCACCGAAGCCGTCGGCCGACAGCAGATGCGCCGGTGTGCCGGCCACGCCCGAAGAGGCGCCCAAGGTGATCTGCGGATAGAGACCCGCCGTCTCGACACCGATCATTGCAGTCGCGGCGGCCAGGCTGCGTTCGGCGGCACGTATGTCGGGGCGCCGCTGGAGCAGCTGCCAGCCATCACCGACCGGCAGCGCCTGCTCCAGCTCAGGGGGCTGGGGGCAGGCTTCGGCCTCCCTGGGATAGTCCGCCGGGAGCCTGCCCATCAATGCGGCCAGTTCGAACAGTGCGGCCTGCCGTTCCGCCAGCAGGTGCGGTATCGCCGCCGCGCTGCGATTGACGGCGGCACCGGCACGGCTGACATCGAAGTCCGTTCCGCGCCCGCCTGCAGCCAGGCGTCGGGTTGCGTCCAGGGTGGCGCGCTGCACCGCCAGCACCTGCCGGGTTGCAGCGAGCGTGTGATTGCGGGTGCACACCTGGAGATAGGCACGGGTGACGGCCGCAGCGACGACCACGCGGACCTGGTCGCGTGCCGCAGCAACCGCCTCCGCGTCGGTGTTGGCGGCTTCGATGCCGCGGCGGATGCCGCCTGCAAGATCCAGTGGATAGGAGAGGTGAAGGCCGAGCGCATACGACTGTGGCGCGGCCGATGCCTGGGTGTAGCCACCGGCATGGGTGAGCGTGCCCGATGCATCCACGTCGGCCTGTACGGCACCGCGCGCGCGATACTCCAGCACGGTGGCGCTGGCGCGCCGAAGGTTGGCATCGGCGGCGCGCAGGTCGGTATTGGCCGCCAGTGCTTCGCGTACGTAGGCGTCAAGCTGGGGGTCGCCATACAGGTGCCACCATCGATCCGGTGGCGCGTCGTGGCTGAACGATGCGTCCTGGCCTGAGACGAACGCCCGCGCAGCCTGTTGTGAAGCTGCGATGGCGTTCGCAGGCAGGTGATAGTCGGGGCCGGATACGCAGGCCGTCAGGGGCAGCAACAGGGCAAGCAGCCCACCACGTACTGTCCGCACGCTCACTTGCAGGCTCCCGGTGCCGAGGGCGTGATGGTCACACTCGCAGTGCGACCCACGATCAGGCGCGTATCCGGCGGCGCATCATCGATGCGGATGCGTACCGGGATGCGCTGTGCCAGCCTCACCCAGGTATAGGTCGGCGCCACGGCCGGCAGCAGGTTGTGCGTGCTTGAGCGCTGATCGTCGGCAATGCCGGCGGCGATGCTGTCAACGTGTCCGCGGACATCGCGGGTGTCGCCCATCAGCCGCGCCACGGCGGCATCGCCCTCGGTGATGCAGCCCAGCTTGGTTTCCTCGAAGTAGCCCTCGATGCGCAGGCTGCCGGTGTCGATCAGCGCCAGCGCCTGCGCGCCCGGTTGCAGGTAATCGCCCGCATGCAGGTCCAGGTTGGTGACGATGCCGTCGGTGCTCGCGCGCACCTCGGTGCGTTGCACGTTGAGCTGGGCAACGCGCTGTTCGGCCCGTGCCTGCGCCAGGGCGGCCAGCTCGGTGTCGACCTTGGCCGCATTGCGTTCGCGTGTCTCCGAGGCGACCAGGTTGCCCAGTGCGTTGTCCCGCGTCGATTCGCGGCGGGCCAGCGCCAGCGTCGCGCGTGCGCTGCTGACCGCTGCGTCGGCCTTCTCAAGCGCGGCAGCCAGGCGTGGCTGATCCAGCACCAGCAGCAGTTGTCCGGCGCTGACCCGCTGGTTGTCGTGCACCAGCACCTGGGTGACCAGCCCCCCCATGTCCGACGCAACGCGCACCACATCGGCGCGGACCCGTCCATCCCGCGTCCACGGGCGTGTTTCGTAACGCTTCCAGATGGACAGCGCGGCGACGACAGCAATCGCGAATACAACCAGCGTAGCGCTCCAGCGCCCGATGACAGCAAGCAGGTGTTTCATTTCATTTCTCGAGCAGGGGCGAGAGCCGGATCATCAGCTCCGCCAGGATCACGAACAGGGACAGGCCCACCAGTGGTCGCGCGGCGAACAAGCGGTACAGACCGAGACTGGCGAGCAGGCGCGAGGTCAGCATCGACAGCGCCAGCGCGGCGGCGGCCACGGCGAGCAGGCCGGGGATCAGCACGCCATCAATGGAGAGATCAGAAAACATGAGGTCAGTGCCGAAGGGTGAGAGCAGGCGCCAGCAGGTCGCGGCGCAATCCGCAGAGCAGGTGCGACAGATGCTCACGATCATCCCCGCTGCTGGCCACTGCTGCCTCGCGCATGCGGTCGAGCAGTTCCAGAAGATGGGCGTCGACGCTGCGTGGCGCGTGGGCACGAACCCTGAAATGTGCGGCGACGCGTTCGATCAGCGCCGCATGAAGCACCCGGACCTGCGGGTTTTCCTGGCACTTGTCCAGTGCGCGGAGTTGGTTGGATGCACGTACCGCACGCACGTCCGCAAACAATGCCCGCAGGTCGTCTGCGGCACTGGAACCGCCCCGCAACCGGGGAGCGAGCAGCCCGATTCGATCCAGCATGCGGCTGAGCCAGGCCCGGGCCACGCCACCTTGTCCGGCGGCGTGTCGTGCGATATCCCGACGGATCGAACGCTCCAGCCGTGCGCGGTTGCGGCCCGCATCGGCGGTCTGGAACAGCTGCATGCTGCACAGTGCCATTGTCGTACCCACCAACAACGCTACGCTGTTGTTGAGTGCGCCGACGATGTTGACCGTATTGGTCGCGCCCAGTCCCGCGATGAGCGGAAACGTCAGCACCACGCCCAGGGCAGCCATGATGAAGGGAGGCCGGGCCAGGAACGATCCGCACAGCAGCAGCGCAGGCGCCAGCGCGGCAATCAGGCCGACGACATCGGACAGCGCGGGGAAGATCAGCAGACCGTAGAGCAGGCCGACGGCAACGCCGATCAATGACCCCACCAGATAGCGCATGACATGCGGCGCAGGCGCTTCGATCGTGCCGAACAGCACGCACGCCGTGCCGATGATGGACACCGCCGTCGCGCCCTCCGACCAGCCGGTAACGATCCACAACACGCAGCTCAGCAGGATGCCGACGAACGCGCCCAGCGCGCTGCGCAGGGCAAGCCGATGATCCCGGTGAAGTACCGCACCCTGCGTATGTCGCGCAAGGCGGGCAGGTACATGCCGGCGCCAATCGGGGCGGGCGGTGTGCAGTTGCGCCTGCAGCACGCGGCAGTCGGCGTGGGCCAGGTCGAGCTCGGCCTGTTGCGCGACCAGGCTGGCCCGCAGCAGATCGCGCCAGCCCCTTGCATCCATTGCGCTGGCCTGTGGTGAACGCAGCCGGGCGATGGAATCTTCCACCGCGCTGGACAGCATCAGGACGTCCAGCATCCGGTCATGCAGGGCACGCAGGATCTGCACCTGGGCCACGCCTTGGGCACTGTCGAAGGGCAGGTGGATCGACAGCACATGCAGTTCGAGCAGGTCAGCTGCCACTTTCGAGCGGTCCGTCGCCAGCACCGTGTCCGATGCACCGGCGCACATGTCGCGCGTCCATCGTTCCGCATCATCCAGCACGGCAGCAACCCGCGCGTGCACGCGCATCGAGACCCGGCGCGGCAGCACCAGCGTATGTACCAGCGTTGCGGCCAGGATGCCGATGGCGATTTCCTGCACCCGCGTGATGGCAATGGTGAACACGTCTCCCGGCACCATCACCGCAGGAAAGCCGATCAGGCTGGTGGTATAGCCGGCCAGCAGGAACGCATAGGCACGCGGCGTGCGGTCGAGCATCGCCAGGTACAGGCACAGCGCCATCCAGGTGGCGAGCGCGGCGCTCAGCACCAGGGGTGCATTGGCGAAACGTGGCACCAGCACGACGGTGGCGACGGCCCCGCCCACGGTACCGAGCAGGCGGAACAGGCCGCGGCTGAGTGTTGCCCCGGACAGGGGCTGCGACACCAGATAGACCGTGCCGATCACCCAGAACGGGCGATTCAGGCCGATCCGCAGGGAGACATACAGCCCCAGCGACGCGGCGAGCAGGCATTTGAGCGAGAACAGCACCGCCTCCTGATCGGTCCTGAGGGCAGGGCTTTTCAACCGGGCGAATGCCTGGAACACGTGGGGACGGGCAGGAGTGGGGGAGTGCATGCGGCTCATGCTAGTGATCGGCCGCACCGGCGAATTTCGCTACAATGACAACCAATCGCTAAAACCGGTCAATGTGAGAATGGCTCGCATTTCGCTCCCCGGCTTTGACCTGGACCCTGACGAGACCGATCGCCCGGCGGTTGCCAGCCGCCTGCAGGTGGCCGAGCACGACGCGGAAATTCTGGTGCATGAGCACCGCAAGGGTCAGCTCATTCTTGCGCTGCATGGCGCGGTGACCTGCGAAGTGGCCAATGCGCTGTGGATCGTGCCGCCCCAGTGTGGCGTCTGGATTCCGGGCGGCATGCCGCACAGCAACCGCGCCACCGCCAACGCGCGCCTGTGCTACCTGTTCGTCGAGCCCGGCATCGTCGACCTGCCGGCGCAGTGCGTGACGCTGGCCATCTCGCCGATGCTGCGCGAGATGATCCTGCATCTGGCCGACGCGCCGCTGGACTATCCGCATGGCAGCCACACCGACCGGCTGGCGCGGGTGTTGCTGGACGAGCTGGTACAGATGCCGGCCGAGCATCTGTCGCTGCCGGTCAGCCATCACCCGAAGGTGCGTGCGCTGGCGGCGGCGCTGTCGGCGGATCCGGCAGACCGCAGCACCATCGGCCAGTGGGCCGTGCGCCTGGCCCTCGGCGAGCGCACTTTGACCCGGCTCATCGAACGGGAAACGGGCTTGTCCTTCGGGCGCTGGCGGCAGCAGCTGCACCTGCTCATCGCCATTCGTGAACTCGCCGCCGGTGCACCCGTACAACGCGTTTCCGAGACGTTGGGCTATGAGTCGGTGACGGCCTTCATCACGATGTTCAAGAAAGCGCTTGGCCTTTCCCCGGCGCGGTACTTTGCGGTGCGCCTGCGTGGGCAGTAGCGGGGAACAACGGGCGAAGCCGTTGCCTGGAACGCCTACTTCGAGGTGCCGGAGACCGATTGAATCGCGGCCACCACCGCAGCAGGATCCTCGCGCTGGAGGGCGTGGCCGGTTGCCAGCTAGCGGTGCGAGCCGCGCGTGAATCCTGTGAGGAGCAGGGCGTGTGCTGGTAGTGTTGTGAGCTATGAACACGGACTCCCTGTAGAAGAAGTCATGGGAGCCCGGCGTAGGCCGCTGAATGGCCACGGATGCTTGAATCTGTGACCGGTTACGCGACTCCACACTTGAATGTGCAAGCGTCCTCGACGATAAAGGCGGCATGTGGCACTGCCGCATTCCGGACCAGGGACGATCCGATGCACGACGCGTGGGCTCAGCTCCGCGTTCTCGTTCCCGCCGGCGCTGTGTTCGTCCAGGAAGGAGAACAGGGATGTTGGAACGACTGAAGACCCTCTCGCGTGCCGCGCTGGCGATTGTTGCCCTCGGCTGCTTCGCCCCTGCTGTGGCGCAGGCGCAGGAAAGCAAGATTACCTGGCGCATTTCGCAGCCCGGCGGCAATTCGACGCAGTACAAGACCCAGCAGCAGGCGGTGCAGGCGATCAAGAGCCTTCCCGCACCCAGTCCATTCCCGCCGGAGTTCCAGTTCGGCTGGCAGTCTGTCGACAAGATCAAGTCGAAAGTTGTGGACTTGAACGGCAATACGTCGATCACCTACTGGATGGGGAAGTCGCAGCCCTCCGACCCGGACTGGTCCTACATAGGGCGTGACATATTTCCGACGGAAGAGGCGATGGTTGCCGATTTTCTTGCGGACGAACAAGCCAGCAATCCCGTGTGCCCCGGTGCAGCGGTAACTCCGTCGGGCGAGTGGTTTGCAGCTTCGCCCGATCAGGAAGGTGTCATCGAGTCGCGCTACTACGATCTGACTTCCATGGCTGGCAACAACACGGCTGAATCACCCTGCACGCCATACACCGGAACGGTGGCGGTCGCGCGTACCCGGCGCTTGAACTGCCCGATTCCCCTCACACAGTGGTCCAACAAGCACAACGCCTGCGTCAGCGAAGAATTCGTTGCGACCATCACCTCGAAGTCGCAGAAATGCGACAAGGACGGCGGCAACGGTAGCTGCCCCATGTCCCGCAACGATACAGCGGCGAACATGAGTCCGATTCCCGACAAGGACCCGGCCTCCAACGGCGGTACCTGCGACGGCAATGTCGGCAACCCATGTGATGTCAAAACGGGCGAGAAGTACGAGATCGCGCCGGACTTCGATCTGGGCTGGATCGCGCTGACGCGCTTCTATCACTCCGGCATCTCCACCTCATCCGGTGGCTTCGGTTATGGCTGGACCCATTCGCTGGGCGCCCACCTGGCACTGGACGGCGTTGACAGTGTGGGCATCATTGAAAGCACCGGTTTCCAGCGTGCATTCAAGAAGATCGGCCAAGCCTATGAGGCGGACGACGACAGTGGTGACCGTCTGGTCCAGAACGGCAACTGGACACTGTACTCGGCGGGCTCCATCTCGACCTTCGGCGCGGACGGACGTCTGACCGCCAAGCGCTTCCCGGATGGCACGTCGCTGACCTACATCTACGACGACAACGACCGCCTTGCGGCGGTCACCCACAGCAGTGGCCGCACACTGGAGTTCGTCTATCAGTCCAATGACTATGAGGCGCTGATCAGTTCGGTGCTGGTCGAAGGCATTGCGCTCGCTACCTATACCTACACGCCGCAGAACCAGGTCGCCACGGTGACCTATGCGGGTGGTGGTGTGCGGACATATCACTACGAGAACCAGGACTTCCCCCAGCACCTGACCGGCATCACCGCCGAGGACGGTCGCCGCTACAGCACCTTTACCTACGATTCCATCGGCCGTGTTATCTCCAGTCAGCACGCTGGCGGTGCCGATGGCGTGACGCTCGCCTACAGCCCCAACGGCGGTACAGTCGTGACTGACGCGCTTGGGCGGCAGACCGACTACACCCTGACACCCGGCGGCGACACCGCTCCGTCGCGCACTGATCGTCGCGGCATCCAGACCAAGCACACCTATGCGCAGGGTACTGATGCGGTGAGCGGCCGTGCCGTCAGCATCCATACCGTGACCGAAGCGGTCGGCTTGCCCGAGCAGCGTGTGGTGACCACGGCGCGCGACGTTGAAACCAATGCGGTACTGACCACCCGGATCGGCAATCGTGAAACCCGAACGTCCTTCAATGGCCGGCGCCAGCCGACAACCAACACGGTGACCGACATCGCGTCCGGTCAGACGCGCATCACCAGCTATACGTACTGCGAAGCCGCTGATGTGGCAGTGGCAGGCAGCTGCCCGGTGGAGGGGCTGCTGAAGAGTGTGGATGGCCCGCGCACGGATGTGGCCGATGCCGTTACCTATGCTTATTACTCGGCAGATGATGCAGGGTGCGCGACCGGAGGTGCCTGCAGCTATCGCAAGGGCGACCTGCGCAGCGTGACCAATGCGCTGGGCCAGACGGCCGAGACTCTGGCCTACGACGCACTCGGAAGGCCGCTGTCGGTCAAGGACGCCAACGGCGTGGTGACTGATTACACCTACCATCCCCGCGGCTGGCCGACCTCGGTCACCGTGCGTGGCGCGACCACTGCCGAGAATCGGGTCACCCAGATCAGCTACTGGCCGTCCGGCCAGGTGCAACAGATCACCGAGCCCGACGGCAGCAGCGTTTCCTATGTCTACGATGCGGCGCTCCGCTTGACCGATATCGAGGACAACGCGGGCAACACGATTCACTACACGCTGGACAATGCCGGCAATCGCCTCAAGGAAGACACGCTCGATGCAGGCGGTACCCTGCGCCGCACCCTGGCACGGACGTTCAACACGCTCGGCCAGCTGACCGCACTGAAGGACGCGAGCAATCACGCCACCGGCTTTGCCTACGATGCCAACGGCAACCCGCAGACGGTGACCGACGCACTGCAGCGCGTGACCAGCCAGCAGTACGACCCGTTGAACCGCTTGGCGCAGACCCTGCAGGACGTGGGCGGCGTGGCGGCGGAGATCCGCAGCCAGTACAACGCGCTGGATCAGGTCACCCAGGTCACCGACCCGAAGGGTCTGCACACCACTTATGCCTATAACGGTTTCGGTGATCTGACCGGGCAAGTCAGCCCGGACAGCGGTGCCAGCAGCTTCACCGTGGATGCCGCCGGCAATCGCAAGACGGCCGCCGATGCACGCGGCGTCACCGCCACCTATCACTACGATGGGCTCAACCGCCTGATCGGCATCGCCTATCCGGACCCCAATCTGGACGTGGGCTACAGCTATGACGTGGCGCCGGCCGCCTGTGCCGCCGACGAGCGCTTCGCCAAGGGACGGCTTGGGCAGGTGCTGCATGCCAATGGCAGCACCCAGTACTGCCATGACCGCTTCGGCCAGGTCACCCGCAAGGTACAGACCGTCAACGGCGTTGCCAGCACGCTGCGCTACGCCTATAGCAAGTCGGGCCGCCTGACCGCGTTGACCTACCCCGACGGCAGCGTGGCTGACTACGTGCGCGATACCCAGGGCCGCATCAGCCAGATCGGCCTGACCCGCCCCGGCCAGGCGCGCCAGATCGTGGTGAACAACGTGACCTATGCGGCCTTCGGCCCGGCGACCGGCTGGACCTACGGCAACGGCCGCCAGCTGCAGCGTCCGCTGGATCTGGATTACCGCCCGCAGGCGGTGCATGACCCGGCCGCCGGTGGCCTGTCGCTGGGCTATGGCTACGATCCCGTCGGTTCGATCACCGAGCTGAAGAACGGCACAGGCTCGACGGTGCTGGCCAAGTACGCCTATGACGCGCTGGGTCGCCTGACCCAGACCCAGGACGGCACGACCGGCACGCCGATCGAAACCTATGCCTATGACGCCACCGGCAATCGCACCGCGCTGACCACCTCGGCAGGCACGGCCAGCTACACCTATCCCGCAACCAGCCACCGGCTGACCGCCGTGGACGGCGAAGCGCGCGACCATGACGCGGTGGGCAACACCACCCGCATCGGCGGCAAGTCGTTCATCTACAACGATGCCAACCGCATGAACGCGGTGAAGCAGGGCAATGCCGTACTGGAAAGCTACACCTACAATCATCGCGGTGAGCGCGTGCTGCGTACCCCGGCCGGTGGCGCAGCGCAGATCACCTTGTACGACGAAGCAGGGCAGTGGCTGGGCAACTACTCGGCCACAGGCCAGGCGGAGCAGCAGGCCATCTGGCTGGACAACTACCCGGTGGCGTTGATCAACATGCCGGCTACCGGCGTGCCGGAACTTGCCTACGTGCAGCCGGATCACCTGGGCACACCGCGCGTAGTGATCGACCCGGCGCGCGATGTGGCGATCTGGGAGTGGAGCAACAAGAGCGAAGTGTTCGGCAACCAGATTCCGAGTACCGACCCGGATGGTGATGGAGTGGCGTTCGAGCTGGCGCTGCGCTTCCCAGGCCAGCAGGCCACGGATGCGAGTGGGTTGTTCTACAACTATCAGCGGGAATACGACCCGGCGGTGGGGCGGTATTCGCAGAGTGATCCAATTGGATTGGAGGGTGGGATTTCCACCTTCTCATATGTTGGCTCTCGGCCAACCTTCTCGATCGATCCGCAGGGGCTTCAGGTTATCGGAAGCCCAAGGGAGATGGCCAATCCCCTCGATGAGTCCCAGGCAAGAATGTTGCTTCCATGGGTTGCGGACATGACTCCGGGTGTCGGGGACGTCAAAGGCATTTACGAAGCATGTGAGAACCCAACGCCGGGCAATATTGCGATGGCGGCGATCGGTATTGGCCCTCTTAAGCTCCTGAAACTGCCAGTCAAAGCTGGCCGGATACTGCTCACATTTGGCCGAGTGGACAATCAGGTTTATCACGCCTTCCGACACGTCGAAAAGGCTGGGATGGATAGCGTTAGTGTGAAGGCGGCGATTGCCGCCGATATTGAGCGAATCGGGGCGAATCACCCCTCTGGAACATATTCTGGCTCTGTGACGGTCGACGGTGTTAAAATTGAATACAGCTCCCATAAGTTTCCTGATGGAAGCATTAATGTAAGTAGAATTACTCCGCCCAGGAATTGATGCATGTACAGGCATTTATCGGAATCTGAAAAATCATTAGTGAAATTGATGCTTCAAGGTGTGGATTTTCCGGGCATCACTGCTGATTCACTTGCGGCGATTGAAGTTGAGGAGATGGATGATGGCGGGATGGGGAGCCTGCTGTTCAAATCAAGCAAGCTCGACCGTTTGCTTGGAAAGGAGCTGGCCAGCAAAACCTTTGTCGACACGGATGGGGTTGAAGTTATAGTGACACTTTCACTGGACAATTATGGAGATCTTTTTGAGTTGGATGTATGGAAAGTCGACTTCTCGCCAGTTATTAGCCTTCGTCCCAGGAGGGCGTCCGCTGCGGGCTAGTAAGAGCCTAAACGTTTCCGCCCTCGCTCCTTAGCTATCCAAGGAGGCGCCCGGACTGAGGATGTTCCGAGCAATAGGTGATCGGTTGGACCTACGGCAACGGCCGCCAGCTGTAGCGTCCGTTGGATCTGGATTACCGCCCGCAGGCGGTGCATGACCCGGCCGCCGGTGGCCTGTCGCTGGGCTATGGCTACGATCCCGTCGGTTCGATTACCGAGCTGAAGAACGGCACAGGCTCGACGGTGCTGGCCAAGTACGCCTATGACGCGCTGGGTCGCTTGACCCAGACCCAGGACGGTACGACCGGCACGCCGATCGAAACCTATGCCTATGACGCCACCGGCAATCGCACCGCGCTGACCACGTCGGCAGGCACCGCCAGCTACACCTATCCCGCAACCAGCCACCGGCTGACCGCAGTGGATGGCGAGGCGCGCACCCATGACGCGGTGGGCAATACCACCAGCATCGGCAGCAAGACGTTCACCTACAACGACGCCAACCGCATGAACGCGGTGAAGCAGGGCAATGCGGTGCTGGAAAGCTACGGTTACAACCATCGCGGCGAGCGCGTGTTGCGCTCCGCGGCCGCCGGCGCGGCTCAGATCACCTTGTACGACGAGGCGGGGCAGTGGCTGGGCAACTACTCGGCCACGGGGCAGGCGCAGCAGCAGGCCATCTGGCTGGACAACTACCCGGTGGCACTGATCAACACGCCGGCTACCGGCGTGCCGGAGCTGGCCTACGTGCAGCCGGATCATCTGGGCACGCCGCGCGTGGTGATCGATCCGGTACGGAATGTCTCGATCTGGGAGTGGAGCAACAAGAGCGAGGTGTTCGGCAACCAGATTCCGAGTGCAGACCCGGACGGGGATGGTGTGGCGTTCGAACTGGCACTGCGCTTCCCAGGCCAGCAGGCGACGGATGCGAGTGGGCTGTTCTACAACCATCATCGCGAGTACGACCCGGCGGTGGGGCGGTATTCGCAGAGTGATCCGATTGGGTTACGAGGCGGAATCAGCACCTACGAATACGTTGGCGGAAATTCACTTAGCTTAATAGACCCGTTGGGATTAAGGAACGTGCACAAGACAGCCGTCGCAATTGGGAATGCGATCAACGCTGGGCGCTTGCTTGCTTCGGGTACGCTGAGGATCGCTGGAGGACTTGGCATGGAGGGGGCAGTAGTGACTGCCGCACCGGGCTCCGCAAGTATTGGGCTGGGCGTCTGGAACATCACTAGTGGCCAGAAGGCGTGGGCTCGCGCCGAGCAGCAGTGGGCGGAGGCAGCCTGTGAAGACAGTAGCAACTATTCGAGGGGCGACGTCCTGAAGACATACTCGGGTTTGTTGCCTTGGGGAACTGAGTCAGATGACCCCGGTGAGCCTTTTTGGATTGATATTATGGAGAAGCACGTTAAGGAGGCTGTCCATAAGCCAAGGGAATTCTTGCAGGAAGTAGGAACCATAGGACTATGAAAACTGGATTGCTGCTCCGCTATGTTGCTTTGATGATCCTGGTCCTCCTAGGCTGGTGGTTTTATAGGCACATAAGCCCCGCGCTAATGACTTTGGCTGGGCTAGGCATCATGGGCGGAAGCACCGTATGGGTCATTGTGGCTCTCACAAGAAAGCCAAGTGAAGCGGCCCGAATAGCCAAATCTTGGTGGCGCTTGATCTGGGATGGCTTCTGGGGACTGTGAACTAATGTTACGCCCGCTAATTAAAGTCTCCAGCAGGCCGATTGGGACCTCTGCCTACCGATACTGGCAATCGCACCACACTGACCATGTTGGCAGGAAGCGAGAGCCACACCCATCCGGCAACCAACCATCACCTGAGGCATTTACCGCTATGTACGATCGTCAGCCAGACGCTGCCTCTAGTTATCGAGAGACTGTGGATGATCTGTGAGCACGTATTTCCGTAGGGCATAACATAAAACTCAGGAGGTCGTCGATACGTGGTTCGCAATCCCCTGAAAGATGGACTGGACAACGCCTTTGGCGGCAGGATGCTGCTACGTCAGTGCGAGACATTCGAAGCGTGGCTGACTACGTGCGAGATATCCAGGGGCGCATCAGCCAGATCGGCCTGACCCGGCCTGGCCAGGCACGCCAGATCGTGGTGAACAACGTGACCTATGCGGCCTTCGGCCTGGCGACGGGCTGGACCTACGGCAACGGCCGCCAGCTGCAGCGTCCGTTGGATCTGGATTACCGCCCGCAGGCGGTGCATGACCCGGCCGCAGGCGGCCTGTCGCTGGGCTATGGCTATGACCCGGTCGGTTCGATCACCGAGCTGAAGAACGGCACAGGCTCAACGGTACTCGCCAAGTACGCCTACGACGCGCTGGGCCGCCTGACCCAGACCCAGGACGGCGCGACCGGCACGCCGATTGAAACCTATGCCTACGACGCCACCGGCAATCGCACCGCGCTGACCACCTCGGCAGGCACCGCCAGCTACACCTACCCCGCAACCAGCCACCGGCTGACCGCCGTGGACGGCGAAGCGCGCAACCATGACGCAGTGGGCAACACCACCAGCATCGGCGGCAAGACGTTCATCTACAACGATGCCAACCGCATGAACGCGGTGAAGCAGGGCAATGCCGTACTGGAAAGCTACGGTTACAACCACCGCGGTGAACGCGTTCTGCGGACCCCGGCCGGTGGCGCAGCACTGATCACCCTGTACGACGAAGCAGGGCAGTGGCTGGGCAACTACTCGGCCACGGACCAAGCGCAGCAGCAGGCCATCTGGCTGGACAACTACCCGGTGGCACTGATGAACACGCCGGCTACCGGCGTGCCGGAGCTGGCCTACGTCCAACCAGATCATCTGGGCATGCCGCGCGTGGTGATCGATCCGGTACGGAATGTCTCGATCTGGGAGTGGAGCAACAAGAGCGAAGTGTTCGGCAACCAGATTCCGAGGGCTGACCCGGATGGCGATGGTGTGGCGTTTGGGCTTGCGCTGCGCTTCCCAGGCCAGCAGGCGACGGCTGCGAGTGGGATGCTCTACAACTACCAGCGGGAATACGACCCGGCGGTGGGGCGGTATTCGCAGAGTGATCCAATTGGGCTTGGTGGAGGTGTTAGCACCTATATCTATGCAATCGGCAATACAATTTCGCACGTTGATCCACTGGGTTTGAAAGACTCCCAGCCTGGAGTGACTGTGACAGAAACTGGCGCATATACGGTCGATTGGCGCTATTACGTGAATAGGACATTGGAAGCTCTTGGCTTTCCGGGGGCATTTGTCGCGGGAGCCAGCGACTTCGGCGGGCAGTATGCCAATCAATGGTCAGCCACACACGTGGTTGGTGGGTCTCATAACGGATGGGTTGGCCAGGATAAGTACTTCCACTGCATGGCGAACTGCGAGGCTGCACAGAAGGGTATGGGCGGATCAGCTGCTGCTCAGTGCATAAGCAACGGGCGCGAGTGGTTCGATCAAAGCATCAAGGGCGACTCTGCCGCTGACTCCGCTGCGGATCAGTTGGCAAATCGCCTCGGACGATCATCTGGACAAATGAGTCGTACGGGGAGTTGCTCGCAGATGTGCGGGAGCTATCGTCCCGGTGGAAACTTCCCCTACTGATGATTTGGACGCCTCAAATGTACGCCCCCAAGCTGCTCCCAGTCGTGATGCTGTCAATCGCACTTTCTGGTTGCATGGAAGTTGCCAGCACCGAGTATGCAGACCGCAATCAAGCCGTCTCAAGACAAGCAATCGGTGAATCGAAATGGTTGCCTTCATGGTTGCCTGAGGACGCAGTCAACATACGCGAGTCGCACGACATGGACACAAATGAATCGTGGCTGGTTTTCCGCCTGACCAGCGGGGTTCTTGCTTTGCCCGAAGAATGTAGGCTGGTGAGCAGGCCGGAGATGTCCGACGCGCGAGTCATGCGGAGATTTCCTCCGTTTGCCCGCAACGCGTGGTCGCGAGCGTCAAGCTATGGCGGCAAGTTCTATCTGTGTCCGGAGGGAAATGCTGGCCGCTGGGTCATGCGCGATGAAGAGCTGGGCCTTGTTTACAGCGGAATAAAGTTATAGGTGGCTGGGCGGTCTCACCTAGTAAGCGAAATGCGTGAGTGGCACGTGGCGATCTCCTTTCCCGGTGCCTGATTCGGCACTTTCCGGCCGAGCGTCGTGTGGGTTCGGGTATGTGTCAAATCGACCTTGCCACTTGTCCGTGTTCACGAATGGGAGGGCCGTGTAAGAAGATCGGATGGTCCGGCAAGCTTCAAGCACCCAGGCGTTCGGCAGGAAGATTGCTGGGCCGCGGTGACGACTGTGCGGGAGGACCTATGGGATATCGGCTCCATGGTCTATTGTGGCTGCAGCGCAGGTGGTGGATGGAGGCGAATGGACATGAAAGAATGCCTGAGAGAAAGAGGCGTGCTGTCGCCAACTGGCTTCTATGACCAATACTATGCGGAGAGTGGTCTGGATCAGGAAACCGTAGTGGAGCTGCTGGAGCATGTTGCAGACGAGCTTCGTTTGCCCTCCGGGAGGCTCCGTCCTGGAGATCGATTTTCGAAGGAACTGTCGCCTGGTGAAGCTCATGGCTGGGACTCGGGGTATGGGGTGTTGATATTCGAGCTTCAATCGCTCGCAAAAAAGCGTGGTATTGCAGTCGATCGGCGGGTGGATTCGCTCGACGACTACATTCGTATCATGGCGGGTATCTATTGATGAGATTGATGCATCCCTGAATGGCTATCGGCGTAGACGTCGCAGTGCGTACTGAGAATTCGGGGATGCCGAAGGTGAGGTATGCCGCCGCTGTCGTTGCCGGTCTGGTTCTGGCCGGCTGTGCAACATTGGGTGGCGATATGATCGTGCGCGTCTCGGGAAGCGTGCCGCCAGGTCAGGGTGACGTTCGCGCTCTAGATTGTGAGCTGAGTATGCTCGGGGAGGACGAAGGTGTAGTTTCGTCGAAACCGGTTGGAAGCACATTCTCGGTCCCCATGATGGTCGTTGCAGGGCCGGAACCTAGAAGCTACCAATTCGCCGTCGAATGCAGGGATGGTCGAAGGTTCGCATCCAAGCCGGTGCTGATCAGTAGTCGGCGCTCCTATGCCCGGGATCTCGATCTTGGGGAGCTCCAGGAGCGGTGAGAGAGAGGAAGGGGCGACCGGGGTCGCACCTCCGTCGTATGCATCTGACGGATTCCAGTGGATGAATGAAGATTTCAACTTGCTCGAATGGTGTGACGCCACGTTGCTGGCCATCAATATTGACAGGAGCAAACCTGGCGTATGCGACGAGGTAAAGGTCCAAGTGCGCTGGCCGGACGGCCGGCAGGCAACCGTCTGCTTCTCGGAAGCCTACGGGTGCTCAGCGCTCATGAACTTCGGCGTACTGGGGGAGGAGGGAATAGAGTTCGCCAGGGTCGAGGACGACGAGCCGGGGCTTGCTCATCTTCTTGATCGTTGGAAGGCGGTCGGCTATCCGCTGTCCGGCCTGAAGTGTTTTCGTATCGAGACCACCTCGACCGGTAGCGTCATTCTGATCTACGCCAGGACATGGCGGATCGAGCATCTGCCGATGGCGGGTGCAGTGCCCTGAAAGACATTCCGTGCCCAGATTCCTCACCCCCGACAAGGTCTCCCTCATCCGGCGGAAGGCGCCTGAGAAGACCGAGCGGAGATATCCTTGGGGTCATGATTTTTGGCCCTGCGGCGACGTTGGCCGCCACACTCTGCAAATTGGGACCTTGATGATGGTGAGGATCCTGACAGCACTACTTCTGATTGGAGTCGGACTTGGATTCTCTGGCGGCGCATGGGCTGTAGGAAAGCGGCCCTTCAAGATGCTCCAGTTCTGCGTGCATGACCAAGAGGGCGTGAATCGGTTCAAGCAGACCCTCAGCTCTATCGCCAAGGACGAAGGAATGCAGTTCTTCGATGGCAGCGCTGAATTGGATCGCCAGCTTGCCAGGGCAAAGGTGGACGTGAAACGCCCTGTCGTCTACATCGGAGTGAAGCGGGAAGATGGCTCGGGACTGGAGGCGGGGAACCTCGGATTGGATCGCTTCGAGATAGCTATTGGCTTCTCTGAAGGGAAGATGCCCGCCGAGGCATGGTCATTCTCTTTCCGCGTCGAACGCGCTTTGGCAGATCGCTGGAATGTACACGCGGTTCCCCCGAACAAGGGGGCTGCGCCGACGGCGTGTCGGGCGGGAGGCGATCCTCGCTGAAGTCCGTTGCACATGGCATTCACCCTTCGGGCTGCAACCGCCCTACCGCCTGGGCGCACAACGACTGGCAGGCCATGACCAACCCCTCCATCACGCGGTCGCCCACGTACTGCCCGGGTTCGCCGTTCTGCCGGGTGCGTTCGGCTGCCAGCAGCATTTCCAGCACCACCCGCAACCCAGTCAACGCGCAATCGGCGTCGGCCAGGGCCAGGCAGCGCCCGGGCAGCTGGTGACGCTCCGGCCAGGGTTGTCCGTCGGCCGCAGCACCGGAGCCGATGCGGTGGAGGTTGGCAATGAAGGTGTTCCTGTCCACTGTTGGCGCAGCCTGTGGCGCACCGTCGTCGCCGGCGGTGCTGCGGTAGGCGTGCAGATGCGGGAAGTCCGATTCGTTCATGGCAAGGCTCCGTGCAGGGCAATCGGTAGCCGCCACCCATAAAAGTGGCGGACGGTACGTGGTTCGAACACCGGGTTGATGTCAGTCCGGTGGGCCCGAAGGCCCCCACGCACCGCCCGCCATAGCCGGCAGACGGATTGCCAGCCGGCGCCACGCTAGGGTGGCGCCGGCTGGCAAGCGCATACATCAACATCAACTCGGGTGTTCGAAGCCCGGCCACCCTTTTCCGGTGGCACGCCATCTGAGCCCCTGGCGCTGTGCAATGCCAATCAGAAGAGTTGTAAACATCACTCGATTGGAGACGCTTTTGACATTGTCCTACGCTGTTAAGCCCCGCCAGTGCTGGCTGGCGTAGTGATCCGCCCGCAACGTGCAATCTGCGACATGTGTCGAGGTTGTCACGGCGAACGGGACGGGCGGGGAGGGCCTATCACGACAGGCGGCGCCAATTCAGGCTGCGTGCCTCCCGGGTTGACGCTTTCAACGCCCCAGCGCACTCTGCGGGCTGGGGTCGACAACCCGTTCAGGGGCAGGGCTGCAGGGTGGTACCAGGAGGCGGAACAGCCATGAGCCAACTCACCGACAGCTTCGGACGCAGCTTTCCGTACCTGCGCTTGTCGCTCACCGAAGCCTGCAACTTCCGGTGCAGCTACTGCCTGCCCGACGGTTACCAGGCCGATGGCCACCCGCGTTTCCTGCAGGTGGAGGAGATCGGCCGCCTGGTGCGGGCCTTTGCGGCGCTGGGCATGAGCAAGATCCGCCTGACCGGTGGCGAGCCCAGCCTGCGCAAGGATCTGGACGAGATCATCGCCACCGTGGCGGCGGTGCCGGGCATCCGCAAGGTGGCCATCACCACCAATGGCACGCTGCTGCCGCGGCGCCTGCCGGGCTGGCACCGGGCCGGCCTGACCGCGCTGAACGTGAGCATGGACAGCCTGCAACGCGAGCGTTTCCACACCATCACCGGGCACGACCGCCTGCCGGAGATCCAGCAGGGCCTGGCCCTGGCGCAGGCGTTGGGCCTGCCGGCGATCAAGCTCAACGCGGTACTGCTGCGGGGCCTGAACGACGACGAGCTGCCGCAGTGGATGGACTACCTGCGTGACCGCCCCTTCAGCGTGCGCTTCATCGAGCTGATGCGCACCGGCGACAACGAAGCCTATTTCCAGCGCTACCACCTGCGCGCCGACGTGGTGGTCGAGCAGCTGCTGGCCGCGGGCTGGCACGAGCGTCCGCGCGCGGCCGACGCCGGCCCGGCGCGCGAGTTCGGCCACCCCGACCATCGCGGCAGCATCGGCATCATCGCCCCGTATTCGCGTGACTTCTGCAAGGGCTGCAACCGCCTGCGGGTGACCGCCAAGGGCGACCTGCGGCTGTGCCTGTTCGGCGAGTTCGGCGTGCCGCTGCGCCCGCTGCTGCAGCGCGATGAGGACCACGACGCGCTGCTGGCACGCATCACCACCCAGCTTGGCCTGAAAGCGGCCGGGCATGGACTGCACCAGGGCCAGACCGGGCTGACCCCGCACCTGGCCTCCATCGGAGGATGAGCAACACGATGAGTGGGGAATTGAACGCGGCCTTCCACATGGCCGATGTGCGCAACAAGCGCATCAGCCGCCGCCGTGCGGTGGCGGTGGGCGAGCTGCATGCCGGTCCAGTGGCCTATCCGCTGATTGTCGAGCGCTGCCTGCCCAAGGGCGATGCGCTGGTGATGGCCGAGATTGCCGGCCTGCAGGGCGCCAAGATGGCCTCGATGCTGATGCCGCTGTGCCACCCGCTGCCGCTGGAACTGGTGCAGGTGTTTTGCGCGCCGGTGCCGGAACGGCAGGCGATCCGCGTGTGGTGCGAGTGCGCCAGCGAGGCGCGCACCGGCGTAGAGATGGAGGCACTGGCCGGCGTCAACGCGGCGCTGCTGACCCTGTACGACCTGAGCAAGCCGGTGGAGCCGGCACTTAGCATCGAAGGCATCCGCCTGCTGTTCAAGGAAGGCGGCAAGCGCGGTGTCTGGCTGCACCCCGACGGCATGGACGAGGCCGAGCGAGAGCGGTTCAAGCCGCGTGCGCCGAAGGGCCTGGAAGGCGCGGCCTGCGCGGTGATCACGCTGAGCGATCGCGCCAGCGAAGGCACCTATGAAGATGTCTCCGGCCCGACCCTGGTGACCGGGCTGAAGAAGCTGGGGGGCGAGGTGGTGGCCGCCGAGGTACTGCCCGATGGCATCGAGCCGTTGGCGGGCCGCCTGCAGGCGTTGGCTGCCGAGGGCGTGCGCCTGTGCCTGTGTACCGGGGGTACCGGGCTGGGCCCGCGTGACCTGACCCCGGAGGCGCTGCGTTCCTTGAATGCGCGGCCGGTGCATGGCCTGGCGCAGATGGTGCGGGCCCTGAGTGCGCAGCACACGCCGATGGCCTGGCTGAGCCGCGCCGAGGTGGTGCAGCTGGGCAACATGCTGGTGTTTGCATTGCCGGGCAGCCCCAAGGCGGCGGCACAGTGCCTGGACATCCTGGCGCCGGTGCTGGGCCACGCCCTGGCGATGGTCGAGGGTGGTGGCCACTGATGATTGCCTACAGCGAGGCCTTGCAGCACCTGCTGGACGCGGCCACGCCGCTGCCGGCCGAGCGCCTGCCGCTGCATGAGGCCGGCGGCCGTACCCTGGCCCGTGACATCCACAGCGCGCAGTCGCTGCCGCCGTTCGACAATTCGGCGATGGACGGCTTCGCGCTGCGCGCCAACGGTACGGCGTTCGAGGCCGGTACCGAATTCGCGGTGCAGGGCTGGCAGGCGGCCGGCGATGCCGGTGCCGACGGCGGCGAGGGCGCCTGGGAGATCATGACCGGCGCGCGCATGCCGGTCGGGCTGGATACGGTGGTGCCGGTCGAGAACGTCGAGATCCTCACCAGCGAAGATGGACGCCCGACCCGCATCGCCCTGAAGGCATCGGTGAAGCCGGGCCAGAACGTGCGCCTGCGTGGCGAGGATGTGAGCGACGGCGAGCGCGTGCTGCAGTCCGGGCAGGTGCTGGACATCAACGCGCGCACCTTGCTGCATGCCATCGGCGTGGCTCAGGTGGCGGTGGTGGCCCGGCCGAAGGCGGCGGTGATTGCCACCGGCAAGGAGCTGGTGACCGAGGCGGCGCAGACGCTGGAATCCGGGCAGATCCGTGACAGCAACCGGCCGTACCTGGTCGGCCGCCTGCAGGCCGCCGGTGCCGAGGTGGTCTGGCAGGGCACGGTGGGCGATGAGGTGGCCGCCTTCAATGCCGTACTGGATCAAGCACTGGACGCGGGTGCGCAGCTGTTGATCAGCACCGGCGCGGTGTCGGCCGGCCGCTACGATTTCATTCCCGACGCGCTGCGCGGCCGGGGTGCGCGCATCGTGTTCCACAAGGTGGCGATCCGCCCCGGCAAGCCGTTGCTGTTCGCGGTGCTGCCCAATGGCGCGCTGTATTTCGGCCTGCCGGGCAACCCGGTCTCCGCTGCGGTGGGCCAGCGCTTCTTTGTCGAGCCGGTGCTGCGCCGCCTGCTGGGGCTGGCACCGGAGCAGGTGCTGATGTTGCCGCTGCAGGCCGACGTGCGCACGCCGCCGGGCCTGCGCTTCCATGCGCGGGCCCGGGTGGAAGTGGACGCGCAGGGCCGCCTGAGTGCGCGCGTGCTGGCAGGGCAGGAGTCGTTCCGTTTGATGTCCATGCTGCAGGCCAACGCCTGGGTGGTGCTGGACGGCGAGGGCGGTCTCGCCCCTGCCGGCACGCCAGTGCGCGTGCAGGGCTGGGGTCATCAGGACCCTGTGCAGCTGGCAAGCCAGGAGCCGTGATGAGACAGGTGAATCTGCAATTGTTCGGTGCGTTTTCCGATCTGGATGCCAGCCGCGAGATCGCCGTGGATGTAGCCGGTGGCACCGTGGCCGATCTGCGCCAGGCGCTGCGCGAGCTGCTGCCGCTGCGTTGGCCGGGTTTCCGTGCCGGCTTGCTGGATTACTCGGCATTCGCCGACCAGCAACGCGTGCTGCGCGACCACGAGGCGCTGCCCGACGATGGCCGGGTGGCGATCCTCCCGCCGGTGAGCGGGGGCTGAGCGATGAGCGAGACGATCATCGCCAAGGTCGTGGACCGCGCGCAGGCGGCAATCGATCCGGCCGAGGGCATCGCGGCGGTTTCCGATCCGGGCTTCGGCGGCATCGACGTGTTCATCGGGAAGGTGCGCGACGTCAATGTGGGCCGGCGGGTGACCGGGATCACCTACGATCTGTTCGAACCGCTGGTGCTGAACGAATTCAAGCGCCTGGCCGCCGAGGTCGAAGCCACGTTCGGTCCGAAGCTGAAGCTGTATGTGGCGCATGCCAAGGGCCGGCTCGGCATCGGCGATGTGGCGGTGGTGGTGGCCGCCGGCAGCCCGCACCGTGACGAAGCGTTCCGGGCCTGCCGGCAGTTGATCGAAGTGGTGAAACACCAGTGCCCGATCTGGAAGCAGGAGCATTACGAGGACGGCGACAGCCAGTGGAGCGAAGGTTGCAGCCTGTGCCATGCGGACAGCGAACCCGGCCATGACCATGCGCACGATCACGAACATCCCCATTGATGGCATCGTGCTGGCCGGCGGCCTGTCCAGCCGGATGGGCCGCGACAAGGCGCTGCTGCCCTGGCACGGCCGCACGCTGCTGGAACACATGCGCGGCCTGCTGCTGCAGGCCGGCGCCGGGAGGGTATGGGTGAGCGGCGACCACCCAGCTTTTGGTGGCATCCCGGACCGGGTCGCACGCTGCGGCCCGCTGGGCGGCCTCTACAGTGTGGCGATGCAGATGCCAGACGGCCCCGCCTGGGTGGTGCCGGTCGATACGCCGCGGGTGACACCCGCGCTGTTGCAGCGCCTGCAGGCCGATCAAGGGCGTGCCTGCACGGTATTCGACGATGAACCGTTGCCGATGCGGTTGCAGATCGATGATCATTGCCGCCGCGTGCTGCAGGCCTTGATCGAGGACCCGACGGCGCGTCGTTCACTGCGCGCCCTGCAGCAACGCCTGGGCGTAATCCGGCTGCCATTGGCACCGGAGGATCGGGCATTGCTGCTCAACTGCAATACGCCATCAGAGTGGGAGTCCATCACAGCATGAAGGTCCAGCTGCAACAGCAATCGATGCGCCTGCGCGTGGATGAAGAAGAACTGGCAGGATTGCTGGCCGGCGAATCAGTGGAGAACCTGACGCGCTTTGGTGGCAGCGGTGGCTGGGGCGTGGCGCTGTCGCTGCATGCCGGCGATCAGGCGGTGCTGCTCGATGGCGGGACATTCTGCCGGTTGGTACTGCCTCGCCAGGCCGTTGAGTCGCTGGCGGGCAGGCTGCCCTGCCGGGATGGGCTGGGCTTCGGTATCGCGTTGGATGACGACAGCATGCTGCAGCTGCAGTTCGACGTGGACGTGCGCGACAGCATGCGGCAGCGTGGCCCCCAGCGGCGTTCCGAACCCGCGCCAGAGTAGGCGCACGTTGCGCAGGGCCGGGCGGTGCGCTGTCGTATGATGAGGGCCTTCGTTCCTGCCTCGCTGCAATGCCTCTGAACCCCTCCGCTCCCTCTGCGTCCCGGCCGGCCACGCCCAATCCGGCAGCAGCCGATGACGGAGACGCGCTGCACTTCTGCAGCACCTGTGCGTTCTCCGACGCCTGCATGTCGCAGGGCTACGACAAGACCGCGCTGGGCGAACTGCATGTGCTGGTCGACCACGTCGGCCCGTTCCAGGCCGGCGACTACCTGTTCCGTGCCGGCGATCCATTCGACTCGATCGCCGCGGTGCGTGCCGGCATGGTCAAGACGTTCGTCGATGACAGCCAGGGCAACGAGCAGGTGCTGGGTTTCAGCCTGCCGGGCGAGGTGATCGGGCTCAATGCCATCCACGGCGCGCGCTTCCCTTGCAACGCCGTGGCCCTGGACACCGTCTACCTGTGCCGGATCTCGTTTCCGCGATTGAGCCTGCTGGCCACGCGCATGCCGGGGTTGCAGGCGCGGCTGTTCAGCCTGCTCAGCGCCGAGATCGGCAAGGTCGCCACGCTGGCCGCCAACCATCGCACCGAGGAGCGCATGGCGGCGTTCCTGCTGGATCTTTCCGAGCGCTATGCCCGGCGCGGATTCTCCGCCACCCGTTTCAACCTGAGCATGGCCCGCACCGAGATCGCCAACTACCTGCGGATGGCGCCGGAGACGGTGAGCCGGGTACTGCGCCGCTTGAGCGACGACGGTGTGATTGCGGTGAACCAACGTGAGATGCTGTTGCTGGACCCGGACCGGCTGGCGGAACTGGCCGTAGCCCGGGACGCCGGACTGGACTGATCAGGCAGGGGGCTGGGCATGAAGCGAGCGGCATTGTTGTGGCTGGGCCTGCTGGCCACGGTACCGGCCTGGGCGGCCGACCTGACGGTGTCGGCGGCGTCGAGCCTGACCGAGAGCTTCCGCGAACTGGGTGCGGCCTATGAGAAGACGCACCCGGGAACCAAGGTCGATTTCAACTTCGCCGCCTCTGGCGTACTGCTGCAGCAGATCAGCCGCGGCGCGCCGGTGGATGTGTTCGCGTCGGCCGATGAAGCCACCATGGACCAGGCCCAGCAGCAGGACCTGCTGGCGGCCGGCAGCCGCGCGGTGTTCGCGGTGAACGCGCTGTGGGTGGTGGCGCCGCCGCAGGCCAGGGCCGCGCCGCGCAGCTTGAAGGACCTGGCCGGTGCCGGCGTGCAATGCATCGCACTGGGCAACCCGGACAGCGTGCCGGTCGGCCGCTATGCCAAGGGCGCGCTGGAAGCGGCCGGCCTGTGGCCGTCGGTGCAGGGCCGGATCATCACCACGCAGAACGTGCGCCAGTCGCTGGATTACGTGGCGCGCGGTGAAGTGGATGCCGGCTTCGTCTATGCCACTGACGCGCAGGCCATGCCGGACCGGGTACGCCGTGCCTTCGTGGTACCGGTGTCCGGGCGCATCGCCTATCCGCTGGCGGTGACCAGGGCCAGCGCGCAGCCGGCAGAGGCCAAGCGGTTTGTCGCCTTCGTGCGTTCGGCGCAGGGCCAGGCGATTCTGGCCCGGCACGGATTCGGCAAGCCCTGACGCATGGATCTGGACTGGAGTGCATTGGGGTTGTCGCTGAAGGTGGCCGGCTGGGCCACCGCGATCAACCTGGTGCTGGGCGTGGCGCTGGGCGCGCTGCTGGCGCGTCGGCGCTTTCCCGGCCGTGAGCTGCTGGATTCGCTGTTGACCCTGCCGATGGTGCTGCCACCAACGGTGCTGGGGTATTACCTGCTGGTGCTGATCGGTCGCAACGGCCCGATCGGCGCGTGGCTGCAGTCGTGGTTCGGCATCAACCTGGTGTTCACCTGGCAGGCTGCGGTGATTGCGGCGGCGGTGGCTTCGCTGCCGCTGGTGTTCAAGCCGGCACGCGCGGCGTTCGAGGAAGTGGACGGACAGCTGGAGCAGGCCGCGCGGACGCTGGGTGTGTCCGAAGCGGCGGTGTTCTTCCGCGTCACGCTGCCGCTGGCCTGGCGCGGCATTCTTGCCGGCCTGTTGCTGGCGTTTGCACGCGCGATGGGCGAATTCGGCGCGACGTTGATGGTGGCCGGCAGCATTCCGGGCCGGACGCAGACGTTGTCGATCGCCATCTACGAGGCGGTGCAGGCCGGTCAGGACGGCAAGGCCAATGCGCTGGTGATCCTGACCTCGGTGGTGTGCATCGTGATCCTGTTGCTGGCTGCGCGGTTGGTGGGCGGACGTCGCCGGGAGCTGCGTGATGTGGCTTGACCTGCAGGTGCAGCGTCGCCTGCAGGCGGCCGGCCAGGATTTCGTGTTGGACGTATCGCTGCAGTGCACGCAGCGGCAGGTGGTGCTGTTCGGACCCTCCGGCGCCGGCAAGAGCCTGACCCTGAAGGCGGTGGCCGGGCTGCTGCGGCCGGGCCAGGGCCATGTGCGCCTGCAGGGGCAGACCCTGTTCGACGCGGCCACCGCTGTGGATCTGCCGCCGCAGCGCCGCCGGCTGGGCTACGTGTTCCAGGATTACGCGTTGTTCCCGCACCTGAGCGTGCGCCAGAACGTGGCGTTCGGGCTGCAGAAGGGGTGGTTGAATCCGCGGATCGGCCAGCGCTTCGACGCGGTGGAACAGTGGTTGCACGCCTTCCGCATCGACACGGTGGGCGATCTGCTGCCATCACAGATTTCCGGCGGACAGCGCCAGCGTACCGCGCTGGCGCGCGCGCTGGTGACACAGCCGCAGGCGCTGCTGCTGGATGAACCGTTTTCCGCGCTGGACCATGATCTTCGCCATCATCTGCGCCAGGAGCTGGAGACCGTGCTGGACAGGACCGGCATTCCGCTGCTGTTGATCAGCCATGACCCACAGGATGTGGCCATGTTCGGCCAGCAGGTGGCGCGCGTGGTGGACGGCCGCATTGTCGACGGTTGACGTGCACCTGTAGAGCCGAGCCCATGCTCGGCAGCTCTGCGCGACAACGCCAACAGCAGCCGAGCGTGGGCTCGGCTCTACAGGATCAACGGATCAGTACAATTCACAGTGCGTTCGGCCTTCATTGCGCAGCGTGTCCCAGTGGCCTTCGCCGCCGATGGCATCGATGGCCTCGCGCACCGCGCTTTCCAGGTGGCGCTTGTTGCCGCACAGGTACAGATGCCCACCGCGGGCCAGCACATCGCGCACTTCATCGCCGCGCTGCTGCAGCACATGCTGCACATAGATCTTTTCGGCGCCATCGCGCGAGAACGCGGTATGCAGGCCGGCCAGCACGCCACGCGTGCGCCAGTCCAGCAGCTGGTCACGGTACAGGTAGTCGTGCTGGCGGTGCTTCTCGCCAAACACCAGGTGCACTTCGCGTTCGCAGGCGTTGGCCTGCAGTTCCTGCAGCAGGCCCATCAAGGGTGCGATACCAGTACCGGTACCGACCAGCAGCAGCGGTGCCTCGCCGGTATCGGGCAGGTGGAAGCCGGGGTTGGAGCGGCAGTACACACGGGCATGGTCGCCTCCATGCAGCAGGCTGCCGGTGGCAGTGCCGAAGCGTTCGCGGCCGCGCAGGGTGTAGCGCACTTCGCGCAGGCACAGGCTCAGCTGGTCGTCGCACGGGTGCGAGGCGATCGAATAGGCACGCGGCAGCCGCGGTGACAGCAGTTCGCGCAGCCGGGCAAGCGGCACGCTGTCCGGCGTGGCGTGGTCCTGCAGCACGTCCAGCAGGTCCAGGCCGTGCAGGTAGGCGTCCAGCTCGCGCTTCTGGCTGACCTTCAGCAGGCCCTTCAGTGCCTCACTACCGCCCAGCCGGGCCAGTTCGCGCAGCACGCCCTTGCTCAGCAGGCGCAGCTCGCGGTCGTGCAGGGCGGCCACGGCGGCGGTGTCGCCGTACCAGGTGGCCAACGCCTGCAGCAGGGCAGGATCGTTCCCGGGTACTACGTGCAGGGTGTCGCCCGCGCGATAGGCCATGCCACTGCCGGCAATGTCCAGTTGCAGGTGCCACGCGGCCGGGTCGCTGCTGTTCAAGCGGCGGCGTTCGAGGATGCGCGCGGCAAAGGCATTGTCTTCGCCATAGGCGGTGACCTGCAGGTGCAGGTGCTGGCCAGCGCTGAGGTCACCCTCCAGCACCTGGCCCAGCACCGGCTGCCATTGCTGGAAGAACTGCTCGTAGCCCAGATCGGCGTCCACCCGCTGCAGCAGCGGCTGGGCCTGGCGCTCGCTCAATGCAGCATCCAGCGCCTTGGTGAAGCCGCAGAAGCTCGGGTAGCCGGTGTCACCAAGGCCGAACACCGCATAGCGCAGGCCGCGCAGCGTCGGGGTCTGGCGCAGTGTTTCGAAGAACTGCTCGCCATTGGCCGGCGGTTCGCCATCGCCGAACGAGCTGGAGATTGCCAGCAGCACATCGCCTTGGCCGAGACTGGCCACGTCGATGTCGTTGAACGGGAGTACCTGCGGCCCGTGCAGCTGCAGGCCCGCGCCCAGGCGCTGGGCCAGGGCGCGGGCGTTGCCCGACTCGGACGCAAAACCCACCAGCAGGCGGCTGAAGGGCGTACTGGTCGGGAGAGCGTTCACGCGGCCTCGTAGAAGTCGTCGAACTTTTCCTTGCTGAACTCGACCAGGTCGTAGTTCTGCATCAGGTCGTTCACCACGCGGCGGATGCTGATGTACGAGGTGATGTTGCCGTCGGCGTCGAACAGCGGCTGCACGGTGGTGTCGACCACGTAGAGCACGCCGCCTTTGCCAAGGTTGGGCACGATGCCGGTCCAGGTCTTGCCGGCCTTGATGGTGTCCCACATGTCCTTGTAGACGGCCTTGGGCACGTCCGGGTGGCGCACGATGCTGTGCGGCTGGCCGATCAGTTCCTCGCGGGCGAAGCCGGTGAGCGTGCAGAACAGGTCATTGGCGTAGGTGATGTTGCCCTGCATGTCGGTGGTGGAGATCACCATGACGTTCTGCATGGCGTTCAGCAGCTGGGCGTTGTCGGGGGTGTAGCTCATCGCAGGGTCCTTGTGGATGCCGGCAGTGCCGGCGTGTTCGGGTCCTGCATAGAAATACGCCCGCGCGGCGGCGGGCGGTTTGACATTGGTCAAGCGCGTCGCTCGATGGCCTGCGACCGGGTGTCGCAGGAAGAATCCCTGTAGAGCCGAGCCCATGCTCGGCTCACGGGGCAAACGGGATTGCCGGCAGCCGGGCGCGGGCTCGGCTCTACAGGAGAGACACGGGCAGGAGGCGGGCGCCTGTCATGTGTACTGAGCTCATGACGCCTTGTCACAAAGAAATCGCCATGGCTTCACGGTTGATTGATCGCATGGAGGGCTATTGTCGTCCTGAGCCTCTCGCTGACGTCCCCCACGTCCTGCGTCGACTTCCTTCCCAGCACAAGCGCCCGTCCGGGCGCCGCTGGCGTCTGTCTGCCTGAAGCATCCGAGATCATCCCCATGGCCCGCGCCGCCCAGTCCGCTTCACCCGTTGCGATCTCTCCGCTCACGCCCGTGCCGATCGGCACTCGCCGCGGCCACTCGCAACCGTTGGATCTCCCAGAACTGGTGCAGCGCGTGCTGTTCGTCGCCACCGAGATGGCTGACTTCATCAAGGCCGGCGGACTGGGTGATGTGGCCGCGGCGTTGCCGCGTGCGGTGCGCGGTGCATGTGATTCGCGCGTGCTGCTGCCCGGCTACCCGGAGGTTCTGCAGCGCCTGCCACAGCTGCGACCGGTGGGGCGGGTCAGCGCCCGAGCCGGGTTGCCCGCGTGCACGATCGGCATGGCGGTGCAGGCCGACGGCCTTCCTATCTACGTGCTGCTGTCGCCTGGGCTGTACGAGCGCGAGGGCTCGCCCTACGTGGATGGGCAGGGACAGGAGTGGAAAGACAACGCGGTCCGCTTCGCCACGCTTTCGCATGCGGCTGCGGAGATTGCGGCCGGGCGTGCCGGGCTGGACTGGGCGCCGCAGCTGCTGCACCTGAATGACTGGCCGGTGGCCATGGCTGCCGCCTACGTACGTTGGGACCGGACAGCCGTGCCGACCCTGCTGACCATCCACAACCTGGCCTACCAGGGGCTGTTCCCCTACGCGCTTGCGCCGGTGCTGGGCGTGCCGGCCGAACACCTGGATGAACTGCACTTCCACGGGCAGATGTCGTTCCTGCAGGGCGGCATCACCAATGCCACGCGGCTGAACACGGTCAGCCTGCGCTACGCGCAGCAGATACCGCCCCGGATGACGGCTGCGGGCTGCATGACCTGTTGGCGCGCCGGGCGGCCGGCGGACACCTGAGTGGCATCGTCAACGGCATCGACGCCAGCTGGGATCCACGCCGCGACATCCACCTCAAGGCCCATTTCGGCATCGGCGAATGGACCGGGCGCGCCACCAACGCGCATGCGGTGCGCAAGGCGTTCGGGCTGGCGCCGTCGACCGGCCCGCTGTTCGCGGTGGTCTCCCGCCTGGTGCACCAGAAAGGCCTGGACATCACCTGCGATGTGGCACCGCAGATCGTGGCGGCCGGCGGCCAGCTGGTCATCATCGGCGGCGGCGAGCCGCAGGTGGAAGCGCAGGTGCAGGCGCTGGCCCGGCGCTACCCCGGACGGGTGGGCGCATTCATCGGCTTCGAAGAGGCGCTGGCCCGCCAGATGTTTGCCGGCGCCGACTTCCTGCTGATGCCTTCACGCTTCGAACCCTGCGGGCTGAGCCAGATGTACGCGCAGCGCTTCGGCTGCCTGCCCATCGCACACGCGACCGGCGGGCTGGTGGATACCGTCGAGGATGGCGTGACCGGATTCCTGTTCCACGGCGCCAATGCCGATGGCCTGCGCCGCTGCGTGGAACGGGCGATGCGCACCTTCCGCCTGCCCGGCCTGCTGCAGGCCATGCGCCGCGCCGCCATGCTGCGGCCGGGTGGCTGGGATGCGGCCGGTCGCGCGTATCTGGCCCTGTACCAGCAGACCTGCCAGGTGGCCGCATGAGCCACGACAGCCTGCATCTGGCCGCCCTGGAGGATGAAGCGATCACGGAGACGGGATTGGATCAGCGTATCGCCCCGGCGCTGCAGGACCTCGTCCACGCGCGCCCGGCCGATGCATTCGCCTGGCTGGGCCCGCATCGCCAGCCAGAAGGCGGACGCCAGCTGCGCGTGCTGGTGCCGCATGCGCAGCGCGTCGAGGTGATTGCAGACGATGGGCGGCGCTGGAACCTGTCCCCTGGCCCGTTGCCCGGCCTGTTCGAGGGCGCGGCCGGTGACGCGGCGATACCGCTGCTTGCCCTGCATTTCGAACAGGGCGTGGAGCAGGTGCACGATGCCTATGCGTTCGGTCCACTGTTGGACGAAGCCCTGCTGCAGCGGTTCCATGCCGGTGATGCCGATGCGGCGCGGCAGCTGGGTGCGGTGCCGATGCAGGTGCAGGGCATTGCGGGCGTGCGCTTCGCGGTGTGGGCGCCCAATGCCCAGCGGGTCGCCGTGGTTGGCGATTTCAACGGGTGGGACGGCCGACGCCATCCGATGCGGCTGCGTCACACCGCCGGCGTGTGGGAGCTGTTCCTGCCGGGCGTGCAGGCCGGTGCCCGCTACAAATTCCGCATCGTCGGCGCCGACGGCCGGGTGATGCCCGACAAGTTCGATCCGATGGCGCGCTGGGCCGAGCTGCCACCGGCGACCGCATCGCGGGTGCCTTCGGCTGGGCAAATGGAGTGGCACGATGATGCTTGGTTGGCGGCCCGCCGCCTGGCCGGAACCTGCGCACCGCTGTCGATCTACGAAGTGCATGCGGGTTCCTGGCAGCGCAGCGACGATGGTGCGCCGCTGGACTGGGATGCCCTGGCCGACCGGTTGATTCCGTACGTGGCCGGTCTTGGCTTCACCCATATCGAGCTGTTGCCGGTGAGCGAGCATCCCTTCGGCGGTTCCTGGGGCTATCAGCCGCTGGGGATCTACGCGCCGACGGCACGCCACGGCACGCCACAGGCCTTTGCACGCTTCGTGGACCGCTGTCACCAGGCCGGCGTGGGAGTGATCGTGGACTGGGTGAGCGCGCACTTCCCCAACGATGCGCATGGCCTGGCCGGGTTCGATGGCACCGCGCTGTACGAGCATGCCGACCCGCGCGAAGGGGTGCACGCCGACTGGGACACGCTGATCTACAACTACGGCCGCAACGAAGTGGCCGCCTACCTGATCGGCAGTGCGTTGGAGTGGGTGGAGCGCTTCCATGTCGACGGTCTGCGCGTGGACGCCGTAGCGTCGATGCTGTACCGGGATTACAGCCGTGCCGAGGGGGAGTGGGTACCCAACGAGCAGGGCGGGCGCGAGAACCTGCAGGCGGTCGCTTTCCTGCGGCGGATGAACCAGACGCTGCGGGAGCGCTTCCCGGACGTGCTGGTGATCGCCGAGGAATCCACCGCGTGGCCGGGGGTGACAGCGCCGGTGGAGGAGGGCGGGCTTGGCTTCACCCACAAGTGGAACATGGGCTGGATGCACGACACCCTGCAGTACCTGGGGCGCGATCCGGTCCATCGTTCGCATCACCACAGCCAGATCAGCTTCGGCCTGGTCTACGCCTTCTCCGAACGGTTCGTGCTGCCGCTGTCCCACGACGAGGTGGTGCATGGCAAGGGGGCGCTGCTGGCCAAGATGGCGGGCGAGCCGGCACAGCGGCTGGCCCAGCTGCGCGCGTATTACGGCTTCATGTGGGCGCACCCGGGCAGCAAACTGCTGTTCATGGGCGGCGAGTTCGGCCAGGGCCATGAGTGGTCGCACGATGCGGCACTGGACTGGGCACGGGCGGCCAGCAGCGAGGGCCAGGGCCTGTCGCGCCTGGTGGGCGACCTCAATAACGTGCTCCGCGCCGAACCGGCGTTGCATCGCGACGAACGCGACGAACGCGGCTTCGACTGGAGCGTGGCGGACGACAGTCGCAACAGCGTCTACGCCTTCATCCGCCGGGATCCTGCCGGCAGCGGCCGCACCCTGCTGGTGGTGAGCAACTTCACCCCGCTGCGTCGCGACGGCTACCGGGTCGGGGTGCCGCAACCGGGGCGCTGGAGCGAACGGCTCAACACCGACAGCGCGTATTACGGTGGCGGCAATGCGGGAAACCTCGGCGCAGTGCATACCGAGCCGAGGCCGATGCACGGCCACGCGCAGTCGCTGCGGCTCACGCTGCCGCCGCTGTCCACGCTCTACCTGCAGGTTGATGCATGACCACAGTGGCCCCGCGCCTGGGCGCTTGGCCGGTGGCCGGTGACGGGGTGGAGTTCCGCGTGTGGGCACCGGGCGCAAGGACGATGGCGCTGTGCCTGCAAGGCACCCAGCGGCCGATGCAGCGCGACCCGGACGGCTGCCACTGGCTGCGAATACCGGCATCGCATGGCGACCGCTACCGGTTCCGCCTGCCTTCTGGCCAGGACGTGCCCGACCCGGCCTCGCGCTGGCAGCCGGACGGCATCGACGGCGACAGCGCGGTGGTGCTGGATACGGAGGCAGCGCGGCCTGCCTGGCAGGGGCATGCCTGGCAGGACCTGGTGATCTATGAGGTGCATATCGAGGCCGGGGGCGGCTTCGCGGCGTTGACCGCGCAACTGCCGATGCTGGCCGCGCTGGGCATCACCGCCATTGAACTGATGCCGGTCGCGCAGTTTCCCGGCCAGCGCAACTGGGGCTACGACGGCGTGTTCCCGTATGCGCCGGCCCATGCCTATGGCGGGCCGGCAGCGCTGAGGGCCTTCATCGAAGCGGCGCACGATGCAGGGCTGTCGGTGCTGCTGGATGTGGTCTACAACCACTTCGGACCACAGGGCAACCACCTGCGCGACTACGCGCGCGGGTTCTTCCGTGACGACCGCAGCACGCCGTGGGGCGAGGCCATCGACTTCTGCCAGCCCTGGGTGCGGCGCTTTTTCATCGACAACGCGCTGATGTGGTTGCGCGACTACGGCTTCGATGGCCTGCGCTTGGACGCGGTGCACGCCATTGACGATGACCGTTTCCTGCAGCAGCTGGCCGATGAGGTACGCGCGGTGGCCCCGCACGCGCACTTGGTGCTGGAGAACGAGCGCAACCAGGCGCGGTGGCTGCGCGGCGCCTACCAGGGGCAGTGGAACGATGACTTCCACAATGCGCTGCACGTGATGCTGACCGGCGAGCAGGAAGGCTATTACGCGGCCTATGCCGGTCGCGCCGAAGCACTGCTGGCGCGCTGCCTGGCCGAAGGATTCGCCTGGCAGGGTGAACCGGACCTGCGCGGCAATCCCCGCGGCGAACCCAGCGCCGACCTGTCGCCCGCGCGTTTTGTGGTATTCGCGCAGAACCATGACCAGGTGGGCAACCGCGCTTTCGGCGAGCGCCTGTCGATGCTGACCGATCCTGCGCCGCTGCGCGCGGCGCTGGCGCTGACCCTGCTGACGCCGATGATCCCGCTGCTGTTCATGGGCGAGCCGTGGCAGGCGCAATCGCCCTTCCTGTTCTTCACCGACTACGCGCCGCCGCTGGACGAGGCGGTGCGTGAAGGGCGTCGCCGTGAGTTCGCTGGTTTCAGCGCCTTTGCCGACGCCGCCGCGCGCGCGCGTATTCCGGACCCGAACGATGCGGCGACCCTGCAGGCGTCGTACACGCCGCCGCCCGGCGATGATCCCTGGTCGCAGCACTGGCTGCGCTGCTCGGGTGAATTCCTCGGCCTGCGCAGGCGCTATCTGCAGCCGGGCCTGCTGCAGGCGCGGTCGCTGGGCGCGCGCGTGCTTGGCCAAGGCGCGGTGCAGGCGGGCTGGCAGTTGCCATCGGGCCAATGGTGGATCGCGATCAACGTGGGCCCTGTGCCGGTGGCGCATGCGGTGCCGGCCGGCGAGTACGTCGTGGGGCCGGACGCTGCCGGGATGCTGCCGGCAGGCGGCGGCGTGCTGGCCTGCTGGGTCGCCGCATGAATACGGATGCAGCGGTGCGGGAGACGGCCCGCCGTGCGGGCCTGCTGGTCCGCTGGACCGACGTGGCCGGTGCCGCGCGCGAGGTCGCGCCGGACGTGCTGCGCGCCGTGCTGGAGGGGCTGCAGTGCGAGGCGGTGCCCGAGCACGCTGGCCTGCGCACGGCCTGCTGCGGACAGCTGCTGGTGATGCCGGAGGCAGCCGGCGCAGCGTGCTGGGTGGATGAGCAGGGCGCAGCGTTGCCCGCCCGTGCCGATGCGCAGGGCCGCTGGCGCGTGCCGGACCAGCCGGGTTACTGGCAGTGGCGCCGGGGCGACCAGCAACAGGCGGTTGCGGTGGCGCCACAGCGTGCCTGGTGGCCGCGGGGCACGCTGCGCGGCTGGGGCCTGTCGGCGCAGGTCTACAGCCTGCGCGCGCCCGGTGATGCCGGCATCGGTGACAGTGCCGGCTGTGCACGATGGAGCGAGCTGCTGCACCGGCACGGCGGCGACGCACTGGCGTTGAGCCCGCTGCACGCGGGCATGCCACCGGGCCCAGGCTACAGCCCCTATTCGCCCAGCGACCGGCGCTGGCTCGACCCGCTGCAGGTCTCCCTGCCGCAGGTATTGCCCGATGCCGCCAACAGCGTGCTGGGCGGGGACGAGGCGCTGGCGGCGGCGGTGGAAGCGGGAACTGCCGCACGTCGCATTGACTGGCCGCACTCGGCGGCAGTGAAGTGGCGCTGGATACGGCAGGTTCGCCAATGGATTGCAGCGCAGGCACCGTCGCAGCACGCACAGATCGAAACCTGGCGTGCCATGCAGGGCGATCCGCTACGGCACTATTGCCAGCATGCCGCCGACCGGTTCACCGGCAGCGCGGACGACCACGCGTTTGCGCAGTGGTTGGCACAGCAGGGCTGGGCGCAGGTACACGCCACGCTGCGCGACGAGGGCGCTTCGATCGGGTTGATTGCCGACCTGGCCGTGGGCTGCGCGCCGCAGGGCGTGGAGGCACGCACCGGGGGGGCTGATCTGCTGCAGGGACTTGAGCTGGGTGCGCCGCCGGACGCGTTCAATCCGCTCGGCCAGGCCTGGGGCATCACCAGCTGGTCACCGATGGCGTTGCTGCGCGAGGGCTTCGCCCCCTACCTTCGCGTGCTGCGCGCCGTGATGTCCGGCCGCGGCGGGCTTCGCATCGATCACATCCTGGGCCTGCTGCGGCTGTGGGTGTTTCCCCGTGGCGCGGACGCCGGGCAGGGCGTGTACCTGCGCTATCCGTTCGATGATCTGATCAACCTGCTGGTGCTGGAGTCCTGGCGGCATCGCTGCGTGCTGATCGGCGAAGACCTGGGCGTGGTTCCGCCGGGCATGCGCCAGCGGCTGGCAGCCCGGGGCATTCTGGGCATCGAGGTGCTGCCGTTCGCCCGCAACGGCGCGCGCTTCCTGCCGGCGCCGCAGTGGCGCCGCGATGCAGTGGCCATGCCCTCCACCCATGACCTGCCACCGCTGGCCGGTTGGCTGCGCGGGCGTGACCTGCGCTGGCGCGCACGCCTGGGTGAGCTGGCGGATCTGCCAGCGGCACTGCGCGCGCGTGCCAGCGACGCGCAGGCACTGTCTGCGGTGGTTGGCGGCGAGGGCGCGCCGCTGGACGCCAGGGCGTTGTCTCTGGTCGCCCACGCGGCGTCCCGGCTGGCGTTGCTGCCGCTGGAAGACGCGCTGGGCGGTCGCGCACAGGTGAACCTGCCAGGCACCGTCGGCGGCCATCCCAACTGGCGCCGCCGCCTGCCGCCGACGTGGGATGCTGACGCGGCCGATGCGCGCTTGGCGCGCCTGAGTGCCACGCGCCGCAGGACCGGGCAATGACGGGGTTGCGTGCCACCGCGCGCCTGCAGCTGCACGCAGGCTTCGACCTCGGGGCGGCTGCCGCGCAGGTGCCGTACTACGCCGCGCTGGGCGTCAGCCACCTTTACCTGTCACCGATCGCTGCGGCGGTGCCCGGGTCGACGCATGGCTACGATGGCATCGACCCGGCTCGCATCAATCCGGAACTGGGCGGTGAAGCGGGCTTCCGGCAGCTGGCGGAAGTGACGCGCGCGCACGGCATGGGCCTGATCCTGGACATCGTGCCCAACCATCTGGCGGCGTCCCCGCACAGCCAGTGGTGGAGCGATGTGCTGATGCACGGGCCTCGAAGCCCGCACGCAGCATGGTTTGACATCGAGTGGGAGGCGCCGGGCTGCGAGGGCCGGCTCTGGCTGCCGGTACTGGACCGGCCGTTGCACGACGCGGTACGCGACGGCGTGGTGCGCGTGGTGGTGGACAACGCGCGGCCCGTGCTGCGCCACCATGGCCTGGCATTGCCGTTGTCGCCGCGCAGCCATCCGCTGGAACCCGCGCAGTGGCCGGCGTGGGCCGAACGCTGCAACCGCAGCGTTGAACGGTTGCACACGCTGCTGCAGCGGCAGCACTACCGTCTGGCCTGGTGGCGCACGGCCGGCGATCAGGTGAACTACCGGCGCTTTTTCGATATCAACGAACTGGCCGCGCTGCGGGTGGAGCGCGAGGATGTGTTCGAGGCAGTGCATGCGCTGCCGCTGCGGCTGGTACGCGAGGGATGGGTGGACGGCCTGCGCATCGACCACGTGGATGGCCTGTCCTGCCCGGGCGCGTACCTGCAGCGCCTGCGTGAATCGCTCGACGCCGCCTGCGCGGCCGGCGGTCGTGACCCGCAGACCGTCAGCCTGCATGTGGAGAAGATACTGGCCGAGGGCGAGCAGCTGCCCGACGGCTGGGCCTGCGACGGCACCACCGGCTATGACTTCATGGACCAGGCCGGGGCCTGGTTGCACGATCCGGCGGCTGCACCCGCGCTCTCGCGCACGTGGCAGGCGCTGGGCGGTGACCCGCGCAGCTTCGACCGGATCCAGCAGGACGCCCGCGCCATGTTGCTGCGCCAAGGCCTTCATGCCGACTTCCAGCGGCTGCTGCGCAGCGCGCAGCAGGTCCTGCAGCCGCGGCTGGCCGAAGCCGATATCGGAGTGGCTGCGCTGGCCCGCGCATTGGCTTCCGTGCTGGGGCATTACCGCACCTACCGGCCCTATTCGCTGCAGGGGGCGGGTGAACGAAAGGCGCTGGCGGACGCTGCCGCCGCAGCGCGCCTGGCACTGGACGGTGCCGCACGCGCGGCGCTGGACCTGTTGCTGGCAGCGCTTGCCGGCGAGGCGCAGGCCGAGCGCGTGCTGCGTGCGCGTTTCGGTCAACTGGCCGCGCCGTTGAATGCCAAGTCGGTGGAAGACACCGGGTTCTATCGCTATTTCAGGCTGCTCTCGCGCAACGACGTCGGCAGTGATCCACAGCGGCTGGGCATGGAGGGGCGCGCGCTGCTGGAACACGCCGCCGCGCGCCTGCGTCGCCATCCCAGGGCGTTGCTTGCGCTTGCGACCCACGATCACAAGCGCGGCGCCGACAGCCGGGCAAGGCTGGCGGTTCTCAGTACCTGCACGTTCGAATGGCGGGACGCTGTGCGGCGCTGGAACCGGATGTTGACCCGCGCCGGCGCGCCGATGCCATTGCCGGGTGCCGAGGCCTACGCACTGTGGCAGGCGCTCGTGGCCGCATGGCCGATGCACGGTGCCCCTGGCGCCGACTTCGCCTCGAGGATGGTGCAATGGCTGACCAAGGCATTGCGCGAGGGCAAGCGGGTCAGCAGCTGGTCAGACCCGGATGTGGCCGTGGAGGAGGCCGCCGCGCAGTGGCTGCACGCGCTGCTGGACGCAGCGCCCTTGCAGCCGGTGCGCGAGGCGCTGGCGACGTTCGTGGCGCGCATCGCGCCGGCCGGCGCCTGCAACGGCCTGGCGCAGCTGTGCCTGCAGCACTGCCTGCCCGGCGTGCCCGACCTCTACCAGGGCGGCGAAGGCTGGGACCTGAGCCTGGTGGACCCGGACAACCGGCGTGCCGTGGACTATCCAGCGCGGCAGGCGTGGCTGCGCGATACGCGCGGGTGGCCCGCGCTGCTGGAAGACTGGCGGGACGGTGGCATCAAGGCATTCCTGCTGCGGCAATTGCTGGAGTGCCGCCGCAGGCACCCGCACCTGTTCCTGCATGGCCAGTTGCAGCCGCTGTCCGCGCCTGCGCGCTCGCCGTGGCTGGCGTTCACGCGCAGGCATCAGGCGCAGGTGCTGCTGGTGATCGTGCGGCGGGGTTCGCCCGCCGCCGTGCCTGGGCCCAGCCTGCACGCCGCGCACGACGTCGGCACCGGCGTAGCACTGCACGGTGTGCCGACAGGCCCCATGCGCAACCTCCTGGACGGGCGCATCGAACATTTCAACGCAACCGCGGACGTGGGCAGGCTTCTGGCTGGCAGCCCGCTGGCGATATGGATCAACGAGGAGACAGGTAGGGATGGACAGCAGGGAACGACGGCAGCGGATTGAGGCATTGGCCCACCAGATCTGGGAAGCGGAGGGGCGCCCGGACGATCAGCAGCAGCGGCACTGGCACATGGCCGAGCGCCTGGTGGAGGCCGAGATTGCCGCGGCGCGCGGCGAGGAGGGCACCGATGGCCAGCCGTAAGTGGACGCAGACCTCGCGCGTGCGCGAAGGCCGGCCGTTCCCGCTGGGCGCGACGTGGGACGGGCTGGGCGTGAACTTTGCGCTGTACTCGCGGCATGCCACCCGGGTGGAGCTGTGCCTGTTCGATGCGCGCAACCGTGAAGTCGAGCGCATCGTCCTGCCTGAGTACACCAACGAGATCTGGCACGGCTACCTGCCGGACGTGCGGCCCGGGCAACGCTATGGCTATCGGGTGCACGGCCCGTATGCGCCGGAGGAGGGGCATCGCTTCAATCCCAACAAACTGTTGCTGGACCCCTACGCCAAGCAGATCGTCGGCGAGCTGAAGTGGGCGCCGCACCTGTTCGGCTACACCTTGGGCCACCGCGATGGCGATCTCAGTTTCGACCGCCGCGACAGCGCCAGCTACATGCCACGCTGCGCGGTGATCGATCCGGCCTTCAGCTGGGGTGTCGAACGTGCACCCGCAACGCCCTGGGACCGGACCGTGATCTACGAAGCGCACGTGCGCGGACTGACCATGCAGCACCCCGATGTTCCGCAGGCCGAGCGCGGCACTTTCTCTGCCCTGCGCCACGACGCGGTGGTCGACCACCTCAGCCATCTGGGGGTGACCGCCATCGAGCTGCTGCCGGTGCATGCCTACGTGGATGACCAGCAGCTGCTCGAACGCGGGCTGCGCAACTACTGGGGGTACAACACCATCGGCTTCTTCGCGCCGCAGCCACGCTACCTCTCGCTGGGCACCGTGGCCGAGTTCAAGCAGATGGTCGCGCGGCTGCACAGTGCCGGCATCGAAGTGATCCTGGACGTGGTCTACAACCACACCGCCGAAGGCAATGAGCTGGGCCCTACGCTGTCCTTCAAGGGCATCGACAATGCCAGCTACTACCGCCTGGCCGATGATCGCCGCTATTACATCAACGATACCGGCACCGGCAACACGTTCGACCTGACCAATGCCGGCGCGCTGCGCATGGTGATGGACTCGCTGCGCTACTGGGTGACCGAGATGCGGGTGGATGGGTTCCGTTTCGACCTGGCCACCATCCTTGGCCGCGAGCGGCATGGCTTCGATGCCTCGGGCAGTTTCCTTGATGCGGTACGCCAGGACCCGATCCTGAGCCAGGTGAAGCTGATTGCCGAGCCATGGGACATCGGCCCTGGCGGCTATCAACTGGGCCAGTTCCCGCCGGGCTGGGCGGAATGGAACGACCGCTTCCGCGATACGGTACGCGCGCTCTGGCGCGGCGATGGCGGCCAGTTGCCGGAATTCGCCACGCGCTTCACCGGCTCGGCCGACCTGTTCGAACATCATGGCAGGCGGCCCTCGGCCAGCATCAACCTGGTGACGGCGCACGATGGGTTCACCCTGCACGATCTGGTGAGCTACAACGATCGCCACAACGAGGCCAACGGCGAAGACAACCGCGATGGCCACTCGCACAACCTCTCCAGCAACCACGGTGTGGAGGGCGACACCGATGATGCGGCGATTCTCTCGTTGCGTGCGCGGCAGATGCGCAACCTGCTGGCCACGCTGCTGTTCGCGCAGGGCACGCCGATGCTGCTGGCCGGCGATGAGTTCGGCCATTCGCAGCAGGGCAACAACAACGCCTACTGCCAGGACAACCCGCTGAGCTGGATCGACTGGGAGCGTGCGGCATCGCCGGCTGCACAGGCGCAGGTGGCGTTCGTACGCCGGGCGCTGTCGCTGCGCCGACGCTATGGCCTGCTGCGCAGGAACCGGTTCCTGCGCGGCGAATACGATGAAGCGCTGGGCCTGCGCGATATCGACTGGCGGCATCCTGACGGCCGCAGCATGGAGGAAGCGGACTGGCATGACGCAGGGCTGCGTGCGCTGCTGATCGTGCTGGACGGCCGCAGCCCGGACAGCGGCCTGCGCGAGCCCGGGCGGCATGTCAGCCTGGCCCTGCTGTTGAACGCCGGAGACCAGCCGCAGCGGTTCAGTGTGTCGGATGAAGCCTTGTCGTTCCGGCGCGTACTCCTGCAGACCGACGAAACGCCGTTGGAGCCGGATGAAGCAGGTGCCTGGACCCTGCCGCCGCGCAGCCTGTGCCTGCTTGCGGCCAGCAGCAGCGCCTGACGGCAGCGCGCGTACAGGCGGTGCTGCGATGACTGGCCAGCGCCGGGCCTTTGCCCGGCGCACCGCAGTCAGCCCATCAGGTAGCGCAGCAGCCCGGCCGAGGCCACGCCGATCAGCACCGTCGGCAGCATCGACAGCCGCGTGGCGGCCAGCAGGGTGATCGCCAGCGCGGCCAGGTCGGCGGGCTTGTCGGCGACGAAATCCGGAGCGATCACCGAGATCAGCACGCAGCCCGGGGCGGCTTCCATCACCGTCACCGCGCGCTTGCCCAGCGTGCGGTTGCGCAGCGCGAGGAAGCCGACGATGCGGGTCAGGTAGGTGGCGGCGGCCATCAGCACGATGGTCAGCACCGAGGACCAGTGGATCAGGCCGTTGAAGATCATGCTGCGTCCTCCGCCAGCAGCCAGGCGGCGGCCAGGCCGGCCAATGCGCCGCTGGCCACGTACCACGCACCCGGGATCAGCAGATAGGTGGCGGCGGCCACGACCAGGCTGACCAGCCACGGGCGCGCGGCCTTCATGCCCTGCCACATGCCGCGCAGCAGCACCAGGAACACGGCGGGGAAGGCCATGTCGAAGCCGTAGGCGTGGATGTCGCCCAGCAGCGGCCCGACGATCGCACCCAGCGCGGTGCAGGCCACCCAGACGGTGTAGAGGCCCGCGGAGACGCCCAGGTAATAGGCCAGGCTGAAGCCGAGCGCACGGCGGCGCGCATCGGCCACGCCCATCGCCCAGCTTTCGTCACACATGAAGAACAACGCCGGCAGCACCCGGCGGCGCGGCAGGTGCTGCAGCAGTGGGGCCAGGCTGGCGCCCATCAGCAGATGGCGGCTGTTGACCAGTGCGGTGATCGCCACGATCAGTGCGATGTGCGGTGGCGAGGTCCACAGTTCGACGGCGGCGAACTCCGAGCCGCCAGCGAAGTTGAGGCCCGTCATCAGTGGTACTTCCAGTGCGCTCAGGCCCTTCTGCGCGGCCTGCGCGCCGAGCACCAGGGCGAAGGGAATGAAACCGATCATCACCGGCACGGCGGCGCGCAGGCCGCGCAGGAATTCGGCACGCGGCGCGGTATCGCAGGTGTCGGGCAGGGGGAGGGTGGTACGGGCGTCCATGGAACGGCACAACGAGGTGGGGGTGGCCCATGCTAGCGGTCCGATCGCGAAATCGGGTTGCGTTGATGCCACTGGATTCTGGATGATTGATATTTCATGCGGCCAAAAGTGACAAGGACGAAATCCCATGCAGTATCAGCTCGACAACCTCGATCGGCGTATCCTCGACGCCCTGCAGCGCGACGGCCGCCTGCAGAACCTGGAGCTTGCCCGGCTGGTCGGGCTGTCGCCGTCGGCCTGCCTGCGTCGGGTGCGGCTGCTGGAGGAAGGCGGCTACATCGACCGCTACGTGGCCTTGTTGAACGAGGCCAAGGTGGGCCGTGGCTTCACGGTATTCGTCCGCGTGTGGCTGCGCGGGCAGGACGAGGACACCACCAATCACTTCATCAACAGCATCAAGTCGTTCCCGGAAGTGCTTGAATGCCATCTGATGGCCGGTGACTGCGATTTCCTGCTGCGGGTGGCGGTGGCCGACCTTGATGCCTACCGGCAGTTCCAGATGCAGCACCTGAACCGGATCGCCGGCGTGCAGAACACCAAGACCGAGATTCCGATGCAGCGGATCAAGCAGACGACCCGGCTGCCGCTGTGAAGGGCGGGGGTTTCCGCCCGGGTGGCGCCCGGCACCCGCAGGTAGTGCCGGCCGCTGGCCGGCAACCCCAGAAGCAACAGCCGAAGCAACAGCGTGCATTCCGTTGGATGGCGGGGTGGGTCCGGTTGCAGGGGACGCCGTAAACCCTTCCATGGGGGCTTGGCCGCGGCATCCATGCCGCGGACACCCCTGCAACCAGACCCACCCCCGCCTTCGACAGTTCCCCGCAATCTGCCGGAACGGCATGAACTGCTCCTGGTGGGTGTCGACCTTGGTCGACACGTCTGGGCCGGCACGGGGTCGGATCCCGTTGCTGCGCAACGGGCTCTGACCCCAGGCGTGGATGAGGTGGTCTGTTCGATTTATTGATTCCTGATGGGTGACTGGCTTCACGTCGGCCGTAGGCGGCGGTCATCGCAATGACATGTGGCCCCGCTACGGTTTGAGCCCGCTTGCGGGTCGCGCGCGGGCCGGGGTTCCGGTCGTGGTGCGCGTCCACTGCAGCTGCTGTCGCTGCCGAGGGTCATGTGTTCTACGTCAGGGGGCTGAATGGACACCATGCGGTCAGAACTTGGAAGGTGGCCATCGTCGCGTGGCTGCTGCTGTCCTTTGCCGCTGCCGCACAGGACGGAGTTCATGCCTACGACATCCCTGCGCAGCCGCTGGAACAGGCGGTCGAGCGCTTCAGCGTCATCAGTGGGTGGTCGGTGATGTACCCGGGCGACCTGGCCGCGGGCCGCAGCAGCCATGCGCTGCGCGCCAGCCTGGAGCCGCTGCCTGCCTTGCAGGTGCTGTTGCAGGACTCCGGCATCGAGGTCGAGGTGATCGGCGCGCAGCGCGTGGTGCTGCGCCGGGGCACGTCCTCGGCCGCCGAACCCCGTGTTGGTGCCGAACTTCCCGAGGCCGAACGTCGGCGTCGCTATGGCGGGCTGCAGCAGCGGCTGCGTGCGGCGTTCTGTGACGACCCGGAGATCGCGCCCGGCCGCTACGCCGCGACGCTGCGCTTCCGCATCGACGGCGCGGGCCGGGTGAGCGAGCCCGAGCTGCTGTCCGGCAGTGGTAGTGCCCGCCGCGATGCACGCCTGCTGCAGGCGCTGCAGGGCCTGGTGCTGGCGACCGAGGCCGCCGCGCTGGCGCAGCCGGTGACCCTGCAGATCCGTCCTTCCGGCACCGACCACGACTGTGGCGGGCGCGCGCCCCTTCCATGACTTCAAGGATTCGAACATGAGCAACGGTACGGCTGGCGCAGTTGACCTGATGGACCACCTTCTGGGGGCCTACGACGAGCTGAAGCGCCGGTTGGTGCGCAAGCTGGGATCGGAGGAGCTGGCCGGTGACGCGCTGCAGGACACCTGGATGCGCCTGAGTGCGCGCCGTGACCGCCTGGACGCCGTGCAGAACCCTGCGGCCTACCTGCTGCGCATGGCGATGAATACCGTGATCGACCGCCAACGTGCCGACCATCGCCTGCTGAGCCTGGAAGAGGTGGAGACGCTGATGGACATGGCCGACCCGGCACCGGGGCCGGCGCAGGCGGCCGAACTGGACTTCGCGCTGGAGGACATGGTGGGCCTGCTGCAGCGCATGCCCGAGCGGCGTCGCCGCATCCTGCTGGCAATCCGCGTCGATGGCCTGCAGCAGCGTGACGTCGCCGATCACCTCGGCGTGTCGCTGCGGCTGGTGCAGCGTGAGCTGAAGGCGGCCCAGGACTACCTGGCCGAGCGCAGCGGGCAGGGGCGCCAGGTGCGGTTCTGAGCGGCGGCATCCGTCTACACTTTGACGCCGAGCAGAACCCCGCAGCGTGCGGGTGCGGCATGAGCCCCCATGGATCCTGACGATCACCCGCAACGCCCGCTGGATGCCGTCGAGCGCCAGGCGCACGCGTGGGTGGTGCGGCTGACCTCGGGCGAGGCTACCGCGGCCGACGGGCGCAGCTTCCGCGCGTGGTGCGAGGCTGATCCCCGTCATCGCGAAGCATTCGGCCGTGCGCGCCGGCAATGGGAGCAGGTACGCCTGGCCGGCGAGCAGCTGCCTGCCGCCGCACGCCAACCGGTCGCGCCGACGCCGACCCAGCGCTGGAGCCGGCGTGCCTTCCTGGGCGCCGCGATTGCCGCCCCGGCCAGCCTGGCAGTGGTGGCGGCGATCCGTCCGCCGCTGGGGCTGTGGCCCTCGGTGACGGCGATGACGGCCGACTTCCACACCGGTACCGGTGAACGGCTGCAGATCGCACCTTCGCCACAGCTGAAGATCGAGCTGGATACGCAGAGCAGCCTGCGCCGCCGTGCGGACACGGAGGGCGAAGGCTTCGAGCTGGTGCAGGGCCAGGCCGCGATCGAGACCCGGGCCGGTCTGCGCCTGGCCCTGTTCGCAGGGGCGGGCTGCGTGATTGCCGATGAAGGGGCGGTGCGCCTGGACGTGCGCAACACCCACGGCCAGGTACGGGTGACCTGCCTGCAGGGCAGCGCCCGGATCGAGCACCCGCAGGGCCGCCTGCAGCTGCAGGCGGGCCAGCAGACCCGGTACGACGAGCGCCTCAGTGGCGTGGTGGCCGAAGCCGTGGCCTCGGAAGTGAGTGCCTGGACCGAAGGCATGCTGGTGTTCCGCCGGGCGCCGCTGCGCGAGGTGGTGGAGGAGATCAACCGCTACCGCCGCGGCAAGGTGCTGCTGGGTGAATCGGCATTGGCGCGCGCCCCGGTCAGCGGCCGCTTCCGCATCGATGATCCGGATGCGGCGCTGGAGCAGCTGCGACTGACGATGTCGCTGGATCTGCGTCGCTTTCCAGGTGGCATTGCCGTCCTTGGTTAGGTGAAGACGCTGGCCGTGCGCGCCGCGCAGGGCTGTTGCAAGCAAGGAGACGCCAAGGATGCGCAACGAGACCATCGGTGTGCTGGATCTGCGCCGCAATCTGTCGGCGTTGCTGGAAACCACCCAGCGACGGCCGTTGATGGTGCACCGCTACGGCTCGCCATGGGTATGCGTGGTATCGGACGCACAGTGGCAGCAACAGGCCGTGCTGCTGGACTTCGATCCGCAGTCGCACCCGCTGGCGATGCTGTTGCGCCTGCAGCAGCAGGTGCTGCCGCTGGCTGAAACCGGTGTGTTGCCGCCTGCGGCGCTGGCACGCGCGCTGCTGCTGATGGACATGCATGGCATCAGGGATCTCGCGCAGCTGCACGAGCAGGTGCTGCACCACCGGCTGTGGCACTGGTTCGTGGCGGGCACCCGCGGGGTGATGGACGGCTGGCAGCTGCCGGCGGTGCGCATTGCGATGGCGTCGTGGGGCGATGACGTGGACATGACAGACGCGCTGATCGCGTTCGCCGCGCGCAGCGACGTTGCGGTACTGGCCCGCCGCTGCGGGGGTGACGCACCGCGCCTGCAGCGCGAAGCCTGCAGGCGGATGACGCTGCGATGACGTTGCCGATGAAGCACCACCCAGCGCACAGAGCGGCATTCGCGCTGTCGCTTCACCTGCCTTGCTGACGTCTTTTCCAGAGTACGACGCACCACGCGTCGCGGAGCACGGGCGACGCAGATGGCAGACAGTCGCAGGATCAGCATGCTGGAGCTGGATCGCCACCTGAGCCGGTCGCTGGAGCAGGCGCGGCACACGCCCTTGAATGTGCAACGCTACGGGCACTCGTGGGTCTGGGTGCTGTCCAGTGATGCCTGGGCCGATGCCGCGCGCTGGGCGGCACTGGACAGCAGCGCGCATCCATTGGCGGCGCTGCGGCGCGCCCTTGATCTGCAGCTGCGGCCGTGGTCCGAAGCAGCCATGAACGCGCTGCCGCTTGACGCAGGCGATGTGCGGCTGCTGCAGCGTGCGGCCCTGCTGGTGGTCGTGCGTGACCTCAACAGTGCGCAGCGCGTGTACGACGATCTGCGCTATCACCAGGCCTACCGCACGTTCATCGGCCTCGACCATGGCACCGCGTGGTCGCCGATGCAGTGCGTGCGCCTGTTGCAGGCGTGCGCGCTTCCGCTGCTGCGCGGCTGCATCGACGAAACGCTGGCCAGTGTGCCGCCACACCTGCTCGAGGCGGCACGCGGGCCGGCTGCGCCGGCGCCCGCCCAGGCACATGCGCAGCGAATTGCCGGCGGATGTTTATCGTACTGACACATGCACCGCTGACCATGGCGCAGCGGTCTCTTCCAGGATGACGAGGGCGGAACAATGGCAAGGCAGGTGGGTGGTCGCAGGGCTCGGCAGCAGGGTTTCAGCCTGATCGAGATCATGGTGGTGGTGGTGATCATCGGCATTCTCGCGGCATTGATCGTGCCGCGCTTGATGGACCGTCCCGACCAGGCGCGCGTGGTGGCGGCGCGCCAGGACATCGCGGCGCTGATGCAGGCGCTGAAGTTGTTCAAGCTGGACAATGGTCGCTATCCCAGCGCCGAGCAGGGCCTGCAGGCGCTGGTGAAGCCGCCGCAGGGCAGTGGCGCGATGCCGGTCACGCCCTATCTGGATCGCCTGCCGAACGACCCGTGGGGCCATCCGTACCAATATCAGGTGCCTGGCACACATGGCGACATCGATGTGTTCTCGCTGGGTGCGGACAGCAAGCCCGGTGGCGACGCCGGGAACGCGGACATCGGCTCGTGGCAGCTGTGAGGCAGGCCGATGTCAGCCCGGATGCGGTCTGTTTCGAGTGTCCGTCAACGTGGCATGGCGGTGATCGTCGCCCTGCTGGTGGTGGCACTGGTGGCAGTGATTGCCACTGCACTGCTCACCCGGCAGTCGGCCCAGCTGCGCGCGCTGCGTGGTGACCAGCTGCGCGCACAGGTACACATGGCCGTGGACGCAACGCTGGAACGTGCGGCGCAGCAGCTGCGTGAGGACGCAAAGGAACAGCTGACCACGGTGCGCAGCGGGCGCTGGGTGCGCCCATTGGAGCTGCAGGCGCCGTTGCCGGTGCAGCTGCAGCTGGTCGATGCGCAGTCGATGTTCAACCTGCGCAATCTGCTTGCGCATGGCAGGCCGGACCCCGAGGCGCGGCGCGCGTTCATCGCGTTGTGTGCCGGGCAGGGGCTGGGCCAGGGCGCCTGCACATCCGCCGCGGACCACATCCAGGCGCGCCTGCGCGATGGCGACATGCAGGCGCAGGCGCCGCTGCCGCGCGAATCACTGATCGAACAGGCGCTGCCGGGTGCCGATCCGGTGGCGTTGCAGGCGCTGGCGCGACGCACCGTGGTGTTGCCGGCACAGACCCTGGTCAATGCCAACACCAGCGACCTGCGCGTTCTGCAGGCGGTGACGCCTGCGGTCGAGCCGGCACGGCTGCAGGCGCTGCTCGGTGAGCGCGACGCTGGCCATTGGCTGCTCAATCGCGGCGACATCGCCAACCGACTCCAACTGAGCAACGAACAGATGGCGGTACTTCCCTTGGGTATCCATAGCGAGTGGTTCCTGGCTGTCGGCCGGGTGCAGGCTGACGGCAGCGCGGTTGATTTCCGCGCGCTGCTCTGGCGCGAGTACCGCGACGATGGCGTGCGTGTGCAACGCGTGTGGACGAGGATCGGCGCATGAACGGGCAGCTTCGGGTGCGCCTGCCGACGCTTGAGGGTCTGCACGCCGACAGCGCGGTGGACTGGGCGCAGCTGCACAAGGGCGAGGTGCTGGCCCACGGTTGCGCCACGCTGGCGGCGCTGGGTCTGCGGCATCCGCGGGCTGCGGTGCATGCCTGCCTCGATCCGGGCGACCTGATCCTGCTGGAACTGCAGCTGCCACCGTTGTCCGGGCGCCGCCTGCAGTTGGCGTTGCAGGGTGAGGTGGAGGCGATGTTGCTGGATGACCTGCAGGACGTCGCGCTGGCCCACGGTGCGCAGGCGGCTGACGGTACGGTTCCGGTGGCCTGGCTCGGCCAGCAGGCGGTCCTGCAGGCGCAGCAGTTGCTGGCTTCGTGCGGACTGCAGCTGCAGGCACTCCATCCGACGCCCCTGCTGCTGCCCTGGCAGGACGGACAGGCCACCCTGCAGGTCAGCGGCGAGCACCTGCTGGTGCGAAGCGGGCGCGATCGGGGGTTCGTCCAGTGGCATGGCGGACGTGATGCGTGTGCAGTCATGCAGGCGCTGGGCGTGCGCCTGCGACAGGCCGGCGTGCAGGCCGTGCAATGGATCGGCAGCGTACCGCCGGCGTGGCCGGACAGCCTGCCGGCCACCGCCGTCATGAAGGAACGGCAGGCATGTGGCCCTCTGCCGGGGTGGTCACTGCCGCTGCCCGGTGCGGGTCGGCAAGCGCCACGCCTGGCAATCGGCCTCGCGTTGGCGGCAGTGCTGCTGGCCGCGCTCGGCCTGCAGCTGCAGGTCTGGCGTTGGCGGATCGAGGGCGAGGCGCTGCAACAGGACATGGCGCGGCAGTTCAGCGCACGCTTCCCGGAGATCACCGATGTGGTGGATCCGGTGCTGCAGGCAAGGCGTGCTCTGGCGGTGCCGCCACCAGCGCCACCGTTGCCGCCGTTGCAACGGCAGGTAGCCAGCACGCTGCTGGCGGTTCCGGAACTGGCCGGGCAGGTGCGCAGCCTGCATTACCAGCCCGGCCAGCTCGACATGGAGCTGGATGCCGATGCCCAGGCATTGGCCGACGATCCGCAGCGGCTTGAGCACTGGCAGCAGGCGCTGCAGGTGCAGGGCCTGCTGCTGGCGCGCGACGCCGGTGGGCGCCTGCGGGTGAGCGGAGCGGGACAGTGACGGCCCGCACCCTGCGGCTGGGCGGGGGGCTGGCCGGCCTGCAGCAGCGCTGGCAACGCCTGCCACCGCGCGACCGGCGGATGCTGTGGGTGATGGTGGTGGCGCTGCTGGTGGCGGGCCTGTGGTCGTTGTGGCTGGAGCCACTGCTGAAGCAGCGCACGCACTGGCAGGCCGAGCTACCGCGGCTGCAGGCGCAGTCGCGCGCACTGGCACCGCTGCTGCGCGTCCGTGAGCGCCAGCAGCTGGCGCAGGGCCAGCATCCGACACTTCCTGGGCTGCGCGATGGAATCAAGACCGCCGGCCTTGCCGACGGCCTGCATATCGAAGCGCGTGACGGGCGCTGGCACCTGCAGGTGCAGGCGGTGCCCGCCGATGCGCTATGGAACTGGCTGCTGCCGCTGCTGGCCGACCCGGCCATCGAGCTGCAGCAGCTGCAACTGACACGCACAGGGGACGCGAACATGCCGGCGGCACGGATTTCCGGAAACATCGTGATGGTGGCCACTGCGGGTGCCCATCCATGAGGGCGATGTGCAGCCTTGCCTGCAGTACTGCATTGGCCCTGATCGTGGGCATGGCCCACGTGCCGGCGCCGGTGGCAGCGCAGGACACACGCGATGAGCCGGTGCAGCTGAACCTGGTGGATACCGATATCGGTGGCGTGCTGCGGATGGCGGCACGGTTCACCGGCCGCCAGTTCCTGGTCGACCCACGGGTGACCGGCAAGATGACGGTGGTCTCCGATGGCCCGGTCAGCCGTACCCAGGCCTATCAGCTGCTGCTGGGCGCGCTGCGCATGCGCGGCTTCGCCGTGGTCGAGAATGGCGGCGTCAGCCGGGTGGTGCCGCAGGCCGACGCCAAGCTGCTCGGTGGCCGGGTGGGCAGTGGCGGTGCAGGAGGCGAGGTCGCCACGCGCACCTTTCCGCTGCGCTACGAGAACGCCGCCGCGCTGGTGGCGGTGCTGCGGCCGATGATCAGCCCGGACAATCCGATCACGGCGAACCCGGGCAACAACACTCTGGTGATCACCGACTATGCCGACAACCTGGAGCGCATCGCGCGGGTGATCGCCAGCGTCGACACGCCGGCCGGCATGGACACTGATGTGGTGAAGCTGCAGCAGGGCATCGCCGTAGACGTCGCGGCGATGGTCGCGCCGCTGCTGGATGCGCAGGGCGCAGAGCCCAGCCAGAAGGTGGTGGTGATGGCCGACCCCCGCAGCAACAGCGTGCTGCTGCGTTCCAGCAGTCCCGGGCGCACCCGTCTGGCCCGGCAGCTGGTGGAGAAGCTGGACCGCGCGCAGGACGAGTCCGGCAACCTGCATGTGGTCTACCTGCGCAATGCCCAGGCCAATCAGCTCGCCGGCGTGCTGCGCGGCGTGGTTGCGGGGCAGAGCGATGCGCCGGCAGTGGGCAGCAATGAAGGCATCACGCCACTGCCTGGCGATGCAAGCCGTTCCGCACCGGCGCAGCCGTCGCAGCCACAACAGGCCAGGACCGGCAGCAATGCGCTGGAATCGCAGCGGCTGGATCCGAACCGCCGCGACCCGATCGACGCCGGGAGCACCGGCTTCAGCCAGAACGGCATTTCGGTGCAGGCGGACGTGGCCACCAACACGCTGTTGATCTCGGCGCCGGAACCGGTGTACCGCAACCTGCGCCGGGTGATCGACCAGCTTGACCAGCGCCGTGCACAGGTGCTGGTGGAAAGCCTGATCGTGGAGGTCAACCAGACCGACGCGGCCGAACTGGGCGTGCAGTGGATGCTGGGCAATGGCCGCACCTTCGGCGGCACCCACTTCGGCGGCACCAGCGGTGGCAGCGGGCTGAACACCACCGCGCGCACCACTCTGGACGTGCTGCCCAAGGATGGCCTGAAGATCGGGGTGATCGACGGCACCATCAACCTGCCCGGCGTCGGCCAGATCCTCAACATGAAGGCGCTGGCCAACGCGCTGCAGAGCAAGGGCGGTGCCAACATCCTGTCCACGCCGAACCTGATGACGCTGGACAACGAGGCGGCCAGCATCATGGTCGGGCAGACCGTGCCGTTTGTGAGCGGCCGCTACGTGACCGACGGTGGCGGCGGCAGCAACAATCCATTCCAGACCATCGTGCGCGAGGACGTGGGCCTGAAGCTGCGGGTACGCCCGCAGATTTCCGAGGGCGGCACGGTGAAGCTGGACATCTACCAGGAAGTCAGCAGCATCGATGCGCAGAGCGCGAACAGCACGGCCGGCATCATCACCAACAAGCGCGCACTGGATACCAGCGTGCTGCTGGACGATGGCCAGATCATGGTGCTGGGTGGCCTGCTGGAAGACAGCGTCAGCCATGGCCGTGACGCGGTGCCGGGGTTGGGGAAGATTCCGGTGCTGGGTGCCTTGTTCCGCAGCGACACGCGCAGGCGCGCCAAGACCAACCTGATGGTGTTCCTGCGTCCGCACGTGGTGCGTGACCCGGCCGCCGGCCAGCGCCTGACCCGCGACCGCTATGACTACATGCGCAACGCGCAGGCTGGCGCGCAACCGGTGCAGAGCTGGGCATTGCCGGCGCTGTCGGCACCGCAGCTGCCGCCGCAGGACCTTTCTGTACTCGGCCAGGGCAATGCGCGCGATGGCCAGGGCCAGCCGCTGCAGAACACCAGCCTGGCAGTGTTGTATCCGGCCGGTGACGGCGATGCGCAGCTGGTGCAGTTCGCACAGGGGCTGGACCCGACCGGTGCCCGCCAGGGCGTGGCGCAGGTGCGGGCGCTGGGCCTGCAGGCCTATGCCGAGGCGACGCCGGGCGAGAGTGGCCAGCGCCTGCGGGTGCGGCTGCCGCGCGACCCGGCGACGCTGGACCCGGCACTGCAGCAACTGCGCGGGCTGGGCTACACGCCGGAACTGGTGATCGGACCGTGAGCGCCGCCGCGTCACTGCCGTACGCCTGGGTGCGCAGCCATGGGGTGATGCTGTCCGAGGTTGGCGGTGAGCCTGTGCTGCTGGGTACCGTCGATACCGCAGCGTGGGCTGTGGCCGAACTGCGCCGCCGGCATGGACCGTTGCCCTTCCAGGCACTGGATGCCGCGATGTGGCAGCAGCGGTTGGCTGAGCAGTACCGTGACGGCGGCGACGCCGCTGCCGTGGTCGGTGCCGCCGAGAGCGAAGTCGATCTGGACCGGCTGATGCAGGACATGCCGGAAGTCACCGATCTGCTGGACGCGCAGGATGATGCGCCGGTGATCCGCATGATCAACGCGCTGCTGGCGCAGGCCGCACGCGATGGCGCCAGCGATCTGCACATCGAGCCGTTCGAGACCCATTCGGTGGTGCGCTACCGGGTGGACGGCACGCTGCGCGACATGGTGCAGCCACGGCGCGCACTGCACGCAGCGCTGGTATCGCGCATCAAGATCATGGCCCACCTGGACATCGCCGAGAAGCGCCTGCCGCAGGACGGGCGCATCGCGATCCGCGTGGGTGGGCGTCCGCTGGATATCCGAGTCTCCACGGTGCCGACCGGGCATGGCGAGCGCGCCGTGCTGCGACTGCTGGAGAAGGATGCCGGCCGTCTGCAGCTGCAGCGCCTTGGCATGGCCGATGACACCCTGGCCACGTTCAGCGGATTGATCCGGCAGCCGCATGGCATCGTGCTGGTCACCGGCCCGACCGGTAGTGGCAAGACCACCTCGCTGTACGCCGCGTTGGGCCAGCTCGACAGCAGCACCAGCAACATCCTCACCGTGGAGGACCCGGTGGAGTACGACTTCGCCGGCATCGGCCAGATCCAGGTGAACGCGCGCATCGGCATGAGCTTCGGCACCGCGCTGCGCGCGATCCTGCGCCAGGACCCGGACACCATCATGATCGGCGAGATCCGCGACCTGGAGACCGCACAGATTGCGGTGCAGTCGTCGCTGACCGGACATGGCGTGCTGGCGTCCCTGCATACCAACGACGCGATCTCGGCAGTGACGCGCCTGGCCGACATGGGGGTGGAACCGTTCCTGCTGGCCTCGTCGCTGCGCGGTGTGCTGGCGCAGCGGCTGGTGCGGCGGCTGTGCACCCAATGCCGGCGTGCCGAGGTGGATGGGGACGGCCGTACCGTATGGCGCGCGTTGGGTTGCGCGGCTTGTGCCAACAGCGGCTACCGGGGGCGTACCGGCATCCACGAGTTGTTCGTGGTGGACGATCGCGTGCGTACGCTGATCCATGAGGGGCAGGGTGAACCTGCACTGCGCGAGGCGGCGCGGCGTGCCGGCATGCGGACCTTGCGTCAGGACGGCCAGCGTTGGGTCGACAGCGGGGTGACCACGCTGGAAGAGATCCTGCGCGTCACCGGCGACGACTGAGGCTTGCATGGCGCTGTTCGACTACCAGGCCGCCAACGCGCAGGGCCGCATCGAGAAGGGCCAGCTGGACGCTGACAGCCCGCGCGGTGCGCGGCAGTTGCTGCGCGGTCGTGGGCTGACACCCGTGCAGGTCAGCGTGGCGCGCAGTGCCGGCAGTGGCTGGGCTGCCCGGCGGCTGTCTGCCAGCGAGCTGGCCTGGGCCACGCGCCAGCTGGCCAGCCTGCTGGCCGCCAGCCTGCCGTTGGAAGGCGCCTTGAGTGCGGTGATCGAGCAGGCCGAACGCCCGCACGTGGCCCAGGCGCTCACCGCAGTACGCGCCGACGTGCGTGCCGGCCAGCGCCTGACCGTGGCGCTGGCAGCGCGGCCGCGCGATTTCCCGCCGATCTATCGGGCGCTGGTGGGTGCAGGTGAGGATTCCGGCGATCTGGCACGGGTGATGGAGCGCCTGGCCGACTACATCGAAGAGCGCAATGCGCTGCAGGCCAAGGTACTGACCGCCTTCATCTACCCGGCGGCGATCAGCCTGGTATCAGTGGCGATCGTGATCTTCCTGCTCAGCTACGTGGTGCCGCAGGTGGTGACCGCGTTCGTTCAGGCACGGCAGACGCTGCCGATGCTGACCCAGGTGATGCTGGCCGCCAGCGCGTTCGTGCGCAGCTGGGGCGTGTGGGCAGGGCTGGGCATCGCTGCGCTGGTGGTGGCCTGGCGGCTGGCGTTGCGGCGGCCGGAACTGCGCCTGCGCTGGGACGCGATGCTGCTGCGGGTCCCGATGGTCGGGCGCTTCGTGCTGGGTGTGAACAGTGCGCGCTTTGCCTCGACGCTGGCGATCCTGCTGGACGCCGGTGTCCCGCTGCTGCGTGCGCTTGAAGCGGCGCGGCAGACGCTTGGCAATGCGTTGCTGGCGCGCTGTGCCGATGATGTGGCTGCTCGCGTACGCGAAGGTGCGGCACTGGGTGCTGCGTTGAAGGTACAGAAGGTCTATCCGCCGATCCTGGTGCATCTGGTGGCCAGCGGCGAGAAGACCGGTTCGCTGGCGCCACTGCTCGAACGCGCCGCGCAGACGATCTCGCGCGAGATCGAGCGTCGCGCGATGGCGCTGACCGCACTGCTGGAACCGACCATGATCCTGGTGATGGGCGGCGTGGTGTTGACGATCGTGCTGGCGGTGCTGATGCCGATCATGGAAATGAACCAGCTGGTGCAGTGATGCGCAACGCGCATCACGGGTGGAGTCGACTGTCAGTCGACTGCTTCCCAAGCACACTTCGACAGGGCCAGCGCTCCGTGCACCAGTCGACGCACAGTCGACTCTACCCGGTCGCCGTCTTCGATTCTCCACACAATCCTCCACACCTTTTTCCGATCTTCCACAGGTTTCTTAAGCGGCCTGTCATCGGCGCGGACCAGCATGGACACGTCGCCGCAGAGTGGGCTGGGAGGCCCTCGGCGGCAGCAGGCGTGTAGTGACCGTTCCTCCCTTGGTGTTTCCCTTCGCAGTAAACCCTTCAGGAGAAGATCATGAACAAGTGCAAGACCCTGGCCGCGCTGGTTGCCACCGCGCTGCTCGCTACCGTGGGCGCCGCCTCGGCGCAGACCGTGACCGGCGGCGGTGCCTCGTTGCCGGCCGACCTCTACAAGGGTTCGTCCGACAGCATCCTGCCGGCGAACTTCAGCTACGCCGTGACCGGTTCGGGCACCGGCAAGAAGGCCTTCCTGGAAAACAACTCGCTGCTGTTCTCGACCACCGGCACCGTGCACTTCGCCGGCAGCGATTCGGTACTGAGCGGCACCGAGCTGAACACCTACACCACCAACTTCAACCAGCCGACCAATGCCAACCGCTACGGCGCGCTGATCCAGGTGCCGTCGGTGGCCACCTCGGTCACCATCCCGTTCAACAAGGCCGGTTCGGCGGTGAACCTGAGCGTGGCGCAGATCTGCGGCGTGTTCTCGGGCGCGATCAGCGACTGGTCGACCATCGATGCCAACCGCAGCGGCCCGATCCAGGTGGTGTACCGCGCGGAAAGCAGCGGCACCAGCGAAATGTTCAGCCGCTTCCTGACCGCGGCCTGTGCCGCTGAGAACGCTGACACCTCGAAGCTGGTGGGCGGCAAGTTTGCCATCAAGTCGACCTTCGCCGACCTGTACAAGCGCGATGCCAACGGCAACCTGCCGGCGTTCCTGGTGGCCGCCCCGGCCACCGGCGGCACCTCGCTGTACAACGCTGTCTACGCGGCTGAAGGCCGTATCGGCTACGTTGGCCCGGACGTGATCCCGAACCTGACCGATGCGACCAAGGTCGCCAAGGTCAAGGGCTTCTCGCCGGACCAGGTGAGCGTGCAGGCCACCCTGGACACCGTCGCTCCGCCGACCGGCACCGATGCAGAGAACCCCGCCAACTGGGTGCCGGTGTTCGGCAACCCGTCGGCCGGCTATCCGATCGCCGGGTACACCAACCTGGTGATCGGCCAGTGCTACAAGGATTCGAGCGTCGCCACCAGCCTGCGCGGCTTCCTGGCGCGCCACTATCCGGCGACCTACACCGTCGCGTATGAGAAGTCGATCACCGACCACGGCTTCATCCCGCTGACCAAGGTTTGGCGCGATGCGATCCGCAACCGCTTCGTGCTGGCCAGCAGCACTGCCGGCCTGAACAACCCCAGCACCTGCGCCGGCATCGGCCGTCCGCTGTAATCCGCAGCACGGGTTGAATCCTGCTTGACCCGACGCCGGCCTCTGGGCCGGCGTCGCCATTTCCGCGACGGTGCCGCCGTTGCAGCGTTTGGCTGTCGGCTTCGTCTCGCGTGAACCGTCTATCAGTGGCAGGGCATGCGTTGCGTGTGCCTCCCCGATCGTCGCCGCAGCTGCGGCCCACCAGGTTGATGAGGTTCCGATGTCGCACCCGCTCCCGTCCGCTGTTCATCCGGCCGCGTCGATGCGCCGCAATCATCCGATGGCGTGGGCCATCGCGGTCGCACTGGGGAGCATGGTAGCCCCGGCCAGCCAGGCGCAGCAGGCGTTCACTCCGGGCTGGTTCGCCGAACGGGGCGCGGCCCAGGGCAGCGCGGCACAGAGTGGCCGGATGCCCAACGGCGTGCCGATCCAGTTCCAGTTGCCGGCCCAGCAGCAGGATGCGGCACGGCAGAAGCTGCAGCAGTCGATCGACAATCTTGGCACTGCGGCACAGGCGATTGCCCTGCAGCAGCGCCTGCAGGAACAAGCCCGGCAGGCGCACCGCGAGGCTGGCTTCATCGTTGCCGATGGCCTCGGCAAGGACGGCCTGAGCGTCGACCAGAACCCGCTGACCCGTGGCTGGCTCAATGCGCGCGACGCGATCCAGTCGCAGGGCAGCGACGGGAGGGTGCAGGTCACGGTCGAGCAGACCGCGGACAAGGCAATCCTGAACTGGGAGACCTTCAACATCGGCGGCAACACCACGCTGAATTTCCTGCAGAACCCTGACTGGGCCGTACTGAACCGCGTCAACGATCCGCAGGCGCGGCCCAGCCAGATCCTGGGCCAGCTGAAGGCCAGTGGCACGGTGTTCGTGGCCAACCGCAACGGCGTGGTGTTCGGCAACAACAGCCAGGTCAATGTACGCAATCTGCTGGCGGCTGCAGCACGGATCAGCGATGCGCAGTTCCGCGACAACGGCCTGTACAGCCCCGACGCCAGCAGCAGCGCGCTCAGCGATGCATTCGGCAAGGTGATGGTGGAGCGGGGCGCCCGCATCGCGACCCATGAGCCGACCAGTGCGACGCGCGGCGGTGGCTACGTGCTGCTGGCCGGGCACAGCGTGGACAATGCTGGCCAGATCGAAGCGCGCAAGGGCCAGGTGCAGCTCGCAGCAGGTGACAGTTTCGTGATCCGGCGCGGCGTGGGTACGGCCACCAACACCAGTTCCACCACCCGCGGCAATGAAATCGCGCCGCGCTTCATCGCTGGCAGCACGGCTGGCAGCGTGCGCAATACCGGTCTGCTGCGCGCACTCGAGGGTGACGTGACCCTGGCCGGACGCAGCGTCGAGCAGGCCGGTGTGGCCGTGGCCAGCACCACGCTTGCACAGCGCGGCACCGTGCATCTTCTGGCCTCGGCCAGTGATGCAGGCAGCAGCGTCACGCTTGCTGACGGAGCCACCACGGCGGTGCTGATCGAGGACGATGGCAAGACCACGGTGCTGGATACGCAGCGCGACGCCCTAATCAAGGAATCGGCCGAGCAGGACGCGATCCGCGCTGGCGCGCGTTCGGCAACCTTCGACAATCTGTCCCAGCACAATGATCGCCGGGACCAGTCGCGGGTGGAGATCGTCTCGGGGGGCAACATCCATTTCAGCGCGGATTCGCTGACGGTTGCCACGGGTGGCCAGATCATCGCCGATGCGGCGGCCCGTAGCTACGTGGACGATGCCGCGCGCGTGGACGTGTCCGGCGCAGTGGGCGTGCAGGTGTCGATGGAGAGCAACAATGTCCAGGTCAAGGTGCAGGGCAACGAACTGCGCGATGCCCTGGACAACCGCGACAGCGGCAAGCTGACCAGCAGCGAAGTCTGGGTCGACCGCCGCAGGCTGGTCCACGTTCCGGCCGGTACCGGGGGCTACGAGGGTGAGCGCTGGTACGCCGCAGGCGGCCTGCTGGAAGTGGGGGGCTACCTCGACAACCAGGGGCACTCGATCGGCGAATGGGCTGCGCAGGGAGGCACCGTCCTGCTGGGCGGCAGGGAAGTGATCACGCAGGGTGGCTCACGCATCAACCTTGCCGGCGGCAGCCTGGATGTGCAGAGCGGCGTGGTCCGGCAGAGCTGGGTGCGCGGCGTTGATGGCCAGGTCTACCGTCTTGATGAGGCGCCAGCGGAGATGCTGTTCGATGGCCTGTACAGCGGCCATGAAGTGAAGCAGGAACGCTGGGGCATCACCGAGACCTTCCGTGATCCGATCGTATTCGCGGCGCAGCGGGTCGATAACGGGTACACGGTCGGCCGCGATGCAGGACGGCTGATCGTCTCCGCACCGACCGCGGTGCTGGATGGAAAGGTTGAGACTGCAACCTTCCAGGGCGCGCAGCAGAACCGCAGGCCGGATGCCGCGCTGGATGGCTATGCACAGGCGCAGACGGCGGTCGCGCGCAATGCGCAGTTGTACCTGGGGCGCTACGACGGCCAGGGCCGCAGTGGTGTGTTCGGCTCGGATGTGCGCCTGGGTGACAAGGCTCCGACGAAGACGGCGTGGTCGCTGGCGGCTCCGGTCAACGAGGAGCGGCGTGACACGGTGTGGCTGGATATCGCAGAGCTGAGTGCCCAGCAGTGGGGGCGGATCGACCTGGCGACCGCCGATCGCATCCGCATCGACGGCAGCCTTCGGCTTCAGGCCGGCGGGCAGCTCAACCTGACCGCCAGCGAGGTGGAGCTGGCAGGCGACATCGGCATTGCCGGCGGCCAGTTGTCGGCGGGCAATCTGCTGCAAGTCCAGGGCCGGCCGACGGCGCTGCTGCACGATGGCCGCGCCCGCACCGTCATTGCCGACGGCACGCGGATCGACCTCTCCGGCGAATGGAGCAACGCCTCACTGGCGATGCCGCGCGACGCGAGCGGTGCCTGGACGGATGGCGGCCGCCTGAGCCTGGGCAACAGTCATGACGTGGCCGTGGGCGCCAAGGCAACGGTTGACGTCGAGGCCGGTGCTGCGCTGGACCTGCGCGGCAAGGCCCATATCGGTAAAGGCGGCAGCGTCAGCCTGCAGGCGAACAGCAGTACGGTTACGACCGATGGCAGTGGCCGGGTGCAACTGGGTGAGGGAAGCCGGTTCAGTGGTCGAGGACAGGGCGGTGGTTCTTTCTCGCTGGGGACCGGTGGCCAGGTGCGGGTGGGCGATGCGGACCTGGCGGGCGCGTCGCTGCGACTGGACCCCGGCCTGTTCGGCAGTGGCTTCGCGCAGTACGACATCAATGGCCACCACGGCGTGGAGGTGGCCGATGGCGCGCGGCTGGTCGCTGCCCTGCCAGGCCTGCGCCTGACCCAGGACGCGCCGATGGCGACCGACCGGGCGTCCGCACTGGCGGCGTGGGACGAACCGCTGTACAGCGCCGATCCGTCGAGCGGGCGCGTCAGCCAGCGCGCGGGTGCGAGCATCAGCCTGCGTTCGGAGCGCAACAGCGTGGGCGGTGACCTGCGGGTCGGCAAGGATGCACTGGTGGCGGTCGATCCAGGGCAGACGATCTCGCTGCTTGGTGCGGGCAACATCGATGTTGAAGGCACGCTGCGCGCGAAGGGCGGACGCATCCTGATCGACGATGTGCGCCCGGAGAACGCGCTGTACGCCGGGCAGCGCACCGAACGCACCTGGCGTTTCGCCGAGGGCGCGCTGCTGGATGCCGATGCAGACGCGATTTCGCTGCCCGATTCCAGCGGCCGTCTGCGCGGACAGGTGCGCGCGGGTGGACGCATCGAGATTGGCGGGGCGCTGGACTGGGAGACCACAGCGTTCGTCGACAACCGACCACCGGAAGCCTTCGTGGTGGTTGAACGCGGTGCGCGCCTGCGGGCGCGGGGTGCGTCGGCCGAGCTGGACGTCGACGGCCAGGGCCGTGTGCGCGTGGACAGCGATGGCGGGCAGATCGTGCTGCGCTCGGCCAATGCGCTGTACCTGGACGGCGGGATGGACGCGGCCGCCGGTGGTGCCGGCGCACGTGGCGGCACCCTGGGGCTGGCCTTTGGCGGCAGCATCCATGCACGTGGCGCCAGCGAGGAGGTACTGCGGTCACGTGCGATCACCCTCAGCCAGCACAGCGCACCGGGGCAGCCACTGCCGGCCACATTGGAGTATGGCCACGCCGCGTTATCGGTCGAGCAGCTGCAGGCTGGCGGTTTCGACAATCTGTCCGTGTTCGGTGACATCCGCGCGGTCGGTGACGTCGACCTGCGCCTGGCCCAGAGCCTGCGCATCCACGGCCAGGGTACTTCGAGCCTGGGCATGGCCGTGGATGCCGGGCCATCGTCGGGGCTGCGACTGAGTGCGCCCTACGTTCGCCTGGCGCAGGCGCGCTGGCGCCAGATGCCGGGCGAGAACCTGCAGGGCACCGCCGCAGTTGCCTCGGCGGCGCCGGACCAGCATGCGCTGGCGGTGCAGGCCGGGCTGATCGACATCCGCGACGTCACCTGGCTGCCGGGGTTCGAACACGTGGCGCTGGACAGCCGCAGTGACGTGCGCCTGACCAACGGCATTGCCAGCAGTGGCAACACCAGCGCGTTGATGACGGCTGGTTCGATGGACGTGACCGCTGCGCGCCTGTATCCCACCACAGGCGCGGTCGGCACGCTGGTGGCCGGCGCGTCGGCGCAGACCGTGCAGACCGCTGATTACTGGTCCGATCCGGATGCCGTGCTGCGCATCCACGGCACCGGTGCGGCCACGAAGCCGGCGCCGGAATCGGCGCTGGGTACGCTTCGCCTGGTGGCCGCCACGGTGCAGCAGGGCGGCAACGTACAGGCGCCGATGGGCACGCTGCAGCTGGGTGGCCTGATACAGAACGGAACCGTCGGCAGCCGGGTGGAACTGCTGCCAGGCAGCGTAACTTCGACCAGCGGCGCCGGCTTGTCGCTGCCCTATGGTGGCACCGTCGATGGTGTTGACTGGCGGGTCGGTACGCGCAGCCTGGGATCGCTGACGCCAGCCGGCATCTCCTCGATGGGGGTGACACTGAAGGCCAACGAGATCGAGGTGGCGCCGGGGGCCCTGCTGGACATGTCCGGCGGTGGTGAGTTGACCGGCGCCGCCTTCGTGTCAGGACGCGGTGGCTCTGTCGACGTCCTGCGTACGGCGTTGGCCGACGCCAACCCGCGCTACGGGTTCAGTGCGTCGGGCAACCCGGTGTACGCGATCGTACCGGGACGCGCCGGGGCGTTCGCCCCCAGTGGCGAAGAAGGGTTCGCAGCTCCGGCGGTGGGCCAGCAGATCACCGTGCCGGCTGGCGTGCCCGGCCTGGCGGCCGGCACCTACACGCTGATGCCGGCAAGCTATGCGCTGCAGCCCGGCGCATTCCGGGTGGAGCTGGGCGCCACCGGCACCTCCGGCATCGTGCAACCGATTGCGACCGGCACCGGCACCTGGCGTGTGTCCGGGCAGCAGCGCACGGCGCTGGGCGCGGCAATCTCGCCGTTGCTCACCGACATCCTGCTGACTCCCGCGGCCGTGGTACGCCGGCACTCGGGCTACAACGAAACCTCCTACAACAGCTTCGCGCAATCGGTAGCTGACCGCCGCGGCGAGTCGCGTGGCTGGCAGACCATCGATGCGCTCGGGTTGACCCTTGCGCTGGGCGAAGGTGCAGGTCGTGCAGACACGCCTGCCATCCACTTCGCCGGCACCGCGCGGTTCGCGGCTGCCACCGACAAGGGGCGTGGTGGCACGCTGGCAGCCACGTTGGCGAGCCCGGCGGTCGGTTCGCTGGAGATCGTCGATGGCACCACGCAATCGCAGGCGAGTGATCGCGGCGCCACCTTCAGCGACGACGCGCTCAATGCCTTCCTGCCGGCGCGGATGATGATCGGCGGGCAGTTCAACCAGGAGGCCTCGCAGGTGGCGGTGACCGGCCAGGCGCGCAGCGTGGCGATCCGTTCCGGCGTCACCTTGAACGCGCCGGAAGTGCTGGTGGCAGCGGCCTCCGGTGGCAGCGGCGTGCTGGTCGAGGCCGGTGCGACCCTCGATACACTGCCGTTCGCATCCGCCAACGCGAATGCCAGCGCGACCCTGCCTTACCAGGTCTCCGGCGGCTTGCTGGCGGTGTCCAACCAGCGCCTGAACCTGATCACCGGCACCACCGGGGTGGAGGCCGGTCCGGTGGCGATCGACATCGGCGGATGCCAGGCGGCGTGCGACGGCCAGACGCGGCTGGTTTCCGATGGCAGCATCGCGGTAGCGACCGATGGCGCGCTGCAGATGCGCGACTCGGCCAGCTATGGCACCCGCCAGCTCGGCCTGAGCATGGCGGCGCTGAACCTCGGCAGTGCCGAAGCGATCGCCCAGGCCGCTGCGGCCGGGGCGCTGCCCAGTGGCATGACCATGAACCAGTCCGTGCTGCAACAACTGCTGCGCGGCAATGATGCGACCGGCGCGCCGGCGCTGGACACGCTGAGCCTGGTCGCGCGGGAGTCTGTCAACGTGTTCGGCAGCGTCGACCTGGATGCGCGCGACAGTGCCACCGGCCGCAGTGGCCTGCAGACGCTTGTGCTCGGTGCGCAGGCCATCCGCGGCTACGGTGCGGCGACCGACCGCGCGCGCATCCTGGTGGACACGCTGGTCTGGGACGGCTCATTGGCGGCGGGCCAGGCGCCGGGCAGCGACGCGACGGTGCCGCCGGCCGATCCGATGGTGGACCGGCTCGGGGCCGGGCAACTGGACATCGTCACCCGGCAGCTGCAGCTGGGGCGGGCGCCATTCAGCCGTCCCAGCTCTGAAGTACCTGCGAACCGGCAGGTGCTCGGCTTCAGTGCGCTGAACCTGAGGGCTTCGGAGCAGCTGTCGTTCTCCGCGCAGGGCACGCTGGACGTATTCCAGCAGCGTGGCGACTATCTGGCCGACAAGGGGTGGCAGTACAGCGGAGGCAACTTGGGTATCGATACACCGCTGTTGGCCGCCGATCCCGCCGCGCAGCTGCGCGTGCGCACCGGCGGCGACTTCCGCCTGCAGGGGGGCGCCGGCAAGACGGGTGGCGATGCACTGGGCAGTGAGTTGAGCATCGACGCCAACCGGATCGCGCTGGACAGCACGGTCGCGCTGGCGTCCGGACGGCTGTCGGCGAACGCACGCCAGGGCATCACGCTTGGCAGCCGGGCCGAGTTGGATCTGGCCGGGCGCAAGGTCTCGCTGTACGACGTGGACAAGTTCAGCTGGGGCGGCGATGTCCTGCTGTCCAGCGACACGGGTGACATCCGCGCCGATGCTGCCTCCCGCATCGATGTTTCCGCACGCAACAACCGCGGCGGGCGCCTGACGGTCACCGCAATGGCCGGCCGAGCCGATCTGGCCGGTGTTCTGCAGGGTGCCGCCACTGGTCGTTACGATGCCGGTGGCACGCTGGTGCCCTACGACGGTGGCGAACTGGTGGTGCGGGCACGCCAGCTGCAGGACTTCGCCGGCCTCAACCAGCGATTGACTGCCGGCGGCGTCGTCGGCGGTCGCAGCTTCCAGATCGGTGAGGGCGATCTGCGGATCGGCGACGAAGTGAAGGCGCGCCGGGTCGACATCAGCGTCGATGCGGGCAGCCTGACCGTGGCCGGCCGCATCGATGCGAGCGGCGAGCAGGTCGGCAGCATCCGCCTGTACGCCCGCGATCAGTTGCAGGTGGACGGCACGCTGGACGCGCACGGTACCGGCCTGCGCGTGGACAGCCATGGCAAGATCATCGACAGTCCCAACCGGGCCACTATCACGCTGGGCAGCGCCGAAGGTGCCGTCGGCCTGGGCAGCGCGGCGCAGCTGGACCTGCGTGCGGGCAGCGACGTTGCCGTTGGTGGACGTCCTGGCCAGAACGATGGTACCCCGCGCGGCACGCTGAAGATCGATGTGCCGCGGCTGGGCAGCAACGACGCGGCGATTGCCGCGGCCACCGGCCTGCGCATCGATGGCGCGGCCGACATCCAGCTCAATGGTGTTCGCCGCTACGACGATGCGCCCCTGGCAACCACCGCTGACGTGCGCGGCAACCGCGCGCAGCTGGTCACCCAGCAGTGGCTGGACCAGGTGGTCGATCCGCACAGCGTGGCCTGGATCGATGGTGCGCTGGGCAACGCCGATCTGCAGCAGCGCACGCGGCCGCTGGGCGATGTGCGCCTTCGTCCCGGCGTGCAGGTGCTGGCGCGGCGCAGCGACGCCAACCCGGACGGCGACCTGACCATCGCCGGCGACATCGATCTGTCCGGCTACCGTTACGGCCCCGATGCCAACCGCGCCGATCCATCGCGGCGTGGCTTCGGCGAATCGGCCTCGCTGGTGCTGCGCGCCGAAGGCAACATCAACGTCTACGGCAGCATCAACGATGGGTTCGCACCGCCGCCGTCCACGCCGGATGAGGGCGGCTGGCAGCTGTACGAGGGTCGCAATGGCAGCGCGGGGCACACCCCCTTTGGCGGTGGGCTGGTGGTGCCGGTGGACGGAGTGAAGCTGCAGCCCGGCACCGAGTTCCAGGCCGGCACCCGCCTGAACTATGACGTGCCGGTCGAATCGGTAACGCTTCCGGTCGGTACCGTGCTGCCCGCGCCGATGGTGATCTCGCAGAACCTGCGGCTGCCTGCAGGCACGGTGCTGGGTGCGGCGGTGACCACCGACTCCGGGCAGACGCTGGCCGCGGGCACCGTGCTGCAGGAGCCGCTGATGCTGGCGGCCGGTGCGCGGCTGGGGGCCGGCTTCCGCCTGCGCAGTGCGGTACAGATGGCGGCACAGGAGTGGCCCGCCGGCGCGGTGCTGCCGGTTGCGCTGCGCCTGGCACGCGAAGTCGCGCTCAAGGTGGGCGCGTACATCCCGTCGTTGACCAAGGTGGAGCTGCCCGGCGACGCGCCGGTGAATCTGAGGCCGGCCGATGCCGGCGGCAACCAGGGGCGCAACTGGGCGCTGGCGCCGATGCTGGCCGAGGGCACCACCTCCTGGGACCTGACCGTTGTTGCCGGCGCCGATACCGGGGCAGCCGACCCACGCAGCCGGCGCTGGGGCAGCGAAGGCAGCGTGGTGCTGGCCGACACCCACCAGGGCTCGATCGGTACGGTCAAGACGGAAATCATCTGGGTGGGGGATCGCGCGTTGACCGAGCAGGCATCGTTGGACTGGATCGGCGACACCTCCTATGCAGGCCGTCCGATCGCGGAGCTGGCCGACATGTTCGGCTTCACCGAAGACGAGTTCTGCGCGATGTCGGCCGACTACTGCGGCCCGGCACCCCGCCAGGTGGCCGCGCAGGGCTCGCTGGATTACTGGGGCGACGAGTCCTACGCAGGCACCCCTGCGAAGGACTTCGCCGCGATGTTTGGCATGACCGAAGACGAGTTCTGCAGCACCGCGCCCACCTACTGCGCCGGCGGCGGCACGCAGACCGAAGTGACCACTTACGGCAAGCGCGCAGGCACGCCGGCGTGGAGCGTACTGCGCACCGGCAGGGGCGACATGGAACTGCTCGCGGCCGGTGACGTCGTGATGAAGTCAGGCTTTGGCGTCTACACCGCCGGCACTCCCGCCGCGCTGGGTGGGGGCCGCGACGCTGCCTTCAATTCGCCCCGTGCAGCGGCCCCTTGGAACACCGCAGTGCTGGGGCCGAACCTGGTGCCGGGCAGCTATGACGCCGCGATGGCAAGCTACCAGGCCTGGTATCCGGATCATGGTGGCAACCTGCGCGTCGAAGCCGGACGCGATATCGTCGGCGACGCCTGGACCGCGCGCGCAGAGTCGGGCAGCAGCGATCGCGACTGGGCGCTGTACTCCAGTGCCGCGGTCGGCAACTGGCTGTGGCGGCAGGGTACCGGCGGCACCACTGGGGTCGAGCCGGTGCCGACCAGCTGGTGGGTGAACTTTGGCGCCTACACCAACGTGTCCGCTGCCGCCGGCGCTTCTCCACGGATGGTTGGTTTCACCGGCTTCGGCACATTGGGCGGGGGCAACCTGACGCTGGAGGCCGGGCGTGACGCCGGCGTGCGCGATGCGATAGGTGACGCGTTGGTGTCGACGATCGCACCGCGCTCGGGTGCGATCATTGCTGCGGTGGGATCGACCGGCCGGGTCAGCGATGGCCAGCTGCACCTGACCGGCGGCGGCGACCTGCAGCTGCGTATCGGTGGCGCACTGAATCCGAACCTGCAGGCGACGATCTCCAGCCTCAACCCCTCCAGGGCGGGACAGAATCTCGACCTCAACGGTACCTTCAGCAACCTGCGTGGGAGCCTGCAGCTCGATGCGGGGCGCATCGGTGCAATGGGCGTCACCCTGGAAAGCTACGCGACGCTGGGTAAGCAGCGGGCGGCAGACCTGTTTGCGCCTGACGCCGCCCGCGCGATGGGCGGGCCGGTGCTGGTGCTGGGCGATGCCGCCGCGCAGCTGCAGGCGCGGGGCGATGTGGTGCTCGGCGGCGTCGCCGATGCCGGCCGGGTTCCGCTGGCCAACTACAGCGCGGTGCTGCAGGATGATGGCGCGCGCGCTGCAGGCAGTACGTGGTTCTCCCTGTGGACCGCCAACACGGCCGTGGATCTGTTCAGTGCCGGTGGTGACCTCGCGCCAGGCCTCGCCGGGCCGGAAAACGTGACGGGCAGCAATCTGTGGCGGGAGCAGGTCCAGCTTGTTGTGCGTGGCGGTGATGATCTGCTGAATTACTGGCTCTATCCTTCGCGCTTCAGCGCCATTGCTGCGCAGGGTGACATCAAGCTGGACCGGATCAGCGCCACGCCGGGGACGCAGGATGTGATCCTGCTGGCACCCTCGGCGACAGGACGGCTGGACGTCCTGGCCGGTGGCGGCATCTTCGCCCAGCCTGGCGCGACCCAGATCGCGCGCTCGGCCAGTGACGCGCGCCTGCCTGGACCCTTCGACCCGGCATTCATGGCCGAGGAGGGGGATTCCGCAGGCAATGTGACCCGCACGCGGCACAACCTGTCGGTCGACGGCAACACGGCATCGCCGGCGGGGTCGCTTCCACTGTTCGCATTCGGTCCGAATACGCCGCTGTCCACTGTGTCTGCGGCACTGGCGCCGAGCCGCTTCTACGCGGTGCAGGGCGACATCATGGGTCTGGCCACCGGCGCCCAGCGCACGCTGAATCCCAACGCGGGGCAGCGCACGCAGTTGAACTGGTTCGAGGCCGCCGGCGCCGTGCAACTGCGGGCAGGTCGGGACATCCTCGGGGTGTCGATGACCGCGTTGAACACCGCGCCCACCGACATCACGGTGGCGGCGGCGGGCCGCGACATCGTGCATCTGAACGCGACCATCGCTGGCCCCGGCAACACCGAGATCAGTGCCGGCCGCCAGCTGCGCCAGGAGGATGCGGGCAGCATCGCCAGCCTCGGTGGCATCGTGCAGGGCGACACCCGTCCCGGCGCCAGCATCGCGCTGACGGCCGGCAACCAGCAGTTCGATTTCGCGGCCCTGCGTGCCCGTTATCTGCACCCTGCCAACCTTGCCGACCCCGCGCAATCGCTTGCATCGCAGCCGGGCAAGGCAGTCAAGGTCTACAACCAGGAGTTGAAGCAGTGGCTGCAGCAGCGCTTCGGCGTGGCGGCCGACGGCGACGGGGCGCTGGCGGCGTTCGATGCGCTGCCGCAGGAACAGCAGCGCATTTTCCTGCGCCAGGTCTATTACGCCGAGTTGCGCGAAGGTGGACGGGAATATACCGATGCAGAAGGGCCCCGCTTCGGCTCCTACCTGCGCGGGCGCGAAGCCATCGCCACGCTGATGCCGGACAGGAATGCGGCCGGTGCGACGATCGACCGTACCGGCGATATCGTGATGTACGGTGGCTCCGGCGTGCGTACCGAGGCGGGCGGCAACATCGAACTGATGGCACCGGGTGGGCAGATCGTGATCGGTGTGCAGGGCGTGGTGCCACCCGCCAGCGCCGGCCTTGTCACCCAGGGGCAAGGTGATATCCGGCTGTTCAGCCAGGACAGCGTGCTGCTGGGCCTGTCGCGGGTGATGACCACCTTCGGTGGCGACATCCTGGCGTGGTCGGAGCAGGGTGACATCAACGCCGGTCGTGGTTCGCGGACGACGTTGCTGTACACGCCACCGCGCCGCGTCTATGACGGCTGGGGCAATGTGATCCTGTCGCCGCAGGCTCCCGCCAGTGGCGCAGGCATCGCGACGTTGAACCCCATCGCCGAAGTGCCGCCGGGCGACGTCGACCTGGTCGCGCCGCTGGGCATCATCGACGCGGGCGAGGCTGGTATCCGCGTCTCGGGCAACATCAACCTGGCGGCGCTGCAGGTGCTCAACGCCGCCAACATCCAGGTACAGGGCGAGAGCAAGGGCCTGCCGGTGCTGGCATCGGTGAACGTCAATGCGCTGGCCTCGGCCAGTGCGGCAGCCAACAGCGCCAGCCAGGCGGCACAGGATGTGATGCGCAAGAGCCAGGACGAGGCACGGCGCAACCAGCCGTCGGTGATCAGCGTGCAGATTCTGGGCTTCGGCAGTGGTACCAGCGCCATCAATCCGCCGGCGCGTGGCAACACTGCCAACAGCGGTTATGACGCCAACAGTGCCTTCCAGTTCCCGCAGGCAAGTCGCGACGAGGGCACGCAGCGCCGATAGGTGCCGTCCTTGGTCGGCACACGTTGCTGCCCACCAAGGTCGGCAATAGATCCACGCCATGCGTGGATGCGACCGGGCCGAAAGAACGAACAGCATCGGGCCAGCCGCCACGGAACGGAAGCGGCCCCAGCCAGGATGGCACGGAGGGCAGGGAGCGGCCATCAGCGGTGAGGACCACCGACACGGCGCCGCCGGGTGCAGGAGCGCGCCCGGCGGCGGGCTCGGCAGTAGATCCGCGCCATGCGTGGATGGCTGGGCCAGCCTCAGTGCCGACCAACGGTCGGCACCCACCAGGGCAGGCCGGGCAGTAGAAGCCGCTCGGCAGTAGATCCACGCCATGCGTGGATGCTTTGCCTGGGAGGAATCCTAAAGCTCCAGCACGCGCCGGTAGCCCAGCGGTCCACGCCCGTCACGCAGGCCCAGCCGCAGTTCCAGCCCGGTGGCCGGCAGCACCTCGCCCTCGCTCGGCAGCATCGCCCAGCCGGCCCCGGGTTGCCAGGCGCGCACCTCGAACCGCTGCACATCCTTTGCCACTGCAATGCCTTCCGAAGGAACCGGCGCGGGGAGGGGATAGCGGTCCGTCGCCGTACCGCTGGCGCGCCATAGCGTGTTGCCTTGCCGCCACCAGCGCACCCGCTGCCAGCGCAGCCCATCACTGTCGACGCTGCGGGTGATCTCCAGCGCAAAGCTTCCATCCGGATGCCGTTCGCTCACCAGTGAAGGGGGTAGCAGGCGCTGAGGCTGATCCGCCGGGCGCACCGCGCCGTTCATCAGCGCATCGTCGGCACGCATCTCGATATCGCGCTGGAACTGCTGCAGCACGCGCAGTGCCGTCGTGGTCTCGGCATCGGCCCGGCGCAGGCGCTGGTCGCTGCTGGCCACGCTGTCGAGCGCTCGCCAGCAGATCAGCGCCAGCACGCCCATGATGGTGATCGCGATCATCACCTCGATAAGGGTAAAGCCTGCGGCGGTACGCTTCATTGCGCCGCGGTCCACGGCAGCTGCATCCGCGCCAGCGACTGCCGCGGTGCATCTTCGGCAGCCACGCTGAGTTCCAGTTGCGGCTGTCCGTCACCCCCCGTGCCGATATGCTGCAGCACCAGGAAACTGCTTCGCCCCTGCACGCAGCGCAGCCGTGCATCCTGCGGCGGCTGCCCGGCCAGGCGCAGCTCCTGCCAGCGGTCCTGCGCGCACAGCAGCGCCAGGCGACGGTCGCGCAGGCGTGACTGATCGTCGGTGGCCACCGCGACCGAGCGCATGACCGCAGCCAGCGCAATCGAAACGATCGCCAGTGCGATCAGCACTTCGATCAAGGTGAATCCGCGCATGTTCCGCTTCACTGCACGACCTGCAACTGTCCGCTGCCATCGTCACGAAGACGCAGCTGGCGGCCCTGCAACGACAACGTCAGTTCCCATGCCACGCCGATCCACTCCGGGCTCAGTTCAACCGGGGTGGCCGGCTGCACCACGATGCCGGCCGGTTGCCATGACTGTGGGCGCAGCAGGTCGTCGCGTTGCACGTCCACCCAGCGGGTGCCTTCGCGCCTGCTGAACCGGTAGCCGGCGGCGTCGGCCTGCCAGCGCAGGGGGCGGCCATCGATGCGGGCCTCGTCGCGCGCCACCTGCAGGCGCTGCGCCAGTCGTTCGGCCTCCTGCCGCAGCTGGCGCGCGGGGTCGAGCAGGCTGCCCAGGCCCAGGCCGATGCCCGCCGTGCAGATGCCGATGATCACCAGCACCACCATCAGTTCCAGCAGGGTGAAACCACGCGGCACGTGCTGCATCGACGTTGCCTCCTGTCCAGGTCGATGCCTGCCAGCGTAGGCCCGTATGATGAAACAAAAGCGTCAGCGGCGGCTGCTAGCGTGGGCGGACACGAACGTGGCGATGGTGCGGAACATGGATGGCAGGCGCTGGGATCGCAATCGGATGTTGACCCTGCTGGCGGCCACCCTGCTGCTGGCGGTGGTGGCCTATTGGAGCGTCACCCTGTCTGCGGTGGCGCCTGCGGCGGCGGCCAGCGAAGCGCATGCCGATGCGCCGGCCCGGCCGCTGTTCGATGCGGTGGCCAGTCTGCCGCTGGTGCGGCTGCTGTCGCCCGGTGCGGTGCAGACCGAGGTGGTCGTGCTGGGTGTGATGGCGGGTGACCACGCGCCCCTGGCCCTGTTGTCGGTGGATGGACGCCCGCCGGAGGCTTACGCGCCCGGCCAGCGGCTGGGGCCCTGTACGGTGCTGGCCAGCATCAGCGCCAACGCGGCGGAACTGAACCAGGCTGGGCAATCGCGCAGCCTGCCGGTGCCCGCGCTGCCACCGGTGCCGAACGATGGCATCGTGCCGGCCGCTCCGCAGGGCGGCGCTCGGTAGAGCCGAGCCCGCGCTCGGCTGCCTCTGCATGGCTGTTGAACGGTGTGCAGGCGCAGCCGGGCGTGGGCTCGGCTCTGCAGATGCATGGGTTCATCGCGCCGGACGCTGCGGTACCACGGACCGCCCGAAGGCATCGCCCATGCGTTGCCGCGTGCCTTCCAGGTTGTACTGCATCAGCTGGTTGCCGGGCTGCCGCATCAGGCGTTCGGCATCCGGCAGCGCCGCTGACTTCGCCGATTTCGGCGCCGGCGACAGCCTGCGTTGCAGGCATTCCCACGCGGGGATGCGCTCGCCGTTGACCTGTACTTCGATGCACGGCGCAGCACCGTCCTGCTTCTTCGCCTCTCCGGCCCAGGCCGATGGCAACGCCAGCAACAAGGCAAGGGCGAGGGCAGGGCGAAGGCCCGCCTTCAATGGCTCACTCATCTCGAATCTCCTGCAACAACCGACGCTCTGCAATGAAGACGTTTGGCGAGGGCAGTCTACGCCGGCGAGTGCTCTGGCGCTGTCACAAGATGACAGTGCTGTCACAAAACTGGTGGCGGTTTTGACGCGACGTGCACGTCCTGTTGGTAGACCCACGCGCCGCTCCCTGGCCACTCCCTCCGATACGACGCGATGCCTTCGATGACTCCTGTTCCGTGCCGAGCCGTCCGCTTTCCGTTGCGCCTGCATCCGCTGGTGCTGGCGCTGGCCGCGATGCCGCTGCCATTGTCCGCGCAGGAGGCAGCGCCTGCGCCCAGCGTGAACATCAATGAATACATCGTGCGCGGCAACACCGTGCTCGATCCGCGCCAGATCGAACGGACGGTAGAGCCGTTCCTCGGCCCGGGCAGGACCCTGGCCGATGTCGAGAAGGCGCGCGATGCGGTCCACGCGCTGTACCAGCAGGCGGGCTACCAGTCGGTCTACGTCGAACTCCCCGAGCAGCAGGTCAGTGGCGGCGTGGTGCTGCTGAAGGTGCAGCAGACGCCGATCGGCCAGCTGCGCGTGGTCGGCACCCGCCACGAATCGCCCGACCGCATACGCGATCGCGTACCGGCACTGGCCGAGGGCAAGGTGCCGGACTTCGACCAGGCCCAGAAGGAACTGACCGCACTGAACGAAGGCGGGCGTCGCCAGGTGATGCCGCTGGTGCGCGAAGGCCAGGTGCCGGGCACGATGGATGTGGACCTGCAGGTCGAGGAGAAGTCGCCGTGGCGTGCCAGCGCGTCACTCAACAACGACCACAGTGCCGACACCGAGAGGCTGCGCCTGAGTGCGTCGCTGGCTTACGACAACCTGTGGAAGCGCGGGCACAGCGCCAACATCGGCGTGTACCTGGCGCCGGAAGATACAAAGCAGGCCAAGGTGTTCTCGGCCTCGTACACGATGCCGTTCGAAGGCACGCCGTGGAGCCTGGAAGCCTCCGGCTACAGATCCGACAGCCGCGTGTTGAATGCAGGCGGGCAGGTCGGTACCGGCACCGGCACCAACGTGATCGGCAACGGCCATTCGATCGGCCTCAAGCTCAACTACCGCCTTGCCGGCAGCAGCCGGTGGTGGCGCCAGCTCAGCCTCGGTGTGGATTTCAAGGACACCGAGGAAGACACGCAGATGGGCAAGGACAGCCTGAAGACACCGTTGAAGTATGCGCCGATCACCCTGGCCTTCGTCGGCGTGCGCCAGGGCGAGCAGGATCAGTTGAGTATCAACACGCAGCTGGTGGCCGGTACCCGTCGTCTGTTCGGCTATGGCAGTGATGCCATCGGGTTCGGGCAGAAGCGCTACTGGGCAGACCCCAGTTTCGTCGCGTTCAAGGCGGACGTCGCCAACACGCACACGTTCAGCAGCGACTGGCAGTGGTATGCGCGTGGCTCGTTGCAGGTGACCGATGCGCCGCTGGTGTCGGCCGAGCAGTTCGCCGCCGGTGGCATGTACACCGTGCGCGGCTATCTGTCGGCCGAGGCGATCGGCGATTACGGCGGCCTGGCCAGCCTGGAATGGCGCACGCCTGCGTGGTCGCTGTGGAGCGGCACCGACCTGCGTGTCTACAGCTTTGCCGACGCGGCCCACCTGCGCCTGCGCCAGCCGCTGCCCGAACAGCGCGACAAGTACAACCTGGCCTCGGTCGGTCTGGGCGCGCAGCTGCGCCTGGGTGAACACCTCCAACTGCGTCTGGACTACGCCTGGCCGTATGCCGATGGCCCGGTCACGCGCAAGGACGACCCGCGCCTGCATTTCAACATCAGCACCAGCTACTGACCCTTCCCTTGAACATGCGTTCTCCGGAGACCCTTCGCATGGACCGTTTGCTTTCCCGAGTGTTGCTGCTGCTGGCCGCGCTGGTTGCGTTGCCTGCGGCTGCGGCCGATGCCAATTGGTGGCAGGCCGAATGGAAATACCGCAAGCCGATCACCGTAGACGCGGGCCCGCAGGGCGCGGGCCTGGCCGGTGACCCGGGCCGCACGCCACTGCTGCTGCGGCTGCATACCGGCAACTTCGGCTTCGACGGCACCCAGGATGCGGGCAACGACCTTCGCTTCGTCTCGGGTGATGGCCGTACCGTGCTGGCCCACCAGATCGAGCAGTTCGATCCCACGCTGGGCCTGGCCCTGGTCTGGGTGGACCTGCCGGCGGTCAGTGCCGCCGCGCCGCAGACCATCTGGATGTACTACGGCAATGAAAAAGCCCCGGCCAGCGGCAACGGCCAGCAGGTGTTCGATCCGGACTACACGCTGGTCTACCACTTTGCCGAGGCCAATGCGCCGGCACGCGACACCACCGCCTATGGCAACAATGCCGGTGCGGTGGTGCCGCCGTCGGAAGGCGCGGTGATCGGCCGCGGCGTGCAGCTGGGCGCCGGCCCGCTGCCGCTGCCGGCCAGCGCGTCGCTGGCGCAGGAAGCGGGCGCGCCGCTCACCGTTTCGGCCTGGATCAAGCCGGGCAGCAACAATGCGGCTCAAGCCATCTACGCCCGCCGTGATGGTGCTTCCGAACTGGTGCTGGGCATCGAGAACCGCGTGCCGTTCGTGCAGCTCAATGGCCAGCGCAGCACGCCGGCGCAACCGATTCCGGAAGGGCAGTGGGCGCATGTTGCACTGACGGCAGAGAACGGCGCGTTGCAGCTGTACCTCAATGGGCGCGTAGCTGCCCAGCTGAGCGGTGCGCTGCCGGCGCTGGCCACCGCGCCGGTGGTCGGCGCCGATGCGCCGGGCGCCGCGCAGCCGCTGGCCAACTTCGAAGGTGCCCTGGACGAGTTGCGCATTTCGCGGGTGGCACGCCCGGCCGCGCTGCTGCTGGCCGACGCCACCGCTCAGGGCGCCGACTCGCGCCTGGTCAGCTACGGCGCCGACGAGCAGTCCGCCGGGCAGAGCCACTTCGCCTTCATTCTCAAGGCGATGCCGTTCGATGCCTGGGTGGTGGTCGCCATCCTTGGCCTGATGATGCTGCTGTCGTGGGCGATCATGATCGGCAAGAGCCGCCACTTCGGTCGTACCAGCAAGGCCAATGCGGTGTTCACCGAGAGCTTCGGCAAGCTGTCCGGCGTACCGCTGCGCACCCTGTCCGACATGGACCGCCAGGGCAAGGCGCCGACCGCCATGCACGATGGCTCGTTGTGGCGCATCTACCAGGTGGCCATCGATGAAATGCAGCAACGCCACCAGCGCGATGGCAACAGCGGTTACCTCAGTGGTGCCACCATCGCGGCGATCCGCGCCTCGATGGATGCAGTGATGGTGCGCGAGCAGGAAGCGATGGCGCGGCGCATGAACTGGCTGTCGACCACCATCGAAGGCGCGCCCTACGTGGGCCTGTTCGGCACCGTGATCGGCATCATGCTGGTGTTCGTGGTTGCGGCGATGGCCGGCGCGGTGGACATCAACTCGGTGGCACCGGGCATGGCCGCAGCGCTGCTGTGTACCGCCGCGGGCCTCGGCGTCGCGATCCCGGCGCTGTTCGGCTACAACTATCTGGGCGCGCGTGCCGAAGCGATCGGCGCGGACATGGCGGTGTTCATCGACGAGTTCGCCGCGCGCCTGGCTGAAGAGCAGGACGGGCGCGGCCCGGCCGCGGTCCAGGGCTGAGGGGCGCGCCATGGGCCAGAAGGCGAAGTTCGGCATCAAGAAGCGCGAGAAGGGCATCAACGTGACGCCCTTCGTCGATGTGCTGCTGGTGGTGCTGGTGATCTTCATCCTGACCAGCAACGCTTCCATCCCCGGCATCGAGGTCAACCTGCCGAAGGCCAGCAACAGCGTCGCGCTGGAGAAGCCCAAGACCAAGGCGATCACCATCGACCCCAGTGGCCAGGTGTTTCTGGATGCCTACCCGGTGACGATGGCGGAGCTGGAAGACCGCCTGCGCACCGAGCGCGCGACCACGCCGGATTTCCCGGTGATCGTGCGCGGTGACGCGCAGGTGCAGTACGCCCGCGTGGTCGAGGTGCTGGACCTGCTGCGGCGCCTGGAGCTCGCCCAGGTCGGCCTGGTCACCGGCAAGGCGCAGGGCTGAGGCATGACGGCCCATCAACCCCCTCGGCCGGAGCCCGGCATGCGCGGTCGCCAGCTGCTGGTGACTGTCGCGCTGGTGCTGGCCGCGTTGCTGGTGCTCGGCATCGCCGTGTGGTGGATGCTGTTCAAGGACACCGCCAGCACCCGTCGGCCGGTGGTGCAGCCGCCGATGCTGGCGCTGCCGCCAGCGCCTCCGCCACCCCCGCCGCCGCCGGAAAAGCCGCCGGAGCCGGAAACGCCGCCGGAGGAGACGATGCCCGAACCGGAGCCGCTGGAGCAGCCGACGCCGGCTGAAGAGCCGGCACCGACTCCGGACAATGCCGATCCGGTGACGATGAACGCCGATGCGCAGGCCGGCGGTGACAACTTCGGCATCCAGTCCGGCAGTGGTGGCGGTTCGTCCGGCGTCGGTCGCGGCGGTGCCGGCAATGCCACCTATGGGCGCTACCTCGGCTACCTGATGCAGCAGGCGATCTCGCGCGACGACAAGGTCAAGCGCCTGGCGTTCCAGCTGCAGGTGAATGTGTGGCTGGCCAGCGATGGCCGCCTGGAAAAGGTCGAGCTGGTGCGTGGCAGTGGCAACGAGGAGGCCGACGCGGCCGTGCTCGATGCACTGCGTCGCATCGGCAAGGTCGACCAGGCACCCCCACCGTCGCTTGATTTCCCCGCCCGCGTCCTGATCCAGGGCCGCCGGCCCGGGGCCTGATTCCCGACCTCCGTGATTTCCCTTCTTTCGATGAGAACCGTGATGAACGACCACGTCCGCGCACGAACCGATTCCCGCCGCCCGCGGCCGGCCCGACGGGCGCTGCTGTGCTGCGCCGTGCTGCTCAGCCTGGCCGCCCCGGCCGGTGCGATGGCCGCTGAAACCACCATGGTCAAGCTGATCAAGGGCCTGATCGCCAGCGGCGCACTGAAACCAGAAGACGGCCAGGCATTGCTGGTGCAGGCCGAGGCCGAAGCGGCGGCCGCCCAGCGCAGCGCAGCCACCGCGACCTCGGCCGCCAGTGGCGGTGTCGCCCTGGAGGCCGGCGACGTGCGCGTGCCCTACGTGCCGCAGAGCGTGCGCGACGGCATCCGTGACGAAGTACGCCAGGACGTGATGGCGCAGGCCAGGTCCGAGGGCTGGGCGGCACCGAACGAAGTGGCTGAGTGGACCAAGCGCATCAAGGTCACCGGTGACATGCGCGTGCGCAGCGAATCGCGCTTCTTCTCCGAACGCAACAGCGATATCGTGAGCAACTGGTCGTCGATCAATTCCGGCAACGGCTTCGACACCAACACCAACACCAACCTGCAGCTGCCACCACTGCTGAACACCCGCCAGGACCGCCGCAACCTGTGGCGCATCCGCGCCCGCCTGGGCATCGAGGCGACCATCGGCCAGCACACCACGGCCGGTGTGCGCCTGGCCAGCGGCAGCAGCAATGGCCCGGTGTCGACCACCGAGCAGCTGGGTGGCGGCCTGAGCAAGAAGGATGTATGGCTGGACCAGGCATGGCTGGCCTACAGCCCGGCCGACTGGGTGACGGTGCGTGGCGGCCGCTTCGGCAATCCGTTCTGGACCAGCGACACGCTGTTCTCCAACGACCTCAACTTCGATGGCCTGGCCGCCAACCTGAAGTACGACTTCGACGGCGGCGACCTCGGCCTGTTCGGCAACCTGGCGGTGGTACCGCTGGAGTACACCTCCGACAGCGCGCCCAGCCAGAGCCGGGTCAAGACCCCGAACGAGAACAAGTGGCTGTCCGGCGCGCAGGTGGGCGTGAACTGGCGCTTCAATGACGACAACGCGCTGCGCGCGGCACTGGGCTACTACGACTTCAAGAACATCAGCGGCCGCTTGTCCTCGCCGTGCGCGCTGTATGCGGGCGCGGTGGGCTGCGACACCGACTGGTCGCGTCCGGCGTTCATGCAGAAGGGCAACACCCTGATGCTGATCCGCGACATCGCGCGCAATCCGCTGGATCCGGCCAATACGCCCACCCCGCAGTATGTCGGCCTGGCCTCGGCATTCCGCCTGGCCACGCTGAACCTGCGCTGGGATACGCAGCTGGCCCAGGACGTCGGCCTGCGCCTTGAAGGCGACTACATCCGCAACCTGGCCTATGACAAGCAGGCGATGTTCAGTCGCGCTAACAACGGCATCGTCAACAACTACGGTGCCGGTGGTGCCGCCAGCATCGATACCTTCCGCAGCGGCGACACGGCATGGATGCTGCAGGCCACCTTCGGTGCCACCGAGCTGAAGGAGAAGGGCCAGTGGCAGGCGCTGCTGGGCTACAAGCACATCGAGGCCGATGCGCTGCCGGATGCCTACAACGATCCGAACTTCCACCTCGGTGGCACCAACGCCCGCGGCTACTACGTGGGCGGTGCCTATGCGCTGGACGCGCGCAGCTGGATCAGCGGCAAGTGGATGGCGGCCAAGGAAGTGTTCGGTGCGCCGCTGTCGATCGACGTGTTCCAGCTGGAGTTCAACACCGGCTTCTGAGTAGCGGGCGTGATGCGGATCACGTAGTGCGTGGCGGGGGCGCAGCGATGCGCCCGTCTAGGGAAAGGAGACCACGCGTTGTTCAAAAGGAGGAGTGGATGAGCCGTCGCAAGCTGTTCGAGAGTCCCGAACCGTCCAGCCAGATGCTGGGTGTTGGACCGGCCTATGTTTCCGTGGAGGGCCTGCGCCAGCACCTGGCCGAGTTCCTGCTGTACGCGGGCCGGCCGGTGGTGATCATGCGCGGGCGCAGCGAAGTGGGCTACTTCCTGCCGGCGCGCTGCTGGCGCCAGCGTGACGATGATCCGCTGGCGGCCGCTGCCGCCGACCAGCTGCTGGATGCCGCCGGGTTCCAGGCCGAAGACATCCAGCAGGTGGAGCAGGAATTCAACGCGATGCGCCAGCGCACGGTGCTGCATTCACGGCGCTGAGCCTTCTGTTACGCCGCCGCCCCACGCTCACTGGTGATGCGTGCACCTTCGCGCATCACCAGGGTCACCGGGGTCTTTTCCACCACCTCCAGCAATGGCTGCCACTGCGCATCGCTCAGCTCGGCGCTGGCATGCAGCACGCGGTGCACGTGGAGGCGCCCGTCCTCATCACGTTCCGAGCGCAGCTCGGCATGGAACTCGCCCAGGTCCCAGCCCTTGCGCTGCGCGTACATGCGCAGGGTGATGGCGGTGCACGCCGCCAGCGAGGCCAGGTACAGGTCGAACGGCGCGAAGCCCTTGCCCTGGCCGCCCAACGAGGCGGGCTCGTCCGCATCCACATCGACGCTGCCATTGCTGATGTGGTGCAGGTAATTGTCGGCGGTCGAAACAATGCGTGCGTAGGCCATCACATTCTCCATCTGTCCATGGCGTCGAGCCACGCTCGACCAAACCCACTGTAGCGTCGAGCCATGCTCGACGGCTCCCCAAAGGCGGCGCCAGCCAGGACCGGCGCCGCCACCCGGTTACTCGGTACGATCGTACGAGAACTGGATGCCCGCCGTACCGCCGGTTTCAATGAAGAGGTTCATGAAGGCCGGCACCGTTTCCGAACGGGCCCAGTCGCGCTGCAGCTCGCAGAACAGCTGCGGCACGCTGATCAGCTGGCCGCCGGCCTGTTCGATGCGGCGCAGCGCGGCATCGTGCGCGGCCAGCGAGGTGCCGCCGACGGCGTCGACCACCACATACACCTCATAGCCTTCCTTCAACGCATCCAAGGCCGGGAAGGTCAGGCAGGCCTCGGTCCACAGCGCGGTCATGATCAGCTTGCGGCGGCCGGTGGCTTCCACCGCCCTGCGGAACTGGACGTCTTCCCAGGAATTGATGGTGGTGCGGTCGTAGGTCGGATAGTCACCCAGCACCTGGCGCAGCTGCGGAATCGGCGGCTTGTTCAGGCCGGTCTTGACGTTCACCGTCGAATGCACGATCGGCAGGCCATAAGCCACTGCGGCTTTGGCAGTGCCGACGATGTTGTTGACCAGCAACTGGCGGTCCATCGAAGCAATGGAGTTCACCTGCACCGGCTGGTAGTCGATGATGATGAAGGCGGAGTTCTGCGGGGTCAGCAGATGATCGCTGGCCGGGTCGCGGATCGGTTCACTGGACATGATGGGTCTCCGGTTGAGAGGCGTGCCGACAGCGGGCCGGCACCCCGGGCGTAGGTCAGCTGCGCTGCGAATCCAGCGGCTCGTGGTTCTTCTGCACGTCCTGCGCCTTCAGGTAGCTTTCGATCAGCAGTTGGTAGTTCGGGAAGATCTTCGTGTAGACCTCGGCCCATTGCTGGGCATCGTCGCGGTTCCAGCTGCGCTGGATCTCCGAGGCCACCGCGGCGGTGTCCATCGGCACCACGCCGGCCTGCACCACCCGGGCCAGGGTGATCTCCTCGGCCATCTTCGAATAGGTGCCCGAGGCATCGATGACCGCGAACACCTGATAGCCATCGGCAACGGCGGCAATGGACGGGAAGGCCATGCACACGCTGGTGATGGTGCCGGCAATGATCAGCTGCCTGCGGCCGGTGGCCTTCACTGCGGCAACGAATTCCGGATTGTCCCATGCGTTGATCTCGCCCTTGCGCGCCACGTACTGGGCATGCGGGGCTGCGTCGTGGATCTCCGGGATCAGCGGGCCGTTCGGGCCCTGCGGAACAGAGGCAGTGGTGATCACCGGCATCTTTGCCAGCGTGGCCATCCTGGCCAGCGCGGTGGCGTGGGCGCGCACGCGGGTGAACGGCATGTCACCGATGGTCTGGAACAGGCCGCTCTGATGGTCGATCAGCAGCATCGCGGCGTTGTCCGGATCGATCACCGGGCGGGCACCGTTGAAGTTGGCGGGGGTACTCATGGTCAGTCTCCTGGAAAAAGCGGGCGATGGCCCGGAGGGTGCGGCGGGCCATCGCCCGCCGCTTGAAACGATCAGTGCGCGATCTGGCCGAAGCGGCCGCTGTTGAAGTCGTTGACCGCCTGCGCGATCTCGGCCTGGCTGTTCATCACGAACGGGCCATAGCCCACCACCGGCTCGTCGATCGGCTCACCGCTGAGCAGCAGTACGGTGGCGTCGCTGTCGGCGTCGACGAACACGTCCTCGCCGCTGCGGTCGAAGGTGACCAGCTGCGCTTCGCCGACCGGCTGGCCGCCGTTGATCCGCACCGTACCCTTCAGCACCACAAGCGCCAGCGTGCGGCCCTCGGCCACCGGCAGGTCGGTGTGGTGGCCCTGCTGCAGGCGGATGTCCCAGACATCCATCGGCGTGTGGGTGCGCGCCGGGCCGGCATGACCGTGGAAGCGGCCGGCGATGACCCGCACGCGGCCGGCGCCATCGGGCAGATCCACCGAGGGAATCTCTGCGTCGAGCAGGGTCTGGTAGCCCGGTGCGCCCATCTTGTCGCGCGCCGGCAGGTTCACCCACAGCTGGACCATGTCCAGCGTGCCGCCGCGCCTGCTGAATTCCGGCGTGTGGAATTCCTCGTGGAGGATGCCGGAGGCAGCCGTCATCCACTGCACGTCACCCGGGCCGATGGTGCCGCCGGCCCCGGTCGAATCGCGGTGGGCGACCTCACCCTCATAGACGATGGTGACGGTCTCGAATCCGCGATGCGGATGCTGGCCGACGCCACGCGGCGTATTGCTGGGGGCGAAGGTGTACGGGCCGGCATAATCCAGCAGCAGGAACGGGCTGAGGTGCTGGCCGTGGGTGTTGTAGGAAAACATCGAGCGGGCGGGGAATCCGTCGCCCACCCAGTGCGGGCGCGGGGCGCTGTAGGTACCGGTGACACGCTTCATGGCGATCTCCTTGGCCGGGGCTGCCGGCCGCTGTTCTTCGTTGCGAAGACGATATCGCCGTGACAATAAGGCCGGTAGACGCCAATATTTGCCGTCATAGTCCTATCTGGTGAACAATGTCTGCAGGCCGTGGCCGCAGGAGATCGCCCCGTGTTCATCGCAGATATCCGCCGTTGTGACCTCAACGACCTGTTCTACTTCGCCATGGTGGTCGAGCATGGCGGCTTCTCGCAGGCCGGCCGGGCGCTGGCGATGCCGAAGTCGAAACTGAGCCGGCGCATCGCGCTGCTGGAGGAACGGTTGGGCGTGCGCCTGATCCAGCGTTCGACCCGGCGTTTCTCGGTCACCGAGGTCGGCCAGGACTACTACCGCCACTGCAAGGCCATGCTGGTCGAAGCCGAAGCGGCCGAGGAAGCCATTGCGATGTCACGCGCAGAGCCGCGCGGCACCATCCGCCTGGCGTGCCCGATCGCGATCCTGCACGCGCGCATTGGCACGATGCTGGCCGATTTCCTGGCCCTGCACCCGCAGGTGACGGTGCAGCTGGACGCCACCAACCGGCGCGTCGATGTGGTGGGCGAGGGTGTGGACGTGGCGATCCGCGTGCGGCCGCCGCCGCTGGAGGACAGTGACCTGGTGGTACGCGTGCTGGCGCGCCGGGTCTGGTGCACCAGTGCCAGCCCGGCGCTGCTGCAGCGGCTGGGCACGCCGCAGGTGCCGGCCGACCTGGCGATGATGCCGACCGTGGATCTGGCATCGCCCAGCCAGCAGCATGCCTGGGAATACACCGGGCCGGGCGATGTGCTGGCCAGCGTGCACCATCGCCCGCGGCTGGTCAGCGATGACATGATCGCGTTGCGCACCGCCGCGGTGGCCGGGGTGGGCCTGCTGATGCTGCCGCGGATGATGATCAGCGACGAGCTGGCCAGTGGCGCGCTGGTGCCTGTACTGCCGGAGTGGGTGCCCAAGCACGGCATCGTGCACGCGGTGTTCCCGTCGCGACGCGGCCTGTTGCCTGCGGTGCGTGCGCTGATCGACTACCTCGCCGAACGCTTCGAGGCGCTGGAGGAACCGTAGATCCTCCATCCACGCCATGCGTCGATGATGCTTTCGTGGCGCGGCTTGCCGCCTGCGGCCCCGCAGCCCACAATCCACGTCCGGACCGTCGCCATCACGCCCATCATTCCCCGGTCCGGCCTTGGCACCTATGTCTCCCAATGCCCTGGCGCTGGTCGAGCTGCTGATCCGCGAGCGCCGTGCGTTGTCCCGCTTCGTCGCGCGCTACCTCGACCCGGCCAGCACCGAGGACACCCTGCAGAACCTCTACCTGAAGGCCAGCAGCGTGCCCGGTGATCCACCGATCCTGGAGCCGCGCGGTTATCTGTACCGGATGGCCTACCACCACGCGCTCAACCGCAGCCAGGCCGACGCCCGCGAGCGGCGCGCGATGGCCGAGTACGCCACCGGCATGGCCGAGGCAGGCCACGACGGCGAGGCGCAGGCGCTGGACCAGGCGCAGCTGCGCGAGATCACCCAGACCATCCTGGCCCTGCCGGCCCAGGTACGCGAGTGCTTCGTGCTCAACCGCTACCTGGGCCTGAGCGAACGCGAGATTGCCGCGCGCCTGGGGGTCTCCAAGAGCCTGGTCGGCAAGCATGTGCTGCGCGCAGCGCTGCTGATCCAGCAACAGCAGCGGGGAATGGGCCGATGAGCGGCGATTGCCGTGGGCAGATCGTGCCCGCCGTTGTCACAACAGGAAAGCGCACCCATTCGCGGTGCGGCAGGCCACAACCATGACCACGTCCGAACCCTCGCCGCGTCAGGCCAGGCAGGCGTTGCGCTGGGTGATACGGTGCAGTGCAGGCCCGTTGCCGGGACGCCAGCAACGCACCCTGCAGCGCTGGCTGCAGTCCGATCCACGCCATGCGCTGGCCTGGCGCCAGCAGCAGGCCTTCTGGCAGCGGTTGGACGCTGCCGGGCCCGAGGTGCTGGCCGCGCTGCCCGAGCTGACCGGCGACCGCCAGGGGCTGCGGCCGATCGCACCGCGCCGTCGCCTGCCGTGGCTGCTGGCATCGGCTGCGGCCGTGGTGCTGATGGTCGCGGCCGCTCCGCATGCGTTGCTGCTGGCGCGCAGTGATGTGCGCAGCAGCGATGCGCCACGAGTGGTGCAGCTGGCCGATGGCAGCACGGCGGTACTCGATGCCGGCACCGCGCTGGCACTTTCGTTCGATGACCGGCAGCGCCACCTGCGCCTGCTGCGCGGCCAGGCCTGGTTCCAGGTAGCGCACGAGGCTCGCCCGTTCCAGGTCGAGGCAGCGGGCGGCCTGGTCCGTGACATCGGCACTGCCTTCAGCGTGTCGATGCTGGATACCACGGTCACCACCCAGGTCAGCGCGGGTGTGGTCGATGTGCGCCCGGGCGATGGCAGCGTGCAGCGCCTGCATGCCGGACAGGCACGCGCGTTCCGTGACGGGCACTGGCTGCAGCCGGTGCAGCTGGAAGATCCGGAGAGCATGGCGCCGTGGCGGCGTGGCGAGGTAGTGATCGATGATCGGCCGGCCGCGCAGGCCATCGCCGACCTGGCGCGCTACCGTCGTGGCCCGGTCTGGGTACTGGGCGGGCAGGGCGCACGCGTACGGGTCAGTGGCCTGTTCCACCTGCAGCAACCGGACACGGCCATCGTCGCCGTGGCCGCGCAGGCGGGACTGCGCGTGCAGCGCTTGCCCGGTGGTGCGTTGCTGCTGTGGTGAAGCACCCTCGGAACATGGACGAACCGGTCGCATGAAAAAAAACATGAAAAAACCGTGGGCAGTCGTCGCAGCCCGCTGTCTATAGAGGTATAGCCAGAGCGAAACAGCGTTTCTTCTCAAGCCAGACACACCACCGGGCACCGGACGTGTCCGTGGTCCCGCCCCGCTTGAGGAGTTCCTGTCCATGCCGTCCACGGCATCCGCCTGTCATCGTCGCGCCACCGCTCTGGCCCTGGCTGTTTCCACCGCATTGCTGCAGTTGGCCTGGGTGCCGGCCGGGCAGGCGCAACCGGCGGTCGTCGCGCCGCTGCGCCAGTACGCCATTCCGGAACAGCCCCTGGCCGACGCCGTGCGTGCCTTTGGCCGCCAGGCCGATGTGCAGGTGGTGTTCCGCAGTGACCTGGTGGAAGGCCGTCGCTCCAGCGCGGTGAGCGGCGAGTACAGCCAGATGCAGGCCCTGCAGCTGCTGCTGCGTGGCAGCGGCGTGCGCGCGCAGCGTGGCATGGACGGCACCTGGAGCCTGCGTACCGCAGCGGAGGCGGGTGAAGGGGAAGGGGTGCGGGTGACCGAGACACTGGACGTGGCCGGTCGCCTGCAGTCGGAAGGGGGCGAGGCCCGCGATCGGCGCGGCTACGATGATGTGTTCGCGCTGGACATGGCCACGGCGTATTCGGGGCGCGACCGGGTGGAGCGCTACCGCGGCTCCAATCCGGCCGACGTGGTCAAGGATCTGGTCGGTGTGTTCAGCGGCGATGCGCGCAACAGTGGCGCGCTGGACATCAACATCCGCGGCATCCAGGGGCCGGGGCGGGTGCCGGTCAGCATCGACGGCGGCGAGCAGGCACTTACGGTCTGGCGCGGCTACAACGGCGTCAGCAACCGCAACTACATCGATCCCAACCTGATAGGTGGCATCCAGGTCATCAAGGGGCCGGGGCTGGTGCGCGATGTGCACAGCGGGATCGGTGGCGCGCTGGTGATCAAGACCATCGACGTCGATGACATCGTGGAAGCGGGTGAGCGCTTCGGCGGGGAGCTGAAGATCGAAGGCAGCAGCAATGCGGTGGCGCCACGCCTGCCGCGGCTGCATACCGGCGAGGACTACCGCACGGTGCCGGGGTTCCCGCAGGGCTCGCCCTCGGCACCGTATGCCGACAGCACGCTGCTGGTGCCGGTGAAGTCGCGCGGTTCGGAAGCCAATGTGTTCGCCGGCGAGGACCAGGCCTGGCGGCTGGCGCTGGGCCTGCGCGGCGAACACGTGGACCTGATGGCCGCGTATGCCTGGCGCAAGCGCGGCAACTACTTCTCCGGCACCCAGGGCACGGCGTACTACGACCAGGACCCGCGCGAGCAGTTCGAGTACAAGGGCCTGGACTACATCACCACGCTGGCGCGCTACTTCAAGCCCGGCGACGAGGTGCCCAACACCTCCAGCGAGCAGGAATCGTGGCTGCTGAAGGCGACCTGGCAGATCAACGATGACCAGCAGCTGCGCGCCACCTGGCGGCGTACGCTCTCCCACTACGGCGAGATCATGCCCTCGCGCATCCTGTCCGCGCCCGACTACGGTCGCATCCAGTGGCCGCTCAGCCGCGTCGATGCCGATGCCTGGAACCTGGAATACCACTGGCAGCCTGCCGGCAGCCGCTGGCTGGACCTGCGTGCCAACCTGTGGCGCACCGAAACCACCAGCGATACCTACACCGCTGGCGGCTTCCCCAATTTTGCCAGCAACCCCGACTGGAACCCCGGCAGCAGCCCGATCCTGCGCAATACCGCGCTGGCCAATGCCCGCAACGACCGCACCGGCCTGACCCTGAGCAACCGCTTCGCGCTGCATTCCACCCTGGACCTGACGGTGGGCGGCAACTGGCAGTTCGAGAAACTGCGCTCGGCGGACCCGTACTTTGGCGTCAGCGATGGCTGGCGCATGTACCCGCGCGCCGGGCGCCGCCAGGAGGGCGAGGGCTACCTGGTGCTGGACTGGCGGCCGGTGGATTTCCTCTCCCTGAGCGCCGGCGTGCGCTACGCGCGCTATTGGGCCTTCGATGATTTCCTGCAGGAACACCCGGAGCTGATGACCACCTCTGTGTTCCCCAAGGAGGCCCGCTACCGGGTCAACGAACTGCCCGAACGCCCGGCCAGCCTGCAGGGCGAGATCGACGCCATCGAGTCGCAGCGCGCGTTCTGGGACAGCATCGGCATGGGCTTCATCGTTGATGATCTGCTGAAGGGCCTGCTGAGCAGGTACGAGACGCCGGTGGCGGTGGAGCACAGCATTCCGTGGCTGCCGGATGCGGACGGCAACTACAGCCGTGCCAGCAACCCGTGCCTGAATGGTCAGGTGGCGGCCATTCCCGGGCTGTTGCCGGTGCAGGGCGCGCAGATCCTGTGCAGCATCCAGAGCGGGCGGTCGCAGACGGTATCCGGGCGCAACGAGCGCAGGCGCGACCATGCCTGGCTGCCGACCTTCTCGGCCACCGCGCATTTCTCGCCCAATGCGCGCGCCTATGCCCGTTACAGCGAGGCGGTGCGTTTCCCCAGCATGTTCGAGAGCACCATCGCGTTCTCCAGCAGCCTGAACCCGCTGTACCCGCTCAAGCCCGAGCACGCCTACAACTACGAAGTGGGCTATGTGCACAACCTGTCCGCACTGTTCGGCAACACCGCCGATGCCGACGTGAAGCTGGCCTACTACGTGCACAAGACCCGCAACGTGATCGAGCGCGACGGCAATTTCCTGTTCGACAACCTGGACAAGCAGCGCATCCGCGGCCTGGAGTTGCAGGCGCGGTTCGACAACCGGCGCTTCTTCACCGACCTGGGCATCACCCGTACGCTGGAAAACAAGGTCTGCGACGAAAGCATGGCGGTGCAGCTCGATGCGCTGGCCGGCAAGGTGCCCAACTGCGTGCAGGACGGCTTCGTCAGTGGCTACCTGCTGACCCAGGCCATTCCCCGGTTGTCGGTGAACGTGTCGCTGGGCACCCGGCTGTTCGATGAGCGCCTGGAGCTGGGCAGCCGCATCGTGCATTACCAACGCCACCAGAACCCGGACCTGCAGGCCTACCGTGACCGACTGTACGCCGGCAGCGGTGGCCTGATCTGGCAGAACGTGCCGTTCACCTGGGGAAACATCACCGCCGTCGATGCCTACGCGCGCTGGCGCTTCAATGACCACGCCAGCGTCGAGCTGGTCGGCACCAACCTCGGCAACCGCTACTACGTCGACCCGGCCACGCGCTCTACGCTGCCGGCGCCGGGGCGCACGCTGAAGCTCGGTGTCACTGCACGCTTCTGATGACCTGTCTCGTTGTTGTACCCGTTGTTCCCTCAACCCAAGGAGTAGTTCCATGAAGATGATCTCCCGTTCCGTACTGGCCATGGCCGCCACCTTCGCCCTGGCCGGTGCCGCCCAGGCCGCCGACATCGTCGGTGCGGCCAGCCCGGCCACCGATTCGCAGCTGTACGTCAAGGTCGGTGCCTCCGAAGTCAACGGCGGCCCGCACAGCGCAGGCAAGGCCGGCATCGGCGTCGGCACCGTCTCCAACGGCAAGCCGGTCGACTTCCAGGGGCTGGCGGCCTATTCGGCCCCGACCACCGTCAACGGCGTTACCGTGCGTACCCTGGCCATGCCGATCACCGGTACGCCGGGCAGCCATTCCGGCATGGGCCACTTCAACTTCGTCAAGGTGGGCAGTGGCGATGTGTGGTTCGGTGAATGGTCCAAGGACGGCGCCGCAGGTGGCTTCAACAACCGCCAGGTGTACTTCGCTGGTGACCGCGCCGGCACCACCCTGCCCAGCGGTACCGCCACCTACGCGGTGGCCGGCCTGAACAGGTTCAATGGCAGCAACCTGCTCAGCGGTGCCTTCGCGGCGAACTTCGGCACTGGCAAGCTGACCGGCGGCCTGACCGGTGGTGGCCAGACCCTGGCGATCAGCGCCAACATCAACAGCGCCGATGCATCCTTCGCCGGCACCGCCGTGGCCAACGGCTCGGTCACCGGCAACAGCCAGGGCCAGTTCTTCGGCGCCAACGCGGCCACGCTCGCCGGTATCGCCACGTTCGCCGGCAACAGCCAGTACGACACCGCCTTCGGCGGCAGCAAGAACTGATCGCCACGCCCCTGACGGGGCAGGGCAGGGACAAGCCGCGATCCGCCAGTCCCTGCTTCGGCCGCTGCATGCACCACCACGGATCGACCATGCGCCATTCCACCTTCCTTGTCGTACTGCTGTTGGCTGCCGCTGATGTGCGCGCCCAGCAGGACGATCTGCGCCGCGTGCTTGAACAGGGCAGCGAACTGCGCCACCAGCAGCAGGACCGGCAGCGCCTGCAACAGGCCGAGTCGGAGCGGCCGACCATCACCATCGACGGCAGGACGCTGCGCGTGGAGCGCAGCGTCGACGATCTCGGCCAGGCCCTCTACCTGTCACTGCAGCATCAGCAATGGCGGGCCGCCGCGGCGTTCCTCGAGGAGTACATCGAACTGCCGGGGCATGACCCGCTGCTGCGCCATTACGCGCAGGGGGCGTTGGCCCGCGTGGCCGGCGACCATCGTCGCGCGGCGAAGGAGTACGAAGCGCTGCTGGCGGCGCAGCCGGAGTTCCTGCCGGCCCGTCTCGAGCTGGCACGTGTCTATGCGGAAGACCAGCGTGATCGCGATGCGGTCGCGCTGTTCACGGCCATCGCTGCAGGCATCAATGCTGATGATCCGGCCACGGCCGGCGTCCGCGCGCGCGTGGACGGGTACCTGGGTGCCCTGCAGGCGCGCCAGCGCTGGAAAGGCGCGCTGTCCGCCGGCCCCGCATGGAGTGACAACATCAACCGCAGCTCGGCCAGCCGCACCTGCCTGTTCGGCGTAGGCGACGCCTGCATCATCGAACGGAAACTGCCCGACGCCCAGCGCGCAGGGGGCCTCGACTACGACGCCAGCCTGGAACGGCGCTGGGTCCTCGACGGGCATCATGGGCTGTACGTGCGCGGTCTCGCCTTCGGTCAGGCATGGCGCGGGCACCGTGCCTACAACGAGCTCAATGCCAATGTGCAGGCAGGTTACAGCTGGCGCAGTGCGCGGCAGACCGTGCTGCTTGCCCCCAGCTATGACGTCCAGGGCCTGGGCAACCATGCGCTGCAGGGCGGCAGTGGCGTGCACGGCGAATGGCAGTACGCCCTGGATGCACGCAGCCTGCTCAAGCTGGAGGCCGACTGGAAGCGCCAGCGGTATCGCCAGCAGGGCCTGGCCAGCAATTATGACGGCGAGCTGGTATCGGTGTATGCCACCTGGTTCCGTGCGCTCAATCCGCGCTGGACGGTCTTCGCCGGGCTGGATGTCACCGGCAGCAGCGCTGCCGACCCGGCCAACGGCTACCGCCAGCGCGGCTTGCGGCTGGGCGCGGCGCGGCAGTGGAGCGGCACCACGGCCACGGTGTTCGTGTCGCTGCGCCGCCGCGACTACGACGCCTGGAGTCCATTGCTGGAGGCGCGCAGGCAGGACGACGAACAGAACCTGATCGCCATCGTGCGCAGCGAGCGGCTGGCGGTGGCCGGGCTGGTGCCCAGCCTGGGCCTGCGCTACGCCCGCATCGACAGCAACGTCGGCTGGCTGTACAGCCACGACCGCAGCCTGCTCAGCCTGAAATGGGAGCGAGCGTTCTGAACGCGCCGCTGCAATGCCTGGGTGAACGGGCCGTGGCGGCGATCTTCATCGATCATCACGCGCCCTTGTAGCCCGTTTCGCGCATCCTGCAGGCGTTGCGGCAGAGGTGCGCCGCGTGTATCGAGGAGCGCGGGTCGTGCTGGAAGCGGGCAACAAGCCAGAGGGCCTGAAAGGGCTGCGGGTGCTGGTGGCGGAAGATGAATTCGCCATCGCGATGTTCCTGGTGGACTATCTGGAACTGAAGGGGGCGCAGGTGGTGGGACCGGCCGGTGACCTGCAGGCGCTGGGGCGTCTGGTCGATGAGAACCCCATCGATGTCGCCCTGCTGGACATCAACCTGGGGGGTGAACTGGTCTACCCCTTGGCCGACCGCTTGGCGGACGCCGGCACGCCGTTCATGTTGACCTCCGGCTACGATGACAATCTGCCCAGCCGCTTCGCTGGCGCGCCCCGCTGTACCAAGCCCTATCACATCGAGGCACTGGTGCAGCAGCTGGCACGGCTGGTGGCAGGCCCGCAGGCTGCTGCGGGCATCGCCTGATTGCGCGGCATGTCACGCCGCATCGAGGGTCTCCCGGCCATTGAGCGCCCGGCGGGCATGCCGCCGCCGCTGCAGGCGCATGCGCGCCATGACGGCATGGCCGCCCGTATTGCCCGCCACGACTGGTCAGGCACGCCACTGGGTGCGATCGAGCGATGGCCGCCGCACCTGCGCGCCACTGTCGACCTGATGCTGGCCCACGGCTTCCCGATGATCGTGCTGTGGGGCGAGCAGCTGGTGCAGCTCTACAACGATGGCTATGCCGAGATCCTCGCCGACAAGCATCCGGGCGGGCTTGGCCAGCCTACCCGCGAGTGCTGGCCTGAGGTCTGGCACATCAACGGCCCGATCTACCAGCGGGTGTGGCAGGGCGAGACCATCACCTACGAGGACAAGCTCTATCCGCTGGCGCGGCGGGGGCGGCTGGAGGATGTCTGGTTCACCATCACCTACAGCCCCATCCGCGGTGAGGAAGGGCGCATCAACGGTGTGCTTGTCACCATGTTCGAAACGACCGCCGCGCATGTCGCGCAGGCGGCCCGCGAGCGCGAGGAGCAGAAGCGCCGTGAGAGCGACCGGCGCCTGGCGCTGGCATTCAAGGTGCTGCCGGTGGGCGTCTGCATTGTCGATGCCGAAGGCCGACTGCAACTGTCCAATGACCGGATGCGGACCTATCTGCCCACCGGCAAGGTGCCGTCCACCGATCGTCCCAACCACTACCGCTGGCAGGGATGGCACCCCGACGGCTCGCGCATCGAGCCCCATGATTTCGCCATCGCCCGCGCCCTGCGGGGGGAGACGGTGGTCCCTGGCCTGGAGTTCCAGTTCATCCATGACGACGGGCGCGCCCGCTGGACACGCGTCGCCGCTGCGCCGCTGCGCGATGCAGACGGCGAGGTGACCGGGGTGTTCGCCATTGCGGTGGATATCGACGACCTCAAGCGCGCCACCGAGCGCCAGGCGGTGCTGCTGGCCGAACTGCAGCACCGGGTCCGCAACATCATGTCCACCATCCATGCCCTTGCCTGGCGGACGCGCAGCACCGTGGCCAGCGTGGACGAGTACGCCGAGCGGCTGTGCGGGCGTTTGATGTCGCTGGCGCGCACGCAGAGCCTGCTGACCCGCGGCGGCAATGCCGGGGTCTGCCTGCGCGGGATGATCGAAGAGGAAGTGTCGGCGCAGATGCCGGGCACGGGCCTGTGCGAACTGCACGGTGAGGACGTGCTGCTGCCACCGAAAGCGGCCGAGGTGCTGTCGTTGGCCATCCATGAGCTGGCGAGCAACGCGCTGCGCTACGGCGCGGCCGCGCGCGAGGCGGGGCGGATCGAGGTGTCCTGGCATCTGCAGGTGCAGGACGCAGAACCGTGGCTGGGCCTGCACTGGTGTGAGCGCCATGCCGACGTGGAGGGCTGGGAAATGCCACGCCAGCGCGGCCTGGGCCGGGCGCTGATCGAGCAGCGCGTGCCCTACGAGCTGGCTGGCAGCGGCGAGCTGCACTTTGGCCCACAGGGGCTGGATGCGTGGATCCGCTTCCCGCTGCGCGAACGCGACAGCCTGCTGCAGACCGACGCTCCGGACACCGCGCCCCTGCGGTAAAAGGGGATTTATCCCCAATTTGGCCAAATTGGGTATAGTGTCGCTCATCCACCCCGCCTGGAGCCGTGCCATGACCCTGCCGCTGGATCTGCCTGGCCTCGAGAAGGCCCCGGCCTCGTCGGTGAAGACCCGGGGCTGGCCGAGCCTGATGCGCACCGTGCGCGAAAAGCAGGCGCTGGTCATCACCAACCACAACCACCCGGAAGCGGTGATCGTGGACATCCGCACCTACCAGGAACTGCTGGCCAAGGCCGCCGGCGGTGATGCCGGTGAGCGCAGCGAGGAGCTGCAGCGCCTGCGCAGCGAGTTCGACCAGACCCTGGCCGGGCTGCAGCGCGGGGAAGGGCTGGGCAAGGTGCTGGGCCAGCCGATCCGGCGCGGCCGCAAGGTCACCCTTGGCCGTCCGCTCTGATCGATGGGACGCATCCTGGCGTTGGCCGGTGTCAATGGCGCCGGCAAGAGTTCGCTGCTGGGCACCTGGCTAGACGCCGAAGGGCTGAGCTGGTTCAACCCGGACTCGTTCACCCGCCGCCTGGTCGACGCCGGCTGGCCGCTGCCGGACGCCAATGCCGAGGCCTGGCAGGAAGGCACCCGCCGCCTGCGCCAGGCCATGGCCGATGGCACCGACTTCGCCTTCGAGACCACGCTCGGTGGCAACACCATTCCGCGTCTGCTGCGTGAGGCCTGCGAGCGGCACCAGGTGGCGATCTGGTTCTGTGGGCTGGCCGATGTCGGGCTGCACGTCGCCCGTGTGGCCGCGCGGGTGGCCGCCGGTGGCCACGATATTCCGGTGGAGAAGATCCACGCGCGTTTCGATTCGGCGCGCGCAAACCTGCTGGAGCTGCTGCCGCACCTGGCCGAGCTGCATGTCTACGACAACAGCGCGCCGGCCGATGCCGACGGCTGCGTGGTGCCGCTGCCGGTATTGGCCATGGCTGCAGGTCAGCTGCATTACCCGGTCGCAGTGGCCGACCTGTTGCACACGCCGGGCTGGGCCAAGCCCATCGTGATGCGCGCGATGGAATTGGACACCCCGGGTGATTGATGCCGCACGGGGTGCGGAGTCGAACCCATGCTCGGCTGATCCCGTGGAAGTCAGCAGAGCACGGGCTCGGCTCTACAACGCCGGCTTCGCCTGCTCGGGCTCGGCAACGTCCGGCAGCGGCGGCAAGGTCGGGTCCACCGTCACCGGCACATCGCTCTTCAACAGCGCGGCTGCTTCCTTGTCGCTGCCAACCGCTGGCGGTGAACCGCGCAGCGGCAGGCCGGCGGTTTCCTTCACGAACAGCATGGTTACCAGGCCGATCACCGCCGCGCCCATCAGGTAATAGGCCGGCACCAGCGGGTCGCCGGTACGCTCCACCAGCCACGCGGTCACCAGCGGCGTGGTGCCACCGAACAGCGACACCGACACATTGAAGGCGATCGACAGCGCGCTGTAGCGCACCGGGGTGTAGAACAGCGCCGGCAGCGTGGACGGCATCGAGCTGGTGAAGCACACCAGCGCCAGCCCCAGCAGCATCAGGCCGAGGAAGATCAGCCCGTCGTTGCCGCTACCGACCAGCAGCAGGCACGGAATGGCCAGCACCAGCAGCGCGATGCACGCACCGATGATCATCGGGCGCCGGCCCAGCCGGTCACTGAACAACCCGCCGACGATGTTCAGCGGCATCATCACCAGCATCACGATGATGATCAGCAGCAGGCCCTTGCTCTCGGCATAGCCCATCGTGACGCTGAGGTAGCTGGGCATGTAGGTCAGCAGCATGTAATCGGTCACGTTGAACACCAGCACCAGGCCCATGCACACCAGCAGCTGGCGGCCATGCACCTGGAACAGCGCGCCCAGCCCCGGCCGCTCGTGCTCGCGCTTCTCGGCTTCCTCGGCGAAGGCGCGGAACGCCGGGGTTTCCTCCAGCTTCATGCGCATGTACAGGCCGAGCAGGCCCAGCGGGCCGGCCACCAGGAACGGAATGCGCCAGCCCCAGTCCAGCATCTGCTCGCTGCTCAGCAGCATGTGCAGCGCGGTGACGGTGCCGGCGCCGGCGATGTAGCCGCCCAGCGTGCCGAACTCCAGCCAGCTGCCCATCAGGCCGCGGTTGCGGTCGGTGGAATACTCGGCGATGAAGGTGGCCGCGCCCCCGTATTCGCCGCCGGTGGAGAAGCCCTGCACCACGCGCGCCAGCAGCAACAGCACCGGTGCCCAGATGCCGATGCGCTCGTAGGCGGGAATCAGGCCGATGGCAAACGTGCCCAGCGCCATCAGGATCATGGTGAACGCCAGCACTTTCTGGCGGCCGTAGCGATCACCCAGGGGGCCGAACACCAGGCCGCCCAGTGGCCGCACCAGGAACGCCACGGTGAAGGTGGCGAACGCAGCGATCACCTGCGCGGTGGGGTTGCTGGAGGGGAAGAACACCTGGCCGATGGTGACGGCCAGATAGCCGTAGACACCGAAGTCGAACCACTCCATGGCATTGCCGAGTGCGGCCGCGCCGACGGCGCGCTTGAGCATGGGCTTGTCGACGACGGTGATCTCATCGACCTTCAGGTGGCGGCGGCGTTTGAACCAGCCGAAATGGGCGTGTGCATCGGGGGTGTCCTGCATGGGGGCTCCCTTGTAGGCAGAAGAGGGGAAATGAGCGGTGAGGTAGGTCCCGGAAATCGGAAACGGCGATGCAGGCGCAGGTGGCGCAGGGGCATCGGTGAGTGGCGTGGGGGCCGGGGAATGTGTGCAGGCACGACGCCACGCGCACGGCAACGCACCGCCGCAATGGCGGAAACGCAGCAACGGGATCACAGCGGTCGCGCAATCAGCGGCCGGCGGTCACAGCAGCGTGGGGAGTGCAGGCCGAGGGCCTGCGGGCGTCATCCGCCAGGATCCAGCGCGAGGCGGTGGAACGGCAGGGCGGGAGCCATCGTGGCAAGCGAAGCGCCGGTCGGCAGTGCTTCCCACGTAACAGGTGCGCCCGTCACGTAGTGGGTCGTGTCGATCATTCGTTCATCATAGCGGCATCGGCGTGAGCATGCAGCGAAGCGGACTGATCTGCACGCTGTGTTCCATCGCGCCTGTTCATCCGCGCGGCATGCAATGACAAGTGTTGAACGAACTCTGGCCGCAGCGCTCACGCGACGCTGTCTACGGTAGCGCTGGACGCAATCGAGAAGGAGCATCGCATGACCCGTCGCATTCCCGAAGGCACGTTGATCATCGTCGCCGATGGCGGTTCGGCCCGCGTGTTCACCAACGTCGGCAGCGAACATCAACTGGCGTTGAAGCAGGAAGGTGAGCTGCGCCTGCAGGACATCAGCGAGCAGGGCGTCTCTGGTCAGGGCCCGGCCGGCGCGGTGCCGAAGGACATGTCCATTGCGCAGCTCAACGAGGCGACGTTCGCCAAGCAGGTGGCGGAGCAGTTGAACGAAGATGCGCTCAACAACCGCTATGCACACCTGTTGCTGGTGGCAGACCCGACCACGCTGGGCCGTATCCGCCCGCTGCTGCACAAGGAGGTCCAGGCGCGTCTGCTGGGCGATATCGCCAAGGACCTGACCAACGCCCCGCTGGCGGATATCCAGAAAGCGCTGGCGGCGTAACCGGCATGCCGTTCATGCGTGACTACCCGGCGGCGGAGCCTGCAGGCGCGGACGTGGAAGCTCAGGCGGGCTGGCAGCTGCTGGAGTTCGGTGCACCCTGGTGTGGCCATTGCCAGGCCGCGCAGCCCGCACTCCAGGCGTTTGTGGACGCCCACGATCTGGTGCATTGGAAGATCGAGGATGGCAAGGGAAAGCCGCTGGGGCGTGCGTTCAAGGTAAAACTGTGGCCCACCGTGGTGCTGCTGCATGACGGCCAGGAAGTGGCGCGCGTGGTGAGGCCGGTCGACAGCGCCGACCTCGCCACCTTGCAGGGCGCATTGCCAGATTGAGGGCAGCAATCACTGCGTGCGGTGCGCACGGCGCCGAGCGGGCTCGGCTGCAGGGCGGGCTAGTGATAGGTCACCTTTTCCGCTTCCGCACGCAGCTTCTGCAACAACGACCGGCCATGCTGGCTCAGCATGACCATCGCATTGGCGATCTCTCTGGCGTTGTAGCCCATCGGTGCGGGCGGCTTCGGCTCGGGGCCGTACTGTTCACCGATGAGGATGGCCATGCCTTCTGCACTGTTGAGGGCGTGTTCGATGCGCTGGAAGAGCGACTCCATGGCCGGGCTGAGCGGACGCGTGTGTTTCATGCGGGAACTCCTTGGGTGCGAGGGCCACCGCAAGGGTGGCGGGCGATGCGTGCTTGGAACCCGGAGAGACTGAAGAAGAACTCCGATGGCCAGACGGCCACACGCAGCGCCCGCCATAGTCATGACAGGCAGATCTTCAGTTTCATCCGGGGGTTCCAATCCCGGCAGCGGGATGTCCGCTGCGGCGCAATCCTGGGCAGATCGAGGCGCTGCGCACCAATTGATGGTTTGTCTCGCTTTGTCCCGTTCGGAAGGCGCGGTCTTTCAGAAGTGCATGTCTGGACATCCATTGCCGTATCGGCACCGATCGGGACGCGGGAGACCGGAAGGCTATGAGGTGACTCGTCGCGCGGCCATGCAATTACGTGCAAAGCATCGTGCCGGTTCCGGCGGCCGCACTGCAGCATGCGACAGGGCAGGGCCGGTGCTAGGATCCGACTACCACCTGAATCGATCCAAATGCCGATGCCCACGCTGGACCGTCGTCTCCTGATCGCTTTCGTCGCGACCGCCATGCTTGCCTCCGGGGCGGTGCTGGCGGCTCCGTCGAAATCCGCCGCCGAACGCGCCTATGGCTCGGTGGACCCGTTCATCGGTACCGGCGGGGAAGGCCATACCTACCCGGGGGCGACGGTGCCGTTCGGCATGGTCCAGCTCAGCCCGGACACGCGCATCCAGCCGCGCGAAAAGGCCTATGGCTGGGCGGCGGGCTACCGTTACGACGACAGCAGCATCGTCGGTTTCTCGCACACGCATTTTTCCGGCACCGGGCATTCGGACCTGGGCGACATCCTGCTGATGCCGTTCACCGGCAACCCCGGGCTGGAGCGCGGCGATCCGGAGAAGCCGCGCAGCGGTTACGCCTCACGGTTCCGCCACGCTGACGAGAAGGCCGAGCCGGGCTACTACGCGGTCACCCTGGACGACTACAAGGTGCGTGCCGAGCTGACCACCAGTGCGCGCGCGGGCGTGCACCGCTATGCCTTCCCCAAAGGTGCCGACGCCAAGGTGCTGCTGGACATGCGTACCAGCATGTACGACTACCCGGGCAAGGTGCTGTGGTCGCGGGTGCGGGTGCGCGCCGATGGCACGGTGACCGGCTTCCGCGAGACGCGCGGCTGGGCGCCGGGCCGCCAGCTGTTCTTCGCGATGCGCTTTTCGCGCCCGCTGGCTGGCCATGAACTGCATAACACCGAGCAGGACATCGTCTACAAGGGCTTCCCGCCGCCGGGCGAGAAGGACCCGGCGCAGCGCGCACAGATCGAGGGCCGGCAGCTGGTCGGCACCTTCAACTTCGGCAAGCTGGACGCACCGCTGGTGGTGAAGGTAGCCATCTCGCCGGTCAGTGAGGCCGGTGCCATCGCCAACCTCGACGCTGAAGTGGCCGACTTCGACTTCGATCGGGTGCGTGCGCAGGCGAAGCAGGACTGGACGCAGGCACTGTCCGTGCTCGATATCGATGCCCCCGAGCATGCGCGGCGCAGTGCCTATACCGCGCTGTACCACACGATGCTGGGGCCGACGCTGTTCATGGACGCCGATGGCCAGTACCGCGGTTCGGACAACGCGGTGCACAAGGCCGACGGCTTCACGCACTATTCGACGTTCTCGCTGTGGGACACCTACCGCGCGCTGCACCCGTTGCTGACGCTGGTGCAGCCTGAGAAGCGCAACAGCGACTTCGTCAATTCGATGCTGGCCCACCATGAGCACAGTCCGTACGGCATGCTGCCGGTGTGGTCGTTCCATGGCCTGGAAGACTGGTGCATGATCGGCTACCACGCCGTGCCGGTGATCGCCGATGCCTACGTGAAGGGCATTCGTGGCTTCGACGCCGACAAGGCATTGAAGGCGATGGTCGAGACCGCCAACTACGGCCCGTATGACGGTATCGCGCAGTACCGTGAGCTGGGCTATGTGCCGATCGACGAGGAAGGCGAAGCGGCCAGCAAGACGCTGGAGTACGCCTTTGATGACTGGACCATCGCACGCATGGCGCAGGCGATGGGCAAGGCCGATATCGCGGCCACCTTCGACAAACGCGCGGGTAACTGGCGCAACGCGTTCGACAAGGACACCGGCTTCATGCGCGCGCGCAAGCGCGATGGCAGCTTCCGTACGCCGTTCGACCCCAGCGCCAGCGGCTACGGCACCGACTACACCGAGGGCAACGCCTGGCAGTACTCGTGGTACGTGCCGCAGGACGTTGCCGGCCTGGCGGCAGCCCACGGTGGCAGCGACAAGCTGCTCGCGCGCCTGGACGAGGTGTTCAACGCCAAGGTGGATCCATCGATCTTCGAGCACATGGAAGACATCACCGGCCTGATCGGCTGGTATGCGCACGGCAACGAGCCCAGCCACCACGTGGCCTACCTCTATTCGTACGCGGGCCAGCCATGGCGCACCCAGGCGCGGTTGAAGCAGATCATGGACACCCAGTATGCCGACCGCCCCGATGGCCTGGCCGGCAATGATGACGTTGGCCAGATGTCGGCCTGGTATGTGTTCACCGCGCTGGGCTTCTACCCGGTGGCGCCGGGCTCGGGCGAGTACATCCTGGGCCGTCCGTTCCTGCCGAAGACCGCGATGCGTCTTCCGAACGGCAAGACGTTCACCATCGTGGCCGAGGGCCTGGATGACAAGCACACCTATGTGGGCAGCGTGAGCCTCAACGGCAAGCCGTTGCAGCGCACCTTCCTGCGCCATGACGAGATCCTGGCTGGCGGCGAACTGCGCTTCAGCATGCAGGCCGAGCCGAACAAGGACTGGCCGGGGCAGGACGCGCAGGCGCCGTATTCGATGAGCCGGTGATGCGCACGTGGTAGGTGCCGACCTTGGCCGGCACGCTTCACGGGTGACCTGGAACCTGTAGAGCCGAGCCCATGCTCGGCTGCTTTTGGCACGGTGCCTGAGCCGAGCATGGGCTCGGCTCTACAAGGGCAATTCGACAAAGGTCAACGGAACCGCAACCCCACGCGCGCGCCACCGAGTGGCGCCGTTTCGATCATCAATATCGCGCCATGCCGCTGCGCGATCTCGGCCACGATCGCCAGCCCCAGCCCGCAGCCATCTCCCTCGCTGCTGGCCCGGTAGAACCGTTCCGTGACGCGCGCGCGCTCGGCTTCGGCGATACCTGTACCGTCATCGTCCACCCACACCTGCACGCCCTCGGCATCCCGCTGTAGTCCCAGGGTGATCACACCGGGCACGGCGCCGTAGCGCAGCGCGTTGTCCAGCAGGTTGCCCAGCGCCTCGCGCAGCAACTGCGGATCACCCTGTACCTTCACGCCGTCGTCGGGTCCGTCGTAACCCAGGTCCACGCCCGCCACCAACGCACGGTCGGCGTAGCGCTCGACCACGCCCCGTGCCAACGCGGCCAGATCCAGCGGCTGCAGCGGCAGTGCGCTGCCCTGTGGCTCTTCCGAGCGGCTGAGCATCAGCAGCTGGTTGACCAGGTGCTGCAGCCGTGCCAGCCCGGCCAGCGTGCCGGACAGCGCCAGCTGCTGGGCCTGCGGATCCTGTTGGCGGAGTGAGCTCTCCAGCTCCACCTGCATTGCCGCCAGCGGCGTGCGCAGCTGGTGCGCCGCATTGCTGACGAAGCGCCGTTGCGCGGCCTGCATCGCGTCCAGCCGTTGCAGCAGTGCGTTGTAGGCTTCGACCGCCGGCCACAGTTCGCGTGGGGCTTCCTGCGCGGGCTCCAGTGGCGCCAGCGGGTCCGGACGCGGGCTGGCCAGCCGCCGCGCCACCTGGTTGGCATGGCGTGCAGCCGCGCCGGTACCGGACCAGGCCAGCCACGCGGCCAGCGCCAGGATCGCGGCCTGGAACGGGATGCTGGCCAGCAGCAGCTTGCGCTCCAGCCGGTGCCGCTTGCGCAGCGTCTCGGCCACGCGCAGGCGGATATCATGGCCCGGCCCAGCGCTGACCACGACCTCGACCATGCGCACCGGCTGCCCACGCAGGCGCGCGTCGTAGTAGACGGCATCGTCGCTGCCGGCAGCGATCGCGGGGCGGGGCAGCGCTTCGGGCAGGTCCCCATACAGGCGCCCGCCCGCAGCGTCGACCACTTCGCCATGCACTTCGTCAGCGGTATCCCAGGTGAACATGCGCGACACCGCGGGCGTGATCTCGATCGAGGCACGCCCGTCCTGCACCTTCACCAGCTCGGACAACGACATTGCCGAGTCCAGCAACCAGCGGTCATAGACCTGGCCGGCATAGAAGCGGGCCAACGCGAATGAACCGATCGCGCTGCACAGCAGCAGCACCAGCAGGGGCAGCCACAGGCGGCGCAGCAGCAGGCCACGCAGGCTGTGCACACGCTCAGTCACCACCGGCTTCCAGCCGATAGCCCAGGCCACGCAGCATGCGGATGCCGACGCCGGCGCGCGCCTGTTCCAGCTTGCGGCGCAGGCGGCTGACATGCACTTCGATCACTGACAGGTTGGCCTCGTGATCCCAGCTGTACAGCGCGTCGAACAGGCGCTGCTTGGTGACGGTGCGGCCAGGATGCTGCATCAGTGCCTCGACCAGCGACAGCTCGCGCGCGGTCAGTTCGATGCGCTGGCCTTCCACCTGCACTTCATTGCGGATGCTGTCGAAGCACAAACGGCCCAACCGCTTGTGCGCCGGTGCGTCGCTGCGGCGACGCGACAGCGCACGCAGGCGGGCTTCCAGCTCACCGAGTGCAAACGGCTTGGCGAGATAGTCGTCGCCACCGCGGTCAAGGCCGAGGATGCGGTCCTCCACGCCATCGCGCGCCGTGAGGATCAGCACCGGCAGTGTGACGCCGTCGTTGCGCAGGCGCGAGAGCAGGTCGAGGCCATCGACGTCGGGCAATGAAAGATCGAGCACCATCACGTCATACGGCGCGCTGGCCAGTGCAGCCGGCGCGTGCAGCCCGCGCGAAAGGTGGTCGCACAGATGGCCGGCGCCCTGCAGGGCGCGGATCAGTCCATCGGCCAGGGCGGCGTCGTCTTCGATCAGCAGGATTCGCATTGCAAGCTTCGTGCAAGGTTGGGGCAAGTTTGGCGCAAGTGCGTCACCTTACCGTGACGTGCATGAATTTCTCCCGTCGTCTTGCGGCCGTGCTGGCCGCCCTTTCGTGCGCGCCTGCGACTTCGGCGCTGTCCTTGCAGGATGCACAGCGTGCAATGGAAGCGCACAACCCGGACCTGCGCGCGGCGGCATTGGAACTGCGTGGGGTGCAGGGCGATGCGCTGACCGCTGCGTTGCGGCCAGCGGCCGAGCTGTCGATCGGCAGCAGCAAGATCAGCCCGAAGCACGGCATCGGCCCGGGGCGCTGGCAGGACAAGCGGGTGGACAGCACGCTGGGCCTGGGCTGGACCTGGGAGCGCGGCGGCAAGCGCGCATTGCGCATCCGCCAGGCGGACGCGCTGCTGGAAGTGGCCGGGCTGGACATGCTCGATACCCGGCGCCGGCAGCAGGTGGCACTGCATGAAGCCTATTTCGGCCTGAAGGGCGCGCAGGAGCGGGCGCAGATTGCCGAGGCCAACCGCCAGAGTTCGGCCGAACAGATGGCGGCGGCCGACAAGCAGGTGGCCACCGGGGCGATGGCGCCGGTGGATCGCGCGCGGATGGCGGTGGACCATCTGGCGGTGGCCGATGCGGCGCGGAAGGCGGCCCTGGATCTGCGTGACGCGCGGCATGCGCTGGGCCTGCTGCTCGGCAGCGATGACAGCCGCGACCTCAGTGCCGATGACCCCTGGCCGGATGCCAGCAGCGTGGCCAGGGTGCGCGCGTTCGATCCGCAGCAGCGTGCCGATCTGCGCGCGGCACGCTCGCGCCTGGCCGCCGCCGACGCTGGCGTGGCCCTGGCGCGTAGCGAGCGCCACCGCGACATCCAGCTGGGTGTGGAGGCCGAGCGCGAGCCCACCGATATCAGCGGTGTCACCTGGGGCGTGTCGTTGACCATTCCGCTGGGCGGCCCGTCGCGCGCACGCGGCGCGATCCAGCGTGCCGAGGCCGACCGGGACAGCGCCGCGCTGGAACTGCAGGTTCTGCAGCGCGAAGCACACGCTGAACTGGACCAGCTGCAGGCCAGCGTGCAGTCCGCCGCGCAGCGCCGCAGCGATTACGAGGGGCTGCAGTCCGACGCTGCGCGCAAGGCGGTGGAGGGCATCGAACTGGCCTATCGCCGGGGCGCCGCCAGCCTGACCGATCTGCTCGACGCGCGCCGCAGCTGGCGCGAGTTCGAGGCCGCGCTGATTGATGCGCGTGCCGACCATGCCATTGCCCTGGCGCGCTGGGAAGCGGCCACATCCGTTGCTGAAGGAGAGTCCCGATGAAGTCCACCGTCGCCCATCGCCCGCGGGCGCGACATGCCATGCTGCCGGCCCTGCTGGCGCTGGCCCTGCTGGGCGGCTGCGGTCGCGAACCGGCGTCGTATACCGAGGATGCGCCGCAGGTCAGTGCCGGCCAGATCCTGTTTCCGGCCGGCAGCCGCCAGCTGGATGTGCTGCGCAGCGAGCTGGTGACCGCCGGTGCCAGCGCCAGCCTGCAGCTGCCGGGCCGGGTGGTCTGGGACGAGACCCGCTCCAGCGCGCTGCGCAGCCCGCTGGCGGGGCAGGTGGCGCGCATCGAGGCACAACCGGGGCAGAAGGTGAAGGCCGGCCAGGTGATCGCCTGGATCACCTCGCCCGAGTTCGGCCAGGCGCAGGCGGAGGGCGTGCGTGGCCGTGCCGAGCTGCAGCTGGCACGCCGGGAACTGGACCGCACCCGCGAACTGCACGCGGCAGGGGTGGCGTCGGGCCGTGAACTGGACGAGGCCGAGGCCAGCTTCGCCGGCAGCCAGGCCGATCACGCGCGCGCGACCGCCTTCGCCAGGGCGTATGGCAACGGCCAGCACGTCGACCAACGGCTGCCGCTGCGCGCACCCATTGATGGCGTGCTGGTGGAGCGGCGGATGAGCCCGGGCATGGCAGTCAGCCCCGACAGCGAACAGCCGCTGGCGGTGATTGGCGATCCTGACCGCCTATGGTTGCTGCTGGATGTACCGGAGAGCCTGGCCGGACGCTTGAAGGCGGGCATGCAGGTGAGCGTGCCCGGCGCCGATGGGCAGCCGCAGCAGGCGACCCTGCAGCACGTGGATGACTTCGTCGACAGCGAACGCCGCGTGGTGCAGGCGCGCGCCGAACTGGACAACCATGCGCGCGGTTTCAAGGCGGGCCAGTACGTGCGTGCGCAGGTGGCAGTGCCGGCCGGGGGCGGTGTCTCGCTGCCCGATGCTGCGGTACTGCTCATCGACGGCAAGCAGGTGGTGTTCGTGGAGGAGGCCAAGGGCCGCTTCGCGCGCCGCGCCGTGCGTGCCGAGGAACTGGGCGATGGCCGCCTGTGGGTGCGCGAGGGCCTGGCCCAGGGCGCCAGGGTGGTGGTCGAAGGGGGCCTGTTGCTGCAGCAGCTGGTCGACAGTGCGCCCGCAGCCGCCAGCACCGGGACGGGGCATGCCGCGCCATGATCGATCGCCTGATTGCCTATTGCCTGCGCCAGCCGCTGATGGTGATGCTGGCGCTGCTGCTGTTCATCGGCGCTGGCATTGCCGCGTTCCGCGTGCTGCCGGTGGAAGCCTTTCCGGATGTGTCCGACACCCAGGTGACGGTGGTATCGCTGCACCCGGGCCGGGCCGCGGAGGAGGTGGAGCGCGAGGTGACGATGCCGCTGGAAGTGGCACTGTCCGGCATCCCGCATTCGGTGCGGGTGTTCTCGCATACGCAATTCGGCCTGTCGATGGTCATCCTGACCTTCGACGACAAGGCCGACGATTACTTCGCGCGCCAGCAGGTGCTGGAACGCCTGCAGGGCGTGGAGCTGCCCGAAGGGGTGACGCCGGAGCTGGAGGCGATGAGCTCGGCGGTGGGCGAGATCTACCGGTACGTGCTGAAAGGCCCGCACCTGACACCGACCCAGCTGCGCACCGTGCAGGAATGGACGATGGAGCGCAGCCTGCGCACCGTGCCGGGCGTAGCCGATGTGATCAGTTTCGGCGGCTTCGCGCGTACTTTCCAGGTCAAGCCGGACCTGGACAAGCTGCGTGACCGCGGCATCAGCCTGGCTGAGTTCGCCGAGGCGCTGGAGAAGGGCAGCTCGAACGCAGGCGGCGGCTACGTGGAACGTGGCCAGCAGCAGTTCCTGATCCGCGGCGTCGGACTGATGCGTTCGCCGGCCGACATCGGCAACGTGGTGGTCGCGCAGCGCAGTGGCACGCCGATCCTGGTGCGCGACCTGGCCGGCATCGCCGATACCGGCCTGCCCCGGCAGGGCCTGGTCGGCCAGGATGACAACGACGATGCGGTGTTCGGCATGGTGCTGATGCGCAAGGGCGAGAACCCGTCCGACGTGCTCGACGCCCTGCATGCGCGCATCGCCGAGATCGAAGCGAACCAGCTGCCGGCCGGGGTCAGCATCGAGCCGTTCTACGACCGCTCGTGGCTGGTCTCGACCACGCTGAAAACCGTCTTCAGCAACCTGCTGGAAGGCGCGGTGCTGGTGTTCCTGGTGCTGTGGCTGTTCCTGTACAACGCCCGTGCCGCGCTGATCGTGGCGGCGATGATGCCGCTTGCGCTGCTGTCGACCTTCCTTGGCCTGCATCTGTGGGGCGTGCCGGCCAACCTGCTGTCGTTGGGTGCGATGGACTTCGGCATCATCATCGATGGCGCGGTGATCGTGACCGAGCACATCGTCTCGCGATTGTCGAAGCTGCCACCTGCGGCCGATCGTAAGACACGGTTCTCGACCATTCTTTCGGCAGCGTCGGAAGTGGGCCGGCCGACGTTCTTCTCGATGCTGATCATCATCGCCGCGCACATCCCGATCTTCACCCTGCAGCGCCAGGAAGGCCGCATGTTCGCGCCGATGGCGTACTCGGTGACCTCGGCATTGATCGGCGCGCTGATCCTGGCGCTGACCGTGGTGCCGTTGTTCTGCTACTGGTGGCTGCGGCGCGACCGCATGCGCGACGGCAATCCGCTGATGGACCGCCTGACCGGCTGGTACCGGCCGGTCCTGGAGCGCGCACTGGCCCGCCCGCGTGCGGTAGTGCTGACCGCGGTTGCGCTGCTGGTCGGCACGCTGGCATTGGGCACGCGGCTGGGTTCGGAGTTCCTGCCCGAGCTGGACGAAGGATCGATCTGGCTGACGGCCACGCTCGACCCGAGCACCAGCCTGGGCGAAGCGCAGCAGCAGTCGCGGCGCATCCGTGAGCTGGTCGGCACGTTCCCGCAGGTATCGACGGTGGTGGCCAAGCTGGGACGCCCGGAAGACGGCTCCGATGCCAAGGGCGCCAACCAGATCGAGGCGCTGGTGGCGTTGAAGCCGGAGAAGGAATGGCCGAAAGGCGTGGACAAGCGACAGCTGGTGAGCGATCTGCAGCGCACGCTGGAGCAGCGCATTCCGGGCCCCGAGTTCTCGATTTCGCAGCCCGTGCGCGACAACATCCTGGAGAGCATCTCGCAGATCAAGGGCCAGGTGGTGATCAAGGTCAGCGGCTCGGATCTGGACGTGTTGAACCAGCAGGCGCAGGCGATCCTCGGCCAGGTACGCGGCGTGGAGGGCGTGGAGAGCGCCTTCATCGACCGCGACGGGTCATTGCCGCAGCTGCAGATCGAGATCGACCGCGACCGCGCCGCGCGCTATGGCCTGAACGTACGCGACGTCGACGAAGTGATCGAGACCGCACTGGGCGGGCGCCAGGTCGGCGAGCTGTGGGAGGGTGACCGCAGATTCCCCATCACCCTGCGCCTGGACGATGCCGATCGTGACCTGCAGCGGCTGCGTACGGTGCCGGTTGGCATCGGCGATGGCCACACGGTGACGCTGTCCGACGTGGCCGACTTCCGCATGGCCAGCGGCGCGATCAACATCTCGCGCGAGAACGCACAGCGGGTGAAGGCGGTGAGCATCTTCATCGCCGGCCGCGACATGGGCAGCGTGGTGGCTGACATGCGCAAGCGCGTGGATGCCAGCGTACAGCTGCCGGAAGGCTATCGGCTGGAGTGGTCCGGCGAGTTCGAGAACCAGCAGCGTGCGATGAAGCGGCTGGGCTGGGTGATTCCGCTGTCGGTGCTGATCATCCTCGTGCTGCTGTTCGATGCCTTCAAGGACATCAGCAGCGCCGCGCTGATCCTGGCCAACGTGCCACTGGCGATGATCGGCGGCATCCTGGCCCTGTGGCTGACCGGCATTCCGCTGTCGGTGTCGGCGGCAATCGGCTTCATTGCATTGTTCGGGCAAGCGGTGCTGAACGGCGTGGTGATGCTCAGCCGCTTCGCCCAGTTGCGCGAGCAGGGCATGGACCTGCTGCAGTCGGTGGTGCAGGGTTCGCTGCAGCGCCTGCGCACGGTGCTGATGACCGCACTACTGGCGATGTTCGGCCTGCTGCCGATGGCCACCTCGCACGCGATCGGTGCCGAGACCCAGAAGCCGCTGGCGGTGGTGGTGATCGGTGGCCTGCTGTCGGCGATGCTGCTGACCCTGCTGGTGTTGCCGACGCTGTACTACTGGGTGCATCGCCGCCGCGAGGCGCGCATCGCCTGACCTACCTGTAGAGCCGAGCCCACGCTCGGCTGCTTCTGGCCTTTGCGCGAAGAGCAGCCGAGCATGGGCTCGGCTCTACAAGGGCGTCGCGCCATGCGTGGATGCCACCTGTGCGATCTACACCATTCCGCCGTTGGCGCGCAGCACCTGGCCGTTGATCCATC
>NZ_JCAFSD010000004.1:0-313995 GCF_059368915.1 Stenotrophomonas sp. YJH_SMC_105-26 | reverse complement strand
GGGATGGGGTCGGGTATGGGGTCGGGGATGGGGTCGGGGATGGGGTCGGGGATGGGGTCGGGGATGGGGTCGGGGATGGGGTCGGGGATGGGGTCAGATCCCTTTTGCGCCGCAAAAGGGATCTGACCCCAGCAGCAGAAGCCGGCCAGCGGCCGGCGCTACCGGATTACCGGGGCACCGATCGCGCGCAGGCAGAAGCTGCAGATCGCATCCACCAGCGCGTCTTCGTCGCGGTGCGCTTCGCGGCTGGGCGCGGTCGGACCGACCATCGCTTCGGTGAAGGCGCCAACCAGGCACGCGGCGGCCACATGCGCGTCCTGCGCCGGCAGCTCACCGGCGGCCACGCCTTCCTCCACCAGCCGCAGGAACACGTCGCCGAACGCGCGACGTCCGCGCATGCGCTCGGCCTCCACGTCCGGATCGACCGGTTCGACGATGAAGGCGTGCGCCAGCCCCGGCCCGGCCAGGGCGCGGCGGACGAAGGCGGTGATTGCCAGCCGCAGGCGCTCGCTGGCCACCTCCGGACCGCTGGCGATGCGCTCCATGATCGCGACCTCGTGGGCCACCGCGGCGTTGAGCACCTCCACGAACAGCTCGGCCTTGGACGGGAAGTGGCGATAGATCAGGCCGGTGGACACCCCCGCCTGGGTCGCCACGGCGGTCACCGGGGCGTTGCGCCAGCCGCCGGTGGCGACCAGCTCGCGGGTGGCCAGCAGGATCCGTTCACGGGCGCCCGCCAGGCGTTCTTCCATCAATGCAGAGCGTTTATAGGCCATGTTCTGATTCTAGTTTCAATTTTTGAATTCGTATTCACTTCTTATCCGAACCCCGCTACGCTGGGGCCATCGCCCGTGCGGGTGGCGGTCCTGCCGACCGCCGCCCGCTCCCCCGCCGGGTGCGTCCATTCCCTGCCATCCCGCCGTGGAGCCACCACAATGCACGTGCCATCCCTGAACTTCGATCTTGGCGAAGACATCGACCTGCTGCGCCAGAGCGTGGCCCATTTTGCCGCCGCCGAGGTCGCACCGCTGGCCGCCGAGGCTGATGCCAGCAACCAGTTCCCGCTGGCCCTGTGGCCGAAGCTGGGCGAACAGGGCCTGCTCGGCCTCACCGTGGAAGAAGAATACGGTGGTACCGGCATGGGCTACCTGGCCCACGTGGTGGCGATGGAAGAAATCTCGCGCGCCTCCGGCGGCATCGGCCTGTCCTATGGCGCGCACTCCAACCTGTGCGTGAACCAGCTGCGCAAGAACGGCAACGAAGAACAGAAGCAGCGCTTCCTGCCCGGCCTGTGCAACGGCAGCCTGGTCGGCGCGCTGGCGATGAGCGAACCGGGTGCCGGTTCGGATGTGGTGTCGATGAAGCTGCGCGCCGACAAGCGCGGCGACCGCTACGTGCTCAACGGCAACAAGATGTGGATCACCAACGGCCCGGATGCCGACGTGCTGGTGGTCTACGCCAAGACCGACATGGAGGCCGGTGCCAAGGGCATCACCGCGTTCCTGGTCGAGAAGGGCATGAAGGGCTTCTCCACCGCGCAGAAGCTGGACAAGCTCGGCATGCGCTCCTCGCCCACCTGCGAGCTGGTGTTCCAGGACTGCGAGATTCCCGAAGAGAACGTGCTGGGCCAGGTCGGCGGTGGCGTGCGCGTACTGATGTCCGGCCTGGACTACGAGCGCGTGGTGCTGTCCGGTGGCCCGCTGGGCCTGATGGCCGCGGCCATGGACGTGGTCATGCCCTATGTGCACGAGCGCCACCAGTTCGGCGAACCGATCGGCAGCTTCCAGCTGATCCAGGCCAAGATCGCCGACATGTACGTGGGCCTGGGTGCCTGCCGCGCGTATGTCTATGCCGTGGCGCGCGCCTGCGACCAGGGCCGCACCACCCGCCAGGACGCCGCCGGTGCGATCCTGTACGCCGCCGAGAAGGCCACCTGGCTGACCGGCCAGGCGATCCAGATCCTCGGCGGCAACGGCTACATCAACGAATACCCGACCGGCCGCTTGTGGCGCGACGCCAAGCTGTATGAAATCGGCGCCGGCACCTCGGAGATCCGCCGCATGCTGATCGGCCGCGAACTGTTCCAGCGCACCCTGTAAGGCCACCGCGATGACCGTCCTGAACAGCCAGCTGCAACCGGGCAGCGAAACGTTTGAAAGCAACCGCGCGGCCATGCAGGCCGTAGTCGACGACCTGCACGCCACCCTCGCGCGCACCGCGCTGGGTGGCAACGAGGCGGCACGCTCCAAGCACACCGCGCGCGGCAAGCTGCTGGTGCGCGACCGCATCGACGCCCTGCTCGACCCCGGCAGCGCCTTCCTGGAAATCGCGCCGTTGGCCGCGCACGGCATGTATGAAGACGCCGTGCCCGCCGCGGGCGTGGTGGCCGGCATCGGCCGGGTGAGCGGCGTGGAATGCGTGATCGTGGCCAACGACGCCACGGTCAAGGGCGGCACCTATTACCCGATGACGGTGAAGAAGCACCTGCGCGCGCAGGAGATCGCCGAGCAGAACCACCTGCCGTGCATCTACCTGGTCGATTCCGGTGGCGCGTTCCTGCCGCTGCAGGACGAAGTCTTCCCCGACCGCGACCATTTCGGCCGCATCTTCTACAACCAGGCCAACCTGTCGGCGCAGGGCATTCCGCAGATCGCCTGCGTGATGGGCAGCTGCACCGCCGGTGGCGCCTATGTGCCGGCGATGAGCGACGAGACCGTGATCGTGCGCGAGCAGGGCACGATCTTCCTCGGCGGCCCGCCGCTGGTGAAGGCGGCCACCGGTGAAGTGGTCACGGCCGAGGAACTGGGTGGCGCCGACGTGCACACCCGCATCTCCGGCGTGGCCGACCACATGGCCGACAACGATCTGCAGGCACTGGCACGGGTGCGCGCGATCATCGCCCAGCTCAACTGGCGCAAGCCGGAACCGGCGATGGCGGTGCGGGCCCCTGAAGCGCCATTGCTGCCGGCCCATGAGCTGTATGGCGTGATCCCGGCCGATACGCGCAAGCCCTACGACGTTCGCGAAGTGATCGCGCGGCTGGTGGATGGCTCGCGCTTCGACGAGTTCAAGCCGCGCTACGGCGCAACGCTGGTGACCGGTTTCGCCCATCTGAACGGCTACCCGATCGGCATCATCGCCAACAACGGGATCCTGTTCTCCGAGTCGGCCCTGAAGGGCGCGCACTTCATCGAGCTGTGCACCCAGCGCAACATCCCGCTGGTGTTCCTGCAGAACATCACCGGCTTCATGGTCGGCCGCAAGTACGAACAGGGCGGCATCGCCAAGGACGGCGCCAAGCTGGTGATGGCGGTGGCCTGTGCCAGGGTGCCCAAGTTCACCGTGGTGATCGGCGGCTCGTTCGGTGCCGGCAACTACGGCATGTGCGGCCGTGCGTACTCGCCGAACTTCCTGTGGATGTGGCCGAACGCGCGCATCGGCGTGATGGGCGGCGAGCAGGCCGCCAGTGTGCTGGCCACGGTCAAGCGCGATGGCATTGAAGCCAAGGGCGGCCAGTGGCCGGCGGCGGAAGAGGATGCCTTCAAGGCACCGATCCGCGACCAGTTCGAACAGCAGGGCCACCCGTACTACGCCAGCGCGCGCCTGTGGGACGACGGCGTGATCGATCCGGCCGACACCCGCCAGGTGCTGGCGCTGGCGCTGTCGGCCAGCCTCAACGCCGCCCCGCAGCAGACGCGCTTCGGCGTGTTCCGCATGTGACCCGTGCCATGACCGAGCACGCTCCTATGAAGCACGTTGCCATGTTCAGCAAAGTCCTGATCGCCAACCGCGGCGAAATCGCCTGCCGCGTCATCGCCACCTGCCGCCGCCTCGGCATCGCCACCGTGGCGGTGTATTCCGATGCCGACCGCAACGCACGCCACGTGCGCCTGGCCGATGAAGCCGTCCACATCGGCCCGGCCGCCGCACGCGAGAGCTACCTGCGCAGCGATGCCCTGCTTGATGCCGCGCGCGCTACCGGTGCACAGGCCATCCACCCCGGTTACGGCTTCCTGTCCGAGAATGCCGACTTCGCCGATGCCTGCGCCGCCGCCGGCATCACCTTCATCGGGCCACCGCCCAGCGCGATCCGAGCGATGGGTGACAAGAGCGCGGCCAAGGCGCTGATGGCCAAGGCCGGTGTGCCGCTGACGCCGGGTTACCACGGTGACCAGCAGGCGCCGGACTTCCTGCGCGCGCAGGCCGATGGCATCGGCTACCCGGTGCTGATCAAGGCCAGCGCCGGTGGCGGTGGCAAGGGCATGCGCAAGGTCGAACGCAGCGAGGACTTCGTCGATGCGCTGGCCAGCTGCCAGCGCGAGGCGGCCTCGGCGTTCGGCAACGACCACGTGCTGGTCGAGAAGTACGTCGAGCGCCCGCGCCATATCGAGATCCAGGTGTTCGGCGACAGCCACGGTGAGGCGGTCTACCTGTTCGAGCGCGACTGCTCGGTGCAGCGCCGCCACCAGAAGGTGCTGGAAGAAGCACCCGCGCCGGGCATGAGCCCCGAACGTCGTGCTGCAATGGGCAAGGCCGCGGTCGATGCCGCACGCGCAGTGGGCTATGAGGGTGCGGGCACGGTGGAATTCATCGCCGGCCCGGACGGCGATTTCTACTTCATGGAAATGAACACCCGCCTGCAGGTCGAGCACCCGGTCACCGAATACATCACCGGCACCGACCTGGTGGAGTGGCAGCTGCGCGTGGCTTCGGGCCAACCGCTGCCGCTGCGCCAGGACCAGCTGGCCATCCATGGCCACGCGATCGAAGCGCGGCTGTACGCCGAGGATGCCGACCGTGGCTTCCTGCCCTCCACCGGCACCCTGCGCCGCCTGCGCCTGCCGGCAGCGTCGGCCAACGTGCGCGTCGATACCGGCGTGGAGGAAGGCGACAGCATCACCCCGTACTACGATCCGATGATCGCCAAGCTGATCGTCTGGGACGTGGACCGCGACGCCGCGCTGCGCCGCATGAGCCAGGCCCTGGCCGACTGCCAGGTGGTGGGCGTGACCACCAACGCCGGCTTCCTGCGCCGCCTGGTGAATACCGATTCGTTCGCGCACGCCAGGCTGGATACGGCGCTGATCGAACGCGAACAGGCGGCATTGAGTGCCCTGGGCGACGCGGGTGCGGACCTGTGGCTGCTGGCCGCCGTGGCCGCGGTGGCAAGCACGGTGCCCGCCAGCACCGACGTGCGCGATCCGCATTCGCCGTGGCGGTCACAGGATGGCTGGCGCCTCGGCGCGTCCGCGCCGCGCGTAGTGCCGCTGCAGCAGGGCGAACGCAAGCACACGCTGAAGGTGTGGGCGCAGGCCGATGGCTGGCGCGTGCAGTGCGATGACGCTGCACCGGTGCGGATGATCGGCACGGCCGATGTGCACGGCCTGACGGTGCAGCTGGGCGAGCGCCGCGGGTCGCTGCAGCTGCTGCGCGACGGTAACCAGCTGTACCTGTTCGGCGCCGACGGCCAGCACCGCTTCACCCTGCATGATCCAGTGGGTGAATCGGACCACGCCGTGGCCGACGCCGGCAGCCTGCTGGCACCCATGCCGGGCAGGATCGTGGCCACGCTGGTCGCGGCCGGTACCGAGGTCAAGCGCGGCACGCCGCTGGTGGTGCTGGAAGCGATGAAGATGGAGCACACCCTGCAGGCACCGGCCGATGGCACGGTGAAGGGTTACCGTGCCAAGGCCGGCGACCAGGTCGGCGACGGCGCGGTGCTGGTGGACTTCGAGGCGACCTGATCGCCGGGGCGACGGCCGCTCAGCGGTCGTCGCCCGTCGCCACCCGCCCGGCCGGATCGAATTCGGCCGTGTCCAGCGTGGCACTGCGCCAGCCCAGGCCACAGATGGCCATCGCGCTCTGGCCGATGCCATCGAACCCAAAAGCACGATCGACATCGGCATCGTTGATCGCCGCTGTCACGAATGCTGCCAGCCCGCGCTCGGTGGCGCACAGGTACAGCAACTGCGAAATGTGGCCCACGTCCAGCGTCACCGCACGGTGCGCCTTGGCATGGTTGCGATACTTCCAGAAGCAGCGGTCATAACGCGGTGCCAGTACCAGCAGCGCTGGCGCATCGGCGAACCACGCCTGCCCGGACAGCATCCGCCGCGCCATCGCAGGCAACGCCTGCGGCGGTGGCGAGGGTAGCGGCAGCACGGCGTGCTGCACCGGATGATAGTGGTACAAGCCCGGTGCCAGTCCTTCCACGTTCTGCACCAGCAGGAAGCCCTCGGTGGGATGCAGGCCGCCACCGGAAGGCACGTTCTTCTTCAGGAACTCGGTATCGCGCTCGACCTTCTGCACCGCGTGCGCCATCAGCGTACGCTGCAGCACCTGGGCCAGCAGCGGCAGCGGCAACGCGCGCTGCGGGTCGAAATTGCGGCAGGTGGTGCGACGCGCCAGCAGTGCATCGAACGCGTCCTCTTCGCTGCGCGGCAGCGGCTGGTAGTCGCCCTGCATCGGCTGCACCACCGGCGGTGGCGGCCCCAGGCGCTGGCGCAGGCCGGCCGCGGTGTCCAACCCCTGCCGGCGCATGTCCTCCACGCTGTCCACGGCCTGCCAGCGCGCATGGCGATGGGCCAGCGCAGCCAATGGCCACCACTGGCTGCGCCGCAGCGCCTCGTCGCGCATCTGGTGCCCCACCTCGCTCGGTGGGTCGGTCAACAGCAGGCCCTGTTCGACCAGGCGGGCCAGCATGGCCGGGCAGGCATCGGCGGGCGGTTCGCTCCAGCGGTGCGCGCTGAGCCCGCCCAGCAGCTGGCGCTCCTCGGCGTCCACCGGCAGTGGCTGGTCCAGGTGGGCGGCCAGCGCCACCCAGCTGATCTGGCTGTCCATCTCGGCGTGGCCGGCCAGCATCGCGCGCAGGTCCAGGGTGACCGCCTCGCGAGGCTCGAACATCAGGCTGGCGCAGCGGCGCAGGCGCATCGGTTTCCTTCCTTGTGCCGCACAGCCGGCATAGCAGCAACGACCGCAGCGCGGCCAACTTTAGCGACGTGCACAGCGCGGCCCTCAATGGCAGGCTGTCGCGGCCGATACGAGTAGCTCCACCTACGGACAATCCCCATGAGCCATCCCCGTCTTTCCGCCGCCGACGCCAGCACCCTGCTGGACCACCTGATCGGCAGCGAAGCGTTCCGCAGCCACTTCACCGCTTCGCCGGCCAAGGCCCTGGCCTCGATCGGGCTGGACGGTGCCGTTGGCGAAAACGACTGCATGAAGATCGGCACCCTGGCCTCGGTCGAGGAGCTGAGCCGCACCCGTGATTCGCTGCATGCGTACCTGAGTACCTCGACCGCCTCGATGACCGTGGTGTTCTGCTTCGAAGCCGACCGCATCGACGAGCGCGTCAACGCCTGAGTCCGCATCAGCGCGACACTCGCACCGACGTCGCCTCGGTGGCGATGTCGTGCACATTCAGGGGTTGCCAGACCTGCATGGACGCCACCTCGGCAATGGCCTGGCCGTGGTGCCGGGCCAGCCAGGCCTGCTCGCGACGCACGCCGGCAGTGTCCTGCTCGGCACGCAGTGCCTGCAGCAGCACAACGTGGGCCTGCACAGGTTCGCTGCCATCAAAGGTGGGCTCGAGCAGATGGCGTGCCGCCCGCGGACGCTGTTGCGCCAGTTCGGCCATCGCCAACACAACCCGACGCCACTTGCCCACCACAGGGCTGCGCTGCCGCTCCAGCAGTTCGCCATGGTCGCGCAGCCACTCTGCGGCCAGCGCATGCTGGCCCTGGCGCTGGGCCAGATAAGTCAGGGCCAGCAGCTGCAGGCTGCGGCTGCCCACGGCGGAGTCGTCGTTGTTCCGCAGCAGCGGCCGCAGCACGGCGGCAATGGATTCAAGCTCCTTCGCATCGCCGGCCGTGCACAGCGTGGTCACGGTGGCGTGCTGCAGGCGTTGATGGATCTGGTAGTCGATCAGATCCGGTGCTGGACCGTCCGCAGCAATCGCGGCATGCAAACTGCTGCAATCACGCTGCTCCGCAGCCACCAGCAGGTGGGCCCGCAGGCGCATGCGCTGTTGCAGGTCGTCTCCCCGCGGCAACCGCATCAACAGCTGCTGCGCCTGTGCATCCAGGCCCTGCGCAACCAGCACGTCCACATCCAGGTCGTCGGCCTCGTCATTGCCGCGCAGCATCCGTGCCTGGCGCAAGGTGCGCATTGCCTGCTGCGGCTGGCCGAGGCCCAGCTGTGCCCGCGCCAGATGGATGGTCGGATACAGCCGCAACGGGTCCTGAGGCACCGTCGCGGCGCGCGCATAGGGCTCGGCCTCGGTGAAGCGATTGTCCTGCAGCAACCCCCAGGAGGTATTGGACAGCCCAGCAAACGAATCCGGATAGATCTTGGCCAGTGCACGCCACTGTTCCAGCGGCCAGCCACCGGGTTCCAGTTCGGCCTGCCAGCCCTTCAGGTACAGGCGCTCACGCGCGGGCAGGCGCTGCTGCTGGGCCAGCGCGTGCTCCAGCGCGTCACGCGCGTCCGCGACCTGCGCGGTGCGCGCATGCAGCTTGGCCACGCCCATGTAGGCCAAGGCAAAACCGGGATCGATGTCGATCGCGGCCTGGTAGAGGTTGCGTGCTTCTTCGAAGCGACGCTGACCCAGTGCGCTCTCGGCCAGCGCGAACGCACGCAGTGCGCGCAGGTCCTGGGTCGAGGCGCGCGGCAGCGGCAGGGATTGCTCCAGGCTGGCCACCGACTCGCCCAGTCCGCGACGCAGGCGACCGACCACGTCGTCCACGGCGAACACCATCTGGTCGGATCGATCGGCGGTGGCGGTGAAGGTCTGGATCACCTGGCCACTGCCCGGTGCGGCAACATCGATGGCCAGCTCGTAGCCACCGATCTTCTGCCGCACGGTCGGCAGCAGCACCGCGCGCGCGCCCTCCCGCACCGCCACATCGACCGCGGTATCGCGGTTGAGCCGGGTATCGCCCGAGAGCCGCGCCATTTCCAGGCTTTCGCGGATCTTGCCTTCCGACAGCACGTTCACGTAGCGCGACTGTTCCAGCGCGATCCGGATCGCGTGCCGCATCGAGTCATCGAAGATCGGATCGCCGGTGAGGTTGTCGACATCGCCAAGCACCACCCAGTCACGTTCGGCGAAGGCAATGGCCGGCTCCGACCGCAGCAGCAGCCAGCCGCCCAGCACGGCCGCGGCAAGGATCAGGCCTTCGGCGGCCAGCACCAGCGGTTGCCGCCACAGCGGCAGGTCGCGGCGCGCCTTGGCGTTGGCGCGCGGCATGCGCAGCGGCGCCGAACCGATCTCGCCCACTTCGATCACTTCCTGCACCACCGGCACGCCCTTGAAGCGCCAGCGCCCGTGCGATTTCCACAGCAGGCGCGTGCCACGCTCGCCCAGTGCATCGGTGGCACGGCGGGTCAGCGATTCGGCCACCGCCGACAGCAGGATCTGGCCGGGGCGGGCCAGCATCATCAGGCGCGCCGCCATCGGCTTGGCCAGGCCTTCCACCTCCATCGACTTGGCACCGGCACGGACCGCCTCGGCACTGTTCTCCCAGGTCAGCACGTCGCCCACGTGCAGGCCGGCGCGCGCGCGCAGTTCAATCGCGCGCTGCTGGCCCAGCGCGTGCAGTTCGCGCTGGTAGTCCAGGGCGAAGCCCAGTGCGTCGACGGCGCGCTCGAACAGCATGAACAAGCCATCGGAGCGATCGATCAGCTGGCCGTTCCAGCGCTGCTGCAGCACCAGTACCAGGCGATCGTGTTCCTGGAACAGGCTTGCCGCCGCCACATCGCCGATCCGCTCGACCAGCTGCAGCGAATCACACAGATCGGTGAACAGCAGGGCGCGCAGCTGTGGGCTATGCGGGGCTGACGTTCCGTTGTCGCCATTCATCGCCTGCCTCTCCCTATTGGCCGTCCGGATCATCCGCCCAGCGCAGGCAGTTGCCGCCATCGCGCTTGGCCTGGTACAGCGCACGATCCGCGCAGGCATACCACTCGCTCCAGCCTGCCTCCGGCGCCAGCAGGCAGGCGCCGATGCTGACCAGGCTCACATGCGGCGTGCCATGGCTGCGCTCGAGCAGGCCATGCACCGCACTGATGATGAACTCGGCCGCGTGCTGCGCGATCTCGCGGTTGCCACGGCGCAGGATCAGGCAGAACTCATCGCCACCAAGCCGGCAGGCCAGGTCCTGCTCGCCGGCCATCGAGCGCAGGATGTTGCCCATGCTCTGCAGCACGCGGTCGCCGGCCTGGTGGCCGTGGCGGTCGTTGATCTGCTTGAAGCGGTCGCAATCGATCAGCAGCAGCGCCTGCGGCGGCCCCTCGGCCCGCTCGCGGCACTCCTGCAGGTACAGGGTGAGGCCTCGCCGGTTGTGCAGCCCGGTCAGTTCATCGGTACGCACCAGCTCACGGGTGTGGGTCAACTGATGGGTAGTGATGTACAGATTGTCCAGCGCGGTTTCCAGATCGTGGTTGCGCCGGCGCAGCTGTGCGATCAGTGCCTGTTCGTTGGCCAGCACGCGCATGATCGTGCGGCGCAGGAAATAGGCCACCAGGCCGGGATCGGATTCGACCAGCCGATGGAAATCGGCCGGGCCCAGCTCCAGCACATCGCAGTCGACCAGCGCGCGCGCACTGGCGCTGCGCAGGTGGTCGCCGACCAGCAGGCCCAGTTCTCCGAAGAACTCGTGCTGCCCGAGCGTCTTGATCACCAGGTCCTCGCCGAAGTCCAGTTCGATCTGGCCTTCGAGGATCACATACATGCGCTCGCCGCGGTGGCCACGCTGGAACAGCCACTGTCCGGCACGGAGCTTGCATGCGCGGGCGAATCTGGCGAACAATGCCACCTCGGCATCGGACAACAGAGCGTGCACGATCTCGGCCATCGCCACCCGGGCGATACCTGTCGTCACATCACTGTTCTCGGCCGCACCCCTGCCGGTCATTCCCTGCACCCGCCGCCAGCGTCCCCTGGTGAGCCGCGGAGCATAGCACCGCTTTAAAGTGTGCGCCCTATCTCATTTTGACCCTTCTGCCGATCTTGATTGATGTGAAGATCGGTGATGGCCCGTTCTGGTCACGGGTGTCCGGGCAAAACTCCTGCTGGATCAATCCGATGCCGGGTTTCACAGGGTTTCGGCCAAGTTGCCGGCACCGGGGTGCGCCTGATTGACGCTCCGCGCGTGCTGCGCCCTTGCATCGATACAACAACGCCGGCAGGTCCCCCGACCGGCCGGCGTTGTCTGGCCCTTCCCTGGCCACCCTGATCACCCGGAGCCCGGTAGTGCCGGCCGCTGGCCGGCAACTGCATGGGCTTCGGAAACATCGATGGGTTGCCGGCCAGCGGCCGGCACCACCGGATCACGCGGCGCGCCGCATCACGCCGCGCGTTCGCTGCGCCCGCCATGGAACTGTTCTTCCTCGGTCGAGCCGGTCAGCGCGGTGGTCGACGACTGGCCCTGCTGGATCGCCTGGGTCACCGCATCGAAGTAGCCGGTACCGACCTCGCGCTGGTGCTTGACCGCAGTGAAGCCGCGCTCGGCCGCTTCGAACTCGGCTTCCTGCAACTCGACGAACGCGCTCATCTGGCGGCGTGCGTAGCCGTGGGCCAGATTGAACATGCCGTAGTTCAACGCATGGAACCCGGCCAGGGTGATGAACTGGAACTTGTAGCCGTAGCTGCCCAGTTCGCGCTGGAACTTCGCAATGGTGGCGTCGTCCAGGTTCTTCTTCCAGTTGAAGCTGGGCGAGCAGTTGTAGGCCAGCAGCTTGCCCGGGAACTTCGCATGGATCGCCTCGGCGAACTTGCGTGCGAATTCCAGGTCCGGCTTGCCGGTCTCGCACCACACCAGGTCGGCGTAGGGCGCGTAGGCCAGGCCACGGCTGATCGCCTGGTCCAGGCCGTTGCGGGTCTTGTAGAAGCCTTCGACGGTGCGCTCGCCGGTGGTGAACGGCTTGTCGTTGCCGTCGATGTCGCTGGTCAGCAGATCAGCCGCTTCGGCATCGGTGCGCGCCACCAGCAGGGTCGGCACACCCAGCACATCGGCGGCCAGGCGCGCGGCATTGAGCTTCTCGATCGCCTCGCGGGTCGGCACCAGCACCTTGCCGCCCATGTGCCCGCACTTCTTCACCGACGCCAACTGGTCTTCGAAATGCACGCCGGCGGCACCGGCCTCGATCATCGCCTTCATCAGCTCGAACGCATTGAGCACGCCGCCGAAACCGGCCTCCGCATCGGCGACGATCGGCTGCAGGAAGTCGATGTCGTCCTTGCCTTCGGCGTGGTGCAGCTGGTCGGCGCGCAGCAGCGTGTTGTTGATGCGCTTGACCACTGCCGGCACCGAATCGGCCGGGTACAGCGACTGGTCCGGATACATCTGCCCGGCCAGGTTGGCGTCGGCCGCCACCTGCCAACCGGACAGGTAGATCGCCTTCAGGCCCGCCTTGACCTGCTGCATGGCCTGGTTGCCGGTCAATGCACCCAGCGCGTTGACGAACTCGCGCTCATGCAGCGATGCCCACAGCTTCTCCGCACCCAGGCGGGCCAGCGAATGCTCGATGTGGACGGTGCCGCGCAGGCGCACCACGTCGGCGGCACTGTAGTTGCGCTGGATGCCTTCCCAGCGCGGGTTGGTATCCCAGTCGTGCTGGATCTGTTCGGCAGTGGGCAGCTTGCTCATGTCTTTCTCCAGTTCGGTTCGTGCGTGCAGCGGGGAGGGAAACGGCGGGAAACGCGGGCGGCGATCAGTCGATGCGCGCGTAGGCCGGCAGGGTCAGGAAATCGGTCAGTTCGTCGCTGCGGCTCAGTTCGCCGAGCAGGGCGATGGCCTCGCCGATGCGTGCGCCACCGGGCAGCGTGGCGGTGTCACCCAGCCGTGCCGGCAGCTGTGCCAGCGTGGCATCCAGCAGTGCCAGGTCGATGGCGGTGCCATCGTCCAGCTGCTGGCCCGGCGTATGCAGCCACTGCCACAACTGGCTGCGGCTGATCTCGGCGGTGGCCGCGTCCTCCATCAGGTGGTGGATCGGCACGCAGCCGTTGCCATCCAGCCATGCCGCCAGGTAGCGCACGCAGACTTCCACGTTGCCTTCGAAGCCGGCGCGGGTGATGGTGCCGGGCGGCCGTGCGATCAGTTCGTCGCGGCCGACGCACACATCCTGGCGCAGCACGCTGTGCTGGTTCGCACCGGGCATGTGTTCGTCGAAGATCGCCATCGCCACCGGAATCAGCGCCGGATGCGCGACCCAGGTGCCGTCGTGGCCGGCGGTCACTTCGCGCAGCTTGTCAGCGCGCACGCGGGCCATCGCCTGTTCGTTGGCGGCGGCATCGTTGTTGATCGGAATCTGCGCGGCCATGCCACCCATCGCATGTGCACCACGGCGATGGCAGGTCTGGATCAGCAGTTCCGAATAGGCCTTCAGGAACGGCTGGGTCATGGTCACCTGGCCGCGCTCGGGCAGCACGCGGTCGGCGTGGCGCCGGAAGGTCTTCAGGTACGAGAAGATGTAGTCCCAGCGCCCACAGTTCAGGCCGACGATGCGGTCACGCAGCGCGTGCAGGATCTCATCCATCTCGAACACCGCCGGCAGCGTTTCGATCAGCACGGTCACCTTGATCTGGCCGTGCGGCAGGCCGAGCATGCCTTCGATGTGCGACAGCGCGGTTTCCCACAGCGCCGCCTCTTCCATGCTCTGCAGCTTGGGCAGGTAGAAGTACGGGCCGCGGTCCTTCGCCTGCAGGGTGCGGGCGTTGTGGAAGGCGAACACCGCCGCGTCGAACAGGCCGCCGGCGATGAACTGGCCATCGATGCGCACGTGCTTTTCGTCCAGGTGCCAGCCACGTGGCCGCACGATCAGCACCGCCTGCTCGTCATGCGGGCGCAGCGTGTAGTGCTTGCCATTGGGGGCGGTGTAGTCGAGATCGCCACGCACCGCGGCGGCCAGCGACTGCTGCCCGGCCAGCAGGTTGCGCCAGGTCGGCGAGGTCGAATCCTCGAAGTCGGCCATGAACACCTTGGCGCCGGAGTTCAGCGCGTTGATGACCATCTTCGGATCGGTCGGGCCGGTGATCTCGACGCGGCGGTCCTGCAGCGCGGCCGGCAGCGGCGCAACGCGCCAGTCGCCGCTACGGATCGCAGCGGTGTCCTCGCGGAAGTCCGGCAGGCCGCCCTGGTCGAAGAACGCCTGGCGCTCGCGGCGCGCCTGCAGCCGTGCCTGCCGGCCCGGTTCCACCGCACGGTGCAGCGACACCAGCAGGGCCAGCAGCGGCGCCGGCAGCACGGTGTCCTGGCCGGCCACGCGGGTCGCCAGGGCGATGCCGGGGGTAGCCTTGCTGGCAGGGGTGGGAACAGCGGAAGCGACGGCGGACATGGGGCGACTCCAGCGGTGGGGGAACGTCTCCACGGTGCCGCTGGGCCGGAGTATTTGGCAAAACAGTTTTTGCAATGTTCTACATAAGTTGTGCTAATACTCTTGACACGATGAGCACACGCACCCCGCCAAGTCCGCGTTTTTCCTACAAATCCGACCGGCTGAAGCCATTGCGTGCGTTCTGCCAGACGGTGCGCCTGGCCTCGGTCTCACGGGCGGCTGAGGCCCTTTTCGTCAGCCAGCCGGCCATCAGCCTGCAGTTGCAGGCCCTGGAACGGGAACTGGGGGTGCCGTTGTTCGAGCGCAGTGGGCGCCGCCTGGTACCCAGCCGCGAGGGCCAGCTGCTGTACGAGATGGCGCAGCCGCTGGTGGAGAACCTGGACGGGCTGGAGGCGCGCTTCCGCGACAAGGTGCGCGGCCTGGATGCGGGCGAGCTGAACATCGCCGCCAACAGCTCGACGATCCTGTACCTGCTGCCGAAGATCGTCGAGCGCTTCCGCCTGCACCACCCGGACGTGCGCCTGACCCTGCACAACGCGATCAGCGCCGATGGCAACGACCTGCTGCGCGAGGACGCCGCCGACCTGGCGATCGGTTCGATGACCGATGTACCGGCCGACCTGACCTACGCCCCGGCCTACCGCTTCGAGCAGGTACTGATCGCGCCGCACGACCATCCGCTGGCCAGTGGCGGCCAGCTGGAGCTGGCCGACATCGCGCGCTATCCGCTGGTGCTGCCGCCGAAGCGGCAGATCACCTACCGGCTGGTTGACCAGGTATTCCAGCGCCACCGCATCGCCTACACCGTGGCACTGGAAGTGGGCGGCTGGGAGGTGATCAAGCAGTACGTGGCGATGGGCATGGGCATTTCCATCGTGCCGGCGCTGTGCCTGAACGAGGCCGACCGCGAGCGGTTGGCGGCGCGGTCGATGAAGCGCTGGTTCCCCGAGCGCAGTTACGGGGTGATCGTGCGCCGGGGCAAGGCGCTGTCGGCGCAGGCGCGCGCGTTCATCGAGCTGATCCAGCCGGAGTTGTTCAGTCCGCGCGATTACGACCAGAGCGGGCATTCGGAGCGGTGAGGGTGTTCGGCAGGGCTGCGCCCTGCACCTGCTGAAGCCAAAGCAACAGCAAAAGCCTGCTATCCGTAGATGGCGGGGCGGTGTGGGTGGGCAGGACACGCCGTAAACCCCTCCTTGGGGGCTCGATGGCGCCATCCATGGCGCCAACGGTCCTGCCCACCCACACCGCCCCGCCTCTGACAGTTGGTCGCTGCTGTTGGTGGGTGTCGACCTTGGTCGACACGGTAGATCCACGCCATGCGTGGATGACGGGTGACCGGGGTCAGATCCGTTTTCCGCAGGAAAACGGATCTGACCCCATTTCCGGCTGGCGATGAATAGACTGCACCCATGTCCATCGAACTCCGCCACCTGCGTTACTTCCTCGCCGTTGCCGATACGCTGCACTTCGGCCAGGCGGCGGAGCGGCTGGGCATGTCGCAACCGCCGCTCAGCCAGCAGATCCGCCAGCTGGAAGACCTGATCGGGGCGCGCCTGTTCGTGCGCAGCCATCGTCGTGTGCAGCTGACGCCTGCGGGTGAGCTGCTGCAGGAGCGCGCGCGCGCCATCGTGCAGCAGGTGGAAACCGCGGTGGACGAGGTACAGCGCGCGCAGCGCGGCGAGCAGGGCGAACTGCGTATCGGCCTGACCCGGGCCACGCCGCTGTCGCCGCAGATTCCGCGTTCGATCCTGCGCTACCGCCAGCAGTACCCACAGGTGCGGCTGCAGCTGAGCGAGATGAACACGCTGCAGCAGATCGATGCGCTGCTCGACGGTTCACTGGACGTGGGCATCATCCGCAAGCGCGCATTGCCGCCGGAGCTGGTGGCGCACAGCCTGTTCGTCGATCCACTGGCGTTGATCGTGCATGCCGACCACCCTGCCCTGCGCAGGCTGTCGAAGCAGGGCACGTTGTCGCTACGCGACTTCGCGCAGGAGCCGTTCGTGGCATTTCGCCGCAGCGCGGGCGCGGGCATCCATGACCACATGATCGCGCTGTGCGCGGCCGCCGGGTTCACGCCGCGCATCGTGCAGGAAGCCGGTGAGGCATCGACATTGATCAGTCTTGCGGCTGCAGGCCTGGGTGCGGCGGTCCTGCCCTCGTCCTGCGATCACATCCGCGTGGAAGGCGCGCGCTTCGTGGCGCTGGCCGATGCCGGTGCGCATTCGGAGGTGCAGCTGGCATGGCACCGCGAGGGGGTGACGCCGCTGATCCGCAACTTCGCCGGGCTGTTGCGCGGGGCGTTCGCCGAAGGGTGAAGTGCCACCCACTTAGGTTTGGTAGACGCCAACCTTGGTTGGCTGCCGTGCCAGAGCGCCGACCAAGGTCGGCATCTACCAGAGCAACGCCGCGCCCGTGCGGAACGCGCGGCTGGCGTCAGGCCGTGACCGGCTGCAGCGCGCGCTGCTGCAGCGCCCAGACGATGCCGCCCCCGATCAGGGTCAGCACGGCAGCGAACGCGCACACGCCCAGCCAGTCCCAGGCCGCGTAGGCCAGGCCACCCACCCCGCCCAGCACGCTGGAGCCCAGGTAGTAGGCGAACAGGTACAGCGCCGATGCTTCCGCGCGCATCGTACCGGCACGGCTGCCGACCCAGCTGCTGGCCACCGAGTGGCCACCGAAGAAGCCGAAGGTCACCAGCGCGATGCCCAGGGCCATCGTGCTCAGCCACGGCATCGCCAGCAGCGCGATGCCGGCGCCGATCAGCGCGAACGAGATCGACAGGATGCGGCCGCGCCCGTACCGCGTAGCCTGCTGGCCCATCCACGCCGAACTGAAGGTGCCCACAAGGTACACGCTGAAGATCAGCCCGACCACGGTCTGGCTGAGGTGGTACGGCGGCGCCAGCAAGTGATAGCCCAGGTAGTTGTAGAGGGTGACGAACACGCCCATCAGCACGAACGAGGTGGCGAACAGCCACGGCAGGCCCCGGTCGGCGAACAGCGTGCGCCAGCGCGACGGCAACTCGCGCAGGCCATCGCGTCGCGCGCTGAAATGGCGCGACGGCGGCAGCTGCAGCCACAGCAGCACGGTGCTGGCCACGGCGATGATCGAGACCACGCCGATGCCCCAGCGCCAGCCCCAGTGATCGGCGATGATGCCGGCCAGCAGGCGCCCGCTCATGCCACCGATGGCGTTGCCGCCGATGTACAGGCCCATCGCCAGGCCCAGCGCGCGGCTGTCCATCTCCTCGACCAGGTAGGTCATCGCCACTGCCGGCACGCCGCTCAGCGCCAGGCCAAGCAGGGTGCGCAGCACCAGCAGCGTGGTCCAGTCGTCCACCAGCGCCGTGCTCAGCGACAGCATGGCCGAGGCCAGCAGCGCGGCAATCATCAACGGGCGGCGGCCGACCGCATCGGACAGCAGGCCGGCCAACAGCATCGCCACCGCCAGCGTGCCGGTGGTCAGCGACAACGACATCGCGCTGCCTGCGGCGGACACGCCGAAGTGGCGGCTGAACTCGGGCAGCAGCGGCTGCACGGTGTACAGCAGGCCGAAGGTGGAGAAGCCGGCCAGGAACAGTGCCAGCGCGGTGCGGCGGAAGGCCGGCGTGCCCTGCTGGATGCGGGTCTCGGCGATGGGATCGACAGTGGGGGGGCGGCGCTCGACGGCCGCCGCGGTTTCGCCAGTCATGGGATCGAAGGGCCGGTGGGGCGGCCGGGCATGGGAGGGAACGGGCCTCAGACTAGGCCTGTCGATCCAGTCGATCCATAACCTGATAAGTCAGGATTGATACTCAAGAAGTATCAATTCAGCTTACAGGCGCTGCCACTCGAAACCGTCGCCGCGGCGGTAGTACACCGCCACCGCACGGCCGTAGACCTTGTCGGCGTCGACGAAGCCGAAGAAGCGGCCGTCGAAGCTGTTGCCGCGGTGGTCACCCAGCACCAGCACCTTGCCGGCCGGCACCACCAGATCGGCGATGTCCGGACCGCCGCCCATGTCCAGGTCGAGGCGGGCACGGCGCTCGCCGAAGGCTTCCACGTCCTGCAGATCGGCGATCTGCAGCGGCTGGCCGTTGATGCTCAGATGGCCCTCGCGCATCTGCACGTGGTCACCGGCCACCGCCGCCACGCGCTTGATCAGGCGGGTGCCGTCGGCCGGTGAATCGAACACCGCCACTTCACCGCGCTGCGGGACGCCGGTGGCCATCAGTTCCTTGCCGGTGAACGGCAGGCGCAGGCCGTAGGCGCGCATGTCCACCACCACCCGGTCGCCCGGCTGCAGGGTCGGCTGCATCGAGCCACTCGGCACCACGTAGTGGTTGGCGAGGGTATCGCGGGCGGCGGCGAGCAGGCCGAGCATCACCAGCAGCGGCAATGCTTCCTTCTTCAGCCAGACCAGCGCGCGTTCGGACAAGGGAGGACGGGCAGCAGCATCCATGACAGGCTCCGGGTAGGTGGTAGCTGCATCAGACCACATCCAGGCGGGAGAGGTTCCCGCGACGCGATCCGGTAGAGCCGAGCCCACGCTCGGCTTGTTCCTTGCAGCGTCGAGGTTGCCCGACTGGGGCGCAGAGCGGCCGAGCGCAGGCTCGGCTCTACAGGAAGGGTTACGCAGGTTTTACGCGCGGGACCGGCCGGGGGCATCGCACCTTTACGGGCGGCACGCGCATCGTGTGCCCACCGCGCCGCAGGGCGCATTCCGCAAGGTGTTGTATGACCCTCCTGGTGATCCGCCACGCCTCTTCGTCGGCACCGCGTCCCCAACTGCCGACGCAGCTGGCCGGCCATCGCGTGCTGTGCAGCGACTGCGCCAGCCTGTCCGAGGTACGCCAGTGCCTGTGCCAGCCGCAGGCGCGCTCGGCCGACTGGGTACTGCTGGATGTCGGTACCGCTGACGAGGCGCAATGGCAGGCCGAAGGTGGCGCGCTGCAGGCGGCGCTGGAACGGCTGCCGGCGCAGTACATCGAACTGCAGGCCCCCAGCGAACCCGGTCTGGAGGCACGCCTGCGCCTGCAGCACGGTCCCGCCGCCGTGGTGGTCGACCAGCGCAGCCAGCAGGCCGGCTACCCGTTGTCGCTGGCCATTGTCGGCCGCCGCCTGGCACAGGAGGGCTGAGCCATGTCGATCTTCATCATCCGTGGCCCGGAAGCGGCCGGCGCCCTGATCCGCACCGCGATGCCGCTGCCGGCACCGGTCCTGAAGTCACTGGTGCATCGTGCGATCGACGCCGGCACCAGCGTGGCGATCCGTGCCTGTGGTTCGGAACAGGAACTGCTGGACGCCCTGCGCGTGGCCGACCACAGCCGCGGCGAGGTGACCCTGCTCGACCCGGGCGCGTGTGCCAACAGCCTGCGCCTGCAGCGCCTGCTGCCGTACCTGCACAACGCCTATGTGGAAGTGCATGACGACGGCGCGGTAGCCGAGCCGTGCCTGCCGGCTGGTGTCGGCCAGCGCCTGGGCATCGCCGCCGGCTACGGCGCGCAGAGTTACGTGCTGGCGCTGGATATCGCGCTGGATCACCTGGGCCTGGCCGAGCAGGCCAACCGGGTGCACGTGGGAACGTAACGCTGTTTGTAGAGCCGAGCCCATGCTCGGCTGCCTTTCCAGGAACCATCAGCCGAGCGTGGACTCGGCTCTACAGAAGAACGTCGAGCATGGCTCGACGCTACAGAAAGAAAAACGGCGGGGTTGCCCCCGCCGTTTTCGCTTTCTTACTTCAACCCGCGGAACTTCAGCAGCGGTTCCACCGACGGGTCCTTGCCACGGAAATCGCGGTACAGGGTCGACAGTTCCACGCTGTTGCCGCGCGAGAGGATCTTGTCGCGGAACTCCTGGCCATTGGCCGCGGTCAGGCCACCGTGCTCGGTGAACCACTGGTAGGCGTCATGGTCGAGCACTTCGGCCCAGAAGTAGGCGTAGTAGCCGGCCGAGTAACCGCCACCCCAGATATGGTCGAAGTAGGTGGTGCGGTAGCGCGGCGGCACCTGCGGCAGGTCGACCTTGAACTTCTTCAGCGCGCTGGCTTCAAAGGCGCCGACATCCTGCAGCGGCGCGTCGGCCTTCTGCGTGTGCCAGGCCAGGTCCAGCAGCGCGGCCGACAGGTACTCGGTCGTCGCGTAGCCCTGGTTGAAGCTGCGTGCCTTGAGGATCTTGTCGACCAGCTCCTGCGGCATCGCCTCGCCGGTCTTGTAGTGCTTGGCGTAGTTGGCGAACACCTTCGGGTCCAGCGCCCAGTGCTCGTTGAACTGCGACGGGAACTCGACGAAGTCGCGCGAGGTCGCGGTGCCGGCGATCGACGGGTACTTCACGTTCGAGAACATGCCGTGCAGCGCATGGCCGAACTCATGGAACATGGTGGTGACGTCGTCGAAGCTGATCAGCGCAGGCTGGCCGGCGGCCGGCTTGGTGAAGTTGCAGACGTTGTAGACCACCGGCTTGGCACCGGTCAGGCCGTCCTGTTCGACGAACACGTCCATCCAGGCGCCACCGGACTTGCTGTCACGCTTGAAGTAGTCGGTGTAGAACAGCGCCAGCGAGGTGCCGTCCTTGTCGAACACTTCGTACACCTTCATGTCCGGGTTGTAGGTCGGAATGTCGGTGCGCGGCTTGAAGGTGATGCCGTACAGCTGGGTGGCGGCGTAGAAGACGCCGTTCTGCAGCACGTTGTCCAGTTCGAAGTACGGCTTGATCTGCGACTCGTCCAGATCGTACTTGGCCTTGCGCACCTGCTCGGCGTAGAAGTCCCAGTCCGAAGCGGCCACCTGGAATCCGCCCTTCTGCGCGTCGATGACCTTCTGGATCTCGCCGGCTTCGGCACGCGCCTTGGCAGTGGCGGCCGGCACGGTATCGGTCAGCAGCTTGAGCGCGGCGGCCGGGGTCTTGGCCATCTGGTCGCCCAGCTGGTAGTCGGCGAAGGTGTCAAAGCCGAGCAGCTTGGCCTTCTGCGCACGCAGCTGGGCCAGGCGCTGCACGGTCTGCCGGGTGTCGTTGGCATCGCCGCGCTCGGCGCGGGTTTCCGAGGCCTTCAGCACGGCGGCGCGCTGGTCGCGGTCGCTCAGCGAGCCGAGCACCGGCTGCTGGGTGGTGTTCTGCAGCGGCAGCAGGAACTTGCCATCCAGCTTGCGGTCCTTGGCGGCGGCGGCAGCGTTGTTGATAGCGCCCTCGTCCAGGCCGGCCAGCTTGGCCTTGTCGTCAACGACAACGGCCGCAGCAGCGGTGGCGGCCACCAGGCGGGTGTGGAACTGGGTGGAGAGCGTGGTCTCTTCCACGTTGAGCTTGCGCAGGCTCGCCTTGTCGGCGTCGGACAGCTGCGCACCGGCGCGCACCAGGCCATCGTAGTAGTGCTCGACCAGGCGCTTCTGCACCGGGTCCAGCTCCAGCGTGTCACGCTGGTCGTACAGCGACTTCACGCGCGCGAACAGCTTCGGATCGAGGTTGATCTCGTCCTGGTGCGCGGCCAGCTTCGGCGCCACTTCTTCCTGGATCTTCTGGCGTGCGTCGTTGGTATCGGCCTGGACCAGGCCGAAGAAGATGCGCGACACGCGGGTCAGGGTCTCGCCGCTGCGCTCCATCGCCACGATGGTGTTGTCGAAGGTGGCCGGCTCGCTGCTGTCGGCGATCCTGCGCACGTCGGCCAGGTGCTGGCGCATGCCTTCTTCGAACGCCGGCAGGTAGTCGCTGTCCTTGATCTTATCGAACGGCGGTGCCTGGAACGGCAGCGTGCTCGCGCTCAGCAGCGGATTGGTGGAGGCTTCGGCCGGCTGCTGGGCCGGGGTCTTCTGGGCATCGGACACGGGGGTGGACTCCTTGCCGGAACAGGCCGCCAGCGCCAGGCTGATGGCGGCGGCCAGGACTACGGTACGCGACATGTAAAACGCTCCTTGGGCAGACGGTATGGATACCAGCCCTCCACCCTACTCCTGTCGCGCTCGCCCGGCATGTGCCGGACGTGGCGTCTATGCGGCGGCCTGCAACCGGCTCAGACCGTGCCGCGGGTCTTGCCGATCCAGGGCCGGTAGAACTCGCGGATGGCAGCCATGTCGGCCACATCGTCGCCGCTCGGGGTGAACAGCGGACCGATGCCGATGGTCTTTTCCGGATAGTGGAAATACGCGGTCAGGATCGGTACGTCAGCCATCCGGGCAATCTTCAGGAAGCCGGCCTTCCAGTCCTTCACGGCCTTGCGGGTGCCCTCGGGCGTGATGGCGAACCACATCTTCTCGTTGTTGCGCAGCAGGTCCACGGCCTGGCCGACGGTGCCCTGCGGCGAGCTGCGATCGAGCGGGATCACGCCCAGCTTGTGCAGCAGCGGGCCCAGCGGCCACCAGAACAGCGAGGCCTTGCCCAGCACCTTCACCTTCATGCCCAGCGCGATCTTGGCCGCCATGCCCCACAGCCCGTCCCAGTTGGACGAATGCGGGGCGATGATGAAGACCAGCCTGGGGATGTCCGGCAGGGTGCCGGTCACCTTCCAGCCGCCCATGCGCAGGGTGCAGCGCGCCAGCCAGCGCAGGAAGGCGTTGGGTTTGACCTGTGGCATCTGCGGCGGCACGGCCGGCAGCAACGAAGTCGGGTTGTTCAAGCAATCACTCCCAGTCACGTGATGAGCGCCCGCGCTTGATCTGCGCGCGCCCGCGTTTGGCGTCCAGACGACGCAGTTTCGACCCGAGGGTCGGCTTGGTGGCCTTGCGCGGTTTGGGCACGCTCAGCCCGGCCTGGATGAAGGCCGCCAGCCGCTCGCGCGCATCCTCGCGATTGCGATCCTGGGTGCGGAATCGTTGCGCGTCGATGACCAGCACGCCTTCGCCGGTCATGCGCCGGTCACGCCGCGCCAGCAGGCGCGCGCGCAACGGTTCGGGCAACGAGGGCGAGTTGGCCACGTCGAAACGCAGTTCCACCGCGGTGGACACCTTGTTGACGTTCTGGCCGCCGGCGCCACTGGCGCGCACGAACCGCTCGACGATCTCGCCGTCGGGGATTTCAAGCTGCGCGCTGATGGTGACCGGTCCACTGCCCATCCGCGCATTGTAGCGGCAGGCACGTGGTGAAGTACGCCATCGCGCCCCGTATGCCGCCGATCAGGCACCGAACACGCCGCCTTCGCCTGGGCTGCGGGTATGCTGGCGGTCCCATGTACCGCAGGAAGCCCCGCATGACCCGCTCCACACCCGCCCTGCCGTCCCTGCTGCGCCGCGCCGCCCTGCTGCTGGCGCTGGCCGTGGCCAGCGTTCCGGCCCTGGCCGCCCCGCCGACCGACGGCGACATCAACCGCCTGCTGTCGGCCTCGCGCGCGCAGAGCATGATCGACACCATGGTGCCGCAGATCGAAGCCATGCAGCAGCAGCAGTTCCAGCAGGTGGCCGCGCAGCGCCAGCTCACCGCCCAGCAGCAGGAACAGCTGAAGCGGATCCAGGCCCGGACCAGCCAGACCCTGCGCCAGGCGATGTCGTGGCAACAGCTGCGGCCCATGTACGTGGACCTGTACAAGAAGACCTTCAGCAAGGAAGACGTGCTGGCAATGGCCGAGTTCTACGAGAGCGCGGCCGGCCAGAGCCTGCTGGACAAGACCCCGGCGCTGATGCAGAACGTGATGGTGGCGATCCAGGCGCGCATGCAGCCGCTGTTCGCGGATCTGCAGAAGGACCTGGAAGCGATCGTCAACGAGCCGGAAAAGAAATAACGGGGTGCGCCGGGCCACGCCCGGCCGCTGGCTGTAGAGCCGAGCCCACGCTCGGCTTACCGCAGCAGCATCAGGCGTCGTCCACCTGCCAGCCGAACAGGTCCAGCGCCTTCTGGAACTCGCGATCCAGCGGCGCACTGACATCCACGCTGCCACCGTCCGGGTGCGGGAAGCGCAGGCGCTCGGCGTGCAGCAGCATGCGGTGCACGCCCTGCATGCGGAAGATGCGGTTGTGGCGGCCATCGCCGTGGCTGGTGTCGCCGATCATGTGGTGCGACAGGTGCTTGAGGTGCCGGCGGATCTGCCGGAAGCGCCCGGTCTGCGGCTGGCAGCGCAGCAGCGCGTAGCGCGAACTGCTGAACTCACCCACCGGCACCGACAGCTCGCCGGTGGCCAGGCGCTGGAAGTCGGTGACCGCCGGCTTCTTCACCGGCTTGCCCGGGCCGCCATCCAGGTCATGGTCCACCCGCCAGGACAGCTCGGCCGGCCAGCCCCGGCAGACCGTCAGGTAGTCCTTGGCCACTTCACCCCCCATCAACGCCTTGCCCAGCGCACTGGCGGTCTCGCGGTCGAAGGCCAGCAACAGGCAGCCGCTGGTGGCCCGGTCCAGGCGGTGCACGAGGAAGATCGGGCGGCCCAGCTGCTCGCGCAGGCGGTCGGCCAGGAAATCATCTTCGCCACGGGCCAGCTTGCTGTCGTGGACCATCAGCCCGGCGGGCTTGTTGACCACGGCCAGGCGCTCGTCCAGGTGCAGCAGCTGCAGGGGCGCGGTTTCGGTCTCGACCGCGGCGAGGGTGTCAGGTTCGGTGCTCACCGCAGGATTATACGGGCGCCCTGATCGGGGTCAGATCCCTTTTCCTGCGGAAAGGGATCTGACCCCGGGTTGGTGGCGCGGCGGTCAAGCGTTGCGCACGGCCAGAAGCTCGCCGTTGCCCACCGGCACCAGGCTGGTGCCGAAGTCCGGATCGGCATCCAGCAACGCGCGCAACGGTTCCATCTGCGCGGCGTGCGAGGTGGCGTTGTCCACCACCAGCAGGCCCCCCCGCCGCAGCACACGGCGCAGCTGCGGCCACCAGCCGGCGTACTGTTCGCGGTCCGAATCGAGGAACAGCAGGTCAATGCTGGCATCGGCGGCCTGTGCCAGCCACTGCCCGGCATCGCCGTGGACCAGCGTGATGCGATCGGCAAGGCCACTGCGCGCGAAGGTGTCACGCGCCATCGCCACCTTGTCTCCGGCGTATTCCAGCGTCGTCACGTGGCCGTCGATGGCGGCTGCGGCTTCGGCAATCCACAGCGTGGAGTAACCGTTGGAGGTGCCGATCTCCAGCACCCGGCGCGCATTGCCGAAACGCACCAGCACCGACAGGAATTCACCGGTGTCCGGCGTGATGTTGAGCATGCGCCGAGCGCGCTCGGTTTCATGCGCGTCGTTTTCAGCACCGAAGCGTGCCAGTTCGTTCTTCAATTCCGAAAGCTGCATCGTCATTGCTTCTTTCATTTGCCACAGCAAGGGTGAGCATTGTGGCCTGTCCGGCCACATTTCGTACTTCTCTTAAGCCTGTACTCCGATGAGGTTGCGATAGTTCCCGCCTTCTTCACGCGGGATGGTCCACCGGCCCGCGGCCCTCATTGGTTTCCGCAAGGACACGGCCATGGTTCTCGACATTCTGGCAATCGGCGCCCACCCCGACGACATCGAACTCGGTTGCGGCGGCAGCCTGGCCAAGCTGGCCCGCGACGGTGCACGCATCCATGCGCTGGTGCTCAGCCGTGGTGGCCGTGGCTGCCATGCCGGCATCGACCGCAGCGACGAATCCCACCGCGCGTTGCGCCGCCTGGGTGTGACCGAGGTGATCCAGCAGGATTTCCCGGATACGCGCTTTCCTGCCTGCCGCAACGACATCGTCGCGGTGATCGAGCAGGCCTGCGCGCAGATCGCACCGCATCGCGTCTACACGATGTGCGGCGAAGACCACCACCAGGACCATCGCACCGTCCATGAAGCGTCAATCATCGCCTGCCGCAGCATCCCGCAGATCCTCTGCTACGAGAGCCCCAGCACCCTGCCGCAGTTCGCACCGCAGGTGTTCGAGGACATCAGCGCACAACTGGACCTGAAGATCCACGCATTGCGCGAGCATGCCAGCCAGGGCGATCGCCACTACATGCAGGAGGACCACCTGCGCTGCCACGCGCAGTTCCGCGGCCAGCAGATCGGCATCGGCCCCAGTGAGGGCTTCGTGCCCTACCGGCTGGTGCTGTGATGAAAACGCTGCTGTTCCTGGCCATGTGTGCCTTCATCCTGGTGCGTGTGTGCGTGCAGGCCTCGCGTCGCCCCAGCACGCGCCTGTACAGCATCGATGCGATCGTGCCGGCCTACAACGAAGCGCCGTGCCTGGAGCGCTCGTTGACCGGCCTGCTGCAGAACCCCTACGTGGCACGGGTGATCTGCGTGAATGACGGTTCCACCGACAACACCGCCCAGGTACTCGATGCGCTGCAGGCGCGCTGGCCCGGGCGCCTCGTGGCCGTGCACCAGGCCAACACCGGCAAGGGCGGCGCGCTGATGCATGGCCTGCGGCACGCCACCGCCGAGCAGGTGTTCCTGACCGACGCCGACACCCACATCGATCCGCGCGGCCATGGCCTGGGCCACCTGCTGGACGAGATCGAGCGCGGTGCCGATGCGGTCGGTGGCGTACCCTCGTCCAGCCTGCAGGGTGCCGGCTTCCTGCCGCATGTGCGCGCCAGCCTGAAGCTGCCGATGATCGTCATCAAGCGCAGCTTCCAGCAGTGGCTGGGCGGCGCACCGTTCATCGTCTCCGGCTCGTGTGGCCTGTTCCGCACCTCGGTGCTGCGCAAGGTCGGTTTCTCCGACCGCACCCGCGTCGAAGACCTGGATATGTCCTGGTCGCTGGTCGCGCAGGGCTACCGTGTCCGCCAGAGCGTGCGCTGCGTGGTCTACCCGCAGGAATGCAACACGCTGGTGGAGGAATGGCGGCGCTGGCGACGCTGGATCGTCGGCTATGCGGTATGCATGCGCCTGCATCGCGGCCTGCTGCTGACCCGCTTCGGCGTGTTCAGCATCCTGCCGATGATGCTGCTTGCCCTTGCCGGCATCGTGCTGACGCTGCAGGTCTGGTTCGGTGCGGCCCAGCTGCATGGGCCGGGTGGCCTCGCCCTGTCGGTGATGCCGTTGTTCTGGATCGGCATCGTCATGTTGCTGGCGGTGATCAGTGCGATCCACCACCGCCGCGCGTCGCTGGTCCCTGCCGCCGCGTTCTCGATGCTGTACGTGCTGCTCGCCTATGCGATCTGGCTGATGCATGGCGTGGCCGGGCTGTTTACCGGCCGCGAGCCGGCACGCGACAAGCCGACCAGGTATCCGCATGTGGTGGAATGACCTCGCCGCCATGGCCGACGCGCTATCGACGCTGCCACCCCACGTCGATTCCAGCGCCCAGGTTTCGCCGCGTGCGATCGTGCGGGGCGAGGTACGGATCGGCGCTGGCAGCCGCATCTGCGACGGCGCCCAGCTGCACGGGCCGGTATCGATCGGCCGCGACTGCCTGATCGGCAACAACGCACTGCTGCGCGGTCCGCTGCACATCGGTGACGGTGTGCGCATCGGCTTTGCCAGTGAACTGAAGAACGCACTGATCGGCGACGGCGCCTGCATCGGCCCGCAGTGCTTCATCGCCGACAGCCGCGTCGACGCCCGTGCCTACCTGGGCGCGCTGGTGCGTACCAGCAACCATCGCCTGGATGGCGCAACGGTCACCGTCCACATCGGCGACACCGTCATCGACAGCCAGCGCGACAAGCTCGGCGCCTGGATCGGCGAAGGTGCCGCGCTGGGCGTCGGCGTGATCATTCTGCCCGGTCGCATCGTCGCCCCGGGCAGCCAGTTCGGCCCGCGCATCACCGTGGAACGAAACCTGCCGCCCGGTCGCTACCGGCTGCTGCAGTCGCTGCATTCCCAACCCCTGGAGTAACCCCATGCGATTGATCATCCGTGGCGCACTGCCGTGCGCCCTGCTGCTGGCTGTGTCCAGCGCCCATGCCGGCATCGACCGGGTGTCGGTGCAGCTGGATCATGCCGACTACACCGATGGCTTCGGCAAGCGCGACGTACAGACCGTGGATGTGGCCGGTCGCAGCGGTGACAGCCGCTGGCATCTGGGCCTGGCCCATGGTGAACGCGACTACGGCAGCAAACGCTTCAGCGGCAATCGGGTGCAGGGCTCCCTGCACCAGCGCTGGAGTCAACGCTTTTCGACCCGCACCGCCTTCACCGCCTCCAACGATGACCCGGTATTCGTCAACCGCCAGCTCAACCAGGACTTCCAGTGGAAGGTGGCACCGCAGACCGTGCTGAGCGTGGGCGGCAAGTACGCCCAGTACCATGCCGGCGCATACGTGAGTGGCTGGTCGGTAGGTGCCTCGCACTACTTCCCGCGCGTGACCACCTCACTGCGCCACGAGCGGCATCGCCAGTCCAATGGGCCCGACGGCCATGGCACCACGCTGTCACTGCGCCTGAAGGATGCGCAGGGCGGTGGTTCGACCCAGCTGTGGCTGGGCAGCGGTACGTCCGGCTACACCGCCGATTCCGATCCGCTGCTGCTGCGCGAACACGATGCACGTCGTGCCTTCCTGCGCCGCAGCCAGCCGCTGGGGGAGCATCTGGTGCTGGACATGGGCATTGGCAAGACCTGGCACAGGACGCGCCTGGACCGCTTCCAGAGCGTGCAGTCGCACCTGGGCCTGGGCTACCACTGGTAGAGCCGTGGCGGGTCGGCGGCGCGTGATGCCGCCGACCCTCGATCAACAGGCTTCAGCGCCACCACGCGCGCGCCAGCGCCAGCGCGCCGACGGCACCGGACACCCAGCTCCACATCGGCAGGTCGCCCCAGTACCAGCCTGGCGGCTGCAGCACGTACACCAGTGCGGCGATGGCCAGCAGGCCGACGCCGGTGATCGCACCGACCGCGCGTTTCTGCAGGCGCTGCACGCTGGCATCGAGCGCGACCAGATCGCGCGAGCGCATCGCCAGCTCATGGCGGCCCTCCACCTGCTGGGTCAGCCAGGCGTGCACCAGGCGCGGCATGTCCGGCGCGTGGGTCATGATTTCCGGCAAGCGCTTGCCGATCTCGCGCACGACCCGACGCGGGCTGTAGCGCTCGCGCAGGATCTTCGCCAGCACCGGCTTGGCCACCGCCCAGATGTCGATCTGCGGATCCAGCTGGCGCCCGACACCTTCGATGTTCAGCAGGGTCTTCTGCAGCAGGATCAGCTGCGGCTGCAGGGTCAGCTGGTAGCGCTGCGCCACGCGGAACAGCTTCATCAGCACTTCGGCCAGCGAGATCTGCGACAGCGGGCGGGTGAAGTACGGCTCGCACACCGAACGCACGGCCGCTTCCAGATCATCGATGCGCACGTTGTCCGGCATCCAGCGCGCCTGCACGTGCAGTTCGGCGATGCGGCGATAATCGCGGTTGAAGATGGCCATGAAGTTCTCGGCCAGGTAGTACTGATCTTCCTGCGACAGCTGGCCCATGATGCCGAAGTCCAGCGCGATGAAGCGCGGGTTGGCGCGACGCGACGGATCGGTATCGACCCAGATGTTGCCGGCGTGCGCATCGGCATGGAAGAAGTTGTCGCGGAACACCTGGGTGTAGAACACCCGCACGCCCTTGGCGGCCAGCGCCTTGCGGTCGATGCCGGCCTTGTCCAGTGCAGCGATGTCATCGGACGGAATGCCCCACACGCGCTCCAGGGTCAGCGCGCGCTCGGCGGTGTGGCTCCAGATCACTTCCGGCACGTACAGGTCGTCGCTGTTTTCCCAGAAGCGGCGCAGCACGCTGGCATTGGCGCCTTCGCGCTGCAGGTCCAGCTCAGCGGCCAGGGTGTTCTCGACTTCGGCCACCACTTCGCGCGGACGGATCTTGTCGGCACGCGGATGGGTACGCTCGACCAGGGCGGCCAGCGAGTTGAGCAGGGCGATGTCGGCGTCGATCTGCTTCTCGATGCCCGGGCGCAGCACCTTGACCACCACCTGGCGGCCATCGGCCAGCGTGGCCGCATGCACCTGTGCGATCGAGGCCGAGGCCAGCGGTTCGGTATCGAAGCTGGCGAATGCCTCGCTGACCGGCAGGCCGAGTGCTTCCTCGACGATGCGGCGCGCGGTATCGCCGTCGAACGGCTTGACCCGGTCCTGCAGCAGGGTCAGTTCGTTGGCCACGTCCGGCGGCACCAGGTCGCGGCGGGTGGACAGGATCTGGCCGAACTTGACGAAGATCGGACCGAGATCCTGCAGCGCCAGGCGCAGGCGCGCACCGCGCGACTGTACAGCGATGTCGGCCGAAGCACGCGGCACGAACGGTTTGGCCAGGCGCAGCCAGCGCTCAGCCGGCGTGCCGTGCAGCAGGTCGTCCAGGCGGTAGCGCAGGATCACCCGGCCGATGCGGCTTGCCCGCAGCACGGCCTTCATGCGGCACCCCGCAGGCGCTGGACGCGCGCGCCAAGGCGCTCGACGTCATCACGCAGTACGTCCACATCATCGTGGAAGGCATCCAGTTCGGCGCGCGGTACCACGTCGCGCGATTCCTCGGTGATGAACTCGGCAGCGCTGTGGGCCAGATCGATCGCACCCTGGCGCGCGTGCTGCAGGGCGCTGCGCAGGGTGTTGGCCACCTGCACGCCCAGTACCTCGCCGAACACGCTGACGAACGGCTGCTGCCAGTCCGGATCGAAACCCTTGGCCAGCTGCTGCAGGCGTCGCGCCAGTTCGGCGTCACCGGCCACGCGTACACGGCCCTTGTTGTTGGACTCGCCGCGCCGTGCGTTGGCCAGCAGCGGCAGCTGCGCCAGCACGCCGGCCAGGCTGCTGCGCACGGCCAGGTCGGCTTCCTGCGCATCCACCGGGCCGACCCGCAGCTGGTCGCCGTCGACGCTGATGCGCATCGCCAGCGACGGCGCTTCCAGGGTCAGGTCGATGTGCCGGCCATCGAGGCTGGCCAGTGCATGGCGGGTATCCGGATCCAGCGCCAGCGCGCGGTTCAGGGCGATCTGCAGGGCGCGGCCAGCGACCGGCTTGAGGGACTTGAGCAGGGAAAGAGCCATGTGCGCATTCTACCTGCGTGGGTGGGGGGCTTGCGCCGGGCTGCCGCCCGGCACCCGCGGTAGTGCCGGCCGCTGGCCGGCAAGATCAACATCAAAAGCTGGCGATCCGTGGGATGGCGGGGTGGGTCCCGTTGCTGCGCAACGGGCTCTGACCCCAATGCTGATGGGATCTGGCGTTGGTAGATGCCGACCTTGGTCGGCGCTGGATGTCAGGGGGCCAACCATGGTTGGCCGCTACCCGAGCCGGCAGCCCGGTGATTCATCTGTGCCTCACCTGGGTGGCTATGGAAGGTTCATGCTGTACGGCCACGCAACGCACAGGACATCGCATTCCCATGGCACGGACCCGGGTCGGCATCATCTTCGGGGGCAAATCCTCCGAGCACGAGGTTTCACTGCAGTCGGCGAAGAACATCCTCGATGCGCTTGATCGCGAGCGCTTCGAGCCGGTGCTGGTCGGCATCGACAAGCAGGGCCAGTGGCATCTGAGCCAGCCGGACACCTTCCTGATCAACGCCGATGATCCGTCGCGCATCGCGCTGCATCGCTCGGGCCAGTCGCTGGCGGTGCGCCCGGGTGCGGAACAGGCACAGCTGCAGCCGTCCGATCCGGCCAGCGCGCTGGGCCAGATCGATGTGGTGCTGCCGATCGTGCATGGGCCGCTGGGCGAAGACGGTGCGCTGCAGGGCCTGCTGCGCATGGCCAACCTGCCCTTCGTCGGCTCGCCGGTACTGGGTTCGGCAGTGGCGATGGACAAGGACGTGACCAAGCGCCTGCTGCGCGACGCTGGCCTGCAGGTGGCACCGTGGTTGTGCATCCGTCGCCACCAGGCGGCAACGGTCGATGTCGATGCGGTGATCGCGCAGCTCGGCCTGCCGCTGTTCGTGAAGCCGGCCAACCAGGGTTCGTCGGTGGGCGTGAGCAAGGTCAAGGACGCAGCGGGCTTCGCCGAGGCACTGGCATTGGCGCTGCGCTACGACCACAAGGTGCTGGTGGAATCGGCGGTGGTCGGCCGCGAGATCGAGTGCGCGGTACTGGGCAACGCGCATCCGCAGGCCAGCCTGTGCGGCGAGGTGGTGGTGCACGACGAGTTCTACGCCTACGACACCAAGTACATCAACGAAACTGGCGCCGAGGTGGTGGTGCCTGCGGATATCGATGCCGCAACCCAGGCGCGCATCCAGCAGATCGCACTGCAGGCCTACCAGGCGCTGGAGTGTGCCGGCATGGCGCGCGTGGACGTATTCCTTACTGCGGGCGGCGGGATCGTCATCAACGAGGTCAACACGCTGCCGGGCTTCACCCGCATCAGCATGTACCCGAAATTGTGGGGTGCCAGCGGTGTCGATTACACGACGTTGATTACGCGCCTGATCGAACTGGCACAGGAGCGTCACGAAGCCGATCGCGGATTGCACAGCGCCGTGTAGCGTTGTGATCGCCCGCAGAGCCGAGCATGGCTCGACTCTGCGGAAAGCGATGCCGGCCAGCGGCCGGCACTACCGGCTAGCCGCGCTTGCGGAACATCGAGATCACCGCAAGGATCAGGAACACCACGAACAGGATCCAGGCGATGTTCGTTGCGGCGCCGGCAATACCGGAAAAGCCCAGAACGGCGGCGATGATGGCGATGACAAAGAAAATGATGGCGTAATGCAGCATGGCGCTCCTCGCGGGTGGTCGAGCCTTGGATGGCGTGGGTCCATCCTCCCGATCCTGCGGTGTGCAACCAGTGACGGCGATCTATGCAGCAGATGAAGCCTTCAGCCTGCGCAGCCCTTCTTCGATGCTGACCTGCGGCACATAGCCGAAATCGCGGCGGGCCGGCTCCATGCTGTACCAGTGCGGCGTGCACAGCTGCTCGGCCAGGAAGCGGGTGAGCGGCGGCTCGCCACGCAGGCGCAGCAGCGGCCACAGCCGTTCGCAGACCGCGCCGATGCGATAGGCGGTCTTGAAACTGATCGCCTTGTCCACCGTCGGCGCGCCAACAGCGGCCAGCAGCCGGTTGACCAGTTCGCGCATGGGCAGCGGTTCGCCGTTGGAAATGAAGTAGGCCTTGCCCGCACACGCGGCACCCGGCGCCAATGCCTCGAAAGCGAGGAAATGCGCGAGCGCGGCGTTGTCGATGTAGGTGGTATCGACCTTGTTGTTGCCGTCGCCGACCAAGCGCAGGCGGCCCTGACGTGCACGCTCGGCCAGGCGTGGCACCAGCTGCTGGTCACCCGGGCCCCAGATCAGGCGCGGGCGCAGTGCCACCGTCGCCAGCGATACATCGTTGGCGGCCAGCACGCGCTGTTCGGCGATCGCCTTGGTCGCCGCATACGGTGCCTGGAAGTCCTCGCCGTACGGCACCTCGTCAGCCCCCAGGCCTTCCACCGGATGCGTGGCGCGGTGGGTCACGCTGGGCGTTGAGGTGTAGACCAGCCGGTTGATGCCGTGCGCGCGGCATGCCGCAATGACATTGTCGGTGCCGACCACGTTGGCCTGGTGGTAGCTGTCATAGCTGCCCCAGGCGCCGGCCTTGGCGCCGTTGTGGAACACCGCATCGACGCCGGCCACCGCGTGCAGCACTGCCTGCGCATCGGCCAGATCGCCGCGGATCTGGCCCACGCCCATGGCCTGCAGTTCCGGGTAGTGGCTGCGGTTGAACGCCAGCACCTGGTGGCCACGTTCGACCAGCCCGCGGCACAGCGCCTGGCCAAGGAAACCACCACCACCGGTGACCAGGATCTTCATGCGCGCTTCTCCAGTTCGGCGCTGGCCCAGACGGCGAGCTTCTCGCGGCCGATCTTGGCGTTGTGACGGATATCGACGGGGAACGCGGGATGCACCAGGAAGTGCTGCACGCCGGCCTCAGGCGTGCGCGCTGCGGCATGCGCACGCAGCGCTTCCTGCAGCGCCGGGCTGTCGCTCTGGCCACGCTGCAGTTCCACGCACAGCACCGGTACCTGCGCACCCGCCGGGCCAACGCCGACCAGTGCCGTGCGTGCCACGCCGGGCACGGTATTGAACACCGGCTCGACCTGTTCGGTGTACAGCGGCCCTTGTGCGGTTTCCACGCGATGGGTCTTGCGCCCGCAGAACCACAGCCGGCCCTGCGCATCGAAGTAGCCCACGTCACCCATGCGATGGACGATGCGGGTGCTGCCATCGGCCAGCGTCTCGCGGATCTTCGCGGCGGCCGTGGCCTGCGGGCGGTTGAAGTAGCTGTCGGTGGCGGTCGGGCCAGCCACCGTGATTTCTCCCACTTCGCCAACCGCCAGCACGCGCGCCTGCGACCAGTCGGCCAGCGGGGCGTCGTCGATGGCGATGATGCGCACCTCGTTGGGGGCCACCACGCTGCCCACGCAGGTGCCGGCGCCGGCCTCGGTGGCCGCGCGGGTACGCTCCAGCTCACGCCCCTCGACCACCGCCACCGGCAGGCACTCGGTGGCGCCGTACGGGGTCCAGAACTGCGCATCGGCGGGCAGCAGGCTGCGGATGGTGGCGACCACGTCCGGCGGCACCGGCGCACCGGCCGAGGTCACCCGGGTCACCGTCGGCAACGGCCGGCCATGCCGGGCCAGCACCCGCATCAATGCCGGCGAGCCGAACAGCTGGGTCACGCCGAAGCGCTGGATGGCATCGTGCAGGCGTGCCGGATCGGCCTGCGCCGGCCGGGTCGGGTCCATGTCCGGGATCACCGAGGTCAGGCCCAGCGCCGGGTCGAACAAGGCAAAGGGCGGGAAGGTCGGCAGGTCCACGCCGCCCGCTTCCATGCCGAACGCGCTGCCCAGCAGCTGGATCTGGCCCACGAAGTGGCGGTGGCGGTAGACCACGCCCTTGGGCACACCGGTGGAGCCGCTGGTGAACAGGATCGCCGCCATGTCCTCGCCATCGGTGTCGGCCAGCATCGCCCCGCCCTTGGCGCCGGCGCGCTCCAGCGCAGCCAGGCTGGTACCGCCCCAGCCGAGGCGGCGGCCAACGGTGACCAGGCGGGTCGCCGACGGCGCCCAGCGCAGCGCCAGCCGCGCCACGTGCGCCAACGGAATGCCGATGAAGGCCTGCGGCTGCGCCTCGTCCAGGCACTGTTTCAGCGCGCGCTTGTCGATGCCCGGATCGACCAGCACCGGCACCGCGCCCAGCTTGAACAACGCGAACATCAGCAGGAAGAACTCCGGCGACGGCCGCACCATTACCACCGTGCGCACTCCACGGCCGATCCCATAGCCGGCCAGGCCGGCGGCCATGGCATCACTGCGGGCGTCCAACTGGCGGTAATCCAGGGTGACATCGTAGGCGGCCATGCCGTTGCCGGCGCCCCGGCGGCCCGGGCAGCGGATGGCGATCTGGTCAGGGCGTTCACGCGCCAGTTCAGGCAGGCGCGCGGCAATGTTGCAGGGTCGGTTCATCCGTTCATTGTCGCCGCTTACGGAATTTCTTGCGCGGCGGCCCACTTCGTGGAAAATCCGCACCCTCGTTCCTGATTCCGACTGCCGCCCGAGGCGGCTTGCCCATGCAACATCCCTGCATGACCTGCGGCGCCTGCTGCACCCAATACCGCGTGGCCTTCCACTGGATGGAATCGGACGAGGTCACCCCCGGCGGCGTGCCGCACCAGCTGACCGAGGTGCTGGACCCGCACCGCCTGTGCATGCGCGGCACCCACTCCAAGCCGGTGCGCTGCGTGGCGCTGGACGCGCAGATCGGCGTGTACTCACGCTGCACCATCCACCCCAACCGGCCCAGCGTGTGCCGTGAGGTGGATGCATCGTGGGAGTACGGCAAGGCCAGCCCGCAGTGCGACAAGGCACGCATCGCCTATGGCCTGGACCCGCTGACGCTGGCCGACTGGCGCTGGCGCGATGATGCCGATAATGACGACGATCACCCGGACGACAACGGCAACAGCCCGTCCTCACCGCCGCAGGCACCGGTCGCGGCGTAGTAGTGCCGGCCGCTGGCCGGCAACCTCATGAACCCTTCGGGTGTGCCGACCGTTGGTCGGCACACCGATCAGATCGGGTTCTTGTCCAGAAAAGCGCGGATCTCCGGCACCAGCACTTCGTGCTTGTCTTCCAGCACGTAGTGCCCGGCGTCCTCGAAGGCATGCACCTGGGCCTGCGGCAACGCGGCCTGGAAGCCCTTCAGGAAGTGGTGGTCGAACACGAAGTCGCGCAGGCCCCAGCCGAGGAAGGCCGGTCGGTCGGCGAACGACGGCAGCGCCTTGCCGGCCCGCTCCAGCAGCGACCAGGCCTTGTCGGCCGGCGACAGCGGGATGTCCTGCATGAAACGGATGGTGCTGATGCGGTTGGCCCAGCTGTTGTACGGCGACACGTAGGCGCGGCGCACGTCGGCCGGCATCTTCCGCTCCACGCCCAGCCACGAGGCACCGGACGAGAACGCGTTGAAGCTGCGGATGATCCACTCGCCGATCTTCCAGTGGCGGCCCAGCGCGATCTGCCACGGCATCTTCTTCGCCGCCGGCATCGGGAACGCAGCGGTGTTGAGCACCACCAGGCGCTTGACCTGGTCGTGGTGCGACAGCGCCCAGCCGAAACCGATCATGCCGCCCCAGTCGTGCACCGCCAGGGTCACCGGGCCGGTGATGCCCAAATGCTTGAGCAGCGCATCGAGGTCATCAACGCGCGACTGCAGCGTGTACTCGTAGCGGCTGTCATCGGGCTTGTCCGACAGGCCCATGCCGATGTGGTCCGGCACGATGCAGCGGTATGTGTCCGACAGGCCGGCCACCAGCGTGCGCCAGTAGTAGCTCCACGACGGGTTGCCATGCACCATCACCACCACTTCGCCATCGCGCGGGCCTTCGTCGAGATAGTTCATCGACAGGCCGGGGCGAACCTCGAAGCGCTGCGGGTGGGCGGAGTAACCGGGAAGATCGCGCATGCGGAGCACCTAGGGAGAGTCGCGGCGCAATGTGGAGCCGAGCCGATGCTCGGCTGCTCTCCGGTCCGCTGCGGAAGAGCCGCGCTGCGCGCGTGAGCCGAGCATGGCTCGGCTCTACAGGAGGTCGGGCAGCGGGCTGCTTACCAGACCACTTCGGCCATCGAGCAGTTCAGGCCCGAGCCGATGCCCAGAAGCGCGATGCGATCGCCCTTCTTCAGCTTGCCCAGCTGCTTGAGCTTGCTCAGCACGATCGGCACCGAGGCCGGGCCGATGTTGCCGTGCTCGCCGAAGATGGTCATGACCTTCTTCGGGTCGATGCCGAAGTTCTTGATGAACGCAGCGGTGTGCGGCTGGCTGACCTGGTGGATCACGAACTGGTCCAGCTCTTCCACGGCCCAGCCCAAGGCGATCTTCGCGGCGGTGAAGGTCTTCTGGGCCAGCTTGATGCCTTCGATCAGCAGCAGGCGGGTATCGGTGACCATGCGGTCCAGATTGCCCAGGCACAGCTGGTTCCACTCGGTGGCCGAACGGGTCACGCCACCCTTGTAGCGGGGTGCATCCGGCACCAGTTCCGAGCGCGCCATCACCATCGCGGCGGCGCCCGAACCGGTGGTCAGGGCGGCCAGCTCGTTGCGGAAGTCGTCGGCGGTGACGTCCGGGGCGGTCATGCGCTCCAGGGTCTTCTCGTACACAAGGTTGGCGGTCTCGCCATCCACCACCAGCGCGTAGTCGATGTCGCCACGCTCGATCATGCGCGCCGCGATATCCATGCCGTTGATGAAGGCCAGGCAGGCATTGGCGACGTCGAAGGTCATGCACTCGTCGCTGACGCCGAGGTTGCCCGACACGATCGAGGCGGTGGACGGCTCCAGGTAGTCGCGGCTGACCGAGGTGTTGACCAGCAGGCCGACCTGCGTCGCATCGATGCCTGCGTCTTCCAGCGCCTTGCGGCCGGCCATGGTGGCGGCATCGGACGCCAGCACGCCGTTGTCCCACAGGCGGCGGGCATGGATCCCGGCGATATCGCCGAGCACGTCGGTGCGGATACCGAGGCGATCCAACGTCGGCTGCAGCCGCTCGTTGATTTCCTTGGTCGTCAGCGTATGCGGCGCATCAACGTGTGCCAGGCCGGCGATCGAGACATTCTTGAAGAGCATCGAGGTTAGCGCCAAGGCTCAGGCAAAAGGGGGCGCTATTCTATAACCCCCGGGGCCTTCACCGCATCTTTACGAATTCAGGCTTGGCCGTATGGTGAAGCGTTCAGCGCGGCGGGCACTGGAACGCGGCGAACCGCTGGCTGCCATCGGCGGGCGCGGCGGCGGCCTGTACGGCGTTGGCGCCAGCACTCGGGGCCTCGTTGCGGGCCAGGGTTTCCAGCTCTTCCTGCACGCGCAGCGGGTTGCGGTTGTAGAAGCCGACCTTGCTCTTCACGGTGACCACCACCTCGCCCTTGGCGATGCAGCCGGCCGGAACCGGACCTGCCGGCAACACGCGGGTCGCCTTGCCGGCCGGTTCGATCGGCACCCAGGTACAGGCAGTGACGGTGAGCAGCAGAGAGGAAAGCAGCAGAACGCGCATGGGCAGATCCTGGAAGGGTATGGGGCGATTCTGCCTGAACAGCCTGAATCGGGGGTAGCCGGGGCCGGGGTCAGAGCCCCCTTAAGGGTTTGCCGGCCAGCGGCCGGCACTACCGGGGGAGCCGGCCCGCCACAGGCGGGCCGGGTCGTGCCTTATTTCTTGACCGGGTTGCCCTCGGCGTCGATCACCGTCACCTCGCCCAGGTTCAGCGCGCGCGCGGCCGCTTCGGTCTGCTTGAGATCGCCCACCACCACCCAGGTCAGGGCCTGCGGCTTGATCTCGGCAGCGGCCTGCTGCACCTGCGCCGGGGTCATCGCTTCGATCTCGGCCTTGCGACGCAGCACATAGTCGTCCGGGCGCTTGAACTGCACGATCGAACCGATGGTCGCGGCCACGGCACTGGCGGTCTCGTAGGCACCGGGCAGGCTGAGGGTCTGGATGTTGCGGATGCGGTTGACTTCGGCAGCGGTGGCCGGCTTGCTGCCGTCGGCGAATGCGGCGATCTCCTTGCGCATTTCCGCCAGTGCCGGGCCGGTCTTGTCGATCTGCACCGGCGCACTGGCCATCCACGGGCGCTGGCCCACCGAACTGGTCGCGCTGCTGCGCGCGCCGTACGACCAGTGCTTGTCCTCGCGCAGGTTCATGTTCAGGCGCGAGGTGAAGTCGCCGCCGATCACGCCGTTGGCAATGTCGAAGCGGGTCGAACTGGCGGCGCTGGACGGCGCCACCACCTGGCCGGCGAACAGGTTGGCCTGCACCGCACCCGGCTGGTCGATCAGGAACACGCGCGGGCCCTTCGGCAGCGCGACATCGGTGGCCGCCTTCACCTGCGGCGCCTCGCCGGTCGCCTTCCAGTCACCCAGCTGCTTGTCCAGCAGCGGCACGATCTCGGTCAGGGTGGTGTCACCGACCACGATCAGGGTGCCATTCTGCGGGCGCAGCCAGTCGTGGTGGAAATCAACCAGATCTTCGCGGGTGAGGCCGTTGATCGCCGCCTCGTCGCCGCTGCCGGTGAACGGGATGGCGTACGGGTGGCCCTTGCCGTACAGCAGCGGCGGCAGCACGCGCATGGCCACCGCACCCGGGTTCACCTTCTCCTGCTGGATGCCGGCGATCCAGGTCGCCTTGACCCGGTCGATCTCGCCCTGCTCGAAACGCGGTTCGCGCAGCAGGTCGCGGTACAGCGCCAGCGACGGTGCCAGGTTTTCCTTCAGCGCCGACAGGTCCACGCTCATCGAGTCCAGGCCGGCCGAGGCATCCAGGCTGGCGCCCAGTGCGTCGGCGGCGTCGGCGAAGGCCAGCGAACCGAGCTTGCCGGCGCCTTCGGTCATCAGGCTCATGGTGAAGTTGGCGGTGCCGGGCTTGCGGCCCTGGTCGGCGCTGAAGCCGCCCGGGAACTGGTAGCTGAACTGCACCACCGGAATCTCGTGGCGTTCGGCCAGGATCACCTGGGTGCCGTTCTTCAGCGTGGCGCGCTGCAGTGCCGGGAACTTCAGCTGCGGGAACTCGCGGGTCTGCGGCACGCCGGCCTTGCGGTCCACCTGTTCCGGCAGGGTGCTGTACTTCGGGTCCACCGCCGGCACGGTGAACGGCTTCGGCATCTGGCTCGGTTCTTCCTTCAGCGCCACGCGCTCACCCGGTGCGATCACCAGGGTGTGGCTGCCCTTGTCCAGCCACTGTGCGCCCAGGCGGCTCAGATCGGCGGCACTGGCCTTCTCGATGTTGGCCAGCGAGGTGCGGAAGCAACCCGGGTCGCCGGTGAACACCGCGCACTCGGCCAGCGCATCGGCCTTGCCGCCGAAGCCACCGATGCGCTCGATGCCACGGATGAAGCCGGCACGGGCGCCGGTCTTGGCGCGCTCCAGCTCGGCCGCGGTCGGGCCCTGCTTGATCAGGCGGTCCAGTTCCTCGTCGATGATCTTCTCGACCTTGGCCGGGTCCTGGCCCTGCTTGACGGTCGCCACGATCACGAAGTTGGAGCCCAGCTGCGACGTCGACAGGCCCGAGCCGATGCTGTCCACCAGCTTGTCCTGGTGCTGCAGGCGCTGGCTCAGGCGTGAGGACTTGGCGCCGCCCAGCACTTCGGAGAACAGCTGCAACTGGTCGATGTCGGCGGTGCCGACCTGCGGCACGTTCCAGGCGCGGTAGATGCGCGCCTGCGGCACCTTGTCGGTCATCGTCTCGCGGGTATCGGCACTGCGCTTGGCCACGTTCACCGCCGGCTGCGCCATGGTCGGGCCAGCGGGGATGCTGCCGAAGTACCTGGCGACCTTCTCCTTGGCGGTGGCCAGATCGATGTCGCCGGCCAGCACCAGCACCGCGTTGTTGGGGCCATACCAGGTACGGAACCAGGTCTTCACGTCATCCAGCGAGGCCGCGTTGAGATCGTTCATCGAGCCGATCACGCCGTGGTGGTACGGGTGGCCAACCGGATACAGCGCCTTGTTGATCTGGTCCCAGGCCTGGCCGTAGGGCTGGTTCTCGCCCTGGCGCTTCTCGTTCTGCACCACGCCGCGCTGCTCGTCCAGCGCAGCCTGGTCGATCGCACCGACCAGATGGCCCATGCGGTCCGACTCCATCCACAGCGCCATGTCCAGCGCGGTGGTCGGCACGTTCTCGAAGTAGTTGGTGCGGTCGGTGTTGGTGGTGCCGTTCTGGCCGGTGGCACCGACCTGCTTGAACGGTTCGAAGAATTCGCCGTCGTGGTTCTCGCTGCCCTGGAACATCAGGTGCTCGAACAGGTGCGCGAAGCCGGTGCGGCCGGCCGGTTCATCCTTGCTGCCCACGTGGTACCAGACGTTGACCGCGACGATCGGCGCCTTGCGATCGGTATGCACGATCACGCGCAGGCCGTTGGGCAGGGTGAACTGATCGTACGGGATATCGACCTTGGCCGGTGCCGCCGGCTTGGCGGCAAGCGCGGAGGTGGGCGCAAGCGTGCCCAGGGCGGTGCTGAGGGCGACGGCCAGCAATGCGGCGCGCGGGCGAAGGGCGAGAGACATATCCGGATCCTTGGTCACATAGGTGAACCCCGATCCTAGCCTGCGCAGGCAACGGCAGGAATCGGTCGCCAGTCACTGGGGGTGTTTGCCCTGAAGGCCATCCGGCCCGGCCCCAGCCGGGGGGCGTGAACCGTCACATGTGCCGGCTGAAGGCGTCCGGACAGTGTCCGCGGCACATCGAATGGACAGGTGTCCGCCCACCGGACACTTTTCGATTGATAAAAAACCCTTGTAAATCAATGAATAAAAGTTGGCACGGGGATTGCTTGGCACTTCCTGCGCCAGGAAGGGCTTCAGACGCAAGCTGACTGAAGACTGAACAAATGCAGGAAATCGAAAATTCTTCTTGCATCCCCAGAATTGGTGTACTACCTTACTACCACACCACTGATCACCAACACTAAATAGGCCCCGTCATGAACGCCAAGACCATTGCCATCGCCATCGCCCTGATCGCCGGCACCGCGGTTGTTTCGTCGGTGCAGGCCTCCGAATCCATCAAGACCCTGGCCACCGTGGAAGTGCGCCCGAGCGCCGACCAGCTGGCCCAGCAGGCCTGGGAACAGGCCAGCGGCATCCCGACCCTGGCCACCGTGGAAGTGCGCCCGAGCGCCGACCAGCTGGCCGAGCGCAACGGCTACGTCGCCGCCCCGGTCGCCGCCGCGATGCCGATCACCACCCTGGCCTCGGTGGAAGTGCGCCCGAGCCTGGAACAGCGCGTCGCCCTGGCCGCCGAACTGGAAGCCCAGCGCTACGCCGCCACCCTGGCTGCCGCTGCCACCAGCGTCGCCAACCAGGTGATCGTCAACCTGCCGGCCCTGCAGGTGCGTCCGAGCGCTGCAGACCTGCAGGCCCTGGCCACCGAAACCGCCCAGGTCCTGCTGCGCCCGTAAGCGGTGCCGCCCTGCCCAGCGCAGGGCGTGCGCCGTAGAGGCGGCCGCCGTCGCAGGTACACTGCGCCGATGAATGCCGCGCCCCCGTTCCACGTAATCCTGTTCCAACCGGAAATCCCGCCCAACACGGGCAATGTGATCCGGCTCTGCGCCAACACCGGCGCGCAGCTGCACCTGGTCGAGCCGCTCGGCTTCGCACTGGAAGACAAGCAGCTCAAGCGCGCCGGCCTGGACTACCACGAGTACTCGCGCCTGCAGGTGCACCCCGACCTGGACACCGCGCTGGCGCGGATCGCACCGAAGCGGTTGTTCGCCCTCAGTACGCGTGCCAGCGTCCGCTATGACAGCGTGGCGTTCGAAGATGGCGATGCCTTCCTGTTCGGCCCGGAAAGCCGCGGCCTGCCGCAGGACGTGCTCGATGCATTGCCGGATGGACGCCGCCTGCGCCTGCCGATGCGGCCGGGCAACCGCAGCCTCAATCTTTCCAACACCGTTGCCGTGGTGATGTACGAGGCGTGGCGGCAGCACGGGTTTGCCGGCGGCGCGTAAACCGCTCCGGGGTGGCTGTGGATCGCTGCTGGTGGGTGTGACCTGCTTCTGGTGGGTGCGGACCTTGGTCCGCACTGTTCCCCGGTCGCGTGCCGAAGGAGTGTGCCAACCAAGGTTGGCACCTACCAAAGACAGGTCAAGGCGGCTGCAGAAACTTCTGGAAAGATGTGCCAACCAAGGTTGGCACCCACCGGAACCAGGTTTCAGAACGCGTTGATGCCGGTCAGTTCGCGGCCGATCACCAGCTGGTGCACGGTCTCGGTGCCTTCATAGGTGATCACCGATTCCAGGTTCAGTGCATGCCGGATCGCCACGTGTTCGGTGGTGATGCCGGCCCCACCCAGCAGATCGCGACATTCGCGGGCGATGTCGATGGCCATGCGGCAGTTGTTCCACTTGGCCAGGCTGACCTGCTGCGGCTGCAGCTCCCCGGCTTCCTTCAGGCGGCCCAGCTGCAGCGCCAGCAGCTGCGCGGTGGTGATGCGGCGGGCCATTTCGGCCAGCTTGATCTGCGCGCTCTGGGTGGCCGCCAGCGGGCGGCCGAACAGCACGCGCTCCTTGGCATAGCCCAGCGCTTCATCCAGGCAGGCGATGGCGGCACCGATCGGGCCCCAGCTGATGCCGTAACGGGCCTGGGTCAGGCAGCCCAGCGGCCCCTTCAGGCCCTTCACGTTCGGCAGGCGATGGCTGTCGGGCACGCGCACGTCATCGAAGAACAGCGCACCGGTCAGCGATGCCCGCAGGCTCATCTTGTGCTTGATCTCCTGCGTGGTGAAGCCGGCCATGCCCTTCTCCAGCACGAAGCCCTGGATGCCGTCCTCGGTCTGCGCCCAGACGATGGCCAGGTCGGCCACCGGGCCGCTGGTGATCCACATCTTGCTGCCGCTGATGCGCCAGTCGCTGCCGTCGCGCACCGCGCGGGTCTTCATGCTGGCCGGGTCGGAACCGCCGTGCGCCTCGGTCAGGCCGAAACAGCCGATCAGTTCGCCGCGTGCCATCGCCGGCAGCCACTGTTGGCGCTGTTCTTCGCTGCCGTAAGCGTAGATCGGGTACATGCACAGCGAGCTCTGCACCGAGACGAAGCTGCGCAGGCCCGAATCGCCGCGCTCCAGCTCCTGGCAGATCAAGCCATAGCTGACCGCACCCAGATCACCGCCGCCGTATTCGGCCGGCAGGGTGGCGCCCAGCAGGCCCAGCGAGGCGATCTCCGGCACCAGTTCAGAGGGGAAACGGGCCTGGTCGAAGGCATCACCGATGATCGGCAGCACGCGCTCGTTGGTGAAGCGGGCGACGCTCTCCTGCACCGCGCGCTCTTCCTCATTGAGCAGGGAACGGACATCGAACAGATCGTACGGATGCAAAGCCATGGCACTCACGCGCAGTCAGGACCCGGCCATTGTCGGTCATCCGGGCAGAGCGTGCCGACCAGGGTCGGCACCCACCCGGGCCGCAGCCTTACGCTGCACCGCAGCAATCGTGACGTGAACATCGGCGATCTAGCTCGATCACGCGCGGCCCGGTACCCTGACACATTCAAACAACCGTTTCGCTCGTGGCTGCACGCGCGATTCCCAGGCACCGCCGGTGGCCCCGATGCCGGCCCTACCCACGAGTCATGCAATCGATGAGCGCTGAAGCCAACGCCCTGCCCCCGCGTGAAGTAATGGAATTCGACGTGGTGATCGTCGGCGCCGGCCCTGCCGGCCTGGCCACCGCGATCCGCCTGCGCCAGCGCGCGATCGAAGCCGGCCGCGAGTTGTCGGTGTGCGTGCTGGAGAAGGGGTCCGAACCAGGCGCGCACGTTCTGTCTGGTGCGGTGATGGATCCGCGCGCGCTGACCGAGCTGTTCCCGGACTGGGCCGAGCGCGGCGCACCGCTGAAGCAGAAGGTCACCCGTGACGAATTCCTGTTCCTCCGCGAAACCGGCGCGCGCAGCACGCCCAACGCGCTGCTGCCGGAGTGCTTCCACAACGAAGGCAACTACATCATCAGCCTGGGCGAAGTGACCCGCTGGCTGGCGCAGCAGGCCGAGGCGCTGGAAGTGGCGATCTTCCCCGGCTTCGCCGCAGCCGAGGTGCTGTACGGCGACAACGGTGAAGTGATCGGCGTGGCCACCGGCGACATGGGTATCGAGAAGGATGGCAGCATCGGCCCGGCGTTCGAGCGCGGCATGGCGCTGCAGGCGAAATACACGATCTTCGCCGAAGGCGCGCGCGGCCATCTCGGCCGCCAGTTGATCGCGCGTTACACGCTGGACGAAGGCAAGGACCCGCAGGCCTACGGCATCGGCATCAAGGAGCTGTGGCAGATCGACCCGTCCCGGCATGAGCCGGGTCTGGTGGTTCACGCCGCCGGCTGGCCGCTGGACAGCGACACCTACGGCGGCGCGTTCTTGTACCACGCCGACGGCGGCAAGGTCGCCATCGGCTACGTGGTAGGCCTGGACTACAGGAACCCGTGGCTGAGCCCATTCGAAGAGTTCCAGCGCTTCAAGACCCATCCGTCCATCCGCAAGCATCTGGAAGGCGGTACCCGCATCGGTTACGGCGCGCGTGCGATCACCGCCGGTGGCCTGCTGTCGCTGCCGAAGACGGTGTTCCCGGGCGGTGCACTGGTCGGCTGCGAGGCCGGCTACCTCAACGCCAGCCGCATCAAGGGCAGCCATGCCGCGATCAAGACCGGCATGCTGTGCGCCGACGCCGCGTTCGACGCGCTGGCCGCCGACCGCCAGCACGATGAACTGAGCGCCTACCCGAAGGCGTTCGAAGCCAGCTGGCTGTTCACCGAACTGCAGCAGGCCAAGAACTTCAAGCAGTGGTTCAAGAAGGGCCAGACCGTGGCCACGCTGATGACCGGCGTCGAGCAGTGGCTGCTGCCGAAGCTGGGCGTGCGCAACCCGCCGTGGACCCTGCACCGCACGCAGCCGGATCATGCCTGCCTGGAACCGGCCGCCAAGCACACCCGCATCGCCTACCCGAAGCCGGATGGGGTGCTGACCTTCGACCGCCTCAGCTCGGTGTTCCTGAGCAGCACCAACCACGACGAGAACCAGCCCAGCCACCTGACGCTGAAGGACCCCAGCATTCCGGTGAAGGTGAACCTGGCCGAGTACGCAGGCCCGGAAGCCCGCTATTGCCCGGCCGGTGTGTACGAGTTCGTTGGCGAAGCCGACAACGCGCGCCTGCAGATCAACGCGCAGAACTGCGTGCACTGCAAGACCTGCGACATCAAGGATCCGACCCAGAACATCGTCTGGGTGACCCCGCAGGGCGGCGGCGGCCCGAACTACTCGGGCATGTGATCGCCCCGGGCTGCGACCGTGTGTCGCAGCCCGACCGCTCCACCGCACCGCTATCCTGCCCACCCATGCGTGCCTGCCGCCTGCTCACCGCCGTTGCCGTGGCCCTGCTTGCCACGGCCTGCCAGCGCCCGCCCGCGGTGCCGGCCACGCCCGAACAGGCCCGGCAGCAGGCCATGCAGCGCGCGTTCGAACTGTGTGCCGGCTGCCACACCGTGCAGCCCGGTGGCATCCACCGCTTCGGACCCAACCTGCACGGCGTGATCGGCCGCCGCGCCGGCAGCCTGCCCGACTATGGGTATTCCGACGGCATGCGCCGCGCCGACATCACCTGGACCGCACAGACGCTGGATACCTTCCTGCAGTCACCCACGCACCTGGTGCCGGGCACCCGCATGTACAACGCCTTCCCCAGCGCAGAACGCCGCGCCCTGGTGATCGCCTACCTGCAGCAGCAGTCGGCTCAGTGAGCCAGGCGCTGCAGCTGTTGCTGCAGCCGCGCCACGAACGTCGTTACGGTGGCGAACAACGGCGCCGTATCGGCCTCTGCCGCATCCTGCAGGCGCTCGACCAGGGCATTGGCCTGCTGGGCCAGTGCCGTGGCCCCGATCGCCCCGAGCCCGCCGGCCTGGCGATGCAGGTGCAGCGCCGCAGCCTGGCGGTCGCCAGCCTGCACGGCGCGCTGCACGGCGGCCAGGTCACCCTCGCTGGCCTGCAACAGGCTGTCGCGCAGCTGCTCGGCCACCACGCGCGAGCCGAAGCGCTGCTGCAGGGTGGCCAGATCAGGCAATGCTTCACCGTCGTCGGCGGCAACCTCCGGCACCGGCACCTCGAACGACTGGCCCTGGGCCTGCGGCAGCCAGCGCAGCAGCGCCGCACGCAGCGTGGCCAGCGACAGCGGCTTGGCCAGTACCTCGTCCATGCCGGCCTCGCGGCAGCGGCGCGCATCGTCGTCCAGCACGCTGGCGGTCAGCGCCAGCACCGTCAGCCGCGGCTGGCCGGTACGGCCCTCGCGTTCGCGCAGCAGGCGGGTGAAGCCAAATCCATCGAGCACCGGCATGCGGCAGTCGGTGATCACCAGGTCGAAGCTCTCCGACGACAGGCGATCCAGCGCCTGCTGGCCATCGCCCAGCAGCACATGGGGCACGCCCAGCTGCTGCAGCCGCCACGCCATCATCGCCTGGTTGGTCGGGTGGTCCTCGATCACCAGCACCCGTGCCTGACGCAGCGCGGCGGGCAGCAGCGCGGTCTGGTCCTGCTCGGCCAGCAGTGCCGCCGCGTCCTCGCTGCCGGCCTCCACCAGCGATACCCGCACTTCGGCGCGGGTTCCTTCGCCCAGCGTGCTGTGCAGGGTCAATTCGCCCTGCATCATCTGCACCAGTCGCTGGCAGATGCTCAAGCCCAGGCCAGTGCCGCCGTGGTCACGCTGGATGTAGGCACCGGCCTGCGTAAAGGGCGCGAACAGGTGCTGCAGTTGTTCCGGTGCGATGCCGATGCCGGTGTCGGTGACGCTCAGGCACAGCGGTTGCACGCCGTCTTCGCTGGTCGGCCCCAGCACCTCCAGCTGCAGGCGCACCTCGCCCTGTGCGGTGAACTTGATGGCATTGCTGAGCAGGTTGAACACGATCTGGCGCAGCCGCACGCCGTCCACTTCGTGGGCCGGCGCCAGCTCGGGATCGATCTGCACGTGCAGCGCTAGGCCACGTGCGCTGGCCTGGGCCGACAGCAGGCGGCACACGCTCTCCAGCAGGGGCCGCAGCGGTTGCGGCACCGGCTCCAGGCGCAACGCCCCTGCTTCCAGCCGCGAGTAATCGAGGATGTCATCGAGGATCTGCCGCAGCATCTGGGCCGAATCCTCGATAACGCCGAGGATGCGCTGCTGTTCGCTGTCCAGCGGTGAGTGCGCCAGCACCTCCAGCATCCCCAGCACGCCACTCATCGGCGTGCGGATCTCATGGCTCATCGTGGCCAGGAAGCGCGATTTGGCCTCGGCGGCCTGCTCGGCGTCCGCCTTCGCCGCCGCCAGGGCATCGGCCTGCATCCGCGCTTCGCTCACGTCCACCCAGTAACCGCTCCAGATCACCGCGCCCTCTTCGGCGGCATAGGGGTGGGCCTGGCTGCGCACCCAGCGCACGCCCTCCCCATCGCTGCGCAGGCGGAACTCCAGGATCAATGGGGCGAACTGGCGCGCGGCCTGCTCGATGGAGTGCAGGATGTGCGCGCGGTCCTCTTCCTCGATGCGTTCCAGCAACACCCTCGCATCCTGTTCGGCCTGCTGCCGTGTAATGCCGAACAACGCAGGCAGGTCACCGGCGATGAACGGGAAGCTGAGCGCGCCATCGGCGTCGCGACGCGCCTGATAGACCACTGCAGGCAGGTTGTCGGTCACCTCGGCCAGACGCTGCTCCAGCTGGCGACGTCCTGCCACCTCGCGGCGCAGCCGCCAATGGCCGACGCCATGCACCAGCAGCGCGGTCAGCAGCACCAGCAGCACCGGCACGCCCCACCGCAGCACCTTGTTCCAGTCGACACCGTTGCGGTACTCCACCCCCAGCCAGGCATTGCGCAGGGCCTCGCGCTTGCGTGGGGTCATCTGCAGCAGCAGGCGATCGAAGGTGGTAGCCAGTGCCGCGTGGCGGCGGTCCACAGCCAGCACCAGCTGGTCGTTGAAGCCGGCCGGTGCCGCCACCTGCAGCCGCCCCGGGAAACGGCTGCGCAGCAGGTGATCGACCACGGCAAGGTTGCCGATGTACGCATCGGCGTCGCCAGCGAGCAGGCGCTGCAGCGACTGTTCGGCGCTGCGTGCAGCGATGATCCGCGCCTGCGGTGCCTGCTGCAGCACGTAGCCGCGCACACGCTCCGGGTCGGACAGCAGCACGCGCTTGCCCTGCAGGTCTGCCAGGCCCAGCAGCGACTCGCCATCGCTCCTGACCACAATCACGTTCGGCACGCTGATGAAGGGCTGGCTGAACACCCAGTCCGGGCCCAGGTACCGTGAATCGACAGGAATGCCCATCACCGCCTGCAGCTCACCGCGGCGGGCCTTCTCGCGCACCTCGTACCAGTCGTGGCTGTCCTCGACCTGCAGGTTGGCACCGGCCTGCATCAGGCGCTGCAGGTATTCGCTGGCCAGCCCGCTGGGCCGGCCATCCTCGCCGGTGAACGACAGTGGCGCGGCATTCGGGGCGAAACCGATCTTCAACGGCTGCTCCAGCACGCGCTTCTCGGCCTGGCTCAGCGCCAGCTGCGCCGATGCCGACCAGTGCGGCGGTGGCAGCCATCGTTGTGCGAGGGCATCACGCTGGGCCTGGCTGGTGGCCGCCAGCGCCAGGTCCAGGGCTTCAGCCAGGGGTTGCTTGCTGTTGGGAATGCCGAAGTGCAGCCGTTCAGGGGGCAGGTCGCTGGGCCGCAACAGCGCCACGCCCTGCAGGCGCCGGCTGGCAATCAGCTCGGTGGCGACAAAGGCATTGCCGATGTAGACGTCGGCCTTGTCGTCTCTGACCATCTGCAATGCGCTCAACGTGTCGTTTACGACAAGCTGGCGGGCACGCGGGAATCGGGCGCGCACCTGCGGACCGGTCAGGAAATCCTGCTCGATCACCACCCGCAGACCCTCCAGGTCGGGCATGTCGGAGGCACGCAGGTCGTCCGGCCGACCCACCAGGGCCAGCGGCGCTTCGCTGTAGGCCGCGGTATAGACCATGCAGCGGGTGCGGTCGGCACTGAGGCCGACATTCATCACCACGTCGATCTCGCCACGACATGCCGCATCCAGCACGGATGTCCAGTCCGGATAGCGGCGCGCCTCGACCTTCATGCCGAGCTGGCGTGCAAGATGCGACAGGTAGTCCGGTCCCAGACCGACCTGCTGGCCGTCACGGAGGGACTCGAAGGGCGGCCAACCGCTGTCATACTGCCCGACAACGATGGTCGGATGCGCCACCAGGTATTCGCGCTGCAACGGGCTGAGCGGCAGCAGCCCAGGGGCCGGCTGTGCCTGGGCCACGGGCAGGGCCAGCACCGCCAGCAGCAGGAGCAGCCCGCGAACAGCCCACCTACGCATCTGCGTCGATCTCCTAGAATCCTGCCAGGGACCGCGATGGTCGCGGCCCGGCGTGCCCGATGGCCATACTAGAGCATGAGCTTGCGCATCATCATCGCAGACGATCACCCGGTGGTCCGCATCGGTACCCGCGCCGTCATCGAGTCGAGCGGCGTGGGCCGCGTGGTCGGCGAGGCCGACAGCGCGCAGGCGCTGATGACCCTGCTCGCCAACCAGCCCTGTGACCTGCTGGTCACCGACTACTCCATGCCGGGCAGCCCGCAGGCCGATGGCTTCGCCATGATCGGCATGATCCGCCGCCGGCATCCGGACCTGCCGGTGCTGATGCTCAGCGTCTCCAGCAACCTGGCGATCCTGCGCATGGTGCTCGACAGTGGCGTGCTCGGTCTGGTCGACAAGAGTTCGTCAATGGACGAGCTGCCGCAGGCCATCCAGTCGGTGTACCGCGGCCAGCCCTACATCAGCCGCAGCCTGCGCGAGCGGGTGGACGCGGCCGGCAGCTGGCGCATGCGCGAGGGCGACGGCAAGCCGTTGTCACCACGCGAAGTGGAGGTGCTGCGACTGCTCGGCACCGGCATGACGGTGAAGGAGATTTCGCTGCAGCTGCACAAGAGCGTCAGCACCATCAGCCGGCAGAAGGGCGACGCCATGCTCAAGCTGGGGTTGAAGGGCGACGCCGAATTGTTCGACTACCTGCGTGACGGCAAGATCTGAGACGCACTTCACATCACAGACCCGGCTGCCGCACCCCCTCTTTGACGGTCTGCGGATCTGTGCCAAGATGGACGGGCATGAGTTCTCAATGCGAGGTCGAAGGAATCGACCGGCTCATGTCCTCGCTCCCGTCCGTGGTGGATGGGATGCGGCTTCCTGCCGGCCGTCTGGCCCGGCAACGCTGACCATGGAGAGGCGCATGCAGTCCCCCCCCGAGCTACGTTGGACCCTGCCGTTGCGGCCCCTGCGCGCATTCGCGGCATGCCTGCTCGTCTCTCTTTCCGCTGCCGCCTGCAGCGCCGCCGATCCGGCCCCCTCGTCCTCCCAGCCTGCGCCTGCGCAGGCTGCCAAAGCGCCCCGACAGGATGTTGCCCCGATGCAGAACCCCTCTCCCGATGCCGCCGTCACCCCGCCCGACGCGCCGACCGTGATGTATTTCATCTACCAGGTGGATGGCGACGGTGCGACGTCCTATGAGGTCCAGAACGGCAGCGTGGCGACCTTCTGGTTCGGCCACCGCTTCACCTTGGACGGCACCACCTACTACACCGGCTTTTCCTGGGATACCCGCGAGCATTACGGCAAGCCGGGCGAACAGCAGCCGGCCGGCCCCGACGACCGCGCCAATCTGGCCGAGGCCACCTTCGTGCTGGCCGGCGGCGACGCGAAGAAGCCGTGGAAGTTCCGCGGCCAGGAATGGACCATCGGTGCGCTCGGCGCCTACGACAAGGCCGACGACGTCGATACCCGGCGCAAGCCGATCGAACACCGCACCGCCGACGGCCGCCTGCTGCTGGCGGTGCCGACCAGCAGCTTCGACCGCGGCATCAGCAGCAGCGGCTACGCCCTGCTGCTGTTCAACCCCAAGCGCAGCGAGGACGACCTGGACAGCAAGGTCTGGCGCTACGTCGGCTCGGTGCGCACCGGCGAAGACAACAGCGCGGCCTGCGACGACGGCAACGTGATGCCGTGCACCGACAGCGATGGCGAACTGGCCTTCGTGGCCGATGGCAACGGCCTGCCGCAGCTGACCGTGACCTTCAAGGGCACCACCATCGAAGCCCCGGGCAAGACCCGCGCGCTGGGTGCCGGCGACACCGTGCACTACCGCTTCGACAGCAAGGCCCAGCAGTACATCGCGCCCTGATTTCCATCCGCCGCAGGCGGGTTACCTGTTGACCGACATGTTCTTGACTCACGGATGAGTCCGGTTGGCGATTCGCGGCATCGGCCGCTCCATCAACCCCGAGGAAAACGTCATGGCACAGCATGACTACAGCAAAAAGGAAGTCCTGGACATCGTCGAGCAGGTCGCCCGGCAGAAGGGCATTCCGGTCGATGACTTCATGCGCTTCGCGCACATCGAGACCGGCGGCACGTTCAACGAACGCGCCCACAACACGTCGACCGGGGCCAAGGGCCTGTTCCAGTTCGTGCCCGGTTCGGCGCGCCAGTACCACCTGACCGGCCACGAGTTCGATCCGACCCGCAACACCGAGGCCGCCGCGCAGATGTACCAGGACAACCTGGGCTCGATGGCGCGCCGCAATGAGCGCACCGGCCACCCGTACCTGTCCGGCGGCGACACGCCGACCGGCCTGGACCTGTACCTGGCCCACCAGCAGGGCAGCGCCGGCTATGGCTCGGTGCAGACCGCGATCGCCACCGGCACCTTCGGCGTGGTCCGCAACGGCCATGGCGAAGAGATCAACATGCGCCGCAACGTGCTCAACCAGATCGGGTCCGATGCCAAGGCGCTGACCGGCCACACCCTGGCCGAAATGCGTGGCATGAACGACGGCGACCTGGCGCGGACCTTCTCCAGCTACTACATCCACAAGTACGCAGCGATCAGCATCCCGGAAAAGCACATCACGCCGCAGACCGTGGCACCGGGCCAGGCCCAGGCTCCAGGCACACCTGCGCAGACCGCCGCAGTGGGCGCCGTTGCGGCCACGCTGGCGGCGACCGCAACGGCTCCTGCTGCGCCGAAGCCGGGCATCGAACTGCACGCCGCGTACGACGCTGGCGTGAAGTACGACGATGTGAAGTACGCCATCAACATCCCGGGCCATGCGCTGTACGTGCCGGGCAAGACCGGCAAGAACGTGGACCAGGGCTACATCGATTGCTCCGGCTGGGTCGGCACCCTGCAGAACCGGACCATGGACGAGATCAACCAGAAGGCCGGGCACGCTGTCTTCAGCAAGGCCGACCGCATCGACCTGGGCAACCTCGGTTCCGGCGGCATCGTGCACAAGGCCGTCGAACAGTCCGGCGTGCTGCTCGAGCGCGACGCCATCCTCAAGCCCGGTGCGCTGAAGGAAGGCATGGTCATCGGCCTGGATACGGCCAGGACCCGCCACGAGCACTGGAATGGCATCGACCACATCGTGATGGTGGTGCGCGACCCGAATACCGACAAGCTGCTGATCAGCCAGTCCACCGGCAGCAAGGGCGTGCACACCATGCCGGTGGAGGATTACCTCAAGCAGGTGAAGGACCACCCGCACTGGAAGCTGTTCGCGTCGGACCCGTTGTCCAAGGCGCGCGACCTGCTGGAAAGCCGCACCCAATCGCATGAGCAGACCCAGGGCAAGCCTGCGGCCGAACACAAGGCCGCTGCCGCCCCGCACGCCGAGCTGTACAAGCCGGGCGCGCACAGCGAGGGCGTGCGCAAGGTGCAGGAGCAGCTGGGCCACCTCGGCTATGCCGGGGCCGACGGCAAGCCGCTGGCCGAGGACGGCCGCTTCGGGCGCAATACCGAAGCGGCGGTACGCCAGCTGCAGAAGGACAACGGGCTGGTTGCCGACGGCATCGTCGGTGCAAAGACGCTGGATGCGATCAAGGAGGCCCGCGAGCGCCCGCTGCTGAACGACGAGCGGCACCCGCGCAATCCGATGTACCTGCAGGCCACCGAAGGCCTGGAGCGGATGCCGGCGGGCACCTTCAAGGACCGCCACGCGCTGGAAAGCGCCGCAGCGGCCCTGACCAGGGAGGCGCATGCCGCCGGCCTGCAGCGCATCGACGCGGTGGTGCCCAGCCCGAACGGTGAGCGCCTGTTCGCCGTGCAGGGCACGGTCGGTGACCCGGCGGCCAGCCGCGTTGCGGTGGAAACCCGCACCGCCAGCGAGCAGAGCATGGCGCTCAGCAGCGGCGCGGTGCAGGGCGCGCCGAACGTGCTGCACCAGCAGCAGGACGCGCAGCAGGAACAGACCCGCCAGGCGCAGAAGGCCATGGGCGTCTGAGCCCGCAGCGCCTTGCAGACCGGGAGGGGCCGCGCCATGCGCGGCCCTTTCCCTTTCTGCCAGCTGAGCGGTAAAAGCCACTTTCAGCCTTGCTTCATGCCGCCTGCCGCTAGATGAATGCGCAAGCCGCCCGGTAGGCCAGGCAATGTTCCGGCAATGTCGGAACGCCAGCGTGGTCTCCACGGCAGCCGGGGCGCCCCGCGCCCTCCCTGCCCAGCGTGGCATGCACCTCACAGGAGAACCGAACATGCTCAGTACTTCCACACTCAGCTTCCGTGGCCTGGCGATGGCCCTGGCACTGGTTGCCGGTGTCGCCGTGGTCAGCGATGCCAGCGCGATGTCGAGGAAGGACAAGCGCACCCTGGTCGGCGCCGTGGTCGGTGGCGTGGCCGGCAACCTGCTGTCCAACGGCGACCCTGCGGCCACCGTCGGCGGTGCCGTGGCCGGCGGCGCGATCGGCAACCTGACCACCTCCGACCGCCGCGACCGCCGTTACTACGACAATCGCCGTTACGACGACCGCTACGATCGCCGTTACGACCGTGGCTACTACCGCAGTGGCTACTACGACCGTGGCGATGACCGCCGCTGGCAGCGTGAGCGCTACTACGACAACCGCTACTACCACGACCGCGGCCGCCATCGCGGCTGGTAAGCAGCGCCGACATACCGATGACGCGGAGACGGGCGGGTCGATGACCCGCCCGTTTGCGTTGGCCACGCGTATGGCGTTGAATGCGCAGCCTTGGATGTGACTTTCCCGATCGGACTGTGGCATGACGTCTTCCTCCCACCGCGTGCAGGGCCTCAACAACGACGAGGTCGCTGCCGACTGGCCACCGATCAGCGCGGCGGACATCGCGTGGCTGAGTACGCGTTACCCGCAGCTGGGCGGGCACAGCCAACCGCGCTGGCACAGCCCGCGGCCGCTGTCTGCCGCCGCCATCGTCGACGGCACGCGCGGCGCGGTGTTCATCAAGCGCCACCACCACAGCGTGCGCAGCGCGGCCTGTCTGGAAGAAGAACACCACTTCATCGCCCATCTCGCCGCCGCCGGCGTGCCAGTGGTGCAGGTGCTGCCGGCCACCGATGGCCACACTGCGGTCGAACACGGCGAATGGACGTTTGAACTGCACGATGTCGGCGTGGGCGACGACCTGTATCGCGACGCGGTGTCGTGGTCGCTGTTGACCGATGTCGCGCAGGCCCGCGAAGCAGGGCGCACGCTCGCACAGCTGCACCGTGCCGCCGCCAGCTACCACGCGCCCCAGCGCAGCACCCATCTGCTGGTGGCGCGCGACGACCTGATCCGTGCCGACGATCCGATCGCCGCCATCAAGGCAGGACTGGATGAACGTCCCGGGCTGGCACGCTATCTCGCGCGCATTCCATGGGAAGCACAGCTGCAGCGCGACGTGCTGCCGTGGCACGCCGGCCTGGCCGAGCGCCTGCGCGCCGAGCCCCGGCTGTGGGCGCACAACGACTGGCATGTCTCCAACCTGCTGTGGCGCAACGGCGAGGTCAGCACCGTGCTGGATTTCGGCCTGGCGTCGCCCACCAGCGCGCTGTTCGACCTCGCCACCGCGATCGAGCGCAACGCAGTGGCGTGGCTGGAACTGGAGCGCGGCATGGAGGCAGTGCGCATCGATATCGCGCTGGCCCTGCTCGACGGCTACCGCGAGGTGCTGCCGTTGTCGGCGGCACGCGTGCACCTGCTGGCCGACCTGCTGCCAATGGTCCATTTCGACTTCGCACTGTCCGAAGTGGAGTACTTCGAAGGTGTCACCCGCTCAACCGCGAATGCCGACGTGGCCTGGCAGCCCTTCATGCTGGGCCATCCGGCGTGGTTCCACAGCGCGCCGGGGCGGGCACTGCTGCAGGCCCTGCACGCCGTCGCGTGATCCGGTTGACGCAGCGTTGCGGTCAGATCCCTTTCCGCAGGAAAGGGATCTGACCCCGGCTGGCGCTCGCAAATCCGTACCATTTGTAGTGAAATGGTCACCTGAAGCGGGGGTGCCTGGATCTGCCAGGCTGAGAGAGTCCCTTGGAACCTGATCCGGTTTGCACCGGCGTAGGGAGCTTTGAGCCGCAGCCACACCCCCATCATGGGCCGGTGCACCTGCGCGCCGTCGCTTCGTCTCCCTTGTTGTCCGAAGACGAACCGAATGAACCGCTGCCTGCGCCCCACCCTGCTCTCACTCGCCCTCTGCGCCGCGCTGCCGCTGCATGCCAGCGAGGCCGAGGCCACCACCGATGCGGCTGCCACTGGTGCCGAACGCTCGCCGACCGAACTGGCGGCGGTGCGCGTGGAGGCCGGCAAGCCGAAGGCCGATACCTCGCGCGTGAATGCCTTCGGCGGCGGTTCGTGGAAGGACACGCCGGCTTCGGTGAACGTGCTCGAGCGCGACTATCTCGAACGTCGCCAGGTACGTTCGCTGTCCGAGCTGGCCAGCAACGATGCCTCGCTGGGTGATGCGTATGCACCTGTGGGCTACTACCAGAACATCGCCATCCGCGGCTTCGCGCTGGACGCCGCCACCGGCTACCGCTTCAACGGGCTGTCCATCGCCGGCGAGCAACGCTTGGCGCTGGAGAACGTGCAGTCGGTCGAGATCCTCAAGGGTGAAGCCGGCCTGGCGGCAGGGGTGATGGCGCCGGGCGGGATCATCAACTACATCGGCAAGCGCCCGGCTGAAGTACGCACCGCCACGCTCGGCACCGATTCGGAAGGCTCACGCTACGTCGCCGTCGATGTCGGCCACTGGATCACCCCGCGTTTCGGCCTGCGCCTGAATGCCGCATGGGACTCCAGCAATTCCTACGTCGCGCACGCCGATGGCCGCCGCAACTTCTACTCGCTGGCCGCCGACTGGCTGATCGGCGAGCGCGGCAAGCTGGAAGTGGATGCCAACTACCAGACCAGCTCGCAGCGCTCGGTGTCCGGCTACCAGCTGCTGGGCGCGCGTGACCTGCCGCGCGGTGTCGACCGCGAGCACCTGCTCGGCTACCAGCCGTGGCAGCGCCCGGTGGATATCGCCAGCACCAACATCACCGCGCTGCATACCTACGACTTCAACGATGCCTGGCAGTCGCGCGTCTCGGTCGGCCACAGCCGCTCGGTGATCGATGACAACGTCGCCTTCGCCTACGGCTGCTACTACGCCGTGCAGTGCGCCGATGGCAGCGTGCCAGGCAACTACTTCGCGCCCAACGGCGACTACGATGTCTACGACTACCGCAGCCCGGACGACACCCGCCGCAACCAGCAGGCCCGTGCCGAGCTGCGTGGCCGCTTCGAGACCGGCAGCGTCGGCCATCAGCTGACCCTCGGTGCCGACTACTTCCGCCGCACCGTGGACAAGCGCCCGAGCGTCAACGAGTACGTCGGCACCAGCAACATCCACGACCCGCAGGTGCCCGTGTTCGAGCCGTCGCCGAAGATGCCCGGCCCCTCCGCACGACGCCTGGACAGCCGCCAGACCGCGTTCTTCGCGCTGGACCGGATGAGCTTTGGCGATGACTGGCAGTGGTTGGCCGGTGGCCGCTTCGTGCGCCTGGACGAGCGTGCCTACGACAAGCGTGGCGTTCCGCAGCGGCACAGCCGCCTGTCGCGCTTCCTGCCGCAGACCGCCGTGGTGTGGAAGGCCACCGACCAGCTCAACGCCTATGCCAGCTATGTGCGCGGCACTTCGCTGGGCCAGGAAGCGCCGTTCTGGACCAGCAATGCCGACACTTTCCTGCCGTCGGTGCAGTCGCGCCAGCTGGAAGTAGGCGTGAAGTACGTGCCGGTCGAGGCGCTGACCCTGGGCGCAGCCGTGTTCCGCATCTCGCAGCCGTACCAGTACGCCAGGCCCGACAGCAGCGACGTCGGCTACACCTTCGTCGAGGAAGGCACGCAGACCCACACCGGCCTGGAGCTGACCGCCAACGGCCAGCTGACCGACGCACTGCAGATCGTGGCCAGCGCCAGCATGCTGCAGGCCCGGGCGCGCGACACCGGCACGCCGGCCTATGAGGGCCATCAGCTGGTGAACGTGCCGAAGGTGCGCGCCAGCGTGCACGTGGCCTACGCGTTGCCGTTCGTGCAGGGCCTGGATGTGACCGGCGGCTGGCGCTATGCCGGTGCCAACGTGGCCCGCGCCGACGGCGGCGTACGCGCACCGGACTACTCGGTGTTCGATGCCGGCCTGCGCTTCCAGCATCGCCTGCACGAACGCGCGGTGACCTGGAACCTGTCGGTGGACAACGTATTCAACCGCTTCTACTGGCGCGATACCGGCAGCAGCGGCGGTGACTACTACCTGTTCCCCGGTGCACCGCGACAGGCCCGCCTGTCGGTGACGTTCGCGCTGTGAGCGGCGTGATGCTCGAGTGGACCGCCGCGCTGTGCAGCATCCTCGGCGTCTGGCTGATGGCCCGGCGCCGGCTGGCAGCGTGGCCGGTGGGCCTGCTGTCGGTGGCGCTGTATGGGCTGGTGTTCGCCGAGGCCAAGCTGTACTCGGACACCCTGCTGCAGGTCGCCTTCGGTGGCTTCCTGGTCTACGGCTGGCTCAACTGGCGGCAGCACGCCGCCGATGAGGGCAGCATCCGCATCGTGCCACTGGCACGCGGCACGCTGCTGCGCGACCTGGCCTTCGGCCTGTGCGGTGGCGTGGCGCTGGGTGCGGCCATGCACACCTTCACCGATGCCGCGCTGCCCTGGCTGGACGCGATGCTGACCGCGCTGAGCCTGGTCGGCCAGTGGTGGCAGGCACGCCGCCACGTGGCCTGCTGGTGGGTGTGGATCGCGGTGGACGTGGTCTATGTGGGTGCGTACCTGTTCAAGTCGCTGCACGTGACCGCGGCACTGTACGTGTTCTTCCTCGGCCTGGCCGTGTTCGGCCTGCGCGCATGGAGCGCCGCCGCGCGCGAGCCACAGGTGGCAACGCAATAGAGCCACGCCATGCGTGGCGGGCTACCGGTAGTCGCCAACCTGGGTTGCCGCGCGCCTGCCGACCAAGGTCGGCATCTACCCACCACATCCACGCATGGCGTGGATCTACTTCGGCTCCAGCAGCAGGCCCAGGCGCAGCGGCTGGCGCATGTCGGCCGGCGGTGCCGCCTGCAACGGCGCGGCCTGCAGCGTCGCGCGCAGGTCGGCGTCGACCTGGGCATCGCCCAGGCTGTCGAATTCCAGTTTCGAAATACGGCCATCCGCCGCGATCCACACGCTCACCGGTAGCGGCGTCGGCGTGTCAGCGTGTGCCTGCAGCCATTCCAGCACGCGCTGTGCCTGCGGATCGTGCTCCTGCTGCAGGCGCTGCTGCAGCTGGCCTCCCACGGAGGCGGCGTAGGCCATCCAGTGCGCAGGGGCTTCCTGTGCGGACACTGCGGCACTCCCCAGTGCCAACGCGCCGAATACTGCAGCCAGAGGCCGCCACCAGCGGCGCATGCCGGTCCTGTTCCCTGCCATGGCCATCACCTGCCTCCTGCGCTCCCATCCAGCGCGCCATGGTCGGCGCCCTAGATGACAGGCAGATGGCGGGCCATGATGGCGCCGCGCGTCGAGCTTGCCCGATTGCGAGGGATTGCCTTCGATCAGTCCAGGCAGGCCTTCAGATCATCACGTGTCCAGCCGGTGAGACCTGCACCCTTCCAGTAGCGTGCAGACGTACCAGCCGGGACAGAGGCAAGCTCGACAATGGCAATCACCCCATGGTTCACAGGGTTGTCGATGACAATGCGCTGCCCGGATTCAGTGGGCAGCACGCGCACGACCTTATTGCGTTGTGTCCACGTCTGGGACAGGCAGACGGTGACCTGCTGTACCGATTTCGAAGAAGCAAATGACTCGGGTGCTTGTTCAAGCAGACCAGGTGCTGTCGAGCAGCCGGCGATGCCCATGAACAATGCCGCCAGGAATGGGGCTCTCAAGACAGACATACGTCCTCCAGATGCATACGCGTGCGTTGATCACTCGCCCAGGTCGGCCAGCACCTTGCGCGAGGGCGCGAAGAAGGTCACGCCGGTGGTGGCGGTGGAGAAGTCGAGGATGCGGTCGTGCAGCGGTGCAGGATTACCGATGAACATGCGCTCGAGCATCTTCTCGATCACCCACAGGCGGCGCGTGTAGCCGATGAAGTAGGTGCCGTACTCGCCGCGGCCCGGGTTGGCGAACGGCATGTTGTCGCGCAGGATCTCGTGCTCGCCGTCGGCATCCTCGATGGTGCATAGCGTCTTGTGCGATTTCTGCGCATCGGCCGGCGCGTCGTCCAGCTCGATGTTGTCGTGCTTGGTGCGGCCGATGATCGCCTCCTGCGCCTCGGTCTTCTGCGCGCGCCACGCATCGAGGTTGTGCAGGTACTTCTGCACCACCACGTAACTGCCGCCGGCATGCTCCGGGTCCTCGTCACCCACGATCGTGGCTTCCGGCAACGACAGCCCTTCTGGATTGGCGGTGCCATCGACGAAGTCGAGCAGGTCGCGGCCATCGAAGTAGCGGAAACCGGCGACATCATCGACCGCTTCGACCGCATCGCCGAAGGCCATCAGCAGGTTGCGCTCGAAGGCCACGATCAGGTCCATGGTGCGTGCGCGGATGTGGTACAGCAGGTCACCGGGCGTGGACACGGCGGTGTGGGTCGCGCCCTTGATCTCGCGGAACGGCTTCAGCTCGCGGGGCGGCGTGGAGCCTACCAGCGGCTGCCACACGCGATGGCCGATGGCCACGTTGCAGGTGAAGGTGCGCTCGATCTCGCGGATGGCGGTGTTCTTGATCAGGTCATCGGTGCTGGCCAGCACCTCGCGCGCCTTGGCGATCGACGCCTCGTCATCCTTCACCTTCAGCACCAGGAACGCCGCCGAATGGGTGAGCGGCGCAGTGATCTGCTGCGGCTCGTTGTCGAGCGTGTGGTTGACGGCGGTGATCGGTGCGGGCTGGGAGTTCACGGCGGTTCCTGCTGGCTTGAGGCGGACGCATCGCGTGTGGCGATGTGCGGGCGATCATAGCGGAACCGCCTGACCGGGGACGGAGCGGTTCTCGTTCCGTCCACCGGCGAAGGTACGAAGACCTCAGTCCACATCACTCCAGACCGCCAGTTCGTAGCCATCCAGATCGCGGAAGTGGAAGCGGCGGCCCCCGGGGAAGGCGAGCACCGCCTGCACCACTTCGCCACCGGCGGCGACCACGCGCTGCTGTGCGTCGGCCAGGTCCGCGCAGTACAGGATCACCAGCGGTCCTCCGTGAGCACGCAACGGCGCGTCAGACACGAAGCCGCCCTTCAGCCGGCCATCGTCGAACTCGGTGTAGGACGGACCATAGTCGGTGAACTGCCAGCCGAACACCTCGCCGTAGAAGCGTTTGCTGCGGGCGATGTCGGCGACGTTGAATTCGATGTTGTCGATGCGGCGTTCGGCTTCGTGGGTAGCTTCGTGGCTCATGAGGTTGCTCCGTGATTGGAACCCCAGCTTCGGTCAGCGCGGCACGGCGGTCTTGAACAAAACGGCCATCATTGTCCCCACTCCAGGCGCAGCTCGCTGGCGGTCATGCCAGTCAGCTCGCGCGCCTCGCGGCTGAGATGGGCCTGGTCGGCATAGCCGGCATCAGCGGCCAGCATCGCCAACGAATGCTGTGGCAGCGCGCGACTCTGGCGCAGGAAACGTTGCAGCCGCAGGATCCGCTCCAGCGTCTTGGCGCCGTAGCCGAACTGCGACTGGCTGAAACGCCGCAGGCTGCGCGGGCTCAGGCCCAACTGCGCCGCCAGCGTATCCAGCGTGGCATTACCCGCGGCGAGCGCTTGGAACAGGACATGGGCGCGCTGCGCCGGCGTATCGAGCGCGGCCGCACCCATGTGCTGTTGCAGGCAGTGCGCCATTCGCTGCAGGCGCTGTGCAGGCGCGGTGTCGCCGATGGAGGCCGCCGCCTTGTTCGCCCACGCGCCCTTCAGATCAGCCAGTGGCACGGCCTGGCCGATGATCCCGGCCAAAGGCAGGCCCAGCGCGGCCAATGCCTGGCCGGGGCGGAAGCGTGCGCCCAGCACCTGCGCACCGGGTGCCAGCGCCGGGTGCGCGGCCACACGGTCCGGGCCGACGACGAACAGCGCACCGTCGCGCCAGAGGATATCCACGCAGCCATCGGGCAATACGGTGATGTGCCCATCGGCATCGGCAGGAAGCTGGCTCTGCCACAGCTGGCCAAAGTGGCCGCGCAGCGGCGCAGGCGTCAGATGTTCCTGGTAGGTCGTGCCGGTGCCTGCAAGAGAGGAAGGGTCGCCCATGCCGCATTGTGGCGCCACGGGGCCCATAAAAGTGAAGCCCGGCGCGAGGCCGGGCTTCGGTTGGCGTGTGGGAGAGAGAGAGAGTCACACGCCAGCACAACACGCACTAACGACAGGCGTTTGTTACCAGGTGAAGCGCGGGCCCACGAACCACTCGCGGTCGCCGGCCTTGGCCAGCTTCACTTCGCCGCTCAGGCCCCAGTTCTGGTTGAACTTGGCGGTGGCGCCGACGCGGCCGTAGAACTCGCCGTCCGGGTTGATGCCGTGCTTCTTGGTGTAGTCCTCGTAGCCGGCCATCACGTAGCCTTCCACGTACGGGTTGAACGCGGTGCGCACGCCGACTTCGGTCGAATAGCCGTTGAAGTCCAGGCCATGCTTCATGTCGAACTTCTGGTACGCAACGCGGGCCACCAGGTCGGTGTTCGGTGCGATGCCGTAGTTGTAGCCGGCACCGATGCGCCACTGGTCGACGTCATTCTTGAACTTGTCGGTCTCCTGCGCGCTGTAGTCGCCGAAGATGTGGAAGTTCGGGTGCACCGCCACGGAACCCTTCACCTTCCAGCCATCGGCGTCGCCGCCCTTGGCATCGGTGTTCACGTAGCCGCCTTCAACGTAGTTGTACGACAGGCCGTCGGTTGCCGATGCAGCGAACGGCAGGGCAGCCAGGAGACCCAGGGCGAGCAGCGAATTCTTGTTCATCGGGACACACCTTTAATTATTTTGGTTTCGTCGGCCGCCTCCCGGGAGGGGGGAGAGAGAGGAGGCGGTCGACAGGTGTGAATTATCCGTTAGGGGGTCTAATCGACCCTGAATATTGAACTGACTGGTGTATAAATAAGGCTGGCGTTCAGGGAACTCCACATGCCGCACGCGTAGACGGGCAACCATAGGTTTGCGTTTTTGCTGAACCTATGGTTGCGCAAGGGCTGAAAACCTATGGTTGCAGGAACCCAAGGGGTCTGGCGTCCACCGCTCATTGGGCCTCGACAATGGCCAGGCAGGAAGACGCCCAACAATTGGGGGAGACCCTCACGCGGCTTTTGGAGGGCCGGGGGCAGTGAAGGTCGGACTAAGCATTCGGTTCAGTGGTGCCGAATCCGGAGCAAGAGAGGCTGACGTCTCCATGGTAACGTCCGCTATGTATCGGACGCTGTCGCCCCACGCAAAATATCCCTCTTGCCGCTGATGGCTGCTTCCGGCCAGGAGCGAACGTTCGAAGCGCTGGAGTTGAGCGGCGGCGAAGCCGTCCGCCTCGAACGAGATGTTAGGCGGCGCCCCGAACTTACGCAAAAAAAAAGCGTCCCGAAGGACGCTTTAGTGTAGGTGGGGAGTTACGCCATTCACTGCCAAGCCTGCCATTACTGATGATGCAATTACTGTGGCTGACTGGGTTGTAGCAAAAAAGACTGCTTTAAAAGAAAGGATTGTTTCCATATTGATACCTCCTGCAAGGTTGATGATGGCATTGGTAATTGTCGATGGCGAACTTGCCATGACTCCTAGGACAACACTAGCAAACAACAAACAGGCAGACTTTCTCAGCAGCGACGGATTCGAACCGTCCTCACCTCCGAAGACTTCTCAGCCCCAATCATACTCCCGAATGGCTAAAGTGTAAATGTTTTGTTAAGCCCCAGGCCGGCGAAGCCGCCTAACGCCTGAATCAAGCGGCAACGTTTTTGGCCCCTTGTAGTCGCGAAGCACTGCATCAGATCCCCTAGCCACCCAATAGACGGACCTCGGGATCCGGTAATTCGTCATCTTCACAGCACACCGTATGGCGGACTATTCCGTTGATGCCGCTCAATCTTATGGCTGCCGGGTCCGGCTAGCACGCCGACGCATAGCCGGATCGAGCGATCAGGGACGGAACGCACCCAGAGTGGGGTTTCGAACGTCCGCAATGGGGCGGACGCTGCCATCGCGAGACGACTACCGCTACCGGCCAGAAGGGGGCATCCGTCCTATCCTCTATAGATCTTTGTAATCCCGTCCCTGCCTGATGTCTATTTCCGACAACGAGCAGACTTTAGAAATGCCCCAACTAGAACGCATGGCGCAGTCCATCCTTTATCGGCGAGGTACAGGCGGGCAAGCACTGGGTGGCTAGGACAGAGCGAACGGCTGTCGCTCGACTTGCAAGGTTTTCGCCACGTCAGGACCGCAAAGGGCTTCGCCAGTTAGTCCGGCCCATACCCCTACTCAGGTGGCCCGCCTAAGAGGTCAGACGCGGACATAGGTCCAAGACTTGAGGCCCAGGCGCTTAGCCCAAGTCTTGGCCGTCGCCTTGTCACCGGCGCCGAGTAGACGCGTTCGATCCAAATGATCGATGAGCTCCCACCTGCCCTCGCTGCCCTGTTCTGCCGGTTCATCGAAGCAATAGAACTGCATCACATCCTTAGTCGTGGCCAGGTAGTAATTAGCTGTAATTGCCTTTGGTCTCCCATCAACCCCGAGGCCAGTGTTGTACGAAATGGTTCGCTGACGCGACATAGCCCGTTCCTTGCGGATGTGACGTTGCTAACAACGATACCGGGAGCAGACACCCGCCACCACATGCAGGCCCTCGGCGCGGCGTTGCTCTGCCGGGTATGCAGTTGGGCCCAGCAGCAGATGCTGGGCAGAATTCGGTCAGGACAAGCGACACCCAGGGAGCGGCACCCTATCGACGCGGATGAGCGTTCTCGGGAGATTACCTCTCCCCTGCCGTTTGTCGGAAACCTAGGCTATGGCTCTTTTTACAGAAGTTGAACGGTGGTACGGTTTTCGTACATTCATGATGCGATCCTGGTGGATTATGAACGACAAAAAGCAGGAAATCGAAGCGTGTCTTGAGAAGTTCTGGGACGATATGGCGATTGATGTCGGTGAGGATCCTCAAGACACTGGCTCCCTGATCGGTGCGCCCTTGGATTCATTGACCGTGATGGAGGTGATGCTGGAAATCGACAAGTTGCTCAATCGAAAGATTCCAGCGGACATCGTGATCCGCAAAGGTGGATATGAATCGCGGGAGCAATTCGTCGAACAATTGACCGCGGAGGTTCTAAACTACGTGGCGGAGCATCCCGATGACTAGTCTCGAAAAGGATGCTCAGCGGGCAGGGATGGCGGAGCGGCTGCGGCAGTCTCGGGAGTATGTAGGTCTATCTCAGGAGGAAGTTGCCATCGCCCTTGGGATCTCGCGTCCAGCGGTAACTCATATCGAATCTGGCAGTCGAAAAGTGGAGGCGACTGAACTAAACATCATGGCGCGCTTGTACCGAAGGACGCTTGAATACTTGCTCACCGGGAGGGAGCCACCGCCGCAAGCACCGGAGCAGTTGGCTTTCCTGGCGCGGGCAATCAAGGGTCTCTCAGGCCGTGACCTCGATGAGGTGGCGCGTTTCGCCGAATTTTTGAAGCAATCAACCAAGGTCAGTCGAAAGGAGTAAGGAATGCTCCCTCACATCAAGAACGCCGCTAGGCGAGCCGCTGAGATCTATCAAGACTCCGGTGCCAAGGCCCGTGTGGAGCACGATGGCTATACGCGTGTCGATCCCTTTTTAATCGCAGGGAGGGAAGGCGTTCCTGTACTTCTGCGACCCATGGACAAGCTTCTCGGGGCGTTCATCCGAGACGAGGTGTCCGGCATCCTCGTCAATTCCGAGCGGTCGGCGGGACTGATCCACCTGACGTGTGCCCACGAGCTCGGACATTACTTCATGGGTCACGGCACTACAGCCGACGATTCGATGGAATTTGGGCCCAAAGTGGAACGTCAGGAACAGGAGGCGGATTGGTTCGCTTACCAACTGTTGACCTCTCGCAGTCTGCTCGCAAATATCATGCGCCGAAAGGGCTGGAGCATTCAGTCACTCAAGCACCCGGTTACACTTTACCAGCTGTCTCTGAGGCTCGGAATTAGCTATACGGCGACGGCTTGGTCTCTCGCGCGACAAAAACTCTTGCATACTGGTGAGGTCAAGGAACTCCTGAAGATCCAGCCGATCGACATCAAACAGGCGCTGCTCAAAGGACAAAATTTTGAATCTCGTAGGGAGGTATGGCTCCTCGACGAAAGTGATCGGGCGAGCGTGCTGGAGCCGCGCGCGGATGACCAGGTCTTGGTTCGTTTGAGAAGCAACGCCTCATCGGGCTACCTCTGGTCGTTGACTGAGCTAGCATCGGAAGGTTTCCAGATTCGCCCGATATCGTGTCGAACCGAAGAGGTGGTCGATCCGAGGCAGATCGTTTTCGGCGCAGCCACCGCGGAATTTCTACTGACCTACGACGACCCAGCAAGTCTTCCAGACGGCGAAACGCGTGCCTTTTCTATGCAAGAGCAGCGGCCTTGGTTGAAGGGGGGCGAAGCTATCGCGACGTTCGAAACGAGTGCTAAATTTGAGCAAATCGAGCCTGGTCTGACACGAGTCGCTAAGCGGAACTTGTTGAGCGAGGCGTCGATAGCTTGATCATCAAGGAAGAAATAGCCCTGCCGCAGGCAAACAATGCTGCACGCGACCAAGGGCAGCGCCCGATCTGTATTGCGTTCGCCCTATCGGAGCTAAATCTCCGATTCGCTCCGCAGGGTGAGGTGCTGAGTCCCGAGTATGTCTATCAAGGTGCCGCCACACTAACGTCCAATTGGGCCTCGGGTGATGGTGTCTCCTTAGGACTCGCGCTCCAAGTGGCATCGTTCGGGCAACCTACCGAGCAGGACTTCCCGTATCAGGCAACGGAGCCAGCACCGCCTGTTTCGTTGCCGCCAATTGGTTGGCGCCTCTATGGAAGAGCGCTGGATCTGCTTCCGCACGATCCTGATTCAATTGCCGACGCGATTCGAAGGAATCTTCCCGTGGGCATCGGCATGAGGTTGACCCAAAGCTTCTTCATTCCGGCGAGCGGAGTGGTCACGTTTGAGCAGTTGCCCCTGCCCAACGCACTACATGCAGTAGCAGTTGTTGGGCTTGGCAGGGCCGACGACGGCGCCCCCTATTTCCGAATTCGCAACAGCTGGGGCGACAAGTGGGGAGCACACGGGCAGGCATGGCTTCCCGAAATTTACATTCGCGAGCACGTTATCTGTGCGTTTGGAGGGTGAGAGTGGCTAAGGTATTTACGGGTGAAAGGCTAGTTCCTGTCTGGGTCTCCGCAGTGCGTAGCCTGAACGAAGCCCCTCAGAGGACGGATCGAAACTATGTCCTGGAGATTGCCTCCTCGACGATCCTCGGCGGCGGCGACTTGGACGTCATCAACGAAGTTGACGGTGCGCTTAGAGCCCGGGGCGATGGCGGTGGCGTTTTCACAGTTGCCGGGACCATCTTTCCGCAAGGACCATATCTGCGTTTTGGCCGTCCCGACTTCTACAAACGTTACCTTGAGCCCATGAAGTCAGGGAAGAAGCAGGGGACCTGGGGGACGTACGCGATGCGCATGATGGATCGCGCCCACCCCAAATCCGGAAAGACCAGTAATCCTCTGGAAACGATCGTTAGCAAGCTCCGGACAACCAAGGACGACCGCAAAATTCTGTCCGCCTACGAGCTCGGCGTTCACGATGTGAACGACCTACTTGACGGCGAAGTAGGTTGCGAGCTTCCCATCTACGAGCCGGCGATAGACGGAGGGCGCGCGACCAACATCCCCTGTCTCAGCCACTTGAGCTTTAAGCTCGCCCCTTCGAAGGGCGCGGTCGATCTGACCGCAGTCTATCGATCGCACCACTACGCGAAAAGAGCCCTTGGCAACTTGGTCGGACTGAGTCAGCTATTGCACTTTGTCAGCAAAGAGTCCGGCTACGACCCCGGGGTCTTGACCTGTGTGAGTACGCTGGCTCACTTGGATGTGAGCTCGTTCGGAGGTGCCGATGCTGCAGCCGCGCTGATAAAACGGTTGCCTTAGAGCCCTGGGGGTCAAAGCAGAGTCGCTTGACAGGCCCGGTCCAAGGCGTTGGCTGGCAGTCCATAGAAGCGACGCATGCCTTCTCGAAATTCCCGGACTCCTCCATAGCTAGGATGGCGTATGGTGATCACCTTGACGCCAAAACGCTGCGCATACGACGCAGCGTCCTGCCCGATCGCAACGATGTGCCGAATGTTCAACCAAGAGATCAGAACGCTATTCAACTCTTCAACTTGGGAGAGCTCGCGGGCTGTGAATCGACGGTTGGTGAAGGGGATGTCCGGCTCGTGTGGGTGAAGCGGGAATACGTTCCACAAGAGCGGGGGCGTTTCGATTGCTCTGATTGCGGACCAAATCTCTGCTGCTGTACGTTCTGCAAGGGCGGGGCCTTTCGTAGCCTGGTGCGAATGCGAGCCGGGATAGCGCCTGGCCAGCTCCGGAAGATGGAACTCATCGGTGAGGGCGAGGCCGGTTCGGCGACCGCCTCGATAACCCAAGTCCCTACCCATCCAGATCGTGTTCACGCCAATCTCTGACACCGCTGCTAGGTAGGTGCGTAGATTCCTTCTCCTGCACTCAGCCGCATCCATACGATCGTGCACAGGGCAAACGTCCGCATACGGATTGAAAACGTTGTCTAGGCTAAGGGCGGAGAGTGCTTTAACGAAGGCGTTTGGGGTCATTGCGTTGCTTGGGGATCAATAGGTCGAAACGAAAGTTCGTGGTTAGCCATGTCAACTTTGACCACTCCGCCACGGTGCATTGTGAGTAGGCGAAACACCTCAAATCCCTTCAGGATTGCTAGCTCCCACTGCCACAGCTTGCATCGGGCCACCTCGTAGCCATCGACCATGCTCTGGATCTGCTTCAGAAGCCCGTAATCGAGTTTGCCGACCTTCACGCCATTGTAGAGCTCAAACTGTTTGGCGTGATTGAAGATCCAGGTGGCAATGCCTTCCTCGATGATCATGGCGCGCGCGCCGTCTTCGTTCTCATCAATCTTCCTGTCCGACTTTCGCTTGCGCTTAAGCAGCCCCCTCACAACGGGCGACCATCCAAGATAGGCAATGTAGGCGAGATGAAAAACATCATGAAAGCGGTAATCGTCCGCCTCGTTGCTGTTATCGGTGAGGCGATCCCCGATAAATACGCCGTTGAGCATCTGGACCACATATCCATCACGTTCGACAAACTCGATCTCAAACACCCTGGGGAACTGCTCATGGGCACCGAACTTGGTGTCTGGGTCGAAGTAGGCTGGATAGATCCTCTCGTCACCCGGCCATCGGCTAGAAATCTTGGAGAGGTTGTCGCGCGCAACGCTCTCGACGCGCAGGTCGAAGCATCCACAGGTGAGGACCCATTCTGCAAACAGGGTGCCAAAGTGTTCCCGCTGGGCTGGGGGGCTCAGCGCTTGAAGTTGAGTCAACGACGTGTCGGCCAAGCTCCCGGCGCTACTAGCAAGTTTGCCGAGCTGCCTGACTCTGTCCAGATCCCATCCTTCTTTGTGGGTATCAAGAAGTCCGTCAATCTGCCTGAAGCTTACGGGTTCAGACACGGGGCGATCGTTGTCTCCGAACCGTTTGCGCAGTCGACGGATGCAGTGTTCGCCAAGCTCATTAGGCGAGATGCCAAGAAAGGCCGCCGTGCTGAACAGGTACCAGAGTGCGTCGCCAAGCTCTTCGGCGGCCAGCGCGCTCTCCGGATCTGTCAACTGATCGCGTACAGACTTCTTTACCGAGGCGAGCAGTCCTCCCGTCTCCCCAAAGTACCCGAACCGCAGGTTGTTGAACTCGTCGGGCGTGTTCTCGAAGCGATTAGTTCTTCGAGCCTTAAGAGCATACTCTGGCAACGAGAGTGGCGGAGGCTGGGGTAGCGCGCGTGTCATCTAGCAGTCCTTCGCTGAAAGGGTTCATCAGGATAGTAACGCTTGCGTTCTCCCCAGAAGTATATCGGCTCGCACGCGCCTACAGCAGGCGATAAGTGTGGCTCGGTCAGCATCAACCGCACCCATAAGCAAGGCGCGACTGCGGACCGTCATCGTCACATCGTAGTGGGGATAGCGCCCCTTATTCTGAAACCATCGGCGCTGTAGCCCGAGTCGTGCCGCAAAGTCGTGAAGTTCTTCGATGGAGTCGGCCACTAGGTGGCACCATTCCTTGCCCCGCCAGCGAATGCCCTCTGAATCTACGTAGACGGCCATATGGGCTCGCAAATGTGCAAATAATATGCAAAACTTTAGCACATATGGCCGAGCGATTCCATACACGAGAGGATGCCCTGCAGCTAGGGGGGCGCATGCGCGAAGCCCGGCATAGGGCTGGGATGACGCTTTTTTATGTGTCAGAGCAGACCGGCGTCGATCCTGGGCAGATCTCCAAAATGGAGCGCGGGAAAATGGTCACGCTATCCAAAAATGTTCAAAAAATTTGCATCTTTCTAAGATTGCCAGCTTTTCCGGGGCCGTCACCCAAGACTGAGCTTGGCGCGAGGGTTGATGCGTTGATAGCAGGAGTTCCGGGCAGCGAAGCCGGGGTTGCCAAACTGATCGGCGCAATCGAGGAGCTGGTCCGAAGCACGACCTAGCTCGGCACCTGCGCACCTTAGGCTGAGTGACGCGGTCTAGTCCTCAAGCTTCGTCGCACCAGTATGCTACCCATACGCATACGCGCCGCACGGCGACTCAGGGAGGGGAACATGGAAGGCGTTGAGAATCGCATCGAGGAACTGATCCGGCGAACAAGGATCACCACCAGGTCGAGGTATCGAGCAAGCGAACGACTTGAGCGACACCACAAGTTCTCGCAGTGGACCGTCTCGCTGATTTCTGCAGCGCTGGTATTTGTGCCCATGATGCAAGCATTTAATATCCAGCTTGGCGTAGATGCAATTTATCTTAATGCAACACAAGCCGTGCTTGCAGTACTCGTTCTGGTCTACTCCCTGCTTCTTGGTCAAGAAAACTTCATTTCGCGATCAGAGGCAATGCATAGAAATGGGGTAGAGCTAGGGCGGTTTGCTCGAAAGCTCGCGGGCATCAGCGGCTCTGTCAAGGATCAGTACTACATCGCACTTACCGAGGAGTACTACGATATCTTGGAGAAGTACGGAAACCACAAGCCCATTGACTACTTGCTCACGCAGCTGACGGAGAAGCCGAGCACCGGGTCTGAATGGCTAACCTATGTGGTGCGGTGGCTCAAGGCTCGGGTCGTCACCATGCTCATCTTCTCTCACTATTTCGTAGCGATGACCTTTGTTGGGTACGTTTTCTTTAAGCTCTTCCTAGCCATCAGAATGGTAGAATAGATAGGTAAATAAAGGCCTGAAATGCCGCCGAAGCCTATCACTGAGCTACAAGAGCGCGCATTCAAGACTGACACATTTGCTCTTCATAGCCTGAGTCTGCAAAGTTGCGAAGCGATGGTCCACAGGGTAGTTAGATTGGGTGCCATATGCCGCATGCCGCCCCAAAACCATTAAGCATATTGCAGTTCCAATTTTCTCCAAACTGACTCTTCCAAGGGACCTCAGCACAGCGCTTGCTGGCCAGACAAGCAACTTGCGATCGGCCACTTGATCCGCCCAGTGTTGCTGCGCTGTCCACGAATCTCCCCCAGCCCAGGCGACCGCATCGCAATGATTACCTTTGATCCCCCAGCGCTTGAAGCCAGTTTGCGTGACGCGATCACTCGATTAGGTAGCGCCTTCGGAATCGATTGGGAAGGAAGTGAACTGGATCCCAGTCTTGATCTGGATCTACGCGAGGACGCTGTTCTTTCTTTAGACACAATGGTCAGGCTGGATTTCCCCAGTTCAGAAGAGTCAGCTAACTTGCCGGTAGAAGAGTTGGTGGCCCTTGCGCTTGAGGTTACGGATCCGGCGACAACCTGCGACGGTCTCATCTATCACTCGAGTCTTCGAACAGTAGTCAGAGTGAAGTCACAGGACCTTCGATCTGAGGGATTCGTTGAAAAGATCAGCTCATTGGAATCCAGTGCCGGCAGGACCATCGCCGAGGTAGCCGGGCGTCCCGCATCAATTGCTCTGTTGTCGCTGTCGACACACTTCGGTGCAGCGGTTGTGGTAATGGATCACTACTACGACAAATACAATCCACCGCTGGGCTGGGATGAGGTTTTTGTCGAAGTACACCATCCGCAAGGGGCAACGAAAGAAGATGCCAATGCTCTAGTACAAGCCTATCTTTTTGAGCTGCACGTCACCCTAGGCTTGGAATTCTCGGAGGCTCCCCGCCCAGTCGATTTTGACATCGAGTACCCCGAAGACGAGGAGATCGGGGACTTGGTCCAAAGGGCAGCCAGCATGAGGCCACTACTTACCGGGCCAGGCCTCTTAGAAGTACTTTCAGAGTTCAATAGCGCAAACGGCCTGCATGTCGACGACGCCGCGCTACTCGTCTACGCAAAGTGCATTGAGTACGTGTCTGCCACGGTAGTCAGGGAGAAGCAGTACGAGGACCTTCGTAAGCGTCTATTGTCCAGAGATGCGCTCAGCCCCAATGCAGAGTTCATGGATGGGCTACTCGTTCTCTTCGAGGAGAATCGAATCTTCACCCGCGACGCAGAGGCGCTGCGTTTGTCGATTGAGCGCTGCTGTGATCCGCTTCCTATGAAGCCACATGCACCACGGATTCTTCGAAGCTTCTCCAAGATCGAACCAGGCAGTTCTGCGGAGCAGCGCAGACAGGCGCTCGTGGACCTGGCTGCTGTGCTCTCTGCGTCTAGGAATCAGCTCGCTCACGCCAAGGCCAACTATCGTACCACTGGGAAGGAGTGCCCACCTGAGCAGCTTTCGGGCTTGGTCTCATGCGCACGAATTGCTGCCGAGCAGTGCATCCGTTGGTACGCTTCACGCTCAGATGAGCTACGCCGAACCTGACAAGGCAGCGCTCAGTCTTTCCGCATGGAGATCGTCACCGATGATCCCAGGAGCGCCAGGAATCACCTCGATACGATTTGGACTTCAGCGCCTCCCGCGAAGCGAATAGGACGCCACCGCCGTAGCACCGCAGCCGTTACGTAGCTAGTCGACCAGGATTCGCTCGTTCAGCAGACTCTTGGTGACCGTCGCCAAGAAGCGCTGGAGTGCACGCCAGGAGCGTAGTTATCAAATAGAAGCGCCTCCCCGATGCTAAAATTTACAAATCAGGCGTCTTGGCTGATTCATGCCAAGAGAGGTAGGAAATCTACGCAAACCAGCGCTGCGTACGCAGGACGGAAACTCTTGTCACCGGGAAGTCGCAATGGTCGACGTGGTTCCCTACCGCCAACGACTGTAGGTTGCCGAGTAGCTATGCACTAAAGCCCAAAACCACTTCGCGAGAAGGTTGCGCCTCTGCCGGATTAGAAATCGGCAAGAGATGGCTACGGTTGCGTCGTGGGGGCTACTAGGCGCCTCTCCTGGCTCTAGGACGCTCGGCTGCGTAACCGTTTAGCCTTGAGCATGGCCATTGGGCTAACGGTCGGCACAGGGACGAGAAAAGTCAGCTGTTGCTCCAAGCCCAATGCTTTAAGGGTTGAGATCAGCGTGTGGACAGTTGATCCTTGCCCGCTCTCCAGTTGCACCAATGCCCTGCGAGAGATCCCTGCTTTGTCGGCCAACGCTGCTTGCGACACGTTGGCTAGGAGGCGGCGCGCCCTGATCCGCTTTCCTAGGGCCTCGGCAATTTCCTCAGGGGACTGGATTGGCATGTGACTCATTTGCGCGCAAATGTGCTCATTAGTGGTGTCTTCTCCCGTTGTGCGCGGAAAAGCGCGCAACTCTGGCACTTCCATAACTCATCGTAATGACGCGAAATCTCCCGCAGAATAGAAGCCTGGACAGACAGATCCTACATACCTGCAGGTGTCATGCGCACAACTGGCACCAGACTACGCTCAATTGCTGGTAAATATCATTGCCGCGGTCGGACCAACGAAGATGTTCGGCGTTGCCGTTCTGGAGCAACTGATCGTCGTCAGTCGGCTGCAGCTACGTTGCGCGAACCGCTCGGAACTGTGCCACGGTCGCGGGCGGAACTTAGCAATCTCGACGACTGGATGAGAATAACAACGATGCCCGCAAACTTGTGGCTCCTGCGGTACACCTGTTGGCTGTGCGCGCCACTCTCGCGCCGGGAGACGCACTCCCGTGCGTACCAGTAGGCTCACACGATAGACAGCGATGAGTCAGGAGAGCAAGGTTGGGCGCTCGCACCAACGATAGAGGCAGCATATGAAGCCGACGATCTTGGCACTTGACCTAGAGGGAACGCTCATCTCAAACGCAATCAGCCAGATTCCCAGGCCCGGACTCTACCGGTTCCTTGAAGAAATCCAGGCGCTGTTTGATCAGCTGACGATGTTTACAACAGTTCCCGAAGATCGCTTTCGCAGCATCGCCACGCTGTTGGCTCACGAAGGCAGTGCCCCGGCCTGGTTCGTGGAGCTGCCCTACATCAGTTGGTCGGGAAAGACGAAAGACCTACGTCTCGCCTCGCCAAATCTGGGCGAGGCACTACTACTCGATGATCACGGCCCCTATGTCCATCCCGGGCAGGAGCACCTTTGGGTCCAGGCCCCATTGTTCGGTTCTCCCTATTCATCAGACGATGATGGCCTCAACCTGGTACTCCACCGTTTACTTGATCGCACCCGTAATGCGGACGCTGACTTGCGCCCCCTAGCCCGGAGCGGAGACGCGTAGCCATGCGTGATCCATCTTTGGTTCAGCTCAAGCTCGCATGACTCGCTTCGCGCCTCCACGAGAAATCCTGGATGCCGCCGCAGCACGGCGCGAAGGTCTCGCCTCACAGTAGTTCAGTGCAGCACAGGTCAATGCCGGGCTGGACTTGAAGCTCGGCAGAGGCTGCCACAGTGCAAGCGAGTTGCGACGTCAGGGGAAGCTGCTGGGGGTGTATGTCACGCACCCCACCGGCAGCTACCGCTACCCGATCTGGCAGTTTCGCCCAGATGGCCAGCCCGTTGAGCGATTAGTCGAGATCCTAGCAGTGTTGCGGGACTTTGGTCCTTTCCAGCGTGAGCCGGATGGTCTGCGTCGCAGTACCGGCTGGGGCGAGGCCGAGTAGTTCTTGTCGCCGCACGCGTTGCTTTGGGGCGCGGCACCGGCCGCGATGCTGAGTGTAGACCCTGCCCGCGTGTTGCATGCAGTGCAGTGCGAGTTCGAAGAGCATGTCTGATAGGGGCCTTACCGAGATGACTCAACACTAGCGTCTACCCGACATCCATCAATTGAAATTGAGTCTGGCAGTCCGGAACCAATTGAGAGCGAATACCCGGAAGCCTACAGTCTGTCGGCTTGCAGGCCTCCAGCAATCTATGGCTATGCTCACCTGGTGACGATGCAGCAGTCGCCAACCGGCGAGACACAGGCTCAGCCAAGTTCCTGCAACGCGCACATCGAGGACAATCATAGGGCGAGTGTCGAAGTTACCCCTTAGTTGAATCCAGGTCCATTGCAAGAACAGCCGCTCTTATTCACCCCCGTGATCTCATACGACAGAGACTGATAGGTCCAGGTCTGCATCAACCCGGGCTACCTCATCGACTTGTTACGCGGTTCAAGGTGAATGGCCTCACCCGTCTAGGTGATGGCGTCCTGCCCGTCCAAGTAAGATCGCACCTCCCGAAGTTCGCTCAAGCCTCCGCGGCAAAGAAACTCCAGCACGGTGTTCCCAGCAAACATGGGCCCCATGTTTGGTCGCCTTATCCAGCCATCCGCCTGAACGGGGTCAGGCAGAAGGATATGAAGAGCTTTGTAGATGCCAAGGAGATAGCTAATCCGTATCAATACGTCGTCATCGATATGCTCGTGAGCCCCTCGCGCCCATGCCTCGTAAGAAGCATCAGGTGGACCTCCAAGCAGCGCTCTCTGCTGAAGTTCCGACAGTTCCCAGCTCGCAGCGAGGTTGAAGAAGGCTCTTAACGCAGCGCCTGAAAGCTCGTCGCGACTGAGCGGATCTTTAGGGATGCTCATCATGTGCTCATCTTCCAATCGACCTCCCTTAGGGGAACATCTTGGCATGCCACAACCCCACGCACACAGGTGCACCGTCATCTCTTTCAACAGCGGGCAGCATGCCGATCCTATCGCAATCCACGAACTGCATTTGGTGCTGAATCTTCTGACATGGTAACCGCTGTAGCGGCATGCATATCAGATTATCTGATACGTAATCAGACAATTTATGCGCCACAAATAAGAGAATGTTCTCTCTGTTTGCAATATGAAGGAGAGTGAGTGATGCTCGCCTACATGGTGCCCTTGTCGATGCAAACGCTCGCACTTCGCGCAACGAATCCTGACCAGCTCGCCGAGCAGGTGGCGGAGGAGTACGGGCTTTATGTCCGGCTCTCAGAAGTCTGGATGCTGCTTGGCTACAACAGCGTCAGCGCTGCCAGGCGCGCGGCATATGACAACCGACTGGGAATAGCAACCTCAACCATTCCCGGCAGGAAGGGGCGCATGATCCGATCCAGGGATCTCGCCCAATGGTTGTTCAATGCATCACGCGGCGCGGATCCCGTAACCAATCGGCAGGCCACTCAATGATCCCGATCTTCCACATGGAGGCCTCCAGATGAGCTAAGGCACCCTCTGGGGCAGAAAAGACAAACCCCGGCTGGCAGGCCGGGGTCTGTTTGAGGCGCAGCGATGAGTACCGCTATGCCGAATCTACCCCCTTACCCCGATAAGAATCAACCCCTAGGCATTCCGGGAGGGACGCGGCTGCCCGCTTCCCCGTAGATAGGCAGGGATCCATGAATCAAGAAGAACTGGCCCAGCGTCTGCGGGAGCAGGAGGGCCTAACTGTCGAACAGCGACAGCACATCCTTGAGATGGCTAGCTCGAGTCCAGCGCGGAAGCCAGGAAAGGGCGCGCTGAACAACGTTGTGACCCACTTCAATTCAGTGAAATGTGGCCAGCTGATCACGCTGGAGAGTCATACCGTTGAACATCTGTTCGCGCTGACTCTGGAGCTGGATCCGGATGTGCTTGGCTATTTCTCGCAGGTCGCCTGTAAGGGAGTGAGACTTGGCAATCATGTAAGGAGCGGCACCTTGGATTTTCTGGTCGTCCGCACCCGTCGCATTGAGCTGGTCGAATGCAAGGCCGGCTCCGCTCGTGACAGCTTGCTTACGGCAAAGTCCGGTGAATGGGTCGATGTCGATGGAAATCTTAAGAACCTTGCCTATGATCCTTGGGCAAGGCAGCGCGGCATGGAGCACGTCCTGTGGCTCAGTCCCTCCCGCGTCGACACGCCACTCCGGAACCTGCAGGTCATCTATAACGAGGTGCGCATGGTACCCGCCAACGAGGCTCAAGCCTTGGGCAGGCGCATCCATGCGCATCTCGCCGACGGCCCCAAGAGCCTCGATTGGATGATCGAGACTATCGAGGGATTCAACGTGAGCCAAGCGGCGCTTCTGCTTGGAACACGCTGGGCCTTCGGTCCAGTTGAGCATGTTCCGCTCACAGACACGAGCAACTTCTTTTTGACCTTGAGTCAGGCTCAGGCTATTGAGATTGGAGGCAACTTCTTTGAGGTTGCTAGGCAATCTCGCAATCAACTGAACTCGGCGTTCGCAACGGCGACGCTAGTCGACGCCACCAACGCCGAAAAGCGGCTCGCATTGATTCAATCCGCGCATGCGAAGGGTACAGCCGTCCCCAAACACCTGCGTGAGATAGCGCGGAAGGTGGCCGAGGCGCGAAGCAGAGGTGACAACGAACTCGAGCAGTGCCTCACCAGGTTTCATGCAAGCGGCAACCGAATGAGCCGGCTTACCCCCGTTCAGGAGAAGAGGACGGCTGAGACAATTCGCGCATACGCCGCAGGCAAGTATTCACAGAAGAAGGACGCGTACGCTGCGCTCAAGGAGGCCTGTGAATCTGACGGCGAGTCGCCACAGAGCCGCCAGGCCTTCGAACGCAAGCTCGCTGATCCGCGCCTGGAGCTGCGTAAGATCCTTGCAACGCAGGGAATGCGCGGCTACCAAAGGCAACGGACGCGCTCGGACGCGCGCGATCGGTCGGGTACAGCCTTAGCCAAACATGCAGTCCTTCACGTGGACAGTACCAAAGTTGACGTCAGGGTGGTGCGTGACGATGGAATGGGTGAAAGCGCAGAGTGCCCCCTGATTTATCTAGGAACAGATGAGGCGACTGATTTGCCGATGGCGCATTCAGTTGTCTTCGGGCCAGCGCGGCGCGATGGTTTGGCCATCCTGATACGGAACTACGTCCGCAGACATGGACGACTGTTCAACAGCATCTTTGTCGATCGCGGAACGGAGAATCAGTCACACTTCCTCAAAGCTCTGGCTTTGCGATATCAATTCTCAATCCATATCTGCCCAACAGCAGGTTCGAGGTTCAACTCGAACGTAGAACGATACTTTGCAAGGTTCAATTCCCAGGTCAGCCATGAGCTTGACGGTAGCACCGATCCCGACAAGGCGGGCCGGGGCGTGGATGGGAAGTTCAAGAGTTACAGCACTGCAAAGCACCGCTTTGAAACCGTTCATACGGTGGCCAAGGAAACGCTCTATGAGCACTTCCCAGCCGTTCCTGTACAAGGCTTCGCAAGTCCAGCGGAACGTGCAGCCCACGCAGATCTTCTCTTTCCTAGTGCCGGCCTGTACGCAGTGGTTGACGAAGAGTTCCTCTTCAGAACCGCGATCCCGCACAGCAACAACAAGTATGTACATGGACGGGGGTTTGAGGTGAATGGTCGGTACTTTCACTCCAACGAACTGAGGGAGCTCGACGCGTCATTCGATGTTGTCCAGCTACGAACTGACCCGGAAGACCCGAGCTTCATCTGGGTTAGAACTAATCGCGGACTATTCAAGGCGTTCTGCAACTTGATCGGTCCTCTAGCTAACACCCCCCTGATTGAGCGGTCGTTCAGGGGTATGTATGACCAGCTCTACGCGCCATCGCTCCGCGAAGCGAGGCAGATTGCGAGGCACGCTCAGGCCATTCGTACGGCGGCCGCAAATGCAAATCCCGTCACTACCGCTCTTCCCGTACTGACTGAGGCGGACTTCAGTAGCCTCCCTTCGCAATCAAATGACGCTCTTGACGAGATTGCTCTGCGCGAAATCAAGAAGCGAGCCATGGATGACTTTGACGACATTGAGTCGCCGTAACTTGTGCAATTGGGGGCAAGCCCGCGCCAGTCATTCAAATTCACAGGAACCGATAATGGACAGCAACTCTGGAATTCCTTTTGTGAATCATAGCCGCATGAGGACGGCCTACTCCGAGCTCTTGAACGCCATCCAAGGTGCGCGCCCAGGTACGTTCGTCTGGGCATTGGCTCCTTCTGGCTCGGGCAAGAGTGAGATCAGACAAGCTATTCTTCCCGCCCTTGCCGGGAAGCAGAGCCTCTGGCCAGCTGGCACGCTTCCTTTGATATCGGTGCGTGCAATGGCCAATGATCGGGGAAAGTTCAACTCCAAGGATCTCACGCTGCGCCTCCATCACGCCGTGGTGGAACCCGACTTCGGCTGGCTGGAGAACAAGGACCGATCGGTCAGTACTGATGCGCACCATGTCCAGGCGGAGGCAGAGGTAAACAATCAGCTGTGGAAGAGAGTGAGGGCAACGCAGTCGCAGCCTAGACTGCAGCACAGCTTCGAATCTGTGGCGAAGCAACGTCAACTTAAGTACATCTTCCTGGAAGAAGCGGCAACCTTGACGATGGTGCATCTTCATCAAACCAGCTATGGGTACATGTCGAACCTTGTGCGACTGATTGAAGAGATCGGCTGCGTAATAGTGATGCTGGCTACCCACACTGCGGAGAGTTTGTGGGCGGGACACCCCGACGTCTGGAATCGATCCCGCTTCGTCTACATCCGGCCGTATAACCTGAAGAATTCCCAAGACGAGCGGGATTTCGTTGCAGTGCTGAAAGGTATCGGGCAGAGCTTCAACCTGTCCGATCCCAAGCTCCTCGTTAAGAATACTGATTTGATGTACGCCAATGGTGCTGGCGTGTTCGGTCCCACTATCGACGTCGTCCATAGGGCTGAGCTCCGCCGAAGGAATGAGGGAGCGAACAGCATCACTGAAGCGCACTTGCACGCCAGCTCCTCAAGCGAGAAGGAGCTTGGAACCGTGTGGAGCAGCGTGCTGGCCTTCAACAAGCTTGCGGATCAGAGGCCCTTGAATGGTGAGAAGAGAATTGCTGACTTCCTGAAGCGCATGGGTACGGGGGAGTAGAGCGAAAATGACTACGGCACACATGCGGTATCGGTGGACAGCACTGCCGCCAATTGCACCGATCGATGGAGGCACCGCCCAGACTGAGTCACTTGGAGGGTACTTCCAGAGGATGTGCGAAACGACCGGGTTTACAAAGACACACCTCGCAGGAGTGCTTGACAAAGTTGCGGGTCAGCCAAGAAATGGACTGAGTGAGCGAAATAGCTTCGTTGGACCAGGGCAGGTGAGCCTTAACCGCGCGCGCGCGCTAGAGCAGCTGACTAACCAACGGCTGGTCGGCTGCACGCTCTCGCCTTTCATTAATGTCCTGCAGATGCGGGATGGCGGCCTTGCTGGCATCAATCGCCGCTGGTGTCCAGAGTGCCTGCTGGAGGCTGGCGAGAGTGACGGTCTAAGTGAGAGGCTCATCTGGAACTTCCTTCACTACTCGCATTGCTCCTTGCACTCAGTCAGAATCATTGATCGCTGCCAAGAATGCGGCAACAGTCAGCAGTTGCGAAGGGGCAACGCGGCAACGTGCGCCTATTGCGGTTGCAGCCTAGCGCGCGCAGCCACGCACGAGAGGCCGAGCGCACTTCAGTCCTGGGCCAACGCCTCGATCGAGGACGTCGTACGCTGGACCGCAACCAACCCTGATGTGGTTATTCCTGCGGAGAACTATCAACGTTTCTTTGATGGGCTCCTTCAAGATGGGACATTGGATAGGCTGAAGATCGTTCATAACAGGTTCTGGAGGGATGCAATTCGCTTCAGACGAACTACCACCACTTTCAGAACGCTACTCAACCTATCCGCCATCAAATCTATTGACATCATCGGAATTTTGACCGAACCAGTTCCGGCCTCGTCGACTTCATTGTTTCCAGGCCATGAGGTGGACGGTGAGATCGCTTTTGATCTAGAGGACTGGGGGGCTCAGGCGAGGAAATTCGAAGTCGTGCTCCACGCGCTCTGCAAGGCCAATACGCGTGTGTTCCCTAGCCAGCAGTTCCTTAGCTTATTGTTGGTTTCTAAACGAAAAAGTTCTATCCACCGTGCGCCATCATTCAGCGTCTACCTAGATCTTCAGAGGCAGCCTGGCCAGGACCTTCTTGCGGGTCGGAACATGGCGAGCAGAATTATGGCCCTGTCCATGACGCTGCTTAAGAGCGGCATGCGCGAGCGGGGCGTGGCAAGTGAAGTTCTGAAGAGATTCGCCATTTCGGCAGAGATCGCTAGTGAGTGCGCCCGGACCGCAGTTCTTATTACCAAGGCCATGCGCTCTCCGGCCTTCCGAGCTTCCGGCGATCCCGTCCCGTGCCGCTGAAGAAGGCGAGAAGAAGACATCACTTCCCTGCGCAGCCGAGCGGGTTGTTCAACTGCGCGGGGTTCTACCCCGGTATCACGGACGGTTCTAAAAGAGCTGCAACCTTCTGGTCCTGCCTGGCGACCCTTCGCCGCATCCTTGGGTTATGGCGTCGCTCTATGTAGTCAAACACATCCGCTCGTGCTGCATCCAGTGTGGCGCAGTTCGTTCGATGGATCCGATCACGCTTGAGTAGCCCAAAGAGGCCTTCGCAGGCCGCGTTGTCGCCGCAATGACCCACAGCGCTCATCGAGCAGATAAGCCCGTTAGCCGCCAGATGCCCTTGGTAGTCGCGGCTGCGGAACTGGCTGCCACGATCCGAATGCAGGATTACCTCAACGCATTGGGACGATGTCGGACCATCGCTATCCGAAAGCCGAAACTAGACGCGCATTGACATCCGTAGGCCCGTCGCTTTGCCTGGCAATGCCTGCTTAAGGTTGCATCTAGAGTGAGCCAGAATCTCCCCAGAATCCGCTGGCGAGGCCGACGGGACGCCGGCTCGAATATTCATTAAGCGAATGCAACCTTCCGACCAACTCCCTCGCGAGCGCGTTAAAGCGCGCGATCTGCTGTTCAACTCGCTGATCATATCCTGGGCTACCCTTCTCGCCCGGTCTGTAGCTAAGGGTGTATCCGACTCGCACATAGTCATAGCCAGATACTTCGTTGAGCATCACTTCTAGGGCTCGCATGATGGCGTCTTGATGCGCCATCGCTTCGGGATCGAACGACCTCATATCAACTTCGTAGGACCGCCGGTCCTCAAGCAGTGCGCGAAGCTTTTTGTAAACCTGGACAGGAAACCAGTAGCCGAACTGATCGTCAATGAACTGGATGGACTCCCCGTCATGCCAAGAGAGAGTCTCGCTTATCGTTGAGACGAACGCCGCAACTCGGCGTGCCTCTTCAGCCGGGAGGAACGCTTGCGTTGGGAATTGGCTCGGGGCAGCGACTAGACGCTTCTTGTAATGCCTGAGGTCTTCCGGGCTGATTCTCGTTTGGCCGCTCGTTTGATGGGCTCGTGCATGATGGGTCCCACACAGCGGAATTAGATTGGCAGGGTCGTTGTTTTCACGATTGCCATCAATGTGATGTAGTTCAATAAAGGGGTCCTGACAGTGGGTTACCCCACAACGGTGCCCTGCCTCTACCTTTACCTGTCGCTCTACATCGGCGGGAACGTGGGGCCGTGGCCGTCCGTAGGGTTGATTCAAGACCATGCAAGCCGTTGAGTGATCTTCGCGTGGATTCTACTCGACGTAGTACAGACCTGCGCACACTCTAGATATCCAGTCCTTACCCCATCCCCCAATCATGTCCGCTGCCGGCCATAAGCAGACATCCACCCCATCCCTGATAAACATCCCTAGGCCGCAGCAGACCTCGAGCCTGCTGCGGTCAATTGGTTTTGGGGCAGACTACGCCGATGGCCTAAATTCCCCTAGGTCAGTGAGTCTAGCCCGTCCCTTCTAGACGCCTTAGGCCACTTCAAGTTGATGTATCGTCCGCACAGAAGATCCCATGCATCGCGCCCAGCAGTGCTGCAACGCGCGGGTCTGCCATGCGGTAGACGATCGACCGCGATTCCCGTCGGGTCGCTACAAGCTTTCGTTGGCGGAGTTCGGCCAGTTGCTGGGAGAGCGCCGGCTGTCGGATGCCGGTGGCGTCCTCCAGTCCGCTCACCGTCATTTCACCTTGCGCGAGCTGGCACAGCAGCAACAGGCGGGAGGGAGTGGCCATGAAGCGCAGCAGCTCGGCCACTTCGGGCACGCGCTCCTTCATCGTGGCTAGGTCAGACGGGCTGAATGGGGGGCTGGTCACAGGCAATGGCAACTTGGGCGGCTGAGGTGATGCAAACACCATGGGGAAGGCCCCAGTCTAGCATGCTTCTATAGTTGCACACCTTATGTAACTATGTAAGAATTAAGCAACCAATCCCCCCGGAGCCAGTCGTGAACCAATCCGTAGCGGTAGACGCCCCCTTGGAGCAGGCTGTCCGCGTCGTCAACGATGCCCGTGCCGGCCTGCTCCCCTCGCCTCATGTAAAGACCTTCTTCGATCCTGCCACTTTCACTGCCAGTCACGTCGTACGCGATCCATCTTCTTCAGCGTGCGCCATCATCGACAGCGTCCTTGACTTCGACATGGCCGCAGCCCGCACCTCCACTGCCTCCGCATCGGCGTTGGTGGACTACGTGCGGGCCGAGCGCCTACAGGTGCAATGGTTGCTGGAAACCCACGCGCACGCGGACCACCTCTCAGCAGCACCATGGCTGCAGGGCCAGGTGGGAGGTACGCTGGCCATCGGCGAGCGCATCACCACTGTCCAGGAAACCTTCGGCAAAGTCTTCAATGCCGGCACTGCATTTAAGCGGGATGGCAGCCAGTTTGATCGGCTGTTCGCCGATGGTGCCTCCTTCCGCATCGGTAATCTCCAGGCGATGTCGCTGCACGTGCCGGGCCACACCCCCGCTTGTATGGCGTACGTGATCGGCGACGCCGTATTTCCTGGAGACACGCTGTTCATGCCGGACTACGGCACCGCCCGCTGCGATTTTCCAGGTGGTTCCGCCCGCCAGTTGTATCGCTCGATCCAGCGCCTTCTGTCCCTGCCCGACGCCACCCGCGTCTTCTTGTGCCATGACTACAAGGCCACCGGTCGAAACCATTTCGTATGGGAAACAACCATCCGTGCCGAAAGGACAACCAACCTGCATGTGCACGAGGGCGTGACCGAAGCCATGTTCGTGGAAATGCGGGAAGCCCGTGACGCGACGCTCCCGATGCCGCGACTGATCCTGCCTTCAGTGCAGGTCAACATGTGCGCCGGCCATCTGCCGGAACCCGAGGACAACGGCGTGCGCTACCTCAAGCTGCCGGTGGACCTGCTATGACGCTCTCTCATTTGGCTTGGTACTGGCCACTCGCTGGCGGTGCCATGATTGGAACAGCGGCCGGTGCCTATCTGGTCCTTCTCGGCCGCGTTGCCGGCATCTCGGGTCTACTTGCCAAGACACTGGGCATGCCGGGTGACGGCGGACGCGGAAGTGCAGCCCTATTCCTGGCGGGACTTGCCCTGGCGTCAGGCTTGGCATTGGCGGCCAGGCCCATACTATTGCCGGCGCTCTCCGCAAACGGAGCAGTGGTATTGGTGATTGCCGGACTGCTGGTGGGTTACGGAACTCGCCTTGGCGCTGGCTGTACCAGTGGGCACGGTGTCTGCGGCCTGGGCAGGGGATCGTCGCGGTCGGTGGTGGCTACCTGCGTGTTCATGCTCATGGGCATGGCCACGGCGACCCTGGTACGGATTGTGGCGGGGGGCACGGCATGATCCGTCTCGCCGCGTTCCTGTGCGGCGCACTCTTCGGACTGGGACTGGTCGTATCCGGTATGGCCAACCCAGCCCGCGTGCTTGCTTTCCTTGATGTGAGCGACGCCTGGGACCCCTCCCTGGCGCTGGTCATGCTGGGCGCACTGATCCCTTCCGGCGCAGCCTACCTGTGGATACGCGCCCGCAGAACGCCGCTGCTTGCCGTATCGCTGCACATTCCCACCCATCGCATCATCGATCGGCGCCTGGTGATCGGTGCGGCGATATTCGGCCTGGGTTGGGGTCTGGCCGGACTATGTCCCGGCCCAGCCATCGCGTTGCTGGGAACCGGCCAGCCCTTCGCGATCATCTTCGCCACGGCAATGATCGCTGGCGTGCTCCTGCATGGCCTCATTCACCGCCCCACTGCAACTACGGGAAAACCATGAACCTCAAGCCACTCTCCGCTAGCCTCAAGGTGTCCGGCCAGCTCCTGCCAAAGGACATTGAAGCCCTGAAGGAGCAGGGCTTTGCGAGCGTGATCTGCAACCGCCCCGACGATGAACAGCCGGAGCAGCCCAGTCACCATGCGCTGCAGGCCGCCTGCCACCAGGCGGGCATGCAGTTTGCCTATCTTCCTGCGCTGCCTGGCGTCATTACCGATGATCAGGTGCATACCTTTGCCAAGTTGATCGAAGCGCTGCCAAGCCCTGTTGCCGCGTACTGCAGAACCGGCACCCGTGCTGCGATGCTTTGGGCGCTGTCGGAAGTCGTTCACAATGGAGCGGCGTTTGACCACGTCCTGTCTGTTGCTTCGGATGCAGGCTATGACCTTTCTTCCATCGCAACACGGCTGCAGCAAGGCCCGGCGTCCGGCGACTGACATATGGAAGCGCTATCTCTGCTGCAGTTGGTTCTGGGCGGCCTGTCTGGCGTCCTGGTCGGTTTCGTCCTGGGCGTGGTCGGTGGGGGCGGATCCATCCTGGCGGTACCACTGATGCTCTACGTGGTCGGAGTGGGAGATCCGCATGTGGCTATCGGCACCAGCGCCCTGGCAGTAGCGGTCAATGCGGTGTCGAATCTGGTGATACATGCCCGTAGAGGGAACGTTCGCTGGCCTTGTGCCTCGGTCTTCGCTCTGGCGGGGATCGCGGGCGCATACCTGGGTTCCAGCTTGGGCAAGGCTTTCGACGGCAGGAGCCTGTTGGCGCTGTTTGCTGTGGCTATGATCGTTGTCGGCATCGCCATGCTTCGCAGGCGCAACACGCCTGGACTCACGGACGCTCGGCTCGGCAGAGGCAACGCGCCCGCGCTGATTGGGCTGGGCGCCACCGCCGGCGGGCTTTCTGGCTTCTTTGGCATTGGCGGAGGCTTTCTCATCGTGCCCGCACTGGTGGCCGCGACGGGCATGCCGATGATCGCCGCAGTCGGAAGCTCGCTCGTCGCCGTCGCCGCATTTGGCATGACCACCGCACTGAACTACGCGCGTACAGGTCTGGTCAACTGGAAGCTCGCGGCAGTTTTCGTCGTTGCCGGCGTGGCTGGCGGTATTGCAGGTGCAGCAACTTCGACGAAGCTGGCCAACTATCGTGGAGCTCTGAACACGGTATTTGCAGTACTGATCTTCATTACTGCCGCATACGTGCTGTGGAAGGTGAGCTGACCGGATGTGCTCCAGACCACAGCCGAGCACTGATAGCCAGCGCAGCGCTTCAAAGGCTTTGATAGGAAGATACTACGAACGGTGGTCCACATCTTCCAGAGTCAAATAAGATGCGACGGCTCGAAGCGCCTCGCGATCAGCTTCGAAATCCATGGCCAATAGGCCGCGCTCCAACGCGATGCGGGCATGCGCCTGTGATGCGACTCTTGTCGCTTCATTCGAGGACCCTGCCAACGCTGCGAAGGCCTTCTGCAGCCGGATACTGACCTCCAGGGACGCGGCGGCATCCCTGGCAATCGGAGTGAACGCGTCCTCAAACATGTCGCGTACGTCGAGACACTGCACGTGCACGCGCGGATACAGCACCTCGCCTGTCGCAGCGTCCCCTGCGTGGCTGGACCATGCACAGAGCAGCCTGACACATGTCCCGATGACGTCGATGCAGGTCCCAGGGTCGTTCACCGCAGGTGACATGGCTCGCTGCGCAATTTCCGCAAGCACGACCAGCCCGAACCGTGGGTCATTTTCGATGGAGCGCGCGTCGCTAAAGGAAATGGCTGAGATCACTTCACTCTGTACTTCAGGAAGTAGATTTCCCTCGATGGCTATCAACGGACGGGTTGGGGTTGCGAACGTACCCGGCTGGCAGAGCAGATGAACGCGTAGATCATGTTCCTGCGCAATGGCGTTGATCCGCCCGACATCCACGTGTTCAACGTAGGCCACCTGATCGCCGACCAGCTGCACCGCCCCCTCTCCTACCCGAACCGCACTGGCTCCGCCGAGCGAAGGCTCCTCGGCGCGGCGCTTCATTGCCACTTGGGTCGCCCGCTCCACCAGATCGATGGTTTCGCCGACGCGGCCAAAGCGTGAGAACTGCTCGATAGCCCGGAGCAACGTCACTGTGATGACGATGATGACCGCGATGGTTGCCCCGAACAGTACAAGCCGGCCGCTATCTCCGTAGATGCCGGTGCTGAGCGCGATGAGGCCCACGATCGAGAACAGGAAGGCACCAATGAAGGTGGCCAGCGCACCTTGGGCCCGGGTGTCTTCGATCAGCAGGCGGGCCGCGCGCGGGGTGGCGCTGTTGGACGCGGACCCGTATGCCGAGACCATGGTGGACAGCGAGAAGGTGGTTACCGTCAGCATCGACGCGGCAAGAATGCCAAGAATGTTGCCGACGGAATCTGCGCCGATCCGTGCGGCAAGGCCGACTGGAATGAGGAACTTCAGGAACGCGCCCGCCAACGCCGTGATGATGCCTAGGGCGCCATACAGGGTCGAGCGGAACCACATCCGCTTTGTAACTTTGCTGGCTGCAAGCCTCAATCTGGTGAGCATGGGCTACTTCCTGGGAAGTTCGACCATCAATAGCACGGCCGGGCGCCGAGGCCACGTCAACGCAGGGTCATGCCCGACCCAAGGCAGATGCCGCTACTCCGGGCGGCATCTGTGTGCAGATTCTACGAGCGCACCTTGTCCAGGAACTGACGGTGGCGCTCGTATTGATCGAGCACATCGTGGATGAGTTGAACCTTGGTCCATCCCATGACGTCGTAGTCCTGCCCGCCCTCCCGCAGATATACCTCCGCACGGTAATGACGGGTACCCTCGCTGACCGGCCGACGGGGATCCTGCAGGGCGAACGTCGGCGGCTCATAGGGCTGGGGCCGTACCGAGTAGAAGAAGTCCATCTCCTCGCCATGGCCAACCTGCAGCCACGCACGACCATCCTCCCCCTTGGAAACTTGGACCGGCAGATCCTGCTTGCGCAGCTCAGCCGCAACCTCTTCCAATGCTGGGATGACACGCTGCTCGATGAAGCCGGTCACCTCGATCTTCAACGGATTGTGCGCCAGCAGGCGCAGGCGCGCCCGCCAATCCTCGCTGGTACCCGGCAAGATACGTGCCTCGCGCAGGATCGAGCGCTTGGTTGCATCCAGATGCATGGCCTTCAGCAGTCCCCAGCACATCAGGATCATGACGATCGTAAATGGCAACGCACTGGCAATGGTGGCCGCCTGCAATGATTCCAAGCCGCCGGCCACCAGCAGGGCAATCGCAAGGCCGCCGACCAGCAGCGCCCAGAAGATCCGCTGCCAGACCGGCGATTCCTCCTCACCCTTTGAGGTAAGCATGTCGATTACCAGGGCACCGGAGTCCGCTGAGGTTACGAAGAACAGCGCAACCAGGATGACCGCCAGCGAAGAGGTCAGCATGGTCAGCGGCAGGTGCTCCAGGAACTCGAAGAGCGCCATCGAGCTGTCGGTTGAGACCGCCTGCACCAACTGCTGGATGCCCTCCGCCCGCACCATGTGCAACGCGGTGTTGCCGTAGATGGTCATCCAGAGGAATGTGAAGCCAAGCGGCACAAGCAACACCCCCACCACGAACTCACGGACGGTGCGTCCACGTGAGATGCGTGCGATGAACATGCCAACGAAGGGCGACCAGGCAATCCACCAGCCCCAGTAGAACAGCGTCCAGCCACCCAGCCAACCCGTGGGTTCGTAGGCATAAAGGTTGAAGGTCATCGAGAACAGCTGGGAAACGTACATGCCGGTGTTCTGCACCAGTGCCTGCATCAGGTGCATGGTGGGTCCACAGACCAGCACGAAGGCCAGCAACGCTGCCGCCAGGATCATGTTGAGCTCGGACAGCCTGCGTACGCCGCTGTCCAGGCCAGCCACGACCGAGCCGGTCGCCACCAGTGTGATGACGGTGATCAAGCCAACCTGGACGAGCGTACTGACCTCCAGGCCGAACAGGTAGTTCAGGCCGGCGTTGATCTGCATGACGCCCAGCCCCAGCGAGGTGGCCAGGCCGAAGATGGTACCCAGCGCGGCGAACGTGTCTACAGCATGCCCCAACGGGCCGTGGATACGATCGCCGATGAGCGGATACAGTGCGGATCGGACACGCAGCGGGAGATTGTGCCGGTAGGCAAAGTACGCCAGCGACAGCGCTACCACTGCGTAGATCGCCCATGCGTGGATGCCCCAGTGGAAGAAGGTGATGCGCATGGCCTGGCGGGCAGCTGCGGCCGACTCGGGCGAGCCGACCGGCGGCGTGGCGTAGTGCATGATGGGCTCGGCAACGCCGAAGAACATCAGACCGATGCCCATGCCGGCAGCGAACAACATGGCGAACCAGGAGCCGTAGCTGTAGTCCGGCGTACTGTGGTCAGGGCCGAGTTTGATGCGGCCGTAACTGCTGATGGCGACGCCGACGACGAAGACCAGGAAGCCGGCCACCGCAAGGATGGTGAACCAGCCTGCATCATTGGCAGCCCATGACTTGGCCGCGGTGAACCACCGCGTGGCCATTTCGGGCGCGAAGGCGGCAAGCGCCAGCAGCGCGATGACGATGGCTGCCGTGGGAATGAACACCTGCGGAAGGATCCGCTGGCGAACGGGGGGATGTTGCGGAGCCGTGCTCTGCATGGATACCTCCGTGTTATTGGGTGGAAAAACCTGCGGCTTGCGCGAGGCCGATCAGAAGTAGAAGCCGATATTGAGGTTCAGCCGCGAATGCCAGCTGGAAGGGCCTCCTTCGTCGATGCCGATACCATCACCACCAGCAAACCACATGTTGCGGCCAGCGATCCAGTCGACATAGGTGAGCATGATGCCTTTCTGCAGGCTGCAACCGGTCACGTTCTGCCACGAATCACGAAGGCCCGCGCGGTGCCCGACCGGGCGGGTCATGCTGAGGTTGTTATAGCAGGTGATGTCATCCAGCCAGCCCTTCTGGCCGAACGAATAGGCGATGTTGGCGCTTGGCACATCCGCCTGCGCTGCAACCTGGAAGGGGGATTGGAACGCCGACATTGCGATGCGATCTCCGGGCACGGCATACCGGTACCGCGCCCACTGCAACTGCGCGGTCCAACCATCGCGCTGCCACTGTGCGTGGAGGGCCGCGCCCTGATGACCGTAGTGACGCCGTGTCTGAGTGTTCTGCACCTTGCCAGCAAACGCTGATGCGCCCAGCAACAGTTCGCCGCCGCCCCAGTCGCGCGCGCTCTCCACGCGTGCATGCAGTCGTTGCCGCTCGCGATACGGCAACGCCTCGGTCTGCGCGACATCAAAGGAGTAGCGATCGTAGCGAGCCCCGGACCCGTATTCGTCTCCGGAGAACCAGCCAAGATGCCAAGTTGTGCTGCCGCTGCGGTGAATCACCACAAGGCCCGGATCGTAATCATCCTCGATGCCCAGGTAGTAGCCGGAGCCGAACCAGAAACTCTGCGAAACGGTGGGGAGCAGCCCGAACGGGACTTGCTGGATACCTGCCTTGAGCTGGGTAGCATCGGAGAACTGCCAGCCCGCGTAGGCGTGATGCACGGCGTCGAAGCCATCGTACCAGCGGTATTGGGCAGAGAAGGAAAACGGTCCGGTTCCAGCGTCAAGGTCTGCACGCAGCAGTTCAAGCTGCAGGCGGCTGGACGGCCCGTAGTCGAGCCAGCCATAGTTGAACCTGACGGCGCCTCCTGGATCAAAGTAAGGATCTCTATGGAGGTTATCCTCAGAAGCATCTGCAGCCAGCGAAGTTCCCGCCAACGCGGCAGCGACAATGAAGGGAATTGATCTCACGGTTATGCGTCTTGCCTCCCTGATCTGCTACGGAAAGCGCTTGAGTCTAACGTCGATTCATCCAATGCCTCAAACTGGCGATCTCAAAGAACTCTTGGCAACGCCACAGCAATCACTCACGGCGCGTCTTTAGTCCTCAGGTCCATATGCCACGTGAAAATCATGTGTAGTGAGAGAGTAGCTAACACGATCCACTTTTTAGTAGTCGATCCTGAGATTGAGCGACTCATAGTGGACATGGAGTGACACGCAATGTCATTTGAGAATAGGCTAGGGCCTCGACATCGGGGAAGAATTCATGACTATTGATATCAGCGGCCTTTCTGCCAAGGAACTTCGCTCACTGATTGCTCAGGCGGAGAAGCAGCAGTCCAAGGTGCTGTCACGCCCTAAGGCCACAGCGATGCGCGCCAAGATCAACAAGTACGTCAAGGATCATGGATACACGATAGAGGAACTCTACGGCGCTTCATTGATCGTGCCCTCCGAAACCGCCAAGAAGCGAGGTGATCGGAGGCCTGCCAAATCGACAGTGTCCAAGATCGCTCCCAAGTACCGCAATCCTGCAGTGCGCGGCCAGACGTGGTCCGGTCGAGGGCGGCAACCGCGATGGATAGCCGAGCTGGTAGCAAGTGGAAAATCACTGAATGACTTCCTGATCAAGTAGTGATAGCGAGGTAGCCGCACACCGGTACCGCAGCAAGTCCTGAGAATCATTAGTCATCAGATCGAACAGGATGCTGGTGCGCGGAATGCCCTGCCAGGTAGGCGATCAAAGATTTCAGCTAGTCGCAGTTGATGTGACAGCGGGCGAACAGCAGGCGCTCCCCCTTGCCTTTGGAGAGTGGGCTCAGGCAGCAATGATTGCAGTATCCACTTCTGGCCGACAGCTGCCCTCCGATCTGGCAGGATCCGCTTCCTAGCGGGGATTCGACGCTGCCCGGTCTCGCCGCGCTCGCAGATCCGGGTCATCATCGAACATTCCAACCGCATGGCGGCGCGCGTAGCCGAACTGGTGCCGCGCCAACGCGACCTGACCCATGCGATTAACCTGCCCAGGCGGCCAGCAGGCCAAGCCAGCCGGCGCGGGCCAAGCCCAGCAACACCCCAACCTGGCTGCTGGCTGGGCCTGGAAGCAACTGGCACAAGGCCACCAGATCCGAGTAGCTACGGTCCGTCAGCCACCGGCGGCGCTCGACAAACTCGAGGCGGAAGTAGCTCAGATGGGCAATCGGGCCACCGAACGAGGTCAGTCCCAGTCATAGGAACACCAGAAAGTCACGCCACGCACTTTCGCTTTTTGCGGGATGGAGCGTCGGCATGGGGCAGAATCTCCGGTTGTTCTCAAAGGCGGCCAGCCCGGCCCAGCACCCAGATTAGGTCGCCGGGCCTCCCCTGTGCTCGGCCACCAACTCTCCATCTTCCTTCCGGAATGGTCCGGGAAGCTTCGGCAGGATATCCAGCACCAGTTCGGAAGGCCGGCACAGGCGCGTGCCATTATCGGTTTGCACGAAAGGACGATTGATGAGTATTGGGTGCGCCAGCATGGCATCAAGCAACGCGTCGTCGCTCAGTGCCGCATCGCCCAGTGCTAGCTCGTCATAAGGAGTGCCCTTCTGCCGGATGGCGTCGCGCACGCTCAAGCCCGCGGCCCTAATGAGGTCGACCAGGCGCGCGCGGCTGGGCGGGTGGGCCAGGTAGTCGATCACTTCCGGCTCGATCCCGGCGAAGCGGATCATCGCCAGAGTGTTGCGCGAGGTGCCGCACTTGGGGTTGTGGTAGATGACCGCGTTCACGCACTTTCCTCCTCGTTAAAAACAGTTTCCACCACCCCTGCAGCGGCCGCCAACGCCGCCGCCTCGATGGCCCCCTTGCGCTCGCTGTAACGGTCCACCAGGTAGTCGCTGCGCCCACGCACCAGCAGGGTGAGCTTGACCAGTTCCTCCATGACGTCCACCACGCGATCGTAGTACGCCGAAGGCTTCATTCGACCTTCGTCGTCGAACTCCTGCCAGGCCTTGGCGACCGAGGACTGGTTGGGGATCGTCACCATCCGCATCCACCGGCCGAGCACACGCAGCGCGTTGACGACGTTGAACGACTGCGAACCGCCGCAGACCTGCATCACGGCCAGCGTGCGGCCTTGGGTGGGGCGCACGCTGCCCTCTTCCAGTGGCAGCCAGTCGATCTGGTTCTTGAATACCGCAGTAAGGGTGCCATGGCGTTCCGGGCTGACCCACACGTGGCCCTCCGACCACAGCGAGGCCTGGCGCAGCTCCTGCACCTTTGGGTGGGTGGCTGGCACCGACTCAAGCATCGGCAGCTCGTGTGGATCGAACAGGCGGGTTTCCGCCCCGAGCTGTTCCAGCAGCCGCTGCGCCTCCAGCGCCAGCTTGCGGCTGAACGACTGAGGCCGCAGCGAGCCGTACAGGATCAGGATGCGCGGGCGGTGCGGCTGCGCGGCCGGGTCGTTGAGCTTGGTGGCCGTCGGAATGTCCAAGGCACCTGGGACCAAGTTGGGGATCTGCTGCACGGGGTTGTCCTACGGAATCGATTCTATTATTCTAGAATCATGGAACATAACACTGCAACCCACGCTCTTGCTGCCTTGGGCCACGCCACCCGCCTGTCGATCTTCCGCCTGCTTGTACAGGCCGGCAGCGGCGGCAAGCTGGCCGGTGACATTGCCCAGACGCTCTGCTTGCCTGGCGCCACGCTCTCCTTCCACCTGAAGGAACTGTTGGCTGCGGGCCTGATCAGCGCCGAGCAACGTGGTCGGACGATCTGCTACCGGGCCGAGTTCGAGGCGATGACCGCATTGGTGGCCTATCTCACGGAGAACTGTTGTGCCGACGAACAGGCCTGCGAACGACCCGTTGGCTGCTGACCAACCCACCTTAGAGATCGCTCAGATGACCCGTCGCGTCCTGTTCTTGTGTACCGGTAATTCCGCTCGCAGCGTGTTGGCCGAATCGACCCTGAAGAAGTGGGGCCAAGGCCGCTACGAGTCCTTCAGCGCCGGCAGCCAGCCGGCCGGCCGTGTCAACCCGTTTGCCATTGCTCAGTTGAAGCGCGAGGGTTTCCCGGTGGACGGCCTTCGCAGCAAGTCGTGGGACGAGTTCGCCGAAGCGGATGCCGCGCCGATGGATCTGATCGTCACCGTCTGCGACAGCGCGGCGGTCGAGGCATGCCCGGTAGTGTTCGGCGACTTTGTACGGGTGCACTGGGGCCTGTTCGATCCGGCCGGCGTTGAAGGCTCGGACGGAGAGAAAGCCGAAGCCTTCGATCGCGCGCACCAGATCATCAAGGCGCGCCTGAGGGCCTTCCTGGAGATCTCCGACTGCGTCTGGGATGACAGCGAGGCCCTCAAGGCCCGGCTCGACCCGATCGCACAGATCAACTGACCGTCCTTCCGGAAATCCCCATGACCACTGACACCTCCCGCCTGTCCTTCCTGGACCGGTATCTCACGTTCTGGATCTTCGCCGCCATGGCGCTCGGCGTCGGCATGGGGGCGTTGTTCGAGGGTGTGCCCAGCGCGTTGAACAGCCTCTCCATAGGGTCGACCAACATCCCGATCGCGATTGGTCTGATCCTGATGATGTATCCGCCGCTGGCCAAGGTGAAGTACGAGGAACTGCCGCGGGTCTTCGCCGACAAACGGGTACTGATGCTCTCGCTGCTGCAGAACTGGATCGTCGGTCCGTTCCTGATGTTCGGCCTGGCCGTGCTGTTCCTGCGCGATTACCCCGAGTACATGACCGGCCTGATCCTGATCGGGCTGGCACGCTGCATCGCCATGGTGCTGGTCTGGAATCAGCTTGCCCGCGGTGACGGCCAGTACGTCGCTGGGCTGGTGGCATTCAACTCGATCTTCCAGATTGCGCTGTTCAGTGTCTACGCGTGGTTCTTCCTGTCCTGGTTGCCGCCGGTGTTCGGTCTCCAGGGCAGCGTCATCGATGTCAGTTTCTGGACCATCGCCGAGGCTGTTCTGATCTACCTTGGTATCCCGTTCCTGGCGGGCTTCCTCACCCGCCGATGGTTGAAGGCGCGCAAGGGCGTGCAATGGTATGAAGAGACGTTCCTGCCCGCCATCAGCCCGGTAACCCTCGCCGCACTGCTGTTTACCATCGTGGCGATGTTCAGCCTGAAGGGAGGCGATGTGCTGAGGATTCCGATGGACGCGGTACGCATCGCGATCCCGCTGACGTTGTACTTCATCATCCAGTTCGTCATCAGTTTCTTCATGGGCAAGCTGATCGCCAAAGACTACCCCCGCACCACCGCGATCGCGTTCACCGCAGCAGGCAACAACTTCGAACTGGCCATCGCCGTGGCGATCGCGGCGTTCGGGCTGGCTTCCCCGGTAGCCTTCGCGGCTGTTATCGGCCCGCTGGTGGAAGTGCCCGTGCTGATTCTGCTGGTCCACGTCGCCCTGCGCCTGGGCAAAAGCTACTTTCCTGCCGATGCACGGAGCCGCTGAACCGCCTAGGTGCTGCAGCATGAGGAAGTCCCGATGGACAGCGTCGATGTCGTGGTGATCGGAGGTGGCCAGGCGGGTCTTTCGGCTGGCTACTTCCTACGTCGCAGCGGGCTGTCCTATGTGATTCTTGATGCCGAAACGTCACCTGGCGGGGCGTGGCAGCATGCGTGGAAATCCCTGCATCTGTTCTCGCCGGCGGGCTCGAGCTCGATTCCCGGTTGGCCGATGCCTGCTACCCGGGAACCGTGCCCGTCGCAGGCGGAAGTGCTCGACTACCTCGCGCGCTACGAGCATAAGTATGCGCTGCCTGTCATCCGTCCCGTGCAGGTAAAACGCATCTGCCGCTCGGGGAGCCGGCTGCGGGTGGAAGCAGATGACGGCCGGCAGTGGCAGACACGTGCAGTGATCAGCGCCACGGGTACGTGGCGGCATCCCTGCACGCCCGGATATGAAGGTCTGAATGCTTTCGGCGGCGTGCAGCTGCACTCGGCCCACTACAGCCATCCCGAACCCTTCGCCGGAATGCGCGTGGCCATCATCGGCAGCGGCAACTCAGGCGCACAGATTCTGGCCGAGGTCTCCAAGGTGGCCAAGACCACGTGGATCACCCAGCGGGAGCCAGCCTTCCTGGCCGACGATGTCGACGGGCGCGTTCTGTTCGCACGCGCAACCGAGAAGTGGAGGGCTCAGCAGAAAGGACGCGAGCCGGATATTCAGCGGGATGGTTTTGGCGACATCGTGATGGTGCCGCCGGTGGTGGACGCACGGCGCCGCGGCGTACTGGTCTCCATGCCGCCACCCGTCCGTTTCACCGCCACCGGCATGCAGTGGGCAGATGGCAGCGAACGCAACTTCGACGCGGTGATATGGTGCACCGGCTTCCGGCCGGTATTGTCGCACCTGGAAGGACTGGGCATTGTCAACGCTCGTGGTCGGATCGACGTGGATGACACCCAGGTTCGGTCGGTCGCAGCGCCATCGATTTGGCTGCTTGGCTATGGCGACTGGAATGGCGCAGCATCGGCCACGCTGAGCGGGGTGACCCGATACGCGCGCGAGGCAGTTAGGCAGATCAGCGACTACATCGGGGAGGCTTCTCCGGTGTTATCTGGCGCGTGAGCCTCGGCGCCATTGCCCAGCGCCCGCACCTGCGATTGCAGGGCCATGCGGTCCAGCGCGTCAGGCTTAAGCGCCAACAGCAATCCGAGACGGTGCTGGAGCTGGTGAAGCGTGCTCAGGAACGCCTTATGGACCTGATCAGCACTGCCCTGCACTGCGGCCGGGTCGGGGATGCCCCAGTGGGCGGTAGCCGGGTGGCCTGGCCACACGGGACACGCTTCACCCGCGGCACGATCGCACACCGTTACGATGAGATCCATCTGCGGTGCTTCCGGACCTGCGAATGCATCCCACGGCTTGCTCGACAGCCCGGCAACGTCGAAGCCAATCTCCGAGAGCACCCGCAGGGCCACCGGATGAACTACGCCCTTGGGATGACTGCCCGCACTGTAAGCGCGGATACGTTCACGCCCTAAATGGCTGGCCAGTGCTTCGGCAAGAATGCTGCGCGCCGAGTTGCCTGTGCAAAGGAACAGAACATTCAGGGGACGCATGTCATCGCAACCATTTATCTAGAATAATCGAAGTATTGCCTTGCCATATGTCAACTCGATGACTGCCGAAAAGGAAGCGGGCACCCCTCGGTGCCCGCTTCGCTCATCTGTTCAATGACCCGACGACCGTGTGGCGCCTGGCGTACTACATCGGCGCAGGATTGCCTTACGACATGCGGCGACATCACGAACGTATCGCGCAGCATCGTGCCGATCATCAGAAGATAGCCGCCAACTTCAACAACCCACCGGGAGATACCGAGCGGCTTGCGATCCGCAACGCTTACGACGACCTTCGGGTGACAATCGAGGTCGGAATCGAGGACACGATTCTCAATGAGACCGTCGTGAGGTTCCGCGACAACATCTCGGTCGGCCGACTCGACGGCGTGATTATCGTTCAGGATGCAGAGTACCGCGAGGTTCAACGCCTGCATGACAAGTGCTGCCGAAACGTCCGGGCGCATTCCCACGCCGCAGGCCAGCAGCGTGCTGTGACGCAGCCAGCCGAGCTGCTGCAGGACATTGACGCGATAGATGCGCTGTTTCAAGGTATCCGTAGACGCAGAGGCTGAATTCATACCCAGCTTGGCAACGCGTACTTCGCAGCGGGGCAGATGCCTCAGATGCTCAGGGCAGAGGTAACCCGAGACCTACCAACCGCCTCTGCTGGAGCGAGAACTCGGTCCGAGCACTCGGATCAGAGTGTGATTTAGGATGGCCGCTTCGGGCCGGATGACGCCGTGGCGAAACGACTACCGCTACGGGCCAGAAGCAGGCATCCGTCCTATCCTCGATAAATCTTCCTAATCCCGTCCCTGCCTGATATCTGTTTCCGACAACGAGCAGACTCCATAAATGTCCCAACTAAAACGCATGGCGCAGTCCATCCTTTATCTATCGGCGAGGTACAAGTGGGCAAGCACTGGGTGGATAGAATAGAGCTGACGGCTGTCGCTCAACTTGCAGGGATTTCGCTCCGTCATGATCGTGGTTGAACATATCAGGGCTATCAAGGCTACACAGTCACGTGAGCACATTACACGCCAGCTTTTCGAGGGGTCTGCCGAACACTATTTTGAGCAGAATAGAGCGATAGTTATGGCTTTGGTTGCACCGATAGTTCGCGGTTGAGCATGCTCATCGCAACCGCCGAGCAAGACAGGTAACGAAGGCGCATTGCGCAACACAACGGAAGATCCCGGCCTCACGCCAAGGCTTACGGTCTGCATTTAGCGAGTAGCAAAGACAACCTTTGACCGCTTGGATGCATTCAGACGCCGGCAATAGCGGCGTTGATTTCAGTGTCCAGCATTTCACAAGCCTGCTGGAGGTTGGAGAAGGTTCGCGCTAGATTCTCGAACGCATCCGCTGCGCTTTCGCCGTAGGACCAGAACGTGATCATGGTGTGCTTGCCATAGGCCGGGTCCTCGTCATCGCACTCAAAACTTCCATCGGAAAGCCACTGCCCGGTTGTCGATAGACTGGGGTGGAGGACTGGGTTAAGCGTGAAGCCAAGCACGGCTTCATTTGCCGCAAGCTCGGAATCTATATCGTTGAGCACGGCCATCAGCCTTCCGCAGAGCCACTCGTAATGCTCCCTCGAGCAGTTCAGCCGCTCATCCCTATACATGAGGAAGAGTCGACCATTGATGCGGATGCTGTGGGTGGAGTTGCTATCAGTGTTTGGACTGGGGTCAAGCATTCCGCAATCGCAGCTTTCAAGATGGGATTGGGGAGAATTCACGTACCTAAGAAGGTTGTAGAACGCTCGAACTCCGGTCTGCTCAGCATGCGGCACGAAGTCCTCAAGTATCGTTTCGATCTTCTCTGGATGACTTTTAAAATCAACGTAGCCGCTTTGGCCTGGAGCTCCCGCATCGTAAGGGTGCAGCCTGGTAGACATGTATGTAAGGCTGGGGTCGTAGTAGGTGATCATTTGCGGGTTGGGAAGATTGGCCAGTAAGGGGCGATGGATGGTTTGCGATCCAGAGCGAGACCGGATGAAGAGGCTAGACAGCGTGCTCTGGTTCTAATCTCTGATCAGATCGAAGCTCGCTCCTGAAGCTGAACGCGCTAAGCGTGTTGGCGAAGCGAACCAAAGACATCCTCGCTGTCCAAGTTAAACAGCGCTTGGAGGCTGCGGTCAAAACTGCAGCTAAGTCGACGAGCAGAGCAGATGAAGAGCTGCGGGATTGCAAGCCTTATTCAGCTTTATGAATGCGACTCTAGGCTTCGTCCGATTAAACTGAATAGGGGCAACCATAGTTCTGCTCGAGGATCGTCATCTGACGCAAAGTCTTTGTTGGACCTATGTTCTGCCCTGAGCGGGGGCGAACGTATGCTTGCCAAGCAACCATAGTTGAGCGAGTAGACAGGGCTAGACGGTATGACCTTTGGTTGCCGAGGCGGTCAAACCTATGCTTGCCCGTCTACGCGTCCGTCGCATCACTGCTGTTTCCGCCCCATGCGCGCCGCGCGGCGCGGGTGCTGCTGCTCGTCGCCCTTCCGATGATGCAGCTGCCAGCCAACGCGGCCGAGCGCGCCCAACCTTCTGCACGCATCGTGGTACAGACAGACGATGTCACGCGTTTCTTCAGCGTGCTGGATGCCACTGGAGGAAAACCAAGTGCCGAAGACCTGCAGCGCGGCTATCTGGACACCGGCACGGAGGCATTGCGCAGCTTCACCGACAGCCGCATCGGATCAATGGAGCGTTTGGCCAGGGCCATCCAGGACAAGCCGGCGTTGTTCGCCAGGGCGCGGACCTGTGCAGCGGCATTGCCGGCGATCCGCGCGCGGGTTGCCGACGCACTCGATCGATTGGGCACGCTGCTCCCCACTGCACGTTTTCCTCCGGTCACCGTGCTGGTCGGGCGGGGTAACAGCGGCGGCGTCACCACCGAAGATGGTGTGGTGATCGGACTGGAAGCACTGTGCAACGCCGACTGGATGCAGCCTGACGTCGGCGATCGTTTCGTGCACCTGATCGCCCATGAGTACGTGCACGTGCAACAGCCCGGTGCGAGCGTCGATGTCGCGCAGCCCACCCTGCTCTATCAGACGTTGCTTGAAGGCGGCGCCGAGTACGTGGGTGAACTGATCTCGGGGCAACCGGCCAACGCGCATCTGCGTCGCTGGACCCAGGGCCGCGAATGTGCGCTGGAGCGCGCGTTCGTACAGGACAGTGGGGGCACCGATCTTTCGAAGTGGCTGTACAACGGCCCCGGCGATGAAGCACGACGTGGAGATCTCGGATACTGGGTCGGCTACCGCATCGCGCGCAGCTATGTTTCCCGCGCGCCAGACAGGACCAGGGCCATCGCCACGCTGCTGGATGTGCGGCCCGACACCGCCGCGACCGTGTTCGAGGCGAGTGGATGGACGCCTGCCTGCACTGCTGCCAAAGGCATGGAAACGCAAGTGCTGTGAGAGCCGCTTCATACTGATGAATTGGCGACCTTGAACAGGCACAAGGCACGCCGCCGACGTAGATCAGCTCGCCTGATCCCGCTTGTTAATGTTGGGTCAGAGGCCGGCTTCACAGTGCTTCCACGTATTCAAATTCCAGCTGAAAGCGCTTGGTAGCGGCGGGAACAAACGCCGCTATATTCCAGCTTCCCCAGACGAAGGAGGGAGTGCAATGAACCTGAACCCGCAACACATGAAGACGGCCCGCGCACTTGCTGTAGCGCTCATCGCCACCGTAAGCCTTGGCGCCTGCGCGTCATACAAGAACGAGTTTGCAACCATCAACTCGCGTCTCGATCAGCTCGACGTCAAGGTGCAGGGCGCTGCGCAGAGCGCGGAGTCCGCCAACCAGTCCGCACAGCAGGCCAATCAGCGCCTGGACCAGATCGAAGGTCGCGTGCAGCAGCTTGAAAGGGCACCTGCCGGCCGCAAGCCGCGCGGGTAATCGCTCCCTCACCGTTTGAATTGATCCACCTCTGTATCGGGTGCATCGGGACCCAGTGGCCTTCGCCGGCCACTGGCATCCTTCCACCCACGATTGCATTGCAAGGAGCCGTCCCATTCGTACTTCCTCCTCCCCCGCACGCCGCGCCCTCCCTGCCGCACTGGCCGTGGCACTGGTCGTTGCGTGCAGCGGCGTAGCCAACGCCAGGGACAAGGACGCACCTGCACCATCGGTCGCCGCCGTTGATGAACTTCCGCCCGACCAGAGCGTGTCCGAGACAGTGATCGAGCTGGCCGGCTGGGTGGTCGCCAGCAAGGACAACCAGGGCTATCCGTTTGCGGTCATGGACAAGGCGGCGGCGCAGGTTCTGGTCTTCGGCGGTGACGGCAAGCTGCGCGGCGCCGCACCGGCGCTGTTTGGGTCGGCGATCGGCGACCATTCCGCACCGGGCGTCGCCAAGCTCGCACTGAGCGCGATTCCCGGCCACGACCGCACCACGCCTGCCGGCCGCTTCATTGGCGGTTACGGCCCGTCCGACGATGCCGGACGCGTGCTGTGGGTGGACTACGATTCCGCCGTGTCGATGCACCCGCTGCCGCCGGGCAGCCCGAAGGAAAAGCGCGCCGAGCGGTTGGCATCGCCCTCGCCGGACGACAACCGCGTCACCCACGGCTGCATCAATGTCTCGCCCGCGTTCTACGAGCAGATCGTGCAGTCCACGTTCGAGAAGGGCGGTGTGTTCTACATCCTGCCGGACAAGGATTCGATCGCGAAGACGTTCCCGGAGTTCGCGCAGAGCCGTGCCGTCACAGATGGCAACCAAAAGAAGACCGCACAGCACGCTGGCGAGTAGTGCGTTTGTGCGTCCGCCCTGGGCGTTGTGGGCACATGCCCGGGCCATGCCCGCCCGCCGGGCGGCTGCGATGCACAGTCTGCTCATGGAGAGTCGCCTGCGTGTGAGGCGTGGTGCCCCCGAGGCCCGGCACGCTGGCATACTGCGCCCGTAGACGATCCTGCGAGGCAATGTCTGCCTCGTCCATGCGGCCGCCGGTGGACCCACTCTTCCAGTTTCTGCTGAGCACGATGGGAGGCGTATTCGTCTTCCTGTTCTTCGTGGCGCGCGACTACCTGCGTGGCTTGGGGTGGCTGCTCGGTTCCTGGGATCCGAACATGGGGCACGCGGCCGAAGATGCGCTCATTTCGAAGGCCAATCGCAGCGCCTTGCTGATTGCGGCGGTGCTTCTGGCGTGGGCCTTCATGGGCCCTTCTCCCTACCGCCGCAACTGGGAAATCGAAGTAATGGGTATCGGCACCGGCATGTTGCTGGCCTATGTGGTGACCATCCGCCTTGCAGCTTCAAGGGTGAAGAGGCTGCTTGGGTGAGCGTGCCTCACATCGGCACCAATGAGGATCAGGAAGCCGTAGCCTCTGCAGCCCGCGCCAATGCCGCGGCGTGCGCGTCGCCCTTCCGCTCGCTGTAACGGTCTACCAGGTAGTCCGACCGGCCCCGCGTCAGCAGGGTGAACTTCACCAGCTCTTCCATCACATCCACCACCCGATCGTAGTACGGCGAGGGCTTCATCCGGCCGTCGTCATCGAATTCCTGCCAGGCCTTGGCCACCGACGACTGGTTGGGGATGGTCAGCATGCGCATCCAACGACCAAGCACGCGCAACGCGTTGACCGTGTTGAACGACTGCGAGCCGCCGCTCACCTGCATCACCGCCAGCGTCCTGCCCTGCGTGGGCCGCACGCTGCCATCTTCCAGCGGCAACCAGTCGATCTGGTTCTTGAACACGCCGGTGACCGTGCCATGCCGCTCGGGGCTGACCCATACCTGGCCTTCCGACCACTGCGACCATTCGCGCAGTCGCTGCACTTCAGTGTGGTGCGGGTCCACGCTGTCCAGCATCGGCAGCGCATGCGGGTCGAACACCCGGGTTTCGCACCCCAGATGGCGCAGCAGTCGCTCGGCTTCCAGCGCCAGCTTGCGGCTGAACGACTGGGGCCGCAGCGAGCCGTAGAGCAGGAGGATGCGCGGCGGCCCCAGATCTGCCGCGGCGAGCTGGTGATGATTGGGCTGGGGCAATGACGATTCCACCAGGTTGGGCAGGTCCAGGCTTGTGATTGGCTCATTCATTCGATTATTCTAGAAATATGGAAACATCGAATGCAATCTCCGCCCTGACCGCCCTCGGTCATGCCACCCGGCTGGCTGCCTTCCGCCTGCTGGTGGAGGCCGGCCCGGCAGGGCGCATGGCGGGCGACATCGCTACGGCCCTGCAGGTGCCCCCAGCCACGCTCAGCTTCCACCTGAAGGAGCTGGTGCAGGCCGGGCTGGTGGAGAGCGAGAACCAGGGCCGCAACGTCTGCTATCGGGCCAACTTCGATGCCATGAACGGCTTGATCGAGTACCTCACGCACAACTGTTGCGCGGGCTCACCCAGCAACCAGTGCGTCCCCGCCGAACCCGCCTGCAAGTGCTGATACCGCACACGACCCACCCCATCGAAGCGATTGCCACATGACCCGCAATGTCCTGTTCCTCTGCACCGGCAACAGCGCGCGCAGCGTGCTGGCTGAAGCCACCCTGCGCGCCTGGGGCGGCGATCGCTTCAGGGCATTCAGTGCGGGCAGCCAGCCCACCGGCCAGGTCAATCCGTTCGCGCTGGCACAACTGCATGCCGAAGGAATGCCCGTTGAAGGGCTGCGCAGCAAATCATGGGACGAGTTCGTGGATGCAGCGCCCATGGACCTGGTCATCACCGTGTGTGATGCGGCCGCTGCCGAAGCTTGCCCAGTGGTGTTCGGTGACTTCATCCGCAGCCATTGGGGCCTGCCCGATCCGGCCGCCGTGGCAGGCAGCGATGCCGACAAGGCCGCAGCCTTCGCGCTCGCCCATGCCATCGTGAAAACCCGCCTGCGTGCGCTGCTCGCACTGCCCGAATCGGTGTGGTCCGAACGCGAAGCGCTGCAGCACGCGCTGGACCGGATCGGCCAGCTGTTGCCGACCGACGGCGCGCAGTGACGGTGCCACTGCCATGAGCCTGTTCGAGCGACACCTGACGCTGTGGGTTGTGCTGTGCATTGCGATGGGCACGCTGCTGGGCCACGTCCTGCCCGGTGCCTTCGCGGTGCTGGCGTCCGCCGAAGTGGCCAAGGTCAATCTGCCGGTTGCGGTGCTGATCTGGCTGATGATCATCCCGATGCTGCTGAAGGTCGACTTCCGCGCGATGCGCCAGTTGCAGCAACACTGGAAGGGCATCGGGGTAACACTGTTCATCAACTGGGCGGTCAAGCCGTTCTCGATGGCGCTGCTGGGCTGGCTGTTCCTGCGCCATGCCTTCGCCGGCTGGCTGCCCGCAGCACAGATCGACAGCTACATCGCCGGGCTGATCCTGCTGGCAGCCGCACCCTGCACCGCCATGGTGTTCGTGTGGAGCAACCTGTGCCGCGGTGATGCCAACTTCACCCTGAGCCAGGTGGCGTTGAACGACGCGATCATGGTGGTTGCCTACGCGCCGGTGGTTGCACTGCTGCTCGGCCTGTCGGCGATCACCGTACCGTGGGATACGCTGTTGCTGTCCGTTGGTCTCTACATCGTGGTGCCGGTGCTGGCTGCTGCACTGCTGCAGCACTGGATCCTTTTGCGCAGCGGCGAGGCGGGCCTGCAACTCACGCTTCGAAGGTTGGGGCCGCTGTCCCTGTCCGCGCTGCTGCTGACGCTGGTGGTGCTGTTCGGGTTCCAGGGCCAGCAGATCGTGAAGCAACCGCTGGTAATCGCGCTGATTGCCGTGCCGATCCTGATCCAGGTCTATTTCACCTCGGGCCTGGCCTACCTGCTCAACCGTCGGCTGGGCGTGGCACATTGCGTGGCAGGCCCGTCAGCGCTTATTGGTGCCAGCAACTTCTTCGAACTGGCGGTGGCAACTGCGGTGGGACTGTTCGGCGTGCATTCCGGGGCGGCGCTGGCGACGGTGGTGGGCGTGCTGATCGAGGTGCCGGTCATGCTGTCCGTGGTGCGGATCGTCAACCGTACTCAGGCCTGGTACGAAAGACCCCAAGAGCGCTGACAACCAGAGTGGGGCGAGTTCGATTTACGTTCTTCGCTCCGCACTGTCGTCATCGGCTTGGTGGGGTACCCATATCCCTGTCATCAAGTTCGAACCATGTCGCATATTCCCCACGCTGCCACGGACGTTGCGGCACCTGCGTCCGCGACGGCTTAACAGCATGCAAGAATGCTGAAAGCGTCTTCGATCAAACGCTGTTTGCAACTCGTCTGATTGGCGTTGCGCAGCGACAGCGGTACAGATGGCGGGCCACCGGAAAATCGGTGGCCGGGCCTCGAAAACCCGTTAGATCACGAACGTTGTTTGCGCTTGCCAGCCGGCGTCACCCCGCGTGGCGCCGGCTGGCATTCCGTCTGCCGGCTATGGCGGGCGGAGCGTGGAGGCCTTGCGCCTGCCGGTCTTGTTCGTGATCTCCCGGTTTTCGAGCCACGTCTCCGCCCGCCACCTTTGTGTGGCGGCTACCGTCTGTCCTGCACGGAGCACTGCCATGACCACACCGGACTTCCCTCGCCTGCATCCGCATCGCTCATCCGCCACTGGCGGTGGGCCGCCAGAGCACGCGGCTGCGACCGATCCGAACGCCTTCATCGCCACGCTTCGCCGCATCGGCAAAGGCGCGGCCGCCGACGGCCAGCCCTGGCCGGAGCGTCACCAGATGCCGGGCCGCTGCATGGCGCTGGCCGATGCGGACTGTGCGTTGGCAAGCCAGCGCGTGACGCTGGAACTGCTGCTGGCGGCCGAACGCGTACGCCAGAACGGCGCGGAGGCCGAGTACGTGGGCGACCGGGTGATGGAAGGGCTGATCATGGCGTGCCTGGCCATGAACGCACAGGCCAGCGCGCGTATGCGGCCGGAAGGGTGACGCGGGCGACAACGCCCGCGATTCCGCCGGGTAGGATTCGGCGCTGCGGAGCGCGTCACATCACTCGCAGAGTGCGCTGTCTTCCTTCAACGCGGCATCCTGCAGTGGCTGGCGTTGTTCAATCTGCGCACGTTGTTCCGCCGTCGGCTCACCCAGCCACCACACACGACAGCGCGCGGTAAGACGGCCGACCATCTTCGCCTCCGTCGGCGAATACAGCATCGCCAACGCGGTGCCGGGGCAGTCGTGGGCCTGGCAGGCGGTATAGAACCACCACGGCTCGCCCTGCAGCACCAGCAGCTCACCAGGACCGCTGGGCCCGCTCAACAGGCGTTCGCGCAGCGATGGAATCTCCCTGTCGGCGGATTCGGCTGCGGCTGTGTCCTTCATCAGGGCGTTGAACGCGGCCAGCACCTTCGGGTCCTTGCGGCCGCAGTCGTCCACGGTATTGCCGCCCACCAGGGTGAAGAAATGCGTCGCCAGCGGGTTGTCCGCGCAGGTGAGTTCGCCGCCGGCACTCGGGTCTTCCGGTTCGCCTTCGTTGTCCCACACCGAGGGATCCACGCCATCTTCGATGGATGGCGCCTTCTCGCCCACCGTTGCCGTGGCCGCAGGTGCTTCTGTGGCCGGTGCTGGTGCGGCTGGTGCTGCATCGGGTGCCGGTGCCTGCCCGCAGGCGGCCAGCAATGCGACCGTCAGTGCCATCCCTGTGATTCGAATCTTCATTCCCTGTCCTTGTCTGATCTGCGCTGCATCCAGCAAATCGGCAGCCGCGTGATTCTAACCAGCACCGTGCCAGGATGCGTTCGTAGCGTCCCGTCATCGCCTGGAGCCGGACGCATGCGCCGTACACGACTCGCCAAGATCTTCTGCAGTGCCCTGCTGATGGCATCGCCGGCAATTGCCCACGATGCAGAAAACGCGATGCCTGCACAGCCTCTCCCGGGCGCAGCCCTGCCCGCACCGCTGGAGCGCGTACTGCGCGATTACGAGCGGGCGTGGCGCTCGGCTGATGCCAAGGCATTGGCTGCGCTGTTTGCCGAGGATGGTTTTGTACTGCAGAGCAACCAGCCGCCGGTGCGCGGGCGTACTGCGATCAAGGCCGCGTATGCCGGCCAGGGCGGCAGTCCGTTGCGGCTGCGGGCGTTGGCTCACTCGGTGGAGGGCAACACGGGCTACATCATTGGTGCGTATCGCTACGGCAGCAACGAGGGGGACACCGGCAAGTTCACGCTGACGCTGAAGCGCGTGGGCGACGGGCCGTGGTTGATCTTCTCGGACATGGACAACACCAGCGCGCCGCCACGGGCGCGGTGATTGCCGCCGTCGGGCGCCAACCAAGGTTGGCAGCTACCAGAAGCGGGTTCGGCAGTAGATCCACGCCATGCGTGGATGGCTCGCGCACATAAAAAACCCCGGCACGTGGCCGGGGTTTTTCGATTCACTTGAACAGCGTGTCCGGGTATTCCGGTTTCTGTTCCCGCGCCAGCAGTGCGCGCAGGCCTTCTTCCGGGGTCTGCTCGCCGTGCAGCACGGCACGCACGCCGTCGGAGATCGGCAGGTCGATGCCATGGCGGCGTGCCTGTCGCATCACTTCGTCGGCGGTCTGCACCGACTCGACCACCTGGCCGATTTCGCGCACGGCATCCTGCAGCGTCTGGCCACGGCCCAGGGCCAGGCCCAGGCGACGGTTGCGCGACAGATCGCCGGTGCAGGTCAGCACCAGATCGCCCAGGCCGGCCAGGCCCATCAGCGTTTCCGGCTTGGCGCCGATCGCCGCAGCCAGGCGCAGCATTTCATTGAGACCGCGGGTGATCAGGCCGGCACGGGCGTTGAGGCCCAGCTGCATGCCATCGGCCACGCCGGTGGCCACCGCCAGCACGTTCTTCATCGCACCGCCCAGCTCGGCACCGACCATGTCGTCGCCGGTGTAGGCGCGGAACGCCGGGCCATGCATCGCCTCGGCCACCGTCTGCGCGAACTCGGGCACGTCGCCGTGCACGGTGATCGCGGTGGGCAGGCCCTGGGTTACTTCCTTGGCGAACGATGGCCCGGTGACGACGGCCAGCGGCACGTCCTCGCCCAGCACTTCGCGCGCCACTTCATGCAGGAAACGGCCCGAACCGGGTTCGAAGCCCTTGGTGGCCCAGGCCACGCCGGCACCGGCCGGACGCAGCGGCGCCAGCGCACGCACGGTTTCACCGAAGGCATGCGACGGGGTCACCACCAGGATCCAGGCCGCGCCTTCCACCGCCGACGCCAGGTCGGTGGTGGCACGCAGGCTGTCCGGCAGCGGGATGCCCGGCAGGTAGCGCGGGTTCTCGTGGCGCTGGTCGATGGCCTCGACCACGGCAGCGTCGCGCCCCCACAGCACGGTCGGGTGACCGTGCCGTGCGAGCAGGCTGGCCAGCGCGGTTCCCCAGGAACCGGCGCCCAGCACGGCGATTTTGTCAGCGGGAGTGCTCATCCGTGACGTCGCGGCAGGAATCAGGCGTTGCCAGCCGGCTCGGAGTCAGCCAGCGACGGTGCGTCGCCCTGCTCCTGGCGCTGGCGCAGGGTTTCTGCGTACAGGCCTTCGAAGTTGATCGGCTGCAGGAAGAACGGCGGGAAGCCGCCGGCCTGGATCAGGTCGCTGATCAGCTGGCGCACGTACGGGAACAGGATGTTCGGGCACTGGGTGCCGAGCAGCACGTCGATCGACTGCGGGTCCAGGCCGACCAGGCCGAACACGCCGGCCTGCTTCACTTCGGCCACGTAGGCGGTGCGCTCACCGGCCTGGCAGGTCAGGGTCACGGCCAGCACGACTTCGAAGGCGTTCTCACCCAGGCGCTGCACCTGCTGGTTCAGGTTCAGCTGCAGCTCCGGCTGCACCTGGTCATTGAAGATGGTCGGGGCGTTCGGCGACTCGAAGGAGACGTCCTTGACGTAGATCTTCTCGACGGTGAAAGCGGGGCCGGTGGCGGCATCGACCGGCGCAGCAGCGCCGTTGGTGATCTCTTCGGACATTTCCAGTAACTCCAATGAATGCAATGAAAACGATGGTCGAATTACTGCGATGGGGGCGGGATCAGGCCCATACAAGGCCGGATCCGCCACCTGCGGCAATCAGTTGCGGCCCTTGACCAGCGGCAGCTCGGCCTGCTGCCAGGCGGGAATGCCGCCGTCGAGCACGTAGACCTTTTCGAAGCCGGCCTTCTTCAGCGCCTTGGCGGCGGTTTCCGAGGCGTTGCCGCTGCGGCACACCAGCACCACCGGCGACTGCTTGGCGTTGGCCACCAGCTTGTGGTCCGGGCCGAAGGCACTGGCCTGGGCGTTGCGGCTGCCGGCAATGTGGCCCTTCTCGAAGTCACCGCTGGCCGACAGGTCGACCACCACCGTGCCGCCCGCGTTGATCAGCTGGGTCAGTTCGGCGGGCTTGATGCCCTTGAAGCCCCGGAACAGGCGGCGGATCTCGGTGACGATGATGGCCACGGTCAGGCCGACCAGGGCCGCGGACAGCATCGGGTTTCGGCCTGCAAAGGCCAGCAACTCTTCGTAATTCACTCAGGTCACGGGTCGATTAAGCGGGCGCCGATTGTCGCACAAGCCGGACGCGGCCCGTCACTGCCCCTTCCACAGGTCCGGCAGGCCGGCGGTCTGCCACCAGCGCTTGGCTTCCGGGTCCCAGCGCCAGCGCTCGACCACGACCACCGTGCGCTCGGCCTGGGTGTTCTGGTTGATCACCCCGATTTCGACCCGCCGCTCGACCAGTCCCCCGTCCAGTGAGGCACTGCTGCGTTCGCGGTAGGACGACACGCGCAGCTGCGCGTAACGGTTGAGCTCGAACTCGGTGGGCGGCTTTTCCTTGCGCAGCTTGGGGTCGAGGTAGCCGATGGCATCGTCCATGCTGCCCCAGCGGATGGTCGCCCCGTAGGCGATCTGGGTCTCTTCCAGCAGCTTGCGCTGCTTGCGGCTGAGGTCGTCGGCCGAGGCCACGGCACTGGCCAGCAGCAGGGAACAGATCAGGAACTGGATCAGGCGGCGCATCAGTGGTTTCCCCAGAACGTCAGCCTGCCATCCTACCCTTTGGCGAAGGCAACGAAGCGACCGCTGAATTCGGCGGCGGGCTTGCCATCGGCGCCGGGCTGGGTGGCGATGATGCTGATGCGGGCCTTGCGGCGCTGCCGGAAGGTGTTCAGGAAGGCATCCCAGCCGGTGGCCTCGGCCGCTTCGGCGTGGGCGTGCAGGTCTTCGTAGACCGGGGCCAGGTAGCGCAGGTTGCTGTCGGCCACGTAGACCTCGGCATCGTGGCCGGCCAGGCGCAGGCGCAGGCTGACCAGCGCCCAGCCGGACAGGGTCAGCACCGAGGCCAGGCTGCCGCCGAAGGCGTTGCCCTTGTCGTTGACGTTGGCGGCCAGCGGCGCGGTGATGCGCAGCACGCCATCGGCATAGCCGTCGAGCTGGATCTGCATGGCGCGCACCGCCGGCATGCAGTCCAGCACGTCCTGCAGGGCGGCCAACGAGGAAGTCAGGGCATCAACGGACATCGGAGCAGCGACCACGACAACGAAGGGCCCGCATAATGCAGGCAATGGCCGACCATACGATACCCACTGGCGCCACCCGTTCCGGCGCGCGCTGGACCCTGATCTCGCTGCGCCCGCGGGGCCAGAATGTGGCGCTGCGCCGCGCCGTTGCTGGGCTGGGCGGGGATGTCCTGGCCCTGGCGCCCTGGCGCCTGCAGCGCCTGCATGGCACGCCTGTGGTGCGTCAGCTGCAACGCGCGCTGAACTGCGATCGGGTGGTGTTCACCAGCCCGGCCGCCGTGACCGCGGCCGCCACCCTGCTGCCGCTGGCCGAGGCCCAGCGCAGCCCGTGGCTGACCGTCGGCGAAGGCACCGCGCGCGCATTGCGGGCACACGGCATCACCGAGGTGCACGCGCCGCAGCGGATGGACAGTGAAGGCCTGCTGGCGCTGCCGGTGCTGGCTGACGTACAGGGCCTGCGCATCGGCCTGGTGACCGCGCCCGGCGGGCGTGGCCTGATTGCCGCGCAGCTCCAGGCGGCCGGCGCCACAATCGAACGTGCCGACATCTACCAGCGTCGCCTTCTGCACCTGCCGCCCCGTGCGCTGGCCCGATTGGCGCATTCAGCGCAGCCGTGGATGCTGGCGGTGAGCAGTGGCGAAGCGCTGCAGCATTTCTGGCAGCAGCTTCCGCCGCCCTTGCAGCAGCGTCTGCAGGCGCACGCGACTGCCGTGGTGGCCAGTGATCGCCTCGGCGAACAGGCCCGGGCACTGGGCCTGCAGCATGTCGTGCGCGCGGCAGGCCCCACCAGCGCGCAGCTGGTGGCGGCCGCACACGCCACGCTCACCGTCCCGGCAGCGACCTGAACAGGGACGTGGGTCACGCTTGCCGCTGTCGTCGGCAACAGTGATGCTGTGCACAACGCGGCCTGCCGGCCCCCGACCGGCGACGTTGCCGACAAGGAAGCCCGATGAACGACACTCCGCCCGTTTCCCCGCCCCGTCGACCCGTGCGCTGGCTGCTGCCGCTGGCCGGTGTGGTCGTGCTCGGCGTGGGCGGCTATGCCGGCTGGTATGTCTGGCAACAGCAACAGAACGAACAGGCAGCGCAGGCACAGACCACGGCTGTCCAGCTGAAGGGCCTGGAGGCCACGCTGGATGCGCTGCGTCGTGACCAGCGCGCGACCAGCCAGCGCCTGCAGGACGCGGCCGCCACCAACCGCGTGCTGCGCGACGAGATGCTGGGCCTTTCCCAGCGCAGCGCATTGCTGGAAGAGAACCTGGCCAAGCTGGCCGACAGCGCCAACCAGGGCCGCCAGGCGGTACAGCGCGATGAGGCCGAACTGCTGCTGACCCAGGCCGCGCAGCGCCTGAACTACGCCGACGATGTGGAAGGCGCACGCCGGTTGTACGCCCAGGCCGCGACGGCACTGGCCGAACTGCCCGACAGTGATGGCCTGAACCTGCGCCAGGCGCTGGTGCAGGAGCGCGAGGCACTGGATGCGCTCGGCAGCGGCCCACGCGTGCAGTCGCTGCAGCGTCTGGATGCTGTGGGCAGGGCACTGCAGGGCCTGCCTTCGCAGATCACCGGCACGACCGGCAGCAGCACCGCCAAACCCTGGTGGCAGGCAGCTCTGGCGCCGTTCGTGGACATCACCCCGAGCCGCCAGAACGGCCCGCTGACCGCCGCCGAACAGCGCAATGCCGACGACGCGCTGCAGCTGGAACTGACATTGGCACGTGCGGCAATCGAGCGCGGCGACCGCGCGGGGCGCAATACCGCATTGGACCGCGTGGAGCACTGGGCACAGCGGCGCTGGCCGGATTCACCAGCCCTGCGCGCGCAACGTGCTGAACTGAAGGCCTTGCGCGAACTGCCGCTGCAGGCCAACGACGCTGTCCTTGGCAGCACCCTGCAACAACTGCGCACCCAGACCGACCGGAGGTAAGCCCGCATGAAACCCCTGCAATCCCTGGTCGTGCTGTTGCTGGCCGTGGCCATCGGCGTGGTCGCTGCGCAATGGCTCGGCGCCGATGACCTGAACCGCTTCGGCGAAGTGACCCTGCGCTACGGCGGCTACGACTACCACAGCAACCTGCCGAAGGTGGCGCTGCTGGCAGTGATCGCGGTGCTGGTGCTATGGCTGCTGTGGAGCCTGATCGCCGCACCGTTCCGCGCCTGGGGCCGCTACCGCCGCAAACAGGGCCGGGTGCGCCTGATCGACGGCCTGCAGGCCTATGAGCACGGCCAGTGGCAGCGTGCCGAGAAACTGCTGGACGGTGCCGCCAAGGATCCGGAAGTGAGCGCGGTGGCGCTGGCCAACGCCGTGCGCAGCGCGCAGGCACGTGCCGACGGCCCGGCTGGCGAGGCGCTGCTGCAGCGCCTGGGCGAAAGTGATGCCACCCTGCAGGCGCTGCTGCGCGCCGAACAGCTGCTGGCGCGCGATCTGCCGGTGGATGCGATCAACGCATTGGACGTAGCGGCGATCCAGCCGCTGCCGCCACGCGGCCTGTGGCTGCGCACCGAGGCACTGGCACAGGCCGGCCGCGCCCACGAGGCGTATGGCCAGCTGGGTGCACTGCGCCAGAGCAAGGTGCTGCCGGCCGAGGCCAATAGTGAACTGGAAGCACGCCTGGCTGCACAGGCGCTGCTGGAAGCGGCCGACGTCAACGCGCTGGCCGCGCAGTGGGAAGCCACGCCGAAGGCACTGCGACCGACTCCGGACGTGGTTGGCGCCTATGCCAGCCGCGCGGTGGCGCTGGACTGGGACGAGCCGGCGCTGCTGGCGCTGGAACAGGCGCTGGACCAGCGCTGGGATGACGAACTGGTGGCGCTGTATGGCCGTCTGCCGGCCGAGCGCCTGGCTACCCGCCAGGCCAACCTCGCACGTTGGCGCAACGTGCATGACGGCTCGGCCGCGTTGCGTCTGGCGCAGGGCCGCGTGGCCCTGGCCCAGCAGCAGTGGGAGGCCGCCGATGCGTTCCTGCACGAGGCCATCGCCGCGGGCGCCGGTGCACCGGCGTGGGAAGCGCTGGGTGAACTGTTCGCCCAGCGTGGCGAACACGCGCTGGCCGCGCAGTGCCTGGCCAATGCGCTGCGCCTGCAGCGCGGCGAGGACAGCGTGGCGCTGGTGCGCGGCGGCGAGACGCCACTGCGTGCCACGGTGGAAGAACAGCCGCTCGCGGTGCAGCCGCCGGTGTATGACGCCAACGAAGAGCGCGACGAATTCGGTAATCCGCGGTTGCCGTGACCGCTGCTGAAGTGGGCCGACCAACGGTCGGCACCCACAGGAGCAAAAAACGCCGCCCAATGGGCGGCGTTTTCATCTGCGGGACCTGGTAGTCGCCAACCCTGGTTGGCGCGTGGCCTCTTCCGAGCGATGCCGTTTCACGGCCGACCAAGGTCGGCATCTACCACAGCAGATCCAGCACGCATTTCTGGTAGTCGCCAACCTTGGTTGGCGCGCGGTCGCAGCGATCAGCGTTCGACGATCGCCACCACGCCCATGCCGCCGGCGGTGCAGATCGACACCAGCGCGCGACCACCGCCGCGTTCGGCCAGCTGCTTGGCGGCGGTGGCGATGACGCGGGCGCCGGTGGCGGCGAACGGATGACCGGTGGCCAGCGACGAACCCAGCAGGTTGATCTTGTCCGGGTCGATGCGGCCCAGCGGTGCGTCCAGCCCCAGGCGGTTGCGGCAGTAATCCTCGCTCTCCCACGCACGCAGGGTGCACAGCACCTGCGCGGCGAAGGCTTCGTGGATCTCGTAGATGTCGAAGTCCTGCAGGGTCAGGCCATTACGCTTGAGCATCTCCGGCACCGCGATGGTCGGCGCCATAAGCAGGCCTTCGCCATGCACGAAGTCCACCGCAGAGACATGCGCGTCGCGCAGGTAGGCCTGCGGCTCATGGCCGTGCGCGCGCGCCCACTCTTCGCTGGCCAGCAGTACCGCAGCGGCACCGTCGGTCAGCGGGGTGGAATTGGCAGCGGTCAGCGTGCCACGGCCGGAAACCTTGTCGAACGCCGGCTTCAGCGTGGCCAGCTTTTCCAGCGAGGTATCCGGGCGCAGGATGTTGTCACGCTCGACGCCACGGAACGGTGCGATCAGGTCGTTGAAGAAGCCACGCTCATAGGCGGCGGCCAGCTTCTTGTGCGAGGACACCGCCCACTCATCCTGCGAGTCGCGCGAGATGTTCCATTCCTTGGCCATGTCCTCGCAGTGGTCGCCCATGCTCTTGCCGGTGCGCGGCTCGGCCACGCCCGGGAACTCGGGCTTGAGCTCGGAGAACTTGAAGCCGGCGGTGAGCGCGCGGATCTTGTCGCCGGTGCTCTTGGCGCGGTTGGCGGCCAGCAGGCGTGCACGCAGCTTCTTGCCGTAGACGATCGGCACGTCGGACGTGGTGTCAGAACCGCCACCGATGCCCGATTCGATCTGGCCCAGCGCGATCTTGTTGGCCACGGTGATGATGCTGTCCAGCGAAGTGCCGCAGGCGCGCTGCAGGGTGATGCCCGGGGTCAGCGGCGACAGGCCGGAGGACAGCGTGGCCTCACGGCCCAGGTTCCAGTCGCTGGAGTGCTTGATCACCGCACCCATCGCCACTTCGCCCAGCTGCTGGCCGTGCAGGCCGAAACGTTCGACCAGCGCGCCCAGCGTACGGACCGACATGCCGAGGTTGCCGACATCCGAATACGCGGTGTTCTGGCGGCAGAACGGAATGCGGACGCCACCGAGGATGGCGACGGGACGAGCGTTGGGCATGGAGATACCTGGCATGGATGAGGGTGTCTGCAACATGGCCTGCACGGCGGAGCAGGCATAATGGAGCCAAGTGTAGCTGCCGCCCTGTGATGGGCCAACCGTGGAACCATGAGCAAACCCGACCCCGCGATGAATGCCCTTGGCGTGCTGGCCCTGGAACTGGCCGGCGGCGAAATCCCCCGCCAGGCGGTGCTCAGCGCTGAACAGGCCGGTGAACTGGCCGAACGCGTCGGCCGTGACCTTTCCAAGCTGGTGCCGCAGGTGGCCGAGCTGGACCTGGTGTTCGCGGCCGCCCATTTCGACCCGGCCGAAGTACTGCGCCCGGGCTGGCCGATCCATCGCCGCCTGGAAGAACTGCAGATGCGTGCCCCGGGCCGCAACCAGGGCCCGCGCCTGCTGGCCTTCGGCACCGATGCCGCAGGCGATGTGCCGCTGCCGTTCCAGGCCGACGCGACCCTGGTGGGGGGCGGCCTGCGCGTGGTGCCGTTCCTGCTGACCGGCAGCGACGTGGCCACCACCAACGCGGTGGCCAATGCGCTGGAAGAATCACTGCTGGCCAACGGCATGGCGCATGCCGACACCGCGTTGATGGCACAGAACAGCTTCGGTGCCCGCATCGAACACGCGCGCTATTTCACCGTGAACGACCTGGCCGCGATGATGTCGATGCAGTACGACAACCAGGGCTTGGCGGCGCTGTGGCCGCTGATCGAGACCGCGATCATGGCGCCGGGCGAAGACGAGTGGCTCAATGCCGCGCCCGAGCCGCTGCTGCGCTATACCCATGGCGAGGCACGCATGGCGCTGTTCGATCCGGCGGGTTGGTGCGCGTACTACAACCACAGCAAGAACGACTGCGACCGCCTGCAGGGCATCTACGAGCAGTTCCTGATGCGCCAGCGGCAGATGGCCGCGGTGCTGGAAGCGCACGGCGTGCCGGTGCTGTTCGTGCACTGCGAGGCCGGGCAGGACGCGCGCGAACTGCTGGCGCGCTGAAGACGGGTAGTGCCGGCCGCTGGCCGGCAACGTCCGGATCTGCGATTGCCGGCCAGCGGCCGGCACTACCGATAGTGAAAAACGCCGGCTTGCGCCGGTGTTTCCCGTTTCCAGCAGAAGTGGCGCAGTGCTGTTCGTGCACTGCGAGGCCGGGCAGGACGCGCGCGAGCTGCTGGCGCGCTGAAGACGGGTAGTGCCGGCCGCTGGCCGGCAACGTCCGGATCTGCGATTGCCGGCTAGCGGCCGGCACTACCGAGAATGAAGAACGCCGGCTTGCGCCGGCGTTTTCCGTCTCCAGCAGAAATGGCCGCAGTGCTGTTCGTGCACTGCGAGGCCGGGCAGGACGCGCGCGAGCTGCTGGCGCGCTGAAGACGGGTAGTGCCGGCCGCTGGCCGGCAACGTCCGGATCTGCGATTGCCGGCCAGCGGCCGGCACTACCGATAATGAAAAACGCCGGCTGGCGCCGGCGTTTTCCGTTTCCAGCAGAAAGGGCCGCGGTGCTGTTCGTGCACTGCGAGGCCGGGCAGGACGCGCGCGAGCTGCTGGCGCGCTGAAGACGGGTAGTGCCGGCCGCTGGCCGGCAACGTCCGGATCTGCGATTGCCGGCCAGCGGCCGGCACTACTGATAAAGAAGAACGCCGGCTTGCGCCGGCGTTCCTTGATTCTTACGGGGCCTTCTGGATCACCGCACACGCCAGGCGTGCGCCGGCGTTGCCGGTCGGCTGGGTCTTGTAGTCGTCCGCATCGGCGTGGACGATCAGGCCGCGGCCGATGATGTCGAAGTCATCACCCTTGCCGATGTTGACATTGCTCGACACCGGGCCGTCGATGGTGGCCACGCCCTTGTCGTCGGCCTTGATGTTGGGCATGTCGCCGCCGTGGTGCGGATCGGTGGCGATGTTGCCGTGATCCTGCTTGCCCGGGTTGAAGTGGCCGCCGGCGCTCATGCCGTCCGGGGCGCTGCAGTCGCCCTTCTCGTGGATGTGGAAGCCGTGCTCGCTGCCCGGCTTCAGGCCGGTGATCTGGCCGGTCACGTGGACCTTGCCATCAACCACCTTGAAGGTGACGCTGCCCTTGGTTTCGTTGCCCTGGGTCGGTGCCAGTTCGGCGGTGGCCGAGGCATCGGCAGCCGGTGCAGCCGCCGGGGCTGGCGTTGCGGCCGGTTCGGTGGTGGCGCCCTCGGCCGGGGCGGCCGGCGGGGTTTCCGTCTGCGGAGCGGCCGGCTGCTGGCCGCAGGCCGCCAGGCCCAGCGCGGCGATGGCCGCAAACAGCGAAGTGTGGATCAGACGCATTGGAATCTCTCCCTGGATGTTGCCTGCAGTGATCAGCGGACGACCCGGATCACGCCACAGGCGATGCGGACGCCGGCATTGCCGGCGGGCTGGCTGCGATAGTCGTCGGCGTTGGCATGCACGACCAGTGCACGTCCGGCGATATCGGTGGCGGCGCCTCCGCCAAGGGTAACGCCCTTGAGGTGGATATCGACGTTGGCGCGGCCCTGGGCATCGGCACGCAGGTTGTCCATGTCGCCCAGGTGGTGCTTGCCGGTGCCGGCGCGGCCATGCGCGGCGCCACCGGGGTTGAAGTGGTTGCCGGCGCTGCTGGCATCCACCGCGCTGCAGTCGCCGCGCTCGTGGATGTGGAAGCCGGCCTGCTGCATCGGCTGCAGGCCACCGATCAGGCCGGTGATGTGGATACCGCCGGGCTCCACCATCAGTGCGATGCGGCCACTGACGATGCTGGCCGAGGCCGGAGACAGATTGGCCTCACCCTGCTTCGCTGCGCTGACCACGGTGGGCGGCGGCGGGGTGGGCTCGGCCTTCTTGGGTGCGCTGCCACAGGCAGACAGCAGCACGGCGGCGGACAACGGCAGGATGGCAAAGGACAGACGCATCGAAGACTCCTTGCAGGTGACACTAAGCATTGCATCGTCCATGAACGATCAACGGTTCGGCAAGCGGGCGCGAGGATCGCGTGCAGGGACCGTTCAATGGCCCCCGCGGCGGCGCCCGGCGCCCAGCTTGCGGGTAAGGGTATTGCGGCCGAGGCCGAGGCGGGCAGCGGCTTCGGCGCGGCGACCGTGGGTGATCTGCAGCGCTGCCTCCAGCAGGGCATGGTCGACCCGCTCGCGCACCTGCGCGTGCAGCCCTTCCACGCCTTCGGCCAGCTGACGGCGCGCCCATTCGGCCAGCAGCGCTTCCCATTGGCCCGGATCGGCTGCGCTGGCGCTGTTGCGGCGGCCGCGCGCGCGGTTCAGCGCGGTATCGACATCGGCCACGCCGATGGTGTCGGCGGCGGCCAGCGCGGCCATCCGCCAGCACACGTTCTCCAGTTCGCGCACGTTGCCCGGCCAGTCGTGTTCGCGCAGCGCCTGCAGAGCCGCGGCGGTGAGGCGCTTAGGCGGCGTATCCAGCCTGCGTGCGGCGGCGGCCAGGAACGTGCTGGCCAGTTGCGCGATGTCCTCGCGGCGCTCACGCAGCGGCGGCAACTGCAGGCGCACCACGTCCAGGCGATGCAGCAGATCGGCGCGGAACTTGCCCTGCCCGACCAGGCCTTCCAGATCCTGGTGGGTGGCGGCCACCACGCGCACATCGACGCGGATCAGCTCGCGGCCACCGACGCGGAAGAACTCACCCTGCGCCAGCACACGCAGCAGGCGGGTCTGCAGCGGCAACGGCATGTCGCCGATCTCATCCAGGAACAGCGTGCCGCCGTTGGCCTGCTCGAAGCGGCCGACATGGCGGCGTTGCGCACCGGTGAAGGCGCCAGCTTCGTGGCCGAACAGCTCGCTCTCCAGCAGTTCGGCCGGGATCGCGGCGGTATTGAGCGCTACGAACGGACCCTGCGCACGCGGCGATTCGCGGTGCAGCGCATTGGCCACCAGCTCCTTGCCGGTGCCGGTCTCGCCGGTGATCAGCACCGCCAGCGGTGCCTGCGCCAGGCGACCGATGGCGCGGAACAGCGCACGCATCGGCGGGGTATCGCCCACCAGTTGCGGCGGCTGGTCGCCGGGCGTTTCGGCGGCGGGGCTGGGGGCGGCCAGCGCGGGCGCCACGGCCGGCAGCACACGCTGCGCCAGCGCCACGGCATCGTCCAGGTCGAACGGCTTGGACAGGAATTCATGCGCGCCCCCGCGGAACGCACCGGCGGTGCTGGCGACATCGGTATAGGCCGACATCACCACCACCGGCAGCTGCGGCAACGCGGCCTTGAGCTTGTCCAGCAGTACCAGGCCATCGTCGCCGGGCATGCGCACATCGGTGAACAGCAGCGCCGGTGGCGGGCCCGCGCTCAACGCCTGCAGGGCGGGAGCGGCACTGTCGAAATCGACGACCTGGTACCCCGCCTCGCGCAGCGCGGTGCACAGTACGAAGCGCACCGCACGATCATCGTCGACCACCCAGATGCGCTGTGCGGTGGTGGGGGACTCAGACATCGCGCGGGGCCTCCTCGGCAGGAGCGGCGCCGTTGCCGATCGGCAACAGCAGGGTGAACACGGTATGGCCCGGACGCGAGCGGTAGGTGAGCGTGCCGCGATGCTCGCGCGCGACCTGCTGGGCCAGTGCCAGGCCCAGCCCGGTGCCTTCGGCACGGCCACTGACCAGCGGCAGGAACAGGTGTTCGGCCAGCTCCTCGGGCACGCCACGGCCGTCGTCGGCGATTTCCAGGCGCAAGGCCAACGTGTGCAACTGCTCGGCGATGCGCACCCCATGCTCCACGCGGGTGCGCAGGGTGATGCTGCCGGCACCGGCCTGGATCGCGTTGCGCACCAGGTTCCACACCGCCTGGGTGAGGCGGTCGGCGTCGCCGTGGAATTCGGGAATGCTGGGGTCGTAGTCGCGCTGCAGGCGTACCGCCCAGCCGGCCTCGTTCTCGGCCAGGCGCAGCACACGTTCCAGCGCGGCATGGATGTTCAGTTCCGCATGCGGCGCGGCCGGGGCCGGCGACAGCAGCTGGTCGAGAAGGCCGTTGAGGCGCTCGATCTCCGAGCCGATCAGTTCGATCAGCTCACGTTCGCTGGCGTCGCGCTGCGCCGCGCGGCGGGCCAGCAGCTGGGCCGCGCCCTTCAGCCCGGCCAGCGGGTTGCGCAGCTCGTGGGCCAGGCCCTTCAGCGCCGCGCTGAGCGCACTGGGCAGCGCCTGGGTTGGGTCCAGCCCGGGGAATTCATCGACCGGATGCGCCTCCAGCAGCCAGCCACCATCGTCGCGGCGGCTCATCCAGCCCTCGGCGAAGCGCGGCGCCTCGCCGGGCACCGCCAGCGCCAGCCGGTTCAGGCGCAGGCTGTCGCGCTCATCGCGGGCCAGGAAATGGGCAAGTGCCTCGCCCTGCACTTCCAGTGCGGCCAATGGCCGACCCAGCAGGCGCCGGACGCTGACGCCCAGCCAGCGGGCGAAGGCCGGATTGCAGCCGGCAATGCAGCCATCGGCCCCGGCCCAGGCCAGCGGCGTGCCCAGGGCATCAAGGGGCGGCGGGGGTGCGGGGTCGGACATTGCACCAATGTAGTGCAAAACGCGGGGTTCGGGGTCAGAGCCCTTTCCTGGCGGAAAGGGCTCTGACCCCTGCTGCAGGTCGAGCAAGCTCGACCATTGCCAGATGCGTGGCCGGCTACAGCTTCATGTTGAGGCCGACGAATACGCTGCGGCCCGGCGCCGGCGAGAACATCGGGCGGGCGCTGTCCCAGAAGAAGCTGTCGTACCAGGCGTAGGCGTACTGGCGGCCGGTGACGTTCTTCAGTTGCAGGTCCACGCTGAAACGCGGGGTGAGCTGATAGGCAGCACTGAGGTCGAGCACGGCGAAGCCACCGAACTTGCCGGCCACGTTGCGCTCCTCAAGGTAGTAGTCGCCCTGCGCGCGTGCCTGCAGGCCGAGGCGTAGCGCGTCGCTGGCGCGGTAGTCCACACCCAGATTGCTGATGTGGCGCGGGGTGGCGGCCACTTCGCGGCCGTGCAGGGAAATGCCGGCATCGCGGTCGTCGCGGGTGATCTTCGCTTCCTGGTAGGCGTGCGACGCCCATACCGTCCAGTCATCGCCCAGTTGCAGGCTCAACTGCGCATCCACGCCGCGCCGGCGGGTCTTGCCCAGGGTGACCGTGGTGCCGGTGGCAGGCATGTTGGATACCTCGTTTTCCGCGTCCTGCTGCCACACCGCCAGGCGCGCCTGGGCGCCCTGGAACGGCTGGAACTTCAGGCCCAGCTCCATGCCCGTATTGGTGGACGGCTGCATCGGCGCCTGCCCCGGGGTGAGGTAGGCCGGTGCGGTGGACCCGGTCAGCACCTGGAAGGTGCGGCCCCAGTTGGCGTAGACGTGGGTGGTCTGGCCCAGGCTGTGGATGATGCTCAGCTTGGGCTGGCCGATGCTGCCGTAATCCTGCAGCCGGGCGGTGATGCCGTTCATCAGGTGCGTGCTGCCACTGAAGCGATCGATACGATAGGCCGGCACGATCTTCCACGCCTCGGCGGGCTGGTAGATCGCCTGCACGTAGGCGCCCCAGTTGTCGAAGCTGTGGCGGTCGTCGTTCTGCACGCGCGCCGGCGGCTGGCTGTAATCGGTCGGTTCGGCGTAGGCATAGCGCTCGCGGATATAGCCGTTGTCCTGCTGCTCGCAGTTCAGGCCGCCTTCGACGGTAAGCGTGGAGCTGGCCTGCCACGTCAGCGTGCTGAGCAGGCCAGTCTGGCGTTCATCCCACACGCGGCGCTGGCGCGGCAGGTTGCCGGTGGGCAGGTCGCTGAAGGTCACGCGGCGGTCGTCTTCATAGCGGTTGTAGTAGAGCCGCGTGCCGAAGGTGAGTGCGTCGGACAGCTTCAGGTCGACGTGCGCGGCGATCTGGCGCATGTCGCGGTCATCGCCGTCGTTGCCGTTGCGCAGCTCGCTGCCACGGCGGTGCGTGCGCAGTTCCTCGGCGGTCATGAAGCCCGGTTCGTCGGCCTCATGGTGGTAGGCGCGCGCGGTCAGGCCCACGCGCAGCCCTTCGTCCAGCGTGCCGAAGAACCACTTGCCGCCCAGCGAGTACTTCCTGGAGGTGTCGTGGTCGCGATAACCATCGCTGGCCTGGGTGCCGACAAAGTAGTTCTGCGCGAAGCCATTGGCTTCGCGGCCAATCGCCAGCTGCGCATCACGGGTGTTGTAGCTGCCGTAGGCCAGGCGCGCATCGGTGTAGCTGCCGCCCTGGCGCGTACCGAAGTTCACGTTGCCGCCGATGTTGTGCAGGCCATAGCGCGGATCGTTGGTACCACGCACTACTTCGATGTAGCTGATGTCCAGCGGGAACAGCATGTCGATGAAGCGCTGGTTGCCGCTGTTGACGTTGCTGGGGATGCCGTCGATGAGGGTCTTGATGGCATTGAGGTAGCCCTCGCCGTTGAAGGCGCGGAAGCTGACCTTGCCCGATTCGGCACCCTGCCGGGTTTCGGTGAGCTGGATGCCGGGCATCTGCCCGAGCAGTTCCCAGCTGTGCGAGACGTTGCGGTTTTCGATCTGGTCCGCGCCGAGCACGTCCACCGAGGTCAGCACCTGGTGCGCACTGAGCTGGCCTTCGCCGTGCTGGTGCACCTGCACCTTGCCGAGGGTGAGCGCGGCATCGGCGGACTGTGCGAGAGCTTCAGGGGCGAACGGTGCGGCCGCCAGGGCGGCCACAAGGGTGGAGGTCTTCATGGGAAGGAGGCAGTTGCGGTGAAATGTAATCATATAACATTTCACATGCCCGCTTTTGCAGCGTCGAGCAAGGCTCGGCGCTACAAGGGCGGGAGCCGGGGGGATTACACCGGGTAGCCGGTGGCTTCCCGTGCCTTCTTCCAGGCGGCTTCGAATTCACGCGCGGAGATTTCGTCGTCCTCGTCGAAATCCAGGAACGACACCGGCTGGTCGGCCAGCAGGAAACGGTCATCGCTGTGGGCGTGCTCGTCGGCCCAGACCATCTTGGTGCCGTAGATTTCCACCTGCCGCACGATCTTGTCGCCGCGCGCTTCCATCAGCACGTTGCCCTTGCCCAGGCCCGATTCGGCCCAGTGCTTGTAGTACTTCTTTGCGGCGGATTTCGCGCCGGGTTTTGCGTTGTGCTTTGCGTAGGTCATTGCAGGGGTCCTGGCCGCAGGCGCGGCCGGAAAGTTCGGAATGGCGCCATTATCAGGCATCCGGGGCCAGAGCCCTTTCCTTTGGAAAGGGATCCGCCCCCTGCTGGTTCAGTTCGGCAGGGGCACGCCCTTCGGCCACAGCATCCAGATGTTGCCCTTCTGCTTCATGTCGCCGGCCAGCTTGCCGGCGGCATCGCCACTGCCCCAGTACAAGTCGGCGCGCACCTCGCCGGCGATGGCGCCGCCGGTGTCCTGCGCAGCCACCGGGCGTACCACGGGCGTGCCATCGGGGCGCGTGGTCGACAGCCACAGCAGGCTGCCCAGCGGCACCACGGTACGGTCTACCGCCACGCTGTAGCCCGCGGTGAGCGGCACGTTCAGTGAACCACGCGGGCCTTCCGGGCTGTCCGGATTGCGCACGAAGAACACATAGCTGGGGTTGCTGCGCAGCAGTTCCGGCACGCGCGCGGGATTGGCCCGGGCCCAGGCGCGGATCGCATCCATGGTGACGTCTTCCTTCTTCAGCTGGCCCTGGTCCACCAGCCAGCGACCGATCGCGCGGTAGGGGTGGCCGTTCTGTTCCGCATAGGCCAGCCGTACCTGCTTGCCATCGGCCAGGCGCACGCGGCCGGACCCCTGGATCTGCAGCAACTGCAGGTCCATCGGATCGGTCAGCCAGGCCAGCACCGGCGCCTTGGCGCCCTTGGCCGCGATGGTGCCGGCGTCGTCATAGGGCTTGAGCACCTTGCCTTCGACGCGCCCGCGCAGGCGCTTGCCCTTCAGTTCCGGGTAGAGGCTGTCCAGCTGCACCACCACCAGATCATCCGGCGTGCCGTACACCGGCACCGTCGCCTTGTCGGTGCGGGTAAGGCTGCCGGGGTAGATCGGCTCGTAGTAGCCGGTGATCAATCCGTCGGCCTGATGGCCACCGGCACGCAGCGCATAGGCATCGAGGTCGCGCTGCAGGAACTGGCGGATCGCGGCCGGGTTCTTGTCTGACACCGCTGCGGCGGTGGCGCAGGGCTTGGCCCAGACAGCGTCGTTTTTCAGGCGGGCGCAGCTGCTGCGCCAAGCCACGAAGCCGGCCTGCAGATCGCTGTCCGAGACCGCTGGCAGGGCTTTCCAGCCGACCTTGGCGTAGGTGGCCGCCGGCGGCGAGGTCGGCGTGGGCGCTTCGGAGCCCGTGCGGGGAGCGGTGGTGGCGCAACCGGCGAGCACGGCCGCTGCCAGCAGGGTCCAGTGCTTGCGCTTGAAGAAGGTGGCGGAATCGATCATGCCGCCATGGTGGCGGGCCGGCCGCTGGGCGGCAACCCAGCGCGGGGCCAAGCGTTCATGCGCGGAGTCACGGCGTCTGCAGCAGCAGCGAGTGCAGGATGCGGGCGTCCTCGGCATCCAGCGTCTTCGGCAGGTCGTCGCGGCCACGGAAGCGGCGGTGGAACGCAGCGACGGTGGCGTCGCGGTTGTCGAGCGGATAGCCGAAGCGGGCCAGCGCATTCCACGCGTCGAAACCTTCCGGTGCCGCGCCGTCGGCCGCGCGCGGCCACACGCCGAAACCGACCTCAGCCAGCTGTTGCCACGGGAAGAAGCGGCTCGGATCCTGCTTGCGCGTCGGCGCCAGGTCGGCATGGCCGATCACCTGGCGCGGCGGGATGTTCAGGCGCGTGGTGAGATCGCGCAGCAGCACGATCAGAGATTCGATCTGTGCCGCACTGAACGGGCTGCGGCCATCGTTGTCGAGCTCGATACCGATCGAAGCCGAATTGAGATCGGTGATGGTGCCCCAGCGCCCGGCGCCGGCGTGCCAGGCACGGCGCTCATCAGCGACCAGCTGGTAACGATGGCCATCGGCGCCGATCAGGTAGTGCGCACTGACCGGCCCACCGCTGTTGGCCGTGCGCAACGTATGCAGGCTCTGCTGCACCGACTTCTGCTCGGTGTGGTGGATGACGATGATGACCGGGGTGCGCGCGTTCTGGTTGGGTGATGGGACCCAGGTGGCGAGCGGGTTGTGCTGCACAGGCGCGGTGGCGGTGCAGGCCGAAAGGGCCAGGGCCAGCAGTGTGGAAGCCAGAAGGCGGGGGCTGATCATGGACGAATTGTAACCATGACTGCAGCCGTGGTTCTTCGCTTCGTCCGGATCGCTGGAGAACTGGGGAGCTGTCATGCAAAAAACTCAATAACGCCCCCACCTCATGCCCAAATCTCAAACTCCAATTCGAATAGCCAAGCGCCCAAGTTCCTCATCACCTACCTTCAATCCTCGAAACGGACCCAGCCATGCCGCCGAATCGATTCCAACACCGTGGACACGTGAACCCAGGGAACAACCGTCATAACAACTTGAACAAAATGATTCATCAACGGCCCTTCAGATCCCGCCAGTGGCCGATCTGGTTAATCCCTCCGCGCCCGCATTGCGGAGAAATCTACCTTAGCGCGTCACCACTGCTTCGACCGGTGACATACAGACTGGCAACACCGTCAAGCCGAGCAACTTCATCGAGGCGGCCGTTTAACCCCAACTTCCATTGAACAAGCAACCGCCCAGAACCCTATGCCCTCACCTTCCTAACCGACTCCACCCACTCAGCCCAGACAGAGGAATCATCAAGACAACCGGAATCACCTAGAGGCGACATAAGGCGAACAACAACTTCGAACAGCGGAAGATCCTCACCAGATCGATCAAAAATCGACTCAAGGAATACCATCATTACCGAGAACGCATCCAGCAACGCCAAGTACTCGCCCGACGAATTAATTTGTGCGCTACAAAATTCAGAATTAAGAGCACTCCCCACGATGACAACCTCTGCAAATGCATCACACCAGTCATCCCACATTGCCGGATCGTTGGGCAAGCCATTCGCCCATAGAAATGACCCTCCCGAAGATAACAGATCAACAAGAGTGTCCTGCCCCTCCCCCCTCTCCATATACTTCTGAAGGAACACGCACATCAATACATATGCAGCCTGAACGGAAATTCTTCCAGCATCTTTCACATCACTAGCACTCATTTCGTGACCTTCTTTTGCTCCGACAGCCCGCCCGCCAGTGCGCCAACTGCCTGCGACAACGCCAGCACCATCTCTTTCTGCTCCGGGCTCAGCTTGGAGGGGTCTCCGCCGGTCAATGTATTAGTCAGTACCTTCGCGGCCAACTCGCCGCCGGCCGCGGACACGGCTCCGGTTCCCGCACTGCCACCATCGGCTTCCGCCAGCAGCGCACCCAACACCGCATGCGACAGCAGTTGCAGAGTCGCATTGGGGTCGCTGCCGTGGTTCGGGTCAAGCGTGCTGCCGATGAAGTGAGCGGCATAGGGCGCCAGTGCATTGGACGCGGCCTGGCCAGCGCCCTGTCCCGCCACACCGCCCACCAGCGCCGTCGTCACTGCGTTCAGTGCACGGTTGTACTCATCGATGCCCCCTACTTCCCCGCGCCGCTGTATGCCTGGCTATTTGCCGCCGCCACCTTGCTGCGCACAGACACCCGATTCCATCGCCCTCAGTCACAAGGCCGTGTTGACCTTCATCATTCGTCCAATCCGCGGCCAGATCAACATGTAGAAGGCACCCACGGCCAACCCGATGAAAAGCATGATGCCAGCGCGCCTGGGAGCCCACCCAAACCAAAAGGAAGGACTGGTCCAGACCTTTATCCAAGCGCCAGGAGAGAAGGCACCCTCGAACGCGAGCCACGCCAACAAGGCACAGATTGGTGCAGCTACAACATAACGAGCTTTGAACCGCGGAAGAAACTTGTCCACAAGCATAACCCCGGGCACACCGAAGATGAGGCCCGACACAGCGGCTATGGCGCAAACCAGCGATGTGAAAATTGCAGCCTGCGAAAAGCTGCCTATCCGAGAACTCAGCGGAATGCCTATGAATAGAGCCGCTCCAAGCACGGAGCTGGCAATCACAGACACAATCTTTGCCCCCAACTCACGCTCACTCACTGGCAGATCTCCACCATCTTTCCATCAGAGCCCCGGTAGCTCATGCATTTCTGCCTTGAGGGAAAAGTACTCCAAGGCCACCGCAACTTGCCAACTTCGCCACCAGTATCGCGCGTATTGGAACTCCACACTTGGCCCACCAATTCGAGTTGAACATTGGACGCGAACCCGTACCCCAGCCTCTGGTTGAGACTGAGAATCCACCGAATCCATCCGGAAGCACCTGTCGGATCACAAAGCCCGGATCCAATGCATGTGCTCCAGGCACCATGATGTTGATCAGACTGCTGGTGCTCGGATCGACGATCGATGCTGGAAAGCCCCAGCTCCGGAGGCAGGCCGTAGGAGAGTCGCCACAGACCGGAGGAAAGGCAGCGATAGGTGAGCTCCACAGCGAAGCTCCAGTGTTCTCGATCTCCTGCGCCGGCCACACTACGCACCAGCGCATGCGGACTGTAGTCGTCCAGGGTCAGCAGGTAGACATACCATTCGATGTCTTCCATCACTGCTGCGGAAGTCGCCTGAATCACGCCTACTCCGTTCTGTAGTCCATCGAGGTCGTTGGAGGCGTGTACACGCCCACCTGCAGACAGCCATTGGAGCAGGAACGGTAGAGCCACGCCATGCGTGGATGGGCTACCCGCTGTGCCGACCAACGGTCGGCACCCACCAGAGCAGACCCAGACCCCGTGCCAAGCAAGCTTGGCACCTACCAGAACAAGGACAGTGGAAGTGCCGACCAACGGTCGGCACCCACCACGTCAGTGCGCCGCCACGTCAGGCCTCGTAGGCGGACTCGCCGTGCGAAGTCACATCCAGGCCGGTGCGTTCGGCCTCTTCGGTCACCCGCAGGCCGACCACGACCTTGACCACCAGCAGGATGACCGCGGTCATCACCGCCGACCACACCACGGTCAGGCCGACGCTGACCACCTGCACCCAGACCTGATGGGCGATATCCAGATCGGCCTTTGTGCCGCCCAGCGACTGCGCACTGAACACGCCGGTGAGGATCGCGCCGACGATGCCGCCGACACCATGCACACCGAACACGTCGGCGGTGTCGTCCACCTTCAGCAGGCGCTTCAGGCCGGTCACGCCCCACACGCAGACCACGCCGGCGACAAAACCGATCACGATCGCGCCAAGCGGCCCGACGGTGCCACAGGCCGGGGTGATGCCGACCAGACCGGCCACCGCACCCGACGCAGCGCCCAGCGCCGAAGGCTTGCCCTTGCCGATCGCCTCCACCAGGGTCCAGCCAAGCACGGCAGCGGCGGTGGCCAGCACGGTGTTGAGGAAGGCCAGCGAGGCCACGGTGTCGGCCGCTGCTGCCGAGCCGGCGTTGAAGCCGAACCAGCCCACCCACAGCAGCATCGCGCCGATGTAGGTAAACGGCACATTGTGCGGCTTCAGCGCGGTCTGGCCATAGCCCAGGCGCTTACCGACGAACCACGCGCCGACCAGGCCGGCGACGCCCGCGTTGATGTGGACCACGGTACCGCCGGCGAAGTCGATGGCACCCAGCTCACCCAGGTAGCCGCCACCCCAGACGATATGTGCCATCGGGATGTAGCTGAGGGTGAACCACAGCGCCGAGAACAGCAGCACCGCGCGGAACTTGATGCGCTCGGCGAAGGCACCGACGATCAGCGCGGTGGTGATGCCGGCAAAGGTCGACTGGAACGCGACGAACAGATAGTCCGGCAGGCCCTTGATCGGCGTGTTGCCCACCGACTCCGGGGTGAAGCCCTTGAGGAAGGCGAATTCGGTGAACGAGCCGAAGAACGGATTGCCGGCGCTGAACACCGCGCTGTAGCCATAGGCCACCCACAGCAGCAGCACCAGCGAGAACACCACCAGGATCTGGCTGAGCACCGACAGCACATTCTTCGAACGCACCAGGCCGCCGTAGAACAGGGCCAGGCCCGGTACCACCATCAACAGCACCAGCAGGGTCGAGGTGAGCATCCAGGCGACGTCGCCACGATCATAGGCGGCGGCCGCTTCGGCCACGGCCGGCGCCGCGGCGGTGGCGGCCGCATCGTGCAGCGGCTCGACCGCCACGCTTTCGCTCGGCAACGGCGATACCTGGGCCTGGGCATGGGCGCTGCCCGGCCAGGCACCGGCGGCCAGTGCGCTGAGCAGCGTCAACAGGCACACCAGGTGGAACCGGGCTTGCCACCCGGTGAGAAGGCGCATCTTCATGGGGGGAATCTCCGGAAGGGGGTTACAGCGCGTCGGCACCGATTTCGCCGGTGCGGATGCGGATGACCTGTTCGACGGCGGTGACGAAAATCTTGCCGTCACCGATCTTGCCGGTGCCTGCCGACGACTGGATCGCTTCGATCACCGCGTCGGCACGCTCGTCGGTGACCACCGTTTCGATCTTGATCTTGGGCAGGAAATCGACGACGTACTCGGCGCCGCGATACAGCTCGGTGTGGCCCTTCTGGCGACCGAAACCTTTCACTTCGGTCACGGTGATGCCCGACACGCCTGCATCGGACAGGGCCTCGCGGACCTCGTCGAGCTTGAACGGTCGGATGATGGCGGAGATCAGTTTCATGCGCATGTCCCGAGGGTGGATGGGGCCAGCGCGCCAGCGCGCGTTGGCATCAGGCAACCACGGGTCATCAGGATGATGACCGTGGCTGTTGCACCGGACACGTACAGGGCCGGGACGGCCGTGCCTCTCTCCTTGCACGACCGACGCGGGAGGGAGGGCGGCCCTGGTCGCGTATCCGGTCTCTCTCTTGCCCCTGGATAGGGATCAGCGCCCATTCGTAAACGAATGGGATCCGACCCCGATCTGACCGCGGCTCCCCAGCCGCGAAAACGGAAGCGATGGCGGCGGGTGGGAGGGGGAACCCACCGCCATCGCATCCGGTCAGCTGGCGTAGTACAGCTGGTATTCCAGCGGGTGGGTGGCCGCGCGGAACTTGGTCACTTCCTGCATCTTCAGCGCGATGTAGCCGTCGATGAAGTCATCGCTCATCACGCCGCCGGCCTTCAGGAACTCGCGGTCCTCGTCCAGCGCTTCCAGCGCCTGGTCCAGCGAGGAGCAGACCTGCGGGATCAGCTTCTCTTCCTCCGGCGGCAGGTCGTACAGGTCCTTGTCGCTCGGTGCACCCGGGTCGATCTGGTTCTTGATGCCGTCCAGGCCGGCCATCATCAGTGCGGTGAAGGTCAGGTAGCCGGACTGGATCGGGTCCGGGAAGCGCATTTCGATGCGGCGCGCCTTCGGGTTGGACACCCACGGAATGCGGCACGAGGCCGAACGGTTGCGGGCCGAGTAGGCCAGCATCACCGGCGCCTCGAAGCCCGGCACCAGGCGCTTGTAGCTGTTGGTGCCCGAGTTGGCGAAGGCATTGATGGCCTTGGCGTGCTTGAAGATGCCGCCGATGTACCACAGCGCCAGCTGGCTCAGGCCACCGTAGCCGTCACCGGAGAACAGGTTGGTGCCGCCCTTGGACAGCGACTGATGCACGTGCATGCCGCTGCCGTTGTCGCCCACGATCGGCTTGGGCATGAAGGTGACGGTCTTGCCGTTGCGGTGCGCGACGTTCTTGATCACGTACTTCATGCGCAGCAGTTCATCGGCCTTCTGCACCAGGGTGCTGAACTTGGTGCCGATCTCGCACTGGCCGGCGGTGGCCACTTCGTGGTGCTGCACTTCCACTTCGATGCCGACCTGTTCCAGGGTCTTGCACATCTCGGCGCGCAGGTCGTGCAGGGTGTCGGTCGGCGGCACGGGGAAGTAGCCGCCCTTCACGCCCGGACGGTAGCCGCTGTTGGCGCCGTCGTACTTGGCGCCGCTGTTCCAGGCGGCTTCTTCGGAATCGACCTTGAAGAAGGTGTTGCCCATTTCATTGGCGAAACGGACCGAGTCGAAGATGAAGAACTCCGGCTCCGGACCGAAGAACGCGGTTTCGGCGATGCCGGAGGACTTCAGGTAGGCCTCGGCGCGCTTGGCGATGCCGCGCGGGCAGCGGCCGTACGGCTGCATGGTGGCCGGATCGAGGATGTCGCAGCTGATCACGATGGTCGGATCTGCGTAGAACGGGTCGACGTAGGCGCTGGTGGTGTCGGGCAGCAGGACCATGTCCGATTCGTTGATGCCCTTCCAGCCGGCGATCGAGCTGCCGTCGAACATCTTGCCTTCTTCGAACAGCGACGGTTCGACAATGCTGACCGGGAAGGTGACGTGCTGCTCGACGCCACGCATATCCACGAAACGCAGATCGACGAACTCGATCTGGTTGTCCTTGATCAGCTTCTCAACGTTTTCCACGGACATCGGTACGACCTCGGATGGGGATGAATGCCTGCTGAGGTACAGCAACGACCGTGCCAACTTTTCGCCGGCCGCAAGTCATTGATTTCAAAAAGGGCGCTCCGTGGCGGTGCAGAACGGTGCGCACCAAACGGGTGCACCCGCCACCAGACGCACCCGTTTGGTGCGGCAGGGATCGTCTATCCTCTCGACCTTCTTCCTTCCGCCGCGCGTCACGCACCGTCCATGTCCGACCTGCTCTCCGCCCTGCTGCTGGGCATCCTCGAAGGCTTGACCGAGTTCCTGCCGATCTCCAGCACCGGCCACCTGCTCATCGCCCAGCACTGGCTGGGTGCCCGCTCGGACTTCTTCAACATCGTCATCCAGGCCGGCGCGATCGTGGCCGTGATGCTGGTGTTCCGCCAGCGCCTGCTGCAGCTGGCCACCGGCTTCAACCAGCGCGAGAACCGTGAGTACGTGTTCAAGCTGGGCGCCGCCTTCCTGGTCACCGCCGTGGTCGGCCTGGTGGTGCGCAAGGCCGGCTGGTCGCTGCCGGAGACGGTCAGCCCGGTGGCCTGGGCATTGATCATCGGTGGTGTCTGGATGCTGCTGGTGGAGGCCTACACCGCGCGCCTGCCCGACCGCGACCAGGTGACCTGGACAGTGGCGATCGGCGTGGGCCTGGCACAGGTCGTGGCCGGCGTGTTCCCCGGCACCTCGCGCTCGGCCTCGGCGATCTTCCTGGCCATGCTGCTGGGCCTGAGCCGCCGCGCCGCCGCCGCCGAGTTCGTGTTCCTGGTCGGCATTCCCACCATGTTCGCCGCCAGCGCCTACACCTTCCTGGAAATGGCCAAGGCCGGGCAGCTGGGCAGCGAGGACTGGGCCGACGTGGGCGTGGCCTTCCTTGCCGCGGCCATCACCGGCTTCGTCGTAGTGAAGTGGCTGATGGGCTACATCAAGTCGCACAGGTTCACCGCCTTCGCGATCTACCGCATCGCACTGGGCGCGGCGCTGCTGCTGTGGTTGCCCTCCGGCAGCTGAACAGCGCTGGGGTACGGTAACCCCGTTGCCGGCCCCACCCCGTTTCCCCCACGGTTCCCCAAGGAGAATCACCATGAACCGCAAGCTCACCCTGCTCCTCCCGCTGGCCCTGATGGCCGCCTGCAGCCAGAACCCGGCCCCGGCCGGCACCGGCGGCGACGACGTGGCCCCGGCCGCGGCCAAGGCAGCAGACCAGCAGACGCTGGCGCACCTGGATGCGCAGCGCCTGCAGAGCCAGCACTGGCTGCTGCAGCAGGCCACCGGCGCCGACGGCAAGCGCATCGACGCGCTGTTCGCCCGCGAACACAAGCCGGTCACCCTGGACTTCGCAGATGGCCGACTGTCGGTCAGCAACACCTGCAACCGCATGGGCGGCGGCTACACCCTGGCCGACGGCAAGCTGACGGTCAGCGCGATGGCCTCGACCATGATGGCCTGCACCGACAAGGCGCTGATGGCGCTGGACGAAGCCGTGTCGAGCCGCCTGCAGGGCGAGCTGAAGGCCGAGCAGGATGCCGATGGCAAGCTGACGCTGACCAACGCCAAGGGCGACGTGCTGGTGTTCAACCCGGAGCCGACCGCTGAAACCCGCTACGGCGGCGCCGGCGAAACCGTGTTCCTGGAAGTGGCCGCCAAGACGCAGAAGTGCTCGCACCCGCTGATCCCGGACTACCAGTGCCTGCAGGTGCGCGAAGTGAAGTTCGACGACAAGGGCCTGAAGCAGGGTGAGCCGGGCAAGTTCGAGAACTTCTACGGCACCATCGAGGGCTACACCCACGAAGACGGCGTGCGCAACGTGGTGCGCGTGAAGCGCTACGAAGTGAAGAACCCGCCGGCCGATGCGCCGTCGCAGGCGTACGTGCTGGACATGGTGGTCGAGTCGGCCATCGAGAAGAAGTAAATAAACAGAAGGGCGGCCACGAGGTCGCCCTTCTACGTTCTGTAGCGTCGACGCAGCCCCACGTGCCAGCCTTGCCACGATGAAGATTCTCGCCATATCCGGCAGCGCGCGCCGGCAGTCGACCAACACCGCTCTGCTGGTGGCCCTGAAAGCCATCGCGCCGCCCGGCATGGAGATCGAGGTCTACGCCGGGGTCGGCGAACTTCCGGTGTTCTCCCCCGATCTGGAAGGCACCGATGAACCCTGCAGCGTGACGCGCTTCAAGGCGGCCATCGCCCGCAGCGACGGTGTGCTGGTGTGCAGCCCTGAATACGTGCGTGGCATTCCCGGCGGATTGAAGAATGCGATCGACTGGCTCGTATCCGGCGACCAGATCATCGGTCGGCCCATTGCGTTAGTGCATGCGTCCCATCGTGGCGAGGACATGCTGCAGGCACTTCGCGCGGTGCTGTCCACGGTCAGTGCCGCGTTCAGTACAACGCTGTTCCTGCGTGTACCGGTGCTGGGCCTGGAACCGGAGGAGATCTTCGAGGTGCTTCAGTCGGAAGTGCATCGCGCCGAAGCGGATGCGTTCCTGGCAGGGTTTGCTGTTTACTGCAGGTCCATTGCGTAGCAGAAGCAGCCGAGCATGGGCTCGGCTCTACAAGGCATAGTCGAGCATGGCTCGACTCTGCAGAAAGCAAAGCCGGGCATGCCCCGGCCCTACAAGGGCTCTCAGCCCAGCGCCGGGTTCAAGGTGTAGGTGCCGTGCAGTGCCGCTTCGGCGAGCACGTGGCCGTGCATGGCGCGGTAGGCGTCGGCGGCGGTGAAGCGTGCCGGCAGCTGCAGCGATGCCACGTCCAGCGCGAACACGCGGAAGAAGTAGTGGTGCAGGCGTTCGTCGTTGAACGGCGGGTACGGGCCGTCATAGCCCAGGTAGTCACCGGCCATGTCCGGATTGCCTGCGAACCAGCCGGTGAAGTCGTTCAGGCCCTGGCGGCTGCCGGCCGGGCCGGCCGGTTTGGACTTGCCCTTCACCACGAAGCCGTCGCTGCAGCTGCCTGCGGCGATCTCGCGCACCGAGGCCGGAATGTCGGCCATTACCCAATGCACGAAATCACAGCGCGGCTGGTCGCGCGGCACGCTCATGTCGGTGCGGCCGACCGTCTCCGGCACGGTCGGCACGTCCGGATCGACACACACCAGCAGGAACGAACGGGTGCCCTCCGGCACATCGCTCCAGGCCAGGTGCGGATTGCGGTCCGGTGCGAAGCCCGCGGCATCGCCGGCGGCGAATTCGCGGTCGATCGGTGCACCGTTGGTCAGGCTGTGGCTGCTCAGTTGCATCGGCGTGTCCTCACTCTTCCGGATAACCCAGGCGCACCGCGATCGGGGTGAGCTTGGCGAAGGCGGCGCTCATCACGTCGCGGTAGTTGCGCCAGTGGCCCGGCGGGAAGCGCGGCGCACCCAGTTGCGCGGCTGGCGGCATCGGCCGCTCGAACAGGCGGCCCAGCAGTTCGGCCATCGCCTGCGGATCGTTGCCGATCTGGTCGATGCGCAGCAGCACCTGCGGGTACAGATCGTCCTCGTGCAGGGCGGCGACCTGGGCCAGCGCGCGCGCCAGCCATTCGCTGGCTTCGGCCAGCGAGGTCATTGCCAGCGGTGCGGCGGCACCGTAGGCCACCCAGTCCAGCAGCATGTCGCGCGGATCGCGCAGCACCACCAGCAGGCGGCCCTGCGGCAGCTGCGGGCGCAGCGCCCACAGCAGCGCGTTGTCCCACCACAGCAGCCAGTCGATGATCGCGTCGTCCTGCACGCCGCGCGACGGCAGCTGTTCGCGCCAGCGCTGCACCAGCCGCTCCGGGGTCAGCACGCCCGAGGCAAGGTCCTGCAGCGTGTGGTAGTTCTGGAACGCGTCGTCGGGTGCGTTGGAGGTATAGCGGTCGCTGCGCAGCACCGGGCTGGCGGCGGCCAGGCCGGTCGCCACGCGCTCCACGCCCGAACCCGGCGCGCCCCACAGGAAGATTGGCGCGGAAGTGGCATCACCGTCGATCTCGCCCTTGTCCGGCCAGCTCGGCGGCGCCTTGGCCTGCGGCGGCAGCGGCAGGCGCTGCGGTGCCTGGTCGGCCTGCAGTGCCAGCCAGGTCTGCAGCGCGTCTTCGTGCTGCCCGGCGCGATCCTGGATCTCACCCAGCCAGGTGCGCAGGTCGGCGCGGTGGCCTTCCGGTGCCATGTCGATCAGCGCCTGCACGCGGGCGACCGCGGCGGCCGGATCGCGCTGCAGCAGGCCTTCGACCAGGCGGGTTTCGCCGCTGACGCGGCCCGGTTCGAGGTTGACGATGCGCTCGGCGATCGCTTCGGCCTGGGCGTGTTCGCCCACCATGTCGTGCAGGCGCAGGCGCGCTTCCAGCGCCGGCAGGTGGCCCGGCATCGCGTCCATCCAGCGCTCGACCGTGGCGGCGGCGGTGGCACTGCCGACCTCTTCCACCGCCAGGCGTGCCAGCCACAGGTCGTGCAGCTGCGGGTGCTGCTCCAGGGCGGCATCCAGGCGTGCGCGGGCCTCGTCTTCGCGGCCCAGGCGCTGCCAGGACATCAGCAGCAACTGCAGTACGTCGCGGTCGTCAGGCAGCGATTCCAGCAACGGCAGCAGGTGCTCCAGCGCCTGCAGCGGCTGGCCGCTGCGCAGTGCCAGTTCGCCGGCCAGGCGGCGCATCGATGGCGTATCCAGGCCCTGCTGCTGCAGCGCGATCTGCATCGCTTCGGCGGCAGCGTCCAGGTTGCCCTGGCGCATGGCCAGCTGCACCACCAGGCCATGCAGCGAGGCGATGGTCGGGTTCAGTTCCAGCACGCGGCGGAACGCCTGCTCGGCGAAGGCCAGCATGTTCTTGCCCAGGTAGGCGAAGCCCAGTGCGTAGAGCACGCGAATGTCGTTGGGCTGGGCCTGGTTGGCGGCCGACAGCAGCGTCAGCGCGCGATCGGCATCATCGCGGCGCAGCGCGATCATGCCGTCGATGGTCAGCAGTTCCGGGTGGTCCGGTTCGACACGCGAGGCCAGGGTGGACAGGCGCTGCGCTTCATCGAAATCGTTGCGGCCGATCGCCAGGTGGGCCTGCATCAGGTAGGCAGCGAAGGCGTTCGGGTCCAGCCCGGTGGTGCGCGTCAGTGCTTCGCCAGCGCCGTCGAACTGGCGCAGGGCCAGCAGCAGGCCTGCGTGCTGCAGGTGCAGCTGGGCATTGTCCGGGGCCAGCTGCAGCGCCTGCTGCAGGGCCTCCATCGCGTCCTCGGCCTTGCCCTGCTGCTGCAGCGCAAGCGCCAGCCAGCGGTGGGCCTCGGCCTGGCCGGGTTCATCACGGGTCCACGCCTGGGCCAGCTGCACGGCCTGGTCGGCCTCGTTCTGGCGCAACGCTTGGATGATCTGGTCTTGCATGGCGGTCCGGTTCAAGGGCAAACCCGCATTGTAGCGGCCTGCGCGCCCGTGCCGGTTCAGCCTTGCAGCACGCGCTGCAGGCGCTGCGCCACCCAGCGCTCGGAGAAGCCGTCACCGCGCCAGTTTTCCAGGAAGCCACAGTGGCCGCCCCAGCAGGCGGTTTCCAGGTGCGCCTGGCGCGGCAGCTGCCAGTCGCTGAAGGTCGCGTACGGGATCACCGGGTCGTCCTGTGCCATCAGGATGTCGGCCGGCACCTGCAGCGAGGACAGGCGATCGCCGGCAATCGAGTAGCCGTCGAAATAGGCCTGCAACGAGCCGAAACTGGTGTGGCGCTCGACCAGCCAGGCGGTCAACGCACGGATGTCCAGCTTCAGCACGCGGTCGTCGCAGTCGCTCAGTTCGGGGAACAGGTCGCGCTTGCGCCGCAACGAACCGGCCCACTTGCGCCGGAAGTACCAGTCGTACATTGCCGGGCCGTTCTCGATGCTCTCCATGGTCAGCGCCGGGTCCAGCACCGGGCATACCGAGGCGACGCGCAGCAGCGGCACGCCGGCCGCCGGCGCACGCAGGGCCAGGCGCAGCACGAAGTTGCCGCCCAGCGAGTAGCCGGCGGCCACCAGCGGCAGCTGCGGCCAGCGCTGGGCGATATCGCCTGCGGCATGCACCACTTCGTCGATCAGGTTGGAGTGGAAGATGCCGGGGTTGAGGTGATGGGTATTGCCGTGGTCGCGGAAATTCAGCCGCACCACGTCGAAGCCCTGTTCGAGCATGCGCGCGGCCGCCATGCGCATGTAGCTGGATTCGGCACTGCCTTCCCAGCCATGCAGCAGCAGGGCCATGCCCTTGGGTTCGCGGCCTTCGACATGGCTGTGCCAGCCCTGCAGGCGCACGCCGTCGCCGCCGTCGAGGATCAGTTCCTCGCTGATCGCGCCGGTCGCGGCCAGCAGCAGCAGGCCGCGCTGCAGGCGCATGCGGCTGGAGCTGAGCATCGACTGCAGGTGCGGATTGCGCAGCCAGCGCGGTGGCTGGTAGTCAGCCGCGTGCAGCGTCGGCGTGCCGGCGTCCAGGACGGGTGGCGGGATCAGGGCCACCGCACCCTCACTGCGTGCTCATGGCCGCCACGATGCGCGCGCGCGACGTCTCCGCGATGCGCCGACGGCCTTCCAGGTCCTGCGCACCGATCGGTGCCAGGAAATGCACTTCCGCACGCCGCGCCGGCTCACCGAGCAGGCGCAGGAAATTGGCGAAGAAACTCTCGCCGGGGCCGAACGCGACAATGGTCTGCGCGTCGCCCTTGAGCCCGTACACCAGAGCCACCGGCTGCACCGGCACGCCGGTCTCAACCGCCGCCTGGAAGATGCGGGCATGGAACGGGCCCACTTCGTGGCCACCGCGGGTACGCCCTTCGGGGAACACGCCCACTGCCTTGCCTTCGCGCAGGCGATCGGCCATCACCTGCATCACGCCACCGAGCGATTCGGTGTTGCCGCGCTGGTGGAAGATGGTCTGCCCGCGCGCGGCCAGCCACCCGACCAGCGGCCAGCTGGCGATCTCGCGCTTGGCGACGAAGCCCATCATGCGCTGGCTGTGCAGGATGCAGATGTCGACCCAGCTGACGTGGTTGGCGACGAACAGCACGGCGCCGGGCAGCGGCCTGCCGATCTGCACCAGGCGGAAGCCGAAGATCCACATCAGCCCGCCCTGCCACCAGTTGACCACTTTGGCCCCCAGGGTCGCCTCGCCCACGCGCAGTTCGCCCCACGGCCGAAGCATGCCGATCAGGATGAGCGGCAGGAACACGATGATGTGGACCAACAGCAGCGGTACGCGGTACAGGTAACGGCACACACGCGCCACGCCGCCGCGGGGGGCCGGAGTGGGGGAAGTCATCCGCGCACGATACCGGAGGGCCGTCATCGCTGCCAGCCGATTTAGGCCATAACACCCATCGACCGGGGCAATCGGCAGGGAACGCTGGGTTCCGCTGCCGTCACCGCCCGTCCGGGGCTCAGCCGTGGCCGGCCGCCACCACCGCCAGGGTCAGCCGCGAGATGCACACCAGCCGGCCCTGCTCGTCCTCGATGCGGATCTCCCACAGCTGGGTGCTGCGGCCCACGTGCAGCGCGCGGGCGGTGCCGGTGACCGTGCCCGAACGCACCGCACGCACGTGGTTGGCGTTGATTTCCAGCCCCACGCAGATCTGCTTGGCCGTATCCACGCACAGGTTGCCGGCGCTGCTGCCCAGGGTCTCGGCCAGCACCACCGACGCGCCGCCATGCAGGATGCCGTAGGGCTGGCGGGTGCGCTCGTCCACCGACATGGTGGCCTGCAGCCAGTCGTCACCGGCCGCGCTGAAGACGATGCCCAGCGACGCGATCGCGGTGTTGCGGCTGAGCGTATTGAGCTGCTCGAGGGAAACGGCTTCGCGGAACACCTGGGTCATGCGGGCACCTTCAGAGGATGGGAACGAGGCCGGCGCCGAATGCGGTCAGCATGCGTACCAGCAGCCACTTCGGGCCGACATTGACCTCGGGGAAATCACCCACGGCGACATAGCAGCGGTGGAAGCCCGGGTCCTGCCGGGGCAACGGCTGCGGGCAGTCCGGGCCGGGCTTGAACTCGTAGTCGGTGGCATAGCGCCACGGCCAGAAGTCGAGGATCGGCAGTGCTTCGGAGGCCTTGCCGACGCTGTAGTTGAGCCCGGACAGCACCGGCGGCTTGGCCCGCGGCGCCACCGTCCACGAGTTCTGCGGGTGGGTGTCGCGCAGGATGCTCTCGGCCAGCTGCTCGGCGAAGGCCGGGTCATCGATGATCACCGCGCCTTCGGTGTTGTAGTTCTCGCTGCGCGGGTCGAAGTTGTGGGTGCCGACCACGCCGATGCGGCGATCGACCACCAACGACTTGGCATGCAGGCCCATGCGCGCGCCCTTGCGGGTGACCGGCAACGGCTTGTTGACCGCCTTGCTGCCCAGGAACGAGGGCCGGGTCTCGGTGCGCAGCAGGCGCGTTTCGACCTCGCTGCCGGCCGCACGGCGGCGCTCGCGCGCGTTCTGGTAGGCACTGCCGGTGCGCGGATGGTTCACCGGCCCCTGCTTGCCGGTGGGTGCCGGGTGCTCATCGCGATCGCGACGGTCGCCGGCATTGCTGCCGGCAGCACTGCCGCCGATCAGCGGGTTGCGCCCGCCGTCGTCGTCGCCTTCCGGCGCGGCGATCGGGTCGGGCAGCAGGTTGCGGTAATCGACCGGTGCATCCAGCGGGAACGGCTTGTATTCGAAGATGTTGAAGCCCAGTTCGCGCATGTTGCGCCGCTTGTACTTGTACGACAGCGCATAGACGATCGGGTTGTCGGTCGCCGCCAGGCTGTTGCTGGACACCACCACGCGCGGCGGCTGCGGTCGCTTGCGCAGCTCGCGGAACAGCTTCTGCGCCGGTTTGGACAGCACCAGGTACGGCGTCTGCAGGATCACTTCCTTCTGCGCGCCGGCGATCAGCGCATCCAGCTGCGGCTCGGTCACGTGCTGTCCGGCCAGCGGCGCATCGGCCTTCTCGCGCCGGTGCTTGCGCGGCAGGTCGGCGACATAGCGCACCGAGGCCACCGGCAACGCGGTATCGACGAAGGAACGGCTGACGAAGTCCATGTCATTGGCTTCGGCACTGACCCGCTCCACCCGCTCGGGGCGGCGGAAGCTGGCCGGCGGCAGGGTCGGCACGCCCTCGCGCAGCAGGGTGCGGCCGACATCGTTCAGGCGCTCGGCCGGCACGCTGCGCCTGGCGCGCCAGAAGGCATCGAAGTTGGCCGCCATCGCCCGCGCCTCCGGGCCGGCGATCAGCACGTCGCGGTCGCGGAAGTTGTACTCGCGGTCCCAGTCGTAATAGTCGTCCTGGTAGTTGCGGCCGCCGACCACGCCGATCGCATCGTCGATCACCAGCAGCTTGTTGTGCATGCGCTGGTTGAAGCGGCGGAAGCAGCACAGCACGCTGCCGGCATAGTCGAAGTAGTTCAGCCGGGCCTTGCCGAAGGTCGGGTTGTAGACCCGCAGCTGGAAGTTCTGGTGCGCGCCGGACAGGGCGCCGAGGATCTGCAGGTCGGAGATCGCCGAGAGCTGGTCGATCAGCACCCGCACCTTCACCCCGCGCCGCGACGCGGCCAGCAGCTCGTCGATGACCAGCCGGGCACTGTCGTCCTTGTCGAAGATGTAGGTCTGCAGGTCGATGCTGCGGGTGGCGCTTCGCAGCAGGTTCAGGCGCGCGACCAGGGCGCCCTCGCCCTCGTCGAGCAGGGTGGCGTAGTGGCGTGGCTGTTCCGGGGTGGATTCGGTGAACGCCCGGCCCGCCAGCGCACGCAACGGCGAGTCCTGCGCGCAGCGGTCGGCGCGCTGGCAGTCGACGTCGGTCGAGCGCGCCTGCACGGCAATCGCTTCGGCACGGTCACGCTCGGCATGCGAGAGCGATGCACAACCGCTGCCCAGCAACACGGTTGCCAGCGCCAGGACGCGCAGCAGGAGGTTCACGGTTTCGGCGCCTCGCTCAGGCGCGCACGCAATACGAAGGTCACTCGGTCACTCAAGGCTAGCTGCCAGCTGTCCATTCCGTACCGGCCTCGCTGCACGGTACCGCGGCTGACGACGTCGCAATCATAGCCGGGTCGGGCGCACTCCGCCTTCTCGACCTGCAATGACTCGGGGTGGCTGATGCCGCGCAGGGTCAGCCGGCCGTTGATGGCGCCGCCCTGCTCCACGGTCTCCGGCCAGTAGGGCAGCGAGTCGAACTCGACCACCGGATGGCGCCCGGCATCGAAGAACTCCTCGCCGCGCATCCAGCCGGTATAGCGCGCCTTGCCGGGGATCTCCACCGAGCGGGTGAACATCTTCAGGTGCACCTGGTGACGGCCGTCGGACAGGATCTCGATACGCCCCTCGAAGTGCGGGAACACGCCTTCGATGCGCTGGCCGAATCGGGTGCGCACCTCGAAGCCGATCCGCGAGCGCTGGGTATCCAGGCGCAATACCCGTGGCGCCTCGGCGGACACGGGCGGCAACGGGGTCGGTGGGGGCGCCGCGGCCCAGGCCGGGCCGAGCGCCAGCAACGCGGGCAGCAGGAAGCGGCTGCGCCGCGCCAGGCTCATCGGATCACGGCCACCAGAACGCGTTCAGGCTGGCCACGCCGGGTTCGATCGAGGCCTCGCGCGGGAAGCCAAGCACGGCCACGCCGCCCGGCGGCATGCCGCGATAGTCACTGCTGGTGCCGTCGGTCATCAGGGCCACCAGCTGCTCCAGGCCCGGGTTGTGGCCGACGATCAGCACCCGGTCCAGGTCACGACGCTCGTCCACCAGCGCCGCCAGGGTGCCCGGGGTGGCTTCGTAGATCCGGTCTTCCAGGCGCTTTTCGACATAGCCGATGGCCGTCATCACCGCTTCCAGGGTCTCGCGGGTACGTCGCGACGGCGAGCACAGCACGCAGTCGGGCAGCAGGTTGTTTTCCTTCAACCACTTGCCGGCGGCTTCGGCCTCGGCGAGCCCCACCGGCGACAGCGGCCGGTCGAGGTCGGCCTGGCCGGAAACGGCGGGTTCGGCATGGGCATGGCGCAGCAGGATCAGTTCACGCATCGCGGGTTTCCATGGAGAAGAGGATGCAGCAGGAGAAGTGAGGCAGGCATCAAAGCTTGAGCCAGGACAGCAGCGGCTCCCAGTCGGCCTGGTGTTCGCGCACCTGGGCGGAGCGATAGTCGAACAGGCTGCGGCCCAGGCCGGTCATGACCACGTAGCTCTGGCTGTCACGCAGCTGCGCGACCACCGGGTATGGCCATTCGGCCAGCATCTGCAGCGCCTGCTGCGAAGTCTGGGTCCAGGGTTTGGTGCGGTTGAGGACCAGCCCCACCGGCAGCTTGCGGCTGTGCACGCGCGGGTTCTGGGCCAGGCTGTTGAGGAAGCCGACGATGGCTTCGATATCCAGCGCCGAGGGCAGCACCGGCACCACCACGGCGTCGGCCGCGTCCAGGAAATGGGGGATATCGTCGGCCAGCGCACCGGCCGGTGCATCGATGATGACGGTATCGGTACCGTCAGGCAGCTTCTGCGCCCACTGCTTCTTCCGATACACATCGATGGGGAGCACCGCGCTTTCCAGCCCTGCACGCCGTTGTGCCCAGCGGGTGCTGGAGCCCTGCGGGTCGGCATCGGCGATCACCGTGGCCTTGCCCTGCAATGCCGCGTACGCGGCCAGGTGGGTGGCGACGGTGGTCTTGCCCACCCCGCCCTTGGAACCGGCCACCAGGATCGTCTTCATGCCAGCCTCGCTTCCGGGTACGTGCCCCGAGCGTACACCGGCGGTGGTGACGGGAGGTAGCACCGTGCTGAACCAGTGGCCATCGCCTTTGCTATCGTGGCGCCCCCGAAGGATCGAACCGGCATGAGCGAACTGCAGGACCTGAGCGCACTGATCCGCGCCAATACCCCCCTGATCGTGATCGAGACCCAGGATGAGGCCCGCATCGTCGAGCTGTTCCGGCAGACGCTGATGCACGTGTGGCGGGCCCTGCACCGCTGGTCCATCACCGAGGGCCTGCGTCGCATCGACCTGGACCGCGAGGATCCGCCGGTCGGCCCGCCCGATGCCAGCGCCGCCCTGCAGATGATCCGCCAGGCCGATCAGCGGGGTGTCTACCTGCTGCTCGATTTCCACCCCTACCTGGGGTATGCCAGCCACCAGCGCGCGCTGCGCGACCTGATCCAGCGCCGCCATAGCGAGCCGCATGTGCTGGTGCTGATCGGCGCCAAGGTCGAGCTGCCGGCCGAGCTGGAGGCCCTGGCGGTGCGCTTCAACCCGCGCCTGCCCGATGCCAACGCCCTGCTGAAGATGCTGCGCGAGGAGGCCGACGCCTATGCGCGCGAACACGGCGGCCGCCGTGTCGAGGTCGACAGCGAGGCGGTGAAGAAGATCCTGAAGAACCTGCAGGGCCTGAGCCTGGTCGATGCCCGCCGCATCGCCCGCCAGCTGATCTACGCCGATGGCGCGCTGCGCGACGACGACCTGCCGCAGCTGGCACGGCTGAAGTTCGAGCTGCTCAACCGCAGCGGCCACCTGTTCTTCGAGCATGACAGCGCGCGCTTCGGCGACGTGGCCGGTGCCAACCGGCTCAAGCGCTGGATCAGCCAGCGCCGGGTGGCCTTCATCGCCGGCTCGGCACCGGCCGGCCTGGACCCGCCGCGCGGCATGTTGCTGCTGGGCGTGCAGGGCTGCGGCAAATCGATGCTGGCCAAGGCCACCGCCGCCGGCTTCGGCGTACCGCTGCTGCGCCTGGACGTGGGCGCGCTGTACAACAAGTACCACGGCGAGACCGAGGCCAACCTGCGCCAGGCGCTGGCCTCGGCCGAGCAGCTGGCGCCCTGCGTGTTGTGGATGGACGAGATCGAGAAGGGCCTGGCCAGCGGTGGCGAGGACGGTGGCGTATCCCGCCGCGTGCTCGGCTACCTGCTGACCTGGATGGCCGAACGCAAGGCGCCGGTCTTCATCGTCGCCACCGCCAACCAGGTACACGAGTTGCCGGCCGAACTGCTGCGCAAGGGCCGCTTTGACGAGATCTTCTTCGTCGATCTGCCCACGCCTGAGGTGCGTGTGGAGCTGCTGCGGCTGCACCTGGGGCGACGCCAGCTCAACGGCGACGACTTCGCGCTGCCGGCGCTGGCGGCCGCGGCCAATGGTTTCTCCGGCGCCGAGATCGAGCAGGCGATCGTGGCCGGGCTGTATGCGGCGCACGCCGAAGGCCGGCCGTTGGATACCGAGCTGCTGATGAACGAGATCCGTGCGACGCGGCCGCTGTCGGTGCTGATGGCCGAGCAGGTAGAGGCACTGCGGGCATGGGCGTCGGGGCGGACGGTTTCCGCGGACGATTGAGGGGTTTCCAGCGAACGGCGCAGCCCCTCGTGGCTGGTTGCTGAAAGCAACAGCTGCGGTTGGCGATCAGCCACGTGGAAGAAAGAAAAAGAGCAGAAGCAAAAGCAAAAGCGGTTGGCTGGCTGCTCTTGAGGCCCTGGGGTCAGATCCGTTTTCCAGAGGAAAACGGATCTGACCCCAGTTCGATTTCTATCCCTGGCAGATCTCATCCACGCATGGCATGGACCTACCGTGTCGACCAAGGTCGACACCTACCAACAGCCGCCGGAACCTGTCGAAGGCGGGGCACTGTGGGTTTGCGGGGTGTGAGCCGCATGGATGCGGCGACCAAGCCCCCATGGATGGGTTTACGGCGGCCCCGCAAACCCACAGTGCCCCGCCATCCCGCAGGAAGCCCGCTGTTGCTTCGGCTGCTGCAGTTGCTCCAGCCGTTGCCTCTGCGGGTGCCGGGTGCAACCCGCCCCCCCCCCTCCCTCAGGGCCAGGCCGGCGGCGCGGCCGCCCAGGCCTGCTGCACTTCCGCCAGCGAGGCGCGCTCGTCGTCACGCCACAACGGCAACAACTGCGCAAAACGGCTGCTGTCGCTCCATTGCGTCGGCTCGGTACGCACCGCTGCGGCATACCACTGCACCGCCTCCTGCTTCTGCCCGGCCCGCCACAGCGCCAGCGCATAGGTGGGTGGCAGCCAGCCCGGCTTGCTCAGCGAACCACCGGCAGCGGCCTGCCATTGCTCCAGGGCGGCTTCGGGCTGGCCCTGACGCAGTAGGTCCCAGCCGTAATTCCAGCGCACGCTACGGCCCAGGCTGCCCTGCACCGGCGCATCCTTCAGTGCTTCGCGATACAGCTGTTCACCCAGCTCGGTGCGGCCCTGCGCAATGGCCACCGACGCCAGCTGCACGGTGGCCTCCACGGTACGCCGCCCGCGCTCGCGCTGTTTGAGCAGCTGCGCCACCAGCGCATCCCCGTCGGACTGGACCACGACCATCGGCACGGCGGCCGCATCGCTGTCGAAGTAGAACTCCTGTGGTGCCGGCACCGCCGGCGCGGCCCACACGGGGGCCGTTCCCGAGACCAGCAACATGCTGCCCAGGATCTTTGCTGCAACTGACATCCCTTCTCCCCAGGCCGCAACCGCAGCCTCCCTCTCTCTCCCCGATCCTAACCCCAGCATGGCCGCCGGCGCGAGTGCCGGGCCGGTCGGGCCTCGCTGCTACAATTCGCGCCTTTCCCGCCGCGTGCCTGCACGCGGCCGGTGCCAGCCGATCCTGACCGGGCCAGCCATGACCAGTACCGCGCAACTCACTTCGCCCTCTTCCGCCGACCTGATCGACCGTGACTACACGCTCGACCACAAGTACACCCGCAACGAGGGGCGGATCTACCTGAGTGGCGTGCAGGCGCTGGTGAAACTGCCGTTGATGCAGCGGCTGCGCGACGCGCACGAAGGCATCGACAGCGCCGGTTTCGTCAGTGGCTACCGTGGCAGCCCGCTGGGCGGCTTTGACCTGGAGCTGTGGCGCGCGCGCAAACACCTCGACGCGGCCAGGGTGAAGTTCACCCCCGGCCTGAACGAGGACCTGGGCGCCACCATGGTGTGGGGCACCCAGCAGACCAACCTGTTCCCCGGCGCCAACGTGCAGGGCGTGTTCGGCATGTGGTACGGCAAGGGCCCGGGCGTGGACCGCTGCGGCGACGTGTTCAAGCACGCCAATGCCGCCGGCACCTCGCGCCATGGCGGCGTGCTGGCGCTGGCCGCCGATGACCACGCCTGCCGCAGTTCAACCCTGCCGCATGGCAGCGAGGACGAGTTCGTCAGCGCCATGATGCCGGTGCTGAACCCGGCCGGCGTGCAGGACATCCTGGACATGGGCCTGCTGGGCTGGGCGATGAGCCGCTACACCGGCCGCTGGGTCGGCTTCAAGACGATCGCCGAGACGGTGGAATCGTCGGCCTCGGTCGAGGTCGATCCGATGGCGCGCCGCATCGTGCTGCCGGAAGACTTCGAGATGCCGACCGGCGGCCTCAACATCCGCTGGCCGGACCCGCCGCTGGACCAGGAAATGCGCCTGCACCGCTATGCGGTGAAGGCTGCACAGGCGTTCGCCCGCGCCAATGGCATCGACAAGGTGGTGATGGATGCGCCGCGCGCGCGGCTGGGCATCGTCACCACCGGCAAGAGCTACCTGGACGTGCTGCAGGCGCTGGAATACCTGGGCCTGGACGAAGCCGCCTGCGCCGACATCGGCATCCGCGTGTACAAGGTCGGCATGACCTGGCCGCTGGAGCCGCAGGGCATCGCGCGCTTCGCGCAGGGCCTGGAAGACATCATCGTGGTGGAGGAGAAGCGTGCCTTCATCGAGCGCCAGATGAAGGAACAGTTCTTCAACTGGCCGGCCAGCTGGGGCCAGCGCCCGTCCATCGTCGGCAAGTACGACGAGAGCGGTGAGTGGATCCTGCCGTCCACCGGTGAACTGACCCCGGCCACCATCGCCGGCGTGATCGGTCGCCGCATCCAGAAGTTCTTCAACAACGCATCGATCGAGCAGCGCCTGCAGTGGATGCAGGAGAAGGAAGCCGAACTTGCGTTGCCGCGCGCCAGTTTTCCGCGCGTGCCGCACTACTGCTCCGGCTGCCCGCACAACACGTCCACCAACGTGCCGGAAGGCTCGCGTGCGCTGGCCGGCATCGGTTGCCATTACATGGTGACCTGGATGGACCGCAGCACCGATACCTTCACCCACATGGGCGGCGAAGGCGTGACCTGGGCCGGGCAGGCGCCGTTCACCGATACCCCGCACGTGTTCCAGAACCTCGGCGACGGCACCTACTTCCACAGCGGTTCGCTGGCGATCCGCCAGGCGGTCGCTGCCGGCGTCAACATCACCTACAAGATCCTCTACAACGATGCGGTGGCGATGACCGGCGGCCAGCCGGTGGACGGTCCGCTGAGCGTGCCGGACATCGCAAAGCAGATGCGCGCCGAAGGCATCCACACCATCGTGGTGCTGTCGGACAACATCGGCAAGTGGACCGGCCAGCGCGAGCACTTCCCCAGCGACGTCGAGTTCCATGACCGCAGCGAGCTGGACGAAGTGCAGAAGCGCCTGCGCGAAGTGAAGGGTGTTTCGATCCTGATCTACGAACAGACCTGCGCCACCGAGAAGCGCCGCCGCCGCAAGCGCGGCAAGCTGGAAGACCCGCAGAAGCGGGTGCTGATCAATTCGCTGGTCTGCGAAGGCTGCGGCGACTGCGGCAAGAAGAGCTTCTGCGTGTCGGTGCTGCCGAAGGAAACCGAGTTCGGGCGCAAGCGCGAGATCGACCAGTCCAACTGCAACAAGGACTATTCCTGCGTGAACGGCTTCTGCCCGAGCTTCGTCACCGTGCACGGTGGCCAGCCGCGCAAGGGCAGCAAGCGCGATGCGTCCACGCTGCTGGACAACCTGCCGGCACCGACCCTTCGCGACAGCTTGGAACAGCCCTGGAACATCCTGATCACCGGCGTCGGCGGTACCGGCGTGGTGACCATCGGCGCGCTGCTGGGCATGGCCGGCCACCTGGAAGGCAAGGGCGCGACCGTGCTCGACCAGACCGGCCTGGCGCAGAAGGGCGGCGCGGTGACCACGCATATCCGCATTGCCCGTCGCCCTGAAGACATCCACGCCGTGCGTATCGCCGCCGGTGAAGCCGACCTGGTGCTGGGCTGCGACATGGTGGTGGTCAACGATTACTGGGCGCTGTCGAAGGTGCGCGCCGGCCGTTCGCAGGTGGTGCTGAACACCTACGAAGCGATGCCGGGCACGTTCACCACCCGCCCGGACATGCAGTTCCCCGCCGCCGACATCATCGCCGGCGTGCGCGTGGCACTGGGCGGCCAGGAACCACTGCTGCTCGATGCCACCCAGCTGGCCACCGCGCTGCTGGGCGATGCCATCGCCGCCAACCTGTTCATCCTCGGCTACGCCTGGCAGCAGGGCCTGGTGCCGCTGTCGTTCGACTCACTGATGCGCGCCATCGAGCTCAATGGCGCCGCCGTGGCGATGAACCAGCAGGCCTTTGCGTGGGGCCGCCTGGCCGTGGTCGATCCGCAGGCCGTGCAGCAGGCCGCCGGCCTGGTGCGCAACCGCCACACCGATGCCGAATCCACCCCGGGCCCGCTGCATCCGCTGCCGCCAGGCGAGTGGGAGGGCAATGAATGGGGTGCCACTGCGGCACCGCGCAACACCGGCGACGAACGCGAACTGCGCGGCCTGCCCTCGCACGGTGGCGACGTGGCGTTCCTGCCGCTGGATGACGCCCGCCTGTCGCGCTCGCTGGATGAAATGATCGAGCGCCGCGCCGCGTTCCTGGTCGAGTACCAGGACACTGCCTACGCCAACCGCTACCGCCGCCTGGTCGAGCGCGTGCGCACCGCCGAAGCCGAGCGCATCGGCGGCTCCACGGCGCTGACCGAGACCGTGGCCCGCTACCTGTTCAAGCTGATGGCCTACAAGGACGAGTACGAAGTGGCCCGCCTGTACACCAGCGGCGACTTCCAGCGCCGCCTGCAGCAGCAGTTCGAGGGCGATTACCAGCTGCGCTTCCACCTGGCGCCGCCGCTGTTCGCCAGGAAGGATGAGCAGGGCCGGTTGCTGAAGAAGGAATACGGCCCGTGGATGTTCAAGGCCTTCGGCCTGCTGGCCAGGCTGAAGTTCCTGCGTGGCGGCCGCTTCGACGTATTCGGGCGCACCGCGGAACGCCGCATGGAGCGCAAGCTGATCGGCGATTACGAGGCCACCGTGCAGGTACTGCTGGACGGCCTGGATGACGACCGCCTGGCCCTGGCGGTGGAGATTGCCAGCATCCCCGAGCACATCCGCGGCTTCGGCCACGTCAAGGAAGCGCATTTCGAGCAGGCCAAGGCGCGCGAAGCGGCCCTGCTGGCGCAGTGGCGCAATCCGAAGGCGCTGCATATCGTGCAGGTGGCTTGAAGGGAGTGCCGGCCGCTGGCCAGCATTCATCCCGGCAATCGGTTGCCGGCCAGCGGCCGGCACTACCGATGGTTTACCCCAACCGCCACAGCAGCAGGCGGTTGTTGGCCGGCATCGCTACATCCCCCAGGCGGGTGAATCCGTGGTCGGCGGCCAGCGCCTGCACCGCTTCGCTATCGCGGATGCCGCTGCGCGGGTCGCGCGCCTTCAGCCAGGCATCGAACTGCGCGTTGCTGTCGCTGCTGTAGCGGCCGCCGTAGTTGAACGGGCCGTACGCGGCCAGCAGCGCGCCGCGACGCAGCACCGATGGCAGCGCGGCGAACAACGCCTGCACGTGCGCCCAACTCATGATGTGCAGCGTGTTGGCGCTGAACGCGGCGTCGAACGTGCTGCCCTGTGGCAGGCTGAGCCCAGGCGCCGGTGGCAGTTCCACCTGCAGCGCCACCGCCGGCAGCAGGTTCAGCAGCGCCGCTTCCGCGCGCCAGGCCTCGATGCCGGGCAGATGGTCCGGATGGTCGCTGGGCTGCCAGCGCAGCCAGGGCCAACGCTCGGCGAAGAAGGCCGCGTGCTGGCCGGTGCCGCTGCCGATTTCCAGCACCCGATGGCGGTCGCCCATCCACGGGTCGAGTGCGGCGGCGATCGGTTCGCGGTTGCGCTCGCAGGCTTCTGAATGCGGCTTGCTCGACATCAGGACGGTGTCCAGGCGGGGTCGGCCCATTGTGCACGAGGGGGGGTGTTCCGAGCAGGGCTGCGCCCTGCACCTGCTTCAAGCCACAGCAACGGCAACAGCCAAAGCAACAACAACAGCGGGCTTCCTGAGGGATGGCGGGGTGGATCCGGTGGCAGGGGACGCCGTAAATCCGTCCATGGAGGCTCGGTCGCGCCATCCATGGCGCTCACGCCCCTGCCACTGGACCCACCCCGCCTTCGACAGTTTCCTGCGGTCTGTTGGAACGGCTCTTGGGGTCAGATCCGTTTTCCGCAGGAAAACGGATCTGACCCCGAATTTCATTCGATATCTGACAGATGTGTCGACCAAGGTCGACACCTACCAGCAGCGCACGGAATCTGTCAGAGGCGGGGCGGTGTGGGTGGGCAGGACCGTTGGCGCCATGGATGGCGCCATCGAGCCCCCAGGGGTGAGGGCGCTTTGCTTGCGAAGCACTGCTTCGCAAGCGCCCGAACGCACAGCCGCCAGCGGCTGGGCCGGACCCCGGAGGGGGGTTTACGGCGTGTCCTGCCCACCCACACCGCGCCGCCATCCCTCAGCAAGCCCGCTGTTGCTGTGGCTGTTGCTCCGGCTCTGAGCAGGTGCAGGGCTGCAAGCCCTGCCGAAACACCCCCAACCATGACTGCAGTCACTTGCCCGGATGCCCCGCGCTGGCGAAAGTCGAGTGGTTGACGTGATCGGCTCGGCCCGTTGCCGGCCGCACGCAAGCGAGAGAGAGAAACGCTGTGCAACGACGTGAGTTCCTGGCTTTTTCCGGTCTGGGCCTGGCGGGCCTGCTGCTGCCGCATTCCCGTGCCATCGCCGCCGAGCAACTGCTCGCCCCGGTCGACACCCTCCAGCGCAGGCGCCTGGCGGACGTGGCGCTGGCCACCGCACGCACGGCCAAGGCCAGCTACTGCGATGTGCGCATCGGCCGCTACCTCAACCAGTCGGTCATCACCCGCGAGCATCAGGTCGGCAACGTGACCAACCGCGAATCGTCCGGCGTGGGCGTGCGGGTGATCGTCAACGGGGCCTGGGGCTTCGCTGCCACCCACCAGCAGACCGAGGCCGCCGTACGCGCTGCGGTCGAGCAGGCGGCCGCGATCGCCCGCGCCAACGCCAGCATCCAGACCCGGCCGGTGCAGCTGGCGCCGACGCCGCCGGTCGGGGAGGTGCGCTGGCAGACCCCCGTCCGCAGGAACGCGATGGCGGTGCCGATCCAGGACAAGGTCGAACTGCTGCTGGCCCTCAATGCCGCCGCGCTGGATGCGGGCGCCGACTACATCAATTCCACCCTGTTCCTGGTCAACGAACAGAAGTACTTCGCCTCCAGCGATGGCTCGTTCATCGACCAGGACATCCATCGCATCTGGCTGCCGTTCACCGCCACCGCCATCGACAAGGCCAGCGGCAGGTTCCGCACCCGCGCCGGCCTGTCCTCGCCGATGGGCATGGGCTATGAGTTCCTCGATGGCGATGCGCGCGGCAAGGTGCACCTGCCCGGTGGCATCACCGCTTACCGCGATTCCTACGACCCGGTCGAGGACGCCATTGCGGCCGCCCGCCACGCGCGCGAGAAACTGAAGGCGCCGTCGGTGAAGCCCGGCAAGTACGACCTGGTGCTGGACCCGTCCAACCTGTTCCTGACCATCCACGAGAACGTCGGCCACCCGCTGGAGCTGGACCGCGTGCTCGGCTACGAAGCCAACTACGCCGGCACCAGCTTCGCCACGCTGGACAAGCGCGATGCGGGTTTCCGCTGGGGCAGCGACATCGTCACCTTCTTCGCCGACAAGACCCAGCCGGGCAGCCTCGGTGCGGTCGGCTACGACGACGAGGGCGTCAAGACCCAGCGCTGGGACCTGGTGCGCGACGGCATCCTGGTCGATTACCAGGCCACCCGCGATGAAGCCCATATCCTCGGCCGCGATGCATCGCATGGCTGCAGCTACGCCGATTCCTGGTCCAGCGTGCAGTTCCAGCGCATGGCCAATGTCTCGCTGGCGCCGGGCAAGCAGCCGCTCAGCGTCGAGGACATGATCAAGGACGTGGAGAACGGTATCTACATCCACGGCCGGGGGTCGTACTCGATCGACCAGCAGCGCTACAACGCGCAGTTCGGTGGCCAGCTGTACTACCAGATCAAGGACGGAAAGATCGCCGGCATGGTCGAGGATGCGGCCTACCAGATCCGCACGCCGGAATTCTGGAATGCCTGCACGGCCATCTGCGATGAACGCGATTTCCGCCTGGGCGGTTCGTTGTTCGACGGCAAGGGCCAGCGCGGCCAGGTCTCGGCGGTCTCGCACGGTTCGTCCACCACCCGCTTCAACGGCATCAACATCATCAACACCGCGCGCAGTCTCGGCGCTTGAGCCACCCATCCTTCGACATGGAGAGCAGCCTTGCAAAGACGTGACTTCCTGGCCCTGACCGGGCTTACCGCGGGCGGGCTGATCGTGCCCTCCTTCTTCGGCAAGGTGATCGCCGCCGAGCAGCTGCAGTCCAGCCTCGACCCGGCATTGAAGAAGCGCCTGGCCGACGCGGCGCTGCAGGCGGCGCGCAGCGCCGGTGCCACCTACTGCGACGTGCGCATCGGCCGCTACCTGCGGCAGTTCGTGATCACCCGCGAGGACAAGGTGCAGAACGTGGTGAACACCGAGTCCACCGGCGTGGGCATCCGCGTGATCGTCAACGGCGCCTGGGGCTTTGCCGCCACCAACGCACTGGGTACCGCCGACGTGGCCAGGGCCGCGCAGCAGGCGGCGGCCATCGCCAAGGCCAATGCCGGCGTGCAGACCGCACCGGTGCAGCTGGCCAAGGCGCCGGGCGTGGGTGAGGTGAGCTGGCGCACGCCGATCCGCAAGAATGCGATGGAGGTGCCGATCAAGGACAAGGTCGGCCTGCTGCTGGACGTCAACGCTGCCGCAATGGGCGCTGGTGCCAGCTTCGTCAACTCGATGCTGTTCCTGGTCAACGAGCAGAAGTACTTTGCTTCCACCGATGGTTCCTATATCGACCAGGACGTGCACCGCATCTGGGCGCCGATGACGGTCACCGCCATCGACAAGAGCAGCGGCAAGTTCCGCACCCGTTCGGGCCTGTCCTCGCCGATGGGCCTGGGCTACGAGTACCTGGACGGCGCCGCCGCCGGCAAGGTGGTCAGCCCGAATGGCGTGGTCAACTACAGTTCTTCCTACGACATGAAGGAAGACGCCATCGCCGCCGCCCGGCAGGCGCAGGAAAAGCTGAAGGCCCCGTCGGTGAAGCCGGGCAAGTACGATCTGGTGCTCGATCCGTCGCATACCTGGCTGACCATCCACGAGTCGATCGGCCACCCGCTGGAACTGGACCGCGTGCTCGGCTACGAAGCCAACTACGCCGGCACCAGCTTCGCCACCCTAGACAAGCGCGAACAGCATTTCCAGTACGGCAGCGAGCTGGTCAACATCTTCGCCGACAAGACCCAGCCCGGCAGCCTCGGCGCGGTGGCATACGACGATGAAGGCGTGAAGTGCAAGCGCTGGGACCTGATCAGCAACGGCAAGCTGGTGGACTACCAGACCATCCGCGACCAGGCCCACATCCTCGGCAAGACCGAGTCCGACGGCTGCTGCTATGCCGACTCGTGGTCCAGCGTGCAGTTCCAGCGCATGGCCAACGTGTCGATGGCACCGGGCAAGACGCCGCTGAGCGTGCCGGACCTGATCAAGGACGTGGAGAACGGCATCTACATCATCGGTGATGGCTCGTTCTCGATCGACCAGCAGCGCTACAACGCGCAGTTCGGCGGCCAGCTGTTCTACGAGATCAAGAACGGCCAGATCACCCGCATGCTGGAAGACGTGGCTTACCAGATCCGCACGCCGGAGTTCTGGAACGCCTGCACCGCCGTGGCCGACGAACGCGACTACCGCCTGGGCGGTTCGTTCTTCGACGGCAAGGGCCAGCCGGGACAGGTCTCGGCGGTCTCGCACGGCTCGTCCACCGCGCGCTTCAACGGCATCAACGTCATCAACACCGCACGCAGCCTCGGCTGACCGGTCAGGAGCCCTTACACCATGAGTATCTTCACCGAAGCCCAGGCCAAGGCCATCCTCGACAAGGTCATCGCCCTGTCCAAGGCCGACGAGTGCACCGCCGTGCTGGCCGGCGCGATCAGCGGCAACATCCGCTTCGCGCTGAACAATGTCTCCACCAGTGGCATTGTCGACAACACCGAACTGGCAGTCACCGTCGCCTTCGGCAAGCGCGTCGGCACCGCCTCGATCAACGAGTTCGACGATGCCGCGCTGGAACGCGTGGTGCGCCGTGCCGAAGACCTGGCCCGCCTGGCCCCGGAGAACCCGGAGTTCATGCCGGCCATCGGCAAGCAGAGCTACCGCGCCAGCCCCACCTTCAGCGAATCCACTGCTGCCATCGATCCGGCGTTCCGTGCCAAGGTCGCCGCCGATTCGATCGCCCCGTGCCGTGGTCACGGCCTGATCGCCGCCGGCTTCCTCGAGGACGGCCAGGGCTTCCAGGCCACCGCCAACAGCAACGGCAACTTCGCCTACCAGCGCACCACCAACTTCGATTACACCTGCACTGTGCGCACTGAAGATGGCCGCGGCTCGGGCTGGGTCGGCCGCAACCTGAAGGATGCGGCCGACTTCAAGGCCGACCAGGACATCCGCATCGCCATGCGCAAGGCCACCGAGTCGGCCGAAGCCAAGGCGCTGGAACCGGGCAAGTACACGGTGATCCTGGAGCCGGCCGCAGCGGCAGGCCTGATCAGCTTCATGATGAACTTCTTCAGTGCGCGCTCGGCCGATGAAGGCCGCAGCTTCCTGTCGAAGAAGGGTGGTGGCAACAAGCTGGGCGAGCAGGTCTACGACCCGCGCGTGACCATGATCGCCGATCCGTGGCATCCGGACGCACCGGTGCTGCCGTGGGACAACGAAGGCCTGCCGCGCGAGCGCATGGCCATCATCGAGAACGGCAAGATCGCCAACCTGGACTACTCGCGCTTCTGGGCGCAGAAGCAGGGCAAGACCGCCAAGGCCTCGCCGGGCAACCTGCTGATGAGCGGTGGCGACAAAAGCACCGCCGAGCTGGTGCGTGGCACCCAGAAGGGCATCCTGGTCACGCGTACCTGGTACATCCGCATGGTCGATCCGCAGACGGTGCTGCTGACCGGCCTCACCCGCGACGGCACCTTCTACATCGAGAACGGCCAGATCAAGCACCCGGTGAAGAACTTCCGCTTCAACGAGTCGCCGGTGATCATGCTCAACAACATCGAAGAGCTGGGCAAGCCGGTGCGTGTGGCCGGTGATGAGTCCAGCTACGTGATGATGATCCCGCCGATGAAGCTGCGCGATTTCACCTTCACCTCGCTGTCCGACGCCGTCTGATGGATCGCCGGGCCTGCCTGCGCTGGTTGGCCGCTGCCGCTTCGGCGGCGGCGCTGCCGGCCTGGGCACAGGCAGGCCCGCGCAGTTCGCGCTACGACTTCTGGTTCACCCGCCTGCAGTACGACTCCGGTGACTGGGACGTGGACGCGCGCATGCCGTCCAACCTGATCACCTCGCTGATCGACTACACCTCGCTGCGCGTGGACCCGCAGGAGCACGTGGTGGCACTGGCCGACCCGCGCATGCTGGAAGCGCCGTTCTGCTACCTGGCCGGCCACACGCTGGTGGAGTTCAATGCCGCCGAGCGGCAGAACTTCGTGCGCTATGTGCGCAATGGTGGCTTCGTCTTCGTCGACGACTGCAACCACGATATCGATGGGCTGTTCGCCACCTCGTTCGAGGCACAGATGGGCCGCCTGTTTGGTCCCAGGGCACTGCAGAAGCTGCCCAACAGCCACCCGCTGTACCGCAGCTTCTTCCGTTTCCCCGATGGCCCGCCGGCCACCAGCTTCGAACTCAACGGCTGGGGCGACGACCTGGTGCACGACTACCTGAAGGGCATCGAGATCGATGGCCGCCTGGGGCTGCTCTACAGCAACAAGGACTACGGCTGCGAGTGGGACTACGACTGGCGCAACAAGCGTTTCCTGGCCGAAGACAACACCCGCTTCGGCGTCAACATCGTGATGTACGCGTTGAACAATTGATAGGACCGGCACGCCCATGACTTCCCCCGACCTCGATTCCCTGTTGCCACGCCTGGATGCGCTGCGCGCCGCGCTTGCACGCGCCGTGGTGGGCCAGCACACCGTGGTCGAGCAGCTGCTGATCGGCCTGCTGGCCGGCGGCCACTGCCTGCTGGAAGGCGCGCCCGGGCTCGGCAAAACCTTGCTGGTGCGCTCGCTCGGGCAGGCGCTGGAACTGCAGTTCCGGCGCGTGCAGTTCACCCCCGACCTGATGCCCAGCGACATCCTCGGCACCGAACTGCTGGAGGAAGACCACGGCACCGGCCATCGCCATTTCCGTTTCCAGCAGGGCCCGATCTTCACCCACCTGCTGTTGGCAGACGAACTCAACCGCACCCCGCCCAAGACCCAGGCCGCACTGCTGGAAGCGATGCAGGAACGCACGGTCAGCTACGCCGGCACCACCTACGCACTGCCGGCGCCGTTCTTCGTGCTGGCCACACAGAACCCGATCGAGCAGGCGGGTACTTACCCGCTGCCGGAAGCGCAGCTGGACCGCTTCCTGCTGCACGTGCTGGTGGATTACCCCAGCGAGGACGAGGAGCGGCAGATCCTGGAACAGACCACCGGCGGCGCCACCGACGCGGTGCCGAAGGTGATGGATGCAGAGGCGGCGATCGCGCTGCAGGCCGCCGTACGCCAGGTGCATGTCAGCCCGGATGTGCTGGCCTGGATCACCCGCCTGGTGCGCGCCAGCCGCCCAGGCGAAGGCGCACCCGCCGCGATCAACCAGTGGGTGAAGTGGGGCGCGGGCCCGCGCGCCGGGCAGTCGCTGGTGCTGGCGGCAAAAGCGCGCGCATTGCTGCAGGGCCGCTTTGCCGCCACCCGCGAGGATGTGCAGGCGCTGGCCGCGCCGGTGATGCGCCATCGCCTGCTGCTGTCGTTCGCCGCCGAGGCCGAGCAGAAGCGTGCCGACGACGTGGTCGCCGCCCTGCTGCAGGCTGTGCCGTTCCCGGGTTGAGCCACGCGTGAACGCCGGTACCCCGCTGACCTTGCCACCGGAACTGCGTGCGCGCCTGCGCACGCTCCGCGTGCGGCCACGCCTGGCCAGCGGCGCCAGTGGCATCGGCCAGCACGCCAGCCGCAGCCGCGGTGCCGGCCTCGAATTCGCCCAGTACCGTGCCTACGAACCAGGCGATGAGCTGCGCCAGATCGACTGGAAGCTGTATGCACGCTCGGACCGCTTCTTCGTGCGCGAATCCGAACGCGAAAGCCCGATCACGGTCTGGCTGCTGCTTGATGCCACCGCCTCGGCCGGGCAGGCCGATCGCGCGGCACCGCAGCGCACCCGCCTGGACCACATGCGCGGTGTGGCCGCCTGCGTGGTGGAACTGGCCCTGCAGCAGGGCGACCGTTTCGGCCTGCTGGCGATCAATGGCGATGGACTGCAGTTGGTGCCCGCAGCGAACGGCGCACGCCAGCGTGATCGCGTGCACCTGCAACTGCATGCGCTGCAGGCGCGTGGCGGCTGGCCTGTGGCCGATCGCCTGCGCCCGCTGTGGGAGCGCTTGCGCCCGGGCGACCTGCTGCTGGCGATCGGCGACGGTTTTGACGAGGCCGGCATTGTGCTGCTGGAACAACTGGCCAGCGCACGCCGCGAAGTGGCACTGCTGCAGATCCTCACCGCCGACGAGCGTGACTTCCCGTTCGGCGCAGGCCATCGCTTCCGCGATCCGGAGACCGGCGAGGAACTGCTGGGCGATGGCGCGGCGATCCGCACCGACTACCTGCAACGCTTCGCTGACGCACGCAACGCATTGCAGTCGCGCCTGCAGGCCAGCGGCATCGCCAGTGCCACTGGCTGGCTCGACCAGCCGCTGGACCAACCACTGCAGGCACTGTTTGGCCGCAGGGGCGGCGCATGACCCTGCTGTTCCCGTTGGGCCTGGCCGCGCTCGCTGCAGGGTTGCTGCCGCTGCTGATCCACCTCGCCCGCCGCCATCCGTACACACCGCTGGATTTCGCCGCGCTGCGCTGGCTGCGTGCACAGATCCGGCCGCGCCAGCGCATCCGCTTCGATGACTGGCCGTTGCTGCTGGTGCGCCTGCTGTTGCTGGCCGCGTTGGCCTTGCTGCTGGCACGACCTGCATTGACCGGGCCTGCGCCAGCCCCCACTGCGTGGACGGTCGTAGCCTCAGGGCTGGACGCGACCGCACTACGCGGCACCGCCGAAGCGGGCAACTGGCATTGGCTGGCGCCCGGCTTCCCGGCCATTGATGAAGTGCCACCCGCGTCCACGGCTTCCCTGCCCAGCCTGCTGCGCGAACTGGACGCACAGCTGCCTGCGGGCACCGCATTGACCGTGCACGTTCCCGATCCCCTGCCCGGCCTGGACGGCGCACGCCTGCAGCTGTCGCGCGAGGTGCAGTGGCGCCCGCAGCCGATACCGGTGAGTGAGCAACCGAGTGCCGCAACGTTGCCGCGCCTGCGCGTGCACAGCGATGCATCGGCCGTCGTCCAGCACTGGTTGAATGCACTGCAGCGCGCGTGGGGCAGGCAGGCGCCGCTCGCGCCTCTGGTGGCGGATGCGCTGCCCGAACGCGGCGAGATCGGCGTGTGGAGCCGCAACAGCGCACTGCCGGCAAACTGGCAGGCGTGGCTGCAGGACGGTGGACGTGTAGTGACTGCCGGCAAGCCTGCCGCCGAGGCCAGCATCCTGCTGCGCAACACCGAGGGCACCCCGCTGCTGTGGCAGCAACGCATCGGCCACGGTGTCCTGCTGTCTCTGCCCGGCGACTGGGATGCCTCAGGCAACGCTGCGCTGCGCGATCCGCAGTTGCCACGCGCGCTGCTGCTGGCTCTGCAGCCGCCTCCACTGCCACGCCTTGGCGATGCCCGGGACCAGGCCCCCCGCCAGGCAGCACTGCCTGCGGCAACGCCGCCGCTGCGCAAGCTCACCCCGTGGTTGCTGCTGGCCATCGTGCTGCTGTTCGCGCTGGAACGCTGGATGGCCAGCAGTCATCGACGCGGGGGGCCCGCATGAACACCCTGCAGCTCGCCTGGCAGCTCGCCTGGCAGCACGCGCGCCGCCGCCGTGCGCTCGTCACCCTGCTGCTGGGCCTGCCGTGGGCGCTGGCCGCAACGGTGCTGGCGCTGCGCCTGGCGGGCTTCGATATGGCCTGCGTGATCGGCACCATCGGCCTGCTTGCCTGCGCAGCGCTCGCCACGGCACGCTCCCGCCAGCTGGACCCGCAGTGGTTGCAGCGCCAGCTCGATGGCAGCGGCGCCAGTGAGGACAGTGCCGACCTGCTGTTTGCCGATGCGCTTACCCTCAATCCGCTGCAGCAGCGCCAGCGCGCGCATGTGCTGGCCACGCTGGAACGCGCGATGCCGGAACTGCGTCCGCGCTGGCCGCGTGGAGCATTGGCGCTGTGCTGGATCGCAGGCCTGGCCATCGTTGCGCTGGCATTCGGCTGGCCACGTTCCAGCCCCGGCTCCGCGCCGGCCCGTGCGTCGGCGCCTGGCAGCACGGCTGCCGCGGGCCCACTGCACCTGCAGTCCACCCGCATGCGCATCGACGCGCCGGCCTATACCGGCCAAGCCACGCTCACCCAGAACGCACTGGATGCCAAGGTCGCCGCCGACAGCCGGCTGTCGTGGTCGTTGCGCTTCGATCGCGCACCGGACAAAGCATGGCTGCAGTTCCACGATGGTCGCCGGTTGCCGCTGAACGAACACGATGGCCAGTGGCAGGCACAGGATGTGGCGCGCACGCCGGTGCTGTACCGCGTGGTGAGCGAGCCGGCGTTGGCCGGAACCGACCTGCATCGTCTGGACGTGGTCGCCGACCGCGCGCCCGGCGTACGCGTGCTGGAGCCGGCCGCCAGCCTGGTGCTGGGCACGCCCGGGCAACGCCAGTGGTCGTTGCGCTTCGAGGCCACCGACGACTATGGCGTAGCCGCGCAGGCAACGCTGTCGATCACCACCACCCAGGGCAGCGGTGAGAACATCACCTTCGTGAAACGCAGCGTGACGCTTGCCGGCAGCGGCGAAGCCACCGCGCGGCGTTTCGCCCACACGCTTGATCTGGCTGCGCTGGGCGCGCAACCGGGCAACGATGTCATCGCCCAGCTGGAAGTGCGCGACAACCGCGCGCCAACACCGCAGACCGGGCGCAGCAGCAGCGTGATCCTGCGCCTGCCCAGCGCCGAGGTTGCACTCGGTGCCGAACTGGAAGGCCGCATCAAGAAGACCCTGCCGGCCTATTTCCGCAGCCAGCGGCAGATCATCATCGATGCCGAAGCGCTGATCCGGCAGCGACGCAGCCTCGCCGCCGAGGACTTCGTGAAACGCAGCGATGCGATCGGTGTCGACCAGCGCATCCTGCGCCTGCGCTATGGCCAGTTCCTGGGCGAAGAAAGCGAAGGTGCACCGAAGCCACCGCCGACCAGCGACCTGCCCACCAGCGATGCGCCGACCGCAGACAGCCACGACGACGAACACGATCACGACCATGGCGCCGAGGCCGGTGCGCACGACGCGCATGGCCACGACCACGGCGGCAAGGCGTCCAATGCCGATGCGCCACCGGTGTTCGGCAGCGCCACCGATGTGCTGTCGGAGTACGGCCACACCCACGACCATGCCGAGGCCGCGACCCTGCTCGACCCACAGACCCGCGCCACGCTGAAGGCCGCGCTGGACCAGATGTGGTCGGCCGAAGGCGAGCTGCGCCAGGGCCGTCCGGAGCAGGCACTGCCGTTCGCCTACAAGGCACTGGGGTTCATCAAGCAGGTGCAGCAGGCCGAACGCATCTACCTGGCACGGGTGGGGCCGGAGCTGCCGCCGATCGATGAAGGCCGCCGGCTGGGTGGCGATCGCGCTGGGCTGGCCAGCCGTGAACTGCCGTTGGCCGCCCGCACCCCGCCCGATCCGGCCATCGTCGAAGCGTGGCAGCGCCTCGGCGATGACACCAGCGTGCCCGACCTCGACGCACTCGCCAGCTGGCAGCAGCGCAATGCCGCCTACCTGCCCGACGCACTCGATCTGGCTGCCGCCATCGAGCAGCTGCGCATCGAACCCGGTTGCCGCGACTGCCGCCAGCGCCTGCGCGCGCAGCTGTGGCGGGCGCTGCAGCGTCCATTGCCGCAGGCGATGCGGCGCAGTGCCGCCGATGCGATGGCGCAGCGGTACCTTGATGCGCTGGAGGCACAGCCATGAACGCCTCCGCTGTGAACCTGTGGATTGCGCTGGCACTCGCCCTGATCGTGGTCATCGCCAGCGTGCGCCAGCTGCGTGGCAATGCCGCGCGTCGTGGCCGCCAGTGGATCGTGATTGCGCTGCAGCTGATCGCTGCCACGCTGCTGTACTTCTGCCTGGTCCCGCCCACCGGCCAGCAACCCGCAGTCGGCCTGGTCGTGCTGGGAATCGATGCCGACAAGGCCGGCGCGTTGCCGGCCAGCGCAGGCCCGCGGCTGCTGTTGCCTGAGGCTGCCGATGTGCCTGGGGGCCAGCGCGTGCCGGACCTGGCCACGGCGCTGCGCCAGCATCCGGCTTCCACGCTGACGCTGGTCGGTGCCGGCCTGGTCGCGCGTGACCGCGACGCGGTACTGCCACGCGACGTGCGCTGGCAGCCGGTAGCTCCGACGCGCGGGTGGATCGCGCTGCAGCCACCCGCCGACACCGCGCCCGGCGCACGCTTCGACGTGCATGCACAGGCGCGCGGCGTCGCCAAGGCCAAGGCGGAACTGCTTGACCCCGCCGACAGCGTGGTCGATCGCGTGGACGTTGCCGAGGACGGTCACGTGCAGCTCAGCGGCATCGCCCGCGCCGAGGGCCGCAGCGTGTTCCAGCTGCGCCTGCTCGATGCCGGCGGTCATGTGGTGGACAGCGCGCCGGTACCGCAGCAGACCCTGCCGGCGGCACCGCTGCGCATGCTGGTGCGTGCCAGTGCGCCGGGCCCGGAGCTGAAGTACCTGCGCCGCTGGGCCGCCGATACCGGCATCCGCGTGCAGGTACAGGCCGATACCGGGGCAGGTGTCAGCGTGGGGGATGGCGCGGTCGCGCTGGATGCAGCGTCACTCGCGCGCAGCGATCTGTTGCTGCTGGACGAGCGCAGCCTGACCGCATTGAGTGCCGGCCAGCTGGCTGCCGTGCGGCAGGCGTTGCGTGACGGCCTTGGCGTTCTGTTGCGCAGTGCAGGCGCACCTGCAGCCGGCGCGCGCCAGCGCCTCCGCGATCTGGGCCTGCCAGTGCAGGGCGATGGCAGCAGCCACGCCCTCGAACTTCCCGGCGATGGCGACAGCGCGGTCCTCGCCGCACGACGCGGCCCGCTCGCCGCCGGAACGCTGCCGACCGGCTACGGCGAGGACGCTGACCGCAGCTCGCACAATGCGCCCCTGCCCGCGCTGGAAGCACTGGCGCTGCAGGCGCCAGGCAGCAACGCCCTGCTGCGGGATGGGACGGGCAAGGCCGTCGGCGGCTGGCGCGCGGTCGGCAAGGGCCGCATCGGCCTGCTGCCGATCACCGACAGCTGGCGCTGGGTGTTGGCCGGACGCGATGATCGCCACGGTGAACTCTGGAGCAGCGTCGTCGCCACGCTGGCGCGCGCGCAGGGCAGCGGTGATGCGCTGTGGTCGCCGCAGACGCTCGGCTGGGCGGTCGAACGGCAGGCGCTGTGCGGCGTGCAGGCGCCACTGCAGGTCTTCAACGCGCGCGGAGACAGCGTGCCCCTGATCGTTGACGGCGCAACGTCGACCCTGCGCTGCGCCGGCTGGTGGCCGCGCGAGGCGGGTTGGCAGCGCCTGCAGCACGGCGACACCACGGTCTGGCGCTATGTGTTCGACCCGAAGGCCGCACCTGCACTGCACCAGCAGGCGATGATCGATGCAACCACGCGGGCGCTGGCCGTCAGCGGGCCGACGAACACGGCGATGATGCAGCCCGTGCCGGGCTCGCGCTGGCCCTGGTGGCTGGCGTTCACGGTGTGCGCTTCGCTGCTGTGGTGGCTGGAGCGGCGGCGCTGACCCGGGGTCGGATCCCTTTCGCCCACGAAAGGGCTCTGACCCCCTCCGTCATGCGTCCTTCAGCGTTTCCCCGCGCGCCGGTAAACGCCGTTGAAGCGCACGTTCATGCCACCGCATTCGCTGTTGTCGGCCACGATCAGCACCTCGCCCAGCGAGTGCACGCGCACCCGGCACGTGTCCTCGACGAACTCGACATCAGCACCACGCGGCGTCGCGCGCGCTTCCACCTGGCCCATGTTCGGGCCATACGGGCGCTGTTCCGGCGTGGGGTTGGCAGAAGGCCAGTAGGCGTCGCCATCCACATGCAGTTGTCCACCCTGCACGGTGATGCGCAGGCCGTTGTCGCCGTCTTTCCAGTGGCCCACCCAGTCCTGCAGCGTTGGCACGGCCACCGGCAACGGCTGCAGCTTGCTGCGGTCCACCCAGCCGGCGCTGCCGCCCACCTTGTTCGGGAAGAACGCACAGCGGTAGCGGCCAAGGTCGCGACCGGTCACCACCGTATCGCCGTTGACCACATAGCTGCGCTGGCGGCAGGCCGGTTCGCCCTTGGCGGGGCACCCGTCCATGTCGCCGAGCAGATACAGGCGCGGTGCGTCGACCACCCGCGCCAGCGCGAACCGGCTCTGTTCGGAGGGGAACGCGCCATTGCGGCACGCGCCATCACCGGCGATGCCGGCAGCAAAGGCGGACGCGGGCAGCAATGCAGCCAGCAGGCAGAACGAACGCAGGAACATGGCAGCGCTATCGGTTGAGGAACCGGCAGGATATACCGGCCTACTTCACCGGCGGTGCATCACCGGCATCCTGCTGCTGGGAGAACCGCAGCGCACGCTGCCGCTGTTCGGCACTGAGCTCAGGCGGTGGCCGGGCGATGGCGGACTGGATCTGGTCGGGGCCACCGGTGAGCTTGTTCAGGCCCCGGCCCGCCGCCAGCACGCCCTTGACCACGCCCATCATGATGTAGCCGCCGCCCATGCTGACCTGCTCCGGTGACGGTGGCTCGCTCCAGTCGCGGCTGAAGCGGTTGTCGCCGAACTTCACCGGGTTCTTGAAGCGGTACAGGTCCAGCGGCTCGTCGTCGGGCTTGAGTGCACGCACCTCGCCGAGGGTGGTGACGTTGTCCTGCGGCAGGGCGGTGGAGATCGGCGCGGTGGCTGCTGCCGGGGCATCAGCAGGGGGAACGGGTGCAGGATCGGGCACCGATACCGGCGCGGCCTGCTGCGCCTGCGCGATGCCGGCCAGCAGCATGCCGGCCAGGAGTGCTCCCTGCGTTCCACGTCGTGCCACAGCCATCCGCCCTGTTGGTTGCGTCCAGCGCCCAAGGATACGGATGCCGGCTTCAGATTTCGTTGCTGCACTGGCAGCTGTTCAGCCAGGGGAGATGCGGCGGCGCCACGGGACGCGAGCACTGAACGGTTCACGCCCTCCGTGTGCGATGTCTCACATCCTGAGACGTGGATGTGGTGCCATGTGACCCCTCGCAATCCGTCCCGGCTCCACTTTCCATGGCTTACGAACTCGCCAAGCGCACCGCCGATGCCGAGCAGAAGCTCGCCACCCGCGATGGCCTGCCCGCCCGTGACGGCGCCCTGCTCAGCGCGCGCCTGCAGCGCCGCTACCAGGACCGCATCACCGGCAGCTTTGCCATTCCCGGCCGCGAGGGCCGCTATGCCCCCATTCCCGATGCGGTACCGCCGGCCCTGGCCGCGGCCCTGAAGGCACGCGGCATCGAGCAGCTCTACAGCCACCAGGCCGAGGCCTGGGAGGCCAGCCAGCGTGGTGAGCACGTGGCCATCGTCACCCCCACCGCCAGCGGCAAGTCGCTGTGCTACACCCTGCCCGTGGTCAGCGCGGCGATGCAGGACAAGGCCAAGGCGCTGTACCTGTTCCCGACCAAGGCGCTGGCACAGGACCAGGTGGCCGAGCTGCTGGAACTCAACCGTGCCGGCGATCTGGGCGTCAAGGCCTTCACCTTCGATGGCGATACCCCGGGTGATGCGCGCCAGGCGATCCGCCTGCATGGCGACATCGTGGTGTCCAACCCGGACATGCTGCACCAGGCGATCCTGCCGCATCACACCAAGTGGGCGCAGTTCTTCGAGAACCTGCGCTACATCGTCATCGACGAAGTACACACCTACCGCGGCGTGTTCGGCAGCCACGTCACCAACGTGCTGCGCCGGCTCAAGCGCATCTGCGCGTTCTACGGCGTGCAACCACAGTTCATCCTGTGCTCGGCCACCATCGGCAATCCGCAGGCGCATGCCGAGGCGTTGATCGAGGCACCGGTCACCGCGATCACCGAATCCGGTGCGCCCAGCGGACCGAAACAGGTACTGCTGTGGAACCCGCCGGTGATCAATCCGGACCTGGGCCTGCGCGCCTCGGCACGCTCGCAGAGCAACCGCATCGCGCGCATCGCGATCAAGTCCGGGCTGAAGACCCTGGTGTTCGCGCAGACCCGGTTGATGGTCGAAGTGCTGACCAAGTACCTGAAGGACATCTTCGACCACGACCCGCGCAAGCCGCCGCGCATCCGCGCCTACCGTGGCGGCTACCTGCCCACCGAGCGCCGCGAGACCGAGCGTGCGATGCGCGCCGGCAACATCGACGGCATCGTCAGCACGTCGGCGCTGGAACTGGGCGTGGATATCGGCAGCCTGGACGTGGTCATTCTCAACGGCTATCCCGGCAGCGTGGCCGCCACCTGGCAGCGCTTCGGCCGCGCCGGTCGCCGCCAGCAGCCGGCGCTGGGGGTGATGGTGGCCAGCTCGCAGCCGCTGGACCAGTACGTGGTGCGGCACCCGGACTTCTTCGCCGAGGCCTCGCCCGAACATGCACGCATTGCACCTGACCAGCCGCTGATCCTGTTCGACCACATCCGCTGCGCAGCCTTTGAACTGCCGTTCCGGGTTGGCGATGGCTTCGGCCCGATCGATCCGGAAGTGTTCCTGGAAGCGCTGGCCGAAACCGAAGTCATCCACCGCGAAGGCGAGCGCTGGGAATGGATCGCCGACAGCTATCCGGCCAACGCGGTGAGCCTGCGCGCGGTGGCCGACGGCAACTTCGTGGTGGTCGACCGCAGCGACGGCCGCCAGCAGATCATCGCCGAGGTCGATTATTCCGCCGCCGCACTCACCCTGTACGAAGGCGCCATCCACATGGTGCAGTCCACGCCCTACCAGGTGGAGACGCTGGACTGGGACGGCCGCAAGGCCTATGTCACCCGCACGCATGTGGATTACTACACCGACAGCATCGACTTCACCAAGCTCAAGGTGCTGGACCGTTTCGACGGTGGCGTGGCCGGCCGTGGCGATTCGCACCATGGCGAAGTGCACGTGGTGCGTCGCGTGGCCGGCTACAAGAAGATCCGCTATTACACCCACGAGAACATCGGCTATGGGCCGGTGAACCTGCCCGACCAGGAACTGCACACCACTGCGGTGTGGTGGCAGCTGCCGCAGGCGCTGCTGCTGCGCGCGTTCGCCAGCAAGCAGGATGCGCTCGATGGCTTCCTCGGCGCCGCGTATGCCCTGCACATCGTCGCCACCGTGGCGGTGATGGCCGATGCGCGCGATCTGCAGAAGTCAGTCGGCAACGGCGATGGTGCCTGGTTCGCGATCGCCGACCAGAGCGGCCGTGGCCAGCTGCGCGGCAGCGAAGGCGACCCTGGCGCGGTGGAGCTGCTGCAGGAGTTCGTGCCAACCGTTTATCTGTACGACAACTTTCCTGGCGGCGTTGGCCTGAGCGAGCCGCTGTGGCAGCGCCAGGCCGAGCTGGTGCAGCGCGCGCGCGAACTGGTGCAGCGCTGCGACTGCAAGGCCGGTTGCCCGGCCTGTGTCGGCCCGGTGCTGGCTGCACAGGAGGAAGATGAAACCTCGCCGCGCGCGCTGGCGCTGCGCGTGCTCGACCTGTTCGACGCAGAAGCCTGCCAGCACGTGCGCGACGTGGTGGTGACCACGCGCGAGCCGATGGAGCTGCTGGCACCGTGAGCCTGAGCCTGGACAAGCTGCGCCTGCTGCGGAAGCAGGCCGGCGACCCGAAAGCAGTCACGCCGGTGGCACCCGAGCCGCCCCCCCCGGCGCCGGGCCCGGTAGCCGCCAACGATGCACAGCAGCCACCGGCAGAGCGCTCGGTGTTCGCCTGGGTCGAACAGGAAATCCGCCACAAGCCGACCGGCGCTGCCGCGCCTGTGACGGCCGCCGCACCGTTGCGTCGACCGGAAGTGGGCAGCCTGCACCGCCTGCTCGGCCTGCGCTCGCGTGGTGGAGCCGCACCGGCACGCGCCAGTGCCCAGGATCGCCAGCTCCCCGGCGAGGAAATCGCGCCGGGACTGTTCCTGATCGAGTCGCTGCAGCCGCAATCGATTCCCGCGGAACCGCTTTCCCTGGCTTTCGCCAGGCGCGAGCACGAGCACGTCGCCGCGCGCGACCTGCTGTTCTTCGATACCGAGACCACCGGCCTGGCCGGCGGCACTGGCACCCGCGCCTTCATGATCGGCGCCGCCGACTGGCACGTGTGCCCGCAGCGTGGCGAAGGCCTGCGCATCCGCCAGTTGCTGATGTCGACGATGGCCGCCGAGGACGCGATGCTGGCCACCTTCGCCCGCTGGCTGCAGCCGTCCACCGTGTTCTGCAGCTACAACGGGCGCAGCTACGATGCGCCGCTGCTGAAGACGCGCTACCGGCTGGCCCGCCAGCGTTGCCCGATCAGCGCGCTGGATCACGTCGACCTGCTCTACCCGACCCGCCGCCGCTATCGCGGCACGTGGGAGAACTGCAAGCTGTCCACCATTGAGCGCCAGCTGCTGCGCGTGGTGCGCGAGGATGACCTGCCTGGCTCCGAAGCCCCGGGCGCATGGCTGCGTTTCCTGCGCGGCGGCGATGCGGTGAACCTGCGTCGGGTGGCCGACCACAACCATCAGGACGTGGTCACCCTGGCCCTGCTGCTGCAGCGACTGGTGCGCGAGGAGCAGCGCGAGCGCGAAACACTGGCGCTGGTCGGGCAGTAATGGCCAAGGGCCGCGTTGACATGCCCTGACGGTGGCAGCGGTGACACTGCCGCCACCATCCACGCCTGGAGCCCGACGATGCGCCTCAATCCGCTTGCCCTGCTCGCCATCCTGCCGCTGGCCGCCTGCAGCCACGCCGGCAGCAGCACCACCCACGATGCCGCACCGGCACCGGTGGCCGATGCCGCCCACGAATGCAGGCCGGAAGCGCTGGAAGCCTTCACCGGCAAGACCGCCGACGAGGCCACCATCAAGAAACTGGTCGCCGATAGCGGTGCCCGCAACGCGCGCGTGGTCAAGCCGGGCATGGCGGTAACCATGGACTTCCGCCAGGACCGCGTGACGGTGCAGGTGGACGGTCAGAACCGGATCGAGCGCGCCAGCTGCGGTTGATCAACCCAGTGGGTGCCGGCCACTGGCCGGCACCCCACATTGCCGGCCAGCGGCCGGCACTACCAGTCAGAGTCGCTCGGCCTTGCCGCTGGCCAGTGCGCGCGCGATCACCTGCTGCGCCTGCCGCGACGCCTGCTCATGCACGCGTGCCTGACGCTCACCCAACGCAGCCTGCCGGCTGCCCAGCGCCGCCTGGCGGCTGGCCAGTTCAGACTGCTGGCTGGCCAGGCGCTGCATGCCGCGGGTGTGGGTGGCCCGCGCGGTTTCGTTGTCCACTTCCTGCATCGCACGACGTGCCTCTGCAGCAGCCTCACGTGCAGCCTCACGTGCAATGGCCGCATCGTTGGTCGCGCCCCGCGCCGCCTTCGCCGCTTCTGCCGCCGCTTCGCGGTTGATGTCATGCGCGGCCACCGCGCTGCGCGCAGCCTCGGCAGCGGCCAGTGCCATGCGGCGCGCCTCCTCGCCCTGCAGGCGGCCCATCTCGCCCATCTGCCTGCCGAGTTCGCCCTGCTGGCGACCCAGCGCACTCTGTTGGCGGCCCAGTTCGCTCTGCTGGCGGCCCAGATCCGCCGCGCCGCTGTAGGCACGCTGCAGGCTCTGGATCATCATCGGGTCTCGCACCACGTAGCGCTTGTCGCCCTTGCGGAACCACAGCGCCGGGCCCTTGCCGAGCTGTCTGCGGGCCACCGTCACGTCGTCCATGCCGCCGTTGGCGAAGGTCGAATCGCCATCTACCAGCACGAAGGCCTCCGGCGGCGATTTGCCCAGGTCCAGGCGGCCGTAGGTGGTGATGGAAGTGGTGCGGGAGGTCGTGTGTTCACTGTGCATGCCGGTATCGACATCGACATCCGCATCCACGTCGACCGCCACATCCGCATCGTCCGGACCTGACAACGCCTCGACATCAGCCGGCTCGGCGGGCGGCGCGGGCGCCACCGGCACGGCCGGAACGCGCGCGGACGAAGGCGGTGCGGGCGGCGCTTTCGGAGCCTTCGGCGGCGGCGGCGGCACGACCTTCGGCGCCGCAGGAGGCGCGGGCGGTGCCGGCGGCACCGGCGCTGCGACCAGCCGCATCGGCGCCACGCCCACCACCAGCACCATCGCAGTCAACGCCATCGCCAGGATGCGCGGGCAGGACCGGCGCGACTGCAGCGAGAGCAGGCGGCGCTTGAGGCTGGTGGTATCCGGTGCGGCACTGGCCACGCCCAGATGCGGCTGCGGTGCCACGCCCAGCTGCAGCAGCAGACGGCCATAGGCCTGGCGGCTGGCACCGTGCTGGCCAACCACCGCTGCATCCACCGCTTCCTCGCGCGCCTGTGCATATTCACGCACCGACAGGCGCAGCAGCGGGTGGAAGAAGAACAGGTGCTGGGCCAGTGCAGGCAGCAGGCCCCATTGCAGGTCACGCCGCTGCAGGTGCTGCAGTTCGTGGGTCAGGGCCAGGTCCAGCGCGTCGCCCTGCAGGGCGTTGTCGCCCGCCGGCAGCAGCAGCACCGGGCGGAACGGCCCGACCAGCTGCGGTGCGTCCACCTGCGTGCTCATCCACAACCGCGGCGCAGGACGCACGCCGTGCGCATCGGAGGCCAGCTGCAGGGCCTGCACCAGCGCCTCGTCCTCGCAGGGATAGGCCGCTGCCAGCAGCGCGCGGCAGCGACGCCACTCACCGAAGGTACGCAGGGCCATCAGCAGCACGCCGGACATCCACAGCGTGGCCAGTGCGACGGCCCACCATGCCACCGCCGGCACATCCGCGGCGGGCATCGGCATTGCGGCCAACAGCTGTGCCGAGGCCTCCGGGGCCAGCGGGTAGACCATGTCGGCGGCCACATCGGTCGCGCTCATCGCCACCGCCTGCGGCGCCGGCAGCCAGGCCAGCTGCAACGGCTGGCTCCAGAACAGGCCGAGCACAGCCTGCAGCGAGACCAGCCACCACAGGCGGCAGCGGGTCGCCGCCGACAGCGACGGCAGCGCGCGGCATACGCCATACACCAGGGCCACCAGCAGCACGGTCTGCAGGCTGGTCCAGCCCAGCCGTTCCAACATCGGGATCAGCATCGTGGTGTCCATGGCTCAGCCCTCGTGGCGGCGCGATTGGAGTTGGGCAACCAGCGCTTCCAGTTCGGCCAGCTCGTTGTCGCTGACCTGCTGGCGCTGCGACAGGTAGGCCACGAACGGCGACACCGAGCCCTGCAGGGTGTTGTCGACGAACTGCGCCACCGCGCCCTGCAGCACGCTCTGCGGGCCACGCGTGGCCTGGTAGCGGTAGACACCGTCCTGCTGCTGGCGCTGAAGATACCCCTTCGCCCGCAGTCGCTCCATCATCGTCAGCACGGTGGAGCGGGCCAGCCCACGGGCCTCCCCGTAGCCACTGGCGACCTCGCCGACCGTGGCCGGCGCATGTTCATCGATGTACTGCAGCAGGGCCAGCTCCTGGTCCCCGATCGTCTTGCCACGCATGACACCACTCCCTTGACTACACGTGTCGCCACTGTCTGCGTGACGACAACTGTAGTCAACCCCCCCGGAAGTCATGGGCCGACGAACGGTAGGCACCACCGAGCGCCTAAACCTTTGACCCGCCCGCTGCATCCGATCTGCAACGCCCCGCTGGAATTCCACATGTCCCGCCCAATGCTCCGTGCCCTGCTCATGCTCATCAGTGCACTGCCCTTCGCCGCCGTTGCTTCCAGCCAGGACCACGCCAACGACCAGACCCGCCGCCTGATCCGCCAGATCATGCTGGAGCAGCGCATCCCCGGATTGCAGGTCGCGGTGGTCAAGGACGGGCAGATCGTGCTGTCCGAGGCCTACGGTCTGGCCAATGTCGAGAACGGTGTGCGTGCCTCGCGCGACACCCGCTTCCCGCTCAACTCGGCCACCAAGGCATTCACCGGCGTGGCGGCTGCGCAGCTGGCGCAGGAGGGACGACTGGATCTGGACGCGCCGGCCTCGCGTTACCTGGATGATCTTCCGCCAGCGTGGAGAGACGTGCGCGTACACCAGTTGCTGGCGCATGCCTCAGGCCTTCCGGACATCCTTGATGCGAACGGACTGCTGGGCGGTGGCTCCGAAGCACAGGCGTGGACGGCGGTGACAGCGCGGCCGCTGGAAGCGGCGCCCGGGCAGCGCTTCGCCTACAACCAGACCAACTATGTCCTGCTGGCACGGATCATCGCGCAGCAATCCGGTATGTCCTACGAACGTTTCCTGGCCACACGCCAGTTCAGCAGCGCGCGCATGGCCCGCACCACCTTCGGCGACAGCTACGACCTGATTCCGGATGCGGCGACGATGTACAGCCTGGCCCCGCGTGCCACCGATGCTGTGGATGCACCGTCCCGCCTGTCGCACTGGTTCTACGACATACCGCCTTCGCTCTGGGCCGGTGGCGGCATCCTCACCACCGCCGACGACACCGCGCGCTGGCTCGTCGCACTGACCGAAGGCCGTTTGCTGCCGGAGACGGCACTGCGGCGGATGTGGAGCGCAGAGCGCCTCGCTGATGGCCGCGCCGGCCCGTGGGCGGGTGGCTGGGCGGTACTGCGCGCATCGCCCGACCTTCAGGTGGCCGGTATCGGCGGTGCGCGCTCGGCCTTTGTGGTCTATCCCGAGCGCGGCGTGGCGGTCGTGTTGCTGACCAATCTTGTCGGTGCCAATCCGCAGCAGTTCATTCCGCGCATTGCCGACTTCTATGTGCGCGATGCCTCAACGCCCCGTCACGAACGGGTCGGCCTTGCACGGCAGCAACGGGCTGTCATCGCAGGGCCATAGCGCGGCGGGAACGGCCCTGGCCACTTCGAAGTGATCCTGGTTCCAGTGCAGGAAACCGCCGTGGATGGCATTGCCATGGTCGAAGCTGCGTGCATCGGCGGCCAGTGGCTGTTCGGGGTCGGCTTCGGCCACCCAGCGCAGCACTGGCACTTTGTCCAGCACGCCGATGAAGGCGAACAGATCGCCCGCGCCCTTTTCCTGGTAGGCCGTCATGGTCGCCGCATCGGGCAATCCGGCCTGCGCCAGGATGGATGCGGTGACATCCTGCAGCGGTGCGGCTCCCTGTGCGATGTAGGCGCGCATGCCCGTGGTGGTTGCCGGGCAGCCCTGCAGCTGCACCAGATAGCCGGTGGTACCGCCACTGCCGGAGAACGACCGCATCCAATAGCGGAAACGCGGCCCGCTGCGATCAGTAACCATCAAATCCTGCTGGCCATCCTGCGCGGGAATGGAGAGCACCTGCACCTTGCTGGCGCTCTCCACGTTGCACTTCAACTGCGCCAGCACCTGCCTGGCAGGTTCGGGCAGCGTAGCGTAGCGGCCGCCGGGATGGCCGCTGCCGGAAGCCTTCGGCAATGCGGGCAGTCCGCGATCCGTGGGAAGGGTCTGCGCAGGCAGGGCCTCCGGTTTCGCGGCCGAGCTGGCAGTGGGCGCCACCGGCGCGACGCGCTCTCCAGCGGGCGCGCAGGCACTGCAGGCCAGCAGCAGCATCAATGGAACGCTCGGCGTCAACTGCGATCGGATCATCGATCAACGCCCTCCCATCGCCGGCGCGTCCTGCTGCTGTGCCGGCGCGGGCGCAGGTGCAGCCTGTTCGCGCGATTGCTGCTGCAGCTGGCGCAGGCTGGATTCCACCGCGGTCTCGCGCACCTCGGCCGCATTGACCCCTGCGCGCAGCGCCGCAGGATCGCCCGGGCTGCCCTGCACCAGGAACAGTGTCTCGCCAGCCGCACGGCCGGCGCTGGGATTGCTGGCCACGATCTGGTCGACCCGGGTGATGCGCGCGGCCTTCGCTTCGCGCAGCATCACCAGGCTGTAGTCCTCGGCATGCTCGGCGTAGCGTCCGCCCAGGGCCTGCAGGCGCGTACTGATCTGCTGCTGCAGGGCATGATCGCGATGCTGCGGCTGACGGGGGTCCTCGTTGGCCGCGAGCGGCACGTCCTGCCCCAATTCGCGCGTCTGGCCGGGTGCAACCGAGGTCAGCACGTACTGCCAGCGGTTCTGCCCAGGCGTGCCGCGCACCGTCGACACGAAGTCGTCATACTCGCCGCCACCGATGGTCTGGCAACCGGCCGAATCGGTGTTGGAACGGCTGCCACGATGGATCTTGAAGGTGTCGTTGAGGTCCTGCACGCCCTGGGTATCACGCGCATCGAACCAGCCATCGCCATTGCTGTCGCGCTCCACCCGTCCGGCGCCCGCAGTGATCGCGTCCTGCGAAGGACGCAGCGCGAACTCATCGGGATGCCCATTGCGCGGATGGGTGGTCACGCGCATCTCGATGGTGCCCTCGCCCAGGCGCCCCAGATCCTTGACCCGGTCGCCGTTGACGTCCTCGCCCTCGGTCTTGGTACGCGGCGCCACATTGCCAAAGCCCGGGCTGCGCGGCGCGGTCTTGGCATGGCCGTCGTACTGGGCGGTCGGCTCGGTCGTGGCCTGGTTGAACTCGCGCACGTGGCCGCGGCCCTGCGCATCCTTCCACAGCACCACGATGCGGTCATCGTAGACGCCACGTCCGCGCGCCTCGGTCGTGCGGTTCTCATCGCGCAACCCCAGCACCACGCGGTCCTGGGTCGCCATTGCATCGTTCGCTGCGATGTTGCCGCGCTGGGCCACGATGCTGCCATAAACGTCGTACTGCTGGGCCTGGCTCAATCCCGCTGTCTCGGCAGCATCGGGCATCCGCGGCGGGCGCGTCGCCTCGCCCAAGCGATCCAGCATCGGATTCACCGTAGCTGCATCCGCTGCGGCCACGCCCCCGTTCCGGCGCAAGCCCTCAAGCTCGGCGGCCGCACGCGCCGAGATATAGCGATCCAGCGATTCCTGCACCACTGCGCTCTGTCCGTCGTGCAGGGCCTGGAGGCGGGTGGCGGCAGCACGCGCATCGTTCCGCCGCAGCAGGGCGACGACCTCGTTGGCTGCGGCATTGATATCCATTTCGGGCATGGTCGGTCCTTGAACATGGTCGGTACAGGATCAGCCTACCAATCGCACGGTGTGGGGCCTTTGACAGGCCGCACACCTTCGCTGCCGCCGGATCCAGGCGGGAACCGACACGACTCAGCCGCGCGGCCCACCCATCACCGGCAGGATCGCCCCGCTGATGTAGCTTGCACAGACCGGCGAGGCCAGGAACACATACGCCGGTGACAGCTCTTCAGGCTGTGCAGGCCGGCCCATGTCGCTGTCCTTTCCGAACTCGGCGACATCCCCGGCCTGCTTGTCGGCCGGGTTCAGCGGCGTCCATACCGGCCCCGGCGCCACGCAGTTGACCCGGATGCCGCGCGGCAGCAGCTGGCTGGCCAGGGCCTTGGTGAACGCATGGATCGCGCCCTTGGTGGCCGAGTAGTCGATCAGCGCCTTGCTGCCGAAGAGTCCGGTTTCCGAGCCGGTGTTGATGATGCTGGCGCCCTCGCCCAGATGCGGCAGTACCGCACGCGCCATCTGGATGTAGCCGCCGATGTTGGTCTGCAGCGTCTCCTGCAGGTGCGCGTCTTCCAGATCCTCCAGCCGCTCGCAGTGCAGCTGGAACGCGGCGTTGTTGACCAGGATGTCGATGCCACCGAAGGCCTTGGCCACCTGCTTGACCGCCTTGTTGCAGAAGCGCGGGTCGCGTACGTCACCGGCGATCACCACACAGCGGCCACCTTCGCGCTCCACGTGCTGGCGGGTGATGTCGGCATCTTCGGCCTCGTCCAGGTGCAGGACCGCCACATCGGCGCCTTCGCGTGCGAACAGCACGGCCACAGCACGGCCGATGCCGGAATCACCGCCAGTGACGATCGCGCGCATGCCCTGCAGCTTGCCGCTGCCGGTGTAGTCCGGCGCGAGGAAGCGCGGTGCCAGCTCCAGTTCGTGTTCGTGCCCCGGCTTTGCCAGCTGCTGGGCCGGCATGGCCTCCGGCTGGCGGCGTGCGCCGGCCTGGGTCGCGGTCTTTTTCGTGGCCTTCTTGGCTGCGCGTGCGTCCTTGGCCTTTTCCTGGTCCTGCAGGCGCCGCTGCCGGGCGGCAACGCGGGCGGCGCGGGGATCACCGGCCGCCGCCTTGCGGGTTGCGGTCTTCACCACCCGCGGGCGAGCGGGGTCGGCAGCGGTCTGGGTCGCGGTGCTGCCCTTGCGCACCTTGGGTGAGGCTTTGCGGCGGGCGGGGGTCTTTCGGGTGGTGGCCATGCAGGTCTCCTCGGGGGGGGAATGGGATCGCCGGCCAGCGGCCGGCACTACCGGGCGCGTGCGCCGCAGTACCGGGGGCGGCATCCGCCGCGACTGCAGTGTCTCCACCCAGGCTGTTGGCGGGGGTGAGCGCACCGTATCCACGATGTGCACGGTGTTCATTCCGCCACCACGTGCGCCGTCGCACGCTGCACGCAACCACACCAAGGAATCCTTCCATGAAGCATGCCATCGCCACCGCCGCCGTCTGTCTCGCCCTCGCCGCCTGCAGCAGTACGCCGGTGGCCCAGGTGCAGCCGATCGACGGCGTGATTTCCGGTCAGTGCCACAGCGACAGGGTGCGTGGTGCGCTCGGCCTGGCCGCCTCCGCCGCAACCGTCGAGCGCGCGCGCGTGGACAGCGACAGCCTGCACGTGCAGGTGCTGCGCCATGACGGCCCGCGCGTGCCGCCGGCACACGAAGGCGGTGACCGCCTGACCATCGAGAAGGGCCGCACCAACAACATCACCGCGATCTATTGCGGCTGACGTCTGCGGCTGAGCCGGCGCGCCCTGCGCAGCACGCGCAGGGTGGCCTGCTCCCACTGGCGCGGCCCACGCAGGCCGGCCAGTTCCGCCAGTTCACCGCGCTCCCAGCCGGCGAACACGCAGGGGTCGATGTAGGCCTTGCGGCACACCGCAGGGGTATTGCCCAACTGGGTCGCCACCTTGCACACCACCTCACGCTGTACCTTGGCCAGCGCACGCTGGCTGGCCGGTTCGGGCAACTCGGTGGCCGCGAACGCTTGCACCGCGGCCAGGGTGCCGCCCCAGGTGCGGAAATCCTTGGCGGTGAATTCCTCGCCCATCACCTCGCGTAGGTAATCGTTGACCGCACCGGAGTCGACCGGCTGGATGGCACCGTCGTCGTCGCGATACTGGAACAACGCCTGGCCCGGCAACTGCTGCACGCCGCGCACCAGCGTGCCCAGCCGGCGGTCACCTACCGTCACTTCGTGCAGCTGCCCGGATTTGCCGCGGAAGCGCATCCGTACGCGCCCGCCGCGCAGCAGGTCGAGGTGCCGGTTGCGCAGCGTGGTCAGGCCAAAGGATCTGTTTTCCTTGGCGTAGGACTCATTGCCTACCCGCACCAGGGTGTCGGCCAGCAGCGCGACCACGACCGCCAGCACCTTTTCGCGGGGGAAGCCGCTGTGCTTGAGATCGCGGCTGAGCCGGCGCCGCAGCGCGGGCAGTGCTTCACCAAAGGCGATCACCCGGTCGAACTTGCCGGCGTCGCGCACTGCGGCCCAATCGGCGTGGTAGCGGTACTGCTTGCGCCCGCGGGCATCGCGGCCGGTGGCCTGCAGATGGCCATTGGCGTGGGCGCAGATCCATACGGCGGTATAGGCCGGTGGAATCGCCAGCGCGCGGATGCGCTGCAGGGTGGCGGCATCGCGCACCGCGTGGCCATCGGCATCGCGGTAGCTGAAGCCCTTGCCGGCGCGGCGCCGGCTGATGCCCGGCTGGGTGTCATCGACATAGCGCAGGCCCGCAGCGCGCGCGGCCTGTCGTTCGGGGGTAGAGGGGGTCGGCATGCGCGCAGTGTCGCTGCCGCGCTGCCGCGATCCTGTCGATAACACAAGACAAACACGTGAGGATCGGTTCGCCGCTATGCTCGGGCTTTCACAATCCCTTCCGGAGTCATGATGTCGTTCCCGATTCGCGCCCGTTCGCTCTCCGCCCTGCTGCTGCCGGCCGTGCTGGCCCTGACCGCCTGCCAGGCACCGGCGCTGGATGAACAGGATTCGGCCACGGCCCATGCCCAGCAGGCTGCCGAAGCCGCCAAGGCACCCGCCGACGAAGCCGGCAAGGCCACCGAGGCACCGCCGGTCGGCACCTGCGATGCCAGCCAGGTGCAGAGCCTGGTCGGCCAGGCCTACGCCGACGCGCTGGGCAAGCAGGCGCAGGAAGATGCCGGTGCCCACCAGCTGCGCGTCATGAAGCCCAACGACGTGGCCACGATGGAATTCCTCGGCGACCGCCTGAACATCGAAGTGGACGACAAGGGCCTGGTCAGCGGCGTGCGCTGCGGCTGAGGGCGACCCCGCGCCGGCACGGGGTTGCCGGCGCGTTCTGTTGCACCTGCAACCGTGTATTGCGGCGCTGCAGCAACCTGTGATCTAGTCGAGGCATCCGGTGGCCTCACGATGCGCTCCAGGGAATGAGCGGGGACGAGTGTCGCCGCCAACCCTATACGCATCGAGGTAGAGATGGCCCCCCGCAACCGCCAAGGGCTTTACGACCCGCGCTCCGAGCGCGATGCCTGTGGATTTGGCATGGTCGCCCAGCTCGACGATCAACCTTCGCGCCTGTTGGTTGATACCGCCATCGCCGCGCTTTCGCGCATGACCCACCGTGGCGGCGTCGCCGCCGATGGCCTGACCGGCGATGGCTGTGGCCTGCTGCTGCGCCGCCCCGATGCATTCCTGAAACTGCTGGCCAGCGAAGCCGGCATCACCACCGCCGCGCGCTTCGCTGCCGGCCTGGTGTTCCTGCCGCACGACACCGAGGCCGCCGACGCCTGCCGTACCCAGCTGCAGGCGCAGGTGGAAGCGGTCGGCTGCAAGGTCGCCGGCTGGCGCGAGGTACCCACCGATGACAGCGTCTGCGGCCAGCTGGCGCGCGATACCCTGCCGCGCATCGAACAGGTGTTCGTCGATGCCGGTGTCGGCCAGGACGATGCCGGCTTCGCGCTGGCGCTGTTCCTGGCCCGTCGCCGCAGCGAGCAGCAGCTGCGCGATCACGCTGATTTCTACGTCACCACCCTCACCCCCGATGCGATCAGCTACAAGGGCATGGTGCTGCCGGACAAGCTCAGCCGCTTCTATCCCGACCTGCAGCGGCGCGAACTGGCCTCCAGCGCGATCGTGTTCCACCAGCGCTTCTCGACCAACACGCTGCCGCGCTGGCCGCTTGCCCACCCGTTCCGGATGCTCGCCCACAATGGCGAGATCAACACCATCGAAGGCAACCGCCGCTGGGCCCAGGCGCGCAGCAAGGTGTGGAAGACGCCGCGCTTCGACATCGCCGAATTCGACCCGGTGATCTCCATGCACGGCTCGGACTCGCAGAGCCTGGACAACATGCTGGAACTGATGGTCGCCGGTGGCATGGAGCTGATCCAGGCGCTGCGCATCCTGGTGCCGCCGGCCACCCAGTCGCTGGAGTTCAAGGACCCGGACCTGGCCGCGTTCTACGAGTTCCACGGCCTGAACAGCGAGCCGTGGGATGGCCCGGCCGGCATCGTTGCCTGCGACAGCCGCTACGCCGTCTGCACCCTCGACCGCAACGGCCTGCGCCCGGCACGCTGGATGCTGACCGCCGACCGCCACTTCCTGGTTGCCTCTGAAGCGGGCGTGTGGGAAGTGCCCACCGAGCGGGTGGTGCGCAAGGGCAAGCTCGGCCCCGGCGAAATGATCGCGATCGACCTCAAGCGCGGCGACCTGCTCGACTCCGATGCGGTCGACCGCATCAACCGCGGCCGCGCGCCCTACAAGCAGTGGCTGCAGCAGGGCGTGACCTACCTGCAGACCGAACTGATCGACCCGTCGCTGGTGGAAGAGCCGTTCGACGAAGCCACCCTGCGCAGCTACCACAAGCTGTACCAGCTCAGCAGCGAGGAAGTGGAGCAGGTGCTGCGGCCGCTGGCCGAGACCGAGCAGGAAGCCACCGGCTCGATGGGCGACGACACGCCGATGGCGGTGCTGAGCCAGCGCAGCCGCCCGCTGTACGACTATTTCCGCCAGGCCTTCGCGCAGGTCACCAACCCGCCGATCGATCCGCTGCGCGAAGACTGCGCGATGTCCCTGTCCACCCAGCTCGGCAAGGAGACCAACATCTTCCATGCCGGTCCGGAGACGGTGAACCACGTCATCCTCAATTCGCCGGTGCTCAGCCAGCGCAAGCTGCGCCAGCTGCTGAAGATGGAGCAGTACGTGCAGGCCAACCGCCTGCTCGACCTGTCCTACAGCGAAGACGAGGGTCTGCGTGCCGGCATCGAGCGCATCTGCGCCGAGGCCGAACAGGCCGCGCGCGACGGCATGGTGATGCTGCTGCTGTCCGACCGCTACCCGGTGGCCGGGCGGCCGATGGTGCATGCGCTGCTGGCCACCAGCGCCATCCACCACCACCTCTCGCGGCTGGGCCTGCGCTGCGACGTGAATCTCATCGTCGAGACCGGCACCGCGCGCGACCCGCACCACATGGCCTGCCTGCTCGGCTTCGGCGCCACGGCGGTGTATCCGTACCTGGCCTACCAGACCCTGTTCGACCTGGGCCGTCGCGGCATCCTCAAGCTCAGCAAGGGCGGTGAGCAGTCGCAGATCGGCCGCCGCTACCGCAAGGGCGTCTACAAGGGGCTGTCGAAGATCATCTCGAAGATGGGCATCTGTACCGTGGCCAGCTACCGCGGCGCGCAGCTGTTCGAGATCATCGGCCTGGAACCGGAGGTCGTCGATCTGTGCTTCCCGGATACCGCTTCGCGCATCGGTGGCGCGGGTTTCGCGCGCCTGGATGCCGACGCGCGCGAGCTGTGCGCGCAGGCGTGGGACGCGCAGCAGGACGTGGATGTCGGCGGCCTGCTGAAGTACGTGCACGGCGGCGAGTACCACATGTACAACCCGGACGTGGTCACCACCCTGCAGCGCGCGGCGCGCAGCGGCGATCCGCGTGCCTGGCAGCAGTACTGCGATGCGGTGCATGCGCGCCCGCCCTCGGCACTGCGTGACCTGCTGGAACTGGTCCCTGCCGCCACGCCCGCACCGCTCGATGAAGTGGCCCCGGCCAGCGAACTGTTCCCGCGCTTCGATACCGCGGCGATCAGCCTCGGTGCCCTGTCACCGGAAGCGCATGAAGCGCTGGCGATTGCGATGAATCGCCTGGGGGGCCGCAGCAATTCCGGCGAAGGCGGTGAAGACCCCGCACGCTATGGCACCGCCAGGCGCAGCAAGATCAAGCAGGTGGCCTCCGGGCGCTTCGGCGTGACCGCCGAGTACCTGGTCAATGCCGAGGTGCTGCAGATCAAGGTCGCGCAGGGTGCCAAGCCCGGCGAGGGTGGCCAGCTGCCCGGGCACAAGGTCAACGAACTGATCGCGCGGCTGCGCTATGCGCGCCCGGGCATCGGTCTGATTTCGCCGCCGCCGCATCACGACATCTATTCGATCGAGGACCTGGCGCAGCTGATCTACGACCTCAAGCAGGTCAACCCGACCGCGCTGGTGTCGGTGAAGCTGGTCAGCCATGCCGGCGTCGGAACGATTGCGGCGGGCGTGGTCAAGGCCGGTGCGGACCTGATCACCATCTCCGGCCATGATGGCGGCACCGGTGCCTCGCCGGTCAGCTCGATCCGCTATGCCGGCGTGCCGTGGGAGCTGGGCGTGGCCGAGGCGCACCAGGCGCTGCTCGCCAACGACCTGCGCGGCCGTACCCTGCTGCAGACCGATGGCGGCCTGAAGACCGGGCTGGACGTGGTCAAGGCCGCATTGCTGGGCGCCGACAGCTTCGGCTTCGGCACCGCGCCGATGATCGTGCTGGGCTGCAAGTACCTGCGCATCTGCCACCTCAACAACTGTGCCACCGGCGTGGCCACCCAGGACGAGCGCCTGCGCGAGAACCACTTCACCGGGCAGCCCGAGCGCGTGGAGAACTTCTTCCGGCTGCTGGCCGAGGAAGTGCGTGGCTGGCTGTCCTACCTGGGCGCGCGTTCGCTGGAAGAGATCGTCGGCCGTACCGACCTGCTGCGCCAGATCGAATCCGCGCCGCGCGACGGCGTGCGCGTGGACCTGTCGCGCCTGCTGGCCGACAGCCGCTACGAGGGCAGCCACTGCGCCGCGCAGCGCCTGTACGAATCGCCGGACAGCCTGGCCACGCAGATGGATGGCCTGCTGGCCCCGGCCATCGAGCACAAGCGCGGCGGCGAGCATCGCTTCCTGATCCACAACACCGACCGCAGCATCGGTACCCGCCTGGCGGGTGCGGTGGCACGCGCGCACGGCAACCAGGGCATGGCCGAGGCACCGCTGGAACTGCGCTTCCGTGGCAGCGCCGGGCAGAGCTTCGGCGCCTTCAATGTCGGTGGCCTGCACCTGGAAGTGGAAGGCGAAGCCAACGATTACGTCGGCAAGGGCATGGCTGGCGGCCGGCTGGTGGTGCGGCCGCCGCGTGGCGCGCGCTTCGAGGCACGCAGCACCGCCATCATCGGCAACACCTGCCTTTACGGTGCCACCGACGGTGAGCTGTTCGCTGCCGGCCGCGCCGGCGAGCGCTTCGCGGTGCGCAATTCCGGCGCACTGGCCGTGGTCGAAGGTGCCGGTGACCACTGCTGCGAGTACATGACCGATGGCGTGGTGCTGGTGCTGGGCAAGGTCGGGCTGAACTTCGGCGCCGGCTTCACCGGCGGCCTGGCCTACGTACTGGACGTGGACCGTGATTTCGTCGACCGCTACAACCACGAGCTGATCGACATCCATCGCGTGTCCGCCGAAGGCTTCGAGAACTACCGCCAGCACCTGCACCGCCTGATCGGCCGCCATCGCGAGCTGACCGGCAGCATCTGGGCACAACAGATCCTGGACGAGTTCCGCGATTACATCGGCAAGTTCTGGCTGGTCAAACCCAAGGCCGCCAGCATCGAGTCGCTGACCGAAACCCTGCGACGCGCCGCGTGATGTTTTCCGGTAGTGCCGGCCGCTGGCCGGCAACGTTCCCTCCCGCATTCCAGAGCCCGCCATGAGCCGCAAGCACGCCTTCCAGTTCCTCGACCTGCCCCGCACCATGCCGCAGCGCATCCCGGTGGAACTGCGCACGTCCGGCGACTGGGGCGAGCTGTACGGAAAGTTCGGCAAGGAGGACGCCCAGTACCAGGCGGGCCGCTGCCTGGACTGCGGCAACCCGTACTGCAGCTGGAAGTGCCCGGTGCACAACGCCATTCCGCAGTGGCTGCAGCTGGTGCAGGAGAACCGCATCCACGAAGCCGCCACGCTGTGCCACAGCACCAACCCGCTCCCGGAGGTGTGCGGCCGGGTCTGCCCGCAGGATCGCCTGTGCGAGGGCAGCTGCACGCTGGAAGAGTTCGGTGCGGTCACCATCGGTGCGGTGGAGAAGTACATCGTCGATACCGCGCTGGCCAGCGGCTGGCGCCCTGACCTGGGCGCGGTGCAGCCGACCGGCCGCAGCGTGGCGGTGATCGGGGCCGGTCCCGCGGGCCTGGCCTGCGCCGACCGCCTGGCCCGCGCCGGCATTGCCGCGGTGGTCTATGACCGCTACGAGCAGATCGGCGGCCTGCTGCAGTTCGGCATTCCCAGCTTCAAGCTGGACAAGGACGTGATCCACCGGCGCCGCGACGTGCTGGAGGGCATGGGCGTGCAGTTCCGCCTCGGCGTGGAGATCGGCCGCGACCTCAGCGTGCAGCAGCTGCTGGACACCCACGATGCGGTGTTCATCGGTACCGGCGCCTACCGCTACACCGATGGTGGCCTCGACGGCCAGGACCTGAAGGGCGTGCTGCCGGCGCTGCCGTTCCTGGTGCAGAACAGCCGCATCGTCGGCGGCGATGACCCGAAGGGCCGGCCGATTGCCGGCTGGGAAGACACCATCGCCCTGCCCGACCTCAACGGCAAGCGGGTGGTGGTGCTCGGTGGTGGCGATACCGGCATGGACTGCGTGCGCAGCGCGGTGCGCCTCGGCGCGGCCAAGGTCACCTGCGCCTACCGGCGCGACGAAGCCAACATGCCCGGCAGCGCTCGCGAAGTGGCCAATGCGCGCGAAGAGGGCGTGCGCTTCCTGTTCAACCGCCAACCGCTGTCGATCGAAGCCGGCGCCGACGATGAAGTGATCGGCGTGACCGTGGTCGAAACCCGGCTGGGCGAACCCGATGCCAATGGCCGCCAGAACGCCGTGCCGATCGAAGGCAGTGAATCCCTGCTGGAAGCGGACGTGGTGATCATCGCCTTCGGCTTCTCGCCGAGCGTGCCGGCGTGGCTGGCGGACCTGGGGGTGGAAGGCCAGCCCAACGGCCGCATCGTCGCCGGGGGCAAGGACCGCCTGCCGTTCCAGACCGCGCATCCACGCCTGTTCGCCGGTGGCGACGCGGTACGCGGTGCAGACCTGGTGGTGACCGCCGTGGCCGAAGGCCGCGATGCCGCTGCCAGCATCGTCCGCCTACTGGCGCACTGAGTCCGGCAACAGCAGCTCCTCCAGCAGCGCGCGCAGTTCGCACGGCGCCACCGGCTTGGCCAGGAAATGGTCGATGCCCGCATCACGGCAGGCCTCGCGTGTGCGTTCCAGCACACTGGCAGTCAGCGCGACGATCGGCACCTGCGCACGGATGGCACAGGTATCGCCACGGATCGCCCGTGCCAGCGCGAAGCCGTCCATGTGCGGCATATGGCAGTCGGTGATGACCAGATCAAAGGGCTGCGCCTGCCAGGCCTCCCATGCCTGCTGGCCGTCGTCGCAGGCGTGTACCTGCAGCCCCAGCTCGCGCAGGCGCTGTACCAGCAACTGCAGGTTGGTCGGATGGTCTTCAACAACCAGTGCCCGCGCCGGCGGCAGCGGCCGTTGCACGGCCGTCGTGAGCACCGGTACCACCGTCGGTGCCGCAGAGGCCGCCAGCACCAGTTCCAGCCATACGGTGGTTCCCTTGCCCGGCGCGCTGCGCAGGTGCAGCTGGCCCCCCATCGATGCCGCCAGCTCGCGGCAGATCGACAGGCCCAGCCCACTGCCACCAAAGCGGCGCGTGGTCGAGGTCTCGGCCTGCTCGTAGGCAGCGAATACCGCCTGTTGCCGCTCCATGCTGATGCCCACGCCCGTATCGGTCACCTGCAGGCGCAACCGCTGCCCGCCATCGCGCTGCTGCAGCACATGGGCCTGCAGCACCACGCTTCCCTGCAGAGTGAACTTGAGTGCATTACCGGCCAGGTTGAACAGGACCTGGCGCAGGCGCAGCCCATCGGCCAGCGACCACTGCTGCAGCATGGGGTCGATCTCGCTGTGCAGGTGCAGGCCGCGGCTGGCCGCGACGGGCATCAACAGCTGCTGCACCGCGCGCACCAGCGCCGCAAGATCGGTCGGCCGCAGCTGCAGTGGCGCTGGCTGCAGGCGCTGGCTGTGCAGCACATCGTCCAGGATCTGTCGCAGCATCTGCGCGGCATCACCCACGGTGGTCAGCACCTGCCGCTGGCCCGCATCCAGGTCACTGGCAGCCAATCGCTCCAGCATGCCCAGCAGGGTACTCATCGGCGTGCGGATCTGGTGGCTCATGGTCGCCAGGAAATGGCTCTTGGCCAGCGCCGCCTGCTCGGCCGCGCGGCGTGCCTCGGCCAGCGCTACTGCACGCGCCTGTGCTTCACTGACATCCAACCAGTAGCCGCTCCACTCCACGCTGCTGTCATCGCACTGCAGCGGTCGTCCCTGTGAGCGGACCCAGCGCCAGCCCTGCGCCGACCGGGTGCGGAACGTAACGTCGATGGGACCGCGCACCAGCGCGGCCGCTTCGATGCACGCCATCACCCGGCTGCGGTCGTCGGCATGCACCGCGGCCAGCAGTTGCAGATGGTCGATCCGCGCAGTCTCCACGCTTACGCCGAACAACGCCTGCACGTCACCGGCGATCTGCGCCAGGCTGTAGTGGCCGGTTGCCGAACGGCGGGCCTGGTAGACCACCGCCGGCAGGTTCGCGGTGACGTCGTGCAACCGCTGCTCCAGCACGCGGCGGCGCACGCTCTCGCGATGCACGCGCCAGTAGCCGAAGGCATGCAGCAGCACGAGCGCGAGCAGGATCAGCGACGCCGGCACCAGCCAGCGCAGCGCCGAACCGGTGAGCCGCGCGCGTGGCCGGTCCGGCAGCCAGGCGCTGCGGCTCGACGCGCGACGTGCATCGCTCTCCTGCAGGAGCCGCTGGTCGAAAGCAGCGACCACCTCGGCACAGGCCGGCACGGCCGCGAGTACCAGTGCATCGCCGAAGCCCGCGGGTGCCGCGATCACCACAGCATCGCCTGGCTCCGCGCGGAGCGCGGCCTCCAGTTCAGCGAGATTGGCGACCACGGCGTCGACCAGCCCGGCACGCAGCAGTGACAGCGCGTGGTCCAGCGGCGCAGGGGCCAGCAGCTGCGCCCCCGGGGCCTGCTCGGCCAGCAATGGCTCCAGCGGCAGCCGGTCCGGGCTGGCCACGCTGCGGCCACGCAGGCCCTCCAGCCCCAGCACCGCAGCGGCGCCCTCGCGCCGCACGATCACCTGCGGCACCTCCAGGTAGGCCCTGCTGGCCACCCAGCCTGTCGGCAGCTGTGCGCGCGGCCAGCCCAGCAGCACCTGGGTGCCGGCCGGCAGTGCTCCCTCGGTAAGTACCGTCGCAGGCAACGGCTTCGCATGCTGCGCCGCCTGCATGCCCAGCAGCGGCAGGTAATCCGCGGCCAGTCCCGCAACCTCGCCCTGCTGGCTGTATGACAGGGGCGGCCGGTCGGAGCGCCATGCCACCTGCAGGGGGCCCGTACAACCGGATGCAGCGGCGATGCCGGGCAGCAACAGCGATGCCATGACGGCGGCGACGGCGCGGCGGCCGGCGACATTCACGGTAGACGTCCTCATTTCGCGGGCAGGAACCACGGCCGCGCAGCGGTACCGCTGCCAGCCACGCTAGCGAGGCAGGCTTCCGCGACAATGAGAAAAATTGGAAAAGCATCCGCATCGGCGAATGCCGACATACACTGCCGCTTCTACCCGTCCTACGGAGCGCTCGATGCGTATCGGCCTGGCTGCCAACCGTCTCCATCACCACGATGCGCGCGCGGCGCTGTTCCGCTGGCTGCGTGCCAGCGAGGCAGGCCTGCGCGAACTGGGGGTGTCACTGCACGCGGTCGGGCGCACCCACGATGCGATCGAACGGCAGGGATTCCTGGCCGGCTACGGCGGCCTGCACCGGTATCCCTACGGGCGCGAGGGAGGCCTGATGAAGCTGGTGGCCGAAGTGGTCGGCATGGGGCCGGAGCGGACACTGGACGGTGCGATCTACCTGATCGACCCGGTCGATCCGTCCTCGGTGTTTCCGGAAGCAACCGCGCTCAAGCGGCAGTGCGTGATCCACGGCAAGCCGTTCATTTCAACCGTGGCCACTGCACGCGACTGGATCGAGGTGGAGCGCATCCACGCCGGGCTGGCTGCCGACACCGGTGCCGACGACCTGCATGCCTTCCAGGGGCAGACGCTGGCGCTGATCGCGCATGATGCGATGAAGCCGGCGATGCTGGCCTTCGCTGACGAGCACTTCGATGTGCTGGCCCGGTTTGGCCAACGCGTTGCGACGGGCACCACCGGGCAGCGCTTGAACGAGCTGGCCTGGAGCCGGGGTTGGCCCAGCGATACGCCGTGGGTGACGCGTTACCAGAGTGGCCCGATGGGCGGCGATGCACAGATTGCCGACCGGGTGCTGGAGGGGCGCTGCCAGCGCGCGATCTTCTTCGAGGACCCGCATGTGGCACGCCAGCACGAGGCCGATATCCAGCTGCTGGAGCGCGCGGTGACGACGGTGACCGACCAGGCGGTGTGCATCACGGCGCCGCGGGTGGCGGCACGCTGGGCGGCAGCGGCGGCGTTGCGGGCGGGGTGAGGGTTTCGGCCAACGGCTGAGCCCCTCGTGGTGGGTCGTTCAAATCAGAAGCCGTGCTCTGCCGGGCGGGGTGGATTGCGCAGGGGTCGCTGCAAGTACGTCCTTGCAAGCTCGGTCGCCGCATCCATGCGGCTCACGCCCCTGCGCAACCCACCCCGCCCGGCCACGGACAGTTTCCTGTGTGCCCATCACGGAAGAAAGAAGGAAGAGCAGGAGCGGGTCGCGCGCTGCGCGCGCTTTTGTAGAGCCGAGCCATGCTCGGCTGCTGTCGATCGCGAGGGCTGGATATCCGCGCCACGCGCGTCAGCCGAGCATCGGCTCAGCTCTACAGCAGCTGGCGAAGCATCGCCTTCAGCCTGCGCCCTTCCAGCTGGAAGTAGTCGCGCTGCTCGCGCCACGCGGGGAAACGTTGTTCCACTTCGTGCCAGAACGCGGGCGAATGATTCGGCTGGATCAGGTGGCAGAGTTCGTGCACCAGCACATACTCGAATGCTTCAGGGCGCCCCAGCACCAGTGCCAGGTCCAGTGCCATGCTGCCGTCCGGCGCCAGCGAGCCCCACTGCGAAGACATCACCTTCAGCCGCAGGCGGCTGGGTGCACGTGGCAGGGTGGGCAGGTACTTCGGCAGCCAGCGGCCGACATCGGCGCGGGTCTGTGCTTCGTAGAACTCGCGCAGCAGGCGGCGCAGGGTGGCATCGCCGGCACGGGTCGGCCACTGCACGCAGGCGCCGTGTTCGTCGATCTCCAGCCGCGCATAGCGGCCTTCCTGCCAGCGCAGCGGCAACAGGTCGCCGCGCAGTGGCAGCACGCCGTCCTCGCCCGGCTGCAACGGGGCGGGCAGGCCCTGGCTCTGGTACTGGCGCAGCTGCAGCGCCAACCAGTCGCGGTGCTGTTCCAGGAATCGCTCGCCCATCACCAGGCTGGCCCGCGGCGGCAGCGTCAACCGTGCGCCGCGCTCGTCCACGCTCAGCTTGATCCGGCGCGCGCGCGGATCGCGCACGCGCAGCACCTCGATCTCGGCATCCTCCAGGCGCAGGCGAACGGTGTCGCGCTGCACGGTAGCGGGCGGGGTCGGGCTGATCAGGCGGCGCAGCAGACGGCTCATGCGCCCAGCATAGCGCTGCTTCGGGCCGCCGGATGACCGGCGGCCCACAGGGTGCCTGTTCAGTCAGCCTTGCTGAGCTTGAACGCTTCTTCCAGCAACAGGAACAGGCGGCGGATCTCGGCGCTCTGCAGGGCGAAGCGGGCGTCGAACTCGGCGCGGCGGCCGTCTTCGTCGGCATGCTCCAGCTGGTCCAGTGCGCCGTCGAGGAACTTCAGCTTGCGCACGATCAGGTCGTCGCCGATCACGAAGGACAGGTTGTCCTCGAAGATCAGCGCCAGCTTGGTCACCTGCTTGCCGGCGTCCAGGTGCTTGTCGATCTCGTCGCAGCGCAGTTCCTGGTGCTGGCACTTGACCACGGCGCCGCCTTCCACCGGATCCTTCATCTCGCACTCTTCGCCCAGGCTCAGCCCGGTCGGCAGCGGCTCGCCGGCGATCCAGCCGGTCAGGATCGAACGCGGTGCGACTTCGGCGTTCAGCGGCATCGCCGGGAAGCTGCCGAGCAGGCCGCGGATGTCGGACATGAAGTACTCGCCGGTCTTGCGGCTGGAGGTATCCACCGCCACGTAGCCGTGCTGCAGGTCGATGAAGGCATCATTGCGCGAGGACTTCACGAAGGCGCGCGGCAGCAGTTCATGCAGCAGGTCGTCCTTCATCCGCTTGCGCTCGCGGCCACCCGGGCGGCGGCCTTCCTTCTCCTCGATCTCCTCCAGCTTGCGCTCGAGCAGGTCGTTGACCACCGCCGCCGGCAGGATCTTGTCCTCGCCGCCCACGGTCAGCCACAGGTGTTCGGCGATGCGGTGGGAGAGCAGTTCCTTCTCCTCGCGGCCGAACGGCGAGATGAAGCCGCGCGAATTCATTTCCAGCGCGCCGACCGGCTTCAGCAGGGCGTGCGGCAGCAGGGTGTCGACTTCGGAAAAATCGGTGGTGGTCGGGAAACGGAAGAACGTCAGGTTGCGAAAGAACATGGAATTCCGGATGGCGAAGAGGAAGGGCGCCCGACCTTAAACGGTGGGCGTCTCGGGATCTGCGTCGGCGTCGGCCGGGGAGCCGGCCAGCCAGGCATGGGCGTCGGGCAGCGGCGCGTCGTCGCGACGGCCCAGCGCCATGAAGTCGAACAGGGTGGTGTCGGCCAGCTGCGAGGGCCGGACTTCACCCATGGCGCGCGCGATCTGCTCGATGCGGCCCGGGTGGTCCTTTTCCCATTGCTTCAGCATCAGGCCGACCTGGCGGCGCTGCAGGTTCTCCTGGCTGCCGCACAGGTTGCAGGGAATGATCGGGAACCGGCGTGCCTGCGCGTACTCGACGATGTCACTCTCGCGCACGTAGGCCAGCGGCCGGATCACCACGTGCCTGCCGTCGTCGCTGCGCAGCTTCGGCGGCATGCCCGACAGCTTGGCGTGGTGGAACAGGTTCATGAAGAACGTGGCCACCATGTCGTCGCGGTGGTGGCCCAGCGCGATCTTGGTGAAGCCATGGGTCTCGGCGTAGTTGTACAGCGCGCCACGACGCAGGCGCGAGCACAGCGAACACATGGTCTTGCCTTCCGGGATGACCCGGCTGACCACCGAATAGGTGTCCTGCTCGATGATGTGGTACGGCACGCCCAGGCCTGCCAGGTATTCCGGCAGCACGTGCTCGGGGAAGTCCGGCTGCTTCTGGTCCAGGTTCACCGCCACCAGCTCGAACGGCACCGGCGCCTTCTTCTGCAGCTGCAGCAGCACGTCCAGCAGGGTGTAGCTGTCCTTGCCGCCGGACAGGCACACCATGACCTTGTCGCCGGCCTCGATCATGCCGAAGTCGGCAATCGCCTCGCCGACCTGGCGGCGCAGGCGCTTGGCCAGCTTGTGCTGCTCGCGCTCGGCCACGCGCGGATCGCGGGCGGCGCGCGGTGGGGGATCGGGAAGGGAAATCACGGCACTCATGGGTTCCATTCTAACGGCTCGGAGCCGCCCCGGCCGGGGATCGGGATTCCCCTCTCCCGGCGGTCATCATCGCTGTGTATGCTCGGAGGCTGTGGACACCTACAGCCCCGCCGAGATCGTCGAGCGCCTCGTCGCCCTGCGCGCCGAGCACCGCCTGCTGGATGAACAGATCACCCGCATGGCCGCCAACGGCGAGGACGAGCTGGAGTCCAAGCGCCTGAAGCGGCGCAAGCTGCAGCTGAAGGACTGCATCGCCAGGCTGGAAAGCCTGCAGATTCCCGACGAGCCGGCCTGAGCGGTGGCCCATCCACGCATGGCGTGGACCTACTGCTTCGCCCCGGTAGATGCCAACCTTGGTTGGCATGTCGTTCGCCGGGCAGGACCCGGCGCTGCCTTCAATCCTGCGGCGCAGGCTCGTCCGGGCGGGCCGCTTCCGGGCTGACCCGTTCGATGGTGTGGCGCAGCTCACGGCCCAGGATGAACTTGGCATCCTTGGCCCAGGCATCCAGGCGCTCGTCGAACAGCAGCTTGCTGTTCTCGTCCGGCCACACCAGGCGCAGTTCGCGCAGCTTCTGGATGAAGCCACGGAACAGGGACTTGTCGAAGAACTCCGGCGCGGCCGGCGCATAGAGCAGGCTCAGCCGCTGCGCGGCCTGCTGGCACAGGCTTTCCAGCTCGGCAGCGCCGAGCACGCCGGGGCCGTTCTTCACCAGCACCGAGATGGCAATGTAATAGCGCTCGAACGCCTGCTGCAGCGAATGGCCGATCGCGCGCAGGCGGAACACCTCGTCGGTCTGCCCGGTGTTGCGCGCCAGGATGCCGCCGTCGTCATCGTTGACGTTCTGCAGCAGGCCCTCGCGCACGAACACATCGATGGTCCGGTCGATGCGCTGGGCGAACTCGTCCTCGCTCCACGGCAGGAACAGCTCGGCCTGGAGGAACGGGTACACCGTACGGCCCAGCTGGACCAGGCCGGTGCGGCTCATGCGGCGGTTGTTCTGGAAGCAGCAGGCCACCCACGACGAGGCGGTGAACAGGTGCACCACGTTGTTGCGGAAGTAGCTCAGCAGCACTGCGGTGTCGCCACTGACGCTGAGCACATCGCCCAGCGGGTGCTTGATGCGGGTGAGGACGTTGATTTCCTCGGCGTGGGCGATGATCCGCTCCGGCGAGTGCGGCGTCACCGTCACCCGGTCCGAGTACGGCATCTCGACCAGCAGGGTCTTGCACAGTTCGATCTGCGCGATCAGGTCGGCCTCGCCCATCGCGTGCTTCGGCGTGGACAGCAGGGCCAGCGCCAGCAGGTTGATCGGGTTGACGTCGGCGGCGCCATTGATGCGCACCTGGATGCGTTCGGCCAGCGTGTCCACCGTGGTCGACAGCCAGGCAGGCTTTTCGTCCTCGGACACCGCCTCGCCCTTCCACTCCGGCGCCTTCTCGGCCAGCACGTCGTTCAGCGCGATCGGCTCGCCGAAGTTCACCACCACCTGGCCATAGTTCTGCTTGAGCACCTTGGGGATGCCCCACAGCAGCGACCAGATCGATTCCTTTTCCTTCGGCCGGCCGGACAGTTCGTCCAGGTAGCTGCCGCCTTCCATCAGCTTCTCGTAGCCGATGTAGATGGGCTGGAACAGCACCGGCTTGCGCGGCTGGCGCAGGAACGCGCGCAGCGTCATCGAGATCATGCCGCCCTTGGGCTGCAGCAGCCGGCCGGTACGCGAGCGGCCGCCTTCGACGAAGTACTCCAGCGAGTAGCCGCCGGCCACCAGCTGCGCGACGTATTCGCTGAGCACCGCCGAGTACAGCGCGTTGCCACGGATCGAGCGGCGGATGAAGAATGCACCGCCCTTGCGCAGCAGGGTGCCGACCACCGGCAGGTTCAGGTTGATGCCGGCCACGATGTGCGGCGGCACGATGCCACGGTCGTACAGCAGGTAGGACAGCAGCAGGTAGTCCATGTGGCTGCGGTGGCTGGGCACGTAGACCACTTCGTGCCCCGGCGCGGCGGCCTTGAACTTGTCCAGGTGGTGCACCAGCACGCCCGCATAGATGCGGTTCCACACGTGGCTGAGCATGAAGCTGGCCGAGCGCACTACCGGGCTGGAATAGTCCGCAGCGATTTCCCAGGCGTAGGCGTGTGCCTTCTTCCAGGCATCGGCCGGCTTTGAGTTGTCGCGCTTGGCCTGTGCGGCGATCGCTTCGCGTACCGGCTCGGCGGCCAGCACCTGGTCCACCAGCAGGCGCCGGGTCGACAGGTCGGGGCCGATCACCGATTCACGGATGCGTCGGAAGTGCGTACGCAGCACGCGCTGCAGCTTGCGCACCGTGCGCTCCGGCTCCAGGCCTTCATCCACGGTGTTGCGCAGGGAGATCGGCGGGGCGAAGCGGACGATGGTGCTGCGGCCGTTGAGCAGCACCGCCAGCAGGCGACGGAAGCGGCCGACCAGTGCCCAGTTTTCCGAGAACAGCACCGCGAACCAACCGCTCTGCTTGTCCGGGGCGCGGCCGACGAAGATCGACACCGGCACCAGGTGCACGTCCAGGTCATCGCGCACGCGGTGCGCCTGCAGGACCTTGGCCAGCGAGTCGGAGTGGGTCTTGGCGCCGCGCTGCTCGGGAATCAGCGAGTTGCTGGAGCTGCGCCGCGACAGCGCCAGGTAGGCGCGCTTGCGGCCGGTCGGGTCACCGGCCAGCGGCACCAGCGGCGACGGCAGGCCGGCCTGGCGGCAGGCCTTGTCCAGGATCAGCGCGTTGGACAGGCCGTAGTCTTCCAGCACGTACATGACCGGGCGGCCATCGTTGTACTGGCCCGGGTCTTCCGGTTCGATCTTCAGCGACAGCCACGGCTCGACCAGACGGCCGAGCAGGCGAGCCCACAGCGGGCGGCGGCCGGCCGGACGCGCGTGCGCGGGCGGCGGTACCGGGTTCGGGCCGGTACCGGTCGAGGGGGACGCCGGCACCGTATCGGCGGGCGTCGACTGGGATTCTTCGCCGGGGAACGGCAGCGGGTTCTGTTTCGACATCGGCGCCATTATGGCTTAGGCGGCGGCGTTGCCGCTTCCCCACCTTCGGCGGGGGCTTCAGCGGCTGCCGGCGACGCGGCCGCGCGGGCCGCGTCGGCCTTGCGCAGCAGCGCGTCGGTGTCGGCCAGGGTACGGGTCAGGTACCAGTGGCCCTCGCGCCGGCTCAGTGGCAGCTGCAGGCTCATCTCGCGGCCGGCCAGGTCGTAGTGCAGGCGTACCAGCGCATTGTCGCCTTCCACCGAGAGCAGCTCGCCCCGCACGCTGCGAAGCGCGTCATCCACGCCCAGCCCGTAGCTGCCAAGCACCGCCTTGAGGGTGTGGATGAACGGCGCCAGCTGCTGCAGGCTGCCCTCCATGCCAGCCGCCTGCAGGCCAGCCTCGTCATCGAAGCCGACCTTGCCGGCCGCGCCGACCAGCGCGGCGATGGTGCTGCGTGCACGGGCGCGGTCACTGATCGGCGCGCCCTGCGCCCAAACGGCAAGGGTTTCGACCAGGGCGATGTAATGGGCCTGCTGGCCGGGCGTGTAGCCCTTCTGATGGCGCAGGTACTGCACCCCGAAATTGCCCATCGACTGCGCGGCCTGGCGCACGGCGCTGGCCTGGCCGGCCAGCTGGCGGTCGAAGCTGCGCTGCAGTTCGGTGCTGGCATCGGGCTTGCGCAGCGCGGCCAGCATCGGCAGCAGCTGGTCCCCCAGCGGCAGCTCGGTCAGCGGCCACTGGCTGTGTCCCTCCGCCCAGGCCTGCTGCAGCCGCTGATACTGGCCTGGCGGTACCGACAGCTTTGCGTAGCCGACCAGATCATCTTCGGCCAGGCGCAACGCCATCGCCTGCACCGCAGCCACCGGCTCGGCCGCTGGCCTGGCCGGATCGTTCACAGACTCGCGGCATGCCGCAACGGCCAGCAGCAGCATCGCCGCCAGCCCCCATCCACGCGCAGACCTTCCTCGCACCGCCACGCTCATGCACTCGGACTCCCCGGACCGGCCCGCATCTTGCGGCCTGCGACGTGACAGCGGCAAGCCGGGCGGTCACGTTTCCAACCAAGGGGGTCAGATCCCTTCTGCCGGCAGGCAGAAGGGATCTGACCCCAGAACCACCAGCGGGATAAAAAAAGAGCCCGGATCACGGGGATCACAGGCTCTTCAAACCGGCACGGGGCCGGAGGACAGTGTTGTGGCACATGTCCGGTCCGAGGACCGGATGGCGGCGATCCTACGCTGCCCTTCAAGTTAAGGCAACACTTCACGTAATGCCATGTATGTATTTGATTTTATTGAATCAATCGTGCTGCCAGACGGATTCAATGAAATCTACGGCGTGTTTTTCGGCGATTCGGGCATAAATCCCCGGATAGCCGGCCAGCGCGCAGCCCTCGCCCCAGCTGACGATGCCGAACTGGGTCCAGCCCTCACGCAGGCGCAGCAGCAGCGGCCCGCCGGAGTCCCCCTGGCAGCTGTCGATGCCCTCGCGGCCGGCGCAGATCACCTTGCCGCGCGACAGTTCCCCGCCGTAGGCCTGCTGGCATTCATCGAATGCCACGAACGGCACCTGCACGGTCTGCAGCTGGGTCGGGTAGACCCGGCCATCGCCGATGTCGGTGTCGCCCCAGCCGATCACGGTGAATTCGCGGCCCGGCTTGAGATAACTGGCGTCGGGCCGCAGCCGCAGCGCCACCGGCTGTGCACCGTCCAGGGGGGCGTTGAGCTGGATCAGGGCCACGTCGTGCTCCAGCGAGTTGCCGCTGTTGAATGCCGGATGGACGTGGATCGCCTTGACGTTGGAGGCGCGGGGCGAGGCTTCGGTCGACAGGGCCGCCGCGTTGCCGACGATGGCGATGCCGCCCGGCGCTTCCCCCTGCATGCAGTGCGCGGCGGTCAGCACCCACGAAGGCGAGATGAGGGTGCCCCCGCAGAAGTGGCGGTCATGATCCGAATCGCCGTCGAAGATGCCCTGGATGCTGACCATGAACGGGTACTCGCCAGCCGGCGCTGCTTCACCGCCGATGATGCGCGGTGCTTCGCGCACCTGTGGCGCAGCGAAGGCGGGTACGGCGGACGCGGCCAACAACAGGCCGATGAACAAAGAGGTGCTGCGATACATATCCCTGTACTCCTCTATCAATGGTTGGAACCGGCGCGGCCGCGGTCCGTGCCGGTGCATCGATTGGGAAGCAGGGATGAAGCCTGCAGCGCGAACGCGCGCACAGTTTCGGTGCAATGCGCTGCCTGCGACAGTCGCAGGCCAACAATTGCGAACGCCATCCCGCATGGATCGGAATGGCGTTCGTGGTGCCGGCGTGACCGGCGTCAGCGGTGGGCTCAGCGTGCAGCCAGAGCCGACGCGATTTCCTGCTGGATTGCCCGCGCAGCGGCCTGCGGATCAGCCGCCAGGCGGATCGGGCGTCCGACCACGATGGCGTCGGCGCCATCGGCGAAGGCCTGGGCCACGCCAACGGTGCGCTTCTGGTCATCGCCGACCGGACCACCGGGACGGATGCCCGGACAGACGATCGAGAACCCGCTACCGGTCGCGGCACGGATCGGTGCAGCCTCCTGGCCCGAGGCGATCACGCCATCGACGCCCGCTGCCTGGGCGGCCAACGCGCGTTCGACCACCACGTCCACCGGCTCGCGGTCGACGCCCATCTGCGCCAGATCGGCGCGCCCCATCGAGGTCAGCACGGTCACCGCCAGCAGGCGCATGTCGCTGCTGTTGGCGGCCGCGCAGGCCTCCATCATCGCCGGGTGCCAGCCATGGATGGTGGCGTAGCTGACCGGCCACTGCGACAGGCGCTTGATCACCGCTGCAGCGGTCGCCGGGATGTCGAAGAACTTCAGGTCGACGAACACGCGCTTGTCGCGGCGGGCCAGCTCGTCCAGCACGTGGAAGTACTCGCCGGAGGCGAGCAGTTCCATGCCGATCTTGTAGAACGCCACGCTGTCACCAAGGCGATCGACCCAGTCCAGTGCCTGCACGCGATCAGGTACGTCCAGCGCGAAGATCAGGCGCTCATCGGCGCGCAACGGCAGCGGTGCGCGGCTCACGGGGCGTAGTCCAGGGCGGCGCGCTTGGCGTCGTGGCGGGCCTGGCGCGACTGGCTGTAGTCGTTGTTGAACTGCGCCGGCTCGAAGCCGCCGTAGGTCGGGTTCGGCAGCATCCACCAGCGCTCGCCGAACCAGTCGTGGTACTGCTGCAGCAGCGCGTCACGGCCGTCGTTGGTGTTGGCGGTCACTTCGACGAAGTCACCCAGCTGGTCGCCGAACTGCATCAGCACGCGGTACTTCTGCCCTGCCAGGCGGCGGCGGCAGTTCTTCTCGCTGCCGGCCTGCTCGCAGCCCGGCACCACCGTGCCCAGGCCAAGGAACACGCTGTCGTCGGCCACCGGCAGGCCCTGCTCGCGCAGGTTGGCCAGGGTCGCGTCCTTCAGGTGCACGGCGCGGTTGGAGATGTAGAGCAGGGTCACGCCCTTGGCATTGGCGGCCTTGGCGAAGTCGACCACGCCCGGGATCGCCTTGGCCTTCTTTTCGGCTACCCACTGGTCCCAGGTCAGTTCGTCGTATTCCTTGCCGTCGCGCACCAGGCGCGCCTGGTAGGGCGAGTTGTCCAGCACGGTCTCGTCCACGTCCAGCACCACGGCCGGCTTCAGGCCCTTGGCGTCGTTGCCGCGCTCTTCCGGCACCAGCGCATCCCAGTGGGCTTCCTTCAACGCCGCATCCAGGTGGTCGGCGGCGGCGCGGTAGGTCTGCTCGGTGATCGCCCTGTACTCCTGCGCGCGCTGCATCCACAGCACTGCGTTGAGGTTGTCGTTGGCGGTGGCATCGAGCGCGCCGTCGGCCTTGGCGGCGGCAGCGGGCGCCTGCGGGGCCGCGGCTTCGGCGGCGGGCGCCTCCACGCGCTTGCAGGCGGACAGGCCCAGCGCCGCAGTGGCGAGCAGGGTCAGGGACAGGGAAACGGGACGACGCATGGATTCACCGGCAATCAGATATACCGGCGCATTTTACCGGCAAAGCCGGCCCCGGGACGGCTATGCTTGGCGGTTGACCCGTTGCCCTTCCGGAGGCCGCCATGACCGATTCCGCCCAGACCCCTGACGTCCCCCTGCTCGACGCCGTGCAGGCCCGCCTGCTGGGCTGCCTGGTGGAGAAGGAGGCGACCACCCCGGACACCTACCCGCTGACGGTCAACGCCGCCCAATCGGCGGCCAACCAGAAGACCGCGCGCGAGCCGGTGATGAACGTGGACGCTGGTAGCGTGCAGCACGCGCTGCGCCAGCTGGAGGCGTTGGGCCTGGCCCGCCAGCACTTCTCCTCGCGCGCCGATCGCTACGAACACCGCCTGCAGGCCGCGCTGGACCTGACCCGGCAGCAGACCGTGCTGCTGGCGCTGCTGCTGCTGCGCGGTCCACAGACGCTGGGCGAGCTGGTCACGCGCAGCGAGCGCCTGCACCGCTTCGCCGACACCGACGAAGCCCGCCATGCCATCGAGCGCCTGCAGCAGCGTGCCCTGCTGGTAGTGCTGCCGCGTGCCAGTGGCCAGCGCGAAGACCGCTACATGCACCTGCTGTGCGGCGAGGTGGATGGCGCGGCGCTGGCGGCGAAGTACGCCAGCAGCAGCGGCAGCAGCGATGCGGCCGACCCGGGCCTGGCCGAGCGCGTGGCCCAGCTGGAAGCGGCCGTGGCCGAGCTGCAGGCACAGCTGGCCGAACTGCGCGTCTGAAGCAATCTACTGGGGTCGGATCCCGCAAGGCGGGCTCTGACCCCAGTGCTATCCCGGGTTGCCGGCCAGCGGCCGGCACTACCGGATGTCCTGCCGATGCAGTGCAGACCAACTGTCGGCACCCACCATGATCAAACCTCGGCCGCGCCCGGCGTGGCATACAGCCGGCTCGGGCTGTCCACGCCCGGCAGCTGGATCACCCCGCGTTCCTGCATGCCCAGGCCCAGCAGGATCTTTCCGGACACCACGTTGTCCAGGTCGGTGATGCCATACAGATCGTGCAGGCCCAGCGCTCCGCGTGCATGCGCGAACACTGCCCGCGCCGCCTCGCCGGCATAGCCCTGCCCGGCAAATTCCGAAAGCACCGCATAGCCGATATCCGGCCCCGGCAGGCCATCACGCCGCACCAGCCCGGCGTTGCCCAGCCAGGCACCATCGGACAAGCGCTCGATGGCATACATGCCGAACCCGTTCAACGCATAGCTGTGCAGCACCCGCAGCGCGATGTACTCCCGCGCCTGCGCCTCACTGCGCACATCACGGTCGCCGATGAAGCGCAGGAAACCCGGATCGTTCAACAGCGCCAGCATCGGCACCGCATCGCGATCAGGTTCGATCGCACGCAGGCGCAGGCGTTCACTTTCAATCGGATGCACGCGCAGACCTCCAATGGAAAACCGATTGTAGAGCCGTGAGCTGGGATCGGATCCCTTCCCATCGGGAAGGGGTCCGGCCCCGGTCAATCGAACAACGCCTCGATCGCCGCCAACCCGGCACTCGCCCGCTCCTTCTTCCGCGCCGCATCGGCCACCGGGTCGGCACCGTCGCGCTGGATCTCCTCGGCCGGGATCTCCTCGAAGAACCGGCTTGGCTTCAACCGCACATGTTCGCCGAACTTGCGCGTCAGCTTGCTGTAGCTCATCCACAGCTGGATCTTGGCGCGGGTAATGCCCACGTACAGCAGGCGCCGTTCTTCCTGCAGGTTGCCCTCGTCCAGGCTGACCTGGTGCGGCAGCACGCCGTCCTCGCAGCCGACGATGAACACGTACGGGAATTCCAGGCCCTTGGAAGCGTGCAGGGTCATCATGCGCACCTGGTTGCCGCCCTCGTCCTTGTCGCTGCGCGACAGCAGCGCCAGCTGGCCGGCCAGGTCGGCGGCGGTTGCACCGCGCGGGCCGCCCTCGAACCACTGCGCCAGTTCCTCGATGTTGTTTGCGCGGCGCTGGTAGCTGGCCTCTTCCTTGGCCTGCTGGCGCAGCTCGCTCAGCAACCCGGATTCCTTGGCCACCTTGCGGATCATGTCGCCGGACGTCACCTGGCGCATCTGTGCACGCAGGTCGCGCAGGATGTCGGTGAAGCGCGCCAGGCTGTTGGCCGCGCGCGGTGGGAGCTGCTGCAGGGCACCGATGGTTTCGGCCACATGCGCCATCGGCATGTCTTTCTCCTGCGCCAGTTCGGCCAGCCTGGCCAGCGTGCCGGCACCGACATCGCGCTTGGGTGACTGCACCGCACGCATGAACGCGGTGTCGTCGTCCGGGTTCACCAGCAGGCGCAGCCAGGCCAGCGTGTCCTTCACTTCCTGGCGCTCCAGGAACATGGTGCCGCCGGTCAGGTGATAGGGAATGCGCAGCAGCTGCATCGCCTTTTCCAGCGGGCGCGACTGGAAGTTGCCGCGGAACAGGATGCAGAAGTCACTCCACGGCACGTTGCGCGATTGCGCCACGAAGGCGATCTCGGCGGCGACCTTCTCCGCTTCATGTTCGCTGTTGCGGCATTCCCACACGCGGATGCGTTCGCCGTCGGCCTGGTCGCTCCACAGCTTCTTCAGGTGCTCATGCGGATTGTTGGCGATCAGCGCGTTGGCGGCGCGCAGCACGCGGTTGGAGCAGCGGTAGTTCTGCTCCAGCTTGATGATTTCCAGCGTGGGGTAATCGCGCCCCATCTGCTGCAGGTTTTCGGGATTGGCGCCGCGCCAGGCGTAGATCGACTGGTCATCGTCGCCGACGCAGGTGAAGTTGCCCTTCTCGCCGGCCAGCTGCTTGAGCAGGCGGTACTGCGCGTCGTTGGTGTCCTGGCATTCGTCCACCAGCAGGTAGCCGATGCGCTCGCGCCAGGCCAGCGCGATCTCCGGGTTCTCTTCCAGGATCTGCACCGGCAGGCGGATCAGGTCGTCGAAGTCGACCGCATTGAACGCGGTCAGCCGCAGCTGGTAGCGCTCGTAGACGCTGGCCGCTTCCTTCTCGCGGTTGCTGCGCGCGGCGGCCATCGCCTGTTCGGGCGACAGGCCAGCGTTCTTCGCGCGCGACACCAGGTTCTTCATGTCCTCGATGTCATCGGGCTTGGCGCCGTACATCAGGTCCTTGATCTGCGCGGCGGCATCGTCGGCATCGAAGATCGAGAAACCGCGCTTCAGGCCCACCGCGGCATGTTCGATCTGCAGGAACTTCAGGCCCAGCGCATGGAAGGTACAGATGGTCACCTCGTCGGCGTCCTGCTCGCGCAGGCGCTTGGCCACGCGCTCGCGCATTTCCTTGGCCGACTTGTTGGTGAAGGTGATCGCGGCGATGCGGCGGGCCGGGTAGCGGCCACAGCCGATCAGATGGGCAATCTTCTCCACGATCACGCGCGTCTTGCCGCTGCCGGCGCCGGCGAGCACCAGCAACGGGCCTTCGACGTGCAGGACCGCGGCAGCTTGGGGAGGATTCAGACCGTGCATGGGGACAGGATTGTAGCGGGGTGCCGGCAGGCCCACCTGACTTGCATGGCGCCCGCCCGTAAGGTATTGAATCGGCACCGGAACACAGGAGCGTGGTCCATGTCCCCGACTGTCATCGCCCGTCCGCTTGCGGCCGCCCTGCTCGGCCTGCTGGCCCTGCCTGCGGCCGGGTCCGGCCCGCCGCCGCGCACGGATGCCTATGAAGCGATCGTGCTGCAGTCGCACGAGTTCCTCGTCTACCATCCGGACCTGCGCTTCCGTGGGCTCGGCATGCAGGCCCGCGAACGGGGCCGCCACGAAGAAGCCCGCATCGACTTCCGCAATGCCGCGCGCTACGGCGACAAGCTGTCACAGGCAGCGCTGGCCGACATGCTCTGGAACGGGCAAGGCGGCCCGGCTGACCGCGCCCTGGGCTACGCGTGGATGGACCTGGCGGCCGAGCGCGGCACCGAGTGGCTGGTGGTGCAGCGTGAACGCTTCTGGGAGGCGCTGTCCGCCGACGAACGCGAGCGCGCGGTGCGCGAGGGCCGCGCGCTGTACGCCGAGTTCGGTGACCCCGCCGCCACACCGCGGCTGGAACGCGAACTGCGCGCCGGCAGCATGCAGCAGACCGGCAGCCGCGCCGGCTGGAGCGGCGCCATGCGCAGCCAGGGCCGCGGCGATGCCGGGCCGCGCGTGCTGCAACCGGAGAAGCACCAACTGGCTCGTTACTGGGATCCGGTGGCCTACCGGCAATGGCAGGACGAGGCGTTGGCGAAGTCGGGGCGATGACGTTGGTTTTTCCATGGCCATGGCCAGGAGGGCGATCATGAAGGCGAAACACGCTCCACTCTGCCTGTTGCTGCTTCTGTCGACGGCCGCTGCCGTCGCCGCAAAGGAATGTCCGGTTGAGGCCCCGCGACGGATTCCGCCCACCGTCCTGACCGGAGGGTTTTTCGATTCGCACCCGGACCTCTTCTGGCGAAGCATGGCCCAACGGGCCGAACAGGATAAACAGCCCGCCAGGGCCCTGGTCTACTACAAACGCTCGGCACGCTACGCCGACAAGTTCTCCCAGGCAATGGTGGCAAGGCTGTACCAGGAGGGTATCGGCACTGCGCCGGACCCGGTGATGGCCTACATCTGGATGGACCTGGCCGCCGAGCGCATGTACCACGACTTCCTGGTCCTGCGGGAACACTACTGGGCACGCCTTGATCCGCTGCAGCAGGCACAGGCGATCGAGCGCGGCCAACAGGTATACGCCGACTATGGCGACCGCGTAGCCAAGCCCCGCATGGAACGGGCGCTCAGCGACGGGCGCCGGCAGATCACCGGCAGCCGCGTCGGCTACGTGAGCTCGGCCCTGGTCGTCGTGCAGCGCCGCGGCGACGAGCAGGGCATCGCAACGCCAGGCAACATCGTCTACGACAACGACTACTGGAAGGCCGCCGACTACTGGTGCCTGCAGGACAACTACTGGCGGCCAGCGCTTGCGCCCAGCATCGAGATCGGTGCACCGCAGCAGATCCGCGACGGCGGGCCGGGGGGCGACTAGAATTGGCCGATGGCCAAGCTCTACTTCTACTATTCGGCGATGAACGCCGGCAAGACCACCACTCTGCTGCAGAGCGCACACAACTACCGCGAGCGCGGCATGCGGGTGGCGATCCTGACCCCGCGCCTGGACGACCGCGCCGGCGCCGGCGTGGTCGCCTCGCGGATCGGCCTGCGCGCCGATGGCATGGCCTTCGACCGCGATACCGACCTGCAGCGCTGGGTGGAGCAGGATCTGGCGGCCAACGGCCCGATGGGCTGCGTGCTGGTGGACGAGGCGCAGTTCCTGACCCGGGCCCAGGTCTGGCAGCTCAGCGAGGTAGTCGACCAGCTGCGAATTCCGGTGCTGTGCTACGGGTTGCGTACCGACTTCCGCGGCGAGCTGTTCGAGGGCAGCCAGTACCTGCTGGCCTGGGCCGACGAGATGCAGGAAATCAAGACCATCTGCCACAGCGGCAAGAAGGCAACGATGACGGTACGCGTGGACGAACATGGCCATGCGGTGAAGGATGGCCCGCAGGTGGAGATCGGTGGCAACGACCGCTACGTGTCGGTCAGCCGTGCCGAGTTCAAGAAGATCACCCGCGGTGAAGGGCGGATCGATCCGGCGCAGGCGCCCCTGCCGCTGTAAGGGGTGTTCTTTTGCAGGGCTTGCAGCCCTGCACCCGCGGTAGTGCCGGCCGCTGGCCGGCAACAGCAACAGCAAGAGCTGGCATTGCGTGTGATGGCGGGGCGGTGTCGGACTGCGGGGACGCTGCAAGTACGTCCCTGTAAGCTTGGCAGCCGCATCCATGCGGCTGACACCCCGCACTCCGACACCGCCCCACCTCTGACAGTTGGCCGCGGCTGTTGGTAGGTGTCGACCTTGGTCGACACATCTGTCAGATATCGAATGAAATTCCGGGGTCAGATCCGTTTTCCTTCGTAAAACGGATCTGACCCCATGAGCAATTCCGACAGATCGCGGCGATCTGTCGAAGGCGGGGTGGGTCCGGTGGCGGGAGTGTTCGCGGCATGGATGCCGCGACCAAGCCCCCAGGGAAGGGTTTACGGCGTCTCCCGCCGCCGGACCCACCCCGCCTACCCTCAGGAAACCAGCTTCTGCTTCGGCTGTTGCTGTTGCTCTGGCCTCTGCAGGTGCAGGGCTGCAAGCCCTGCAAACCCAACCCCTCTTAGTACAGCGTGCGCTCCGGCGCACCCGCCGGCGGCGGGGTGAACTGGTACAGCCAGGTTTCCGTAAGCGTCTTGCCACCACTGCGCAGGAACAGGCGGATGTCGATCTGCTCGGTACTGCCTTCCGGCGGCACCAGGTCGAACATCGCGCGATAGCCGTTGATCTCGCGCAGCGGGCGCGCCGACACGATCTCGACCCGGCCACGGCTGGCTTCCACCACCGCCTCGACCTCACCCTTGTCGATCAGGCTGGCCAGCTCGCCCCCTTCGAAGTCCACCGCGAAGCGCCAGCTGAAGTACTCGCGCTTCTTGCCGACCACACCGCCCAGGCCGGTGCGGCTGGCTACGCAGTGCGCCAGCGGCGGGCGCGCCGGCGGTTCGGCGCCCCAGTACAGGCGGTAGCCGACCAGCAGCTCCTGGCCCGGCTGCGGCTTTTCCTTCGGGTTCCAGAACGCCACGATGTTGTCGAACGTCTCGTCCACGGTGGGAATCTCCACCAGCTGCACCGAGCCCTCGCCCCATTCGCCCTTCGGCTCCACCCACAGGCACGGGCGCTTCTCGTAGAACACGCCGTCGTCCTGGTAATGGTCGAAATTGCGGTCGCGCTGCAGCAGGCCGAAGCCGCGCGGGTTGCGGTCCACGAACATGTTGAAGCGCAGGTTGCGCGGGTTCAGCAGCGGCCGCCAGATCCATTCGCCAGCGCCGGTCCACAGCGACAGGCCATCGGTATCGTGGATCTCCGGGCGCCAGTCCCATGCCATGCGGCGGTCGTTCTCGCCCACTTGGTACATGCTGGTGCACGGTGCGATGCCGAGCCGCTCGATCGGCTTGCGCGGGTACAGCGCGCTGTCGATGTCCATCAGCAGCACGTCGCCATTGGTGATCGCGAAGCGATAGGCGCCAGCCACGCTGGGTGAATCCAGCAGGCCGTAGACCACGATCGTGTCCGAATCAGCCGATGGCTGTTCCAGGTAGTAGGCGATGAAATCCGGGAATTCCTCCGGCTTGCCCATCCCGGTGTCGATCGCCAGGCCGCGCGCGGACTGGCCGTACTGGCCTTCCTTGCCTACCGCGCGGAAGTAGCTGGCGCCGAGGAAGGCGGCGAAGTCGCGGTCAGTGTCCTTGCGGGTGTTCAGGCGGAAGCCGGCGAAGCCGAGGTCGGCCGGCAGCTCGCCATCCTTGATGCCGCTCTTGCCGTAGTTGAACGCCGCGCCGTCATAGGCCAGTTCCTGCGCCTTGCCGTCGACCACGTCGAACATGCGCACCGGCGAATGGAAGTACAGGCCCAGGTGGAAGAACTTGGCCTGGAACTTGCCGGGCTGGTCGGCCCACAGCGCATGGTCCTGGCGGTAGCCGATCGACTGGTACTGGTCCCAGTCCAGTCCTTCCAGACGGCCCGGCAGCACCCGCTTGTGGCTCTTGTAGGGCGCCTGCGCCAGCGCGCGCGCCTGGCCCTTCAGGGTAGCGAAGTCGAACGGTTGCGGCTGGCCGAGGCGGCGCAGGCCCATCTGGCCGCTCCTGCTGGCCGCGCACGCGGGCAGGGACGGCAGGCCGAATGCAGCCAGGGCGAGGGAGGCATTGCGGATGAAGTCGCGTCGTTGCATGCAGGCGCGTCAGGCACAGGGAGGAAGGTCGGCCATCATAGGCAGACAAACGTTAACGGGCAGCGGAGACGCGCCCTGCCCGTTCAGCTGCCGCTGGCTGCCGGCTCAGCGCTGGCAGTGGCTGCACCAGACGCTGGCGCGCTGGCCGATGGTGGCGTGCTTCAGCGCGCGGCCACAGTTCGGGCAGGGCAGCCCGTCACGGCCGTACACCAGCAGTTCCTGTTCGAAGTAGCCCGGCGCGCCATCGGGGCTGATGAAATCGCGCAGGGTCGTGCCGCCACGGGTGATGGCATAGCCCAGGATCTCCTTCACCGCGTCGGCCAGCCGCTGGTAGCGTTCGCGCGAGATCTTCCCAGCCTCGCGCAGCGGACTGATGCCGGCCTTGAACAGGCTCTCGGCGGCGTAGATGTTGCCCACGCCCACCACCACCGCCTGGTCCATCAGGAAGGTCTTCACCGGCGCACTGCGGCCACGGCTGCGCGCAAACAGGTAGTCGCCGTCGAATCCCTCGTCCAGTGGCTCCGGGCCCAGCCCCTGCAGCAGCGGGTGGATCTCACCGGCGGGCTGCCAGAGCAGGCTGCCGAATCGGCGCGGGTCGTTGAAGCGCAGCAGGCGGCCGTTGTCCAGACTGATATCCACATGGTCGTGGGCGCGCAGCGGTGTGTCACCCGGCAGCACGCGCAGGCTGCCGGACATGCCCAGGTGCAGCACCGCGCTGCCGATGGCGGTATCCAGCAGCAGGTACTTGGCGCGGCGGCGGATGTCCTCGATGCGCTGCCCCGGCAGCAGCTCGGCCACTTCCGGTGGAATCGGCCAGCGCAGGTCGGCGCGGCGCAGGATCACGCCATGCACGCGGCGGCCCTGCAGGTGCGGCGCCAGGCCGCGGCGGGTGGTTTCGACTTCGGGCAGTTCAGGCATGCAGGGATTCTATCCCCGCTCTGCGGCCGGCACCTGGCCGTCGATGCCGGGGAATGATCCCCGGCATCGACCGGTGTCAGGCGCCCTGGCCGGCGCGCACAGGCTCCGCCGGAACCGGTGCCGCAGCGGCGGGACGGTCCGGGAACAGCGACGGCAGCGTTTCCACGAACCGGGCCAGGCACTGGTCGCTGTAGCGCTCGGCCGTCTGCTTGACCAACGCATAGTCGTCGGCCTGCCAGGCTTCCAGGGGTGCGGCCACCGGTGCGTCGACCTGGCACTGCACGCCTTCGCCACCGACCAGGCGCAACAGCTTGCGGGTATACGGGAAGCCGACGTGCTGGGTCTGGCGCAGCTCGTACTGGGTATCGGCATCGCCCAGTTCCTTGTAGATCAGGGTGAAGCCATCGGCGGTGATCTGCACCGGCCGTACCTCTGCCGGCACGGCGCCCGGATGCGCGGTGAAGTACTCGGCCAGGCGCATGCGCACCTGGTCCTGCAGGTAACCGAGGGCCGGGTTCGGAACGGTCTCCACCCGGGTTCCCTTCAGCTGGTCCTTCTTGAACGAGCTGCCGCCGAGCGTGCCGGAAAACAATGACACGGCAACCTGCGCGGCCACCAGCTTGCCGGTGGTGGAACGCTGCACCAGGCGCAGCGTCTTGTCGCCGACTGGCTGGCCATCCGCGCCCATCTGCAGCTTTACGCTCACCGGCACCCGGCTTTCCCAGGCAGGCAGCTCCGCCACGGCGGCGACAACGCCGGCATCAGCGGCGGGAACGTCTGCAGCCGTCGCCGTGTCGGACGGGGCGGTCGGGGGTGGCTCATTGGCCAGCACAGGCGAGGCGATGACGAGGCTGCCGAGCAGCGCGGCCGCCAGCAGGGGTGGGTTCGATTTCATGGGGGATCCTTGGGTCGTGTCGGGCCAGTGCAGGCGATTCCGTTCGGCATCGATCATCGCAATGGCACCGCACTCCCTTCCATGTCCTTCCCCCTACCGCGATCCATCGCGGTCGACATGCCAGATCGCCTTACCCGTGCGGATCGACCGGTACCCGGGATCGCGTCGAACCCACCATCGGCAGCACGCCGGGAATCTTTAGCGCGGAGGCGCCGCCAGTTCGCGCGCATCCAGGAAACCATCACCGTTGGCATCCTGCTTGTGGAAGCGCTGCACGATCACCTGCCGCTGCTGCTCGCGGCTGATCGCCCTGCCCTTGCCACCGGGCAGCTCCTCGGCCGTCAGCACACCATCACCGTTGCGGTCCATGCGGTCGAAGGCATACAGCATCCACTGCACGTACTCGGCCTCGCTGACCCTGCCGTCGCCATCGCTGTCCATCCGCTGCAGATAGCTGGCGGTGTCGTTGACCTGGGCCAGCGCCGCGCCCGGCAGCAGTGCCGCCAGCAGAAGCCCGTACCCTGCCCTCATGCGCCCACCAGGCTGTAGCCCTTCAAGCGTGCGGCGTAGGCCTGCAACGCCGCGATACCGCTTTCCTCGGCCTCGCGGCACCACGCCTGCAACTGGTGCAGGCGCTCGGCGGCGTCGTGGCCTCGGGCTTCCAGCAACGCCGCCAGCCGCGCGCGGTACTCGACCAGGGTGCGGATGCGCGGGCGCTGTGCCACCCATGCGCTGAGCTGGGCACGGCTGTCCGGCTTCAGCCAGCGACCATCGTTGACCAGTCCACGGCGCAGCCGGCGCGGCAGCAGGCGGCGCAGCTTGGCTCCGGCTTGGGCGGCTTCCTCGCGCAGGGCCGGCATGAACACATTGCGCTGGTAGTCGGTCATCGCCTGGAAGCGATGCGACAGCAGCGCCTTAAGGGTCTCGGCATCGGGCACGGCGATGTTCGGACGCACGTCCATGGCCGGTGCCACCCGCAGCACCTTGGCCAGGCGCAGCGCCTGCAGCAGGCGGATCGCACTCCAGCCGATGTCGAATTCCCAGCGCCGCATCGCGAAGCGCGCCGAGCTGGGGAAGGCATGGTGGTTGTTGTGCAGCTCCTCGCCACCGATCCAGAACCCCCACGGCGTGAGATTGGTGGAGGTATCGGCAGACTCGTAGTTGCGGTAGCCCCACCAGTGGCCCAGGCCGTTGACCACGCCGGCCGCCCAGAACGGGATCCATGCCATCTGGATCGCCCACAGGGCCACGCCGGGCAGGCCGAACAGCACGCTGTTGATCACCAGCAGCAGCACCGGGCCCAGCGTGGGGTGCGGGGTATACAGGTGGCGCTCGATCGCATCGTCCGGGGTACCGCGCCCGTACTGTTCGATGTCCGCGCGCATGCCGCGTGCCTCCCGGTACAGCTCCACGCCGTGCCAGAACACCCTGCCGATGCCGCGGGTGACCGGGCTGTGCGGGTCGTCCTCGGTCTCCACCTTGGCGTGGTGCTTGCGATGGATGGCCACCCACTCGCGGGTGATCATCGAGGTGGTCAGCCACAGCCAGAAACGGAACACGTGGGCAAGCGCCGGGTGGAAATCGACCCCGCGATGGGCCTGGCTGCGGTGCAGGTACAGGGTCACCGAGAAGATGGTGATCTGGGTGAAGACCAGCAGCACTGCCAGCATGGCCCACCACCCCAGGCCGAGCACACCACCGGTCAACAGGGACATCAGGGCATCAGGCATGACGGCTCTCCGGATCGACGCGGGGATGGCAGACATGATGGCCGCTTGCGTTGCAAACTGCATCCCTGCGGCGATGTATCGCATCGCCATCCGTGGCACCGTTCACAGTTGGGGACCTGAGTTGTCGAGCCTTGATCCACGCGCCAGCGCCATGACCGCCGCCCCGCCCGTCGCGGAGCTGCCCCCCTTGATCGAACTGGACCGCGCCACCGTGGTGCGCGGCCAGGTGAAGGTGCTGCACGGGCTCAGCCTGCGCATCGCGCAGGGCCAGCACACCGCCCTGCTCGGCCCCAACGGCTGCGGCAAATCCACCTTCATCAAGCTGATCACCCGCGAACTGTATCCACTGGCGCAGGGCGACGGCACGGTGGCGGTGAAGGTGCTGGGCCAGAACCGCTGGCAGGTGGACCGGCTGCGCTCGCAGCTGGGCATCGTCACCGGCGACCTCAGCAGCAACCTGGCCGACATGCCCGGCCTGACCGTGGAACAGGCGGTGCTGTCCGGCTTCTTCGCCAGCTACGTGGTGCCGGCCTTCCGCGAGGTGACCGCCGACATGCGTGCACGCGTCGGCGAAACGCTGACGATGACCGGTGCCCTGACGCTGCGCGAGCGCGCCTATGCCGAGCTGTCGGCCGGCGAGACCCGCCGCGTGCTGATCGCCCGCGCGCTGGTCAATCGACCGCAGGCACTGCTGCTGGACGAACCCTCCACCGGGCTGGACCTGGTCGCCCGCGAGCAGCTGGTGGCGACCATGCGGGTGCTGGCGCAGCAGGGCATCACCCTGGTGCTGGTGACCCACCACATCGAAGAGATCATTCCCGAGATCGAGCGCGTGGTGCTGCTGCGCGATGGTCGCGTACTGGCCGACGGCACCCGCGCCGAGCTGCTGCGCAACGAACCGCTGTCGGCGGTGTTCGGCGGCGCGATCACCGTATGCGAGCAGGAAGGCCGGCTGACCGCGTACGCGGGGTGATCGACATGCCACTGTAGAGCCGAGCCGATGCTCGGCTGCTCCTGATCACGACAAACAGCAGCCGGGCATCGGCTCGGCTCTACAGGATGCAATGCAGCGGGCCGGATATCCCGGCCCGCCACCGCCGTGCTCAGAACCGCAACGCCAGCGCGCGCGACTCGATCGGTGCCATCCGGCTCTGGTCCTGCAGCTGCAGGTCGCGCAGTTCGTACGGCGCACCGAAACCGGCCGGCAATGCGGCCTGGTCGAACGGCAGCACCAGCTGGCCTGCACCGGGGCCATCGAACCACGCCGCCGCATGTGCCTGCGCGACCGGCTTCAACTGGCCATCGCGGGCCGTGGCGTACAGCGTGCCGCGTGCTTCGTAGCGGCCAGCGGCGGCCACCTGCAGCGGCAGTGCCACCTGGCGGCTGGACGGGTCCGGTGCCGCCTGGCCACTGAAGCGCGCGGTCGGCCGTGCCACCGCGAAAGCCACCTTGCCGTCGCGCAGCACGCCATCGGCCTGGGCGAACACCTGCAGTTCCCACAGCCCCTGCACGCTGCCGAGATCGGCGGGGATGCGCACCTGCGCGCGCAGGCTGCCGTCGGTGGTGCGCAGCAGGCGCTGCGGCCAGCTGCGGCCATCCGGTGCGACCAGCAGGGCTTCACCGCCCAGGCCGCCACGGCGCGATGCCAGCTGCGCGGTGGTGGCGCCGTCTTCCAGCAGGCGTGCCTGCAGCTGCACGTTGCCACCAGCCAGCACCTGCGCCTGGTTGGCCTGCACTTCCAGCCGCAGCGGGCTGTTCGGCTCAAGCACCTGCACCACATAGCGGCCCTGCGCCTGCGTGCTCTGCAGCGTGTACGCACCGGCCGAACTGGTCGCGCCGGTGCGCAGCATGCTGCTGCCATCACTCACCGGCATGCCGGCATCCTGCAGCGCGCGCGCATCGACACTGCGGGCCACGCTGCTGCGGCCGGCCGGGTCGCGCACCTGCAGGGTGTTGGCCGGCAGCGCGCGGGCACCTGCGGCCGGGCTCAGCTGGATCACCGCATCGGGCGCCGTCAGCGGCAGGTCCAGGCCGCGTTGCAGCTGCGTGCCATCGACCTGCTGCCAGTAGCTGCGGCTGACCGAGGCATACGGCGTGGCCGCCTGCAGCGGTTGTGCCGGGTCCAGCGCCCAGGCAAAGGACAGCGGCGCGTGCTCGCTTTCATCGGCGGGCAGCGGCGCGGCCACCAGTGCGGCAGGCACCTGATCGCCCGCGCGGGCGGCCTGCAGCGGCTGCGCGGCCTGCGCTGCGGAAAGGGACAGCACGGCCAGCAAAGCACTGGCCAGCAGGGTGGAATGGTTCGTCATGGTCATCTCCCTCACTGGTTCAGGTCGTTGCGCAGCAGGGTGCCGAGGCCGAAGCACTCGCGCCGGCTCTGGTTGTGGCTGAGTGGTTCGGCGCCCTGGGTGCGTGCCTTGTCGGTGAACCAGGTGGTGCCGGCAGCCTTCTGGCTGCTGCACTCCAGGAAGCCATCGGAGCAGGACGACAGCCAGTTCTGGGTGAACTCCAGGCCGACATTGGCGGCGTAGCCACCGCAGTAGCTGTTGCTGTCCCACACCGCCGATTCCACATCGCTGCCGACCACCGCACGGAACGGTTTGGGCAGCGCCGGGCGACCGGCCGTGCCGTACAGGTTCTGCGCGTTGTAGGTGGCCATGCTCGCCACCTGCTGCTGGCGTACCGCGTCGTTCTTGTAGCCCAGCAGCCAGCCCAGCGACGTTTCGAAGGTATTGCCGTTGAGCACCGCATCGGCCAGCGGCGTGCCCGCCGAGGACGGAGCCAGTGCATTGACCTTGCGCACCGTGCGGATGATCTTCGGATAGCGGCTGTCGTAGGTCGGGTTGGACAGGATCCAGCGCATCACATTGCCGCCGTTGGAGTGGGTGATCACCACCAGCTGGGTGATGCCACGGCTGTCGATGAAGCCGGTCAGCTGGTTGGCCAGGCAACCGGCCGCTTCCGGTTTCCACATGTACTGGGTGAAGTCACAGTTGATGACGACGTAGTTGCTGCTGTTCGGCAGGCCCTGGCGCACGGTGTCGATGATCGCCGGCTGCCAGTAGTCCTGGGTGGCATTGGTCTGCGCGCCGGTGCCATGCACGAAGGCCACGCCGACCACGTCGGCGGCCTGCGCCGGGGCGGTTGCCAGCCCGAGGAGCAGGGCCAGGACGGTACTTCCTGTTGCGGTGCTGCGCATCGCTTCTCTCCCTCTGTCAGTGGATCCCCCCGACCCGGCTGGAACTGGACGGCCTCTCGACCCCGTTGTGTCGATGCTCGCGGCGCAGGCGCGTGAAAGTCCGTGCGCTGCGCCCGGATTCAGGAGACTGACGACACTCGATGACGTTTTTCATACTGCCCCGATGACCATGCCGGGTCTGGCCGTATGACCGATGGCCACTGCGGTGTCGCATACGGGCTGCGATCATGACGCGATGTTTTTCCTCTGGAGCCGTCCATGTCGCTGATTTCCCACACCGCCCGCCCACTGCTCGGTCTCACCGTTGTCGCGGTCCTGGCTGGCTGCGCAGCCACCGCCAGCAAGCCGACCGCCGTCGAAGCCAACATCACCACCAAGGCGGTGGGCTATCTGGACACGAGCGCGGTTCCGGCCAGCCTGGACCTGGTGCCGGCACCACCGGCGGCCGGTTCGGCCGCCCTCGCCCTGGACGAACAGGTCAGCCGTGAAGCCCGCGCGCTGCGTGGCAGCCCGCGCTTCGCCCAGGCCGGCGTCGATGCGGAACTCGGCTTCCCCGAAGGCGCCAACCACTTCTCCTGCGCCGCCGACATCGACGTCGATGCAGTGAAGACCCCGGCGCTGTACCGACTGCTGGAGCGCAGCCGGATCGACGCCAGCGCCGCCACCAAGGCGGCCAAGAACCACTACCAGCGCCCGCGCCCGTTCATGGTCAACGGTGAGCCGACCTGCTCGCCGAAGGACGAGGACGGCCTGCGCAAGAACGGTTCCTATCCGTCCGGCCACACCTCGATCGGCTGGGCCTGGGCCCTGATCCTGTCGGAGATCGCGCCGGACCGCGCCGATGCCATCCAGGCCCGCGGCCGCAACTACGGCGAGAGCCGCCTGGTGTGCAACGTGCACTGGCAGAGCGACATCCTCGAAGGCCGCTTCATGGGCGCGGCCGCCGTGGCCCGCCTGCATGACAACGCTGCCTTCAACAAGGACCTGCTGGCCGCACGCAAGGAGATCGAGGCGGCGCGCAAGGCCGGTCGGCACTCCAGCCGCGACTGCGCCACCGAGAATGCGGTGCTGAAGGTGCGCCCGCAGAGCGCGCTGTAGGCCACGCCTCTGTAGAGCCGAGCCATGCTCGGCTCAGAGCAGCCGAGCGCAGGCTCGGCTCTACACGAAGCAGGAAACCAGAAGGGCCGGCATTGCGCCGGCCCTTCTGCATTGCATCAACGCAGCCACCGCATCAGAACTTCGCGGTGAACTCCACGCCCCAGGTACGCGGCTCGTTGAGGAAGCCGGTCAGGTTGTTGAAGTCGATCGCGCCGACCACGCGGGTCTGGTTGGTCAGGTTGCGACCGAACACCGCCACGTCGTACTGGCCGTAATCCCAGTTGTAGCCCAGGCGCAGGCCGCCTTCCAGCGAACTACGGCCGCGGAATTCCGGCGACTCGTAGATGAAGAAGTTCACCGCACTGCGGTAGGCCCAGTCGGTGTAGGCGTACAGCTCGCTGCCATCGCTGAGCGGGAAGCCCACGCGCAGGGTCGCGTTGTGGATCCACTTCGGCGCCTGCGGCAGCGGGTTGCCGTTCACCAGCGCATAGGTCTGGCCGTTGATCACCGTGGTCGGGTCGGTGATGGTGCAGCCACCGCCGCAGATCGCCACCGCCAGGTTCTTGTCCTTGATCTCGGTGTCGTTGTAGCTGCTGCCGAAGGTCAGCAGGACGTTGTCGGCCAGGTAGGCCTCCAGGTCCAGCTCGACGCCCTGGCCGATGGTCTTGTCGGCGTTGAGCAGGGTGGCGGTGTTGTTGCTGCCGCCCACCGCGATCAGCTGCTGGCCATCGACGTTGTAGCGGAACACGCTCAGGCCCAGGCGCGCGCGGCGCTCGAACAGGTCGGCCTTGATGCCGGCCTCGTACGAGATCACCTTCTCCGAATCGGCCTGCGACAGGCCTGGCGCGAAGGCCAGGCGGCCCTGGATCGACGGCGCGCGGAAGCCCTTGGCCACGCGGGCATAGGCGTTGATGTCGTCGGTCAGCTTGTAGACGCCGCTGAGGTCCCAGCTGACGTCGTTGACGTCGGTGTTGGCCAGGTACGGGCCACTGACCGGGGTGCCGAACGGAACGGCCTGCAGCACGCTGGCGCTGAAGTCCTTCTTGTCCTGGGTGTAGCGCACGCCGGCACGCAGCTTGAAGCGGTCGGTGACATCGAAGTCACCCGAGGCGAACACCGCCCAGGCCTTGTTGCGCTGGTTCTGCACCACGTGGCCGGTCTGCGGATTGCCCGGGGCCAGCGAGTCGTAGTTGAAGTTGTTGATGGTCACGTCTTCATCGAAGTAGAAGACGCCGGCCTGCCAGTCGAAGCGGCCCCACTCGTTGGACTCGATGCGGACTTCCTGCGTCCACTGGCGGTGATGCGGCAGGCCGTCAGCCGACTCCGACGAGAACGGAATCAGGCCGGGGCCGTAGTTGCCGGCGCCAAGGAACGCCGCGCCGTAGCCACCGTCGATGTCACCGCGGTTGAGCGATTCGGCGGTTTCGTAGCCGGTGATCGAGTGCAGCGTCACCGAGCCGAGGTTCCACTGCAGGCGCGCGCTGCCACCCCAGGTCTTCAGGTCGGAGAAGTTGACGCCGTCGTTGGCCACCTTGTCGCGGTCGAAGTTCTCGACCAGCGAGTTGCCACCCTTCTCGATGATGTTGGCGCGGAACAGGCGGGCGGTGCCATTGAGCTTGCGCTTGTGCAGGTTGAACAGCGCTTCGAAGTCATCGCCTTCGTACAGGAACTGCACGCGGCCGGCGGCTTCGTCATAGCCTTCGAAGCCACTGTTGGGAGCGCCGACGCGGGTGTTGTCGACCCAGTCATCGCGGCGCTGGTAGATCGCCGAGACGCGTGCCGACCAGCGATCGGTCAGCGGGCCGCCGTAGGCGCCCTGTACGTTCCAGCTGTTGTAGCTGCCGTAGCCGACGCGGATGTAGCCATCGGCATCCTGCGACGGACGCGCCGAATCGAACTTGACCACGCCGGCCGGGGTGTTGCGGCCGAACAGCGTGCCCTGCGGACCACGCAGCACTTCCACGTTGGCCAGGTCGAACAGCGGGAAGCCCTTCAGCAGCGGGCTTTCCTGCACCACGTCGTCGTACACCAGCGACACCGGCTGCGACGCATTGAGGTCGAAGTCGGTGTTGCCCAGGCCGCGGATGTAGAAGCGCGGGAAGGCACGGCCGTAGGACGACTCGATGTTGAGGCTGGGCACGCGTGCGGCCAGGAAACGGATGTCATCGCCGGCCGAACCGAGCACATCCAGCTTCTCGCCCTGGATCGCGGAGAGCGCGACCGGCACGTCCTTGGCGTTCTCGACACGGCGCTGCGCGGTCACCTGCAGGGCGTCGAGGGCAACCGGATCCTTGGCAGCGGGGGTTTCCTGGGCGGCTGCTACCAGCGGCAGCAGGGCGGAAAGAGCGGCAACGAGGGGGCGCGCGACCGGAAATCGGCCACGGGAAGTGCGGGTCGGGGACATGGCGGTAGGCTGTGTTTGGAGGGGTGGTAAAACGGCGCTACCAGATAATTGTTGCAATACAGCACCTACGCCGCAAATGCCCGCCGTTCATGGCCCCGTCGCCGGCACCCCCGGGCGCTCGCTAGACTCGGGGTTTCCACGCGACGGACCCGCCGCCATGACCCAGTGGTACTTCCATGCCTCCGCCCAGGCCGAGCGCATCGGCCCGCTTGATGACGGGGCCGCACGCCGCTACGCGCAGGCCAATCCACGCGCCCTGGCATGGTGCCAGGGCATGAGCGGGTGGACGCCGATCGCCGAGGTGGCCGAGCTGCAGGCTCCGGCCCCGGGCATGCCCAACACACCGCCGCCGGTCCCGGTCGCCGCCGGCGCCAGCGGCCGCGCCGACGACATCGAGTTCCGCATCGTCGGCCATGAAATGCAGTTCGTGGAGCTCGAGCTCGACCCCGGCGAGAGCGCCATTGCCGAGGCCGGCGCCTTGATGTTCAAGGACGCCACGGTACAGATGGACACGGTGTTTGGCGCTGCCAACGGTGACCAGGGCGGCTTCATGGGCAAGGTGATGGCCGCCGGCCGCCGTGTGCTGACCGGCGAGAGCCTGTTCGCCACCGTCTACACCCAGAGCGGGCATGGCAAGGGCAAGGTCGCCTTCGCCGCGCCCTACCCCGGCACGGTGCTGGCGATGAAACTGGACCAGCACGGCGGCCGCCTGATCTGCCAGAAGGACAGCTTCCTGGCCGGCGCGCGCGGCGTGCAGATCGGCGTGCAGTTCCAGCGCAGGATCATGACCGGCCTGTTCGGCGGCGAGGGCTTCATCATGCAGAAGCTGGAAGGCGACGGCTGGGTGTTCATCCACGCCGGTGGCTGCGTGATCGAGCGCGAGCTGGCCGCCGGCGAGCGCCTGGACGTGGATACCGGCTGCGTGGTGGCCTACCACTCCAGCGTGGACATGGACGTGCGCCGGGTGGCCGGCATCAAGAGCATGCTGTTCGGCGGCGAAGGCGTGTTCCTGGCCACGCTGACCGGCCCCGGCAAGGTCTGGCTGCAGTCGCTGCCGTTCTCGCGCCTGGCCGGCCGCATGTGGATGGCCGCACCGCAGGGCGGCGGCCAGAGCCGCGGCGAAGGCTCGGTGCTGGGCGGCCTGGGCCGGATGCTGGATGGTGACAACCGGTTCTGACCCACTCATTTGGTAGGTGCCAACCTTGGTTGGCACATTCCTTCAGCGCGCGACCAGGCATTTGTGCGGACCAAGGTCCGCACCCACCAGAAGCGATTCACGTTTTTTTTGCTGAATAGGGAGTTCCCCCCACCCTGCCCGCCCCGCCACGGCTTCGGTATGCTGGCGCCCTTTCCTGAATCCAGCGCCGCGAGCGCACTGCCGATGAGCCTGTTCCGCCCCCGCATGCTGCTGTCCGTCGCCCTGATCGGCCTGCTGGCCGGCTGCGGTGGCGACCCGGTCCGCCCCACGCCGCCGCCGGCGCCGACCGTGGTGCCGCAGGCCAAGCCGATCAGGATCGGCATCGCCCTCGGTGGCGGCGCGGCCAAGGGCTTCGCGCACATCGGCGTGATCAAGATGCTGGAAGCCAACGGCTTCGAGCCGGCCGTGGTCTCCGGCACCAGCGCCGGCAGCGTGGTCGGTGCGCTGTATGCCAGCGGCATGGACGCCTTCCAGATGCAGAGCAAGGCAGTCGCGCTGGACGAAGCCAGCATCCGCGACGTGCGCCTGTTCTCCGGTGGCCTGGTGCAGGGCCAGAAGCTGCAGGACTACGTCAACGAGCAGGTCGCCAACCGTCCCGCCGAGCGCCTGAAGAAACCGTTCGCCGCCGTTGCCACCCAGCTGGAAACGGGCGAGCGCGCGATCTTCGTGCGCGGCAACGTCGGCCAGGCGGTGCGCGCGTCGAGCAGCATCCCCGGTGTGTTCGAGCCGGTGAAGATCGGCGGCCGCAATTACATCGACGGCGGCGTGGTCAGCCCGGTGCCGGTGGATGCCGCGCGCCAGCTCGGCGCCGACTTCGTGATCGCCGTGGACATCTCCAGCAAGGCCAGCGGCAAGGCACCGACGGACATGCTGGGCATCGTCAACCAGTCCATCTCGATCATGGGCCAGCGCCTGGGCGAGCAGGAGCTGGCGCGCGCCGACATCGTCATCCGTCCGAAGGTACTGGACATCGGCGCCGCCGATTTCAGCCAGCGCGGCACCGCGATCCTGGAAGGCGAGAAGGCCGCAATGGCGGCCATGCCGCAGATCCGCGCGAAGATCCAGCAGTTGCAGCGCGCGCGCGCCGCCGCGGCGGCACCCGCGCCGGTGGCCGCACCAAAGTGCGAGGAAGCCTCGCGCCTGGGCAAGCTGATGGGCCGCAAGGACAAGTGCTGATCCATTGATGCCAGGCCACCGGGCACGCCTGGTGGCTGCTCAGGGCTCCAGCTGCGACAACGGCAACGCCTGGAAACCCTTCACCGTGCGCAGCACGAAGCTGGAATTGGCATCGGCCACGCCGCCGGCGTTGAGCAGCCGGTCCAGCAGGAAGTGCGAGAAGTGCTCCAGGTCGCGCACGTAGACGTGCAGCAGGTAGTCCATGTCGCCGGTCAGCGCATGGCAGGCCACCACTTCATCCCAGCCCTGCACGCTGTCCACGAAGTGGCCAATGGCGGCCTGGTCATGCTTTTCCAGCTGCACGCGCACGAAGGCCTGCAGGCCCAGGCGCAGCTGGCGCGGTTCCAGCCGCGCGCCATAGCCGACGATCACGCCCTCGCTTTCCAGCCGCTGCAGGCGGCGCAGGCAGGCCGAGGGCGAGAGGTTCACCCGTGTCGCCAGCTCGGCGTTGGTGGCGCGCCCATCCCGCTGGATTTCAGCCAGTAGACGTATATCCGTGCGATCGAACTGGACTTCTCCGGCCATTGTTGCCCCGCAACATGGTGAGTACGCAAGGATATTGCGCCAACAAGGCCAATCGACGCAACTTTTGCAACCCTGTTGCGCGCGCCCTGCCCTAGCATCGTGGGTATCCCGTCAAGGAGTGCCCCATGGACCTCGCCCAGCCCCGCCGCGTCGAACACCAGCAGACCGACAAGGGCTACGTGCCGGTGTATACCACCGCGCTCGTCGAGCAGCCGTGGGACACCTACAGCGCCGACGACCACGCCACCTGGAGCACGCTGTACCAGCGCCAGCGCGAACTGCTGGTCGGCCGCGCCTGCCAGGAGTTCCTGGACGCGCAGGACGAGATGGGCATGAGCGCACACATGATTCCGCGCTTCGACCAGCTCAACGAAGTACTGGGCGCCGCCACCGGCTGGACCCTGGTCGGCGTTGAAGGCCTGCTGCCGGAACTGGATTTCTTCGACCACCTGGCCAACCGCCGTTTCCCGGTGACCTGGTGGATCCGTCGCCCGGACCAGATCGACTACATCGCCGAACCGGACCTGTTCCACGATCTGTTTGGCCACGTGCCGCTGCTGATGAACCCGGTGTTCGCCGACTACATGGAGGCGTACGGCCGTGGCGGCGTCAAGGCCCACGCGATCGGCCCGGATGCACTGCAGAACCTGACCCGCCTGTACTGGTACACGGTGGAGTTTGGCCTGATCGATACGCCCGACGGCCTGCGCATCTACGGCGCCGGCATCGTGTCATCGAAGGGCGAGTCGCTGTACTCGCTGGAATCGACCGCGCCCAACCGCATCGGCTTCGACCTGCAGCGGATCATGCGCACCAAATACCGCATCGACACCTTCCAGAAGACCTACTTCGTCATCGACAGCTTCGAACAGCTGATGCAGGCGACGTCGCCGGACTTCACCCCGATCTACGCGGCACTGGCCGACCAGGCGCATCTGCCGGCGGGCGAGGTGCAGGGCGATGACCGCGTGTTCCAGAAGGGCACGGGTGAAGGCTGGGCCGACGGCGGCGACGTGTAAGCGCGTAACGCACACCGCTCCGCAGTGGAAACGGCGCACCCTGGTGCGCCGTTTTCGTTGTTGCCTGCACCGTTCTGTCGCGACGGCGCAGGCGAGGGCAGGACACTCAGCCGTCCACGGCCCGGCAGGAACCGCGCACCATCAGTTGCGGATGCACGCTGGCCGCAGCCGGCGCCTCCGGTACGTCGGTCTGCACCAGCATCGCGGCAGCCATGCGGCCGATGTCGGAGACGTGGCGGCGTACCGACGTCAGCGGCGGCCACAGGCGCGACGCCAGCGGGCTGTCGTCGTAGCTGACGATCGACAACTGCTGCGGCACCGCGATGCCCGCACGCAATGCCACCTGGTAGACGCCCGCGGCGATTTCGTCGTTGCCGGTGAAGATCGCACTGGGGCGTTGTCCGCCCATCAGCAGGCGTTCGGCGGCATGCACGCCGGACTCGAAGGTGTCGCCCGCTTCCAGCACGCGCTCGCCCGGCAGGGTCACGCCGACCTGGGCCAGCCGATCAAGGAAGCCGTGGGTCCGCTCGCGGGCAGCGCGCCGGTCACCGGGACCGGCAATCACCGCGATGTCGCGGTGGCCGAGCGAGAGCAGGTAGCCCGCAGCCGCCGCCGCACCATCGCGATCGTGGGTGACCACCGCCTGCACGTCTTCTTCCGACGCATGCGCGTTGATGCGGATGTGGCGGCAGTCGATCGCGTCGAGCATCTGCGCCAGCGCCATCGATTCGGAGGCGCGCGGGCCGAGGATCACGCCATGCAGTTTCTGCTGCTGCACGAAACGGCGCACGCCGTCCGCACAGTCCGGATCCTGGCTGTTGCACGGGTGCACCACCAGCTCATAGCCGGTGCCGCGCAGCGCTTCCAGCGCGCCGTGCTGCAGGTCGACAATGCATTGGGCGCCGGGGTCGTCATACACCAGGCCGATCAGGAAGGAGCGGCGGAACGCGAGTCCGCGCGCCAGCGGGTCGGGCACGTAACCGACCTCGCGCATCAACGCCTCGACCTTGTCGCGGGTGTCTTTGCGCACCAGCGGCGAGTTGTTGATGATTCTTGAAACCGTTTTCTTGGAAACTCCCGACAGTCGTGCGATGTCGTTGATCGTGGCAGCCTTGCCTTTCGATGCCGGCAACGCGGCATCGCTCATATTTCGCACTGACATGTATAGAACCAGGTAAGTCGGAGAATTCTAGCCTTGCACCCGTCGGATGCGAAGTTGCGGAACGTCGCAGCGGATCTGAATCGCGTCGTGTTCGACACGTTTTGCTGCGCGAGGTTCCATTGTGATTGCTCTAGTGCCTCTGCATCTGAACCGTTCTTCTGCGCGTGTTCACCCTGAATGCGGACGCGACGCGCGCGAACGCCAACATTCCCTTAACCATGCTCCGCTACAGTCAGGTGCATGGACCTGCAGACCTCTCCGTTTCCGCCGTTCCGTGGCCGCGACCGGTTGATCGCTGCGGTCGACGCGGCGGTGACCGCCGGTGATGCCGGGCGCATCACCGCCGACCTGCAGCTGGCGCTGCAGGAAGCCATAACCGACAGCCGCATCGAATTGCCCGAATGCGTGCATCGGCCGGTCAGTGATCATTACGCGCGACGTCCGCTGTACCACAGCCGCGAACACGGCTACAGCGTGATCGCCATGAGCTGGGGCCCAGGGCAGGGCACGCCGCTGCACGACCACGATGCCATGTGGTGTGTGGAGGGAGTGTGGTTGGGCGAACTGGAGATCACCCGTTACGAGCTGCTGGAGCGCGCCGGCGAGCGCTGGCGTTTCCACCGCCACGCCACGCTGCGCGGAGGCTGCGGCAGTGCCGGCAGCCTGATCCCGCCGCACGAGTACCACACCCTGCGCAACGCCAGCGACGACGCATTGGCGATTTCTGTGCACGTGTACGAGTCGCAGATGGAGCGCTCGGCGGTGTTCGACCCGCTCGGTGGCGACTGGTACCAGCGCCGCATCCAGGCGCTGCAGGCCGACCCGGCCTGACCGGGGCAGGGCGGGGCGACGCTGCCAGCACCTTCGTGAGCCACGTGGCATCATGCGCCGCTGCGCTGCCGTACCCGGCGGCGATCCGCGATGCCCCGTCGGGCAAGGAGCAAGACCATGTCCAGCGCTGATCCGCGCCTGCGCGCGCTGTTGAAGCTGGCACCGGTGATCCCGGTGTACACCCCCGAAGATGTGAATGAAGCGGTCGACGTCGCCCAGGCACTGTTCCGCGGCGGCCTGCCGGTAATCGAGGTGACGCTGCGCACGCCGCAGGCGCTGGATGCGATCAAGGCGATGGTCGAGGCCGTGCCGGACGCGGTGATCGGTGCCGGCACCGTACTCGACGCCGCGCAGATGCAGGCAGCGAAGCAGGCCGGCGCGCGATTCGCGGTGTCCCCCGGTGCCACGCCGGCGCTGTATGCGGCCGCGCGTGATGCCGACCTGCCATACCTGCCCGGTGCCGCCACCGCCTCGGACCTGATCCTGGGCCTGGAGCATGGCCAGGACACCTTCAAGTTCTTCCCGGCGGTGCAGGCCGGCGGCGCTGCACTGCTGGCGGCCTGGCACGGTCCGTTCGCCGATGTGCGCTTCTGCCCGACCGGCGGCATCAGTGCGCAGACCGCGCCGCAGTTCCTGCATCTGCCCAACGTGCTGTGCGTCGGCGGTTCGTGGCTGACCACCCCGGCACTGCTGCAGACCCGCGACTGGGAGGCGATCGAACGCCTGGCCCGCGAGGCGTCCGTGCTGGCCAGCTGAACCTGCTCCGCGAATCTTCAAAGGTTTGATCGTGATCAAAGCGCCGGCCTCGTGCCGGCGTCATTCTGTGGGCAAGCGCACTACGGAGATCCGAACATGAATTCGACCATGAAGGCCGCTGTCGTGCGTGAGTTCGGCAAGCCACTGGTGATCGAGGAAGTCTCGGTACCACGCCCGGGGGCGGGCGAGGTACTGGTCAGGATCGAGGCCTGTGGCGTCTGCCACACCGACCTGCACGCCGCCGAGGGCGACTGGCCGGTGAAACCGAACCCGCCGTTCATCCCCGGCCACGAGGGCGTGGGGCACGTCGTGGCCGTGGGAGGCGGGGTAGGGCACGTCAAGGAAGGCGACAGGGTCGGCATCCCCTGGTTGTACTCGGCGTGTGGCCATTGCGAACACTGCCTGGGTGGCTGGGAAACGCTGTGCGAGACACAGCGCAATACCGGTTACTCGGTCAACGGCGGCTTCGCCGAGTACGCACTGGCCGATGCCAACTATGTCGGCCTGCTTCCGAAGGACGTGGGCTTCGTCGAGATCGCACCGGTGCTGTGCGCCGGCGTGACCGTCTACAAGGGCCTGAAGGTCACCGACACCAAGCCCGGCGACTGGGTGGCGATTTCCGGCATCGGTGGCCTGGGCCACATGGCGGTGCAGTACGCCCGTGCGATGGGCCTGAACGTGGCTGCGGTGGACGTGGACGACAACAAGCTGGCATTGGCCCGGCAGCTCGGCGCGCAGATCACCGTGAACGCGCGTACCACCGATCCGGCCGCCTTCCTCAGGAAGGAGATCGGCGGCGCGCACGGCGCCCTGGTCACGGCGGTCTCACCGAAGGCGTTCGAGCAGGCGCTGGGCATGGTCCGCCGTGGCGGCACCGTCTCGCTCAACGGCCTGCCGCCCGGCAATTTCCCGCTGGACATCTTCGGCATGGTGCTCAACGGCATCACCGTGCGCGGCTCGATCGTCGGCACCCGGCTGGACCTGCAGGAGTCGCTGCAGTTCGCCGCCGAAGGCAAGGTCGCGGCCACGGTCAGCACCGACCGCCTGGAGAACATCAACGACGTGTTCGCGCGCATGCACGCGGGCACCATTGAGGGCCGCGTGGTACTCGACTTCGCTGCCTGACCGCCCGTGCATGGCCGCCGTCGCTCCGTCCCCCTCTCCCACGGACGCGGCGGCCATGCCGATTCATCGGTAGTGCCGGCCGCTGGCCGGCAACGCGGGCACTCTGTGGCCGCCGTACAATGCGCGCATGCCCGGCCTGCTCAAGACCCTGTTCCTGTCCATCGTCGCCCTGATCGGCGGCGTCCTGTCGCTTGCGCTGGTCAGCAGCGTCGCCAGCTGGCTGCCCCCGTTGCTGGGCCTGTCGCCGGACAACAACAGCGTGCAGCTGGGCTGGGACCTCACCTTCAGCGTTCTTGGTGGCATCGCGGGCGTTTCCTTTGCCACCTATTACGCCCCCTGCTGGCCGCGTTCGCATGGCTTCTCGATCTGGTCGCTGATCGCGCTGGGCTGTGGCTACGCGATGTGGACGGCCGGTGCGGATTTCCCGTTCTGGTTCGTCATTTCGCTGCTGGCATCGCTGCCGCTGCAACTGCTGGCCGGTTGGTGGTTCGGCCGCCGCGCCTCGCGCGACGCAGGGTAACGCCGCCTTTGTAGAGCCGAGCCCATGCTCGGCTTTCATGCACATCGACACAGGCAGCCGAGCTTGGGCTCGGCTCTACAGGTCCATGCGCGGCAGCGTCTGCTCCAACTGCGCGATGCCCTGCCATGGGTCACTCTTCAGGCGTTGCGCCCTCGCCAGCGCCTTGCCCATGGGAAAGGCGTCGGCAGCACTGATACGCGCCAGTTCCTCCCAGCGCAGCGGCACTGCCACACCGGCGGAATCGCGCGCGCGCAGCGACCACGAGCACACGCTGGTGGCCCCTCGGGTGTTGCGCAACCAGTCGATGAAGATGACGCCACTGCGCTTGGCCTTGCTCATCGTCGCCACATAGCGATCAGGTTGCTCCTTTGCCATTGCCTGCGCAAAGGCCTCGCAGAACGCCTTCGCCTCGTCCCAGCCAGCCTTGGGCTGCAGCGGTACCACCACATGCAGCCCCTTGCCGCCAGACAGCCGCACGAAGCTCTCCAGGCCCACCTGCTGCAGGCGGTCACGCACATCGCGTGCACCCGATTTCACCTGTGCCCAGCTGACGCCGTTGCCAGGATCGAGATCGAATACCAGTCGATCCGGATGCTCGGTGTCTGCTACGGTCGCACCCCACGGATGCAGCTCCAGCGTGTTCATCTGCACCAGCTGCAGCAGGCCCCGTGCGTCGTCGATATAGACGTAGTCCTCGCGGCCGCTCTTCTGCTGCAGGGGCACCGCGTGCACCGCGTCGCCCAGGCCGGGGCCATGATGCTTCTGGAAGAAACAGGCCTTGCCCACCCCATCGGGGCAGCGCAGCAATGACAGCGGCCGTCCGGCAATTTCGGGCAGGATCCAGCGCGCCATGCGCCGGTAATAGTCGGCCACGTCGCCTTTGCCCAGTCCCTGACCGGGAAACACCACCCGCTCCGGATGCGTGATCTGGACCTCACCCCCGGCTTCAGCAACTGCTGTTGCGTTGCTCATTCCCAGGTCCTCCTTCTGCTTGTCGCTGCGCAGCCGCTTGAAACTGGCCTGGCGCAGCAGGCCTTCCTTGCCCCAGCCACGGAACGCCACTTCCGCCACCGTCACCGGCTTCACCCAGCGCACGCTGGCGGCGCGGAACGGCACATGCGCCGGAAGCTGCAGCACGGGCGTCTTTACTGCCAGTGGCTGCAATGCCTTGAGCAGCGCGCGCAGGTTCTCGTCGTCGAAGCCGGTACCGACGCGGCCCACATAGCGCAGACCCTCCTTGTCCGGCGTTGCCAGCAACAATGATCCGAAACCCACCCGCGAGCCCCTGGGGGCCGTGTAGCCGACAATCACGAACTCGTCGGTGTCTTCGTGCTTCACCTTCACCCAGCTGCGTGCGCGGGTGTTCACGTACGGCGCGTCCACCTGCTTGCTGACGATGCCTTCGAATCCCGCCTGGCCACTGGCATCGAACACCTGCGGGCCCTGGTCGATCACATGTTCGCTGAAGGCCAGGATGCCGGGCACCGGTCCGATGAGATCCTTCAGCAGCGCTTTGCGTTCCAGCAATGGCGCACGACTGATGTCCGCGTTGGCCACACCCGGAAGATCGAACACGATGTAGCGCAGCGGTTGCTTCGAGCTTCCATCGATCACGCGCTGCAACGCTGCGAAATCGCTGCGCCCTTCCTTGTCCAGCACCACCAGCTCACCGTCCAGGCGCGCATCGCGCACCGGCAGCGCCTGCACGGCCTGCACGACCTCGGGGAAGTCATCGGTCCAATCCAGGCCATTGCGGGAGCGGAGCTTCACCTCGCCGTCGTGCAGATCGGCCAGCAGGCGATAGCCGTCCCACTTGATCTCGTGCAGCCAACGCGCGCCGTCCGGCGCGCTGTCGCGATGATCGGTCAATTGCGGTTTGAACCCATGCGGGTAGGGCGTGTCACGTGCGCCGTCCAGTTTCAGCGCGCGCGCATGCCAGCGTGCATCGGCCTTGCGGGTAGCCGTGCGTGCGGCGGGCACAGCACGCCCTGCCTTCCCCCCAGTGCGCTTCATCACGGTGGATGCGCGCTTGGGCACGTGCGCGTCCAGCAGATCGTCTGCTTCGGCATCGCGCGCCTGCTCGTCGTCGCGCTTGATCAGCAGCCACGGCACCTGGCGTCCCTTCATTGCCGTGCGCACCAGCTTCCAGCCACCGGCCAGGCGTTGTCCATGCAGTACGAAGTCGATCTTTCCAGCTGCCAGCGCCTGCAGTGGATCGCCTTCGCAGGCCCAGGTGCCCTGATCGAACACCTCCACGTGCCCCGCGCCGTAGTGGCCTTCGGGAATGTCGCCCTCGAAGCCAGCGTAGGACAACGGGTGATCTTCCACTTCCACGGCCAGCCGCTTCTCGCCGACGCGAAGCGAAGGACCTTTCGGCACCGCCCAGCTCTTCAGCACGCCGTCCATCTCAAGGCGGAAGTCATAGTGGCGCGAACTGGCATGATGCAGCTGGATGACGAAGGTTGGCCGCCGCTGCGGATCACCGCGTGCGGGTGTGTCGTCAGGCTCCGGCGTCTGCCCTGTGCCTCCGCCAAGCCGGCGCTTGCGCCGGTACTGGTGCAGCGACATGGTTCAACCTGCCTTGCGCCGTGGTGCGGCCTTCTTCGCAGCCTTCTTCGTTGTCTTCTTTGCGGCCTTCTTCACCGTCGACTTTGCGGCTGCCTTGCGCGTTGCGGCCTTCTTCGCCGGCGTGCGCTTGTTCGCATCCAGGCTCTTCTGCAGCAACGCCATGAAGTCGACAACGTTCGTTGTCGCATCCTCGTGTGGTGCGGGCTCATCTTCCACCCGCGTGGTGCCGCCCTTGGACTTGATGCGCTTGTTCAGCACCTGCTGCAGGCGCTCGCGGAATTCATCGTGGTAGTGCGATGGGTCCCAATCGCCGGACATCGACTCGATCAACTGCTCGGCCATCGCCGTTTCCTTGCTGGTGATGCGGTAGTCGGACAGCTTGCCGGCAGGCAGCTTGTAGTCCTCGGGATCCACCAGTTCCTGCGGATAGCGCAGGATCATCAGCACCAGCGCGTCCGCATGCGGCATCACCGCACACAGGTACTCGCGCGTGCGCACCACCACCCGGGCAATGCCTACCTTGCCGGTACTGCGCAGCGTTTCGCGCAGGAGCACGTAGCCCTTTTCGGCCTTCTTGCCGGGCACCAGCAGGTACGGCTTCTCGTAGTAGCGCGGGTCGATCTGCGCTGCGTCCACGAAGGATTCCACCTCCACCGCTTCGTGGCTTTCCGGCGCCGCCGATCGGATGTCGCCTTCCTCCAGCACGACATAACTGCCCTTGTCGTACTCATAGGCTTTGACGATGTCCTTCCAGGGCACTTCCTCGCCGGTGTCGGCGTTGACCCTTTCGAAACGGATCGGCTTGCGATCGCGCGAGTCGAGCATGCGGAACTGCAGGTCAACCTTGCGTTCGCCGGACATCAGCGACACCGGCACATTGAGCAGTCCGAAGGACAGCGTACCGGTCCAGATCGGGCGGGCCATGGACGCACCTTTGATGGGGCAGGGCACCCAGCTTCGGATGGGCGGTGTAAACCACCCGTGTCGATACCGTGCACGTGGGTTCCACGCAGGTGCGGTAGTGCCGGCCGCCGGCCGGCAGAGCTCGCGGCCTCAAGTGTCCTGGGGTTGCCGGCCAGCGGCCGGCACTACTGCAGCAACGGCCTCACCGCCGCCGGCGGAATATGGTCCAGCGCGCGCCAGGCGTCCTCCACCACCGGCCGCGCCTGCGACCAGCCCAGCCGCGACTGCCCGCGCATCTGTTCCCAGTGCTCGGCCAATTCCTCGCAGGTATCGGCAGCGTCGCCGCGCGGCCAGTCGGCAGCATGGGTTGTCAACGCGAAGGCATAGACCGGGCACAGGTCACGCCAGTTGCGATGACTTTGCCCGCGACGTTCCTCGTAGTCACTGAGCATGTACTGCAGATAGTCCTGGGCCACCGCCTGCGGATCCTCATGGCGGCGCGTGCGGCGCTGCGCGGTACGTTGGCCGAGCGGATCGAGCAGGGCGTTGAACACGGACGGTGCGGGTCGTTCAAGACGGGGCATGGCCGGCTCCTGCAGCGGGGGCGGGTGGGCAGGAATACGCGCGGTGCCGTTACCAGCGGGTGAGCGAGACGTTCATGACGCCAGGTTCGCGGCGGCTTTACCTGCGTCGCGGTGTAGTGGGGACCCCGAGCGCAGGTAGCCAGACCATGAGCCGAGAGACCTCCCGCGACCCGCTGCGCGCAAACCACCCGCCCATTCCGGGCGAGCAGCGCGGCAAACGCGATGCCGACAACGCCGACTACCGTGGCACCGGCGCACCGTTCTTCGATGCCGAGCACGGGAGCGACCATCTGCCGGTGAAGCACGAGGCTGAACAGGCGGCGCAGGACCGCAAGGATGGCGGTGACCGCCATCGCGGTGGCCAGGAAAGCCCGCTCAAGCGCCGCGAACGCAAGCAGCGCGCCAGCGACAACCAGGACGAAGCGCTGGAGGAGACCTTCCCGGCCAGCGACCCGACATCGCCGTTCGTGCCAGCCAAGGCCCCCGACTGACGGGTAGTGCCGGCCGCTGGCCGGCAACCTCCTGACGTCCTGCACGGCGCGATGCCGGCCAGCGGCCGGCACTACCCCTTCAACGCCACGACCATTGCAGGCCGACGTTGGCCCGCCGTCCCGGTCCCGGTTCGTAGAAGCGCCCGTTGCCATCGTTGACGATCACCGAGCCTATGTAGGCCTGGTCCAGCACGTTCTCCATCCGGGCGAAGGCGCGCAGCTCGCCACCCGGCAGGGCCCAGCGACGGCCGGCTTCCAGATGCAGCAGGGCGAAGCCGGGCGCGCGTTCGGTCGCCACGTCGTTGACTACGGTATCACTGCTGGCGGAGGCCTCCAGCGCCCACTGCCACTGGCCGGGCGACCATTGCAGCCGGGCAAAGGCCTGCTGGCGCGGTACCCCGGGCAGGCGGCTGCCGGCGGCAACCAGGGTGTTGGAGGTGAGGTACGGCGAACGCGCCTGCGCCTGCAGCCAGGTCCACGCCAGCTGCAGCTCCAGCTGCTCGGCCAGCGGCTGGCGATACTGCAATTCCACACCCTGGCGGCGGGTGCGGCCGATGTTGCGATAGGTGCTACGACCGCCGATATTGCTGGCAACTGCCAGCTCATCGTCGGTATCTGCACGGAACAGGCTGACATCGAGCTGGGTTCCATCCTGTGCGTGCCACTTGCTGCCTAGCTCCAGGCTGCGGCTGCGGGCGGCCGCCAGATCCAGCGCCAGACCCGCCTGACCATCGGCGCGATACCCCAGCTCGTTGAAGGTGGGGGTCTCGAATCCACGCCCCACGGCGGCATGCAGGCGCCACTGCGGGCTGGCCTCGAAGCTGACGCCTGCCACCGGCGTGGTCGCCTGGTAGCGCCGGTGGCCACTGTCATCCGGGTTGCGGGTGGTGATGTAGCGATCATCCGAGTCGAAACGCACCGCGCTGTGGCGCACCCCGGCCAGCAGCGACCAGCGCGGACTCCATTGCCACCAGGCCTGGGCGAACTGGTCCACGTTCTGCACGGTATCGATCTGGTCACGGCGCAGGCGCCCGCGCACCCCGAGGGCGCTGCCCAGGAAGTTCTCGTAGCCGGTGCGGTGCTGGCGCTGGCGGTCGGCGCTGAGCCCGGCCACCAGGTCCAGCGGCCGGCCGGCGAGGTCGCCGTGCCAGCCCCAGCGCGCGTCCAGCCCGCCATACCCGCCCTGCAGATCGATCACGCCGCCGGCATGCAGCGGGCTGTTGGTCTGGGGTGCCGGCGGAATCGGCAGGTATTGGGTCACCGTGCGTTGGCCGGCATAGCCCATCAATTGCCAGCGCTGTGCCCCGGTCTCCCAGGTCCAGCGCAGGCCAGCCTGCTGCTGGCGCACCGATTTGCGGGTGTTGTACTGGTGCGCGACTGCCGTGGCCTGGCGCGGATCAGCCGCCACCTGGGCACGGCTCAGGCCCAGCGGATCCTGCGCATCGGGGGCATCCAGCGCATTGAGCAGCAGCTCCAGCCGCCCACCGCCCAGATCACCACCAATGCGTGCGTTGAGCGATTCGCGGCGCGCACGGCTGTGGTCCCGCCAGCCATCGGTGCGGAAGTGGTTGGCCGCGATGTTGTAGTCCAGCGCTGGGCCGGCACCCTTGAGCTGTGCGCCGACACTGAGCGTGTTGTCGGCGCCGGCATTCACGCGCAACCGCCACGGGTCACCGGCCTGGCCCTGCGCGCTCCAGACCTGCAGCACGCCACCGGAGGAATTGCCGTACAGCGCCGAGAACGGCCCGCGCAGCACCTCGATGCGCTCGGCGCCCAACAGGCTGGCATGCGACAGCTGGCCCTGGCCGTCAGGCATGGTGGCCGGCACGCCGTCGATCAGCACCCGCACCCCGCGCACGCCGAAGGTCGAGCGTGCGCCGAAGCCACGAATCGACAGCTGCGTGTCCTGGGCGAAGTTCTGCCGGTCACGTGCCAGCAGTCCGGGGACCCCGGCCAAGGCCTCAGACAGCTGCGCACCGGTGCCCGCGCGGCTGGCGTCGATCCAGACCGTGTCCTGGCTAGCCGGCAGCGCGAACGGATCGATGCCCGGCACCCGGGCGGCCTGTACCTGCACCGCAGGCAGGGCGGTGGGCGCAGGCTCGGCCACCGCCGTCCAAGGCGACAGCAGCAGGGCGGACAGCGGCAGGCAACGGCGTCGTGCGGCGGGATTCATGATTCAGGTTGATGGATCGGGCGGCAACGCACGCCATGGTACGGGGCCGCGGATGACGATGGCGGCGGCCAGCCCCGGCAGGCTTTGTTACGATGGGCTGTTTCCGGCCGAAAAGCCGCGGACCGCGTAGCGCACTTCCTCCCCCTTTCCGTCTACCGAACGAGTACCGCCGTGTCCTTCTTTGCAAACGTGGAACTGGTCCCAGGCGACCCGATCCTGGGCCTGACCGAGGCGTACAACGCCGACAGCCGCCCGACCAAGGTCAACCTGGGTGTGGGCATCTACTACGACGAGAGCGGCCGCATTCCGCTGCTGCGCGCCGTCAAGCAGATCGAGCAGCAGCTCGCCGCTGAAGCCAAACCGCGCGGCTACCTGCCGATCGATGGCCTGCCGGCGTACACGCAGGCGACGCGTGAGCTGGTGTTCGGCAAGGATTCGCCGCTGCTGGCCGCCGGCCGCGTGACCACCGCGCAGACCGTTGGTGGCAGCGGTGCGCTGCGCGTCGGCGCCGACGTGCTGAAGAAGCTGCTGCCGCACGCCACCGTTGCGCTGAGCAACCCGAGCTGGGAAAACCACCGTGCGGTGTTCAGCGCCGCCGGTTTCGAGGTGCTGGATTACACCTACTTCGACCCGGGCACCCATGGCGTCGATTTCGACGGCATGCTGGCCGACCTGGGCAAGCTGGAAGCCGGCACCGTGGTGCTGCTGCACGCCTGCTGCCACAACCCCACCGGCGCTGACCTCACGGTCACCCAGTGGAAGCAGGTCGCGCAGCTGCTGAAGGACAAGCAGCTGTTCCCCTTCATCGACATGGCCTACCAGGGCTTCGACAAGGGCATCGAGCAGGACGGCGCAGCGGTGCGCATCATCGCCGAAGCCGGCATCGACAGCTTCATCGTCGCCAACTCGTACTCCAAGTCGTTCTCGCTGTATGGCGAGCGCGTGGGTGCGCTGTCGATGGTGGCGCCGACCGCCGCTGACGCCAAGGCCGTGCAATCGCAGGTCAAGCGCGTGATCCGCACCATCTACTCCAGCCCATCCACCCACGGCGCTGCACTGGTGGCCGGCGTGCTGACCAACCCGGAACTGCGTGCGATGTGGGAGCAGGAGCTGACCGAGATGCGCGAGCGCATCCACGCCCTGCGCCACGGCCTGGTCGAGAAGCTGGCCGCTGCCGGTGCACCGCAGTTCGGTTTCATCAACGAGCAGGCCGGCATGTTCTCCTACTCCGGCCTGAGCCGTGAGCAGGTCGAGCGCCTGCGCGACGAGTTCGGCATCTACGCCGTCGGCACCGGCCGTATCTGCGTGGCCGCGCTGAACCAGAACAACCTGGAATACGTCGCCAAGGCCGTGGCCACCGTCGCCAAGGGCTGAAGCAACGCTCCAGTAGCTTGAGGACAAAGGCGCCGAAAGGCGCCTTTGTTTTTTGCGCCCTGGTCTCTGTAGAGCCGAGCCTACGCTCGGCTTGTGCGGCATGAAGGACGAAGAGCAGCCGAGCGCGGGCTCGGCTCTACAGAAGGAAGGCGCCACGAGCGCAACGCATCTGGAAACGATTACGCCTTCCCGCGCTCACGCACGCCCCCGCCAGACGGGCGACAATAGGCGTTTTCCCGCTGCCGAGACCTGCCCGCTCATGTCCCGTACTTCGTTGACCCGCTTCCTGATCCAGGAACAGCACGCCGGCCGCATCAATGCCGACCTGCGCCAGCTGATCGCGGTCGTCGCCCGCGCCTGCACCAGCATCTCCATCGCCGTCAGCAAGGGCGCCCTCGGTGGCGTGCTCGGCGACGCCGGTACCGGCAACGTGCAGGGTGAAGCGCAGAAGAAGCTCGACGTCATCAGCAACGAGATCCTGCTCGAAGCCAACGCCTGGGGTGGCCACCTCGCCGCCTGCGCCTCGGAGGAAATGGACCACAGCCAGCCGGTGCCGGACATCTATCCCCGCGGTGATTTCCTGCTGCTGTTCGATCCCCTCGATGGCAGCTCCAACATCGACGTCAACGTCTCCGTCGGCACCATCTTCTCCGTGCTGCGCTGCCCGACCAATGTCGAGCTGCCGGGCGACGACGCCTTCCTGCAGCCGGGCAGCAAGCAGATCGCCGCCGGCTACTGCATCTACGGGCCCAGCACCCAGCTGGTGCTGACCGTCGGCCATGGCACCCACGCCTTCACCCTGGACCGCGAGAAGGGCGAGTTCGTGCTGACCACCGAGAACATGCAGATCCCGGCGGCCACCCAGGAATTCGCGATCAACATGTCCAACCAGCGCCACTGGGAAGCGCCGATGCAGGCCTACGTCGGCGACCTGCTGGCGGGCAAGGAAGGCGTACGCGGCAAGAACTTCAACATGCGCTGGATCGCCAGCATGGTGGCCGACGTGCATCGCATCCTGACCCGCGGCGGCATCTTCATCTACCCGTGGGACAAGAAGGACCCGTCCAAGGCCGGCAAGCTGCGCCTGATGTACGAAGCCAACCCGATGGGCCTGCTGGTCGAGCAGGCCGGCGGTGCCGCCTGGACCGGCCGCGAGCGCATCCTCGACATCCAGCCCGACCAGCTGCACCAGCGCGTGCCGGTGTTCCTCGGTTCGCGCGAGGAAGTGGCCGAGGCCGTGCGCTACCACCACGCACACGACGACGCACAGGGCTGACAACCGATCGCCTGACAGCGGTCATGGCAGATCGATGACATGACCGTGGGGTGACACCGAGGGCGGCAAACGGCACCATCAAGCCGTTGCCGCCGAAGGAACGCACGCATGCACGAGCAGGGCCCGGTCGATTTCATCGAAGTCATCCACAACGCCGTCCCCAGCGAGGTCTGCGCGGCGATCGTCGAGCGCATGCGTGCGACGCGTGGCCTGCTGCCCGGTGCGGTGGGCAGTGGCGTGTTCCCGGAACTCAAGCACAGCAAGGATCTGCGCATCAGTGGCCTGGACGGCTGGCAGGATGTTGATCAGCAGCTGCAGATTGCGGTGTTCAACGGCCTGCTGACTTATCTACGCCGTTATCCACAGGCGTTGATCGCCCCACTGATGTTGCAGATCCAGGACAGCAACGGCCAACCGCGACGCCTGTCTGCCGAGGACTTCCCCGACATGCCGCAGCAGCAGCTGGCCGACCTGGCCCGCACCTGCCTGCGCCCGGGTGCGATCAACCTGCAGTGGTATGCGGCGGGCGAGGGCGGCTACCCGTACTGGCACTGCGAGCTGTACCCGAAGGATGCGCAGGCCGAGACCCTGCACCGGCATGTGCTGTGGACGCTGTACCTCAACGACGAATTCGAAGAGGGCGAAACCGAGTTCATGTTCCAGGGCCGCAAGATCGCGCCACGTACCGGCAGCCTGTTGATCGCCCCGACGGCGTTCACCCACACCCATCGCGGGAATCGGCCACAGGGCGGCGACAAGTTCATCGCGACCAGTTGGATCCTGTTCCAGAGTGCGCAGAAGTTGTTTGGAGGAGGGTGAAGCAAACTGGTCACTCGATGTTCTCAGCATCTTGTCCGGATCAAGAAGCGGGTCCCCGAGATCCTGTGCTGTCGTGCGGGCAGTTGGTGCTATCTCCTAAGGCAATCCGCTACTCGGGCTGCCCTCGCTGATAAGAGAATCTCCAGGGGCGTGCACGCCTTCCCAGGCGCCCACCTGACCCAGCGGTCTCCGGATGGCATTCAGTTCATAGCTGAGCTCGCGCATCTTGCAGTGGTCCTTCCAGCCCGCGGGGCTATCGAGATCAGAGCGCGCGTTGATGCGAAGCTGCATCAGATCATTGGATTTCCTGAGGATTTCGACGCTGCCTGAAACGGCCTTTCCGTAGCATCCAGTGCTGCCAGGTCTCAGGCTAAGGCCAGTGCTGTAGAACGCCCTGATATCACCCTCCGTCAAACTGAAGACATCGCCCTCCGCCAGATTCGGGGGAAGGATCAATGTCAGCTTCCTGTATCTTTCATTCTCAATCTTGGTCGCTGTGTACTCGCGCAATGCCACTACGACATTGTCGCCATCAACAATCCGATGGCACGCAAGTGAAATTTCCCTGTAGTCAGACCTTTCGCAGCCGGTCACATCAGAGTTGGCGTTAGACACGTAGAAGGCGCTGATCTTATGGCTACCAGGAAGCAGCGACGCGCACGCGCTGCAGCTCAAGCCTAGAACAAGCGCAATCAACAATCTCGTTCGCACAGTCGCGCTCCCCAGAAACATCTACTTGTACGGTGCGAATTTTTTATATCGCTCGCGTCGTAACCACGGCGGTCGACACCGACCAGCTCGCCCGGAACCACCGGCTCAGAATCAGGGTCTCGGCTTCCTACCTGGCCTGATCAAGGTCTTGTGCATGACCCAGGCGATCCAGCCGCAGACCAATCCGATCCCCGCGACAATGATTTCCTCTTCCTCGAAGGCAGTTCCATTTAGCCCTTGATAGGCGACGAACGCGATTGCTCTCAATGACAGCAAAGCAAATAAACCAACAGGTACCCAAAGTAGAATCTTCATCACTCTCCAAATCGCGATCGCACAAACCAGTGCTGGACGACTGGCAATCCTGGATCTCTTTTCCTGCTTTTTCGCGGTGCCATAAGTTCCTCGCACAGTCGCCTTACCGCGGATGATGTACCCAGTGCCTTGAATCCGCCGCGAGCGGTCGTCCAGTCAGAAATGATTCTGACTGCCTTGGCTCTGTGATGCCCCAGGAGAGCTCCGCCACTCTTCAAGGCTGCCGTGCCAGGACCTCCAGTCAATGCTTTCTCAGCACTGGACCCGGACCACGGTCGAACGAACTCACCTCTACCGAGGGCGGCGGCGATAGAGAATCCCTCCCGCCATCAGACCAAAGAGGGCGACGCCGAAGCCCACGAGTTCTTCGTTCCCAAGCGCGTTTCCTGACATCAGCTTGGCAGTCGTCAGCAGAAGAAAGTTCAGTGGAAGCATCCAAAGGAACGCGATGCCGAGCCGGTGGATGATCTTCATTTCAGTTATCGCATTGTTCCAGATACATCGAAATAAGCCAGTATTGGGTAAAGGTTGATCCGCTCGATTATCTGGCAGGTCCAAAGGATCTCAAGAGGTTGCCGTTGCCGCCTTGCCAGGCACTGAGCTTCTCGACGGGGATCTCCTCGAGTTGACAGGTGAACTGGAGATAGAAGGAACGGTCCTCCTTTCGATAGCTGTTCCACCCAACAGCCGTCACTTTGACTTCGATCCGACTGTCGCCCTTGTGCGGCCGATGTAGTTCGATATCCGCTGAATCGGACAACCAGTAGTCTCCCTTGTGCGCGAAGCCCGCGCTGCCACTGCTCAGGCGTGCGCCGAGCACGGCCGGAATCCCTTCAGAGGACGGAGTGTATCCAGACAGGGTGCCGGTGACCTTGGTGAACTCTTGGGAATCCATCACGCCCGGTGATTCCGAGAACAGGCGAAGCAGAAGAAGGGTGTCGGTGCCCTTGCTGACCACCTGACCTGCATTTGCTGTCCACAAACGTTGTTCGAACTCGTCCAGGCCAGCCGGCATTTCAGTGACGACCGCGGCCTGCGGAACGACGATGCATTCGTGCAGGGCGCGGGCCTGGACTTGCAGGGTCGCAAGGCAGAGAAGAAGACCACTGGCACGGAAGCAGTGACTGCATTTCATCGTGTACAACACCAGGCGATGCGGCAGGGTGTGGATTGTTACCGGTGGATCGCGCTGCGGTCCAGAGCCCTAGAACAGACTGCCCTGCGGCGACTCCTTCTTCGGCGGCAGCGGCTTCTGGAACCGGCTGCAATCCAGCTTCGGCCAATGGCTGTTCTGTGCATTGAAGCCCAGACGCTTGCGTGCCAGCTTGAACCGGTTGTTCAACAGATCGGCATACACGCCCTGGCCACGCATACGCGTGCCGAACTGGCTGTCGTAGTCCTTGCCGCCGCGCAGCTGCTGGATGGTGCTCATCACGTGCGCAGCGCGATCGGGATGGTGCGTATCCAGCCAGTCGCGGAACAGCGGTGCCACTTCCAGCGGCAGGCGCAGCAGCACGTAACCGGCGGTGCTCGCACCTGCGCCGTGCGCAGCCTCCAGCACGGCTTCCAGCTCGCTGTCGTTGATCCACGGAATCACCGGTGCCACCATCACACCGACCGGAATGCCGGCGTCATGCAGGCGCTTCATCGCGCGCAGCCGTGCATGTGGCGCTGATGCACGCGGTTCCAGCTTCGCGGAAAGATGCGGGTCCAGCGAGGTCACCGAGAAGTGCACGCTGACCAGGTTCTCCGCGGCCAGCGGCGCGAGCAGATCGATGTCGCGCTCGACCAGCGCGTTCTTGGTGATCAGCGAGAACGGATGCCGGGTCTCCAGCATCACTTCAATCAGCTGGCGGGTCAGCTTGAACTTGCGTTCGATCGGCTGGTACGCATCGGTGTTGATGCCCAGTGCGATCGGCTGCGGCACATAGCCCGGTTTCGACAGTTCCTTGCGCAGCAGCTGCGGCGCATTGGTCTTGGCGAACAGCTTGGTCTCGAAGTCCAGCCCCGGCGACAGGTTCAGATAGGCATGCGAAGGGCGGGCGAAGCAGTACGAGCAGCCGTGCTCGCAACCGCGGTAGGGATTCACCGATTGACTGAAGCCGACGTCGGGCGAGTTGTTGCGGGTGATGATGCTGCGCGCGGTTTCGGCGCGTACTTCGGTGCGCAGGCGCGGGGCGAGGAACTCTTCGCTTTCGTCGACCGCCCAGCCGTCGTCCACCGCCTCGCTGACGGTGCCTTCAAAGCGCCCGGCAAGGTGGGACGTGGAACCTCGGCCCTTGATCGCAATACCCATTGCGGCAGGGTACGTCGTGGCCGTCTCAATGGCTGCGACGGCCGCCTGAAGGGTTCAGGGCGAGGCTGAGCCGAGCATGGACTCGGCTCTACAGTTGATGCAGAGACCTTGTGGAGCCGAGCCTACGCTCGGCTGCAATGCATCAAAGCAGCGCCAGGTACCCGCGCACGGTGGCATCCAGCCCGTCATACAGTGCCTCGCCGATCAGCGCGTGACCGATCGACACCTCCAGCACCTCCGGCACATGGGCCAGGAAGTCGCGCAGGTTGTCCTGCGACAGGTCGTGGCCAGCATTGACACCCAGGCCGACGGCCTGCGCTCGTCGGGCAGCAGTGGCGAACAGCGCCAGCATCGCATCGGCATCGCCCGCCGCATGCGCCTCTGCATAGGGCCCGGTATACAGCTCGATGCGGTCCGCCCCCACCTCAGCTGCCTGCTCCAGCAATGGGTTGCCCGCGTCAACAAACAGGCTGACCCGACACCCCATGGCCTTCAGCGCAGCCACCAGCGGACGCAGGCGCTCGGCATCGCGTTCGAAGTCGAAACCGTGGTCGGAGGTGATCTGGCCATCATCATCGGGGACCAGGGTGGCCTGCGCCGGACGGGTCTGTTCGCACAGCGGCAGCAGCCCCGGGTAGCCCTCGCGCGGCGGCGCGAACGGATTGCCTTCGATGTTGAATTCAACGCCACGCGCGCGGGTCAGCGTGGACAGGGCCAGCACGTCCTCGGCGGTGATATGCCGGCGGTCCGGCCGCGGATGCACGGTGATGCCATGCGCGCCGGCATCCAGGCAGGCCTGGGCGGCGCGCACCACGTCCGGTTCGGCGCCGCCGCGCGAATTGCGCAGGACGGCGATCTTGTTGACGTTGACGCTGAGCTGGGTCATGGAACGGGACTACTTGGAAAGAGGGGACGGGTCGTGGTCGTTGTGGTCATCAGTGCGGCGGGCCTGGGCCTGTTCGCGCAGGCGGCGCAGCTCCTCGGCATCGATCAGCGTGGCCGGGTCGCGCTGCAGGTCACCGAAGCGGGCCACGTAGCGGCCGCGCACCCAGGCCAGCAGGAAGCCGAGCGCCGCCAGCAGGCACAGGGTCATCAACCCCGCGCTCGGGGTCTTCAGGGCGAAGGCAAAGCAGCCCAGCGCCAGCAGCAGGTACAACCAGTACATAGTCGGGCTCCCCGGATGATCGCCGCAGTGTAGCGCTGCGTCAGAGCAGCGGCGAGGCCAGCCGGGCGAAGGCCTCGGGCAGGCGGTGCAGCCACAGCGAGCGGCCGGCCTGGTCGTGCACCCGCGTGGAACGGTCGAATTCGCCCTGCAGCAGTTCGGCCAGTGCAGCGACGCGGTCACGGTCGCTGATCATCATCGACAGTTCGAAGTTCAGCCGGAAGCTGCGGTGGTCGAAGTTGGCGCTGCCGACGATGCAGACATCGTCGTCGGCGATGAACGCCTTGGTATGCAGCATGCGCGGGCCGTACTCGTAGATCTTCACGCCCGCGTGCAGCAGTTCGTCGAAGTAGGACCGTGCGGCCTGGGTGACGAACCAGGAGTCGCTCATCTTCGGCACCAGCAGGCGCACGTCCAGGCCGCCCAGCGCGGCCGAGGTCAGCGCCATCCTCGCTGCTTCACCGGGCACGAAGTAGGGCGTCACCAGCCACACGCGCTCGTGTGCTTCCTGGATCGCCGCCACGTGCAGGCGGTGGATGGTCTCCCAGCCCGAGTCGGGCCCGGACACCAGCACCTGGGCGCTGATCGATCCATCCGCACGCAGCGGCATGTCGGCCGGCCACAGGCGGGCGATGTCGAAACGCGAGTGGTCCTGGCCACTGGCATAGAGCCAGTCCTCGGCGAACACCAGCTGCAGGCTGCGCACCACGTGGCCGCGGATACGCATGTGCAGGTCGCGGTAAGCGTCGGGCCTGCGGCTCTCGTCTTCCTCGTCAGTGATGTTGATGCCGCCGGTGAAGGCGAGGCGACCGTCGACGATCACCAGCTTGCGGTGGGTGCGCAGGTTCAGCCACGGGCGCTTGAACGGCTTCAGCAGCTGTCGCGGATGGAACCAGATCGCTTCGCCGCCGGCGTCCAGCAGTGGCTGCAGGAAGCGCCGGGGCAGGGCGGAAGAGCCCACCGCATCCAGCAGCAGGCGCACCTGCACACCGGCCTGCGCACGTTCGACCAGGGCATCGCGCAGTGCGGTGCCGGCATGGTCGGGGTTGAAGATGTAGTACTCCAGGTGCACGTGGTCGCGCGCCTGTGCGATCGCGTCGAGCAGCGCGGCATAGGTGGCTGCGCCGTCGACCAGCCAGGTCACCTCGGTGGCACTGCTGGGCGCCAGTCCGGTGGTGGCCTGGGCAACCTTGGCCAGCTCGGTGCAGTCCGAATCGGGCGGGCAGACATCGCTGTAGTGCTCCATGCCCGAGCGTGCACGGCCACGACGCAGCCGTTGCCGCTTCACCTTCTGCGGCCCCAGCAGGTAGTAGATGAAGAGCCCGAGGTAGGGCAGCAGTGCCAGCGAAAGGATCCAGCTCAGCGTGGCCACCGGCTCGCGCTTCTGCAGCATGATCCAGCCCGCCAGCGCGAACAGGTAGAGCAGGTAGGCCACCGCCAGGATCGTGCCGAGGTGGGCGATGCCGTCGAGCCAATGGCGCAGGGAGTCGAAGAGGGCGAGCATCCGCCGATCATAGCGGCGCCTGCTGCCGGATGGGGTCGGATGGGCTCAGATCCCTTTCCTCAGGAAAAGGGATCTGACCCCAACCCGTGCGCCACGACGAGAACACAAAAAAACGCCCCTGTTTCCAGGGGCGTCTGCAGTCGCGTCATGACTGTTGTATTGCGGTGTAGCGTTTACTGCTGCACAAATCCGATCTTCTTCATCTGAGCATTCTTCGCGGCGGCCAGAACCTTGGCCATCACGTCGTACTCGGAATCCGGGCTGGCGTCGATGCGCAGTTCCGGCTGGTTGGTCGGGTCACGCTGGACCTCCTGCTCCATCCGCTGCTGCAGCTCGCTGGTATTGATCGGGCTGTTGTTCCACGAGACCTGGTTGCTGGCGTCGATCTTCAGTTCGATCGGCGGCGGCGGTTCGACCAGCTGCGGCGGTGGGTTGAGCACGCGCTGCGGCAGGTCCACGGCGATCGGGTACGTCATGATCGGCGCGGTCACGATGAAGATGATCAGCAGAACCAGCATCACGTCCACGAGGGGCGTGACGTTGATGTCTGCCATGGGGCCCTTGCCACCACCACTACTGAATGCCATGGCTTATTGCCCCTTTTCTTTGGTCGCAACGAAGCCGACGTCCAGCATGCCCTGTTCCTGCGCGACCTTGGTCAGGTCGTTGATGACGCGCATCTTGGTGGTGCGGTCACCACGCAGGTTCAGCGGCGGCTGCGGGGTCTGCTGTGCGGCGGTCGCCAAGCGGGACTCGAGAGTCTGCTTGTTGATTTCTTCGTCGTTCCAGTAGATCGAGCCGTCTTCCTTGACTGCCAGCGTGATCGGGTTCGGACGCTTTTCAGCATCTTCCGGCTTCTGGATCAGGTTGGCTTCCGGCAGATCCACCTTGACCTTGTGGGACATCAGGGGCGCCGTGATGATGAAGATGATCAGCAGCACCAGCATCACGTCCACGAGGGGCGTAACGTTGATGTCGGCCATGGGGCCGCCGCTGTTACCACTACTGAAAGCCATAACGGGCTCCGTCTAGATCTTGGTGACTACTTACTTCGTCGCTGGGTGACGCGCGCCGCAATTAGCGGACGCGCGAACCGGTGGCGAAGAAGTCGTGCAGGTCGTGCGCGAAGGTATCGAACTTGCTGATGGTCGCGCTGTTGATCTTGCTGAAGAAGTTGAAGGCGAACACGGCCGGGATTGCGACGAACAGACCGATCGCGGTCATGATCAGCGCTTCACCCACCGGGCCGGCAACGGCGTCGATCGAAGCGGAGCCGGTGGCACCGATCTTGATCAGCGCGCCGTAGATGCCCCACACGGTACCCAGCAGACCGACGAACGGAGCGGTCGCGCCGACGGTGGCCAGCAGGGTCATGCCCGACTGCAGCTTGTTGCTTTCGCGGGTGACGGCCTGGCGCAGAGCGCGGTCGACGAACTCCGAACGGCTCAGGTTCTCACCGACGCCGCCGGTAGCACCGCCTTCAGCGCGCTGGTGGTGGGCAGCGGCCTGGGCAGCGTCCAGGGCGATCTTCGAGAACGGCTCCGAAGCCGGCTGCTCTTCCATCGCACGGATGGCGTCCTGCGCGTTCGGGGTGTCCCAGAACAGGCTGACGACGCGGTCAGCGGCGCTCTTCAGGCGGGTGGCACGGAAGATGTTGATGACGGTCCAGTACCAGGACATGGCCGACATGGCGATCAGGGTCAGCAGCACGACCCAGGAAACCGCGAAATCACCCGGCTTGGTGGTCATTTCGTGGATCAGGTGCTCGAAGCCCATCTGCGACAGGGCGTTGGACGGATTGCCCCCGGCAGCAGCGGCGATGAAAATTTCCTGCAGCATGACGCTTACCTTTGTTGTGTGTGGTGATAAAGGGTGTAGCTAAGCTAAACAATCGAACCGGGAGCGGGGGTGGCCGGAGGGCCACCCGGACGCATCAGTTCAGCGCAAAGTTGACCGGGACGCGAACGCGACCTGCCGCCTTCTTACCGCCAGATTCAGCGGCGTTGAAGCGCCACTTGCGAGCTGCTTCCATCGCAGCACGGTCCAGGTCGCGGTTACGGCTGGACTTTTCCACCGTGACATTGGTGACGTTGCCGTTGGCATCGACATCAATGATCAGGATCACTTCGCCCTGGATACCCGCGCGGAAGGCGGCCGGCGGATAGCGCGGCGGATTCATGGCCTTCGACGAGATGTCCACGCTGGCCTCGATCGAGGTCGGCGGAGCCGGCGGCGACGGGGGCGACGGCGGGGTGACGATATCGTTCGGGCGCGGCTCCGGCACGTCCACGACCGGCGCCTGCGGCGGCGGCGGTACGGGCGACGGCTTCGGCGGCGACAGATTCTTCACCGGCGGTGGCGGAGTATCCTGCGGCGGCGGCGGCGGCGGCGGCGGTGGGGGCGGCGGCGGCGCGTCGACGATGGTCACCATGACGTTGCGCTCCTTCTCCGCGACGGCCTTGGGAGCCACGGCGGGAATGAGGAGCATCATGAAGGCGGCCAGATGCAGGGCAATTACAAACGCGATGCCGACGATGCGAGGCCAGCTCAGCCCCTTGTCATCGGGTTGTTCGTACCGGTGAACGACTAGTTGTTCCGTCATGCGCCAAGAGCTCAATAGTGGGGCCGGAATCCCGGGGGCGGGATCCCTGATCAGCGGTGCATGACACCGCAGGAACCTCCAAGCTTATACCAATCCTGAGCGCCTGCGCATCAACTGAGCAGGCATTCAGGCGTTATTCCTACTTACTTCAGGTTGATGATTTTTTTGGCATCCGCCTGGTTCTTCACGCCCTTCGCCAGCGCCTGCTGGGCGGCCTGCTTGGCCTCGGGGACGCGACCTTCGGCATGCAGGACGCGTGCCAGGTTCAGGTAGGTCTCACCGTCCTTGGAGAGCGGGGCAGCCTTCTGCCACGCATCGATCGCCTGCGGCACCTGGTCGGAGTAGTAGTAGGACTGGGCCAGCGCCAGGTAGACCTGGTAATCCGGCTTCAGGATGCCCTTCTGCAACCCTTCGTTGATGACCGCGATGACGTCCTTTTCCTTGTTCTCGGTGTTGGCATAGATCGAGTACAGCTGCTTGTACTCGCGCTCTTCGGTGAGCTGGCCGCTGCTGCGCAGCTTGTCCATCACCGCGGCGGCCTTCGGCATCTGGTCAGCCTGCATGTACATGTTGGCCAGATTCAGCTGGGCCTTCTTGTCCGTCGGGTTCTTGGCCGCCAGCGCTTCTGCGGCCTGCACGGCCTCACCGGTCTGGCCGGCTTCGGACAGGGCCGCCATCAGCAGCTGGTTCCAGTTGTCCTTCGGCTCGGCGGCGCCGGCGATGGCCTGCTTCAGCACCGGGATCGCTTCCTGGTAGCGCTCCAGCTGGTACAGCGCCTGGCCCTTGGCGATCAGCTCTTCCGGCTTGGTCGACTTGCTCTCTGCGAAGTACTTGTCCAGGGTGGCCAGGCCTTCGGCGGTCTTGTCTTCCTGCAGCTGCAGCTGGCCCAGCATCAGCATCGACTGGAAGTGGCCGTTGTTGTCCAGGCCGTTGAACTGGATCACCTGCTTCAGATACGCGATGGCGCCCGGCACGTCGTCGGTCTGGTAGGCGGCCTGCGAGGCCAGCTGCGCGGCCAGCGACTTGTCGTACTCGTTGGAAGCGCTGTCGGCCAGGATCGCGTCAGCCTGTTCGCGCGTCTCCGGGAACTTTTCCTTGTTGTAGCTGTCGATCATTTTCTGCAGCTTGCTGCCCATCTTGGCCGAGGCCTTGGCGGTCGGCTCCTGGCGGGTCGCATTCGGGTACAGCGGTTCGGCCTTGGCCTGCTTGCTGCTACCGCCGCGGCTGCCACGGTCGGAGGAACGCGAGGACTGCGCAAAGGCATCGGTGACCACGGCGCCGGTCAGGGCGGTCGCGACGAGGACGGAAAGCACAGCTTTGTGGTTACGGAAAATCATCGTTCACCTCGATCGAACCGCCGGATAGCGGCAAAGTCGGACTGTCAGAAAAATCTGAGCCGCCAAACGTATCAGAAACAGATGGCGTGAGAAATCGTTTTATGTGCTGCAATACAGCATAGAACTGCGCACTCATCCGCACTTTGGCCGCAGCCCGGCCGCCTGCGCCTGCTGGTAGACCGGCGTCAGGCCCGGTGCATCACGTCGCAGCTCCTGGATCCGGTTGGCCGGATCGGGGTGGGTGGACAGCCATTGCGGGCTGCGACCGCCGCTGGCGGCCATCATGTTCTGCCACAGGTCCACGGCCTGGGCCGGGTTGAATCCAGCCTGCGCCATCAGCCGCTGGCCAATCACGTCTGCCTCGCTTTCCTGCGTGCGCGAACCCGGCAGCAGGAAGGCCGCCTGCGCGCCCATCCCACCCAGCTGGTTGACCGTGCTGGCGGCGCCATCGCCATAGGCGGCACCGGCCAGCGCGCCCAGCACGGCCAGGCCGGTCTGCGCGCCCATCTGCCGGGTGATGCGTTCTTCGTGGTGACGCGCGATGACATGGCCGATCTCATGGCCGATCACGGCAGCCAACTGGTCCTGGTTCTTGGCGACGGTGAAAATGCCGGTGTTCACGCCCACTTTTCCGCCGGGCAGGGCAAAGGCGTTCGGTTCCTTGTCGACGAACACGGCGGTCTCCCACCGTACGCCACGGTACTGAGGCGGCAACTGCGCGACCAACGCGTTGACCACGCACTGCACGTAGCCGTTCTGGCGGCCATCGGTGCTGATCTTCTCTTTCTGCTTGGTCTCGGCAAACGCCTGCGCGCCGAGCTGGTCAAGCTGTGCCTGCGATACGCCGCCCACCATCTGCCGTCTTCCGGTTGGCGAGGTGGTGGTCGCACAGGCACTGACCACGGTGGTGATGACTAGAGCCAGCAGCAGTTGTTTCATGGGTCCGCCCCCGTGTTCATGTGCGCAGTGTGTAGCGTACCTGCTTAATCTTTCGTCAAGCGGGCACGGCGTTACGTTGACCCCAGGAACACCATTGCGGCGAGCGCCACCGCGTTGTTCAGCGCATGCGCCGTGATCGCCGCCCACAGGGTGCCGGTGCGGCGGTACAGCCAGCAGAAGGCGGCACCCATGCCGCCGTAGACCAGCCACAGCTGCGCCATGCCCAGCAGCGAGTTCTTGCTGACACCGGGCACTTCATGGACCAGGGCGAACGCCAGGCTGCTGAGGATGAGGCCCAGCCAGGGGCGGCCGGCCTGCCACAGGCGCCCGAACAGGACACGACGGAACAGCAGCTCTTCGTAGGCGGGGGCGAGGACGACCGCAAACAGCACCAGGAACAACGGGAAGCGCGCGATCGCGCTCTGCATCAGTTCCACGTTGGTCGGCACCGGCTCGATGCCGAACTGCTTGGAAAGGAAGGCGACGCCGTTGCTGCCAACCACGATCAGCGTGGCCACCAGCAGGGTCCAGCCCCAGGTGGAAGGACGCTGCAGCGCCTGTCGCGAGGCCAGGCGTTCGCCGGCGTTCGCCGGGCGCCGCCAGAAGTACAGCAGCAGCGCGGCACCACCGGTGGCGATCAGGGCCATCAGGATCTGGGCCAGGGCCCCGGGCTGGCCCACTGCCGCGCCGGCGCTGTCAGGTGTGAGTGCACCGCCATTGGCCGCGACGTTGGCGCGGCTGACCACGATCGCACGGTAGAAGCCCCAGAACAGTCCGGTGACCATGCTCAGGCCGACCAGGGTGACGGCGGCGATGCCCAGGTCGATGAAGAAACCTGCCAACGGTGCCACGGCGCGCGGCGGGGTAGACGGCGGCGGAACCGGAGGCGGAGCGGCGGAGACCGGGGCGGATGCGGACATCAGGTACCTGCGTTCAAGGGACGAAGGCCGGTGCAGCTCCCCGCGCACCGGCCAGGTCCCGATTGTGTCAGATATCCAGGTTGGCGACCTTCAGCGCATTGTCTTCGATGAAGTCACGACGCGGTTCGACCACATCGCCCATCAGGGTGCTGAAGATCTGGTCGGCAGCGACCGCATCCTCGATGCGCACCTGCAGCAGGCGACGGGTCTCCGGGTTCACCGTGGTATCCCACAACTGCTCCGGATTCATTTCACCCAGACCCTTGAATCGCTGGATCTGGCGGCCGCGCTTGGCCTCCTCGAGCAGCCAGTTCTGCGCCTTCGCGAAGCTGTCGACTTCGATCGACTTGGCGCCGCGGGAAATCGTTGCACCTTCGCGCACCAGCCCGTGCAGCAGCTTGGAGGCCTGGTGGATCGCGCGCAGTTCGCCACTTTCGAACGCCGACAGCGGCAGCACCTGGATGTGCTCCTCGCCCATGTGGCGACGGGTCACCAGCACGGCGGCGGGGCGCTCCTCGTTGGCCTCCTGCAGTTCCAGGCTGAAACGCGGGCTGCCCAGGCTGCCCTGGTTGAGGCGCTTGGCCAGCGCATCCAGGCCTTCGCCTTCGCCCGCATTGCGCAGGCTGTCCATGTCCATCGGCACGAAATCGACCAGCGCTTCGAGCAGGTTGCGGTCATAGCGGTGGGCATTGCGTTCGATGGAATCGAGCGCGGCGGCATAGGCCAGCAGCAGCTTTTCCAGCGCCAGGCCTTCGATGCCCGGTTCGCCGGTGGCCGGCACCAGCGCGGCGTTTTCCACCGCACTGCTGGCCAGGTAACTGTCCAGCGCCGGGTCGTCCTTCAGGTACAGCTCCTGCTTGCCCTGCTTGATCTTGTACAGCGGCGGCAGGCCGATGTAGACGTAACCGCGCTCGATCAGCTCCGGCATCTGACGGTAGAAGAAGGTCAGCAGCAGGGTGCGGATGTGGGCGCCGTCGACGTCGGCGTCGGTCATGATGATGATCTTGTGGTACCGCAGCTTGTCCGGGTTGTACTCGTCACGGCCGATGCCGGTGCCCAAGGCCGTGATCAGCGTACCCACCTGGTCGGAGGACAGCATGCGGTCGAAGCGTGCGCGTTCCACGTTGAGGATCTTGCCGCGCAGCGGCAGCACCGCCTGGTTCTTGCGGTTGCGGCCCTGCTTGGCCGAGCCACCTGCCGAGTCACCCTCGACGATGAACAGTTCGGACAGCGCCGGGTCCTTTTCCTGGCAGTCGGCCAGCTTCCCCGGCAGGCCGGCGATATCCAGCGCGCCCTTGCGGCGCGTCAGGTCGCGGGCCTTGCGCGCCGCTTCGCGTGCACGCGCAGCGTCGACGATCTTGCCGGCGATCGCCTTGGCTTCGTTCGGGTTTTCCTGCAGGAACTCTTCCAGGCGCGCGCCGAAGGCGTTTTCCACCGCCGGGCGCACGTCGGAGCTGACCAGCTTTTCCTTGGTCTGGCTGGAGAAGCTCGGGTCCGGCACCTTCACCGACAGCACCGCGATCATGCCTTCGCGCATGTCATCGCCGGTCAGGTTGATCTTGGCCTGCTTGGCGATGCCGTTCTGCTCGATGTAGTTGTTGAGCACACGGGTCAGCGCACCGCGGAAGCCGGCAAGGTGGGTGCCGCCGTCCTTCTGCGGAATGTTGTTGGTGAAGCAGTACATCGTCTCCTGGTAGGAGTCGGTCCACTGCAACGCCACATCCACGACGATGCCGTTGTGCTCGCCGGTGACCGAGATGACGTTCGGGTGCAGCGGGGTCTTCAGCTGGGCCAGATGCTCCACGAAGCTGCGGATGCCGCCTTCGTAGTGGAAGTCATCACGGCGGCCATCGCCACGTTCGTCGGCAAGGACGATCTTGACGCCGGAGTTCAGGAACGACAGCTCGCGCAGGCGGCGAGCCAGGATGTCGTAGTGGAATTCCACGTTGTCGTGGAAGGCGACCGTCGACGGCCAGAAGCGCACGGTGGTGCCGCGCTTGGTGGTGGTTTCCAGCTTGGCCAGCGCGGTCACGGCGGCGCCGTTGCTGAATTCCTGCTGGTAGTGGAAGCCGTTCTGGAACACGTCCACCAGCAGCTTCTGCGACAGCGCGTTGACCACGCTGACGCCGACGCCGTGCAGGCCGCCGGACACCTTGTAGCTGTTGTCGTCGAACTTGCCGCCTGCGTGCAGGACGGTCATCACCACTTCGGCAGCCGACACTTCGCGACCGAGCTTGGCGCTCATCTGCTCGTGCTTGCCGGTCGGAATGCCGCGACCGTTGTCGGATACCGAAACCGAGCCATCGGCGTGGATCGTCACTGCAACGTGATCGGCGTGGCCGGCCAGCGCTTCGTCGATCGAGTTGTCGACAACCTCGAACACCATGTGGTGCAGACCGGTGCCGTCATGCACGTCACCGATGTACATGCCGGGTCGCTTGCGGACAGCCTCCAGGCCTTCCAGGGCGGTGATGCTGTTGGCGTCGTAATTGCCGTTGTTTGCCGGGGTGTTCTGTTCGTCGCTCATTGCGCTTGCCGTAGGCTCCGCAGGTCGGCCACCGCTTGGAGCGATGCGCCGAGAATGAAAGGATTTCAACCCGAATTATACCAGCCGGGGTCGAGCGGCCCTGGTGTGCCCACTATGGCACAGCCACGATCTGTGCATGTTCCACGTGGAACCGGGCGATGTGGGTCAGTTCCTGCAGCGCCGCCGGCGTTTCGGTGGCGGTGATGAAGATCTGCGCCGGCCCACCGAGCAGGCGCTGCAGAACCCGCGCCTGGTGGGTGCGATCCAGCTCCGAGCCCAGATCGTCCAATGCGATCACCGGCCATTCGCCGCGCTGTTCCGCGTAGTCCTCGGCCTGCGCCAGCAGGCAGGCCAATGCCGTCAGCTTGGCCTGGCCGCGGGACAGCGCATCGCGACCCGGAATGCTGTGGAAATCCACGCTCCAGTCTGCCCGGTGCGGACCGACCGAGGTGTATCCGGCCTGGCGGTCACGTTCCCGGGCCAGAAGCAGCGCATCGGCCAGAGGGAGCTCGTGCCGACGCCAGCCCGGGCTGAGTTCCAGTGCCTGGATGCCGAGCTGCGGGGCCAGGCTGGAAGCCAGCGCCACGGTGCGCTGCTGCAGACGCTCCAGGTAGTGCTGCCGACGGCTGGTCAACGGTTCGCCGGCTTCAGCCAGTTCGTGATCCCAGGTATCCAGCATCCGCGACGGGCCACCTTGCTTGAGCAGGGCATTGCGCTGTTTCAGTGCCCGCGAATACCGGCGCCACAGGGACAGGAAATCAGGTTCCACGTGGAACAAGCCCCAATCGAGGAATCGGCGGCGGGGTTCACCACCACCGCTGACCAACGCATGGCTGCCTGGCTCGAATGTGACTACCGCAAGCGCTGCGCACAGATTGCCGAGCTGGGCCACGTCTTCGCCGTCCAGGCGCCCCTTCCAATCCTGACCACTGTGCCGAAGGCCGGCCTTTCGGCGGTGCGGCGGGTGATTGGCACGTTGTTCGTCCCATTCCACGAAGATTTCCAGCGCTTCCTGGCCCTGGCGCACCAATCCATCGCGGACACGACCACGGAAGCTGCGCCCATAGGCCATCAGGTGCAGGGCCTCGAGCACGCTGGTCTTGCCGGCACCGTTGTCGCCGGTCAGCAGGTTCAATCCCGGCTGGGGCGACAGCTCCACCGCATTGAAGCGACGCAGTTGGTGCAGGGCGAGGCGGCGGATAAGCATGGGGCGCGAAAGACCATCCGCACGGGGCGGCAGAGGGGCAGGGAATTCATCAGCTTACTGCATCGGTCAAGCCGGACGTGCCCGGCCAGCTATCCGGCCAGCTATGGAGCAGTTACCGCAGGTCTGCCTGCGCCCTGACCGCTGGTTCCACGTGGCGCTGTTTCCTCATCCCAGCAGATGCGGGTCTCGGCAAGCCCGGAAATCCTTCGATTCTGCGAAGGGTAGCGGGGGTGTGAGCCTTGGATTTCGCCGATTTCAGGCGATGCCGTGGACAGCGCTTGCCTCGTCGCCGACGAGTACCAGCGGATGAACCTGCAGATTCCTTGAAATCTACGATCCCATGCCCTGGGCGGTTCCACAGATTTCAAAGAATTCAGACCGATCGTTCCACGCTGTCCACAGCTGCCCTGTATGACTTATACACAAGGTATGGGCAATCTGTGGATAAAAAAGTCCTTTTGCCATGCCTTCGAAACTATCCACAGGTTCCCCCCCAGGCTGGGAGGCCGATATACAGGGGGTTTCAGGTGCATAAATTTCTTTTAAATCAGTCAGATAAGGTGTTTTTCCACGAGATCTGGCTCTACCATCACCACCATGCTTTAGATTTATACCCAGATTTAGAAGCTAGGCTTGCCCCAATCTGCATCGAATCTTCCCTGTGGACAGCGGCGTTTGCAGAGGGAAGTCCATCGCGCCGCGATGCAGGATCATCGGTCCCTGTCAGGCCAGATCTGGGGACAGGCGACGAGTATCGGATCCTGCACCTGGACTTTCGATCAATCGCGACTCGTCATTGCTACGATCCAGCGATCCTGTTTTCAACGATCGAGACGAACATCCCGGAAAGGCAACGGATTTCAACCGAGCCCATCGACGGAAGTGACGTCGTCCGGAGAACTGCGTCTTCTCGATGCTCCACGTGGAACCTGCAAAAAAAAACGCCCGGGAAGATCCCGGGCGTCGTTCGGTTCCACGTGGAACAGCAGCTGTCAGAGACGCAGCGGCATCACCACGTGGCGCGACTTCTCGCTGCTGGACTCACGTACAAGCGCCGAGGAGTTGGAATCGCGCAGCTGGATGATGACTTCCTCATCGCGCAGGGCGGAGAGGGCATCCAGCAGGTAGTTCACGTTGAAGCCAATGGCCAAGTCGCTGACCGTGGTATCGGCTTCGATCTCTTCCTGGGCTTCTTCCTGTTCCGGGTTGTGCGCGCTGATCTTCAGGTTGCCCGGCGAGACTTCCACGCGGATGCCGCGGTACTTCTCGTTGGACAGGATCGCGGCGCGCTGAAGCGAGGCGCGCAGCGCTTCGCGATCAACCTTCACTTCACGGTCGGCACCGATCGGAATCACCGCTTCGTAGTCCGGGAAGCGGCCGTCGATCAGCTTCGAGGTAAAGGTGACATCGTCGCGCTTGACGCGCACGTGGCTGCGGCCGACTTCCAGCTCGATCTCGCGATCGCCGCTTTCCAGCAGTCGCTGCAGTTCGGTCACACCCTTGCGCGGCACGATGATCTGGCGCTTGGACCCGCTGGGCTTGGCCAGATCGGTTTCACACAGCGCCAGGCGGTGGCCGTCGGTGGCAACGGTACGCAGGGCATCGCCGCGCAGGTCGAACAGCAGGCCGTTGAGGTAGTAGCGCACGTCCTGCTGGGCCATCGCGAACGCGGTGCGCTCGATCAGCTCCTTCAGGGTCGCCTCGCCGATGGCCACGCGCTCGGTGGCTTCCACTTCATCCACCGACGGGAAGTCGTTCGAAGGCAGCGTGGCCAGGGTGAAACGGCTGCGACCGGCCTGCACGGTGATCTTGTCTCCGGTCTGCGAGACGGTGATCCGGCTGCCGTCGGGCAGGGCGCGGATGATCTCGAACAGCTTGCGGGCGGGAATGGTGGTTTCGCCGTCCTGGGCATCTTCAACCGCGATCCGCGACACCATCTCCACTTCCAGGTCGGTACCGGTCAGCGACAGCTGGCCGTTCTGCACCTGGACCAGGAAATTGGCCAGAACCGGAAGGGTCTGGCGGCGTTCGACCACGTTGACGACCTGTGCCAACGGCTTGAGAAAGGCTTCGCGCTGCAGTGTGAAACGCATGTGGTTCCGTGCCCCTATGCTTTAAAAAATGTGGAATAAATCAAAAGCTTGGTGGTGCTGGTAGAGACAGAATCGCTGGAAAACAATGCTAAGTCTTTGTAATTAAAGGTATTTCAGACCTCGAAACCCTCTGCATTACCGACCCCCAAGGGGTGGGGAAAGCTGTGGATAAATCTGGCGCGATTTCAAACGGCATTTTTATCCACAACGTGTCCCGCGCTTGCTACCGGATTCTGCACCGTTTTGTGCGATGACGCCTCATCGGCATCCGTGCATCATTCGCTCAGCTTCCGGATCAGCTTGTCCCAGTCCTCGCGGAGCTTGCCGTCGGTCTCCATCAGGGTCCGGATCTGGCGGCAGGCATGCAGCACCGTGGTGTGATCGCGACCGGCAAAGGCGTCGCCGATCTCGGGCAGGCTGTGCTCGGTCAGTTCCTTGGTCAGGGCCATGGCGACCTGGCGGGGACGGGCCAGCGAGCGGGTCCGACGCTTCGACAGCAGATCCTTGATCTGCAGGCCGTAGTAGTCGGCAACGGTTTTCTGGATGTTGGGAATGCTGATCGCCTGCTGCTGGGCGCGCAGCAGGTCGCGCAGGGTTTCCTGGGCGAATTCGGTGGTGATCGCGCGGCCGGTGAAGTTGGCGCGGGCGGTCAGGGTATTCAGCGCGCCCTCGAGGTCGCGCACGTTGGAGCGCATCTTCTTGGCGATCAGGAACGCAACATCATCGGGAATCTCGGCACCGCGTTCGCGCGCCTTGGCCAGCACGATCGCGGCGCGGGTCTCGAAGTCCGGCGGTTCGATCGCGACCGACAGGCCCCAGGCAAGCCGCGACTTCAGGCGCGCTTCCAGGCCCTCGACTTCGCGCGGATAGCGGTCGCAGGTCAGGATGATCTGCTGCTTGCCATCGAACAACGCGTTGAAGGTGTGGAAGAACTCTTCCTGGGTGCGGTCCTTGCCGGCGAAGAACTGGATGTCATCGATCAGCAGCGCATCCACCTGCTGGAACTGGCGCTTGAACTGATCCATGGTCTTTTCCTGCAGGGCCCGGATCATCGCGCTGAAGAACTGTTCCGAACGCAGGTACAACACCTTTGCACCTGGATTGGCCTGGCGCATGGCGTTGCCGGCGGCGAACATCAGGTGGGTCTTGCCCAGGCCCGTGCCTCCGTACAGCAGCAGCGGGTTGTGCGCCCGGTCGCCCGGCTTCTGCGCTGCCTGGAAGGCGGCGGCCAGGCCCAGCTGGTTGCTGCGGCCTTCGACGAAGTTGGCGAACGTGTAGTGGCTGTCCAGATTGCCGGCGAAGGGCACCTGCGGTTCGCTGGACACATGCGCCGACGGCGTGGAAACCGGCGCGTTCTGCGCCTCCACAGGGCGCGGGCGCGAGCCGATTTCAAGAAAAACGTCGCTGAAACCAGCGAAATGCGCCAGCAGCTCGCGGATCCGGGCCAGGTACAGCTCGCGAACCTGGTCGACGATGAAGGCATTCGGTGCATACAGCACCAGGCTGTCCACGCGCAGATCGGCCTGCAGCGGCTTCAACCAGGTATGAACGTCTTCCGGCGGGAACTCCGCTTCGAGGCGCTCGAGACTACGGGACCAGGCATCCATCAGCAATAATCGTCCGGTGGCCGGGGCATGGACGCGACAAGGCGCCCAAACACAGGCCGGAAAGGGGGGAAATGGATGGCTCAGACTACCACCGAGCGCCCGCCTTCGGAATGCTTGTCCCCTACTTATTCACAAAAACATCCACAGCTATTGCACAGCCCGGTGAATTCGCGTAGCTGCCAGGGGTTGACGCGGGGTAGGGTACCTCTCTAGAATTTCCGGTTCTTTCCGTCCCATTCATACGAGAGGCCCCCAATGGCCACGAAGCGCACCTACCAGCCCAGCAACCTCAAGCGTAAGCGCGACCACGGCTTCCGTGCCCGTATGAAGACCGCTGACGGCCGCAAGATCCTGTCGCGTCGCCGCGCCAAGGGCCGCAAAGTCCTGAGCGCCTGATTGCCATGCCGCACCCCGCGGCAGACGCAATCCCTTCGACAGTGAATACTGCAGACCCGCGCAAGCGATTCCCTCGCTCTGCGCGGGTTCGCACGCGTGCCGAATATTCAACGGTCTTCAACGGCGCCCGCCGTGTGTCCGATCCGCTGATGACCCTGCACTGGCTGCCGGCTGACCGGCCGGCCAGGCTGGGTCTGGCGGTTTCCCGCAAGGTTGATCCGAACGCCGTGGGGCGTAACCGGATCAAGCGCGTCCTGCGCGACATCCTGCGTCAGACACGTACCGAAATCCAGCCAGGCGACTTCGTCGTCGTGGCGCGTAGTGCTGCGCGTTCCGCCAGCAACGACGAGATCCGCCAGGCCTTCCTGCGCCTGCTGCGTCGCCTGCGTGCATTGCCCGCGCCGGGCGTGGACGGCACAATGCCGCCGCCTGATGGCATCGCAACTCCTTCTTTGACCGAGCCGGCATCGCGTCCCGGCCCCGCCGAGCCTGTCCGCTGATGAACCAGACCCGCGTATTCCTCATTTTTGCCTGGCTGATGGTGGCCGTGCTGCTGTGGATGGAGTGGAGCCGTGAAAAGGCTGCTCCGACCCCGGCACCGACGACCACGTCGGCCCCGGCTGCTGCACAGAGTGTTCCGGGCGCGACCCCGGGCAGCATCCCCAGCGCTCAGGTCCCGGGTGCGCCGGGCCAGGCCGCTGTGCAGGCCCAGGCCAGCGCCACCCCGGCCAGCCAGCGCGTGACCGTCACCACCGACGTGCTGCGCCTGGTGCTGGACGGCGGCCGTGTGCTCGATGCCGAGCTGCTGCAGTTCCCGCAGACCAAGGACGAAGGCAGCCCGCCGGTTCGCCTGCTGACCGAAGACCCCGCGCATCCGTACAGCGCGATCAGTGGCTGGGCCAGCGAAGACAAGAACACCCCGGTTCCCGGCGCTGACGGCTTCAAGCTGGTCGGTGATACCAAGGACTTCGTGCTGGCCAAGGGCCAGAACGAACTGCAGATCCCGTTCGTGTGGACCGCCGACAACGGCGTGACCATCAAGCGCACCCTGACCGTCTCGCGCAACGAGTACGCCGTGCGCTTCAAGGACGAAGTCAGCAATGCCGGCGCCGCACCGTGGAACGGCTACGTCTACCGCACCCTGGACCGCACCCCGACCATCCTGTCGCGGAGCATGACCAACCCGGATTCGTTCAGCTTCAACGGCGCCACCTGGTACGACAACGACAAGAAGTACCAGCGTCGTGCGTTCAAGGATTACCTGGACGACGGCGCACTGAACCAGAACATCACCGGCGGCTGGCTGGCGATGCTGCAGCATCACTTCTTCACCGCCTGGATCCCGCAGAAGGACCAGACCGCGCACTACGTGCTGTCGCAGGTGGCCGGTCGTGACCTGATTGAAGCGCGTGGCCCGGCCTTCACCGTGGCCCCGGGCCAGTCCACCAGCACCGAGGCCCGCCTGTGGGTCGGCCCGAAGCTGGTCAACCTGATCGCCAAGGAAGACGTGCCGGGCCTGGACCGCGTGGTCGACTACAGCCGCTTCTCGATGATGGCGGTGATCGGCCAGGGCCTGTTCTGGGTGCTGAACCAGGTGCACAAGCTGGTCGGCAACTGGGGCTGGGCGATCGTCGGCCTGGTGGTGCTGCTGAAGCTGGTGCTGTACCCGCTGTCGGCGACCCAGTACAAGAGCGGTGCCAAGATGCGCCGCTTCCAGCCGCGCATCGCGCAGCTGAAGGAACGCTATGGCGATGACCGCCAGAAGTTCCAGACCGCGATGATGGAGCTGTACAAGAAGGAAAAGATCAATCCGATGGGCGGCTGCCTGCCGATCCTCATCCAGATGCCGATCTTCTTCGCCCTGTACTGGGTGCTGGTGGAATCGGTCGAACTGCGCCAGGCGCCCTGGTTCGGCTGGATCCAGGACCTGACCGCACGCGACCCGTACTTCATCCTGCCGGTCATCAACGTGGCAGTGATGTGGTTCACCCAGAAGCTGACCCCGGCACCGGGCATGGACCCGATGCAGCAGAAGATGATGCAGTTCATGCCGCTGGTGTTCGGCGTCATGATGGCCTTCATGCCGTCCGGCCTGGTCCTGTACTGGGTGGTCAACGGTGGCCTGGGCCTGCTGCAGCAGTGGTGGATGACCAAGCGCCATGGCGGCGAGCCGGTTGCGGCCACCACCGCTCCGGCCCCGGTCAAGAAGAAGTAATCGGTAGAGCCGGCCGCTGGCCGGCTGACCCCAGCAAAAGCCCGCCGCAAGGCGGGCTTTTCGCATGCGGCGGTAGAATCGCCGGCACACCGTTCCTCCCACCTTCGAGTCCGCCATGCCGCGTGCGTCGTCGTTCCGCCTGTTCCTGCCCTCGCTGTTGTTGACCCTGGTTGTTGCCGGCTGCGGCGACAAGGACGCGAAGGCGCCGGCGACCACCGTCACCCAGCCAAGCGCGCAGGCCGCGGCCGCCGCCGATCCGGCCGCCGCGCCGTTGCTGGCGGCGCTGCAGAAGCAGCTCGACGGCTACCGCCGGATCATCGTGCTGCTGGCAGACGAGGAACAGCAATCGGCCGCCGACCGCGGCACCTCCACGCGTGTGGGCCAGCAGCTGTTCCACGATGGCCTGGAACAGCGCACGGCGATCGCCGCGCAGTTCGACACCCTGCTGCGCGGCTCCAGCCCGCAGCGCTTCGCCACCCTCGGCACCGTGCTGGACTACATCGAGTCGGCGCCGGAACTGTTCGACGCCGACCGCCTGGCCTTCCGCGAAGTGCTGCGTGATCTGCATGAGCGGGTCGGCACTGATTCGTCGCTGCCGGCGGTGAAGCTGCACCAGCGCATCGGCGAGGACCTGGAGGCACTCGACGAGATCGAGCGAAACTACAACCAGGAACTGACCCGCATCTTCAGCCGCTTCGAGCGCACCCGTGCCATCGAGCTGAAGCGTGAGAAGTGGGACGACTACATCGCCCACCTGCACAAGGACTACAGCCGCGAAGCGATCCTGCGCGACTACGGCGTGATCGAGCCCTACCCGATGTCGATGAAGGACAGCGACCGCGAGATCTTCGGCCGCGACCTGCCGGCCAAGACCGTGGTGCTGACCTTCGACGATGGCCCGCACAAGGCCTATACCGATGAAGTGGTGGCCATCCTCAAGCGCTACGACGTGCCGGGCGTGTTCTTTGAAGTGGGCCGCAACCTTGGCAAGGTCGAGGCCGATGGCAAGGTCAGCCTCGGCCCGATGGCGAAGATCAGCCGCAACCTGATGGAAGAGGGCTATGCGGTCGGCAACCACAGCCTGACCCACGCCCAGCTGTCGCGCACCACCGGTGACGCGCTGCGCCAGCAGGTGCTCGACACCGACACGCTGCTGAAGGATGTCGACAGCAAGCGCGCGCCGCTGTTCCGTTTCCCGTATGGCGCGCGCAATGCCGAAGGCCTGCAGCTGCTCAACGAGGCCGGGCTGAAGTCGATCATGTGGAACATCGACTCGATGGACTGGGCCGACCCGGTACCGGAATCGATCGTGCAGCGCGTGCTAGACCAGGTGAACAAGGAACAGCGCGGCATCATCCTGTTCCACGACATCCACGATCGTGCGGTGAAGGCGCTGCCGCAGATCCTCGACCGGCTGATCGCCGATGGTTACCAGTTCGCCGGCTGGAACGGCCGTGACTTCACTGTCGCCCGTGCGCGCAAGGGTGAAGCCGGTGCCGCCACGGTCACCACCGGCTACGAGAAGTCCTGGGCGATCGTGGTCGGCATCGACAACTATGCCAAGTGGCCGAAGCTGGAGTACGCCAGCCACGACGCGCAGGCGGTGGCCGATACCCTGACCGGGCAGTTCGGCTTCCCGTCCTCGCAGGTGATCGTGCTGAAGAACGAGCAGGCGACCCGCAACAACATCCTCGCGGCCTTCCACGATCGCCTGGCAGATGACCGCACCGGCAAGAACGACCGCGTGTTCGTGTTCTTCGCCGGCCATGGCGCGACCCGCCAGCTCGCTTCCGGGCGCGACCTGGGCTACATCATTCCGGTCGATTCGGACCCGAAGGAATTCGCCACCGACGCCATCGCGATGACCGACATCCAGAACATTGCCGAGAGCATGCAGGCCAAGCATGTGATGTTCGTGATGGATGCCTGCTACAGCGGCCTGGGCCTGACCCGCGGTGGCCCGTCGTCGTCGTCGTTCCTGCGCGAGAACGCGCGTCGCAGCGCGCGGCAGATGCTGACCGCCGGTGGTGCCGACCAGCAGGTGGCCGATGCTGGCCCCAACGGCCACTCGGTGTTCACCTGGGTGCTGTTGCAGGCGCTGGCCGGCAAGGGCGACCTCAACGGCGACGGCCTGATCACCGGTACCGAGCTGGCCGCCTACGTGGCGCCGGCCGTATCGGCGGTCTCGCACCAGACCCCGGCCTTCGGCAGCCTGCCCGGTTCGCAGGGCGGCGAGTTCGTGTTCCAGGTGCCGGACAGCCAGGAATTCCTCAACGCCGATACGCGCCAGCTGACCGCCGATGCGATCGCGCTGAACAACAAGGTGGATGCGGCCAGCGAGGCCAAGGGCAGCCAGGCGCCGGTGACGGTGGCCGACCTGCAGGGTGGCAAGGCCAAGCTGGTGGTGCCCACCGCTGGCCCGGCGTCCGACCGCCAGCGCGCGCAGCAGGCCAACGACCGCGGCCTGCAGCTGTACCGCGAGAAGCAGTACGACGAGGCAGCCGCGCAGTTTGCCGAAGCGCTGAAGCTGCGTCCTGATTTCGCCCAGGCCGCCAACAACCTCGGCTTCGTCTACTACCGCCAGCAGCGCTATGCAGAAGCCGCGCGCTGGCTGGAGAACACGCTGAAGATCGACCCGTCGCGCGCGGTGGCCCATCTGAACCTGGGCGATGCCTACTTCAACGCCGGCGACAAGGCCAAGGCGAAGCAGGCCTACACCACCTACCTGGCGCTGCAGCCGCAGGGCAGTGGCGCGGCCCAGGCGCGCGCGCAGCTGGAGAAGCTCTGAGCCATGAACGACGCGATCCGCACCGACACCATCGTGGCCATCGCCAGCGCCCCCGGCGCCGGCGGTGTCGGCCTGTTGCGCCTGTCCGGTCCGCGCGCTGCGGCGATTGCCAATGCACTGGGGGCGCCTGCACTGCGCCCGCGCCACGCGCACTACGCGCGCCTGCGTGATGCCGACGGCGAGGTCATCGACGATGGCATCGTGCTGTGGTTCCCGGCACCGAACAGTTTCACCGGCGAAGAGGTGGTGGAACTGCAGGGCCATGGCAGCCCGGTGCTGCTGCAGCAGCTGGTCGCGCGCTGCATCGCGCTCGGTGCGCGCCAGGCGCGGCCGGGTGAGTTCAGCGAACGGGCGTTCCTCAACGGCAAGCTGGACCTGGCCCAGGCCGAGGCCATCGCCGACCTGATCGCCGCGGGCGACAACCGTGCCGCACGCGCGGCGCGTCGTTCACTGGATGGCGTGTTCTCGCGCCGCATCGATGCGGTGGTCGAGCAGCTGGTGCTGCTGCGCATCCACGTGGAAGCGGCCATCGACTTCGCCGACGAACCGCTGGATACCCTCGGTGGCGCGCAGGTGCGGCGTGGGCTGGAACAGGCGCGCAGCGATCTGGCCATTCTGCGCCGCGATGCCGAACGCGGCCGTCGCCTGCGCGATGGCCTGCACGCGGTGCTGATCGGTCCGCCGAATGCGGGCAAGAGTTCACTGCTCAACGCGCTGGCCGGCAGCGAACGCGCCATCGTCACCGACATCGCCGGCACCACCCGCGACACCCTGCGCGAAACCATCCGCCTGGATGGCCTGGAGCTGACCCTGGTCGACACCGCCGGCCTGCGCGACGGCGGCGACGCCATCGAACGCGAAGGCATGCGCCGCGCCCACGTGGAAATCGAGCGCACCGACCTGGCGCTGATCGTGCTGGATGCGCGCGATCCGGCGGCCGGTGAAGCGGCGCTGGGCGAGGCCGTGGCGGCGGTACCGCACAAGCTCTACATCCACAACAAGTCGGATCTGCTGGCGGCGCTGCCGTCGCTGGATGATCCGGATCGGGTGTTCGTTTCGGCCGCCACCGGCGCCGGGCTCGACGATCTGCATGCGCGCCTGCGTTCGATTGCTTCGGCCGGTGCCGGTGAGCAGGTGGACGGCGAGTTCTCCGCGCGCACGCGCCACGTGGATGCGATTGAACGCGCGCAGGAACATGCGCAGCGCGCCGATGGCGAGCTGGCGCACGAGCACCTGGAGCTGGCCGCCGAGGAACTGCGGCTGGCCCACGATGCGCTGGGTGAGATCACCGGGCAGATGAGTGCCGATGATCTGCTGGGGAGGATCTTCTCCAGTTTCTGCATCGGCAAGTAACTGTAGAGCCGAGCCCATGCTCGGCTGTTCTGCCCGTCAGCCGAGCATGGGCTCGGCTCTACAGGGACTGGCTTCCCCCACCTGTCACATTGCCGCCGCATACTGACGCCCATCACATACCGCTTGGGGAAGTCGCAGTGAAGTCGTGGGGTTGTGCGTTGCTGTTGTCGCTGGCCGTGGCACCATCGGTGGCCATGAGTGCTGAATCCTCCACCCCGGCCGTGCCCAAGGTGTCGGTCTACGGCCATCGCGGGGCAAGCGCACTGCTGCCCGAGCACACCCTGGCCTCGTATGCGCAGGCCATCGCCGATGGCGCCGACTACATCGAACCGGACCTGGTGATGACCCGGGACGGGGTGATGGTGGCCCGCCACGAGAACGAGATCGGCGGCACCACCGACGTCGCCTCGCATCCGGAGTTCGCCAACCGCCGTACCCGCAAGGTGATCGATGGGCAGCAGGTCGAGGGCTGGTTCACCGAGGACTTCACCCTGGCCGAGCTGAAGACCCTGTACGCCCGTGAGCGCCTGCCGGAGCTGCGCAGCACCGCCTACGACGGCCAGTTCCGCATCGCCAGCCTGGACGAGATCCTGGCCTTCCTGGTGCAGCAGGCCGGGCGCGCCAACCGTGGCATCGGCCTCGTGCCGGAGATCAAGCACCCGACCTATTTCCAGTCCATCGGCCTGCCGATGGAAGACAAGCTGCTGGCCGCGCTGCGTGGCAACGCGTACACCAATGTCGGCCCGGTCACGATCCAGTCGTTCGAGACCGCCAACCTGCGCTACCTGCATGGCAAGATCGGCCGGGGCAGCAACATCCGCCTGCTGCAGCTGCTGTGGAAGGGCGATACCCAGCCGGCCGACATCGCCAAGGCCGGCGGCACGCTGACCTACGCACAGATGATGGCCCCGGCCGGGCTGAAGGACATCGCCGGCTACGCCGATGGCATCGGCCCCGAGCTGCGTTCGATCATTCCGCTGGATGCCAAGGGCGCGCTGGGCACGCCGACCTCGCTGGTACGAGATGCGCACGCGGCCGGCCTGATGGTGATTCCGTACACCTTCCGCCCGGAGAACCATTTCCAGCCCAGCAACCTGCGCAAGGGCGCCGACAACGCGCGCAACGTCGAAGGCTCGATCGCCGAGATGCGCGCCTACCTGGCGACCGGCATCGATGCCTTCTTCACCGATGATCCGGCGCTGGGCCGGCAGGCGGTGGATGGGATGGGCACAGCGGGGAACTGAGCGATCAACGCGCCGGGCATGGCCCGGCGCTACCCGGGGGCCGGTGTGCTCTGGTAGGTGCCAACCTTGGTTGGCACGCAACAACCGCGCCGACCAAGGTCGGCCACTACCGGTTCATGAGGTTGCCGGCCAGCGGCCGGCACGACCGTCCCCTCAACCGCGTGGCTCGTCCGGCCGGCGGAACGGGATCACCACGTAGTCCTGGCCCTCGCGCGGCTGCCACAGCACCGGCACGCGCTGCGGTGACGGCGGCTCCAGCTCGTCGTCGGCCAGCGGCTCGGCCTCGTCTTCTTCGTCTTCCCAGCTGTAGCGCTGGCGCGGCGGCAGCGGATCGGCGTTGCGGAACAGCAGCGCGGCGATGATGCCGGCGAAGGCGCCGCCCATGTGCGACTGCCAGGACACGCCATCGGCATGCGGCAGGATGGTCATCAGCATGCCGCCATAGAACAGCATGCCGATCAGGCCGGTGGCGATTGCCGCACGGTCGCGGCGCAGCAGGCCGAGGCTGGCCAGCAGGAACATCAGGCCATGGGTCACGCCACTGGCACCCAGGTGCACGCTGCCCGGATTGCCCAGCATCCACGCGCCGAGGCCTGAACCCAGCCACAGCAGGGGCAGGGCGCGCACGGTGGCTTTGGGATACACACTGCCGGCCAGGGTGCCGAGGATCAGGATGGCGATGCTGTTGGCGGCGATGTGCTCGACCGAGGCATGCAGCATCGGGCCGCCGATCAGGCCGAGCAGGCCCTTGGCTTCCAGCGGCGCAACCGCCCACGGTCGCCAGTCGAACGTGCCCTGCAGGGCGAACACGGCCACCAGCACCAGCACGGCCGCCAGGCTGACATTGAACGCCCGCAGGATGCGCGAGCGGTCATTGCGGGGGGCCGGCACGTCGCCGGCGGGCAGGGGCGTGTTGTTGTCCATACCTCAGCAATGGCGGTGGCTGGCGCGAAACCAAGGCCACTGTTGCGGGAGAGTGGGTGCGGCTGGCGGGACAATCCCGCCGGCCGCGTCTTCCCACCGCTCAGGCTCAGGCGTGGCCCGAGCCTTCCTTCGGCGGGTACTTCAGGCTCAGCACCACGGTGGCGGCGATGATCACCGCGACCACGCCCAGCGACACCGGGGTCGGGATCTTGAACAGGTCGATGATCATCATCTTGATGCCGATGAAGGCCAACACCAGCGCCAGGCCGTACGGCAGCAGGTGGAAGCGGTCGGCCATGCCGGCCAGCAGGAAGAACATCGCACGCAGGCCCAGCACCGCGAACACGTTGGAGGTGAGCACGATGAACGGGTCGGTGGTGATCGCGAAGATCGCCGGGATGCTGTCCACGGCGAAGATCACGTCGGTGACCGCGATCAGGATCAGCACCGCGAACAGCGGGGTGAACCAGCGCACGCCATCGCGCGTCACGCTCAGCGCATTGCCGGCGTAGTCCGGCAGCAGGCGCAGGTGCTTGCGCATCCAGCGCAGGGCGGGGTTGGCTTCCAGATCCGGTTCCTGGCCGGCGGCGAACCACATCTTCCAGCCGGTGAACAGCAGGAAGGCACCGAACACGTAGAGCAGCCAATGGAACTGGCTGATCAGCACGCTGCCGGCGAAGATCATGATCGTACGCAGCACGATCGCACCCAGGATGCCGATGATCAGCACCTTCTGGCGCTGCTCCTCCGGTACTGCGAAGTAGCTCATGATCATCAGGAACACAAAGATGTTGTCGACCGCCAGCGCCTTCTCGACCAGGTAGCCGGTCAGGAATTCGAGGCCGACCTTGTTGGCCACCACCTGGCCGGCGGTCTCATTCAGGTAGTACCAGAGGCCGGCGTTGAACAGCAGGGCCAGCGCGACCCAGCCGATCGACCACCACAGGGCTTCCTTGAAGGTGACCTTGTGCGGTCCACCATGGCGCATCAACACGAGGTCGACCAGCAGGGCGATGACCACCACCGCTGCGAAGCCGCCCCACAACCACACGTTACCGATCGTCTGCATTGGGAATGTCCGTTGGAAAGATGAATGCCAGGCCGGACGGCGAGGATCTGCAACGGAGGATCGGGAGGGGGATCCAGGGACAGAGCTTCGCCAGTACGGCGAAGGTCTCGCTCGCAGTTCCAGTCGGCTGGAACTGCCGTTGCACCGGAGCCTGCGGGCTCGAAATGACGGCGACAACGTCTGGGAGCTACTCCCCTTCTGGCGCCGATTCTGCCGTCTGGCTGGGCCGCCGTCAAATGGGGGACGAGGGGTCGGATCCCCGTAGGGGCTCTGACCCCATTCCCGAGCCCGTTCCGGCCTGGTGGGTGCCAACCTTGGTTGGCACGCCGGCGAGGGTCAGAGCCCCTGCGGGGATCTGACCCCGGCGCCCGGTTTACAATGGGTGGATGAATACCCCCCTTCCGATTGTCCGCCTCAAGAATGCGTGGCGCTCCAGCCACCCGTGGATCTTCCAGAAACTGGTCGAGAAGCCGACCGTCCGGCCCAAGCCCGGTTCCATCGTCGACGTGGTCGGCATTGATGGCGAGTTCATTGGCCGCGGGTTCTACAACGGGCATTCGCGCATTGCCGTGCGCATCCTTGAGACCGACCAGAACGTGCCGGTGGATGCCGGCTGGTTCTCGCGCAAGATTGCCCAGGCGGTGTCACTGCGCCGTGAGGTGCTCAAGCTCGACGCGGTCTCCGACGCCTGGCGCGTGGTGCACAGCGAAGGCGACGGCCTGTCCGGCCTGGTGGTGGATCGCTACGGCGACCTGGTGGTGGTCGAATTCTTCGCCGCCGGCATGTTCCGCCACCGCGAGTGGATCTACGACGCCCTGCGCGAGCAGTTCCCGGGTTGCCGCTTCCACAGCTTCGCCGATGAGCACGTGCAGAAACAGGAAAGCTTCGATTTCCACGGCAATACCACCACCGAAGCGTCGGTGATCACCGAGTACGGCATCAAGTTCCGCGCCGACCCGGCCGGTGCGCACAAGACCGGCTTCTTCGCCGACCAGCGCGAGAACCGCGAGTGGCTGAGCCAGCAGGTGGAAGGCAAGCGCGTGCTGGACCTGTGCTGCAACACCGGCGGTTTTGCGGTGTACGCGGCGGCGCGAGGCGCCTCGGAAGTGGTCGGCATCGACATCGATGAAGACGTCATCCAGATCGCCAAGGGCAATTCGCGCCTGAACAACGTGCGCCCGAAGTTCGTCCAGTCCGACATCTTCCCGTGGCTGCGTGATGCGGCCAATCGTGGCGAGCAGTACGACGTGGTGATCCTGGACCCGGCGAAGATGACCCGCGACCGCGACCAGGTCATCACTGCGCTGAAGAAGTACCTGGACATGAACAAGCTGGCGCTGGGCGTGGTCAAGCCGGGCGGCCTGTTCGCCACGTTCTCCTGCACCGGCCTGGTGGCCGAGGACCAGTTCCTCGACATGCTGCGCCGCGCGGCGTATTTCTCCGGCCGCACGATCCAGATCCTGAAGGTGGCCGGCGCCGGTCCGGACCACCCGTTCATGGCCCACGTGCAGGAATCGCGTTACCTGAAGGCCGTGTTCTGCCGCGTGGTGGACTGACCGCGTCACTGCCGATCTCTGTAGAGCCGAGCCCACGCTCGGCTGATCTGTCTGGCAGCCGAGCATGGGCTCGGCTCTACAAAAAGGCCGGGTGCGGCGCTATGGTCGGGCTCTTCCCAATGCCGGTGAGAGCCCATGCCATCGTTGCGCCACCTGTCCGTCGTGCTCGCCGTGGCGCTGTGCGCGCCGCTTTCGGCTCACGCCATCGAGTTCAGCGCCGAGGAACTGGCCCGTGCCAAGGCGCTGCAGCAGCGCCTGGTCACGCTCGACAGCCACCTGGATACACCGGCCAACTTCGGCCGCACCGGCTTCGACATCGAGCAGCGCCACGACCGCAACGCGCTTTCGCAGGTGGACTACCCGCGCATGGTCGAAGGTGCGCTCGATGGCGGTTTCTGGGCGATCTACACCGACCAGGGCGATCGCAGCGCAGCGGCCCACCTGGCCGAGCGTGACCACGGCCTGCAGCGACTGCTGGAAATCCGCGAGATGCTGGCGGCCAATCCCGCGCGCTTCGCGCTGGCACTGACCGCCGATGATGCGGCGCGGATCAAGGCCGCCGGCAAGCGCGTGGTCTACATCAGCATGGAAAATGCCAGCCCGCTGGTGGAAGACCCGAGCCTGCTCTCGTTCTACCACCGCGCCGGCCTGCGCCTGCTCAGCACCGTGCACTTCGCCAACAACGAGTTCGCCGATTCGGCCACCGATCCCAAGGGCGCGGAGTGGAAGGGCCTGAGCCTGGCCGGCAAGGAGCTGGTGCGGCAGGCGGTGAAGCTGGGCATCGTGATCGACCAGTCGCATGCCTCGGACGCGGTGTTCGACGACCTGCTGGCGATGATGCCGGTGCCCTTCGTGCTGTCGCACAGCTCGGCCAAGGCGGTCTACGACCACCCGCGCAATCTTGATGACGCGCGGCTGCGCAAGCTGGCCAAGGCCGGCGGCGTGATCCAGGTGAACGCCTATGGCGGCTACCTGATCGACACGGCGAAGACACCCGAGCGCAAGCAGGCCGAAGAAGCGCTGAGCAGGCAGCTGGGCGGCTGGGAAGGGATGGGCATCGAGCAGGGCGTGGCCCTGCTGAAAGCCGAACAGGCACTGGACCATGAACACCCCGTGCGGCATGCCAGCCTGGACGACTTCTTCGCCCACTTCGAGCACATCCTCAAGGTGGTCGGCCCCGAGCACGTGGGTATCGGCCTGGACTGGGATGGCGGCGGTGGCCTGAGCGACCTGCCCGATGTCAGCCAGCTGCCGAAGATCACCGCCTGGCTGCTGCGCAAGGGCTATACCGAGCAGCAGATTGCCGGCATCTGGGGCGGCAACCTGCTGCGGGTGATGCGCCAGGCGCAGGATTACGCCGCAAAGCAGGGCGGTTGAAACGCCCTGCGATGGTGCCGGCCAGCGGCCGGCATCGCCCCTATCAACAGGATTCGGGTTGCCGGCCAGCGGCCGGCACTACCGGTGATCGGTCTATTTCGCGATCAGCGCATGGCGTCGGCTGTACAGCAGGTACAGCACCAGGCCGGCCACGTTCCACAACAGGAAGTACAGCTGGGTGGTGTGCGGCAGGCTGATGAACAGGTAGATGCAACCCAGCGCGGCCAGCGGGCCAACCACGAAGGCCAGCGGCGTGCGGAACGTGCGCGCGCGGTCCGGCTCGCGCAGGCGCAGCACCACCAGGCAGACGCCCACTGCAGTGAACGCGGCCAGGGTACCGGCATTGGCCAGCGCGGCGATCTCGTCCAGGCGGGCCACGCCGGCCAGCGCCGACACCACCACCGCAGTGAACAGTGTGGTCGCCACCGGCGTGCCGGTACGCGCGTTGACCTTGGACAGGCCACGCGGCAGCAGGCCGTCGCGGCTCATCACGAAGAAGATGCGGCTCTGGCCGTACAGGAAGGCCAGCAGCACGGTCGGCAGCGCGATGATCGCAATCACGCCGATCACCATCGCCGCTGTCGGATGGCCCAGCTGGCGCATGATCAGCGCCAGCGGCTCGGCGCTGTGCCCGAACACGGCGTAGCTCATCGCACCCACTGCGGCCAGCGCCACCAGCACGTAGACGATGGTGCAGCCGATCATCGAACCGATGATGCCGATCGACAGGTCACGGCCCGGGTTCTTGGTCTCCTCCGCAGCAGTGGAGATCGCATCGAAGCCGTAGAAGGCGAAGAAGATGATCGCCGCTGCCGCCATCACGCCGTGCTCGACGCCATCGGGGCCCATCGACTTGGCAAAGCCATACGGCATGAACGGCTGCAGGTTGGCGCTGTCGAACGCAGGCAGGGCCACGGCCACGAAGATCGCCAGCGCGATCAGCTTGAACACCACCAGGATGGCATTGAGCGTGGCGCTTTCCTTGGTCCCGGCCATCAGCATGCCGGCCACCAGCCAGGTGATGATGATCGCCGGCAGGTTGATCATGCCGCCTTCCACGTGCGGGCCGGCTGCCAGCCAGGCCGGCAGGTGCACGTTCCAGCCGAACTGGGTGTGGACCCATTCGAGGAAGCCGACGAAGTAGCCGGACCAGCCCACCGCCACCGTACTCACCACCAGCGAGTACTCCAGGATCAGACTCCAGCCCACCACCCAGGCAAACACCTCGCCCAGCGCACTGTAGCTGTAAGTGTAGGCACTGCCGGCGGCCGGCATCATCGTCGACAGCTCGGCGTAGGACAGCGCCGCGCAGGCGCAGACCGCACCGGCGATGGCGAAGGAGATCAGCACGGCCGGGCCGGCCAGGTTGGCACCGACGCCGATCAGCGTGTAGATGCCGGTACCGACGATGGCGCCAATACCCAGCGCGATCAGGTGCGGCCAGCTGAGCGTCGGGATCAGACGCCTGCCGGCTTCGTGGACGGTGACGGAATCTAGGGACTTGCGCCGGAACAGGGACATGCAGGCCTCGGAAGGGGTGACTAAGAACGACAAGTTCCCGAGTGTGACCGAACGCAGCGCAGCATTACCACTGACGGGGGTCATGCATGGCGGGGCACGCGCTGCGCCCCGGCCAGGCTGCCGGAATCGGCATAATCCGGCGGCAGCCACCGGTGTACGTTCGTCCCGGCCCCCGCTAGGACTCGATGTTGGCCATGCCGCTGTCCGAATAGCGTTCGCCGGCCGCGGCATGCAGCGGGAAGGCCGCATCCAATGCGTCCAGCGTGGCCGCATCCAGTTCCACCTGCAGTGCAGCGAGGTTCTCGTCCAGCCGTGCCCGCCGCGTCGTGCCCGGGATCGGCACGATGTGCCCGCCGCGCGACAGCACCCAGGCCAGCGCCAGCTGCGAGGCGGCGATGCCGCGCTCGGCGGCCAGCGCCTGCACGGTGTCCACCAATGCCAGGTTGCGCTGGAAGTTTTCGCCTTCGAAGCGGGGCGAGGTGCGCCGGTAATCGTCGGCGTCGAAGTCGTCCGGGCTGCGGATGGCGCCGGTCAGGAAGCCACGGCCCAGCGGCGAATACGGCACGAAGCCGATGCCGAGCTCCGCCGTGGTGGCCAGCACTCCGTTCTGCTCCGGCTCGCGCGACCACAGCGAGTACTCGCTCTGCACCGCCGTGATCGGGTGCACCGCATGGGCGCGGCGGAGGGTGGCCGCCGAGGCCTCGGACAGGCCCAGCCAGCGCACCTTGCCCTGTTCCACCAGGCGTGCCATGGCACCCACGGTGTCCTCGATCGGCACGGTCGGGTCGACGCGGTGCTGGTAGTACAGGTCGATGTGGTCCACGCCCAGGCGGCGCAGGCTGGCCTCGCAGGCGGCCTGCACATAGTCCGGGTGGCCGTTGATCTGCCGCGCCTTCGGGTCAGCCGGGTCCAGGCCGATGCCGAACTTGCTGGCCAGGAACACCTGGTTGCGGCGGCCGGCAATCGCGCGACCGACCAGCACCTCGTTGGTGTGCGGGCCATACACATCGGCGGTGTCGAGCAGGGTCACGCCACGGTCCAGCGCGTGCCGGATGACGGCAATGCCGTCATCGTCACTGCCGCGGCCGCCGTAGTACGCGCTCATGCCCATGCACCCCAGGCCGAGGGCGGACACGGTGGGGCCGGCGGGGCCGAGAGTACGGGTCTTCATGTGGATCTCCTTGGGGAAGGCGCCACGTCTGGATGGGCAGTGGCGAGGGGCACAGCATCCTCCACGCCATCATGTGGATAAACTGCGTGTCACCGGACTTACCTTGAAGGCTGCCTTCACAATGGATGCCTCCGTCCCGCTCACTGCTGTGGTCGCTTTCGTCCACGTGGCCGAGCACGCCAGCTTTACCCGCGCCGCCGATGCCCTGGGTGTGTCGACCTCGGCGCTGTCGCAGAGCGTGCGCGCGCTGGAAGCGCGGATGGGCGTGCGGCTGCTGCAGCGGACCACGCGGCGGGTCAACCTGACCGAGCACGGCGCGCGTTTCCTGCAGCGCGTGCGCGGCGGCCTGGACCAGATCGACCAGGCATTTGCCGAACTGGACAGCGCGCGCTCGGTGCCTGCCGGGCGGCTGCGCGTGACCCTGCCGCGCATCGTCGCCGATCGCATGGTGCTGCCGCGGCTGCCCGACTTCCTTGCGCGTTACCCGCAGGTGCAGGTGGAACTGTGCGTCGACCCCGCGCTGACCGATCTGGTGGCCGAGGGCTTCGACGCCGGCATCCGCCTGGGCGAATCACTCGCACAGGGCATGATCGCGGTGCCGGTCGGGCCACCCGAGCGGCAGGTGGTGGTAGCCACGCCGGCCTATTTCGAACGCCATGGCGTGCCGCAGACCCCGCATGACCTGCAGGGCCACGCCTGCATCGTGCACCGGCTGGCCAACGGCCGGCTGATGCCCTGGGAGTTCAGCCGCGACGGCCACGACCTGGACGTGCAAGTGAGCGGGCGGCTGGTGTTCAACGATGCCGGCGTCGCCCATGGTGCCGTGCTGGCGGGTCTGGGAATGGCCCAAGGCTTCGCCTCGTTGATGGCCGACGACATCAACGCTGGGCGACTGCAGAGCGTGCTGCAGGACTGGCAGCCGCCATTCCCCGGCTTCCACCTGTACTACCCCGCGCGTGAGCAGATGGCGCCCAAGCTGCGGGTGTTCATCGACCACCTGCGCGCGGAGATGCACGACCGGTAGATGCCAACCTTGGTTGGCATGCTTCAATCGACCACGCGCGCCGCTACGCCTCCCGGCCAATGGCAGCCATCCTCCTGCCACGCCTGGCTGTCATCGTGGAAGGTGGTGCGACGGCCATCACGGGCGCGTTCGTAGCTCAGATCCAGTACCAGCGCGCCCTGCGTGCTCAGCAGGTAGCGGCCGTTGAGGCGCCCGTCGATGCGCTCTTCCCACACGCTGTCGAACTGGTACGGGCGATCCTCGGCCAGCACCGTGGTCTCCATCGAGATCCGGTGCAGGGGCAGGCGCTCGCGCTGGCCGGCGTAACGCACGTCGGCCCGGCCGTCTTCCAGCCAGCGCCATTCCAGGTGGATGTTGTCGTTGCGACCGCCCGTCAGGCAGCGATGGTCCTGCACGGTGCCGGCAGAGGCGGCACCGGCCAGCAGCAGGGTCATGCCGAGCAGTGGCAGCCGCCCGTTCATCCGTTCAGCCCCAGGCGGATGCCGAACCCCACCAGGAACAGGCCGGCCACGCGACGCAGCGCATCGCTGATCCGCGGGTGCTGGATCAACCGGCGGCGGGCCAGGTTGCCCACGCCGATCAGCATCGAGCAGTAGGCGATACTGACCACCAGGATGATGCCGGCCAGCGCGGCGAAGGTGGCGATGCCCTGGTGTGCCTTCGGATCGATGAACAACGGCAGGAAGGCCATGTAGAACAGGATCGCCTTCGGGTTGAGCAGGCTGACCAGGATCGCCTGCTGGAAGTAGCGGCCGGGTTGCATGCGGATCGGGCCGGCGTCGCCGCCCTCGTGCTTGGGCGTGCGCAGCAGGCTGATGCCGACCCACACCAGGTAGGCCGCGCCGAGGTACTGCACGGCGTGGAATACCAGAGGATTGGCCTTCAGCAGTGCGGCCACGCCGGCCAGCGCCAGCCACATCAGGATCTGGTCGCCGACCAGCAGGCCGGCCAGTGCGGTGTAGCCGCCGCGCACGCCGCCACGGCCGGTGGCAGTCAGCAGCGTGAAGGTACCGGGACCGGGCAGGGCGAGAAACACCAGCACGGCGACCAGAAACGTCCACAGGTCCTGGATGCCCATCCACGGCATGGCGGTGCTCTTCTGTTACGGGGGGCCGCCATTGTCGGCCAGCGCTGCGGCGGGCGACAGGGGGCCGGTGGGGCCAACCGGCATCCCGGACAGCAGCGGTTGCAGGTGCTGGCGCAGCTGCGCGTGCAGCTGCCGCACGGCGGGTGAGAACTGCTTGCGATGCGGGCACACCAGCTGCAGCGGGATGCTGCTGCCAACGCCGTCCAGCAGCACCTGCAGGCGCCCGGCCAGCACATCCTCGCGCAGGTCCAGCCAGGACTTGTAGGTGATGCCTTCGCCGGCCACGGCCCAGCGCCGCACCACGTCGGCGTCGTCGCAGACCAGCGGGCCGCGTACCGGAACCACGCTGCGGCGCCCGTCCACCTCGAACGACCAGCGATCGTAGGCGCGGCCATTGAGTTGATAGACCAGGCAGTCGTGCTCGCGCAGATCCTCCAGGCGCGTGGGCGGGCCACGCCGCTGCAGGTAGCCGGGCGAGGCGGCCAGCACGCGCCGGTTGCCTTCCAGCAGGGGCAGGGCTACGTAGTTGGCGTCATCGAAGTGGCCGATGCGGATGGCCACGTCGACCGGTTCGCGGAACACGTCGGCGACCTCGTCGGACAGGCGCAGGTGCAGGCGCAGTCGCGGGTGCGCGGCGCGGAACGCGCTCAGCCAGGGCAGCAGCAGGTTGCGGCCGAAGTCCGACGGCGCCGACAGCTGCAGGATGCCGTGCAGCTCGGTGTCCTCGCCCTGCACGCGGGCCTGGCCTTCGCGCAGGGTGGCCAGCACCTCCTGCGCATACGGCAGGTAGAGCGCGCCCTCGCCGGTCAGGCGCAGGCTGCGGGTCGTGCGCACGAACAGGCGCAGGTCCAGCTCGCGCTCCAGCCGTGCCACCGCCGCAGCGACCTGCCCGGGCAGCAGGTCGGCCTCGCGGGCGGCCTGCGAGAAGCTGCCCAGCGCGGCAGTGCGGACGAACAGCTGCAGATCGTCGAAGCGGATCATCTTCATCGCCAGAGTGAAAGTGCTGCCCGATTCTGCGCCTTTCCGAGGGAGCGCGCGCGGCGCAACCTGTCGCCTCCTTCCCCACTGGACCGCTGCCATGCGCGCCATTGCCTATACCCACGCCGGCCTGCCGATCGATGATGCCCGGGCCCTGATCGACATCGAACTGGAGCTGCCGCAGCCCGGCCCCCGCGACCTGCGCGTGGCGGTACGCGCGGTGGCGGTGAACCCGGTCGACACCAAGGTCCGCCGCGGCGTGGCCACCGATGGCCCGCGCGTACTGGGCTGGGACGCGGTCGGCATCGTCGACGCGGTGGGCAGCGAGGTGACCCTGTTCCAGCCCGGCGACGCGGTCTACTACGCCGGCGTCATCGACCGCCCGGGCAGCAATGCCGAGTACCAGCTGGTGGACGAGCGCAGCGTCGGGCGCAAGCCGGCCAGCCTCGATGATGCCGCCGCCGCGGCGCTGCCATTGACTGCAATCACCGCCTGGGAGCTGCTGTTCGACCGCCTGCGCATCCCCGAGGGTGGTGGCGAGGGCCAGACCCTGCTGGTGATCGGTGCTGCCGGTGGTGTCGGTTCGATCCTGGTGCAGCTGGCGCGGAAGCTGACCAGGCTGACCGTGATCGGCACCGCCTCGCGTCCGGATACCCAGGACTGGGCATACGCAATGGGCGCGCACCACGTGATCGACCACCGCCTGCCGCTGGCCGAGGGACTGGCGCGGCTCGGCATCAGCGAAGTGCAGCATGTGGCCAGCCTGACCCACTCCGACCAGTACTACGCGCAGATCGTGGAACTGCTGGCGCCGCAGGGCCAGCTGGGGCTGATCGATGATCCTGGCCAGGTGGACGTGATGGCGCTCAAGCGCAAGGCGTTGTCACTGCACTGGGAGTCGATGTTCACCCGGCCGCTGTACCGCACCGCCGACATGCAGCGCCAGCACGACCTGCTGAACCGCGTGGCCGAGCTGATCGACACGGGCGTGCTGCAGACCACGCTGGGCGAGCACTTCGGGCGCATCGACGCGGCCAACCTGCGGCGCGCCCACGCGCTGCTGGAGAGCCACCGCGCCAAGGGCAAGATCGTGCTGGAAGGCTGGTAAGGCCGGATCGTTCCCGCACCCTTGGGGTCAGATATCTTTCCCGGGAAAGGATCTGACCCCTGCCTCAGGCCACGCCGTTGTCGACGTGTTCGGCGAAACCGGGCTGCTGGCGCAGGCGCTCGAACCAAGCGCCCACGTGTGCCAGCGCCGGCTTGTGGCCCGGTGTGCTGCGCCAGCGCTGGGTCGACAGCCCGAGCACGATGTCGGCGAGGGTGAAGGTGTTGCCAGCGGCGTAGCCGCCAGCGGCCAACTGGGCATCAAGCACGCCCATCAAGCCGTTCCACTGGACCAGGCTGGCCTCGGCGCGGGCATCGTCCGGGTAGTCCGGATGCTGGCGCACGCGTGCCATGAACACGTGCCGCCAGGCACTGTTGAGGTCGCTGGCCTGCCAGTCCATCCATTGTTCGACCCGCGCACGATCCTGTGCCGCGCGGGGCAGCAGGTCATCACGGCCAGCGCGTACGGCCAGGTAGCGGCAGATGCTGTTGGATTCCCACAGCACGAAGCCGCCATCGCGCAGCACCGGCACCTGCCGGTTCGGGTTCAGTGTGGCCAGCAGGTCCGTCGGCGGCGCTGGCTCGTGGTGAAGTGGCAGGTCGAGGCCGGCGCACAGCCAGAGCACCTTGCGCACGTTGATGGAGGTGGGTTTTCCGTACAGAGCGAGCATGGGGGCTTCCGGGGCAGACCGACCCAGCCTAGCGCAGCGGGGCTAAACTGATCGCATGAATATCGAAGTCCTCTTGATCCTGGCAGTGGTCCTGCTGCTGGCGACCCTGGTCGCGCTGGTGCTGCTGTGGCGTCGCAGTGCTGGCGGTGCACCCTCCGACGAACTGCAGCGGCTGCTGGACAGCGAACGCGAACAGCATCGCCTCGCCCTGGTCGATGCCGGCCAGCTGCGCGGCCGCCTCGATGCGCTGAGCGCTGAACTGGAGAACGAACGGAGCCGCAGCCAACAGCACGCACAGGCCGTCACTACGCTGACCGCCCGGGTGGAGCGCGAAGCAGCGCTGTCGGCCAGTCGCGAAGCACAGCTGGCCGAACGTGAAGCGGCCCTGGCGCAGGCGCGCGCTGCCGTTGCGGAGACCAGCAGCGAGCTGCAGCAGGCGCAGCAGCGCTACCAGCAGTTGCACGGTGAACATGCCCGCGCGGTGGCCAATCTGCAGCACTCCGAACGGGCCAGTGCCGAACTGCGCAGCTATCTTGATACCGCCAAGGAAAAGCTGTCGGGCGCCTTCGCCGAACTGGCGGGCAAGGTGTTCGACGAACGCGGACAGCAGTTCGAGAAGAACGTGCGGCAGGCGACAGTGCAGTCACGCGCGGACATCGAGGGGCTGCTCAAGCCGTTCGCCGACAAGCTGGGCGATTTCCGCACCCGCGTCGATACGCTGTATGGCGAGGAAGCGCGGCAACGCGCCAGCCTGCTGGGTGCGGTGGGCGAACTGAAGACGCTCAACCAGGACATGGCGGCGCAGGCATCGGCGCTGACGAATGCGCTGAAGGGCAATGCCAAGGTCCGCGGCGACTGGGGCGAGCTGATGCTCGACAACGTACTGCGCGGATCGGGGCTGGAAGAGGGCGTGCACTACCAGCGGCAGAAGCATGCCGTGGATGACGAAGGTGCGCGCCTGCGACCGGACGTGGTGGTGCAGTTCCCCGACGAACGCAGCGTGGTGATCGACAGCAAGGTGAACCTGATCGCCTGGCAGGAAGCCATGAATGCCACTACCCCGGAGCAGTCGGAAGACGCGTTGCGCAGGCACGCGGTTGCGCTGCGCCAGCACGTTAAGGACCTGGGCGAGAAGAATTATCCGAAGGCGTTGGGCAGCGAGACGCTGGACATCACCATCGCCTTCGTTCCCATCGAGGGTGCCTTGTCAGCCGCACTGGGCGCCGATGGCAGCCTGCAGGCGTTCGCCTTCGACAACCGCGTGGTGTTCGCCTCGCCCAACACCCTGATGGCGCTGCTGCGCGTGGCCGAGCGCCTGTGGACGCGCGACAAGGTGCAGAAGCAGGCGCTGAAGATCAGCGAGGCCGGCGGTCTGGTGCTGGACGCCCTGACCGGGTTCCTGCAGGACTTCACCGCCATGGGCAAGAAGCTGGACGATGCCGGCAAGGCCTACGCCGATGCGCGCAATCGCCTGATCGATTCGCCGCAGTCGGCCATCAGCCGCGCCCGTCGGCTTGCCGAACTGGGCAGCAAGGCCAAGCGCGCGCTGCCCCCGGAGCTGACCCCGGACCCGATGCAGCAGCTGGGCGCGCCGGAGGACGACGAGGACGGCAATGCGGGTTGACACGTCCCGTGCACCTGCGCCTGGCTATGCTGGGCACCCTGAGTCCGTGGCGGGTATCGACATGCGCTTGCGCTCCTGTGCCGTTCTTGTCCTGGCAGCGTTGCTGGCTGCATGCAGCAGCACGCCCCCGGTCGCCGACACGACTACGGCCGCTCCTGCGCCGGAAGCCAGCGAGGCCTACCGCGAAGCACGTGACGTCGACTGCCAGGCCGCTGGCGGCACGCTGCAGCGGCTCGGCCGCCTGCAGCGCGAGCAGTGCGTGATTCCCTATGCGGACGCCGGCAAGGCCTGCAGCCGCAAGAGCGACTGCACGGGCCAGTGCCTGGCCGGAGCCGAGGTGGCCGCCGGCAGTGCCGCCACCGGTACCTGCCAGCGTGATGTGCGCCAGAACTTCGGGTGCCGCCAGCGCATCGATGATGGCAAGGCGCAGGGCACGATCTGCGTGGACTGAATCCTGCCTGTAGAGCCGAGCCCACGCTCGGCTGCCATACCATCAGCCGAGCATGGGCTCGGCTCTACAACAGCGCGCGCGGCGCTATGCTGGTGGGCCATTCCCCGCCGTAGCCGGAGCCCCCGCGTGAGCACCCCGATCCAGGACATTCCCCTCACCACCATCGACGGCCAGCCGTCCTCGCTTGCCGACTACCAGGGCAAGGTGCTGCTGCTGGTCAACGTCGCCTCCAAGTGCGGCCTGACCCCGCAGTACGAAGGCCTGCAGGCGCTGTATGCGGAAAAGCACGCGCAGGGCCTGGAAGTGCTGGGCTTCCCCGCCAACAACTTCCTTGGCCAGGAGCCGGGCAGCGAGGCCGAGATCCAGCAGTTCTGCCAGCTCACCTACGATGTCAGTTTCCCAATGTTCTCCAAGATCAGCGTGGCTGGCGAGGACACCCACCCGCTGTACCAGCAGCTGACCGCCGCGCAGCCGCAGTCGATCGGCGAAGGCCCGCTGCGTGAGCGCCTGGCCAGCAAGGAGATCCCGATCCATCCGGCACCGGCGGTGCTGTGGAACTTCGAGAAGTTCCTGGTCGGCCGTGATGGCAAGGTCGTCGCACGCTTTGCCCCGGACGTGGCCGCCGATGACGCGCGCCTGCGCGAGGCTATCGAGGCCGCGCTGGCGGCCTGAGCACGGCGTGCCAACCAGGGTTGGCACCCACCGGAAAAGAAAAACCCCGCCGAAGCGGGGTTTTTCATGCACCGTCGCGCGGCCTCAGTGGGTCCACTGCGGCATCGGCATCGCATCGACCGGGATCGGCGAATTGGCATCGTCATGGCCGCGGTCGCGCTTGCTGCGCAGATCGTTCTCGATCTGGTAGTTGCGGCGCTGCATCCAGGCATCGCGGACCAGGGCGTATTCGTCCACTGCGGTGTCGCGCAGATCGTCGATCGCCAGCAGCTGTGCGCGGGTGTCGACCAGCTGCAGGCCCTGCAGGCCGATGCGGATCTTGTCTTCCTCGACGCGCCGGATCGGCGACAACGGGATGTCACCGGCCAGGCCGAACACGTCGCGTACGGTACGCGGGCCGAAGAACGGCAGTTCCACGTAGCGCGAACGACGCCAGCCCCAGGCACCCAGGGTCTGGCCGAAGTCTTCATTGCGACGCGGCACCATCGCCTTGCTGGCTGGATCGAACAGGCCACCGATGCCCAGCGTGCTGTTCATCAGGAAGCGGCCGAGGCTGTCCCACGCATCGGCACCACGGCCCTGCAGCAACTGGTTGGTGATGGTCACCGGCGCACGCAGGTTGCTGAAGAAGTTGCTGACGCCGGTGCGCGCGAAGCGCGGCACCACATGGGTATAGGCGGTGGCCAGCGGGCGCGCCACGCCGCGGTCGACCGCATTGTTGAAGGTGTGCACCTTGCGGTTGAACGGTTCCCACGGATCGTAGGCCGCCGCGTTGCCGGTGTTGCCGGTACCACCATAGAGGGCGTCGAAATCATCGTCGCCGGCGGCGGCGGTGGACGCTGCGGCCTTCGGTGGGCTGGCCTCTGCGCCCTGCGGCGCAGCCGTCGGCGCTGAAGCGGTGGGCGCGGCAGGGTTGGCCACGGAGGCGACCGGAGCAGCGTCGACCCCGCCGGTATCGGCCGTTGCGGCCGGAGCAGCAGGGCCGGGCGCAACCACGGTGCTGGCGACCGGTGCATCGCTGCGCGCGGGCTTGCCGGCACAGGCGGTCAGGGCGGTGGCCAGGAGGATCAGGGGGAAAGTGCGTACGACGTTCATGTCAGCTCGCAGCAGAAGTAGCGTTGAAATCCAGGTCGGGCGACAGCCGATAGGCTGCGCTCAGCTCGTTGAAGCCGGCGGGCGCGCCGGAAATGGCCAGCGCATGGCCCGCCTTGCGTGCACGAGCCGCCAGCTCGGCCAGCAGCGCCAGGCCGGCGCTGTCCACGCGCTCGACCTCACCCAGCTCCAGCCGCGCCAGCTTGGCCGGCAGGGCCTGCAGCTGCGGCCACAGTGCGATCACCGCGGCACGGTCAAGCACCCCGCGCAGGCGCAGGGTGTCGCCTTCCAGCAGCGCAAGTGCGTTACTTGCCATTGCCGGCGGGCCCGGCCTGCATGCTGCCGCTGTGCAGCTCGCTGGCCACCTGCTTGATGCCCTTCTGGCGCAGCGGGGTATCGAACTGGTTGCGGAAGGTCTGCACGTAGGAGATGCCTTCGATGTTGACGTCGAAGATCTTCCACTGGCCGTTCACGTTGCGCATCCAGTATTCGACCGGGGTCGGTTCGTTGCCGGCGCGCACCAGTTCGGTGCTCACGCGCACACCACGGTTGCCCGGCAGCGGGCTTTCACCCTTCAGGCGGAAGCTCGGCTTGCCCTGGATGTTGAGCAGGGTCGAACCGTAGCGCTGCATCAGGCTGTCGGCCATGGCATCGGCGAACAGCTTGATGTCGGCATCCGAGGCGCCGCGGGCGTGCGGGCCCAGCACCAGGCGCGCGGCATAGTCGCGATCGAAGGTGCGGTTCAGTTCGCTGTCGATGTAGCTGCGCAGGCTGGCCGGGTTGCTGCTGAACTCGCTGCGGCGCTGCTGCAGGGTGGTGAGGATGCGCGTGCTGGCATCGATCACCACCTTGCCGGCCTGGCCCTGCGCCGCGGCAGCGGCGGGGGCGGGAGCGGTGGCCTGGGCCTGGGCCTGGGCGAGGAATGGAGTAGCCGCCAGCAGCGCCGAGGCGAGCAGGGCCGGGATCAGTTTCATCTTCATGGTTGCGGTTCCGTTGCAGGCGCCTGCGCGCCATCGTTGGGCTTCTGGCCTGCGCCACCACCGGCGCCGCCACTGAACATGTACTTGCCGACCAGCTGGATCAGGTCCACCGCCGGCTGGGTGAAGACGATCTCGTCACCGGCCTTGAGCACGTCCGGGTCACCGCCCGGCTGCAGACCGATATAGCTCTCGCCGAGCAAACCACTGGTGAAGATGCCGGCCGAGGTGTCCGCCGGCAGGTCCTTGACCTTGCTGTCCATGCGCAGGGTCACGATGGATTCGAACTTCACCGGATCCAGGTCGATCGAGGCGACCTGGCCGACGGTGACGCCGCCGATCTTCACCGGCGCCTGCTTGCGCAGCTGGCCGACCTGGGAGAAACGCGCCTTCAGCTCGTAGCCCTGGCTGCCCCAGCTCCAGCGCTGGTTGGTCGAGGCCACGGCCAGCACCATCAGCGAGGCCAGGGCCAGCAGCAGGAAGGCGCCGACGGAGAATTCGAGTCTGGGACCGCGGATGGCCATGTGGATTACCTGATCGAGTCGTGGTGGCCGCGCGCGCCTGCGCACCGCCGGTGGAGGGGTTAGGTGAACAACATTGCCGACAGCACGAAGTTGAACATCAGTACCAGCAGCGAGGCGTTGACCACCGCACGGGTGGTCGCCACCGAGGTGCCCTCGATGGTCGGCTCGGCGTGGAAACCAACGTAGGCGGCGACCAGCGCGGCGGTGCCGCCGAAGATCGCCGACTTCAGCATCGCCACGCCGAAGTCATCCCAGAAATCGACGCTGTTGCGCAGCGCCGACCAGAACACGCCATTGTCCAGGCCCAGCACGTGTACCGCTTCGAAGTAGCTGGCACTGATCGCCAGCGAACAGAAGATGCCGGTCAGCAGGGGCACGGTCAGCACCGCCGCCCAGAAGCGCGGCGCCACGGCCTTGGCCACCGGGTCGATCGCCATCAGCTCCAGTGCCTTGATCTGGTCGGTGGCGCGCATCAGGCCCAGTTCGGCGGCGATCGAGCTGCCGGCGCGGCCGATGAACAGCAGCGCGGTCAGCACCGGTGCCAGTTCGCGGTACAGCGACAGGCCGAGCAGGGTCGACAGCGCGTCGGCCGCACCGAAGGTGGTCAGCGTGCGGTAGCCCTGCAGCGTCAGCACCAGGCCGACGAAGGCGCCACCGACGGCGATGATCGGCAGCGAGCGCGCGCCGATCTTGTAGATCTCGCGGGTCAGTTCGGCCAGGAAATCACGGGTCGGCAGCGAACCACGCAGCACGGTCAGCGAGAACAGGCCGGCGCGGCCGAGCGAGCGGGTGGCTTGGACGAACGGCATCAGGCGACCCTCGCGCGCGGTGCGGCATCGAACGGGATGGGGCCGTCAGGCTGGCCGTGCAGGAACTGCCGCAGCAACGGGTCCTGGCTGGACTGCAGCGCCTCGGGCGTGCCCTGGAACACGATGCCGCCATTGGCGATGGCGATCACCTGGTCGCAGATCGGCAGGGTCTCGTGCACGTGGTGGCTGACGATGATGCTGGTCAGGCCCAGGCTGTGGTTGAGGCGCTGGATCAGGCTCATGATCACGCCAGAGGCGATCGGGTCCAGCCCGGTCAGTGGCTCGTCGTAGATCATCAGCGGCGGGTCCAGCGCCAGCGCACGGGCCAGCGCGACGCGGCGCGCCATGCCACCGGACAGCTCGCGCGGCCAGGCATCGGCAGCGGCCAGCAGGCCCACCGCATGCAGCTTCATTTCCACAAGGCGGCGCAGCACGGCGGTCGGCAGGCGGGTATGCGTGCGCAGCGGCAGCGCGACGTTTTCGGCCACAGTGAGGTCGGTCAGCAGGCCGTTGCCCTGCAGCAGTACCCCCACACTCTTGCGCATTTCCAGCAGCGCGCCGCTGTCCTGCGGAATCGGCTTGCCGAACAGGGTGACCTCGCCAGCCACCGGGCGCAGTTCGCCGGTCAGTGCCGCCAGCAGGGTCGACTTGCCGCTGCCGGACGGACCCAGCACGGCCGTGATGCTGCCTTTGGGCACCTGCAGCGACACGTCGCGCAGGATCGTGCGCCCGCTCCGGTCGATGCGGACGTTGGATAACTGCACCAGACTGGAGGTGGAAGCCGACATGGGCACCATTAACGTTTTTTAGACATCGAAGGATCGGGCCCGTCGGCTGAACATAAGCAGACTGGACGGTCCAGTATTGTGGCACGGCAAGATCCCTGCCAGGCCGGGATAATCGGCCGGCAGCCCGGAACAATCCGTACCGGCGATGGGCCGGCCATTGAATACTGCCTGCCGTGCTGCACACTGTGCATGATGAGTGACCCGGGCAGCGATTTCCGCCTCTACCATTCCAACTCCCTGGACGTGCTGGCCGCGCTGCTGGCGCGCAACGTGCGTGCGCCGGTTGCGGGTCAGCCGCTGCTGGCGCCGGAGGTGGTGCTGATTCCGCAGGTGGCGATGCGGCGTTGGCTGCAAGCAACACTCGCTGCCGAATATGGCGTGGCCGCCAATCTTGAGTTCCTGACCCCGGGCGAGTTCGTTGCCCGTGCACTCAACGCCAATGTGCCCGGCGAACGCGACGACCTGGACGCGGCCGGCCTGCACTGGAAGGTGTACCAGGCACTGCGCGACCCGGCGTTGCTGGCGCAGCCACCGATGCGCGCGCTGCAGTCCTATCTTGCCGGTAGCGATGCATTGAAGCCGTGGGCGTTGGCCGGTGAACTGGCGTCGGTGTTCGAGAAGTACCAGGCCTGGCGCCGCGACTGGCTGCTGCGCTGGGAGGCCGGCGCCGACCCGGCCGACCCGCAGGCCATCCTCTGGCGCAGCATCGCCGCTGGCCACGACTACCGCGCGCGCCGCATCCAGGCTTACCTGGACCGCTTCGAGGGCGCCGGCCAGCCGTTGCCGCAGGGCCTGCCACCACGCATGTCCGCGTTCGCGACGCTCAACATCTCGCCCGATGTGCTGCGGGTGATGGCCACCCAGGCGCGGGTGGGCGAGCTGCACTTCTATATGCCCACGCCGGTGCAGTCGTACTGGGGTGACCTGCAGACGCTGGCCGAGCGCCTGCGCAGCGGCGCGCCCGATCCCTTCGGTGAAGCGGCCGGTGAGAACCGCCTGCTGGAAGCCTGGGGCGCGGCCGGGCGCGATTTCATGGCGGTGCTGGGCAGTTACGAGGTGGTGCACCCGGCCGGCGAGATTGCCGCGTATTCGGATCCGGAGGACGACACCCGGCCGACGCTGGCCGAAGGTGGACTGTCCGACAGCCTGCTGCATCGCCTGCAGCGCGATCTGTTCCACCGCCGTGCGCTGCCCTCGGGCGAGCTGCGCGACGGGCTGCGCAGCGACGATCCCAGCCTGCAGGTGCATGCCTGCCATACCCGCCTGCGCGAACTACAGGTGCTGCACGACCAGCTGCGCAGCCTGCTGCAGGACCCGCGCTTCGACCCGCCGCTGCAGGCGCGGGAGATCGCCGTGCTTGCACCGGACATCGACCCCTATGTGCCTTATCTGGAAGCCGTGTTCGGCGGCCGTGGGGGCGAGGACGAGCACATTCCCTATGCGCTGGCCGACAGCAGTCCGCTCGCCGGCGAGCCACTGGCCGACGTGTTCGTGCACCTGCTGGGCCTGCCGGTCTCGCGTTTCGGCCTGAACGAAGTGCTGGACCTGCTGGCCAGCGCGCCGCTGGCCGAAGCGGCCGGGCTGGAGGCGGTGGACTTTGATCGCCTGCATGGCTGGCTGCAGCAGGCTGGCGCGCGCTGGGGCCTGGATGCGAAGCACCGCAACCAGCACCAGGCCCCGGCCGACGACGCCTACACCTGGCAGTTCGCGCTGGATCGCCTGGTGCTCGGTCATGCCACCGGCAGCGAGGCCGACCTGGCCGGTGTTGCCCCGTGGATCGAGCTGGAGGGCGGCGCATTGGACGCCCTGGACCGGCTGCTGCGCCTGTTGCGCGTGTTGGCGGTCTACCAGCGCCGCCTCGGCGAACTGCTGACGCCGGCGCAGTGGCGGCAACGCCTGCTGTCGCTGCTGGACGCGCTGCTGCCGACTGCGCCCAGTTCGCCCAACAGCCAGCGTGCCCTGGAGCGCCTGCGCAAGCTGCTCAACCAGTTCGCCGATGATGCCGCCAAGGCCGGCTTCACGGACGGGGTGCCGCCGGAGGTCGTGCGCGCGCACTTCGCCGGAGCACTGGGCGAGGCCGATACGCGGGCGCCGCTGCTGACCGGTGGCATCAGCTTTGGTCGCATGGTGCCGATGCGCCTGCTGCCGTTCCGGGTGATCTGCGTGCTCGGTCTCAATGATGGCGATTTCCCGCGCCGTGACCCGGCTGCCGGTCTCAACCAGCTCACTGCCGAGCTGGACACGCCGCGCCGCCGGCCCGGCGACCGCTCCACCCGCGAAGACGACCGCTTCCTGTTCCTGCAGCTGTTCGCCGCCGCGCAGGAGGTGTTCTACCTGAGCTACCTCGGTGCCGATCCGCGCGATGGCAGCGCGCGGGAGCCGTCGGTGCTGGTCAGTGAACTGATCGATGCCGCCGCTGCGTATCACCTCGATCCGCCTGCGGCGGTCCGCGACTTCACCGTGCGCCACGCACTGCAGCCGTTCTCTCCGGCGGCGTTCGGTGACGGTGATCCACGCCGCTTCAGCTATCGCCGCCAATGGCATCCGGCCGCCGGTCGCCTCACCGGCGCGCGCGGAGGCCTGCAGCCGTGGTTCGATGCCGCGTTGCCGCCGCTCGACGATGCGGTGGAAGACGACGTTGCACTCGATACCCTGCGCCGCTTCCTGTGCGATCCGGCCGGGCAGTTCCTGGCGCAGTCGCTGGGCCTGCGCCTGGCCGACGATGTCGAGGAGGTCGATGACCTGGAACCGCTGGTGCTGTCCTCGCGCGGGCCGGAAAAGCGCAGCGTGCAGGCGGCGGTGGTACGCGCCACGCTCAGTGGCGATACCGAGCCGTTGTATCCGCGGCTGCGCGCGCGTGGCCTGCTGCCGTCGGGCCCCCTGGGCGAGCGCCAGTTCGAGGTGGAGCAGTTGAAGACCCGCCCGTATGCCAGTGCATTGCTGGGCTGGATGCGGGGCGAGCCGCTGGAAAGCCGCCGCTATGAAGTGGAGATCGATGGCGTGCGCCTGCATGGCCGCGTGGCCGATCGACACCCCGACGGGCTGGTGCGCCTGCGCGCTGGCACCCTCAATGGCACTGCGGTGATCCGCCAGGGCCTGGATTGGCTGCTGGCCAACGCTGCCGGCGATGCCCTGCCGCTGGTGCAGTTCCATGATGGCGGCGACGCCGGTCCCGGCCCGCATGTACTACCGGCACTGAGCGCTCCTGCTGCACGCGCGGCATTGCGCGCATTGCTGCAGTTGCGCCAACGCGGACTGCGTGAACCGCTGCGCTTTGCCCCCTACACCGGCTGGGTGCTGTACAACGCGCCGGCCGAAAAGCAGCGCAGCGAAGGCTGGAAGCAGTGGCACGGCAGCGACCGCAGTTGGGGTGAATCCAGCAGCGACGCCTGGCAGCTGCTGCTGCGCGGTGCCGATCCATTTGCCACCGACGCCGGCTATGCCGATCTGCTGCGCAACAGCCAGGTGGTCTTCAGCGCGGTGCGCGAAGGCCGCACCCTTGGCGCCGAAGCACGCCAGGAGGGCAGCACATGAGCACCGCCATCGTCGATGAGGGCTCCCAGCGCATGGCGGGCGATCCCTATCTGGCCCTGCCGCTGGATGGTATCCGCCTGATCGAGGCCAGCGCCGGTACCGGCAAGACCTTCACCCTGGCCACGCTGTTCACCCGCCTGGTGGTGGAGCAGGGCCTGCGCATCGGCCAGATCCTGGCGGTGACCTTCACCGATGCCGCCACCCAGGAACTGCGCAAGCGCATCCGCGAGCGCCTGTCGCTGGCCGCGCGCCTGGTCGATCTGGAACCGGCCGAGGGCGAAGCACCGGACACGAGGCTGACCCGCCAGGTGCTGCAGCGCCATCTGCAGGGGGGCACCGAGAGCGCCGCCGCACTGAAGCGCCGCCTGCAGGTGGCCGCCGATGAGATCGACCTGGCGTCGATCTTCACCATCCACGGCTTCTGCACCCGCGTGCTGCGCGAGCATGCGCTGGAGAGCGGCCATACCTTCGATCCGCCGGAACTACTGGCCAGCGACCGTGAGCTGTTGGAGGAACTGGCGGCCGATCTGTGGCGGGTGCACGCCAACGACGCGGCCACGCTGGAGCCGCTGACCTGGCTGTGGTCCAACCCGGACGCGCTGGCCACCGATCTGCGCGCGTTGCTGGCTGCGCCGCCTCTGCACCCGTTGCCGCGGCCGGTGGCGCTGGCCGATCCACAGCCGGCTTTGCAGGCCGCCGCCACCGAACTGCAGCAGGCGCTGCGCGGGCATGGCGAGCAGTTCTTCATCGACCTCTGCGATGCCGTCGACAACAAGTGGATCAACGGGGTGTCCTACAAGCTGGGTTGGCTGCACACGCTGGGCCGGCAGCTGCTGGCCTGGGCCGAGCGCGGCGACCCGCGCGAGCTGCTGGCCAGCGAGCGCCTGCCGGCACTGCTGCCGGAGGTGCTGGCCGACAAGACCAACAAGAAGTTCCCCGACCGCACGCCGTCGTCGCCAGTGCAGGTGCCGTTGGCGCGCTATGTCGCGCTGCTGGCCGAACGCGATGCCTGGCTGCGTGGTACCGCGCTGAATTTCCTGCACGCGCTTCGCGCCGAAGCCATGCAGCGCCTGCAGGCGCTGAAGCGCACGCGCCGGGTGCAGACCTACGACGATCTGATCGATGGCGTGGCACTGGCCCTGGAAGGCCCGCAGCGGCTGCCGCTGGTAAGGCAGCTGCGCGCGCAGTACCGCATCGCGCTGGTCGATGAGTTCCAGGACACCGATGATCGCCAGTGGAACATCTTCCACACCGTGTTCGGCGATTCGCCGGAGGTGCGCGAACTCGGCCTGGCACCGGCGCTGTTCCTGATCGGCGATCCCAAGCAGGCGATCTACGGGTTCCGCGGCGGCGACATCCACACCTACCTGAAGGCCAAGCAGGTGGCGCAGCAGGCGCCGGTGCTGGACCAGAACTTCCGCTCGCGACCGTCAGTGCTGCGCGCGTTGCAGGCGCTTTACGACAACGGGGGTGAGGACGCCTTCCTCGAGCGTGACATCCAGTTCGAGCCGGTGCGTCCCGGTGGCGTGCGCACCGATGAGGACTATCTGCACGACGGCCACGCCGCCAAGGCACTCACCCTGCGCGTGCTGCGCAGCGGGGGTGACAAGGCGATGAGTGCCGATGCCTCGCGTGAGGCAGCGACCCAGGCCTGCGTGGCTGCGATCCACCAGGCCCTGGTCGAGGCGCGTGCGGGCAAAGCGGTGTTGCGTGGGCGCCCGGTGCAGCCTGGTGATATCGCGGTGCTGGTGCGCTCGCATCGCGAGGCGACGCTGGTGCAGCGCGCGCTGGCTGCGGTTGGCATACCCGCAGTGGCGGCGGGCAAGCAGAGCCTGTTCGCCACCAGTGAGGCACGTGATCTGCGCGCGCTGCTGCTGGCGCTGCTGCAACCGGCAGACGAAGGCCGCCTGCGTGCAGCGCTGGCCACGGTGTTGCTGGGCCAGCGGGCCAGTGCGATCGCGGCGATGGAGCGCGAGGGCGACCTGCAGCGCGGGTTCCAGGCGCAGCTGCTGCACTGGCGCGAACGCTGGCAGCGCGGTGGTCCGTTCGCGGTGATCGCCGATGTCTGTGCCGCGCACGGCGAACGCCTGCTGGCGCTGATCGACGGCGAGCGCCGCCTGACCAACTACCTGCAACTGGGCGAACTGCTGCAGGAAGCCTCGGCGCAGGCGCTGGGCATGCATGGCCTGCTGGACTGGCTGCAGGGGCAGATGGCCAGCGCCGACCAGGATGACGAGCAGCAGTTGCTGCGCCTGGAATCGGATGCACGCCGCGTGCAGATCATCACCCTGCACAAGAGCAAGGGCCTGGAGTATCCGCTGGTGTTCCTGCCCTTCGTCGGCATCGACGGCGGCGCACCGAACACCGCCTCGCACTGCACCGTGCACGTCGATGGCCAGCGCCAGCTGCACTGGAAGCTGGACAAGGACGAGGCCTGGGAAGCGGCCAGCACACAGCGCGAGCGTGAGCAGCGGGCCGAGGATGCGCGCCTGCTGTATGTGGGACTGACCCGCGCCGAGCATGCGCTGTGGATCGCCGTGGGTGATCTGGCCGGGCTTGGCAAGACGCGCCTGGCGCCGCTGCTGGGCGACCTGCAGGCGCTGCGCGCGCACGCCGACGTGCACATCGATGACAGTGAGACAGTGGCCGCGCTGCCGCAGCTGGCGGCCGAAGTGGAAGGGGATCTTCCGGCAGTGCGTGCACTGACCCGGCGCGTGCCGCACGACTGGTGGGTGTACAGCTTCACCCAGCTGGCGCATGCCGACGCGGGCGCTGGCAGTGATATTGAAGCCGCTGCCACCGAGCTGCCGGCGCCCGCCGCCGACGAACCCGCAGGCCCGGAACTGCCGCTGGAGCCCGCGCTGCCGGAACCCGCCGCCGTCGAAGACAGCCCGCCGGTCGACCCGCGCTTCATGGGCAGCCGCTTCGGCAACGTGCTGCACGAGGCGATGGAGAACGTCGACTTCGCTGCGTGGGGGGGCTGGCAGCCGGGCCTGGAAGCGCCCGAGGGCCAGGCCGAGGTGCTGCGCAAGGCGCTGCACGATGAAGGCTATGCCGACGTCGACCTGGACGATGGCGTGGCGGTGCTGGTGCCGTTGGTCGGCCACACGCTCACCGTGCCACTGCCCGAGGGCGGTGCGCTGCACAGCCTGGGCGAAGGCGAGCGGCGCGCGGAAATCGACTTCCATTTCGCCATCGAACCGACCACGGTACCGGCGCTGTTGCAGCTGCTGCATGCACATGGGGTTTCCAGTGCGCGTCGCGGCTTCGGCCAGCGCCGCCGCCTGGAAGGGCTGATGACCGGCATGATCGACCTGACCTACGTGCGCGACGGGCGCTGGTACGTGCTCGACTACAAATCCAACCGGCTGCCCGGCTACAGTCCGGACCTGCTGGCCATTGCCATGCGCCACAGCGAGTACGACCTGCAGGCGCTGATCTATACCGTGGCCCTGCATCGCTGGCTGCGCTTCCGTCTGGGCGCGGCCTACGATTACGAGCGCGACATGGGGGGCATCCGCTACCTGTTCTGCCGCGGCCTGGATGCAGCCGGCAACGGCGTGCATGTGGACCGCTTCCCGTTCGCGCTGGTGGATGCACTCGACGCGCTGTTCGCAGGTGGCGAGCAGGCCCAGGCCGAACTGGCCGCACGTGCCCGTGGGGCCAGCGCATGAGCCTGCTGAAGGAACTGCACCAGAAGGGCCTGCTGCGCACCCTCGATCACGCGTTGGCGACCAGCCTGCAGCGGTTGCGCGACGACACGCCGGACAGTGTGGCGCTGGCGGCCGCGCTCGCCTCGCTGGCGGTGTCGCAGGGCCACGCCGGGTTTGATCCGGCACAGCCGCAGCGGTTGCTGGACGGCGTGCCCGAGTGGCCTGCCGCGCAGGACTGGCTGGCGCAGCTGCGCGCATCGCCCTGGGTAGCGACGCCGGAGCAGGCCGATGCCATCGCCGAGGATGCGCCGCTGGTGCTGGAGAACGGCCTGCTCTACCTGCGCCGCTATCGCGAGTACGAGCGGCAGTTGGCGGCCGGGCTGCAGCGCATCGGCCGGCATCCGCTGCCGGCACCGGACATGGCCGCGCTGGCACCGTTGTTCGCGCAGCTGTTCCCGCAGGCACTGGGCAGCGAGGATCACCAGGCACGCGCCGCCGGCGTGACCCTGCGCCATCCGCTGGCGCTGGTCACCGGCGGTCCCGGCACCGGCAAGACCACCACCATCGCGCGGCTGTTGCTGCTGCTGGCCGCACAGGCCCGGCACGCTGGCCAGCCGCTGCCCGAGGTGGCGCTGGCCGCGCCCACCGGGCGCGCCGCCGAACGCATGGCCGAGAGCCTGCGGCTGGCCGTGCAGCGCCTGCAGGAGCACGGCGTGGACCCGGCGCTGTGCGCGGCACTGCCCAGTTCCGGCACCACCCTGCATCGCCTGCTCGGCGTGATCCCGGATTCGCCGCGCTTCCGCCACCACGCCGACAATCCGCTGCCGGTGGACGTGGTGGTGGTCGACGAAGCCTCGATGATCGATCTGCCGATGATGGCCAAGCTGGTCGATGCGATCGCCAGCGGCACGCGGCTGATCCTGCTCGGCGATCCCGACCAGCTGCCGTCGGTGGAGGCCGGCGACGTACTCAGTGCGATCCTGCGTGCCAGCGGTGATGGCATCGGCACCCGCGCCGATGACGCGCAGGCGCTGCGTGGATTGCTGGCGCCGTCCACGCTGCAGCCCCAGGCCGAACCGAACACCTTCGCCGGCCGCCGCGTGCAGCTGCAACGAGGGTACCGGCAGAGCGATGCACTGGTGCTGGCCCCGTTGGCAGATGCCGTGCGCGAGGGTGACGCCGTCGCCGCTTTGCAGCTGCTGCGCGGCGGTGAACTGGCAGGCGTGCATTTCCATGAAGGCGAGGCAGACCCGCTGCGCGGCCAGCGCGAGCACCTGCTGGGCCACTGGCGTACACTGGCCGACGAGGCCGATCCAGCGCTCGCCCTGCAGCAGGCCGGGCGCCTGCGCGTGCTGACCGCGCTGCGCGAAGGCCCGCAGGGCGCGCGTGGCCTCAACAGCCGTATCGAGCAGCTCCTGGCGGGCAACACCCCGGGCTACTTCCAGGGCCGCCTGCTGCTGGTGACCGAGAACAGCTACCGGCACCGCCTGTTCAACGGCGATATCGGCATCTGCCTGCGCGACAGCAGCGGCGCGATGGTGGCCTGGTTCCCCGGCGACACCGTCGAGCAGCCGCGCGCCTTCCACCCGGCGGCACTGCCCGCGCACGAAAGCGCCTTTGCGATGACCGTGCACAAGGCACAGGGCTCGGAGTTCGATGAAGTGTGGTTGCAGCTGCCACGCCAGGACAGCCGTGTGCTGTCGCGCGAACTGGTCTACACCGGCCTGACCCGCGCCCGCCAGGTGCTGCATGTGGCGGGCAGCGCAGAGGTGCTGCAGGCCGCATTGAAACGCCACGCCAGCCGGTTGGGTGGCCTGGCCTGGCGGCTGGGTGCGGAAGCGGTGGCCGAAGCACCGGCGCGCCTCGAACAGCCCACGGTGCAGGGCCAGTTGTTCTGAATCGGGGTCGGATCCCGTTCCCACCGGGAACGGGCTCTGACCCCTTCACCTGATCGCCAGGCAAAAGCAGTCGAGCATGGCTCGACTCTACAAAAGCGTACTTCGATCATTCCGACGTTCATCCACGCATGGCGTGGACCCACCCCGCCAACCCACGGATAGCACGCATTTGACGTTGCTGTTGACGTTGTTTCGGCAGGTGCAGGGCGCAGCCCTGCCGCCACACCTATTCCGCGATCAACACCAGCCCATCCGGGAACACGATCGCCGCTTCATCGGCACTCACGTCGAAAAAGCCCACGCCGTGCTTTTCGGCCAGGTCCTGCACGCGTCCATGCGCACGCTCGGCCACCGAATAGGCAAACGCACCGTAGATCACCTGCTGGCCGATGCTGTACTCGGTCACCTCGGCGCGGTCGTCATCGTCGTTGCTCAATGGGCCGTTCAACGGCGGGAAGTCCTGCGCCATCTCCGCGAACCACGCCTGCAGCGCCGCGCTGCTGACTGCCGGGTCGTCGTACTCGTGGCGCTCGTTCCACTGCGTCTGCTTTTCGAACCAGGCGATGAAGGCTGCCGCCTCGCGTGGCGCGGCGCTGGCCTCGAACACCATCATGTCGTAACTCATTGGAGCTTCCTGGGCAGAGCAGGGGTCAGAGCCTTCGTCCGCGGCGAAGGATCCGACCCCGGCAACGAGGTCTGTGGCTGCACAGGGTATCGCGCTACGGCTGTTCGGCTGCACTCATGGCCAGGCCCGGCGCCAGCGCCTTCGCCTCCGGGAACAGCGCGAAGCGCAGGCCGATCAGGCCCATCAGCGCCTCGTCGCGTGCCTTGCAGGCGGCTACGCTGCCGACCCGTCCCAGCGAGGTATCCAGCCGCTCGCGCAATGCGTCGGCCGCCACCATCGGCTTGCGTGCGGCAATCTGCCGCCGGTAGTGCGCGGCGATCTCCTCAAGAATGTGCTCGACCGCTTCGCGGCTGCGCTCGGGCAGTTCCAGCCGCGCGCGGCGCAGCTGCAGGATGTTCAGGCCGATGCGCGCTTCGTTGAGCATATCCACCGAGGCGATGTCGCTGCCCTCCGGGGTTGCCGCCAGGCGCGGCGCGAGCAGGCCCAGCAGGTCGAGCATGCGTGCGGCGAAGCGCTGGCGGTCCTGCTGGCCGCGCCCTTCGGCGGCCTCGGCCAGCGTAGTCCAGCCCTGCCGCACCAGCCGGCGCGCGGTCCACTCGGCACCCACCGAACGGAACAGGCGGGTCATCACCACCGCAAAGCCAATGCCGATGAACATCGCGATCGACGAGTTGAGGAAGGTCTGGATGTTGGCGCTGTAGGTGTTCTGCAGGCTCAGCAACGCGGCCAGGTTCACCGTCAGCGGCAGTGCGAACAGCGCGCTCTTGGGGTGGTGCAGCATCAGCCCCAGCGGCAGGAACGCCACCGCCAGCACCAGCGCCAGCAGGCCGAAGTCGTGCACGGCCGGGAACACGCCGAACAGGTACACGCCGGCCACCACCGAGGCGACCATGGCCCACACCAGGAACGACACCATGCTCGGTGCCGGGTCGTCCTGCGCGGCGAAGAACGCCGCGGTCACCGCGGCCATCATCGCGCCGTTGCCACCGCCCTCCCAACCCAGCGCGATCCACAGCACGCAGTAGCTCATCAGTGCCACGCCGGCACTGAGCGCGGAGAACAGCGCCATGCCGTAGTCGACGTGCTTGTCAGCGGCTACGCGTTCGGTACGGATGCGGTAATGCGCGCGGTCCAGCGGCGCGGTGCCGTGGTCGATGGCGTGCTGCAGGGTGCGGCAGTCCTGCCACAGGTCCACCAGTTCCTCCAGGCGCAGCAGCAGGCTGGCCAGCTGCAGATGCTGCAGGTCGCGGTCCACCTGCGGCTTCAGCGCGCTGATGCGCGCGCGCAGGCGGGCGTATTCACTGGCGTTGGTCGGGCCATCCAGCCAATCGTGGATGTCATCGACCAGCGCCGGCAGCCCTTCGGGCAGGGCTTGGCCGTCGCTGCGCAGCGCACTCAGGCGATCGGCAATCGAGGACAGCACTGGCAACAGCAGCAGCATGCGCTCACGCAGGCGCTCCATCGACACCGCAGACCCGGCATGGCGCGGATCATCGCGGCGCAGGAATTCGATCAGTGCCTCGAACTGCACCAGGTCGGCGGCCAGCCGGTTGCGCGGCGCGTGCGCGCGTCCACGTTCAAGGATCTGCCGGCACCACTGCGCGGCGTCCTCCATCCAGTTGCCGATGCGCGCGCGCAGCATCGGGCGTACCGAGGCCGGGAACAGCAGCGAAGCGGCCAGCACCGCCACGACCGTGCCGAGGATGATCTCCTCGCTGCGTGCCACCACCGTGTCGAAGATGGTCTCCGGCGAAGTCACCGCAGGGAAACCGATGAAGGCGGTGGTGTAGCCGGCCAGCAGGAACGCGTAACCGCGCGGGCCGCGGTTGAGCAGGGCCATGAACAGGCAGCCGGCCAGCCAGATCGACATCGCCGCGCTCAGCACCAGCGGCGTTTCCACCAGCGCCGGCAGCACCAGCAGGGTGGCCAGGCCGGCCACCAGGGTGCCGACGATGCGATACACGCCCTTGGCGCGGGTTGGGCCCAGCAGCGGCTGGCTGACGATGTACACCGTGCCCATCGCCCAGTACGGGCGCGACAGGTTGCCGGCCATGGCGATGTACAGCGCGGCCACTGCGGCCAGGTAGGTCTTGATCGAGAACAGCCAGGCCTGGCGGTCGGTCAGCGCGTTCATGGTTTACTTCGCTGCGGTCGAGGCGTTGGGCGCGGTGGCGCTTGCCTGCCAGCCACCGCCCAGCACCAGGAACAGGTGGATCTGGTCGCGCGAGACCTGCGCTTCGGCGGCCGCCAGGGTGGCATCGCTGGTGGCCAGGCTGCGGTCGGCATCCAGGCTGGACAGGTACGGCGTGCGGCCGCCCTGGTACAGCCGGCGGTTCTGCTCGGCGGCCAATGCGGCCTGTTCCTGCGCAGTGCGCAGCGACTGCAGCCGGCGCAGGTCCTGCGCGTAGCGGTCCAGCGCGGTCTGGGTCTCGCGCAGCGCTTGCAGCACGGTGTGGTCGAACTCGGCCAGGGCCGCATCGGCGCCCGCTTCGGCAGCGTGGATGCGTGCGTGCGTGCCGGACGACGGCAGCGTCCACGAGATCAGCGGGCCGATCGACCACTGCTGGGTCATCGGCGTGCCGAAATCCTCCAGCAGGCCGGCGGCACCGAGCGAGGCCCCCAGGCGGATGTCCGGATACAGCTCGGCGGTGGCGACGCCAATCCGCGCGGTGGCCGAAGCCAGCTTGCGTTCGGCCTGGCGCACGTCCGGGCGGCGCTGCAGCAGTGCACGGCCATCACCGACCGGCAGCGGCTGCGCCAGGCCGGGGGCGTGTGCACAGTCGATCACGCCTGCCGGCAGCTGGCCCGGGGTCTGCCCGAGCAGGGCGGCCAGCGAATAGGCGGCCGCGGAACGCTGCGCGCGCAGCGGCGGCAGCGCGGCTTCCAGCAGCGCGACCTGGGCATTGGCGCGGGCCAGTTCCGGCGGCGTGCCACGGCCAGCCGCGATCAGGCGCTGAGTGACCGTACGGCTGCGTTGCTGCAGCTGCAGCGAATGTTCGGCCACGTGCAGCTCGTGGTTGGCGTGGCAGATTTCCAGATAGCTGTCGGCCACCTGCGCGACCACGCTGACCTGGGCCAGGTCGCGCGCCGCAGCAACGGACTGCTCGTCGGCACGCGCTGCCTCGGCGCCGCGCTTGAGCTTGCCGAACAGGTCGAACTGGTAGCTGACCGCGAACTTGCCATCGGCCAGGTTGATCACCGGCAGCTCGTGCTCCTGCAGGAACGATTCGGCCGACAGCTGCGCACGGCTGACCCCGGCCTCGGCCTCGTACTCGAAGCCACCGGCGTCCAGCGCCTGCTCGTACACCGCCGCGGCACGGCGCAGATGTGCATCGGCGGCCTTCAGCTCGACGTTGTCACGCAGCGCCTGCGTGATCAGGCCGTCCAGCACCGGGTCGTTGTACAGCGACCACCAGCGGTCGGGCAGCGCCTGGTTGGCGGCCACCTGCGGGTTCTGCGTATCGATGAAGGCCGCATTGGCCTGCGGGCGCTTGAAGGCCGAGCCTTCCGGCAGGGCGTAATCCGGGCCGACGGTCTTGCAGGCCGCCAGGCTGGCCAGCGCAACGATCAGGCCGAGACGGGGCAGGGCGGCGTTCACAGGCCCGCCTGTGTCGGCGCAGTGCCGGCCTTGTCGTTGTGCGGATGGCGGCCGGTGTCCACGGTCACCGTGGCGGTACGGCCGGCGATCAGTTCCACGCCCTTGGGTACTTCGTCGATGGCGATGCGCACCGGAATGCGCTGTGCCAGCCGCACCCAGTCGAAGGCCGGGGTCACGTTCGGCAGCAGGGTGCTGCCGTTGCTGCGGTAGCGGTCTTCGATGCCGGCGGCAATGCTTTCCACGTGGCCACGCAGCGGGGCCGACTCGCCCATCAGGCGGATGTCCACGCGCTGCCCCGGGGCCACGCCGCGCAGGCGGGTTTCCTCGAAGTAGCCATCGATGCGGAACGAGCCGGTATCCAGCAGCGCCAGCACCGGCTTGCCGGCTACCACGTAGTCGCCCACGCGCATGGTGCGGTCGTTGACCCGGCCATCGGCCGGTGCGCGCACTTCGGTGCGGCCCAGGTTGAGCTCGGCCAGGTCGACCGCCGCCTGTGCGGTGGCCAGCGCAGCCTGTGCGGCCTGCAGCTTGGCGCGGCGCACTTCGGCGTCCTCGGCGGCGACCAGGTCCTGCAGGCTGCGGTCACGGCCGATCTCGCGGCGCAGCTGCGCCACCGATGCCTGGCGCTCGGCCAGGTTGGCGCGGGCCTGCTCCAGCGCGATGCGGTAGCGGGCGCGGTCGACCACGAACAGCAGGTCACCCTTCTTCACCGCCTGGTTGTCGGCCACCTGCACCGTTTCCACCAGCCCGGACACGTCCGGCGCCACCTGCACCACGTCGGCGCCGACATGGGCATCGCGGGTCCACGGCTCATCCATGTAATAGACCCACAGCTGGCGCAGCACCAGCAGGGCGATGATCACGGCTGCGCTGGTGAGCAGCACCGGCAGGGTCTTCTTCACGATCTTGTTCACGATTGCATCCAACGCAGGAGGTGGAACAGCAGGCCAAGCACGATCCCGTACAGGGCCAGGTTGAACAGCGCCGGGTGCCATACGTGGCGATAGGCGCCGGCACGCTGCAGCAGCGCGTGCAGGCCGCTGTTGACCAGGTAGGCCAACAACATCAGCCCGAGCAGGGTCGGGACGAACACTCCGTGGAGACTGAATTCACCGGGCATCGGTAGGGGCGGGGGCGAGGTGGGGGAGGGGAGGAACAACGAAACAACGGCAACGGGTAAAAGCCGCTGGCGTGTGCACGGCCGCGGCGGTATTCGGGGGCAGCGGTCTTACGTGATGCGGTCGGCGGCCTCGGCCAGCAGGCGCCATGCCTTCAGCACGGCGTGCAGTTCATCCATGGAAAGCTCGCCGAACACGTCCTGGCGCAGGCCGATCAACTGGTCTTCCAGCTCGCTGACCAGCGCATGGCCCGCGTCGGTCAGCCACAGCAGGTTGGCGCGGCGGTCGCTGGCGTCGCTCTCGCGGCGGACCAGGTCGCTGGCGCACAGCTTGTCCAGCAGGCGCACCAGGGAAGGACCCTCCATGCCCAGCTGCTGGGCCAGCGCCACCTGGCGGATGCCACCGCCGGAGCGGCCGATCATCAGCAGGGGCATGGTGCAGGCGGTGGAGATGCCGTAGCTGCCGAGCCGGCTGTCGGCCAGGCGCTGCCACTGCCGCCCTGCGTACAGCAGGCCGGAGCTGAGCTGCATCTGCAGCACGGTGCGCTCGTCGAGGGGTCGGTCCATAAGAGATAGATAGGATACTACTAATTTCATTCCTATCAATAGGTTTTTCTGAATGGGGGTGTAGCGGGGAAAGCGTTGCGCCTGCCTGGTGTCGGGTGGGGCAGCGGGGGCCGGACGGTGCAGGACACGCCGCAAGTACGTCCCTGTAGGCTCGGCCGCGGCATCCATGCCGCGGACGGTCCTGCCCCGCCCGGCCCCCGCTGCCCTCCCATCACCCCGCGAGCGCGGTGGGTTGGCTCTTTAAAGGCAGGAGCAGTGCGGACCAACGGCCCGCACCCACCGCAGCAGCGGCCCGCGGTGCTTCCGAAGTCATGAACCCCCGCTTTTGCCCCCGCTTTCGGGCGGTCCGGCCGCGCCCGCAGGAAACCGTCGGAGAGGGGGAGGGGCAGGCCGGGCAGGACCGTCCACGGCATGGATGCCGTGGCCGAGCCTACAGGGACGTACTTGCGGCGTGTCCTGCCCGGCCTGCCCCTCCTCCTCTCGCTCAGCAGCACCGAGGCGCCGGAAGAGACCCCCGATGAACCCGACCAACAGGACGACCCACCCCCCGGTCGGGTACGATGCTCGCCCCCCGTTCGGGACGCTGTACGCAATGAGCAAGAACAACGAAAAGGCCGCCCCGCAGGGCGACGTGACCCAGGACCAGGCCGAGGATGCCGTGCGCACCCTGCTGCGCTGGGCCGGCGAGGACCCGTCCCGCGAAGGCTTGCTGGATACCCCCCGCCGTGTCGCCGAAGCCTATGGCGACTGGTTCAGCGGTTACCGCGACGACCCGCGCGCCTACATGGAGCGGACCTTCGAGGAAGTGGCCGGCTACGACGAACTGATCGTCCTGCGTGACATCGAGTACGAAAGCCACTGCGAGCACCACATGGCGCCGATCATCGGCCGCGTCCACGTCGGCTACCTGCCGGCCGGCAAGGTGGTGGGCATCAGCAAGCTGGCCCGCGTCGTCGAAGCCTACGCCCGCCGTTTCCAGGTGCAGGAGAAGATGACCGCGCAGATCGCCCAGTGCATCCAGGATGTGCTGCAGCCGATCGGCGTCGGTGTGGTCGTCGAAGGTGCCCACGAATGCATGACCACCCGCGGCATCCACAAGCGCGGCGTCAGCATGGTCACCTCGAAGATGCTGGGCAGCTTCCGCGACGACGCGCGTACCCGCGCCGAGTTCCTGCGCTTCATCGAAGTGGGCGGCAAGCGCTGAGCCGCTTGACCGCACTGCGCCGGCCTCTGCGGGCCGGCATGCCCACGGCTGCCCGCGCGGCCGCCGCGGGCGGCTGCTCGTCCCCGCCAGCCCTCATGACTCCTTTCGCTGCATGAAGCACCGCGAACGCATCTCCCGTTATCGCCATCTGCGCGAACAGCCCCAGTGGAAGCTGCTTGCCGCCGACCACGCCCCGGAAATCATCGGCCTGCTGCAGGGGCTGCTGATGGACGGCGAGCGCACGCTGCCGTCGTCGGTGCTCAACGAGCGCCTGCAGCGTGCGCTGGACCAGCTCAACGGGGACGAACTGTCGCGTGAGCTGCCGCGTACCGCGCAGGCCTACATCGCGCACTGGCTGGCCCAGGGCTGGCTGGAACGCCGCCTGCCCGAAGGCGCCGACCAGGAGCAGTACGAGCTGTCGACTGCGGCACTGCAGGCCATCCGCTTCGCCGATGGTCTTGAGCAGGCGCGCGTGGCCGCCACCGAAAGCCGCCTGGCGCTGGTCATCGAACAGCTCTCGCAGTTGGCCGCGCAGACCGAGTCCGACCCGGATGCACGCCTGTCAGCACTGCGCGACGAGCGCGACCGCATCGACGCCGAGATCGCCCGCGTCGGTGCCGGCCGCGTGGTCGCGCTGGATGGCAAGCGCGCGCTGGAGCGTGCGCGCCAGATCATCGGCCTGGCCGACGAGCTGACCGAGGATTTCCGTCGCGTGCGCGACGATTTCGAGCAGCTCAACCGCGACTTCCGCGAACGCATCATCGACGACGAGGGCGAGCGCGGCGATGTGCTGTCGCAGCTGTTCGAAGGCGTGGATGTGATCGGCGAGAGCGATGCCGGTCGCAGCTTCCAGGCCTTCTGGCGCCTGCTCAACGACGCCGAACAGAGCGCCCAGCTCGATGCCGCGCTGGAAGCGGTGCTGGCGCGTGGCTTCGCCCGCCGCCTGGACCGCAATGAACGCAACTTCCTGCGCGGCTTCACCAGCACCATGCTCGAGCGCGGTGGCCAGGTGCACGACGTGCTGCAGAATTTCGCGCGCAGCCTGCGTGGCTTCGTGCAGAGCCGTGGCTATCTGGAACAGCGCCGCCTCAACCAGCTGCTGAAGCAGGCGCAGTCCGAAGCGCTGGCCCTGCGCGACGAATTCCCCGCACAACGCGGCATCGGCCGCGACCTGCAGCTGACCACCAGCCGCCTGCGCTCGTGGTCGCAGTGGAAGCTGCACGATCCGCGCAGCGCCCAGGTCGATGGCAACGTCGAGTACAACGACGCCGCAGCCATCAGCCTGGAGAGCGTCGGTGATCTGGTCGCTTCGTCTGAAATCGACTTCCGCACCCTGCGCCGCGACCTGCACGACCTGCTCGATGCACAGCCGCGGCTCAGCATCGCCCAGGCACTGTCGCAGCGCGAAGCACCGCAGGGGCTCGGCAGCGTCATCGGCTACCTTTCGCTGGGCACGCGCTTCGGCAACGTGATCGCTGGTGAGCAGGAGCTTGCCGAATGGCGTGGTGGCGACGGCCAGGTCCGTCGCGCCCGCATCCCGCTGGTTTGGTTCACCCAGGAGAGACGCCATGAGCTGGCATGAAGATCCCATCGACGCACCGCAGGCCGACGTGGCGGAAGACGCCTACGAAGCCGAACCGGTGGCGGCCGTGGCGCAGCCCCGCCGTGGCAATGACGTGTATTACCTCGGCGACACCGGGCGCCTGCCGCTGGATGCACGCCGCGCGCTGTGCCAGCTGCTGATCGGCCCCAGCATCGACCAGCTGCGCCACGCCAAGCTGTGGCCGGCACTGATCCGCAGCGAGGCGGCCATCCGCTCCTCGCTGGCGGACCTGTTCCTGGAACTGGTGCTCGACCGTGACAGCGGCGTGGCCTTCACCCGCCAGGCCGATACCGAAGACGTGGATGCGCCGGTGCTGCTGCGCACCTCGCCGCTGACCTTCATCGATTCGGTGCTGCTGCTGTACCTGCGCCAGCAGCTGGCCGAGGCCGATGCGCGCGGCAACCGCGCGGTGGTCGCCGACGCCGAGATGGCCGAAGCGCTGGCCATCTACGAGAAGAACCTGTCCACCGACCGCGCCGGCTTCAACCGCCGTGTCGCCTCGGCGGTGCAGAAGATGAAGGACAACCACATCCTGACCCGCCTCAGCGGCCAGGAAGACCGCCACGAAGTCTCGCCGGCGCTGAAGCTGCTGTTCTCCGCCGAAGACGTATCCCAGCTTTCGGCGGTCTACCGCCAGCTGCGTGAAACCCCGGCCGCCGAGGCCTGAGAGACCCGACCATCGCATGGCTATCTCCAAGCACACTCCCGCCCTGTTCAACGAAGGCCTGCCGGACCCGCGCCTGCAGCAGTTCCGCATGCGTCGCCTGCAGGTACACAACTGGGGCACGTTCAACGGACTGACCGAAGTACCGATCGCCGAGCGTGGCTTCCTGTTCGTCGGCCGTTCCGGCTCGGGCAAGTCGACCCTGCTCGATGCCATGTCCGCGCTGCTGACGCCGCCGGCCATCGTCGATTTCAACGCCGCCGCGCGTGAAGCCGAGCGCAGTGGCCGCGACCGCAACCTGGTGTCCTACGTGCGTGGCGCGTGGGCCGACCAGCAGGACAGCGGCACCGGCGAAATCGCCACCCAGTACCTTCGCAAGGGCGCGACCTGGACTGCGCTGGTGCTGGAGTACCGGGCCGGCGATGGCCGCGTGGTCAGCCTGGTGCGCCTGCTGTGGATCTCCGGTAACGGAACCTCTGCCGGTGACGTGCGCAAGCACTACATGATCGCCGAGCGTCCGTTCGACATCGCCAAGGATCTTGGCGGCTTCGACCTGGACCTGCGCAAGCTCAAGCAGAAGCTGTCCGACCTGCACCACTTCGACACCTTCTCCGGCTACGCCGAGCGCTTCCGCGACCTGCTCGGCATCGACAACGAGATGGCGCTGCGCCTGCTGCACAAGACGCAGTCGGCGAAGAACCTGGGCGACCTCAACGTCTTCCTGCGCGACTTCATGCTCGACACGCCGAAGACCTTCGACGCCGCCGAGCGCCTGGTCAGCGACTTCGCCGAACTCGATGGCGCGCACCAGGCCGTGGTCACCGCCCGCCGCCAGGTGGAGACCCTGCTGCCGGCACGCGCCTACTACAACGACCTGAAGGAAATGCACCGCCGGCGCGGCGACGACGAAGCCCTCAAGCTTGGCGTCGACAGCTTCCGTGAAAGCCGCCGCCAGGCGCTGATCGAGGCGCGCCTGCGCGAGATGGACGTGCGTGACCGTGGCCTGCTCGGGGAAGAAGCCCAGCGCCGTGCCGCACTGGACAACCACACCGAGCGCCTGGCCGAACTGGAACTGCAGCGTCGCCAGCAGGGCGGTGAGCGCATCGAGGAACTGGAACGCGAGCAGGGCCGCGCCGAAGCCGAGCGTGACCGCCGCCAAGCCAAGCGCGAGCAGGCAAGCCTGGCCGCGCAGCAGCTCGGGGCTGAACTTCCGGACGACGCACACGGCTTCGCCGAGCTGGTCGAGCGTGCGCAGAACGAACTGCAGGACCGCCAGCGTGCCTCTTCGGCGCTGGACGATGCGATCAGCGATCGCCTGGGTGGCAAGCGCGATGACGAGCGCCGTTTCGGCGAAGTCCGTGCGGAACTCGAAGCGATGCAGCGCACGCCCTCCAACATCCCGGCGCCGATGCAGAAGCTGCGCGCGCGCCTGGCCGAGGAAACCGGCATTGCCGAGGCGGCGCTGCCGTTCGTCGGCGAGCTGATCCAGGTCCGCTCGGAAGAGCAGGGCTGGCAGGGTGCCATCGAGCGTGTGCTGGGTGGCTTCGCGCTGTCGCTGCTGGTCGATGACAAGCACTACAACGACGTCGCCGAGTGGGTGAATCGCACTCACCTGGGCATGCGCTTCACCTACTACCGTGTGCGCCGCAACGATGATGCGTTCGCGCGCGAGCCGTCGGCGAAGTCGCTGCTGCACAAGCTGGAGCTGCGCGAGCACGTATTCGAAAGCTGGCTGCGCCGTGAGCTCGGCAAGCGCTTCGACTACGAGTGCGTGGATGCCAAGCAGCTGCGCAACGTCGACCGCGGCATCACCCGAGAAGGCCAGGTCAAGCATCCCGGCGACCGCTTCGAGAAGGACGACCGCAGTGCGGTGGGCGACCGCCGTCGCTGGATCCTCGGCTTCAACAACCACGACAAGGTGGGCGCCTTCGAGCGCGAAGCCCAGGAACTGGCCAAGCGCATCGCCAGCTGCGAGACCGACATCGCGCGCCTGCGTGGGCAGCGTGACCGCGACAACGAACGTCGCCTGGCCTGCCACGAGCTGGTCAGCATCAGCTGGAACGAGATCGACATCGCCGCCCCGCAGCAGCGCCTGACCGATATCGAGGCCACCCTGCGCGACCTGCGCGAAGGCAATGCCGACCTGGCCAAGCTGGCCAAGCAGATCGACGCCGTGCGCGCCGACATCGAGCAGGCCCGCCGCACCTATGAAGACGTCCGCGTCGAGCGCGGCCAGCTGGTCAAGGAACGCGATCGCCTCGACCGCGCCCGCCAGCAGAGCCGTGCGCTGGTGCTGCCGAGCCTGGCCCAGGAGCAGGAAGCCGGGCTCGCCGAGCGCCTGCAGGAGCAGGGCCCGCTCAGCCTGGAAACGCTGGAGGCGCACATGCGCCAGGTCAGCAACGCGCTGAACGAGCAGCTGTCGACCTCGCAGCAGGACCTCAACCGCATCGAGAACCAGCTGATCGGTTGCTTCCGTCGCTTCATCCAGCAGTGGCCGGAGGAATCGGGCGACTTCACCGTATCGGTGGCCTCGGCCGAGGATTTCCTTGCCCGCCTCGAGCGCCTGGAGCGCGACGGCCTGCCGCAGCACGAAGAACGCTTCTTCGATCTGCTGCAGAACCAGAGCAAGAACAACCTGCTGGCCCTGCAGCGCCACAGCGCGGAGGCCCGCAAGTCGATCGGCCAGCGCCTGGACGAAGTGAACGCCAGCCTGGAGCAGGTGCCGTTCAACCGTGGCACGCTGCTGACCATCGAACTGAGCGACCGCCGCCTGCCGGAAGTCGGCGAGTTCCACCTGCAGCTGCGCGAGGTGCTGGCGCAGCAGCAGACCGAGCAGCGCGAGCTGGCCGAATCGCAGTTCACCGTGCTGCGCCAGCTGGTCAACCGCCTGGGTTCGCAGGAAGGCGAGGACAAGCGCTGGCGCGAGCTGGTGCTGGACGTACGCATGCACGTGGAGTTCATCGGCGTCGAGCTGGATGCGGAAACGCGCCAGCAGGTCGAGATCTACCGTAGTGGCGCGGGCAAGTCCGGTGGCCAGCGCCAGAAACTGGCCACCACCTGCCTGGCTGCGGCACTGCGCTACCAGCTCGGCGGCGCCGACAGCCAGCTGCCCAGCTACGCCGCCGTCGTGCTCGACGAAGCCTTCGACAAGGCCGACAACGAGTTCACCGCGCTGGCGATGAACATCTTCGACAACTTCGGTTTCCAGATGGTGGTCGCCACCCCGCTGAAGTCGGTGATGACGCTGGAGCCGTTCATCGGTGGCGCCTGCTTCGTCGAGATCAGCGGCCGCCACGACTCCGGCGTGCTGCTGATCGAGTACGACGAAGAAGGCAAGCGCCTGAAGCTGCCCGAGCGCAGCCGCCAGCAGGCCAACGAACCGGAAGAAGCCGAAGCCTGACCCGGTCGATTGAATGGGGATGCCGGCCAGCGGCCGGCATTACCCATGGGCAGCGTTCATGACCCGGTAGTGCCGGCCGCTGGCCGGCAACCGCATTCACGCACCGCGGAAGGTATCCCACGCCATCCGCGCGATCAGTACCACCACCAGCCCCACGAACAACTTGCGGATGAACGGCGTGCCGCCCTTCAACGCCAGGCGCGTGCCCACCACCGAGCCGATGATGTTGGCCGCCGCCATCGGCAGCGCGAACAGCCACAGGATGTTGCCGGTCGGTACGAAGAACGAGATTGCCGCCACATTGGTCGCCAGGTTCACCACCTTCGACGCCGCTGACGCACGCAGGAAATCCAGGCCGAAGAAGCGCACGAACAGGAAGATCAGGAAGCTGCCGGTGCCCGGCCCGAAGAAGCCGTCGTAGAAGCCGATCGCCGCACCGATCGCCAGCGCGATCGCCAGTTCGCGGCGGCCGATCTCCTGCGGCCGGTGCAACGCGCCGAAGTCCTTCTTCCACAACGTGTAGGCCAGCATCGCGATCAGCAGCACCAGCACCAGTGGGCGCACCGCATCCTTGGGCAGCAGGCTCACCGCCGTGGCCCCGGCGAAGGAGAAGATGAAGGCGGTACCGGCCGCGAACAGTACCGGCTTCCACGGGAAGCGCACGTTGCGCGCATAGCGCCAGGCGGCCGCACCGGTACCGAACATCGAACTGAACTTGTTGGTACCGAACAGCATCGCCGGCGTCTGCTGCGGCAGCACCGTGAACAGGCCGGGCAGCTGCACCAGGCCACCGCCACCGACGGCGGCATCCACAAGGCCGGCGATGAAGGCGATCACCACCAGCCACCACAACTCAGGGGGAACCAGTTCCAGCACGGCGATCAATCAAGGAGGGGGCGCGACAGCATACGCCTGTCCTGCTCCGGGCGACTGCGGCCCCGCGTGGATCAATCCCGGCAACCCGGCGACAATGCCGGCATGAGCCGAAAACCCGCCGATCCCTGCCCCTGTGGCCTTCCCGCCGACTATGCCGCCTGCTGTGGCCGTTTTCATGCCGGTGAAGCCGCGCCTGATGCAGAGCACCTGATGCGTTCGCGCTACAGCGCCTATGTGCGTGGACTGGCTGACTACCTGCGCCAGTCCTGGCATCCGGACACGCGTCCGGCCGAGCTGTCGCTGGACGATGCCCACGGCCAGCGCACCCATTGGCTGGGCCTGACCGTGCACGAGCACACTGTCACTGGTGCTGACAGCGCCGAAGTCCGCTTCACCGCGCGCTACCGCATCGGCGGCGGCAGCGCGGTGAGGATGACCGAGCACAGCCGCTTCCAACGCATCGACGGCCGCTGGTACTACCTCGACGCGGTCTGAGCACTACGCGCTGTGCGCTGCCAGAACGCGCTGGCCGCCGTGCGCGCGCACCTGGTTGCGGCCCCCGTCCTTGGCCACATACAGGGCCTGGTCGGCGGCCTTGACCACGGCCATCGGCCGCGGATCCACGCGGCTGTCGGCCAGCCCGATGCTCACCGTCACCTGCACCACCTGGCCGCTGCCACCGCGTCCGCGCCGCTGGCGGCCGGCTTCGTCGTCACGGCTGCGGGTGCTGCGGTCGCGAAGCTGCATGCGGGTGTCCTCGATGCTCTGCCGCAGTGCTTCCACGGCATCGACACAGGCCGCCGCCGGCCGGTCCAGGAACACCACCGCGAACTCCTCGCCGCCATAGCGGAACGCACGGCCACCGTCGCCCACCCGCGCCAGCCGCGACGCCACCAGGCGCAGCACATCGTCGCCGGTGTCGTGGCCATGGGTGTCGTTGAATGACTTGAAGTGGTCAACGTCCACCATCGCGATGCTGTAGGTACCGCGTGCCCGCTGCAGGGTCTCGTTGAACGCCCGTCGCCCCGGCAGGCCGGTCAGCTCATCGCGGAAGGCCATGTGGAAGGATTCCTGCAGCATCGCGCCCAGCATCAGCAGCAGGGCGGCACTGCTCAGCGCCGGCAGCAGCACCGGCTGCAGGAAGATCCGCGGCAGCATCCACCACAGGCACAGAAGGGCCAGCAGCATTGCCGTGTGCAGTGGCCGCGGATGCCGCCAGGCCTGCCAGCCCAGCGCTGCGGTCGCCAGCAGGAACAGCAGCGCCGGCAACTGCGCCAACGCGTTCCAGTTGGCGGGAATCCAGGCCCAGTGACGGTTCGACAGCAGATCGTGCATCCCCCGCGGCTGCTGTGCCGCCAGCAGCAGGAAGACCAGTAGCGCCGCGCCGCACACTACGCTGCGCAGCAGCAGGTCCTGGCGTCGGCGTCCGCGTTCCGGCCATCGTGCCAGTCCGGCGAACAGCAGCGGCACCCACGCCGAGATCGCGTGGAAGCGCAGCGGGGTCAAGGCGTCGACATGGCCGCTGCGCAGGTAGCCACCGACGTCCCGGTGCAGCAGGGCGAACACCACCGCCACCACCAGCAGCAGGCACAACGTGCGCATCTGGTGGTAGAGCAGGGCCAGGCCTGCACCGAGACAGGCCAGCAGCCAGGGCAGGATGCGCTGCGCCGGGCTGGCGACATCCTCGGTGCCCAGCGCCATCCACAGCACCAGGACGACCAGCACGGCGGGCAGCACGAACAGGTAATGCGCAGGCTGGCGGAGCGGATGCAGGGGCACGCGGTAAGTCCAGTGCGGTGACGATGCGGCCGCAACATTGCCGTTAGCGGCGTCCCCACGCGCTTCTTGAATGCGCGTGCCCGCTGTCATGTGAACGTGGTGATGTGGTGCCATGACGTTGCGCTCACCGTCCTGCGCCGATGCTTCCGGCATGGACAGCGTACCCACCGCCGTCGCTGCCCCGCAGCGCGATCTCGCCCGCCGCTTTGCACAGGTGCGGGCGCGCAGCCTGCAGCTGGCCGCGCCGCTCAGTGCCGAGGACGCCATGCTGCAGAGCATGGCCGACGCCAGTCCCAGCAAGTGGCACCTGGCCCATACCACCTGGTTTTTCGAACGCTTCGTGCTGGCCGGTTTCGCCACCACGCCCGCGCATGACCCGGCCTGGGACTATCTGTTCAACAGCTATTACAAGAGCATCGGCCCGGCGCATGCGCGGCCGCAGCGCGGGCTGCTGTCGCGGCCTTCGCTGCAGCAGGTGCGCGACTACCGGCAACAGGTCGACATGCAGGTGCAGTCACGGCTGGCAGCCGGTGACCTCGACGCGCAGGCGCTGCACCACCTGCAGTTGGGTCTGCAGCACGAACAACAGCACCAGGAACTGCTGTTGACCGACATCAAGCATGCGTTCTGGTGCAATCCACTGCAGCCACCGTATCGCGACGACCTGCGGCCCGTCGCCAGCACCGCCACGGCGCAGGGCTGGATCGAATCGCCCGAACGCATCGTCACCGTCGGTGCCGCGGCATGGCCCCGGCACGCCGCCTTTGCCTACGACAACGAATCGCCGCCGCACCGCGTGCTGCTGCCCGCGCATGCCCTGGCCGAGCGTCCCGTCAGCAATGCCGAGTACCGCACCTTCATCGAGGCAGGGGGGTACCGCGAACCGCGCTGGTGGCTCAGCGAAGGCTGGGCGCTGCGAGAAGCCGAAGGCTGGCAGCACCCCCTGTACTGGGATGATGCCCTGCAGCGCGAGTACACCCTGGGTGGTTGGCGCGAGCTGGATCCGCATGCGCCGGTCTGCCACCTCAGTTACTACGAGGCCGATGCCTGCGCCCGCTGGGCCGGTGCGCGCCTGCCCAGCGAGTTCGAGTGGGAAGCGGCCGCCGCGTCGCAGCCCCTGCGCGGTCATTTCGCCGATGACGATCACCTGCACCCGCAGGCAGCCGGGGGCAGTGGGCTGCGGCAGCTGTTCGGTGATGTCTGGGAATGGACCGCCAGCGCCTATGGTGCCTACCCGGGCTTCCGCTCTTTTGACGGCAACCTCGGCGAATACAACGGCAAGTTCATGTGCGGGCAATGGGTGCTGCGCGGCGGCAGCTGTGCCACGCCCCGTGGCCATGTGCGCGCCAGCTACCGCAATTTCTTCATGCCGCCGGCGCGCTGGCAGTTCTCCGGACTGCGCCTGGCCAGGGACCTCCTATGAGCACGGTGCATGACGCGCTGCAGGCGCTGACCGACCTGACCCCCAGCCGCCAGCAGATCCTGGCCGATGCGCTGGCCGGTCTGTCATGCGCATCGCGGCAGCTGCCTTCCAAGTACTTCTACGATGCCCGCGGCTCGCGTCTGTTTGAACAGATCACCCAGACCCGCGAGTACTACCCCACGCGCACCGAGCTGGCGCTGCTGGCGCGGGTGCTGCCCAATATCGCGCGCGTGGTCGGCCCGCGCCTGCATGTGGTGGAGCTGGGCAGCGGCAGTGGCCGCAAGACCGCGTTGCTGCTGGCCGCGCTGCAGGATCCGGTGGCCTATACGCCGATCGAGATCTCGCGGGCCGCACTGCTGTCCAGCATCGACCACCTGGCGCCGGCGCTGCCCGAGGTCGAGATGCTGCCGGTCTGCGCGGACTTCACCCGCGCCGTCGCCGTGCCCATGCCCGAACGCGAACCCGCGCGACGGCTGCTGTTCTTCCCCGGTTCCACATTGGGCAATTTCGCCGAAGCGGAGGCCGTCGCCCTGCTGCGGGCGATGCGTCAGACGATGGGCCGCGACGGCCTGGCCCTGATCGGCATCGACCTGCACAAGGACACGGCGCTGATCGAAGCGGCCTACAACGATGCGCAGGGCGTCACTGCGGCATTCACCCTCAATCTGCTGGCCCGCCTCAACCGCGAGATCGGAAGCGATTTCGATCTCGATGGATTCCGCCACCGCGCCCGTTACAACACCGCGCGGCTGCGCATCGAAACCGACCTGGTCAGCCAGTGGCCGCAGGACGTCCACCTCGGTGGCCGTACCTTCCACTTTGCTGCCGGTGAACCCATCCGCGTCGAGTACAGCCACAAGTACACCGATGACAGCTTCGAGGCGCTGTTGCAGCAGGCGGGCCTGCAGGTCGCACAGCGTTGGGATGCCGAAAGTCCCGCCTATGGCCTGCGCCTGCTGCGCGTTGCCTAGGGGGGACGGCCAGCCGGTGCCCCTTCAGGTTCGACCGCACTGCTGCCCCTAAGATGGCCGTGCAACGGCAACACGGAGGACGCCATGCCCATTCTGACCACGCTCGGCCTGGCGGCCGTCCTCGCGTCGACCCCGACGCTGCCTGCGGCCCCTGCCGCCAGCAACGATCCGGCGTTCAGCCGCTGCCTGGCGGGCCTGCAGGCCACCGCCGCAACCCAGGGCATCGGCGCCGACCGTTTCAACGAGATCACCGCCGGGCTCACGCCGGACCCGAGCGTGCTCGGACTGCTGGACGCACAGCCGGAATTCACCACGCCGATCTGGGATTACCTGGCCGCGCTGGTCAACCGCCAGCGCGTCGATGATGGCCGCACCCTGCTGCAGCAACATCGCGATCTGCTCGATCGCGTCTCCGCGCAGTATGGCGTCGACCCGGCCACCATCGTTGCGGTCTGGGGGGTGGAGAGCGACTATGGCCGCGTCTTCGGCAAGCGCCCGCTGCTGCAGTCGCTGGCCACGCTGTCCTGCGCCGGCCGCCGCCAGGCCTTCTTCCGTGGCGAACTGCTGGCGCTGCTCAAGCTGATCGACCGCGGCGACCTGCAGGCCCAGGGGCTCACCGGTTCCTGGGCCGGCGCCTTCGGGCATACGCAGTTCATGCCCAGCACCTACGCACGTATCGCGGTCGATGGTGATGGCGATGGCCGCCGCGATCTGGTCGGCAGCATTCCCGACGCGCTGGCGTCCACCGCCAACTACCTCAAGCGTGCGGGTTGGCGCAGTGGCGAACCGTGGGGCATGGAGGTCCGTGTTCCCCCCGGTTTCAATGCCAGCCAGGCGGGCCGCACCCAACGTCGAGCCCTCGCCGATTGGCGTGTGCAGGGCGTGACCGCGCTGGATGGCAGCGCGCTGGTGCCGCCCAATCTGCCGGCCGACGCGCGCGCCGCCCTGCTGCTGCCGGCCGGCATCAAGGGCCCGGCGCTGCTGGTGTTCCGCAACTACGATGCGATCTACAGCTACAACGCCGCCGAAAGCTATGCACTGGCCATCGCCACGCTGGCCGACCAGCTGCGTGGCGGCACCGGCCTGGCCACCGCCTGGCCGACCGATGATCCCGGCATCGGCCGCGATGAACGCCGCCAGCTGCAGACCCTGCTGCTGGCCCGCGGCCACGACATCGGCAGCGCCGACGGCATGATCGGCACCGCCACGCGCCGCGCGATCCAGGCCGAGCAGCAGCGCCTGGGCTGGGCCAATGCGGATGGGCGCGCTGGCCAGCGCATCCTGCGCGCGTTGCAGCAGGAGGCAGCCGCAGGGACGCCTGCCACCCGCTAGACCTTGCCGATCACAGGCTGGCCGCGACATCATCGCCGCGGTCTTCAAGGAGCGTCATAGCATGCAGTCGAACCCGGACATCAGCACCGGCCTGTACCACGGGCTCGAGGCCTGGCAGATACGCACGCCCAGCGCCACCGCGGTCATCAGCGTGTTCGGCGGACAGCTGCTGTCGTTCATCCCGGAGGGGCAGCCGGACCTGCTGTGGCTGTCGCCGAAACGGGCCGGGCTGCCCACGCCGATCCGGGGTGGCGTTCCAGTGTGCTGGCCGTGGTTCGGTCGCCAGGGCCAGGGTGATGACGTGCCGGCACACGGCCTGGTACGCACCGCGCGCTGGGAGCTGCTGCAGGCCCGCCAGGACGATGACGGTGAACTGGAGCTGCAGCTGGCGCCCCTGTCGATTGCCGAGTGTGGCCTGCGCCTGCAGATGCAGCTGCGCATCGGTCGCCAGCTGCGCCAGCAGTTGACCACCGAGAACACCGGCCCGTCCCCGGTGGCTTTCACACAGGCCCTGCACAGCTACTTCCGGGTAGGCGATGCCCGTCGTGTCGAGGTTGATGGCCTCGATGGCCTGCACTATCTGGACAAGTACGAGGATTACACGCAGCTGCGCCGGCAGCAGGGGCCCTGGTCGCTGCGTGACCCGCGCGATCCGGGGCGCAGCGACCGCATCTATACCGGTGCCGGTGGCCACTACGTGCTTCGCGATCCCGTCCTGCAGCGGCGGATCGAGATCCGCAGCGAAGGCAGCCAGACCCTGGTGGCGTGGAATCCGGGCGCGGAGGCGGCGGCGAAGATGGCCGATGTCGGCGACGGTTGGCACGATTACGTGTGCCTGGAAGTAGCCAATGCCGGGCCGGAGCAGATTGCCCTTGCACCCGGCGCGCGCCACCAGCTGGTGCAGGTACTGGCCAGTGAACCGCTGCAGGCCGTGGCGGGGTGTTCGGAGTAACCATGGGATCGACAGGAATGGATGGCATGCAGGACGCACAGTGGTGGTACGCCAACAGCAAGCAGAGCGAAGGGCCGGTGGACCTGGCCGGGCTGCGCCGTCTGCAGCAGGACGGCACGGTAACCGCCCGTACGCTGATGTGGCGGGAAGGAATGGCATCGTGGCGGCCGCTGGCCGAGCTGGATCCTTCGGTGGCGCCGATGGATCCGATCCCGCCGTCGATTGAACCGGTGCAGGCCGTCAGCGCCAGCGGCGCATCGACCGCTGATCCGTCCGACCCCTATCGTGCGCCGGCAGCTTCGCCGGTGGCCGCGACCGCGCCGCAGCTGGAAGGCGACATCGCCTTGTACGCCGCCGTGGTCGGCGGCAACTTCCCGATCTATCGACAGCGCTGGCGGCTCGACCAGGGCATTGCCGACGGCAACGGCACCTGGCACTGGCCGGCGTTCCTGATCGGCGTGATCTGGATGGTGTACCGCAGGATGTACCGGCTGGCGGCGATCTGGGCCGGCGTGCTGGTGTTCTTCAGCATCGCCGAGGCGTTGCTGGGCGTTCCGGAAGGCGTGTCGACGGTCATCACCCTCGTCATCAACATCACCGCCGCAGTGTATGCCAACCGCTGGTACCTGGCGCATTGCCAGCGTGAGATCGCCCGCGCGCGCGCGTTGGTGGGAGATGACGAGGCGCGCCTGCGCAGCGAGCTGGCCAGACGGGGTGACACCAATGCACTGGCAGCGGCGGTGGTGGCCATCGCCGTCGTTGCGGTGATGCTGGTGGGGCAGGCGCTGGCAGGCTGAGGCCGGGAAGGCTTCAGATCCAGCGGTGGCTGCCGCTACCGCGGGATCATCCTGGGCAAGGAATCGCCGACATGAATCATCTGGATACTCCGCCGGTTTCCCCGGCGGATGACAATCCCTATCTTGCGCCCGCCACAGAGGTGGACGACGCGCCCGCTCCGTCCGACGCGGACTACCTGAACCTCCTCGTCGGCCCCAACGCGGCGCTCTACCGCCAGCGCTGGCACCTGGGCAGCCCGGTGCCGAAGCCGCCGCGACCGTGGCACTGGCCCGCCTTCCTGGTGCCGACGTACTGGCTGCTGCACCGGAAGATGTACCTGGCAGCCATCCTCTTCGAGCTGGTCCTGATCGGTATCGCGCTGCTGGCGGCCCGCGCCAACCCGCTGCTCACGGTGGCGTTGCTGGCGGTGCCTCGGTTCGCCATCGCGGTGACCGCCAACACCCTGTACCTGCGCTACTGCACGCGACTGCTGGGCAAAGTGAAGGCTGCCCACGCCGGGCAGCACAACCGCATCCGTGCCGAACTGCAGCGTCGTGGCGGCACCAGCGTGTGGGCGGTGGTGATCGGCATGGCGGCCAACGCGGTGATCAATACCGTCGCCCGCATGGCGGCCTGATCATGCCGGCCTGATAGGGTTGCTCAGGCCGTTGTCCGTGCCCGCAACACCAGCAGGCACAGCGCACCGGCCAGCAGTCCCCAGAACGCCGAGCCGATCCCGGCCAGGGAAACTCCGGAGGCGGTAACAAGGAAGGTGACCAGCGCCGCCTCGCGGTCGCGCTCCACCGCCAATGCACTGGCCAGGCTGTTGCCGATGGTGCCGAACAGCGCGATACCGGCCACGCAGGCCACCAGCTCCCTGGGGAAGGCCGCGAACAGTGCGGCCACCGTGGCGCCGAACAGCCCGATGACAATGTAGAAGGCGCCGGCCGCCATCGCTGCGGTGTAGCGGCGCGCCGGATCCTCGTGCGCATCGCGGCCCATGCAGATGGCGGCGGTGATCGCCGCCAGGTTCAGTGCATACGCACCGAACGGCGCCAGCAGCGTATTGACTACACCGATCCAGCCGATCAACGGCGACACCGGGGCGTCGTAGCCGGACGCGCGCATCACCGCCACACCGGGAATGTTCTGCGAGGCCATGGTGACCACGAACAGGGGCAGGGCAATGCCGGCCACGGCGGTCCACGACAGCGAGGGCGTCACCCACTGCGGGATCGCCAGTTGCAGATGCACCTGCTGGGCGTGCAGCAGGCCACGGCTCGCGGCGACGGCGATGCCGACCAGCAATGTGGCGATCACCGCATAGCGCGGGAACAGCCGGCGCCCGGCCAGCCAGGTGGCGAACATTGCCAGCGCGAGCACCAGCTGGGTGTTCATGGCGACGAACACATCCAGCCCGAAGCGCAGCAGCACACCGGCCAGCATGCCGGCGGCCAGCGCCATCGGTACCCGTTGCATCAGTCGCGCGAAGACCCCCGAGAAACCCGCAAGCAGGCCCAGCACGGCGGCCAGCAGGAATGCGCCCGTGGCCTCGGAGAGCGAAGCACCGCCGGCACCCACCACCAGCATCGCTGCACCCGGGGTCGACCACGCTGTCACCACCGGCACCCGATAGCGCAGCGACAGGCCAATGCAGGTCACGCCCATGCCCAGCCCCAGCGCCCACATCCAGGAGGCGATCTGCGCCTGGTCGGCACCGACGGCCTGTGCCGCCTGGAACACGATCACGGCCGAGCTGGCGAAGCCCACCAGTACCGTAATGAAGCCAGCGACGATTGCCGGCATCGAAAGATCGCGCCACCACGCGCGCCGCACCTGCATGCTCATTGTGCTGTCTCCACTGTGCATCCCTGCATTGTGCATCCCTGCATTGTGCATCCCTGCATTGATTAGGGTTGCGGCGTTGACCGCGCAACGCGCGGGCAACGCCGCAGTGATCTTCGAGCGTACGTCATGCGTGATGGCGTGGTGCTTCTGTCATCACGTTGCAAAAAAAGCCTTGACGAAATCCGCAGGATCTCTAGAATTCGCTCCCTTGCTGCAGCGCATCGCTTCCCCGGAAACGACACGCGAACAGCGACGCCACCACCGGCGAGCGAATTGATCGAACGAAGGTGTTGACGGACTCGAAAAGTCCGGCATAATAGGCGGCTCGCAACGACGAAAGGCCCTCGGGTCCAACGACGAAGCGGCATCGGCAACAACGTCCACTCCGGTGAGACGGCCTTGAAAAAAGGTGTTGACGAAGCGGAAAAGCCGGCTATAATGGGCGGCTCGCTACGAAGGAAACTTCGCAGCACACGGGAACGGCGCTGAGGCCACTTCCCCGGATCTTTGAAAGTATGCGCAGGTATCTTGTGAAGGCGCCTGCAGGAAGGATGATTGTCCATCTTGCAGACGTTT